>NZ_BMIM01000001.1 GCF_014642275.1 Flavobacterium lutivivi
TTAGGTAACCAACCAAGCGCAAAAATTTATATATTTGACCGCTATGGAAAACTGTTGAAACAAATAAGTTCGACAGGCGATGGTTGGGACGGCACATTCAACGGAGCCTTGATGCCATCAACGGATTGTTGGTTCTTGGTAGAATATGAAGAACAAGGTCAGATTAAAGAGTTTAAAGCCCATTTCTCATTAAAAAGATAATACAAAATGAATTTAAGAAGATTTTACTTAGCATTAACGGTTTTTTTAACCACAATTTCTGTTTACTCACAAGAAGGATTACCAGTTTATTCAGATTATCTTTCTGATAATTACTATCTGCTGCATCCTTCGATGGCCGGAGCTGCCAGTTGTACCAAAGTAAGACTTACGGCAAGACAACAATGGTTTGGACAGCAAGATGCACCAGCTTTGCAAACATTAAGTATCAATGGTGCTGTAGGCGAAAGATCAGGTTTGGGAGCTATTGTTTTTAATGATAAAAATGGATACCATTCTCAAAAAGGTTTAAAGTTGACCTATGCTCATCATATTATGTTTTCAAGGGATAATGTAGATTTAAATCAATTGTCTTTCGGTATGAGTGCTGGGTTTATTCAAAGCCAATTGGACGAAACAGATTTTGAATTAGAAAATGGTTTTGATCCTGCAGTTTATGGTATTGTTCAAAGTGCTTCTTATTTTAACATGGATATAGGAGCATCATATAATTTTTTAGATTTTTATGTTCATGCTACAGTAAAAAACGCATTAGCAAGTGATAGAAAGTTATATACTGATAGAGAACCAGTAAATCTTAGAAGATTTATTCTGAATGCTGGATATACATTTGGCGATGCGGAAACTATAATGTGGGAACCTTCATTTATGTTTCAATTGGTAACTCAAACTCAAGAAAAAACAGTTGATTTGAATTTAAAAGCATTCAAAGAATTAGATTTTGGTAGAGTTTGGGGTGGATTGTCATATAGAAGAAGTTTGGATGGCGCACAGTTTATTGAAGGAAATTCTGTTGGTGACCAAAAGTTACAATACATTACCCCAATTTTGGGTGTTAATGTTAAGAATTTTATGTTTTCATATACATACTCACATCTAATGGGAGATGTTAAATTTGACTCTGGAGGTTTTCATCAAATTACTCTAGGAATTAATCTATTCTGTAAACCAGAAAAGTATCATTGTAATTGTCCTGCTATTAATTAATATTTTAATATGTCCCGATTTTTCGGGACACTTTTTTTATGATAAAATCTGTAAACGGAAAGTCTCCAATTATACCTAATGACTGTTATGTTGCCGAAAATGCAACAATCGTTGGAGATGTAACATTAGGAAGTCAATGTAGTATTTGGTTCAATGCTGTGGTTCGAGGTGATGTTCATTTTATAAAAATTGGCAATAAAGTAAATATACAAGATGGTGCAATTATTCATTGCACTTATCAAAAACATCCCACAATAATTGGCAATAATGTTTCTATTGGACATAATGCTATTGTACATGGTTGCACAATAAAAGACAATGTGCTTATAGGAATGGGAGCTATTGTGATGGACAATTGTGTAATTGAAAGCAATTCAATTATTGCAGCTGGTTCTGTAGTTACTCAAAACACAGTTGTAGAATCTGGGACGATTTATGCTGGTGTTCCTGCAAAAAAAGTTAAAGAAATTAATCAATCAGATTTTGCGGGAGAAATTGATAGAATTTCTAATAATTATGTAATGTATTCAAGTTGGTTCAAAGAAGATAACTAAAAATCTTTTTCAATTACTTCAAAATTTCCATTTAGAATTGTTTTAAGAACTTTTGAGTCGCTGTTTGTGTAAAAAATTGTTTCCCCTTTTTTATTGCTAAGGTTTAGGGTATTATTCTCTTCTAAAACTTTTTTTGTTTGTCGAGCTACTGCTTCGCCAGAATCTATTATTTTTATCCTTTTAGGCAGGATTTTTTTTATTTGTGGAATAAGATAAGGGTAATGACTACATCCTAGCACCAAATAATCGATATTAGCCTCAACCATTGGCTTTAAATATTGATGCAGTAATGAATTCATTTCAGCAGAATTAATTTCCCCATTTTCTATAAGCGGAACTAAATTATAACCAATCTGCTCAATAATTTTTATATCCTGAAATTTTCTTGATGTTTCATGAAATAGTTCACTATTCAATGTTCCTTTTGTAGCGAGAATTCCTATAGTATGAGTTTTGGAATTGAGTGCTGCTGGTTTTATAGCTGGTTCAATGCCTATGAAAGGAACTTTATATTTGGCTCTTAATTCTTTAATGGCATTTGTTGTTGCTGTGTTACAAGCCACAACAATAATTTTACAATTTTGCTCAAGAAGAAATTCAGTGTTTTTTATGCTCAAAGCTATAATTTCTTCTTTGCTTTTTTGTCCATACGGAGCGTTTTTGCTGTCAGCGAGATAAATTGTATTCTCGTTTGGAAGAAGTTCGTTAATTTCTCTCCAAATAGATGTTCCTCCGATACCTGAGTCAAAAAGCCCTATAGGATTATTGTTTGCCATAGTAACAAAAATAAAAAAAACTGTTCAAAGGAATTGAACAGTTTTTCAAGTAAAGTATATTTTTTTTTAGAAACCTAAATCTTTTTTTACATCAGCTGTAATATCTGGACCATCTGCTAAAAGTAAGTCAGCTACATTTAAAACATATTGATATCCTTTTGCTTTTCCAACTTTTTGAATAGAAGCTTTGATTTTATCCATTAATGGTTTTACTAAGTCAGATTCTTTCTTTTGAAGTTCTTTTTGAGCGTTATCTCTATAATCTGTAATTCTTTTTACTAAATCTTGAACTTCAGTTTGACGTGTTTGATTTACTGCATCAGTTACAGTAGAAGCCTCTTGCTCATATTTTTTTATTTTATTTTGATACTCTTCAGCCATTGTTTTATATTCAGCGTCATATGTTGCGCTTAGTTTTTCCAATTGTTTTTGAGCATCTAACATTGCAGGCATTTTTGAAATAATTTCATTTACATCTACATGTGCAGTTTTAGCTTGTGCATTAATAGTTTGGCTAGCTCCTACAAACAATACTGCAGCCAATAGTAATGATTTCAATCTTCTCATTTTTAAAAGTGTTTATTAATTAATTTATTATTCTTGTTTTGTTTCTTGTTTCTTTTCTTCTTTAGCTTTTTTAGCTGCTTCTCTGTCTTCTAAAATTTTCTTTTTTCTATCTTCCAAAGCTTTTTTTCTATCTTCTAATGCTTTTGCTCTCGCAGCTGCTTTTTCATCTTTTACAGAATTTGTTGTGTCTTTTTCAGATTCCTTTTCTTCTGTAGTTTCAGATTTTGTTTCTTCTGATGTTTTATCTTTATCACTAATCGTGCCAGTTTTTTTAGAAGCATTATTTTCAGAGTTTTCTTTTCTTTTGTCTTCAAGCTCTTTTTTTCTTGCTTCAGCAGCCGCTTTTCTATCTTGAACAAGTTTTTCTCTTGCTGCTTTTTTCTCTTCGAGAGCTTTTCTTCTGGCAGCTAAAGCAGGATTTTCATCCTCAAGATTTTCTTCATATTCCTTAGCTTCTTGTTCTTTTATTTGTTTTTTTGATAGCTGTTCTCTTTTTTCAGCTCTTGTTATTGAACGAACAACTTGGTCGCTAATATCATGTCTTTTGGCAGCAAAAAGCATAGTCAAATCTGATGATTTATCAAAAACATAATCAAACTTTTTAAGTTCAGCAATGTCTTGAACAGCATTAAAAACTTGGTCTTGAATAGGTTTTACTAAAACTGCTTTTTGCGTCATGAGTTCACCATTTGGACCAAATTTCTTTTGTTGAAAATCTAATAATTCGCTTTCTTGGAATGCAATTTCTTCTTCTCTTTCTTCAATCAATTCTTTGGTTAAAAGAGCTTTCTCTGTTTTTAGAGCATCTTTTAATTTTGCAATTTCAACTTTTTTGGTTTCAATATCTTGCTTCCATTTTTGAGCTTTTTGTTCCAATTGGCTTTTGGCTTCAGTATAATCTGGAACATGTTCTAGGATATATTCCATATCGATATAACCAATTCTAATTCCTCTTGATTGAGATTTTGCCTCAAAAATTGTCATCAAGACAAATAAAAACGATAATGCAAAATATTTTTTCATACTTGATTGGTTTGTTAAATAGTTATCAAATATAATTAAAATTGTTGACCAATTATAAAATGTGTTTCCCATCCATTTTTTCCAGTATAACCTGGAACTGCATCAAAGCCATGTCCGAAGTCAATACCCAAAAGACCAAATGCAGGCATAAATACCCTTAGACCAAATCCTGCTGAACGCTGAAGACTAAATGGATTGTATTCGCTAAATTTATTAAATGATGCTCCAGCTTCTAAGAATGTTAATGCATAAATAGAGGCAGCAGCTTTGAGTGTTAATGGATATCTTAGCTCCAACGAAAATTTATTATAGATAGTTCCACCATCTGTTGAAGATAATGATTGGTTAGGATAACCACGCAACTGGATAACTTCTCTACCATCGAGTGCAAAGTTTGCTAGACCATCACCACCAAGGAAGAATCTTTCAAAAGGAACAATTCCTCTGTCGTTGTTGTATGCGCCAAGGAAACCAAATTCTCCTAAAGCTCTTAGAACTAATGCTTTTTGTTGAGTTCCCATTAATTTTGTGTACCAATCAGCTTTAAACTTTACTTTGTAATACTCAAGCCATTTGAATTTTTCTTGGTCAACTTTTCCTTGATTCACGTCAGCATCTACATATGAATCAACTTTGTAATAACCTGTTTGTCCATTACTGTTTGTTCCATATTTTACATAATCTACTCCAAGTTGTGGTAAATTTCCATCATCATTTGGTATCGGTGTAAAATCTGTAGTATTAATATACTTCATTTTGTAGGCTTCTTGATTTTCTAAATCCCCATAATTTATTCCGTTGAATAAAGAATATGGCGCGGTAAATTTTGCGGAGATACTAAATTCTGAACCCGAAGTTGGGAATATTGGGTTTACACCTTTATTGTTTCTAGTAAGACCAACGGTCATTGCTAAATTTCTTGATGCTCCATTTCCAAAAGTGAATAAACCAGTATTATAGTTATTCAAATCATAGTATTGGAAACTCAAAGAGTTTGACAAGACAAAGTAATCATCTGGCACAGATAATCTTTTTGCTAAACCAACCGATAATGAAGTGATATTAAAACTTTTTGATTTGTTTACACTGCTCGTATATCCTGTATATAAATATTGTTTACTGTGGGATAATGATGTAGAAAACTGAACAGGTTTTTTTCCTCCAAACCAAGGTTCTGAGAACGATAAACTATACGTTTGGAAATATGTACTTGCTTGTGCTCTAAGCGACACCTTTTGTCCATCACCCATCGGTAGTGGTTTGTAGGCATCTTTGTCAAATATACCTCTTAACGAAAAATTGTTGAACGATAAACCAAGTGTACCGATAAAACCTCCACCACCATAACCTCCTTGAAGTTCAATTTGGCTAGAACCTTTTTCAACTAAATTATACTCAATATCCACTGTTCCTGCTGCGGGATCAACATTTTTAAATTTTGGATCTATTGCCTCAGGATCAAAGAAACCTAGTTGACCAATCTCTCTAACGGTTCTTACTAAATCTTCTTTGCTATATTTTTCGCCAGGATGAGTTCTCAATTCTCTGTAGATTACGTGGTCGTGTGTTTTGTCGTTACCAACAACCGTAATATTGTTGAAATAGGCAACTGGACCTTCAGTTATTCTAATTTCAAAATCAATAGTATCATTGGCTGTTTTTACTTCTACAGCATTGATGTTAGAGAATAAATATCCATTGTTTTGGTAAAGATTTGTCAAATCATCACCATCGGGTTTTGTTTTGTCTGAAATTCTTTTCTCGAGTAAAACACCATTGTAAGTATCTCCTTTTTTGATGCCTAAAATTCTTGATAACATTTGGTCTGAATACACAGAGTTACCTAGGAATTTTATGTTTCCAAAATAATATTTTTTACCTTCTTCAACTTTGATGTTGATGGCTATTTTATCTTTTTTTGGTGTTAAAAAAACAGAATCCGAAATTACACGAGCATCTCTAAATCCTTTTTCTTTGTATTTATCAACAACTGAAACTAAGTCTTCTTTATATTTATCTTTTACAAATTTTGAGGCTTTGAAGATTCTAATTGGATTAATAACCTTGGTGTTTTTCATAGCTTTTCTCAGTTTTTTGTCTGAGAATTTCTCGTTACCTTCAAAGTCTATTTTGGCAATTTTTAGTTTAGAATCTTTGTCAATGTTTATAAGCATTCGAACATTATTTCCTTCAATCGTGTCAGGTTCTGTTCTTATGAAAACTTTGGTATTGAAATAACCTTCTTTTTTATATTTGTTTTCGATGTAATTTTTGGTAGTTGTTATAAGGTTTTCATTGACAATTTTTCCTTTTTTAAGGTCATTGTCTTTTATTAATCCTTCAACTTTAGATTTTTTTACACCATTTATTTTTACTTCACTAAGTTTAGGTAACTCGTTGATGTTGAGTTGTATCCAAATGCTGTCGCCTTCGATTTTTGAAGCATAAAAATCTATATCACTAAATAATCCTAGTTTGCCTAGCTTTTTTATGGCATTGCTAATTTCTTCTCCTGGAACTATTAGTTCTTGGCCTTTTTCCAAACCAGAAAAAGTAACTACTGTTTGTTCGTTATAACTTATTTTGCCTGTTACATTTACTCCTGCAAGAAAATATTTCCTACCTTGATTGAAAGGAAGTCTTTCTTCTTGTGCATAAAAACTTTGGGAACATCCTAGAAAAACAAGGATAAGTAATATTTTAAAACTATTTAACTGCACTGAAAATTTATTTAATTTGTTCACTTGTTTTTCCAAATCTTCTTTCTCTTTTTTGATAACTAATGATAGCTTCATACAAATCTTGTTCTTTAAAATCGGGCCAAAGCACTTCTGTAAAATAAAACTCTGCATAAGCAATTTGCCATAACAGAAAATTACTGATTCTATGCTCGCCACTTGTCCTGATTACCAAATCGACATCGGGCAAATTGTGCGTGTAAAGATGCTGATTAATAATTGATTCATCAATAGTGTCGGGAGAAATTATATTATTTTTAACTTTAAGACTTATTTTCTTGACTGCGTTTAGCAATTCTTCTCTTGAGCCATAGCTTAGCGCAAGGGTTAATGTCATTCTACTATTGGTTTTGGTTTTGTCAATAACAGCCAACAGTTCTTTTTTTACTTTTTCGGGTAACGATTCGAGGCTTCCAATAGCGTTTAGCTTGATGTCGTTTTTTTGTAGAGTTTCTAATTCCTTTTTCAATGAAGAAATTAAAAGTTTCATGAGTGTATCTACTTCTAGCTTTGGTCTATTCCAATTCTCTGTAGAAAAAGCATAAAGTGTAAGGTTTTCTATGCCAAGTCTGGCACAATTTTCCACTGTTGTTCGAACAGCTTTTGTGCCATTTTCGTGGCCAAATGCACGAAGTAGTCCTTTTTGTTTTGCCCAACGTCCGTTGCCATCCATGATGATGGCAAGATGCTTGGGTAATTTTGTTTTATCTATATTTTTTTCTAAATCCATTTTTAATCAGCGCAATAGCAAGGCTTGTTCCCAAAGGTGTATGTTAGTGTAAAACCTGAAAAAACATACCAATCGTTGCTATTTACATTTCCAAATTTCAACGGTTCCAAATTTTTATTTTTGGGTTGACTTCCGTCAATATTATCAGTAAAAGTATATCTTGCTCCAACTTCAAATCCTAAAACCAATGAACTAGTAATTTTTGATTTTAATCCTAGTGTTATCGGTATAGCAATTTCACTTTCTTGATAATCCTTTTTTGTTTCACCATTTAACACATATAACTCATTGTAAATAAAGTAATTTATTCCCGAATATACGTATGGAGTAAACTTTCTTTTTAATTCTTCATGCAAATTGAAATCAAAAAAATTGAATTCCATTCCAATAGAAAATTCTTTTATGTTGTTTTCAAAAGAATAGCCTCTTAAACTTCTAGCAGGTTCATCGGAATCTTTGTCATTTCCTGAAACTGTTGATTGCATGTATGAAATTCTATATGAATGCCTAGGGCTTTTGTTCCATTTGTATAATATCCCAAAAGCTGGTTCGTTTGGCGAAATATAACTTGTTTTACCAACGTCACCAACAAAATTACTTCCTCCTAAAAAAACTCCAATTTCATGAATTTGAGCATTCAAAAAGTTATTCGTCAATAAGCAAAAAAACAGAAAAAAAATCTTTCTCATTCAATTGAAAATAGCGTGCAAATATAATAATTATCAGCACTTATGAAACATAAATGTTAATATTCTTTACCTCAATTATCTGAAACAATAAGGTTTGTTTTTGCTAAAACGAAAAAAAAGGGAAAGTAGTATTGAAAAAATGAATTTTAATTTCTTTTGTCTTCACCCCAAAGTAGTTTTCCTCTTAGTGTTTTTAAGAAGGTTTCCTCTGGAATTTCGACCATATTAATTTTAAAATCGTTCTTTTTCAAAATCAGTTCGGTATTGTTGTTGACAACAATAAAACGTGAATCTAGTGAAACTAGATGTTGTTCTTCTCTTCCTGAAACTTTTAAACGTATTTCTGTATTATCAGGAATAACCAATGGCCTTGCGTTTAAGTTATGCGGAGCTATTGGTGTTATTACAAAACTCTCTACTTCTGGAATTAATACTGGTCCACCGCAACTTAGAGAATATCCTGTAGAACCAGTAGGTGTTGAAATTATTAATCCATCTGCCCAATATGTTGTCAAGTATTCTTCGTTAAGATACGTTTCTATGGTAATCATTGATGTGGTATCTTTTCTAGAAACCGATATTTCATTAAGAGCAAAATCTATGTCTATTTCATGGTTTCTGGGGTTGCTAGATAAGTGTAGCAAAGTTCTACTTGAAATAGTATATTTTTTTTCAAGGACTATTTTGAGAAAAGTTTCAATATTGTCTTTTTGAACTTTTGCTAAAAACCCTAATCTACCTGCATTTATCCCAAGAATAGGAATGCCACTATTTCTAACATAGGTTGCAGCACGAAGGATTGTTCCATCACCACCAATGCTTATCAATATATCAAAAGTGTTGTTCAAGTCTTGATGCGAAGAAAAAGTGTTGTATTTGTTTTCAACAATTTTTTCTTCATACAGAATTTTCAAAAACTGTTCTTCAATAACTATTTCAACATTATTCTTGTTGAAAAAAACAAAAATATCTTTGATGATAGGACGTGTGTCATTTTGATAATATTGTCCAAAGATGGCTACTTTCATAACTAGATATTTAGGTATTTATCCAAATATTCGGAGCGTTCTTTCAAATTATTTATATAGTTGTCTTCATTATGTTCAGAAACTATTTCATAATTATATCTTCTAAAAGTTTGAATAATGTCATTCATTCCTCCGAGAGTCGTTTTTACAGTTATTTGAACTTTATCGTTATTTGCTTCAGAAACAAACAAACCTAATAATTTACCGTTATTACTCTCAACTATTTGAGCTATTTGACTCATAGAGTAATCAATAACAGCTTTTTCTACCACTATAATTCCTCCCGTTTCTTTTAGAAAAGGAGTTTCATTCAAAAATTTTATTACATCAGTAATTTGGTAGTAACCAATGTATTGATTGTTCTCATTCAGTATAGGAACAATGTTTGAATTGTTTCGAGCAAAAACTTCTAAAACATCAAGCCAAACCATGTTGTTTCTAACAAAAAAACCTTCAAAAGCATATCTATAATCGCTAACTTTTTTATTCATATCAAAAGTTTCGGCATCTACTGCCGAAATGCAACCAAGATATACTTCATTTTCTAGAACGGGAAAATGAGTATATGGAACATCCATAAAAAAATCTTGAACAGTAACCAATAAATCGTTGACAGAAATTGGTTTTAGGTCATTGTTTATGTATTCAGAAAGTACTCTCATGAATGGCTTTTATTTTGAACTGCAAAATAATCAAAAATTAGCAGAATAGTGGATATATTACTTTGTATTTTTGTGCTTTTAAAAATGAATAATCAATTTTCATGACAAAATTAAGCGTAAATATTAATAAAATAGCCACGTTACGAAATGCTCGTGGAGGAAATGTTCCCGATTTATTGAAAGTTGCTTCAGATATTCAAAAATTTGGAGCACATGGAATTACTATACATCCAAGACCTGATGAAAGACATATTCGTTATCAAGATGCTAGAGATTTAAAATCTATTGTCTATACAGAATATAATATAGAAGGTAATCCTCAACACAATTTTATTGATTTAGTTCTTGAATGTAAACCAACGCAAGTAACTTTGGTTCCCGATGCTATTGGGGCAATCACGTCATCTGCTGGTTGGGATACAATCAAATTTCAAGAATATTTGACAGATGTTATTTCAGAGTTTAGAAAGAATGGAATGAGAACTTCAATATTTGTTGATCCGGTTTTGGAAATGATAGAAGGTGCAAAAAAGACAGGAACTGATAGAATTGAACTTTACACCGAAAATTTCGCTCATCAATATTCACTAGGAAACGAGAAAGGAATTGAGCCATACACAAAAGCAGCAGTTTTAGCCAATGAATTAGGTCTCGGAATTAACGCTGGACACGATTTGAGTTTGGATAATATCAAATTTTTTAAAGATAATATTCCAAATCTTTTAGAAGTTTCAATAGGTCATGCATTAATTTCGGAAGCATTGTACTTTGGTTTGGACAACACAGTAAATATGTATTTAAATAAATTGAAATAATTTAAGATGAAAGATTGACGATTGCTGTGGTTTATGATTTTTCAAACCTTTTGCAATCTAAAGTCTAAAATCAACAATCTAAAATCTATATGTTATACTCTAGAATAGAAGGTCAAGGAGAACCATTGTTGATTGTTCATGGTTTTCTAGGAATGTCAGACAACTGGAAATCACTAGGAACACAATATGCAAACGAGGGTTTTCAGGTTCATATGCTCGATTTGCGAAACCATGGTAGAAGTTTTCATTCAGATGAGTTTAGTTATGAACTCATGGTTTCGGATGTTTTTGAGTATTGTGCATATCATAAATTGAAAAATATATCTATAATTGGACACTCAATGGGAGGAAAAGTAGCGATGCTTTTGGCTACAACTTATCCAGATTTGATAAAAAAATTGATAGTAGCTGATATTGGTCCAAAATATTATGCGCCACATCACCAGGATATTTTAGCAGGATTGAACGCCGTCGATTTTTCCATAAAACCAGATAGAACTCAAGTAGAAGAAACTTTATATCCATATATTCCTGATTTTGGCACAAGACAGTTTTTGATGAAAAATCTTTATTGGAAAGAACCTGGCCAGCTAGATTTTAGATTTAATTTGAAAGTTTTTAATGAAAAAATCGAAAAAATAGGAGATGCATTGAGTGTGGATTTGGTATTTAGTAAACCAACATTATTTATAAGAGGAGGAAATTCAAGATATATTTTGGATAAAGATATTCCAGATATTCAAAAACATTTTCCTAACTTTAACCTAGTAACAATTCCAAATGTTGGTCATTGGCTTCATGCCGAAAACCCAAAATTATTTTTGGAGGAAACTATTAATTTTTTAAAAGAACAGCTATGAAAATTATTTTAAGAGTTTTAATTACCGCTTTTTTAGTGATGATTATATCCTATCTAATGAAAGGAGTAATCGTGGATGAATTCACTACAGCTTTAACCGTGGCAATAGTTTTGGGATTACTCAATGTATTTGTTAAGCCAATTATAGTATTGTTTACTCTGCCAGTAACAATTTTTACATTAGGACTTTTTTATTTGGTTATAAATGCATCAATTATTCTTCTTTGCGACCATTTTGTAGATGGATTTGAGGTAAACTCTTTTCTAACCGCTTTGCTTTTTAGTGTGATCCTTTCACTTTCACAATCTATTGTTTATAAACTAACCGACAACGATTAAAAAGACAATAAATAATTAACTAAAACACAATAATTTAAAAACTTGGTTGGGTTGCAAAAAAAGTGTAATTTTGCAACCCAATTTTAGTATATAAAAAATTTATCCAAATGAATATTACAAGAAGTAATGTAGATGCATTGAATGCAGTAGTAACTGTTGAAGTTTCAAAAAATGACTACGCAGAAAAAGTTCAAAAAGTATTAGCAGATTACAAAAAAAATGCTTCAATTCCTGGTTTTAGAAAAGGAACAGTACCAATGAGCTTGATTCAAAAACAATATGGAAAAGCAGTTTTGCTTGATGAAGTAAACAAATTATTGCAAGACAGTTTAAACAATTATTTAGTTGAAGAAAAATTAGACATTCTTGGAAATCCATTACCAAAAGTTACAGAAGATTTCGATTGGGATACAGAAGATTATAAATTTGAATTCGAATTGGGTCTTTCGCCTGAGTTTACAGTTGACTTATCAGCAAAAAACAATTTGACAAGCTACAAAATTGTTGCTGATGAAAAAATGTTGAACGACCAAGTAGCAAGAATTCAAAAACAGTATGGAAAACTAATTGCTAAAGATACTGTAGAAGAAGGAAACGATGTTTCTGGTATATTTTCAAATGAAGAAAAAGGCATAAACAATAGAACTACAATTTCATTGGATGCTTTTGCAGATAAAAAGACTGCAAAAAGTTTCATTGGTAAAAAAGTTGGCGATGTTGTAACATTAAAGACTAAAGGACTTTTTGATGACGATCACAAATTGATGGATTATCTAGCAATAGGTCACGATGATGTTCATGGTTTAGACATTGAAGTTACTTTCACTATTGACGAAGTTACGACTCACGAACCAGCAAATCTTGACCAAGAATTATTCGATAAATTGTTTGGTCCAAAAGTAGTTACATCTGTTGATGAATTGAAAGCCAAAATAAAAGAAGATGCTGAAAAACAATTTGAACAACAAGCCGATCAAAAATTCTTAAACGATGTAACAGAGTTTTTGATTGACAATACCAAGTTTGATTTACCAGCTGAGTTTCTAAAAAAATGGATACAAACAGCTACCGAAAACCCAATGACTGCAGAAGAAGCAGAAGAAGAGTTCAACAAATCTGAAAAAGGCTTACGTTATCAATTGATTGAAGGAAAATTAATGGCAGATAACAATTTGCAAATTACTTTTGAAGAATTGAAAGACTATACATCTGAGTTGATTAAAAAACAAATGGCTCAGTTCGGTCAAATGAACCCAACAGATGATGATGTTAAAGGTATAGTTGCTAGAGTATTATCAAACCAAGAAGAGGTAAAAAGACTTTCAGAGCAATTAATGAGCAGCAAAATGCTTTCATTATTCAAAGAAAAAATAAAAGCAAAATCTAAAGAAGTAAATTATGAAGATTTTATCAAAGCCATGTATGGTGAGATATAATTAGAAAATTCACTATATTTGAGCGTCAAATTCCTTGTGAGTTTGACGCTTTTTTTTGAAAATAACCACAAGAAAGAGCTAAGTTTTTAGAAATTAAACTTTTAAACTAAACAAACTATGAACTTTGGTAAAGAATTTAAAAAATTTGCTACAAAAAAACATGGCGTAAACAGTATGTATTACGACAAAATAGTAAGTAGCATGACACCATACATCATCGAAGAACGCCAATTAAACATTTCTCAACTAGATGTTTTTTCTCGTTTAATGATGGATAGAATTATTTTTTTAGGAACAGGAGTAGATGATCATGTTGCTAATATCATACAAGCGCAATTACTATTCCTAGAAAGTGTAGATGCTTCAAAAGATATTCAAATCTACATTAATTCTCCAGGTGGAAGTGTTTATGCAGGACTTGGAATATATGATACAATGCAATATATAAAGCCCGATGTAGCTACTATATGTACAGGAATGGCAGCTTCTATGGGAGCAGTTTTGCTGTGTGCTGGTGCAGATGGTAAAAGATCTGCTTTGCCACATTCTCGTGTAATGATACATCAACCTTCTGGAGGAGCACAAGGTGTTGCTACTGATATGGAAATTAATTTGAAAGAAATGCTCAAATTGAAAGATGAATTATACCAAATCATTGCAAAACATTCTGGTCAAACATTCGAGAAAGTATATAAAGATAGCGAAAGAGATTATTGGATGATTGCAGACGAAGCAAAAGAATATGGAATGATTGATGAGGTATTGAGAAGATAATCAATTAGTTAAATAAAACCATATTAATACCATAACTTTAAAATAACTTTGTACATTTGCGTACAAATAATTTTGCAATACCACAAAAATGGCAAAAGAAGTTTTAGAATGTTCGTTCTGCGGTAGAAAAAAACCCGAAACGAATTTATTAATTGCCGGCATCAGCGCTCATATTTGCGATAGATGCATTGAGCAAGCCTATGCAATAGTATTGGATGAGTTGAAGTCACATGCAAGTGTAAAATTGGCATCTGACTTAATTCTGAAAAAACCAGTAGAAATCCGCAAATTTCTTGATGAATATGTAATAGGACAAGACCAAACCAAAAAGGTTATGGCGGTTGCTGTATACAATCACTACAAAAGATTGATGCAACAAAGCCATGATGAAGATGTTGAGATTGAAAAATCGAACATTATCATGGTTGGTCAAACTGGTACAGGAAAAACACTTGTTGCAAAAACTATAGCAAGAATGCTTGATGTTCCATTGGCAATTGTTGATGCTACCGTTTTAACAGAAGCTGGTTATGTAGGTGAAGATGTTGAAAGTATTTTGACAAGATTACTTCAAGCAGCTGATTATGATGTAGCAAAAGCTGAAAGAGGAATAGTATTTATTGATGAAATCGATAAAATTTCTAGAAAAAGTGATAATCCATCTATTACGCGTGATGTTTCTGGCGAAGGAGTTCAGCAAGCATTGTTAAAATTACTGGAAGGAACTGTTGTAAACGTTCCGCCAAAAGGAGGAAGAAAACATCCAGATCAAAAGTTTGTTGAAGTAAATACTAAAAACATTCTTTTCATTGCTGGTGGTGCTTTTGATGGAATTGAACGAATAATTTCTAAAAGATTAAATCGTCAAGCAGTTGGATACAGCACATCAAAAAATGCTGATTCAATAGACAAAGACAATCTACTTCAATATATCATACCAAAAGATATTAAAGATTTTGGATTGATACCAGAGATAATAGGTCGTTTGCCAGTTTTAACTCACATGGATCCATTAGATAGAGAAACTTTGAGAGCGATTCTTACTGAACCAAAAAATGCTCTTATCAAGCAGTATGAAAAATTGTTTGAAATGGATGGAGTTAAGTTTTCAATTACAAATGAAGCGCTTGATTTTATAGTAGATAAAGCTCTGGAATATAAATTAGGAGCTAGAGGTTTACGTTCTCTTTGCGAAGCTATTTTAACTGATGCTATGTATGATTTGCCTAGTAGTGAAGAAAAAGAACTTCACATAGATAAAGATTACACGGCAGATGCTTTAAACAAAAACTTATTGAAACGATTAGAAATCGCATCATAAAAAAATCCCTCAAACTTGAGGGATTTTTTATTGGCTTTATTTTACTAAACCACCACCACTTTTTACTTTTTCTGTTTGAATTTCGGTGTTTTCTCTCTCAAGTTTTAAATTACCAAAATTGTAAGTCAGCGAAATTCTAAAATGTCTAGAATCTCTTTTTTCATAAAATTGTGTTTGAAGATTGGTTGACGATACTAGAGCGTTGACTTCGTTTGTGTTGAATAAATCGAATGCATGTAATCCTATTTTCAATTTTTTATCCATAAATTCTCTATGGAAAGACATACTAAACTCTTGAATTGGTTTTGTGATTCTATATATTTCCCAATTACCTGATGGAAGAATGTAATAACTCATACTACCTTTAACGTTCCATGGGAGTTGAATTTGTGCTTCAGCAGCATAATTCCAAATAGGTTTGTTACCAAATGAAAAGTCATATCCTTCTGTAACATTTTTGATGTAATTAATGCTTAGATAGATGTAGTTCATTTTATCTATGTTAGCCATTCTTTTTTGAAATTCATCTTTACCCTTGAAGAAATAATCCAGCGGAATAGGGAAGTTTAAATAAGCACTAAATGTTCTGTATTTTTCAAATTGTTCAAATGTTTGAATACTTACAGGTTCTGTTGCATCAGCATCAGCGTCAAATATGAATAAATTATGATCTTTTGCTACAGTATAATTTGCTCCTAATTGAACAAACTGCATGGCAGTAATTTTAAATTCATAATTGTCATAGAATGATGGATTTAAGAAAATATTACCTTCGTTAGTATTATATTGGTCAAAATTAGAACCATTTGGATCCAATGTTTGGTAGCTTGGTTGAGATATTTTTCTGTTGTATGACGCTACAAGATTTATATCATTTGTTACTTCATATAACGCACTAACATTTGGGAACAAATTACTGTTATTAAAACTAATATCTGTTTTATCTCCATTTGTAATTCCTGTTCTATCTACATTAAAATTTTCGTATCGTAACCCAAGAGTCACGTTTAGTTTTTTGAATTTTTTTCGAGCTTCTGCATAAAAAGCAAGATTGGTTTCGTTGTAATCAAAATCAATGACTTTTGGAGTATTGGTGTTTAAAAAATAATTACCAGTATTATCTACTTTTAAAGTATTGAATTTTCCTCCAGTACTGATAGAAAAGTCTTTTTTCTGAAAAGGAATTACAAAATCATATTTCAAGTAATAATTCAACAATTTGAAATCATTATTGGTGTTGTTAAAACTTTCAACATTATCTGAAATCGCATTTGAATTAAGTTTTGGAGTTCTACCAAAAATATTTGTAAAGCCAGTAACATCAAGTGTTCTGCCTAGAGTATCAAGTTTGGTTTTATATTGTAAACTTATTTCGTGATTATTGTTTTTTTCCTTGTTAGTACCTTTGTTAAAATAATCTTCGATACTTGTTCCAGTTGTCGATGCATCAAAAGTGCTTCTGTCATTCGATAAATTCAAATTATAATTGAACAACAAATTTGATTTTTCGCTCAACTTGTAATTTGTTCCGGTTCTGAAATAAAAATTTCTATTAACTCTCAAATCAAATCTTTTTTGAAACAAAGACTCGTCAGGATTAAAGGCTGTAAAAGTTTGACCGCTAGTGTTTTTGTTGTCACTTTCAATATAATTATAACCAATCATAGTTTGCCAACTGAGGTTTTTTTCTTTCCCATTCAATAGGATTTGCGGACTTGGTTTTTGATATTTATTGAAATTATAGTTAATGTTGAAACTAGCATTTACTCCTTTTAATTTTTTTGAACTAGTAATCAAGTTAATAATTGAACCACTAGAGTTAGCATCAAATGCTGCTCCAGGATTGTAAATCAATTCTATTTTTTCGATGGCATTAGCAGGAAGCGAAGCAAGGTAGTTTTCTAAATCAGTGCCGCTCAATGTACTTGGAGCACCATCTATATATATTCTTACTCCTTTGCCATTTAGTGTTAATCCACCAATAGGCGAAGCAATAACTCCCGGGATTTTTTTCACTGCTTCAAAAGCATTTCCAGTGCTCAACATTGGATTGTCTTTGATTGAAACAGTGGTTTTGTCTGATTCAATTTTTACGAATTGCCTTTTTTTACCATAGATGGTAACTTCTTTTAACTCGTTGGTCTTTTCAACATTTTTGGTGCTGTCTTTAGCAACTTCGTTTTGAGGTTTTGTTTCTTGCGCCAATGAAACGGCTGATATTAGAAACAGTACTGATAAGAAAAATGATTTCATTTTTTTGATTAATTTGATTGATGATTGCAAGTAAGACTATTCTTCAATCAAAATGTTACACCAAAAAAACTATTTTCAACAAAATATCTCTTTCTTTTCAAATTTTTCAATGGAACATCTATATGGTCCACATCTCATTCTTCTTGGTCCACAAGAAGTTAGAAATAAAAAGGCAAGTAATATGATTAGAAGTTTTTTCATCTTCAAAATGTTTTCTCCTTTTGCATTCCAATAAGTTGTTCCAAATAATCTCGTTGATTGGAAAGCCTCGGAATTTTGTGTTGTCCACCGAGTTTATTGTTGTCTTTCAGCCAATCATAAAAAAGATTTTGTCTAGCGACATTAATTTTTAATTGGTTTAAAGTCATGTTATTGTAGCGTTTAGCTTCGTAGTCAGAGTTTAGAGATTGCAATTTTTCATCCAATGTTTTTTGGAACAATTGAATATCCTCTGGATGTTTTTCAAATTCTATCATCCATTCATGGGCACCTTTTTCTTTGCCTTCCATAAAAATTGGCGCAACAGTATAATCTTTGACTTCACAACCCAATTCCTTGCAAGCTATTGCTAATGCTTTGTCTGTATTTTCCACCATCAACTCTTCTCCAAAAACGTTGATGTGATGTTTTGTTCTTCCTGAAACTCTAATTCTATAAGGTTTTAATGAAGTAAAACGAACGGTATCGCCAATCATGTATCGCCATAAACCAGAGTTGGTCGTAATAACCATTGCATAGTTTTTGAATAACTCTACTTCAGATAAGCGAATTATTTTTTGTTGAGGTGTTCCAAAGGTTTCCATTGGGATAAACTCATAAAAAATACCATAATCAAGCATCAACAACAAATCATTAGAATAATTCAAATCTTGTATAGCAAAAAACCCTTCCGATGCATTGTAGATTTCATAGTATTTGAAGTCCGAACTCGGCAATATTTTTTTGTATTGCTCTCGATAGGGTTCAAAGCTTACACCACCATGAAAATATACCTCAAGATTTGGCCAAAGCTCCAGCAAGTTTTCTTTTCCTGTTTCTGTCAAAATTCGGTTTAACAAAACCAACATCCATGATGGAACACCAGCAAAACTAGTTACGTTTTCATTTTTTGTTTCATTGATAATCGCAGTTAATTTGCTTTCCCATTCGCTCATCAGTGATGTTTTGTTGCTTGGGGTACTGCTAAATTCTGCCCACATAGGCATGTTCTCTATCAATATTGCAGACAAATCGCCAAAGAAAGTGTTGTTGTTTTCATAAATCTGTGAACTTCCGCCGAGGCGAAGACTTTTCCCTAAAAACATTTCGGAGTTTTCGTTGTTGTTCAAATACATGCAAAGCAAATCTTTGCTGGCTTTATAATGACAATCTTCCAATGCTTCATTACTCACAGGAATAAATTTGCTCTTAGCATTTGTTGTTCCACTAGATTTTGCAAACCATTTAATAGGTGTGCTCCAAAAAACATTTTGATATCCTTTGCGCGTTTCTTCAATCATTGGTTCTAAATCTTCATAGGAAGAAACAGGAATTCTTTCAGCAAATGTTTGATAAGATTTTATACTTTCAAAATCATATTTTTTACCAACAACTGTTTCGTCACACTGACGAATTAAGTTCATCAATAACTCATCCTGAACTTCATTAGGATATTTCAAAAACAATTCAATCTGATGAATGCGTTGTTTTAGAACCCAAGAAGCAATAGAATTTATTATTGGAAACGGCATAATATAAACGGGAAATTATGATTTACGAATGAAGAACTATAACTTTACCAAAAATAGTAAATATTTTGTAAATGATATATCAAGGTGTTCTCACAAAAATGCAAACGGAGTTTTCTAACCCAATTCAATATTACTTGGTGTTCGAAAATAGTTTTTTAAGTTTAAATCAATTATTGGATAAATCATTTGAAATCAATTTTGAAGGCTATCAATGTTTGAATTGTGGAAAGAAGAAAAAAATTTTCCGTCAAGGATTTTGTTATGATTGCTTTATGGGAAGTGCTGCAGCTGGCGATTGGATTATGAAACCCGAACTTTCTACAGCTCATTTAGATATTGAAGACAGAGATTTAGCGTATGAAAAGAAAGTACAATTACAACCACATATTGTCTATCTAGCATTGTCTAGCGAAGTGAAAGTAGGAGTAACCAGAAAAACTCAAGTACCTACGCGTTGGATAGATCAAGGCGCCATTCAAGCCATTCCAATTGTTGAAGTTCCAAACAGATATTTGGCAGGAATTACTGAGGTAGCTTTAAAAGAACATTATGCCGATAAAACCAATTGGCAAAAAATGCTTAAAAATGAAATTCCCAAAGTAGATTTACTCGAAGAAAAATTATCATTAAAAGATTATATCCCAAATGAAGTTCAAGAATTTTATGATACGAACAATAGTAACATCTATCAACTTCAATATCCTGTTTTAGAATATCCCAAAAAAGTGAATAGCCTAAATCTTGATAAATCACCAAATTTCTCTGGAAAACTTACAGGAATAAAAGGTCAATACCTGATTTTTGAAGATGGAACCGTTTTTAATGTGCGAACTTTTGAAGGTTATGTGGTGAAGATTTCGATTTAAGTTCAAATATTCTAACTTAGACTTTGTCATGCTGACGAAGGAAGCATCTAAAACATAGAGGAATTGAGTGATTAGATTCCTCCTTCGTCGGAATGACAATAAAAAAATAAATTATTCTTTTTTCTTCTTGCCAAATATACCTTTGATTAAGTCATTGGCTGTGTTTTTCACATTAGTTTTCACATCCGTTTTTGTACTATCAGTTTTGGGTTTTGTAGCATTTGAAATAACAGAATTCAAAGCATCTTTGCCTTTATTTGTTAAGTTTTCTTTTTGTTGTTTCACAAGATTGTTAACCAAATTTGTAGTAGCTTGTTTTACATCGGTTGTGATTTTTGGAGTAGTAAAACTTCCGCCAATAGTTGCATTTACAGGTACATTTTCAACTTTTTTCGCATCGGCTGGAGATAATTTTGCAATTAGGTTGTTTGCCTCTGTGCCAAGATATTTTGCAGGAACATCGAGTTTCAAATTATAGCTCATACTTTGGTCAAAACCATGTGTTCCGCCAATATTTACTTTTATATCTTGATATTTTAAGTCAAAAGGTTTAACGGTCACTTTTCCGTCTTTGAATGTCACTGCGGTTTTCAAATCGTTGAGGTTTAGTTTTTTCAAATCAATAAAATTCAATTTATCATCCAATGCAGAAAGCAATGTTGAATTACTAGAATTTACTGTGGTAGAAAGTAATTGACCAAATAAATCTCCAGTTAATGTATTCAATTGAGGAGTTAGCTCTGTTGGATTTAAGTTACCCGAAAGTTTTATTTTAGAATTTAATTTACCATTAATTATACCCGCAATTGGAGCTATTTTTTTCATCATATCCAATTGTGTAAAAGTTTGCATAATATCAACGGTATTCAAGCCTAAATCCATATTGAATTTTGGTGTTTTTTCTTTAGTAGAAATATCTCCATTGAAAGCGATTGAACCTCCAAAAATATCTGTTTTACCATTTTCAAGCGTGGCTTTTTGGTCTTTGATAATGATTTTTCCCGATACATTTTTCAAAGTTAAATTATCATATAAAACGGTGTTGGCTTTAGCCGTCAAAGAACAATTTAAAAAAGCTGGAATTTTCATTGCTTCCGATTTTTTAGCTTCTGTTTTGCTAGGAGTTTCGGTTGTCATAAAATCGGAAACTGCAAGTTGATTGGAATTCAGGTTGAAATTTCCTTTTAACTCTTGGTTTTTAAATACAAATCCATAGAAATTCTCCAAAACGCCATTTACCGCCAAATCACTTTTTCCTGTAGTAGCATTGAATTGTTTTAGGTTAACTCTACTCGGGTTAAATTCTACCAAGACTTTGCTAATCTTCATGTTTTTTCCATTTTCATCAGTATAATTAAATCCTGATAAATCGATTGTTCCAGCGTTTTTAATTCGAGCATAATCGCTTTTTTCCACCGATTGCATATCAAATTCAGTAGTTACATCTGCTTTTAGAATTCCACTGAGCGGTTTGTCTAATTTTACAGGATAGGCTTTTGTTACATTTCCTAAGTTAATAGTTCCTTTTAAATCTGCATTTACCAGTGCATTTTCGGCAATATTTTTAATATTTGCTTTCGCATTAAAAACATCTTGATCTATTTGAAAAGATAATTTATCCAAATTGACATATGTATCGTTCATCAACCCAGTTTCATTGATGATTTTTGTATCAATGATTATATTTTCAACAGATTTTGGTAAGTTTTTGTATTTGAATGAAGCATTGTTGGAAGCGATATCAATGTTAAATTTAGGAACTGTTTTATCAGAATAAAGACCTTTTGCAAATCCAGCAACAGTAAAATCACCATTTGTTGTAACGTCATTAAGATTACTTGCATACTGAGCAGGAATTAAACCCAAAAAGTTTTTGAATGATGAAGTTGGTGTTTTAAATTTCAAATCATACTCTTGTCCAGCATCAACCAATTGAATAAAACCATCAAATTCTAAAGGCAATTCATTGATTTTTGCTTTGTTTTCCTTGAAAGTATATTTGCTTTTGTCCAAATCAATTCCTAGAACTGCATCTAGCGACAAAGCAACATTTTTCATGTAATTTACTTTGTCCATATCGATGGAGATTTTTGTAGTTGTTTTTGTTTGTAAATCCAGTTTTGATGATGCAAAATCTCCTTTGCCCTCGTGGTTGATACTATCTAAAACTAGCTTAATCTTTGATTGCTCATCATAATATTTGAACTTAAAATTTTCAACCTGATATTCTTTTATTTTTAACGATAAAGGTTTGCTTTTTCCATCATCTGCCTTGCTTTTATCTTTGAGAGCAATGTCATAATTTCCAATGCCATCTTTATTGAAAATAATGTTGATTATTCCGTTTTTTGAAGAAATACCATCAATGTTTATCGGCTCGTTTTCACCTTTGAACAACTCCTTAATAGACATTTTTAGATTCAGTTCCTCAAAAGCTACAAGCGTATCACCTTCAAACGGAGCTTTGTTGATAATTGAGAGTTTGTCTATTGTTACGCTCGCATTCGGAAAATTCTTAAATAAACTCAAATCAGCATCATCAAAAGCAACTTTTGCATCAACGTTTTCGTTTATTGACGATAAAATTTTTGCTTTGATTTGGTCTTTAAAGAAATAAGGAACTGCAAAAGCAGCAGCAACTAACAATAATAAAACTATTCCAACAATTTTCAGGATTTTTTTCAGCATGGCAAAAATATTTCAGTTTGAAATTACCTCACAAAGATAATGCCATCAAAATTAATCAGTATTATCAAACGACTGTTATATTTTACAAAACTTTAATAATTGAAAAGTTTTTATTTTTTTATAAACCTTTTAGATGTTTTTCCTTTGTTGGTGTTGATACTGATAACATAAACGCCGTCTTTCAAACCAGAAACATCCAAAGCAATATTGTTTGAATTAATATCACTTTCTTTAGATAAAACTAATTGACCAAGAGGATTATAAATTTCTACAGATTTCGGGTCAACTTGATTTTTTATGTAAAGATTTAGAATACTTGAAGTTGGATTTGGCGAAAGATTAAAATAACTATCAAAAGAAAGATCATTGTTTCCTAGAACAGTAAAAGTTGTCGAAACGGTGTTTGTAATGATTGGGTTATTATAATCAAAATATATAGCAGCATTATTGTTAATGGTAGTTCCTAAACTAACGGTGTTTATTGGTTTTATTTTGAAACATATATAGCCATGACTTCCTGCTTCATCAACACTTGAAGCCGGAAGATTTATTCCTTCAAAGAAAAATTCTAATCTCTTATTTTGGGTTAGAGTACTTCTAAAAGGATGACTAGAAGACACTATTTGCAGAGAGTTTGCATCCAAATAGGACGACAAGTAGTCCTTTACAACCACATTTTCGGCAACAAAATTTCCTGTGTTTTGAAAACGAACAATATAGGTCAAATAATCACCTGAATTGGATATGTCAACTTGAGAACCTTCAACAACTTGTTTGTCATTTGGATCATAAGAACCTACAACCACTTGGTTAAATGAAAACTGGTTATCGTTTGGGTTTTCATCACTTGCCGCAGAAGTAACTTGCGAACTGAAAGCCAAAACATCGCCTATGTTTACTGCCGGAGAATCTGTTGGAGAATTTACATTAAAAACTACTTCAATAACTTTTGTTTCAAATGGGTTTAATGCAGAAAAATCCCAACTCAACACGTTACTGTTTTGTGAAGTAATGTTAGGTAAAGAGCTTACATAATCTATATTGGCATCATCAAAAGACAATGAAACCGTTCCTGATAGAGGTTGATTTCCTTTGTTTTTTACCACTAATTGATATTTAGCATCAAAACCAGGTCTTGCTACAGTGATTGGTATTAATGTTATATCTAGGTCGTTATGAACTCCATTTGGAGAGATACAAAAATTAGCGGTTTCAGTATTTCCAGCAGAAGAGAAATTAAAGTTATAATTTGCTGGTGAAAAAGTAAAATAACTAGGGTTTTCAATTTGAGGAGTTAAAGTATAGTTTCCTAGCGCCGAATAGTAAATATAATTTCCACTGCTATTGCTAAAAGTATATTCATTTTGAGAACCAAAATTCAGCTTAATATTGGACAAACTAGAATTAGAATTCCCACAATCCCAGGTAACACTTCCTTGAATAGTATTAAATTCTCCACCAGGAAGAAACGAACAATAAGGCGAAGCATTTCTAGATCTTGGGGTATTAACATTGAGAGGAGTATCAGAAAACAAACCTAAATGACTAAAATAAAATTCTTCATCTCTATAATCTCCACTAAAAGAATAATCTCCACATCCTTCATCAACACAATAATAAATATTAGTATTGCTTGAAAAAGAATAATCTGCACCACCATAGCCAAAAGGCATGCCACCTTGAGAGAAATATACATCACAATTATCATTTTTAAAATCTACAAAATTTAGGCTTGGACCACCAATTTGAAGATATGCTAGTGTGTCATATGGACTAACATTAGTTGGCATTATAACACTAGTTAAATTTGGATTATTTGAAGAAATAAATGAAAACCCGCCGTTTGCATAGCTTAATTGAGATAAGTTTAGTGATGTAATTGGGTTATTTGAAAAATAAAAAATACCATTCTGAACCATATGGATATTAGAAAAATCAAAAGAAGTAAATTGATTATTGCTCAAGTCAAGTTCAGATCCATGGAAAGGCAAGTCAAAAGAAGTAAGTTGATTGCCATATAAATTTAAATATTGGAGATTTGTAGATGTTGATGGATTAAAAATAATTGAGCTAAGATTGTTGCTATCCAAGTCAAGATGGTTAATATTTGGGCAAGAACTTAAATCTAAAGATGTTAAACTTGAATTTACAATTTTTAGTTCGGTTAATACTGGCGAAGTTATAAGAATACTGTTGAGTAAATAAGTCTCGTTAATTCTTATTATGCTTAAATTATTCAGTGAGCTCAAGTCAATAGTAGTAACCAAAGGGCAAAAATAAATTTCAAAATATTGTAAATTGGTAAAGCTTTGAATTCCCTCAAGGCTTGATATTGTGGAGGAAAAAATATTCAGTTGAGTTTGAGCTTGTGCTTCAGAAACTTGAATTTCACCATCATTATTAGTATCAAATCCCATATCTATCAAAAAGGCTTTGAAAGCTTGATCAGGAATATTTACAATTTGTGCATTTGAGGCTAAGCCTAAAAAAAGGATAAATAAAGTAATGATTTTTTTCATAAAAAAACTTTTCTCGAAGTTATAAAAAATACAATTTAGTTTTTTAATTAATTAAAAATACTTTTTTGTTACTTTGCCATTCTTATGAATAAGCAACATCAAGTTATACTCTCGTTAGGAAGTAATCAAGGCAATCGCCTTGAAAACATTGAGCGTTGTATAGCATTAATTCATAAAAAAATTGGTACAGTAATTAGGGTTTCAAAACTCTATGAAACACCATCTTGGGGTTTTGATAGTGAGCCTTTTTATAATGCGGCGGTTGTTGTCCATTCATGCAAAGATGCAAGTATAATTTTGAATGAAATTCTACAGCTAGAACTCGATTTAGGAAGAGTTCGTTCCTCATCTGATGGGTATCAACCAAGAATTATAGATATTGATTTAATTTCATTTGATGAACAAATCATAGCTACCGAAAAACTAAAAGTTCCTCATCCCGAAATGCAAAACAGACTTTTTGTTTTGAAACCAATGAACGATTTAAATCTAGATTGGCGTCATCCTATTTTGCAAAAATACCTTAGAGAACTACTGGTTTTGTCTGAAGACAAGAGCAACTGCAAAGTGATAAAAGATTTGCAAAGCCCAATTTCAGAAATTAAACTTAGTGAGTACAATTACATTGCAATTGAAGGGAATATTGGAGCAGGAAAAACAACACTTACACACAAGTTAGCCGAAGATTTTAATGCAAAAATGGTACTTGAACGTTTTGCAGATAATCCTTTTTTGCCAAAATTTTATGAAGATCAAAATCGATATGCTTTTCCGCTCGAAATGTCTTTTTTGGCAGACAGATATCAGCAAATTTCTGATGACTTAGCACAGTTTGACTTGTTCAAAGATTTTATCGTTGCTGATTACCATGTTTTTAAATCATTAATTTTTGCAAAAGTTACTTTGGCAGAAGATGAGTATAGATTGTACAAAACCATGTTTGATATAGTTTATAAAGAAATGCCAAAACCTGATTTATACATTTATCTTTACCAAAATACGCAACGACTACTCGAAAACATCAAGCAAAGAGGAAGAAGTTATGAGCAAGAAATTCCAGCGGAATATCTAGAAAAAATAAACAGTGGTTATCTTGACTATATAAAAACTCAAAAAGATTTGAATGTTTTGATTGTAGATGTTTCAGATCGTGATTTCCTCAATAACCAAGAAGATTACCATTTCATTTTAGAGGAAATTAAAATAAAAATTTCTTAAGAAACTATCTTTTTAAAGCAAAATGCCCTTTGATAGTTTTGGCATTATTGCTTGCTCGAAATGTGAACCAATAATCATCAGAAGGAAGTAATTTATTATTGAACGTACCGTTCCAAGACGAATTGGTCGCATTCAAAATGGTTATTAACCTTCCATATCTGTCAAAAATTTCGACACTTGCCTCAGGATACAATTCTATTCCTTCTACTTTCCAAAAATCGTGAAAACCGTCGCCATTAGGAGTAAAAAAAGATGGACAATCGATAATCCAAAAAGGCATAGTATCTTCACCACAACCGTTTATCTCTCTTACAGTTGCTGTATAATTTCCTCCTGGCAAATGATAAAAAATATTTGACAGTTGAAAATCAGAGCCGTTAGTAGAAAATTCATACGCACCATTTTCAACAGTTGTAATGGTAGCTGTGTTGTCCAATATGGTTACATCTGTAATCTCTGGAGCATCGTGTAATATAACATCATAATTTCTTGTAGAAGAACAATTATTTTGATCAGTTACCACAACATGATATTGATTTTGAGAATTGACAATTATACTTTGAGAAGTTTCACCTGTTGACCAATTGTAAACCATTCCCGAAATACCTGCATCAAGTGTTACAGGGTTTGTTGCGCAATCATCTATAGTTAAATCTTGGTCAAGGATTGGATTTGGGTTTACTGTAATTGAAACTGGAATTCTGCTACCCGAAGAACAACCATTGTTTATTGCTTCAGCATATAAAGTGATGTTACCTGTTAAAGGTTGAGTTGTAAAGGAATTTCCTGTACCTATTGAATTTCCACCTGTCGCTAAATCATACCAATAAATTGTTCCAGCTGTTGTGTTAGCATTAATTGTTCCTTGGTTTCCAGAACAAATGGGTTGAGGAGTTGTAACATTCAAAACAGGAATTTCATTAATAGTTGCTGTTACTGGCGTTCTGATGGCGTTTGGACATCCTGGTTCAAAAGGATCTGCATAAAAAACGGTTGTATTATTCAAGTTAATAGAAAAGTTGTTTCCTGTGCCTAGAATACTTCCGCCAGAAATTGTATCATACCAATGAATAGTTCCACCGCTTGAAGTTGCTTGTAGTACAATGGTTCCGCTACCACAGTTTGTATCTGGTGTAGAAGAAGTGATGCTAGGTATTACTATCGTTGTGCTAGCGGAGATATTCAAAACAGGATCTCCAGGCATTCCTCCATATTCTACTACATATCCTTTGGGCTGATAATCACCCGAAGGTTCGCCAGTATTTGATAAATCATTCCAAGAACCAACAAAACCAACGCCTGTTCCATTAATATGGGCATAATCTTCATCGTTAACATTATTGGGTTCGCCAGTGTTCCATTTTGCATAATTTGGTGTGCTTCCTGAGGCATTTCCGTTCCAAAAAACAATGCCAGTTTCTGGTCCAGTCATCCATTTCCAAACGCCTTCAGTTTCTTCGTCGCTTCCTCCAATCCAACCTGCACCCGAAGCTTGTTCGCCACAAAGTTGAGCTTCATCAGCTGCTAAAATTGTAGCTAAATAACCTTGCAAACCATAGTATGTGCTTGCCTCGGCCAAAGCTTTTGCACTTGACCATGTAATTCCAACATTTGGGATATATTGATAGTAATGGTCAGTTGAAGGCAAATAATTTGCTTGTCCTATTGTTATCGAGAATGTTCTAACTCCAAATGGAGTGGCGGAATAATTCAAATAAACAACATCTTTTACGGCATTGATGATTTCTAAATAGGTGGGTTGACCAGATACTCCAGATAAAGTTAATTTTCCTGCTAAAGAGTCCCAACTTGTTGAAATATTTGGATGATTCCCAGAAAGGGATAAATTGTCTTGGCTAGCTACATAACCCGAAGAAATTTGAATATATACGGCATCTATACCTGTATCATCTGGATCAACAATATTGAAATCGGTGACTATCTTCATGGAAGTGCCCGGACAATAAATTTGATTTCCAGTTGCAGTAAGTATTGGAGCAATGTTTGAAAAAGTGTTTTTTTCTGCTGCTTTTTGAGCGAAGGTTTGGCTACAAATAAATAATATGGCGTATATATATTTTATCATTTTGTAAAGATACAACAAGGAAAATTTTTTTGAATTCAAAAAAATCTTAAAATATTTAGTAATTAAGTTTTTGGAAAAATTCCCAAACTACAATTCCAGCACTAACCGAGATATTTAAAGAGTGTTTTGTGCCAGTTTGAGGAATTTCGATGCAACCATCACACAATTCAATAGCAGATTGACTTACGCCATAAACTTCATTTCCAAAAATCAAGGCATATTTTTCTTCTCTTGAAACATCAAAATTTTGTAGAAATGTCGCATTTTCTACCTGTTCAACAGCATAAACCTTATAATTCTCAGCTTTTACTTTTTCAATAGCATCAGCTGTGCTTTTTAAATATTCCCACTCAACGGTTTCTGTTGCTCCGAGTGCTGTTTTGTGTATTTCTTTGTTTGGAGGTGTAGCCGTAATTCCGCAAAGGAAAATTTTCTCAATTAAAAATGAATCCGCAGTTCTAAATACAGACCCAATGTTGTGAAGGCTTCTTATATCGTCTAAAATGATTACAATTGGTGTTTTTTTAGCTTCTTTAAACTCAGAAACTGATTTTCTTTCCAATTCTTTATTTTCTAATTTTCGCATTTTTATTGCAAATATATTTAAAAAAAATCACGCCTATTGGCGTGATTTATCAGTAAATTAATTAAGAAAGATTTATTAACTTTTTACAGGTGCAGCAGCTGGTTCATCAGCAACAACTGTTCCTTTTATTGTTAAAACTTTAGGAGTTTCAGAAGCATTTGAAGTTACAGTTACTGTTTTTGTAAAAGGACCAACTCTGTTAGTGTCATAGTGTACACCAATTACTCCTTTTTCACCTGGATTAATGTCTTTTGAAGGTTTAGTAGGAACTGTACATCCACATGAACCTTGAGTGTTTGTGATAGTTAATGGTTTGTTTCCATTGTTGTAAACAACAAATTCTCTGTTTCCATCAGCACCTTTTTTGATTGTTCCATAATCAATAGTTTCGTTTTCAAAAACCATTCCTGGACCTTCAACTTTTGGACCTTCAACTTTTTTCTCTTCTACTTTAGCAGCTTTTTTTGGTGCTTGTTTTTTTGTTTGCGCTTGAGTTGTTGTTAAACCAGCAATTGCTAAAATTGCCATAAGTACTATTTTTTTCATTTTTTTATTTGTTTAATGATTATGAAACAAAACTATTCAAATTTATAATTGCTTTACTTTTTTTATTCTTAATATTAAATTAATTTTAAAAGTCCAATCATTTAAAATTACTTAAATTCGCTGTCTCATTAAATAAATTTTTGTTTTGGCAAAAGAAAAAGCACCCAAGGAAACGCCTCTAATGAAGCAATACAACGAGATAAAAAGTAAATATCCCGATGCTTGTCTTCTTTTTAGAGTTGGGGATTTTTATGAAACTTTTGGAGAAGATGCTATTAGAGCTTCAAAAATTCTTGGTATTGTATTGACAAAAAGAGGTGCAGGAAGTGACACCGAAACTGCTCTTGCAGGGTTTCCTCATCATTCGCTTAATACCTATTTACCCAAATTAGTCAAAGCTGGATTAAGAGTTGCTATTTGTGATCAACTGGAAGATCCTAAAATGACAAAAACCATCGTCAAGCGTGGAGTAACAGAATTGGTTACACCTGGTGTAGCTATGAATGATGAAGTTTTACAATCAAAATCCAATAATTTTTTAGCTTCGATTTGTTTTGGAAAAAAACTACTTGGAATTTCTTTTTTAGATATTTCAACAGGAGAATTTTTAACCGCTCAAGGAAACCCAGAATATATTGATAAACTTTTGCAAAACTTTCAACCAAGTGAAATTTTAGTTCAAAAGAATCATAAAAATGATTTCAAAATCAATTTTGGTGAAGATTTCAATGTTTTTTACCTTGAAGATTGGGTATATAAGGAAGATTATACCAACGAAATATTGACAAATCACTTTCAAACCAACTCGCTGAAAGGTTTTGGTATTGAAGAATTGTTGGATGGAATAATTGCTTCTGGGGCAATTTTATATTATCTCTCAGAAACACAGCACAACAAGTTGCAGCACATAACTAATATTCAGCGTATAGCAGAAGATGCTTATGTCTGGATGGATAAATTTACCATCAGGAATCTTGAACTCTATAACAGTAGTGCTCAAAACGCGGTAACATTACTCGATGTAATTGATAAAACACTATCGCCGATGGGTTCAAGGATGCTGAAACGCTGGCTTGCTTTGCCATTAAAAGATTTGTATAAAATTAGAAATCGTCATGATGTTGTGTCTTATCTAAAAGATAATCGAGACATTCTTCAAAAAATTCAACATCAAATAAAACAAATTTCAGATTTAGAAAGGTTAATATCAAAAGTTGCAACTGCAAAAATTTCACCAAGAGAAATTGTCTATTTGAAAGACTCTTTAGATGCCATAATCCCAATAAAAACTCTAGCTCTCGAGAGTTCTCAAGATGCTGTTAGAATAATTGGTGATAATTTGCATTCGTGTGATTTGTTGAGAGAGAAAATAAAATTCATGTTAAATCAGGATGCTCCTGTTTCGATTGCAAAAGGAAATGCAATAGCAAAAGGAGTAAATGCTGAACTAGACGAATTGAGAGCTATAGCTTTTTCTGGAAAAGAATTTTTAGAAGCAATAGAGACAAGAGAATCTGAAAAAACAGGCATTTCTTCCTTGAAGATTTCATTCAATAATGTTTTTGGATATTATATTGAAGTAAGAAACACACATAAAGACAAAGTTCCTTCAGATTGGATTAGAAAACAAACACTTGTAAATGCTGAAAGATACATAACCGAAGAACTGAAAGAATACGAAACAAAAATACTCGGTGCCGAAGAAAAAATTCATCAAATAGAGAGTAAATTGTTTGAAGAACTTATTAATTGGGTAGCAACCTATATTAAACAAGTTCAGCTTAATGCTAACCTTATTGCACAACTGGATTGTCTCACTTCTTTTGCTCAACTAGCGATAGAAAACAACTATACTTGTCCAGAGCTTGATGAAAGTTTTGAGATAAATATTAAAGATGGTCGTCATCCTGTTATAGAAAAACAACTGCCAGTAGGTGTTCCTTATATTGCAAATGATGTTTTTCTTGACAGAGAAACTCAACAAATCATTATGATTACAGGACCAAACATGTCGGGTAAATCTGCTATATTAAGACAAACGGCCTTGATTGTTCTTTTGGCTCAAATGGGAAGTTTTGTTCCTGCAACTTCTCTAAAAATGGGAGTTGTAGATAAAATTTTTACCAGAGTTGGTGCCAGTGATAACATCTCCATGGGAGAATCAACTTTTATGGTTGAAATGAATGAAACTGCTTCAATTCTTAATAATATTTCAGATAGAAGTTTAGTTCTACTCGACGAAATAGGACGAGGAACAAGCACATATGATGGTATTTCAATTGCTTGGGCTATTGCCGAATATCTTCATGAAAACCCTGCTAAACCTAAAACACTTTTTGCTACGCATTATCATGAACTGAACGAAATGACGGAGCTTTTGCCTAGAATCCAAAATTATAACGTTTCTGTAAAAGAACTTAAAGACACGGTTTTGTTTATTAGGAAATTAGTAAAAGGAGGAAGCGAACATAGTTTTGGAATTCATGTAGCTAAAATGGCTGGAATGCCACAAATGGTGATACAAAAAGCCCAAAAAATGCTTAAGAAACTTGAAAAAGAACATTCAGGAGACGTCCTTAATGGTATAAAATCAGCAAAAGATGACCCGAGCCGAAAAGGCGAATTGGCGCAGCAAATGCAGTTGAGTATCTTTAGTTTAGACGATCCTCTTTTAGAAGAAATCAGAGAAGATATACTTGGTTTAGATATCAATACGCTTACACCAGTAGAAGCATTGATGAAATTGAACGAATTGAAAAGAATGTTGAATAAAAAATAATTAGTTATCAATTTGTAATCAAGTAGTTGAGTTTTAATCAGAAATTTTTAAAAAAAAGGTTTGTAGAATTCAATTTTAATATTACATTTGCATCCGCAATACGGCAATAGTATTGCTGTTCTTACATAAAATGATAATGCGAAAATAGCTCAGTTGGTAGAGCGCAACCTTGCCAAGGTTGAGGTCGCGGGTTCGAACCCCGTTTTTCGCTCAATTACCAAATAATGCTCGAGTGGTGGAATTGGTAGACACGCTGGACTTAAAATCCAGTGAACAGTAATGTTCGTGCGGGTTCAAGTCCCGCCTTGAGTACAAAAAGCTCCAAACAATTTTGTTTGGAGCTTTTTTATTTTATAAAACATCTGATTTTTTTAAATTCTATAAAAAAAGAAAGCCGTTCTATTGAACGGCTTGACTTAAAAACAATTAGTTTCTAATTATTTTTTTACTTCTTCTTTAACAGCTTCAGCAGCTTCTTTAGTAGCATCAGCAGCTTCTTCTACTTTTGCAGCAGCAGAATCTACAGTTGCAGCAGCAGAGTCAACAACAGCAGCAGCAGTATCAACAGCCTCAACAGCAGTTGAGTCAGCAGCAGCTTCAGTGTTAGCCTCAGCTTGTTTACAAGATACTACTGTTAAAGCAGCAACAACAGCTAAACTTAAAAATACTTTTTTCATCTTACTTAATTATAAAAGGTTAATTATTAATTCGGAGCAAAGATATAAAATTTTTTAATCGGAAAAATATTTATTTAACTTTTTTTAAAATCCTATCCTTGAATTCCGATTATTTATGTAACAAATATCATGCCAAAACAACTCCTTTTTCAAAAAAAATTATTTTTTTTCTTTCTTAATGATTTTGAGTTCATTAATGATGTTTTTTGCTCCAGCATATTTATCAATAATGAACAATACATAACGTAAATCTACCATTATGTTTCGACAAATTTCGGGTGAATAGTAAATATCACTCATTGTTCCTTCCCAAACTCTATCAAAATTCAAGCCAATTAAATTTCCGCTAGCATCAAGCGCTGGACTACCAGAATTTCCTCCTGTGGTGTGATTGGTTGCTATGAAAGCTACCGGCATTTTGCCTTTTGAATTTGCATACATTCCAAAATCTTTAGCATTGTATAAGTCAATGAGCTTTTGCGGAACATCAAATTCATAGTCGCCAGGAATGTATTTTTCCATTACACCATCAAGTGTTGAAAACGGTTCATAATAAATAGCATCTGCTGGCTTGTATCCTTTTACTTTTCCATATGTTACACGAAGTGTACTATTGGCATCTGGGAAAATTCGAGCCGATTTTGGACTTAATTCCATTATGGCTTTCATGTAAGTGCGTTGTGTAGCAATATTTTTCAAATTGAGCTCATCATATTTTGGTGCAATATTTTTCACATAGGCATCGGCTAATGATTTTACCAATTGATATCCTTTGTCGTTATTAATTTTATTGATTACTGTGTTAGTATCTCCATCAAGTAGCGCTCTAAATTTTTCTAATGAAGTTAAACTTGAATTAGTGTAAATATCATTCGTTAATTCATTTGCATTCAAATTGTTTAAAGTAGATGGCAAAAATTGTTTTGGCATTCTATTGGCGTAAATTGCTATTAGTTGTTCAAATACGTTTTTATCAACTTCGTTGTTGTAGTCTTTATAAAACGCATCAATTCCTTTGGCAAGATTATTTTTTCTATCAGTAAATGCTTGTTCGCCTTTGTTAGCTAGCAATTGTTCAAGTTGATAGAGTTTATATCCTGTTTGCAATAATTCTGTATTTCTCAAAACCACTTCACTAAATAAATCTCTAGCCAAAGCATAGTCTTTTATTTCGGCATAATTTTTTTCAAAATCTGAAAGTAGGTTTCCATATTCTGATTGTTTTCCTGCTTTATTGATTTTTTCAGTTAGTTCTTTTTCAAATTTTTGTTTGAATGCAATAGCATTTGATTTTTTCAGACCTTTAGTTTCGCCTATCCATTTTTTCCAATAATTTGCCACAGCAGCATATTTAGATGCATATTGAATTTTGATGGCATTATCTTTTCGCATGAAACGATCTTGAGCTTTCAAAGCCGCATCACGAACCTCAATTTTTGCTGGATTAAGGTTGTTTACAATCTGTTCTACTGCAAAACTTGGCAAATATTCCTGAGTTCTACCAGGATAACCCATTACCATTGTGAAATCATTTTCTTTAATTCCTTTTATGGAAATTGGGAAAAAATGTTTGGGCTTGTAAGGCACATTTTCTGTAGAATATTCCGCCGGACGATTGTTCTTATCTGCATAAATTCTGAATAATGAAAAATCACCTGTGTGACGTGGCCAAACCCAGTTATCAGTATCTGAACCAAATTTTCCAATTGAACTTGGTGGCGCACCAACCAATCGAATGTCTTTGTAGGTTTCGGTCACAAAAAGGATGTACTGATTTCCGTCGTAAAAAGTTTTGATTAAGTTCTCTTGCCAAGTTTCCTTCGGTAATGATTTGGTCAAATTGGAAATATTTTCTTGAATTTTCTTTTGTTTATCTGCTTCGGTAGTTAGGCTTGTTGTATTCTCCAAAACTTTTGAAGTAATATCTTCAATTTTTACAATAAAAGTAACGACAACTCCAGGATTTGGTAATTCTTCTTCTAGTTTATATGCCCAAAAACCATTTGTCAAATAATCATGTTCTATGGTTGAGTGACTTTGAATATTGTCATAGCCACAATGATGATTGGTCAAAATCAACCCTTTGTCCGAAATCACTTCGGCAGTACAACCACCATCAAATTGTGGAACGGCATCTTTTAAACTAGACTTGTTTACTGAATAAATTTGCTCAGCAGTGAGTTTCATGCCAAGGTTTTTCATTTCAGTTTCACGGTCACCTTTGAGCATATTGGGCAGCCACATGCCACCTTGTTGGGCATAAAATTGAGTTACAAATAGTAATAAAAAAAGTTTACTGTATTTCATGATGGTTTGTATTTTAAAATTTTTCGGTAGTGTGTTTCAAAACCGTTGCCAAGATACAATTTTTGTGCGTTTTGATTGTGATTTTCAACTTCCAGATAGATTAATTTAACATTTAAATCTGCGGTTTGCTTCTTGATAAAATCAATAACATTTTTTCCAATTCCTTTTCCACGAGAGGTTTCTTTCAAAAATAATTCGTCCAGAAAAGCAATTCTTCCTTTGTATTCAAAACTAAAAACGAAAGTCAAAATCACATAACCCACAATTTCTTCTTCACTATAAATAAGCCAACATTTACCCAAATTTTCATTGGAAATAAATTCTTGAAATAATCGTTTTGAAAGTTCTATGTTAATAGGATAATTGTCTATCGCATAGAAATCTTGCATCATGGAAGTGATGGTTTCGATTTGTGATAATTCTAATGGTTGGAAGTTTGTCATTTTTTTTACCTATTTGTCATTCCAAGGAACGAGAAATCTCATATTATAATGTTCAAAGTGATGTGATTCCTCGTTCCTCGGAATGACAAGATTATGAGATATGTTTCAAAATAACATCTGTTGCGCCTTTATTCATTTGGACAAATGTTTCGCAGATATGCCCTTTTTCATGACGAACATCTTCTTTGTAAATCAGTTCGGTGAAAACTTCATGTAAATCTTTTGGATTGTTTATGGAAACACAACCTTCCAATTTGACAAGAGATGTTGCTTCAGCAAAATGAGAATAATTTGGCCCGATAACAATTGGCACACCAAAAGTCGCTGGTTCCAAGATATTGTGAACACCAGGATTTCCAAATCCGCCACCAACATAGGCGATATCGGCATAAGAATAAATTTTAGTCAAAATCCCGATAGTATCAATAATGAAAACTTGGTAATCGCCTAGATTTTTACCTTCTTTTTCTGAAAATAAAACTGATTTCCTTGTGATTTGAGATTTGAGATTTGAAATTTGTTCTTGCTTGATGTTATGTGGTGCAATGATAAACTTGACATCATCAGCAGACTGATTGATGAATTGGGTTAACAATTCTTCATCTTTTGGCCATGAACTTCCAATAACAATTGTTGTACACTTTGTCACTCCGAGCGCTCCCGAAATTTCGGGAGAGGAGCTTTTTGTAAAATTTTCAATAAAATCTAATGAATTATCTCTTTCCAAAATAGCAACAACTCTATCAAAACGCGTATCGCCAGAAACTTTCACATTGTTGAAACCAATGCTTTGAATGAGTTTTTTTGAGCTTTCGTTTTGCACAAAAAAGAATTCAAATGTTTTTAAAGCATTTCTGTAAAATCCGCCATACCATTTGAAAAAAGCTTGATTTTCCCTGAAAATTCCCGAAATCAAATAGGTTTTTACATTCGCTTTTTTCAATTCATTCAAATAATTGGGCCAGTATTCATATTTGATGAAAAAAACCATTTCAGGATGAACAAGTTTCAAGAAACGTTGAGCATTAAATTTGGTGTCCAATGGCAAATAAACGGTTACATCGGCAATGGTATTGTTTTTTCGAACCTCGTAACCCGATGGCGAAAAGAAAGTCAATACAATTTTATAATTGGGAAACTTTTCTTTGATTTTTTCCATCACTGGCAAGCCTTGTTCATATTCGCCAAGTGATGCAGCATGAAACCAAATGGTTTTATCAGATGGTTGAATTTTTTGACCTAAGATTTGAAAAACATTTTTTCTTCCATCAACAAAAAGTTTCACTTTCGGGCTAAATAAAGCTACAACTTTTACTAGAAAACTTGCAATGATTACTATTAGATTGTAGAGAAAAAACATAAGTTATGAATTGTGTCGCTAAAATACATCAGTTTGTAGAAATTTCATTGTCAAACATGATATTATTAGTAGTTTTGCCTAAAAATAATTATTTTTCAGAATGAAAAAAATACAAATGGTTGACCTAAAAAGTCAATACGATAAAATAAAAAATACGGTCGATGCTTCTATTCAAGAAGTTTTAGATACTACAACTTATATTAATGGACCAAAAGTTCATGAATTTCAAAAAAATCTTGAAAATTACCTTGGCGTAAAACATGTAATTCCTTGTGCAAACGGAACCGATGCGTTGCAAATTGCCATGATGGGATTAGGTCTAAAGCCTGGTGATGAAGTCATTACAGCCGATTTTACTTTTGCTGCAACCGTTGAAGTGATTGCATTACTGCAATTGACACCTGTTTTGGTTGATGTTGATATGGTGAACATGAATATTTCGATTGAAGCCATCAAAAAAGCGATTACTCCAAAAACAAAAGCGATTGTTCCAGTGCATTTGTTTGGTCGTGCTGCCAATATGGAAGCAATTATGGCGATTGCCAAAGAGCATAATCTGTATGTTATTGAAGATAACGCACAAGCCATTGGCGCAAATTGTAAATTTTCCGATGGAACCAAGAAAAAAGCAGGAACTATTGGCCATGTAGCTTCAACTTCATTTTTTCCAAGTAAAAACTTAGGATGTTATGGTGATGGTGGAGCAATTTTTACAAATGATGACGATCTTGCTCACAAAATTCGTGGAATTGTAAACCACGGAATGTATATTCGTTACCATCATGATGTGGTAGGCGTTAATTCAAGATTGGATAGTATTCAAGCGGCTGTTCTTGATGCAAAATTACCATTTTTAGATGAATATGGAAAAGCCAGACAAAATGCAGCAAGAAAATATAGCAAAGCATTTGAAAATCACCCAAATATTATTGCGCCAACAATTTGTGATATTTGCGATTGTCACGTTTTTCACCAATATACTTTACGAATTACTAACGGGAAACGCGATGCTTTGATGGAACATTTATTAGCCAATCAAATTCCATGTGCGATTTATTATCCAATACCATTGCACAGTCAAAAAGCCTATGCTGATGCACGTTACAAAGAAGAAGATTTCCCAGTAACCAATCAACTAGTGAAGGAAGTGATTTCGCTACCAATGCACACAGAACTGGATGATGAACAAATCAATTATATCACATCAACTGTTTTAGCATTTTTTGAAAAATGAATTTTGGAAATAAGAAAATAGTAGTTCAAGTAATTATTTTCGTAGTAACTTTTAGTGTAGCTTTTTTTGTTACTAAAGTTGTTTTAGGAAAAATGAATTCTCAAAATGGTGAATTAGTTGAAACTGCTGAAGAACTTGACAAAAAATGTCCATTAATGATTGATAGTGAAACCCGATTGGATAGTGTGAAATCGGTTGATGGCAATTTTAATTATTTTTACACATTAGTCAATGTGGACAAAATGGATAACATGGAAGATGCCAAAGCATTTTTGATAAAAAATGCTCAAACGAATTTAGATACTGCTTCAACCATGAAAATATATAGAGAAAACAATGTAAACTTGGGCTATTTTTATAAAAATAGGAGAGGACAAAAACTATTTGAATTTACTATAAAACCAAAAAAATAAAAACATGAAAGTATTAGTAACCGGTGGATTAGGTTTTATTGGTTCGCACACCGTTGTCGAACTGTACAACGCAGGATTTGAAGCTGTTATTATTGATAATTTATCCAATTCTTCTATTAATGTATTGGATGGTTTGGAAAGAATTTTGGGCAAAAAACCTGAATTCGAAAATCTTGATTTGAGAGACAAGCAATCTGTTCAAAGTTTTTTTGCAAAACACAATGATGTGGTTGGAGTTATCCACTTTGCGGCTTCAAAAGCTGTTGGCGAAAGCGTTGAAAATCCATTGCTTTATTATGAAAACAACATCAATGCATTGGTTTACATCCTTCAAGAATTGACTAAAATGCCGCAAGCTAATTTTATTTTTAGTTCATCTTGTACAGTTTATGGTCAAGCCGAAAAAATGCCAATTACTGAAGATGCTTCGGTTCAACCAGCAATGTCACCATATGGAAATACAAAACAAATAGGTGAAGAAATAATCACTGATACTGCAAAAGTTACTAATATAAATTCTATTTTATTACGCTATTTCAACCCAGTTGGTGCTCATCCAAGTGCTGAAATAGGTGAACTGCCAATAGGTGTTCCACAAAATTTAGTGCCATTTATCACTCAAACAGGAATTGGATTGCGCGAGCAACTTTCGGTTTATGGCGATGATTACCCAACTCCAGATGGAACTGCAATACGCGATTATATTCATGTGGTTGACTTAGCAAAAGCTCATGTTGTTGCTTTACAAAGACTTTTGAATAAGAAAAATTTAGCTAAAGTAGAAACCTTCAATCTTGGAACAGGGAAAGGAAGCTCTGTACTCGAAGTTATAAATGCTTTTGAGAAAGTTTCTGGAAAAAAATTACCTTATAAAATTGTGGGTAGAAGAGAAGGTGATATAACAGAAGCTTATGCCAATACTGATAAAGCCAATACAGTTCTGGGTTGGAAAGCAAATTTAACTCTTGAAGAAAGTTTGGCTTCGGCATGGAAATGGGAACAAAAGATTAGAAGCTAATAACAAAAATGATTACAGTTTGTAATCTATTACAATAATGAAAAGAGATTACAAACTGTTTTTTTCTTTAGTCGTCGTTGCAATTGTTTGGGGAACAACCTATCTCGGAATAAGAGTTGCTGTTGAAACCATTCAGCCTTGGTATGTAACTTCTATTAGGCAAGGAATTGCAGCTAGTCTAATCTTACTTTATTTACTTTCAAAAAAACAATTCCAGTGGATAGGTTGGGCAAATTTTGTTTTGCAAATGATTCCCGCTTTGATGATGATTGTAATTGCAAACGGATTTACAACCATTGCAGAACAAACTCTTCCGAGTGGTTTAACATCTATCCTAAGTGCATTATCACCGCTGGTTGTTTATCTATCAAGTTCAGCTATTGGGATACAAAAATTTACTATAAAAGGTTTGATAGGTGTTTTAGTTGGGTTTATTGGAGTTGTATTTATTTTTAAGGATGGTTTAGGAGATATTTTGGACCCAAATTACAAAACTGGCATTCTGTTTTTGAGTATCGCAATTCTTTCATGGTCATTAGGAACAGTTTACACAAAGTTCCATAGTAGTAAAGTGACTAACATTTCACTAAATCTCTTTTACCAGTTTGCTATTGCAGCTGTTGTCCAATTGGTTTTAGCTAGAACTTTTCATCCAAATATAGATATGAATTTGTGGAGTTTTAGAAGTTTGATGGCGGTAATTTACTTGGCGGTTTTTGGTTCGGTACTTGCTTTTTTCTGTTACCATTATGCACTAAAAAGAGTAACCGCAGTACAAATTTCTATACTCAATTATGTCAACACAATTATTGCTGTTTTCTTGGGCTGGCTATTGCTTGATGAAGTAATAAAGTTAGATTTTATAATTGCTGCTGGCTTAATAATTCTTGGTGTTTTTATAACTAATTACAAAAAAGCTACATAGATTATTTATTTTTTTCAGTTGCTTCCTTAACTTTTTTCGCACCTTTTTCAATTTTATCTGCACCTTTAGCAATAATAACTTTAGCTTTCTCTTTCAGTTTAGACGAATCTATAACTTTAAGTGCTTTTTCTTTAGCTATTTTAGTTGCAGCTTCAACATCTGTACTGACCGCTTTGGTTGCTTCTTTTACTTTTTCTTGAGTTTCTTCTCTACAAGAAAGCAACTGTATTGTAATGACTAATGAAAGGATAATTTTTTTCATTTTTAATTTTTTATTATTTTTTTTGTTATTTTATTTTTTCCGTTTTCAAAAGAAATAAAATAAATTCCTTTTGACAATTCCGAAATTGAAACTAATTTATTAATGCTATTATTTGATATATATATATTTTCTTCATCAATTATTTGCCCATTGACATTTGATATAGTATAATGATAATTTCCATTTTCAACAGATTGCCCTTTAATTGTAAAAAAATCATTTGTAGGATTTGGATAAATTTGAAGCAACCCATTTTCTAAAAATGAATCATTTTCTAAAGCAGTAGTAATTGTAAAATTTTGAGAACAAGTATTACCATTATAAGTAGCTTGAAATGTATAAATCCCTGCAAGAGTTGGCAACAGTTTAGAAAAACCCCAATAACTGGTTTTATAAAAAGTTGAAATTGCATATGTCCAACTATTAAAAACAGTTCCATTTGGATTAAGTATTTTCATATCCAAAGGCGTATTTGCAGGATAATCTCTCAAAAAAACATAAAATTTTGCATAGCCTGCAGCCAATCCACTGCCTTGAAATGGTACAATAAAAGTAGTACTTTCATTTGGAACATCTGATGTTGGACATGTTGCTAAAGTTATATCTGATGTATTAACAGAAACTTTTAAAATTGCAGGATCTGTATGTGGTTTTTGAGTTACCCAATAAGAATTGGAATTTAATATGTTACAACTTCCTGAATAGGGATCTTTATAAGTGGTAGATGCAGCTCCTGATCTAACCTCAAAATGCAAATGTGGTCCAGAAGAACTTCCAGAACTTCCAACAATACCAAGATATTCTCCTGAAACAACTGTCTGCCCTACTGTTTTGGTTGTAATACTCCCTTTTTTCATGTGCCAATAAAGTGAATAGGTTCCATCTGAATGTTGCAAAATTATAGAATTTGCAGTAAGTGAATTGGATGAACAATTTCTATCTAAATTACCATCAGCTCTTTGAACAATTGTTCCTGCAGCACCAGCAATAACTTCTACTTGATTATTATCCATTTTATAAAAGCCATAAGGAGCTATTGCAATATCAGTTCCTTGATGTCCGTCATAGGTATTGGTTTCACAATTAAAATCTTGAATAGCAGTAGTTGCAGTATTTTGATCTACAAAAGCTCCAATAAAATGAAACTGACATTGATTAAATCCAGCAGCTAATTTCAATGGCCAAAGAAATGAAGTTGGTAGAACATTTTTATTAAACTTTTTATCTAATCCTAATTTTTTCACATTTGCTACCAATTCCTTTTCCAAAATAGCATATTCATTTTGTGTAATACAAGGATGTTGAGCATCATTTGAAATTATTTTCAAATCACCTCCATCAACTTTAAAATCAATTGGACTTTCTTGTGAAAAAATAATTAATGAATTCATTAGACCAAATAATAGCAATAATTCTTTTCTACACACTTTTTTCATATTTATTAAAAATTAAGTTGATTCACTTGTCAAAAATAAAACAAAATCCCTCATAAATAACAATCTATGAGGAACTTATTTATTTTAATCAAATTTGATTATGCTGAAACTGTTTCTACTTCTTTATTGATTTTTCCAACCAATCCAACCAACACTTTTCCTGGGCCAACTTCAGTAAAACTCGTTGCTCCATCAGCAATCATTTGTTTTACTGATTGCGTCCATTTCACAGGAGCAGTCAACTGAATAATTAAGTTTTTCTTTATGGTCTCAGCATCACAAACCGCACTTGCAGTCACATTTTGATACACAGGACAAATAGGCTCTGCAAAATTAGTTGCTTCAATAGCTGCTGCCAATTCCTCACGTGCAGGCTCCATCATTGGCGAATGAAAAGCACCACCAACAGGCAGAATCAAAGCACGTTTAGCACCCGCTTCTTTCATTTTCTCGCAAGCCAATTCCACCGCTTTATATTCACCCGAAATCACCAATTGCCCAGGACAATTATAGTTTGCCGCCACCACTACTCCATCAATCGAAGTGCAAATATCCTCCACAATTTTATCATCAAGGTTCAATACCGCCGCCATGGTAGAAGGTGTAATTTCACACGCTTTTTGCATGGCAATAGCACGTTGCGAAACCAATTTCAATCCATCTTCAAAACTCAAAGCACCATTGGCAACCAACGCCGAAAATTCACCAAGCGAATGTCCAGCAACCATATCTGGTTTAAAATTCTCCAACGTTTTGGCCAAAATCACTGAATGCAAAAAAACCGCAGGTTGCGTAACCTTAGTCTCCTTAAGCTCTTCAGCTGTACCCTCAAACATAATGTCTGTAATGCGAAAACCTAAGATGTCGTTTGCTTTTTCGAATAATGCTTTGGCTTCGGATGAGTTCTCATATAAATCTTTACCCATTCCGGTAAATTGTGCTCCTTGACCAGGAAAAACGTATGCTTTCATGTTATTGTTTTCTAATTAGAAAACAAAAATAGCAATTTAATTACAATTCAATCGAATTGATAATTTCTTCCAATTGGTTTTTATATTCCGGGTTTATGATGCCATGAACCACATCAAAATTTTCGTAAAATGTTGGCAACGAAAAACTTCCTTTTACTGTTGCACCTTGAAATGGGAACCTTTTTGTAGCAATATCCAAAACACTTGCGCCACCACGAGCACCAGGCGAAGTTGCTAACAAAAGCACTGGTTTTTCCTGAAAAGTTTTAGCATTAATTCTGGAACTCCAGTCTAACAAATTTTTGAAAGCAGCAGAGAAATTTCCATTGTGCTCGGCAAACGAAATAACGATAAAATCAGCCGAACCTATTTTATCATAAAATTGATGTGCTAAAGTATGGATACCATTTTCTTTTTCTCTATCTACCGAAAAAAGAGGCATTTCATAATCGTTTAAATCCAAAACTTCAACTTCGGCATTTTTAAATATGTTAGCGGCATAAGTTGCCAATTGTTTATTGATAGAAGTCTTGCTTGATGATGCGCCAAAAGCGATAATTTTTTTCATTTTTCTGAATTTTGATAATAGGTTAATGCGCCAGAAGGGCATTTTTTTACAGTTTCTATAATTTTTTCCGCACTTGAATTTTCTGGATGTATCCAAGGTTTTTCTTTGGGTTTAAAAACATCAGGATTGTTTTTTACACATTCAGCAGCGTGTTTACACAAGCTGTTTTTCCATACAATAGTTACTTCACCATTGCTGTATTCTTTGGTTAAATTGTTAGCATCCATAAGTTTTAATTTAAGTTATAAAACGTCTCTGATTTCGGGAGTTTTGTCAAAAACACTTTTGGCAAACGGACAAAGCGGAAGAATTTTGATGCCGTTTTCACGAGCATATTCTACGGCTTTCATTACCATTTTTTTACCAAAACCTTTGCCGTTATTTCCCGGATTTACTTCGGTATGATCAATGATGATTTTATCTTCGCCAGCAAATACAAAAGTCATCATAGCTTCGCGCTTTCCATCAACTTCAATAAAGAAATAACCTTTGTTTCCGTCTATTTTTAATTGTGCTTCGTTGTTCATGTGATTTTATTTATTAACTGAATACTAAAAACTGTTTACTGAGCACTTTTTTACTGTTCCATTGGAACTTCCATTACTAAAAATTTTGCATCAGTATTGGCTTTCACCTCAATTTCATTGGTTTCCCAAATACCGATTGCATCTCTTCTTTCTAGTTTTTGTCCATTCACTTCTATCTCACCATCAATATTCATGATGTAGAAACCGTTTCCTTCTTTTTTTAACGAAAGTTTTTTTGAAAAATCTTTATCAAAATCGCTCATATAAAACCACGCATCTTGATGAATCCAAACACCTTCATCATCTGGATTAGGTGAAAGAACTTGTGCAAAATTGTTTTTTTCCAATGATTTGTCCAAAGTGATTTGTTGGTAACGCGGTTCCACATTTCGGTATTTTGGAAACAACCAAATCTGAAACAATTTTGTTTGTTGGTCATGATTTGGGTTGAACTCACTGTGCTGAATTCCAGTTCCTGCACTCATCACTTGCACATCGCCAGTTTTTATGGTTGCCGCATTTCCCATGCTGTCTTTGTGTGCCAAATCACCTTCGAGTGGAATAGTGATGATTTCCATATTATCGTGCGGATGCGTTCCAAAACCCATTCCAGCAGCAATTGTATCATCGTTTAACACGCGAAGTACACCAAACTGAATTTTATTGGGATTGTACCAATTGGCAAAACTAAAACTATGGTATGCATTGAGCCAACCATGATTGGCATGACCTCTTTCATTTGCTTTGTGTAAAACTGTATTTTTCATATCGTATAAATTTACTAATTATTATGATACAAAGTTACAACAGCCACTAGGCACAAGCACTTAATGTAGGTTAAGAAATTATTTTTTGAGCAAACGAGCTTTCATTTTACTAAAAAACTCTGGCGTAACACCTATGTAGGAAGCAATTTGTTTTTGAGGCACTTTTTGGATAAGTGTTGGGTATTTTTTGCAGAACTTTTCAAAACGCTCTTCGGCAGTTAGGCTCAGGTTATCCATCAGTCTTTCCTGATTGGCTACAAGGGAATTTTCAGTCAATATCCGAAAAAAGCGTTCCAGTTTAGGGATTTCAGTGTATAGTTTTTCTTGGTTTTCTTTTGAAAGAAGCACCACTTCACTATCTTCCATTACTTCAACGAAAAGATTTCCTGGTTTTTGAGAAAGTAAACTATACATATCGCCAATCCACCAACCTTCGCAAGCAAAACTCAACACGTGTTCTACTATATTATCATTAATAGTGAAACTTCTCAAAAGCCCAGAATTGACAAAATAGGAATGTTTACAAACTTCGCCAGCGTTGAGAATTATGGTTTTGGCTTTGTAATTTTTTGTCTCGGTTTTTGATAAAAATAACGCTTGCTCTTGTGGAGTAAGCGTTACTATTTTTGATATGTTTTCTACTATTTGAGCCAAAAGCTATTCTTTTTGAGGTAGTAACTTAAAATAGGAAACAACGAATTTATCTTCTTTTATTTCACCTGCAACTTCAGCTTTTCTAACGGCATTGCAAAAGCCATCTTCAGCATGTGCATTACCGTGTTCGTCAAGTTTTGTTCCTTCTACAAAATAGGTTTTACCATCAATACGAACTGCTAAATCACAACCTTTTTTACTTTGCATACCAAACTGACATTGACCACATGAAACTTCAACGATTTGCGGTTTCGGTTTTTCTTGAGCATAAGTTGCAACACTAATCAAGAATATAAAAAATGATACTATTCTTCTCATTGTCGTTTGTTTTTAGATTAATACTTCTTTAATTCTTTTTAAAGCTTCTTTTAGTAAATCTTCGCTGGTAGCATAGGATAATCTAATGCAATTTGGGTTACCAAAAGCATCTCCAGTAACGGTTGCTACATTTGCTTCGGATAGTAAATACATAGAAAAATCGGTTGCATCTTTGATTTCTTTTCCTCTCAATGTTTTACCAAAATAATAGGATACATCTGGAAATAAATAGAAAGCACCTTCGGGAACATTTATTTTAAAATTTGGAATTTCTTTGGCTAATTCTACCACCAAATCTCTACGGTTTTTGAATGCTTTTACCATATCATTCAAAACACTTGGATTTGCTTCAACAGCGGTAATCGTAGCTCTTTGTGCAATAGAATTCGCTCCAGATGTTACTTGTCCTTGCATTTTTGTACAGGCTTTTGCAATAAACTCTGGTGCGCCAATATAGCCAATTCGCCAACCGGTCATGGCAAATGCTTTTGCAACACCATTTACTGTAATAGTTCTGTCAAACATTCCAGGAATAGAAGCGATGCTACAAAATGTTCCTGAAAAATTGATATGTTCATATATTTCGTCTGAAACGATATAAATATTTGGATGTTTTTCTAATACTTTGCCAATAGCAGTCAATTCTTCTCTATTGTAAACAGAACCACTTGGATTGCAAGGAGAACTGAACCACATCATTTTTGTTTTTGGCGTGATGGCTTTCTCTAATTGCTCTGGAGTTATTTTGAAATCACTTTCTACCGAAGTTGGCACTTCAACAGGAACACCTCCTGAAAGTTTTATTATTTCATAATAGGAAACCCAATATGGTGCTGGAAGAATTACTTCGTCGCCATCATTTAACATTACTTGTGCAACATTATATAATGATTGTTTAGCACCTGTAGATACAACAATATTTGAAGGTTTATATTCAAGATTATTGTCTCTTTTAAACTTTCTACAAATAGCTTCCTTTAGCTCTACATAACCATCAACAGGAGTATAAGTGCTATAATTTTCGTCGATTGCTTTTTTTGCAGCTTCTTTGATAAAATCGGGTGTATTAAAATCGGGTTCGCCTAAACTCAAACTAATAATATCTTTTCCTTGAGCTTTTAATTCTCTCGCTAATGCTGCCATGGCAAGCGTTTGTGAAACGGCCAAATTATTAATTCTGTCTGATAAAATATTCATTGTGTTGATATGGGTATGTTAAACAAAGAGACGCGATAAATCGCGTCTTTAATATTTTTATGCTAATTGGGGTTGTTTTCCTAGTTCTTTCAAATGCCTAAAATGTGACAAAATAGCTTGCCTAGTTGTTTTAAATTCAAAATAGGGTAGTTCACATTCTTTAGCAGTTTGTTTCACTATTTCACCAATTTTGTCATAGTGGATATGACTTATGTTTGGAAAAATGTGATGTTCTATTTGATGATTTAATCCACCAGTGTAATAGTTTACCAACCAGTTTTTTGGTGCAAAGTTAGCTGTTGTAAACAGTTGATGAATTGCCCAAGTATTTTCAATTTCACCATTTTCATCGGGAATTGGATTGTGTGTGTCTTCTACAACGTGAGCTAATTGGAAAACTACACTTAGAATAACTCCAGCAGTATAATGCATCACTAAAAATCCTAAAACCACTTTCCACCATGTAATTCCCATAACCATTGGTAACACTAACCAAATTGAAAAATAAATGATTTTTGTAATAATCAATGTTGTCCAACGGATTACTGGTTTTTTGAATTCACCATACGAAAGATTTCTTTTCAAATATCTTTTCATTTGAAGAAAATCGGTTGTAATTGCCCAGTTGAAAGTTAATAATCCATATAAAAAAATGGAATAATATTGTTGGAATTTATGGAATTTGTGCCATTTTGCTGTTCTAGAAAAACGAAGTATTCTTCCTGCTTCTAGGTCTTCATCGTGACCAATAATATTGGTGTATGTATGATGTAACACATTATGCTGTACTTGCCAGTTGTAAACATTTCCTGCTAAAACATATATGCTTCCTCCCATAATCTTGTTTACCCATGATTTGCTAGAATATGAACCGTGATTTCCATCATGCATAACGTTCATCCCAACACCAGCCATACCGATACCGATAACTATGTTTAGGAGAAGATAAACCCAAAAAGGCATATCCATTGCCAAAAGGAAAAAATAAGGAGTTAGGAAAATGCTAAACATCACTATTGTTTTCAAGTGAAGCTTCCAATTACCGGTTTTTTTTATGTTATTTTCTTTGAAATAAGCATTAACTCGAGAGTTTAAAGTTCTAAAAAACTTCAAGTTATCTTTTGTAGAAAAGTTAGGAGTTCTGGTATTCATTTTTTTTAATCAAAATTTTTCCAAATGTACTTATTATAATTTTTTTAAAAATGATATTAGTCATTTTTTATCAACTAAAGCTTTATTTTTGTTGAAAAATATTATAATGGAGGAAATTCTTAAACAATTCCCAGATTTGACTGATAATCAAATGGAACAATTTCAAAAATTGGAAAGTTTGTATCAAGATTGGAACGCAAAAATCAATGTTATTTCTAGAAAAGATATCGAAGAATTATATACAAAACATGTGCTTCATTCTCTCGGAATTGCCAAAGTAATGAGTTTTCAACCCAATGCAAAAGTTCTTGATGTTGGAACTGGTGGTGGATTTCCAGGAATTCCATTGGCGATACTTTTTCCTGAAACAAATTTTTATTTGATAGATGTTATTGCAAAAAAAATAAAAGTTGTGCAAGCGGTTGCCGATTCGCTTGGACTGACAAATGTAAAAGCTGAACAGCTCAGAGCAGAAAACGTGAAAGAAGATTTTGATTTTATTGTTAGTAGAGCAGTAACAAACATGCCCGATTTCTATTCTTGGGTAAAAAATAAAATCAAAAAAGAACAAAAACATGATTTAAAAAATGGAATTCTTTATCTCAAAGGTGGTGATTTAACCGATGAGTTAAAAGATTTCCCAAAAGCAACACTATATAATCTCTCAGATTTTTTTGAAGATGAGTTTTTTGAAACCAAAAAAGTTGTACATCTTCCTTTAAAATTTAAACCATAAAAAAATGCCTCATTCTTGAGGCATTTTTTAATTTTTAATTATTTTTTTTACCATACTTTTTACTCCGTCGGATATTTTTAATAGATAAATTCCGCTTGAAAAATGGAACGGAATGGATACATTATTGACTAGCGTTTGCGTTTCGTTGTAAATATTTTTACCAGTGATATCCGTTATACTAATTGTCGCATTTTGGATAGTTTCAGGAGAAAAAATCGTTAAGTTATTCGATACTGGGTTTGTAATAGAAATATTTGATAATTCATTAGGTTGAATTCCTAACGGATTTTGAATATATCTTTCAAGAGAAACGTCAGTTTGATTGATGCCTGCCAACGCTACAACAGCAACGGTTGTCGAACTTCTAAAAATAGGATTATTTGAAGTTATTGAGCCATCATAATAACTGTATGTTGTTTGGGTTATAGTTCCTACATTGGTAAGAAATCCATAGTTCAAATTGATACTCAACACAGTCTTCATTCTGGTAACATTGCCAGAGTAAGCACCACTGCCTGTGTCGTTTAACGAAAGCGTTCCATAGGCATCGACTGTAGTAACTAAATTTCCAGTAAATGTTCCAGAATATGTGTCATAATTATATGTTCCAGATACATTGCTGTCGGTATTTGAATAGTTATAATTCATAGGAAACAAACCTATTGTTGCATTATTAGTCGAGAAGTTTATTGTCAATCCCGAACTTTCTATGCCAGTAACCGAAATAGTGTTTGACACATTTTTTGTCAACATTTTTCCAGTAGTTGTAGTGCTATTTACTGTAGAGGTGTTGTTAATGACATTTGTTGTGCCAGCAAAAGATGATAATTCTGCTGCTGTTGGTGTTGTGTAAGTTCTAACAGACGTGCCAAGCGCAAGAAGAGAATTAAAATTCCATGTTTGATTTGCTCCAGAAGCACTATGGTCAAGAGTTGTAGCCGATGCTAAAACAGCAAAATTAGAATTATTGTCACCATAAAAACTATTTATTGGAGCTTGTCCAAAAGCACAAATAGTAATAAATAAAACAGTTGATAGTAGTGTTCTTTTCATATTCAAAATGATTTTTTTCGAAGGTACAAAAAATTAATAATCAATAAAATAAAAAAGTCCAGACTGTAAAAATCTGGACTTTTTATATTTCTAAAAAATAGTTACTCTCCCAAAAATGGATATCTATAATCGGCAGGAGTAACAAATGTTTCTTTAATTGTTCTAGGAGAAACCCAACGCAATAAATTTTGCATTGAACCCGCTTTATCATTGGTTCCTGATGCTCTTGCACCACCAAAAGGTTGCATTCCAACAACTGCTCCAGTTGGTTTGTCATTGATATAGAAGTTTCCAGCGCTATTTTGCAATGCCTTTGTAGCTTCGTCAATAGCATATCTATCTGTGCTAAAAATAGCTCCTGTCAAAGCATATTCAGAGGTTTCATCAACCAGTTTTAAGGTTTCAGACCATTTAGCATCTTCATAAATATACACTGTTAAAACTGGACCAAAAAGTTCCGTTTCCATTGTAGTATATTTAGGATTTGTTGTTAAAATTACGGTTGGTTCAATGAAATATCCTTTTGATTTATCATAGTTTCCTCCAAAAATTACTTCTGCATCAGCATCTTTTTTTGCCTGTTCAATGTATGAAACTAGCTTGTCAAAAGAACCTTCATGAATTACAGCAGTTACAAAATTTGAAAAATCCTCGGGTGAACCCATTTTAATTGAGGCTAATTCTTTACCCATTTCATCTTTGATGTCATTCCAAAGAGATTTTGGAAAATAAGCTCTTGATGCAGCAGAACATTTTTGTCCTTGAAATTCAAAAGCACCACGAATAGTATTAGCAACTACTTGTTTTACATTAGCACTTGGATGAACCATTACGAAATCTTTTCCGCCTGTTTCACCCACAATTCTTGGGTAGGTTTTATAGGAGTGAATATTGCTTCCAATTTTTTTCCAAATTTCTTTGAAAACAAATGTTGAACCAGTGTAATGAATACCAGCAAAATCTGGTGAAGCCAAAACAGTATCTGTTATCATTACTGGATCACCAAAAACTACGTTGATGACACCATCTGGAACTCCTGCTTCTTTGAAGACATCAATAATAACTTTTGCAGAAAATACTTGACTGTCACTTGGTTTCCAAACAACTGTGTTGCCCATTAATGCAGCACTTGCAGGAAGATTTGCGGCAATAGCAGTAAAATTGAAAGGAGTAATAGCGTAAACAAAACCTTCTAACGGGCGATATTCAACACGATTCCAAACATCGGAAACCGATTTTGGTTGGTCTTGATAAATTTGCGTCATAAACTCTACGTTGTAACGCAAAAAATCAATCAATTCACAAGCAGCATCGATTTCAGCTTGAAAAATTGTTTTTGATTGTGCTATCATCGTAGCGGCATTAATTCTAGCTCTATATGGTCCAGCGATTAGTTCGGCTGCTTTCAAGAATATTGCCGCACGTTGTTCCCAAGCTAAGTTTGCCCAAGCTGTTCTTGCTTCAAGAGCAGAAGAAATTGCTTTTTCAACGTGGGTTTTTTCAGCTAAGTGATAGGTTCCAACAATGTGTTGATGATCATGTGGAGCAGACATGTTTCTTGTATTTCCTGTTCGGATTTCTTCTTTACCGATATACATTGGCACATCGATAGTTTCATTCCACATTTTTTTGTAAGCTGCTAAAACCGCAGCTTTTTCAGGAGAATTTGGTGCGTATGATTTTACGGGTTCGTTGACCGCTTTTGGTACATTAAAAAAACCTTTAGGCATATTTTTTCAATTTGTTTATTAGTAAATATGATAATTAGATAATTCAAATGATGCGAATTATTTAATTTGTAACAAAAGTACAAAGGTTTTTTTGAATTTTTGTCAAAGAAAAATTAAAGATTATTTCTTTTGAAAATAGATTAGTTAAGTGCGAATGGTGCGCTCAATCTGAATGTTGGAACAATGACTTTGAATGTTTTGGTTGTGGTAAAATTTACCATGTTGAAATGACCATGCATGGCACCAAAAGGAGACGAAAGCAAACATCCAGAACTGTAAGTGTGTTTTTCGCCTGGTTTCAAAACAGGTTTTTTACCAATAACTCCTTCGCCGTCAACAATTTCTTTATCGTTCAAGGAGTCGAAAATTTCCCAATGACGCGAAGTAAGTTGAACAGAATCTTTGCTGTAGTTTTCTATCGTAACTTCATAACTAAAGGCAAAATGTATCTTGTAGTTTTTGAAATATGTGCCTTCAAAACTAGTAGAAACCGAAATTTTTATTCCTCGCGTGATTTGTGTTACCATAGAACAAATTCTAAATTCGAACCAAATTTACAAAAAAATGGTTTCGATTTGTCTATTTAGTGTTAATTTTTAGTTAGTTATATCAACCGAACTAGCGATTCCTTGACCAATTATTCGATCGTATCTTTGATTGTTTTCTTTGTAGTAAACCAAAACAAAATAATTGTTTTCTGTTTGATAAAAATTTCCGTCAATGGCATTCTCATCGTCAATTTTTCCGTTGCTGTCCGCAATCACATATTGATAATTTGTAAACCCTTGTTTGATTAATAAAGCTTTTTCATAAACGCCTTTTTTTGCGTTATATTCCATTTTGTTCTCTTCTCCTAATGCATAATTGTTGAACATGCCGTTGATGTAAATGTTGTTTTTTCCAAAATAGCTTGGCGCAGATAAGGTGAAAAATACCCAAGCATAATCGGCTTCAATAGCATTGTTATCGGCATTGATGTTTTTGACAATATAATTTCCGTTGATGTCTGGAAAAAAAGTATATGGGTTGTTTGCTCTTGCTTGATCGGTGTATAGATGTGCATTATAAATTCCACCTTTAGAGTCTATAAATGCGATGCTGTTATTGGCAGCTCTAATGTCTTTATTTTCAAAAAAACGAAACTCATTTCCAGCCCAAAATTGTGTTTCAGCATCATATCTGTAGATTAAATCATTGCCAATAGTGTATTGAGGCTTAATGTTTTTTATGGCATTGTCAAATTTTCCGTTTTGTAGCAATAAGACTTTTACGTTCTGAAGTGGGCTTTGAAAATTAATCGTGGCCGATTTTATAGAGAACTCTAAATTTTGTTTTTGATTAATAACAGTCATATTTCTGGCTCTTTTAACCTGAACAGGAACATTTACTAGTTCTTCGTAAAGAGCAAGTTTTCTTGAAAAAACAACTTCTCTATCTTCATTTAGGATTTTAATAATATAATTTCCGCTTACTCTAAAACTTGTATTCCTATTAGGAAAAGCTAGAAAATAATGTGAATAAATTTGAAGTGCGTTTAAAGAATTTGTATAAGTCTGAATACGTTGGTTATCGAATCCATTCAAATATTCGTTGATAGAAAGTTGTGATGGAGTCCAATCATAGTTGCAATGTGTAATGGTATAATAATAATTAGCTTCATTTCCATATAAATCGTCAAATTGAAGCTCAAATGAATCTCCTAGTTTAAAAATTGGAATAGCATTTTGATTGTTCTGAACAAAAGAAATTGTTTTGATGTTATATGGAGGAACAATTTCTTTTTCTACTTGAGAAAAAACAGTTTTGTTGATTAACAGTGCAAAAGTGATTAAGAAGCCTTTTTTGAACATATTCAATATTTTGAATGGTAAATATAATAATTATTGATATTTTAAATTTAGAATTTATTTTAACTAAGCCAATTTTAAGTTAAAATGAATAGCTGGCTCAATGTTTTAGGTACATTTATAATAAAAATGCTATTTATTCGTTTGTTTAATAAATAATCAAATTCTTAAATTTTTTATGAAAAAAGTTTTAAAATCAATGTTGGTTCTTTTTTTATTTCCTGCAATAATGTTTGCTCAAGAAATAAAGGAAACAAGTGCTATTCCTTTTGACCCAAAAGTAAAAAAAGGAACTTTAAAAAATGGTATAACGTATTATATCAGGAAAAATAGTAAGCCAGAAAACAAGGTAGATTTGCGATTGATAGTTAATGCGGGTTCGGTTTTAGAGAATGAAGATCAGCAGGGATTGGCGCATTTTATGGAACATATGAACTTCAATGGTACCAAACGTTTTCCTAAGAATCAATTGGTAGATTATTTGCAAAGTATTGGTGTAAAGTTTGGGCAACATTTGAATGCCTACACCAGTTTTGACGAAACTGTTTATTTTCTTCCAATTCCTTCTGATGATGCAGAAAAATTGGAAAAGGGTTTTCAAATAATTGAAGACTGGGCGTTTAATGCTAATTTAACTCCAGAAGAAATAGATAAGGAAAGAGGTGTTGTTCTTGAAGAATACCGACTTGGGTTAGGAGCTGACAAAAGAATGCAAGATAAATATATCCCTAAAATGATGTATAATTCACAATATGCAAATCGCTTACCAATAGGGAAAAAAGAAGTTCTTGAAAATTTCACATATGATAAACTGATTAATTTTTACAAAGATTGGTATAGACCCAATCTGATTAGCATTATTGTTGTTGGAGATATTGATGTAAATCAAATGGAACAAAAAATTAAGGAGCATTTTGAAAAATATAAAAACCCAGCAAATGAAAAACCAAGAAAGACCTTTGAAGTTCCAAACCATAAGGAGACATTTGTAGCTGTTGAAAGTGATAAAGAAGCCTCACGTACTCAAGTTCAGATATTGTATAAAGATTATGGAGTAACGAAGAAAAAGAAAACAATAAAAGACCTTAAAGACGAATTGGTTGAAGGACTTTTTACCACTATGCTCAACAACAGACTAGGTGAACTCGCCAATTCTCCTAATCCACCTTTTACTTATGGGTTTACTTATCATGGAGAAACATTTGCTAGAGATAAGATGGCATTTCAATCGTTTGCTATGATAGATGAAAAAAAACAACTTGAAGCTATAAAAGTTTTGATTTCGGAAAACGAAAAAGTCAAAAAATTTGGATTTACTAACGGAGAGTTTGAAAGAGCAAAAAAGGAAATTCTATCTAGAAACGAAAGCAGATTTAATGATAGAGATAAAACAGAGTCTGAAGACTTCGTTTGGGAATGCCAGTCTAACTTTCTTAATCAAGAACCAATGCCTGGGATAGAGTGGAGTTATCCAGCTATTCAAAAGTTCTTGCCTGAAATTAAATTAGCAACTGTAAATAATTTAATTAAAGACTTTTTGAAAGAAGACAATAGAGTAATCGTGATAACTTCTCCAGAAAAAGAAGGCTTAAAAAAAGTTACAGAACAAGAAGTGCTTGATGCAATAAAAATCAACCCAGCTGATTTGAAACCTTATGAAGACAAAGCTGTTGTCGAAAGTCTAATAAGAAAACCAATAAAAGAAGGGTCAATAATAAAAAAGGAAACCAATCAAAAAATTGGAACAACAACATTAACTTTATCAAATGGCGCAAAAGTTACCTTTAAAAAAACTGATTTTAAAAATGATGAAATTCTTCTAGAAGCAATCAGTTTTGGTGGTTCTAATAACTACTCTGATGAGGAAATGAAAACCACACAATTTGCAAATAATGGTTTAACACAAGCAGGTTTTTCTGGGTTAAATCAAAATGATATTGATAAGTTCATGTCAGACAAAATTGCATCGGTAATGCCTTATATATCTGGAGCAACTGAGGGCTTTAGAGGAAGTGCTACTCCAAAAGATTTAGAATATGCATTGCAAATGCTGTATGCTTATTTTACTGATTTGAATTATGATCCTGAAGCTTTTGAAGGTTACAAACAAAAACAATCAAATTTATTTGAGAATATGATTTCGCAACCTAATTTCTATTTTCAACAGGAGTTTTATGCATTTCTCAACAAAGAAAACCCAAGATGGAATGGATTAGTTCCTAATAACGAAAAATGGGCATCAACCAATTATCAATTGGCTTACAATAAATTTAAAGAACGATTTTCTAATGCAGCAGATTTTGAATTTTTCTTTGTAGGTAATGTTGACGAAAGTGTAATAGAAAATTTGGCTAAAAAATATATAGCTTCTCTACCTTCGACTAATTCTAAAGAAACTCCAAAAGATTTAGGATACAGAATGATTAAAGGTGACCTAAAAAAAGTTGTAAATAAAGGTAAAGATCCTAAAAGCAACGTGACCATAATGTATTATGGAGAAACGAATTATGATTCTAATGAAGCATATCTTCTCAAAGCAGTTGGTGATATTTTGACAATTAAATTAACCGAAGTAATTAGAGAACAAGAAAGTGGTGTTTACACTGTGAATGCTAGAGGAAGTATGAATAAGGTACCTTATAGTTCATACAACTTTACTATTTCCTTCCCATGTGGACCAGAAAATACCGAAAAGTTGATTACGGCTTCTTTGGCAGAGCTGAATAAAATAATAGCCAATGGACCTACACAAGTAGATTTAGATAAATTTAAACAAGCTGAAATTCTAGATTATAAAAAGCAAATTAAAGAAAATAGATATTGGATGAGTAATTTTATTAGAAGTTTTAATAATTCTTCTAACCCCGAAGATATTTTGGAAGTGGAAGCAAAAATCAATGCAGTTACTCTTGCCCAAGTTCAAGAGGTAGCAAAAAAATATCTTTCTAAAGATAAAATTATAGGTGTATTAATGCCCGAATAAATTTTAAAAAATATAAAACCAAAACCATCACTTAGCAGTGGTGGTTTTATTGTTTATAACAAATCGGAATAATTTCTCCTTTTGCCAAACAATATTTTTCAACTAATTCTGGTGTGAGTTTTGAAGTATAATCTTCTTCAACGACTTTGAAACCAATGCTTCTTAATTTATCAAAATAATCTCTTCCATACACACGAACGTGATCATATTGCCCGAAGATTTTGGCTCTTTCCTTTTGGTCAACTATGGTGTCATCAGAAAAAGTTTTTTCTCTTGATAAGTCTTGTGGGATTTGGAATATTCCCATTCCGCCTAGTTTTAAAACTCTAAATAATTCTTGCATGGCTTTAGTATCATCTGGAATATGTTCTAAAACGTGGTTGCAAAAAATAATGTCGTATTGATTATCTTCAAACGGTAAGTTACAAATATCTGCTTTTACATCTGCCAAAGGCGAAAGTAAATCGGTTGTGGTGTAATCGATATTAGGTTGCTTTTTGAAACGCTTGTAAAACTCTTGTTCAGGAGCAAAATGAAGCACTTTCTTTTTTTCTTTTGAAGTAAAAAAATCGGTTTCATTTTGCAAGTAAAGCCATAACAATCGATGTCTTTCTAAGGACAAAGTGCTTGGCGAAAGCACATTATTTCTTTGATTACCATATCCATAAGGCAAAAACATTCTAAAGCTTTTACCATCAATTGGATCAGTAAAACGACTTCCTTTTAAAAGAAACGCAAGAATTGGTCTTACCACAATGCTTAGACGAATTAGTATTGGTCTTGGTATGGTGTTTAATATAAATTTGAATGCTTTTTTCATCAGATTACTAATGGTTTTTGACGAAATTCATCTTCCTCATTACTAGAAATCCCTAAAACATTGTAGATGTATTGAAACGTAGAAAGTAATTCTGGTTTGCCGTTTACAAGTGCGACATTGTGTTCAAAATGAGCACTTGGCTTATTGTCTCTAGTTACAATTGTCCAACCGTCTTTTAATGTTTTAATGTTTTTTGTTCCCATGTTTATCATAGGTTCAATAGCAACAACCATGCCTTCAACAAACATTTTTCCTCTTCCTCTTTTACCATAATTTGGCATTTCTGGTGCTTCGTGCATTTTTTTTCCTAAACCATGACCAACCAACTCACGAACAACGCCATAACCAAAACTTTCAGTATATTTTTGAATAGCATTTCCTACATCTTCAACACGATTTCCAGCTTTAAACTCTCTAATTCCTATGTATAAACTTTCTTTGGTAACTTGAAGTAATTTTTTAGTTTCTGGAGCAACATTTCCAATTTCAAAAGTATAAGCATGATCACCATAAAACTCATTCATCAAAACACCACAATCTACCGAAACTATATCGCCGTCTTCAATTGGTCTATTTGTGGGTAAACCATGAACTACTTGTTCGTTTACACTAGTTAAAAGCGTTGAAGGACAACCATACAATCCTTTAAAACCTGGAATTGCGCCATTATCTCTAATAAATTCTTCAGCTTTTCTATCTAATTCTAAAGTAGTTACACCTTCTTTAATTTCGGATGCAATCATACCAAGTGTTTTTGAAACCATCAAAGCACTTTGACGCATTAATTCTATTTCTTCAGAAGTTTTTGGAATAATCATAATGATAAATTGAGTTTGCAAAAGTACAATATTTCAATAGAATTGAAACAATAGATTTCCAAATGAGAAATGTCATGTTTTTTTTGTAATTTCAAGAATAATTTTGTCTTAAAATTTTAGGTTATGAGCAAATATGTAACAGCAGCAGAAGCTGTAAAAGTTGTAAAAAGTGGTGATAGAGTTTATCTACAAGCGGCAGCGGCAGCGCCAACAGTATTAGCCAATGCATTAACAGATAGAGCATCAGAATTGAGAGATGTAGAAATCTGTCATCTTCATGTGGAAGGCGAAGCACGCTACGCAAATCCTGAACTAGCAGCGAGTTTTCATGTAAATTCATTTTTTATTGGCGCCAATGTTCGTCACACGCTAAAAGCAGGAAATGGTTCCTACACTCCAGTTTTTTTGAGTGAGTTACCACATCTTTTTAGAAAAAATGTTTTGCAAATTGATGTAGCATTTATTCACGTTTCCCCACCAGATAGGCATGGTTATTGTTCGCTTGGTGTTTCGGTTGAAGCTACTGTAGCTGCTATCGAAAACGCAAAAATTGTCATTGCACAGGTCAATCCACAAATGCCAAGAACTTTTGGAGATGGAATTCTTCACGTTTCAGAAATTGATTATTTGGTAGAAGTCAATATGCCAATTTTTTCACATGAAGTTGAACCCTTCACTGCTGAAGAAGAAAAAATTGGAGGCTATATTGCTTCCTTAATTGAAGATAGAAGCACACTTCAAATGGGTATTGGTTCTATTCCTAATGCGGCATTGAGTAAACTAAAAAATCATAAAGATTTAGGATTGCACACAGAAATGTTTAGTGATGGAGTTATTGATTTAATAGAAAGTGATGTCATTAACTGTAACTATAAAGGAACTTTACGCGGAAGAGCTTTGGCTACTTTTTTAATAGGTTCTCAACGATTGTATGATTTTGTGCATGACAATCCATTTATTGAAATGAAAGAGTCTTCGATGGTGAATGATACTGCACGAATAAGAAAAAATCCAAATATGGTAGCAATAAATTCAGCAATAGAGGTTGATTTGACTGGTCAAGTTTGTGCAGATTCTATTGGACCACAAATGTACTCTGGTGTTGGAGGACAAATGGATTTTATTCGAGGAGCATCACTTAGCCCAGGAGGAAAAGCCATAATTGCATTACCTTCAACTACTAAAAAAGGACAAAGTAGAATAGTACCTTTCCTTAAACAAGGTGCTGGAGTTGTGACTACAAGAGCACACATTCATTATGTAATAACAGAGAATGGAATAGCCGATTTATATGGCAAAACATTAAAACAACGGGCAGAAGCATTAGTGAAAATTGCGCATCCAAATCATCAAGAAAATATTGAAAGAGAGTATTATGAATTGATAGGTAGTAAATAAGCCTAATTTATGCAATTGAAGCAGAATGGTTATTAAGTTTTGTTGTAAATTTTTTATAAAAAAATAAAAAGTTTTTAGGATAATGACATTTTTATATTGCTTTTTTCAGTTAAAAAGTGTTGTTTTTGAAAATAAATCAAAATTTAACCTTTTGCCAACATTAAATAGACTACCTTTGTAGGGAATTAAATTTTTCATAGATGAATATTTTTGTAGGAAGTCTTCCTTTCAGTGTAGAGGAAGCAGATTTAAGAGGTTATTTTGAAGAGTATGGAGCTGTAGAATCAGTTAAGATTATCTCTGATAAATTTACCGGAAGAAGTAAAGGATTTGGATTTGTTGAAATGACTAATGATGCTGAGGCTCAAAGAGCAATTGACGAATTGAACGGTGGAACTATCGAAGGTAGAAAAATCGTGGTAAACAAATCTGAACCAAAACCAGAAGGAGAAAGAAGAAGTTTCGATCGTAATTCAGGTGGTAGAGGTGGTTATTCGAACAATAGAGATAACAACAGAGGTCGTTACTAATATTTTTTGGATATAAAAATTAAAAACCTTCGCATTGCGAAGGTTTTTTTTATTGTGGATTTGCCAATGTTTTGTACAATCCAATTATAGCATTCAAATAGCGATTTTCTAGTGCAATTTCATTAATTTGTGAACTTACCAAGGAATTCTCTCTCGAATTAATAATAAACAAAGAGCTTTCTCCCATTTCAAACAGTCTATCTTCAGCGTTCAATAGCATTGTGAAATCTTTTACTAATTTACTGTTGTATTCTCTTTGGGTTTGCAGAGAAGTGATTTCTTGCTGCTGGGCTTCGATTTTGTTTTCCAAATTTCTTCGTTCAAATTGCAACCCGAATTCTGAATCTTTAATTTTTAAATCGGCTAGTTTTAGACTTCCACGTTCTTTTCTTAAGAATAAAGGGAAAGAAAAGTTTACGCCAACCTTATAATCTTCAAATCGATAATTATCAATGTAACTTGGTTCCGATAGATAATTGTAACTCAAGTCTAACTTTGGTAAGAGCGCATTTGCTTTTAATTTTCTATCCACTTTCAGCATATTAATTTTTGCATCTAATGCTTGAATTTTTGGATGATTGGCAATATCTACTGTTCCCAATTCATTTATTTGAAGCGTTTCTTTTATCGTTTTGGATAAAAGATTTTCCGGCTGTAAATTATCATTCAATTCTAATGGAATGTTGTTTTCTAACCATAAATAATTTGACAAATCCAACTTTGCTTTAGTTAATTTTAACTTCGCATCCTCTAAATTTAAACGTCTTGTTTTTACTGCAATTCCTGCCTCAACACTATCAATAGCTGGTTTATCGCCTTGTTCGATTAATTTTGAAACACCATTGTATCTTATCAAAGCATTTTCTAAATACGTTTCATACAATTTTACTTCATCATAGCTTCTTTTCCAATTCATATAACTTACAGAAGCTTCATAAATCACTTCTATCGCTTGCAAGTTTCTTTCAGCAATATTCAAATTACGAGCAATTTTAGCCTTTCGTAAATCGGCCATGCGTTGGTTGATGAACAAACCTTGTCCAATTGGGACTGAAATTCCTAAAGATGTTAAACCTGAATTTGGTAACGTGTTTTCTGGATTTACATAAATCCCTTCAGCATTATCAAAACCTGCTTTGAGCTCAATTCCATACCAAGTTGGCACTTTGAAACTGCTATTTAAGATGGAATAATATTCTTTGTCTTTGAATTGTTTTTTGTCGAAATCCACTTCAATTTTTGGGTCAAAAGCACCACGAGCTTGCATCAAGTTGGCTTGAGCTTCATTGAGTTTTAAATCAGCCTGTTTTACCAAAGGATGGTATTTTTTTACATAACCTAAATACTCATTGAATGTTAGTTCTTTACTATCTCTTTCTTGAGCAAATAGAGAAAATGTAAAAAACAAAAACAGTATTATCTTCTTCATTATTTCTTATCTTTTGTTGTTTCAGATTTTGGTTGATAATAGTTAGGTGGAAAACCATTAAGTTTTCGCCAAATTTCAAACCAAATTGGAACATTGTCCAACAAAGCTAGCGTTTGCGCACCAGATCCAATGCTCACTTGTTTTGGCCAAGGTTCTTCGTCTTTGTCTGGAGCAATAAGCACTCTGAATTTTCCGTTGGGCGAAATAAAATTTTCAACCGCCACAATTCTTCCTCCAAAAGTGCCATAACTCATATTGGGCCAACCTGAAAATACCACTGTAGGCCAACCATCAAACCATACACGAACTTTTTCGCCTTTGTGAACTAAAGGTAAATCTGTGGGAGAAACAAAAGTTTCAACAGCAATATCATATTTAGCAGGCATAATGCTCACAATCTGTGTTCCTTCTTTGATAGTTTCACCAATTCCCGATTGAATTGCACGATTTACATAACCATCTTGTGGCGCTTTGATGTAATACATTCCGTTGCGAATTTGATAATTTACATATTGATTTTGCAGTTTGTTGACTTGCGCTTCGGTATCATATTGACTGCTCAATGCGGTGTATTGATCGCCTCTTGCTTTTGATGCTTTTTCGGTATATTCAGCATTAATTCTGTTGATTTCTACTTGAGCATTTATCAACTCGTTTTTGCTGGCCAAAAGTTTGTTTTCTTGTGTAATGATTTTTGCTTCTACATCCTGAAGTTTCAATCTTTTTTCTTCAACATCTGTCAATGGTTTTAAACCTTCTTTGTTTAAAGTTACCGAACGATTAAATTGTGTTTGAGCAATTTTTATTTGTGTTTTTACGGCTTCTAAATCCATGCTGTCGCTCTTTACTTTTAATAAAGATTGGCGAATTTTGTTTTGTGCTTGCTGAAGTTTCAATCTTTTTTCGTTTTCAATAGCATTGATTTGAGCAGCAAGCGATGTTACTTTTCCACCATATGATTGAACGGCTAATTTTTTTGCTTCAACTTGACTTTTAGTGTTTTGAACCAGATTTGGGTCAAAATAATCTTCTTTTATTTCCGAAATAAATAGAATGGTATCACCTTTTCTAACAAAATCGCCTTCTTGCACGTACCATTTTTCTATTCTACCAGCAATTGCTGATTGAATGGTTTGTGGTCTTTGGTCAGGTTTTAAAGTGGTTACTGAACCAGAACCTGAAATGTTTTGTGTCCAAGGAAGAAATAAAATCAACAACCCAACGATTGAGGTGTAAAGAATTATTTTGTTCAATATCTTGTAATGCGGCCTGTTAGACAAGTTTTTCACACTACTATATCGATCGATGTTTTCTGTAATTGGATTTTTTTTAGAAATGTTTAGCATGGCAATTATTCTTTAATGTCAGCAATTATTTTTCCATTTTGCATGGTTATTTTTCGATTACATTTTTGTTTCCAATAATCATTTTTTGAAGAAACAATAACAGTCCATTTATTTTTTTCATCAGTAATAAAATCAATTATTTCTTTCATAGCTTCTTTATCCATTTTGTCTAAAGGTTCTTCATAGAAAAGAATTTTCGGTTTATTTACTATGCTTCTCGCTAAAAGAATTTTCTGCGCATTGGATGAAGAAAGTTGTCTTCCATCTGGGAAAATTTTTGTTTCTAATCCATTTGGTAAAGACTTAATAAAACTTCCCAGTTTTACACTATCAATTGCCCATTTTACGTCTTCATCTGTAATTAGCGGATTATTGAAAGTGATGTTTTCTAAAATTGTTCCTTCAAATGGTGTTTCACCTTGTGTGATGGTTCCTATTTGCGAACGATATTGAATTAAATCAATTTTTTTGTAGGTATCATCGTTTATAAAGAATGAACCCGATGTTGGTTTTATTGCACCAGAGAGAATTTTAATAAGTGTAGTTTTTCCCGAACCATTATCTCCTTCGAGATATATTTTATCTGATGGATTTATTTTTAAATTTATTTTGTCTAAAACATAATCTGGTGAGTCAGGAAACTTAAATCTTAGGTTTTCTGTTTCCAAAGCAATATTTGTAAAACAATAATCTAAATTTTTTGAAGGAGTTTCTTCTATTGATAAATCTACAATTTGACCTATTTTTTCTACAGAAGTCAACACATCATAAAAACTCTCTAGTCCTAGAATTATTTTTTCTACAGAGTTGATAACTAATAAAATAATAATTTCTGCGGCAACAAACTGACCAATATTCATTTTTTGGTTTAAAACCAAATAACCTCCAATCAACAATAGACTTGCGGTAATAATTATTTTGAAACCAATTAATTGACTGAATTGTCTTTTGATTATTTTAAAATGTTTTTCTCGATAATTCAAATATTCCTCAACCAAAACGTTGTTTTTGTTAAGTGCAAAATCAAAATGTTCTTGTCTTTTGAAACTAAAATTATTGCGAGCAATTTCCTGTAACCAACTGGCAACTTTGTATTTGTATTTTGATTCCTTCAAGCTAGTTGAAAGTCCAGAATTATAAGAAAACTTGAAAATGATATACAATAATGCTAGTAGCAGAATACCAAATACAATAAAAAATGGATGATAAAATGACAATAAAATGATACCAAATATTATTTGTAAAATAGCCGTAGAAAAGTCAATTAATAGTTTTGATGTACCTTTTTGAATAGTCAAAGTATCAAAAAAACGGTTTGCTAACTCTGGTGGATATTGGTTGTAAAAATCTTCAAATTTTATTTTTGGAATTCTATAACTAAATTCAAATGAGGAACGAACAAAGATTTTTTGTTGTAAATTTTCGGTAATTCTTAACTGCATTAATGATAAAATGCCAACCAAAGCGACACCAATGACAACCACTATTACGAGAACTATCCAAGAAACACTTACTCTTCCTGATTGTATTAGGTTTATGATAGCTTGTATTCCCAAGGGTAACGACAAACTTATTAACCCAGAAAAAATAGCATAGAAAATAATCTGCGAAATGTCTTTTCTGTCCAGTTTTAAAAGATTAAACAAACGTTGCAAAGGCGTATTATTCATGATGTTTTACTTTAATGTTTTTTCAATTAAGTCGATATAAAAGTCAGTAGGTGAAATGGTTTCACTACAGTTTGTTATAGTTTTTAGATGGTTTTTCAAAAAATGTTGATGCAAAGCACCTTCTACTATTGACGATGCTAAACTTTTTGCAAAAGCATAATTAGGGTTTACATCTGCTATTAGTTCAACAATCCTGTTAATTACTCTCTTGTACACTATAAAAAAATCTTTTTTATTCTCTTCGTCAACTTCCTTGGTTAGTAAGGTTTTGGTGAACTCTTGAATGATTATTTTATTAAGAATTGATTCATTTATATGTTGAGTGGCACTATCGTCTTCTATTTTTTCAGTAACTATGGTTATTCCTTTTTTTAGGCGTTCCATAGAATCGCTGATATTAGTTGTTGCAAATGCCAATCTATATTCAATCCAACCCCAATACCATGAAGAAAGATAAAGCATCAAATTGTGTTTGCTTTCAAAATAGCGGTATATGGAACTTTCATTGGAGTTTATTTTTTCTCCTAACTTTTTGAAAGTAAAATTCTCAAATCCAATTTCATCTATTAAAATGATGCTGTGTTGTATGATTTTTTTACCCAACTCAGAAGTTTCAGGGTTTTTCACATACAGTTTGTCGTTAACCGAAATAATAATATTAGACAATATAGTTTGCATTTTTAATATAATTTTATGCAAATATAATAGTAATACTATTAATTATGAGATTTTAACTTTTATTTATGCTTTGTCCAAAAAAAAAGAGATTCAATTTTGAATCTCTTTAATTAATTTATTTCTAAAGTCTTGCTAGCAAGGATCTACCCGTCATGACTTCGGGTTTTTTAATTCCCATGAGTTCAAGAATTGTTGGTGAAATATCACCAAGAACGCCATCTCTAACCGGCAAATGTTCTTTGTCAACAAGAATCATCGGAACAGGATTGGTTGTGTGAGCAGTGTTTGGAGAACCATCAGGATTAATCATGGTTTCGCAATTTCCGTGGTCAGCTATGATTATTGTAGTGTAATTATTATCTAGAGCAGTTTCAACCACTTCTTTCACACAAATATCTACTGCTTCACATGCTTTTATTGCAGCTTCCATTATGCCAGTATGACCAACCATGTCTCCATTGGCAAAATTGAGACATACAAAATCTACTTCACCTTTTTTGAGTTCGGGAACTAAAGCATCTTTTAGTTCATAAGCACTCATTTCGGGTTGTAAATCATAAGTAGCAACTTTTGGTGAGTTTCTTAATATTCTTGTTTCTCCTTCAAATGGAATTTCTCTTCCGCCAGAAAAGAAAAATGTTACATGAGGGTATTTTTCGGTTTCAGCAATACGGATTTGCTTTTTGCCAGCTTTTTCCAAAACTTCTCCAAGTGTTTCATTTAGATTGTCTTTGTCATAAATTACATGAACATTCTGAAAAGTATCATCATAATTTGTCATGGTAACATAATACAAGTCTAGTTTTTCCATGTCAAATTCTGGAAAATCTTTTTGAGAAAGCACTTCAGTGAGTTCTCTTCCTCTGTCGGTTCTGAAATTGAAGAAGATAACTACGTCATTATTTTGAATTGTAGCTAATGGGTTTCCTGTTTCATCAACAACTACAATAGGTTCAATGAATTCATCAGTGATTTCTTTTTTGTAACTTTCTAAAACTGATAAGGCTGAGTCATTTGTTTTTTCTCCAGTTCCATTTGCGACCAAATCATAAGCTTTTTTTACTCTTTCCCAGCGTTTGTCTCTATCCATTGCATAATAGCGACCTACAACTGATGCTAGTTTTGCTGGTGTATCATAAATATAATTTTGTAAATCTTCAATATATGTAATTCCAGATTTTGGATCAACATCACGACCATCGGTAAAAGCATGAATAAAAAGTTTTTGAAGGCCAAAACTAGTTGCTGCATCAATCAAACCTCTTAAATGTGAAGTGTGTGAATGCACACCGCCATCCGATAATAACCCCAGAAAATGAACATTTACATTTTTATCTTTTGCATATTGAAAAGCATCAACCAAAGTTTTTTCGTTGTTGATAGTTTTATTTTCAACTGCCAAATTAATTTTTACTAAATCTTGGTAAACAATTCTTCCTGCGCCAAGGTTCATATGCCCAACTTCAGAATTTCCCATTTGTCCTTCAGGTAAACCTACGTTTAAACCATCGGTTCTCAATTGAGCATTTGGGTATTTATGATATAAACTATCTATAAAAGGTGTATTGGCATTATCAATTGCAGAAACTTTTGGGTCTGGAGATTTTCCCCAACCATCTAGTATCATTAGGATTACTTTTTTGTTCATGGCTTAAAATTTTTGCAAAGATAAATCATTTTAAGCACCTGAAACTACTATTAATTAGTTTAAATTAACCGAGTGCTTTTTCTTTTTAAGTGAATTGTAATCAATGTAATATCTAACACTCAAAGAAAGAACATGACTTAGATTATCAGGGCTAATTGCTTCGTTGAAATTTTTGGAAATGCTATGTTCAAATTCGCGACTAAACAACGATGAACTGTTGCGATAAAGTAGCGAAACTTGGCTTCCTGGAGCAAACCACCAGCTGTAGCTTAAATCAAAATTCCAAATGTTGAGGTTTTGATTTTTGTTTGTAGAATAATCGAAATTATCAATTAATGAGCCATCATCTTGTAACGTTAAAAAGCGTTTATTAACTACATAAGACCAATAATACCTTGCTTGAAGATTTATAGTCATAACATTGTTGATTGAGTATTTTCCAACGATAGTGTTTGTATAAGTAATTCTGTTTCTTCTGGCGAAAATTGTGTTATCTGCATCATCAAATGCAACCCAGCCAGTATTGTTATTTTGTCGATAAAAATTAAACTTATATATCAACAAAAGCCTGTCGCTGAATCTATATCTTGGTGAGATATAAAATCCATAGTTCACACGTTCTCTTTCATTAATAAAATTAAAAGAAGGGTTTAAGTCAATAGCAAATCTGTTATTGTAATTTGAAGAAAAGAAATAATAGAAGTTCAAATATTCAGGTATTTTAACAAATTTTGTTTCTCCAGCAGATCGTGGTTCGTAGAAATCATAGGTTACTATTGGCGATGTGCTTGCGCCAAATCCGGTATAATTGTTTTTCTTGCTGGTTGTGTCAAAATTCAAATTAAACGATGCTGTTTGTATCATTCCAGTTCTGTTATCAAATTCAGAATACAAATTCAAAAAGGACTGAAAAGTGTTGAAATTCATATTTGGATTTAATATTCTATAACTCAAATTTGAAAAAACGGCATGGTAATGATTTTGAAAGTTAATCCCTAAATCATTGTTGTCATATTGATTTGAAACATACTGTGCGCCAACATTGAACCTATATTTTCCTTTTGTTTTTCCAAAGTCTAACGAAGTGTCATAACCTTTTCTGTCATCAATATTAGGAATTTCATTCACGTAGCTATATTTGAAACTTCCGTTTAAGTTAAAAGTATTCTCTTTTGTGTTTAAATCCCAAACCAATGCAGAAACATTTGCATCTCTAAACTCGCCATTTCTTGTAACATTTGTATTGATTAAACTAACAGAAGAGTTTTGATTAAAACGTTGGTCTAATACTAAAACATTGTAATTTGATAAAGGATCTACAACTACATCTCTGTCCTGAATGGTTTGTGAACCATCAGGATTATCAATGGTTTTTCTAATGGTGGTTTTGGTTTTTTCAGTAACCGCATTTAGAATACCAACACCTAGACCGTTTTTTGTTCTTCCTGAAACCTTCAAGGCATTGAGTAAGTTTGTGTTACTTGGATAATTGAGCAACTCTTCATCGCTGGCCAATTCTGGATAAAAACTTGGTGAACCTCCAATTCTTCTAGAATAGAGCAATCCACCTTTGTTGAACAAATCGGTTCCTTCTGTGAAAAAAGGTCTGTTTTCTGAAAACTGTTGTTCAAAAGCGCTTAAGTTTAGTTCTACGTTGTCAAATTTTGTTTGTCCAAAGTCGGGAATTAAGATAGCATCCAATGTGAAAGCATCATTAATCCCATATTTAATATCTAAACCTCCTTTGAATTCGCCAGTCGATTTTTCACCTTTTTTTACATATAAATAGGATGAAGTGTAGGGAATAAAAAATAATCGGGTAGGAGTTTCTATGTTTTCTATTCCTTCAAGAATTCCTGCTTGTGTACTTTCATTAGTAATTTTATTATTAATGAGACTCCAAGTATATTGTTCACGAGTTTTTCTAACTTCTCTATAAAAGTTTAAACCCCAAGTTTGTTTTTCAGATTTTGGGAATCGCAAAGCAGCATAAGGAATTTTCATCTCAACAACCCAACCAATATCTGTTATGGTAACTTTGCTTTGCCAAATGGCATCCCAACTGAAGTCTTCACCGTTTGCTGTGGTGTAAATACCATCTTGTTGAACTCCTGCTGCACTAACAAAAAAACGAAATTCTTGTTGTCCATCATTATACCCATTAAAGAAAACGCCAAAGTGATCAGCAGTGGCAAAATCATCTCTTTTTGTGATTTCTCTTTTGATATTATTTGGATTACTGTCGTAAAGTATTGCTCCAACATAAACGGCTTCTTGATCGTAAATGACTTTTACATCAGTTTTTAAGTCTTTGGATATTTCTTTTCCATTATCAGGAAAAATCATTACAAAATCGGTTGCAACCTCTGCCTCTTCCCAAGATTTTTCAGACAATTTCCCGTCAATCGAAATTTTTTCAGTAGTAATAGTTGTATGTAAATTTTTTTTCTGACCAAAAAAATTATTCATATACAGGGAAAATGTTAGAATATAGAATATGGCTTTTTTGGGCATAAATACTGGCGTTTTGTCCAACAAAAATAAATATTTAATTGATTTTCACAACACTAAATACAATATTTATATTTCTTTTCCGTTATTAAACATTGTTATAAAAAATTTAAAAAGTTTTCGGTAAAATTTGGAAAAGATTTTTTTTTTAATAGTTTTGCCTTCCCAAGTCTAATGATTAAACCTATAAATTTCAATGAATTACAGATTTTTTTCGCTTTTTGCCTTTGTGTTGTTTACTTCGTTTAGCAACATTCCCAGCTCAAATAATACGTTGCTTAAAGTTTCTGATGTAAAAACAGAAAAGCCACTTTCTATGGTTGAAACTGTTTATCAAACTTTGGATTCAAGAGAGTTTTCTATGCCTAGTTTTGAAAGTTTCAATCAAGCATTGGAAGGTTTTTATAAACTAAAAGAAAAAGGATTAGTACAAAGAGATGTTATTACTTTGATAGATTTTACTAAATCATCAAATCAAAAACGCCTTTGGGTAATTGACCTAGAAAACAATGTTGTTCTTTACAACACATTGGTTGCTCATGGGAAAAATTCTGGTGAAGAATTTGCAAATTCTTTCTCTAATAAATCAGAGTCTTTTCAAAGCAGTTTGGGATTTTATATAACTGGTGAAGTATATAATGGAAAACATGGAATGTCACTAAAACTTGATGGAATAGAAAGAGGATTTAATGATAATGCAAGAAATAGAGCGGTTGTTGTTCATGGAGCAGATTATGTTTCGGATTCTTTTATCAAAAATCACCAAAGATTAGGAAGAAGTCAAGGTTGTCCTGCAGTTCCTGTGGAAATGAACGAAAAAATAATCAATGCTATAAAAGGTAAATCCTGTTTATTTATCTATCATTCTTCAAAGAAAAATAGTCTGATTTAGTTTTATTTCAGTTTGTTATACAACTCTTGATCCAAGTTGTAAATATCATCTCTAAAAATTAGCAGGTTGTCTCTGCTCCAAGCAGTCCAATACCATTGATGAAGAAGTATTTCTTTGTTGAATTTTACGTTTTTTGTTTCCCCAGTTTTTAGGATTTCGCCAATCTTTTCTTGGTTATAGTTTATACTGTCGTTGAGCAGAGTAGCAGTAAGTTCTAATGGTTCGTCAACGCGAACACAACCTGAGCTCAATGAGCGATTCGATTTAACAAAATAATCTCTATGATTGGTATCGTGGAGATAAACAGAAAACCTATTGGGGAACATAATTTTTACCATACCCAATGAGTTATAACTTCCTGGTGATTGCACATATCGATAACTCATTGCCTTAGCAGCATTCCATTGCGAAGAAGAAATTTTATTTCCGCTATTATCATACACAGTTATGTTTTTACTCTCAAGATAATTCCAATTCTTTTTTGTAGCAGGAATAACATCTTCCTTTAAAATTGTTGGCGGAACTGTCCATGTTGGGTTAAAAACTGTGTAGCTCAATTTTGAAGTTAAAATTGGTGTTTTTCTTTTGGATGTGCCTACAATTACTTTGTGTTTTCTGATGGTATCATTATTTTCTACCAAGCGAAGTTTATATTCTGGGATATTCACGATGATATATTCATCTCCAAGGTTTTTTGGAAACCATTTCCATCGTTCAAGATTTGCAATAATTTGATGTTTTCTATCTTGTTTTGTATAGTTCAAAGCTTTCAATGTTCCTTGACCTATAACACCATCATCTGCAAGACCATGTCTTTCTTGAAATCTTTTTATGGCATTTATAGTCTTTGTGTCATATATCCTTGTCAATGAATCTTGTGGTTCTAAATCTTTCCAGTATATCAATCGTTTTTTGATGTTTATAAGCGCTTTAGAGGTATCGTTTGGAATAATTTTTCCATCAAAAACAATCTTTTTTAAAGTGTCTTTTGGAAAAGTATTAATTATCTGTAAAGCATTTTTTAGTTTTTTATAAACTATGTGCTGAGGTTTGCAGCTATCAATCGTAGTTTGTAAAACATCTTTTTCAAAAGCATGAGCTAGTATTTGATTTACATCAGTGTTTTTTTCTGGTAAATCCCAATCAGAATACAATGATTTTGGATTTATTTTTCCCTGACTAATGTGCCAAATATATTTTTGAAGGTTATAGGTCAACAATAAATCGTAATCTATGAGTTCTTTATCACTTAGTTCTTGAAATCTTTTCTCAAATGTGAGCAGTTTTTTTATTCTATAATCATCAGGATTTAGGCCTTCATTTTCTGCGTTTGAAAACTCATTCAAGATTATTTTTCTATCATCTTCTGATTGCCAAACGGTTTCGTTGTTGAATTTTGCATAAAAATCTACTAGAACAGGACTTTCAAATTTGCCGTAGAGTGTGGTGTCTATTGATAGGATTTTGCCAGTTTTCGGCATTTTTCTGACTATAGTTTTAGGTTTTTGTTGAGCAAAATCTTTTACGGGAATTTCTTTTTTGCAACCCATAAAAAGCAAACCTACTATTGATAAAAATAATATTCTCATGAATCTAAATGTTTAAACATCATATAATGTTTCCCGATGTCTTTTATATCAAAAACATTGCCAATGACAACATAATTGAGTTTTTCATAGAACTTTAAAGCACTTTCTCTAGCATTGAGCCAAATTAGAGCATTTTCTTGGTTGTTTTTTATATAATTTTCGAGAAAGATTATTAGTTTTTCACCTAATCCTTTTTTTTGATATTCTTCCAAAACAGCCATTCCCCTTAGTTGAAACTGGTTCTTTTCTTCAAATAAGTTGTTTGATTTTTCGAATAGACTTACAACACCAACTAATTTACCTTCAAAAAAACAACCAAAATGCGTAGTTGATGGAAGTTCATCATTTTCAAATCGGCAAGTTTCTATTGCTTTTCCTTTTCGAAGAACAGGATGTCGTACAATATAGGTGTCTGTAGGTTGAATTTTTTTAATCTCAAGCATTTGAAAAAAATATTTATAAAAGTATAACTTTTTAGGAATAAATAGTTTAGTATATTTTTAAATTTATTGATTAAAAAAGTTAATTAAAAATTTGCATCAAAAGAAAGTTATTCTATATATTTGCACTCACAAAACGCAGTTTCACTGAAATTCAATGATAATAATGCTTTTGTAAACCTAATGCGGAAGTAGCTCAGTTGGTAGAGCTCCAGCCTTCCAAGCTGGTTGTCGCGAGTTCGAGCCTCGTCTTCCGCTCAAAAAAAAACCTCAAGAATTTCTTGAGGTTTTTTTATTTTATAATTTTCCTAAATCTGTTTCTTGTTCTAGTTCTACAGGAGCATTATTGGCTGTAAACCATCGCGCTGTTAAGTTTCCTTTTAAAATAATCGTTTCGCCATTTACTTCGAGCCAACTTCCTTCGCGTAAGCCTAAAACTGGAATATTATTGAAAGCATGAAACTCTTTTATTCTAGTTTCGCGAGTTTCTCCCATATGTTTACTCTGTAAATCTGGATCGAGATAATGTGGATTTAAGTTGAACGGAATAACACCAAGAGTTTCGAAACTTGGCGGATATATTATAGGCATATCATTTGTTGTTTGCATTGAAACACCCGTAATATTACTTCCAGCACTTGAGCCAAGATAAGGAGTTCCGTTTTCAATGACTTCTTTCAAAACTTCCATTACATTATTTTGATAGAGTTGTGTGACTAACAAAAAAGTGTTTCCACCACCAGTAAAAATCCCTTTAGCTTTTTTTAATGCTTCAACAGGGTTGCTAAATTCGTGCAAACCTCTAATGTTGATGTTTATACTCTTAAAAGTTTCGGCAACTTTTTGAGTATATTCTTCATGAGTTATTCCTCCAGGTCTAGCATAAGGTATAAAAATTACCTCTTCGCAATTTTCAAAATGTGATTTCAAATTAGGAAGTAAATATTCAAGATAATTTCCTCCATGAAGTGTTGAAGTACTTGCAATAATTAGCTTTTTCATTATATTTTTTTTCAAAAGTAATGAGTTTTTAAATGAATTGATATTTAAAAGTTTAAGAACTTTTAACAAAAGTTTAGAAAACCATTAGGAATTTATTGGGAAACAATTGAAATACATTTATCCAAAATAGTTTTTATGAGGAAAATCATTATTCAGCTTCTTTTTTTGATGCCAATTTTTGTTTGGTCACAAAATGATATTTCAAAAATCATTAAAGCAAAAATTGTATCCAATGCTCATGATTTAGAGAGTATTTATATCATAAATCTCAGAACAGAATCAGATTTTGCGGCTGATAGTAATGGTTATTTTTCCATCAAAGCTGCTGTAGGTGATACAATAATGTTTTCGGGAGTTCAAATCATTGGAAAAAAAATCCAGATAAAGGAAGAGGATTTTAGTAAAGATTTATTGCTTGTAAATCTTGAGCCAATGATGAATAAACTGGATGAGGTTGTGATAGTAAAATATGATGATTTGAATGCTTTGAAACTAGGAATTGTTTCCAAAGCACCAAAAAAATATACACCAGCCGAAAGAAAATTATTTGCTGCTAAGGGTACAAATCAGATAGGACTTGATACGCGTCTTTCTTTGGATGGAATAATTAATGCCTTTTCAGGAAGAACCGCAATGCTCAAAAAAGAGTTAGAAACTGAGAAAAAAGAATTAGTTTTGAAACTGCTAGAAGAAACGTTTGAAGCAGAATATTTTATAAATAAATTAAATATTCCCACAGATTACGTAAAAGGATTTATGTATTATTTAGCTGAAAACCAAACGATAAAAGCGTTATTAGATGCAAAAAATAATACTTTGTTAATGTTTAGAATTGGAGAATTGGCAACAAAATATATAGAAACCATCAACGAAAAATGAACAAAAAATACTTTTACATATTGTGGTTCATCTCTTTTTTTGGTTTTTCACAAACCGAAGAATTACAATATCTAAAAGGTAAGGTTGTTTGTGATATTGAAGATTTGAAAAGCATTTCCATAACTAATAAAAGGTCACAATCAATTGTAAATCCCGAAGCAAACGGAAATTTTTCGATGTTTGTAAAAATTGGAGACGAATTACTATTTGATGGAATGACCATTAAAACAAAGCAAATTACCCTTAGCGAAGATGATTTGAAAAAAAAGCTATTTACAATTACTCTTTCCCCAAAAGTTATTCCTCTTGAAAATGTTGAGATAAAAATCTATAAAGACATCAATGCAGTGTCGCTTGGAATCCTAGAAAAACCAGCAAAAAAATATACTCCAGCCGAGAGAAAACTAAGAACAGCAGGAGAATTTCATTGGTATTATCCATTATTAATTCCTTTGGGTGGAATGCCACTTGATGGTTTATTAAATAGTATTTCGGGTAGAACAGCTATGCTCAAAAAAGAACTTTTAATTGAGCGCAATGAGCTCACTATTCAATCCATAAAAAATCAGTTTGTAGAAGAATATTTTGTAAACAGCCTATTTATACCAAAAGAAAATGTTGAAGCATTTTTGTTTTATGTTGCTGATAATTCCGAGTTAAGATTAGCTTTGAGTGAGAAAAATAAAATAAAAACCGAATTTATTCTTTCTAAATTAGCAACAGAATATCTCAAACTTTTAGAAGAAAAACAATAATGAGAAAAATAGTGTTTCTTTTCCTTTTTTTTACAATGGTTTCTTTTGGAATACACCGTTTTTATGTAGGTATGTTTCAACTAAAGTTTGTTCCCCAAAAAAATGAAGTGCAAATTACGACAAGGGTTTTTATTGATGATTTGACAGAGTCTATAAACAAAGAATACAAAACAAAAACTTTTATAGGCGAAAAAAAAGAAACAGCCCATGACGAAGAATTGGTAATCAAATACTTTAATAAAAATTTTAAAATAGTTATCGACGGGAAAAATCAAGAGTACATATTTCTGTCAAAAGAAGTAAAAGAAAACAGTTTGATTTGCTATTTCAAAATCAAAAATGTGAAAAAAATAAATGCTCTACAAGTTGAAAATACTATGTTGTTGTCTGAATTTCCAGACCAACAAAACATTATCCAATTTGAAAATAATGGACAAAAATCCAGTTTGTTGCTCTCAGGAGAAACTATCAAAGGAATGTTAAAATAAAACAATAAATTACTCGATAATTTAAAAAAAGTTATTTTAGTTGCTTCAAAATGAATATGATGAAAAAAACCACCTTTATACATTTATATAGTTTACTATTCCTAACAAGCATCTACGCTCAAGATATTCAAAAAGAAAACAAAAATCAGGAAAGAAATCCCGACAAATTCAAGCAAATGTATGATTTGTTGGCAACTCCAAATATGTACAGAACTGCATCTGGTGCTCCAGGACCAGAGTACTATCAGCAGCAAGCCGATTATAAAATAGACATTGAACTTGATGATAAAAATCAAAAACTATTTGGAAAGGAAACGATAACTTACACCAATAATGCTAAAGAAGCTTTAGATTATATTTGGGTTCAGCTTGACCAAAATCAGCAAGCCAAAAACTCCAAAACACCATTAGTTCAAAACACCAAAACAGAACCCGCTATTCCAGCATCTGCCTTTTCAAGAAGATTTTTGGAGGAAGATTTTGATGGTGGATTTAAGATAGAATATGTAAACGATATTAATGGAAAACCAATGAATTATTCCATTAATCAAACCATGATGAGAATTGAACTACCCAATGTTTTAAAGCATGGAGAAAAAATATCATTTTCTATAAAATGGTGGTATAATATCAATAACTATTTGCTCGATGCTGGTCGTTCGGGATATGAACATTTTGATGAAGATGGAAACAATCTTTATATTCTAGCACAGTTTTATCCTAGAATGGCTGTTTACAACGATGTTGAAGGTTGGCAAAATCAACAGTTTTGGGGTTCAGGAGAGTTTGCTTTGCCATTCGGAAACTTCGAAGTAAATATTACCGTTCCTGCTGATCATGTCCTAGAAGCAACAGGTGTTTTACAAAACAGAAATGAGGTTTTTACACCCGAACAATTGTCTAGATATGCTCAAGCAGAAAAATCATTTGATAAACCTGTAGTTGTAGTAACACAACAAGAAGCAATGGCAGCCGAAAAAGGGTTTTCAGACAAAAAGAAAACATGGAAATTTAAAGCAGAAAATGTTCGTGATTTTGGAATAGCAACTTCTCGAAAGTTTATTTATGATGCAATGGCAGTAAAGCTTGGAGGAAAAAATGTAATGGCAGTTTCTGTTTATCCAAAAGAAGGAAATCCACTTTGGGGTGAATATTCAACCAGAATTGTTGCCCACACTTTAAAAAGTTATTCTAGTCATACTTTTGATTACCCATATCCAAAAGCTGTTTCAGTTCATGCTCAAGATCAAGGAATGGAATATCCAATGATTTGTTGGAATTGGGGCAGACCAGAAAAAGACGGAACCTACAGTGATAGAGTAAAAAACGGCATGATGAGTGTTATTGTTCACGAAGTAGGACATAATTTTTTCCCAATGATTGTGAATTCTGACGAACGTCAATGGACATGGATGGATGAAGGATTGAATTCATTTTTAGAATATTTAGCATTGATTGAATGGGATCCAAATTTTCCTGCTGATCGTGGTCCAGCAAAAAATATCGTTGCCTACATGAGTGGTGATCAAAAAGGATTAGAACCAATCATGACCAACTCTGAAAGTATTCGTCAATTTGGGAATAATGCTTATGGAAAACCTGCCGCAGCACTAAATATTCTGAGAGAAACCGTTATGGGTAAAGAACTTTTTGACTATGGTTTCAAGACTTATGCCAATCGTTGGAAATTCAAACATCCAACACCTGAAGACTTTTTTAGAACGATGGAAGACGCAACTGCTTTCGATTTAGATTGGTTTTGGCGTGGTTGGTTTTATACTACAGACTACAACGATATTGGGATAAAAGAAGTCAAAAGATATTTTGTTTCCAATGAACCTTCAAAAGAAGTTCAAGATTTTTTAACTAAAAGAAGACGAAGAAATGCAAATCCTGGACCTATGGTTTACATGATTGCCGAGAATAGTGTTGATTATAAAAAAGAAATGGATAAACCATTTGATATCAAAGAAATAAAAACATTAGACGAATATGTTCAATCGCATTTTACTAAAGAAGAACAGCAAAAACTTAATAATCCAAAATACTTTTATCAGGTAACTTTTAATAAGCCTGGAGGATTGGTTATGCCAATACTAGTTGAGTTAACTTTTGATGATGGTACTACTGAAAATTATCATTTTCCAGCTCAAATATGGAGAATGAACGATGTTGAAGCAACTAGAACTTTTGCTACTAATAAACCTGTCAAAAAAATTACTATTGACCCAAAAGAGGAAACAGCTGACATTGATACTTCAAATAATATGTGGCCAAAAGAACAGTTAAAATCAAAATTTGATTAAAAAGACTTTGTAACTTTGCGACTTTAATTTAAATAAAATAAATATGTTTGGAATTGGTGGTGGCGAATTAATTTTTATCATTTTTATTGCTCTTATGCTATTTGGTTCAGACAAAATACCAGACATTGCAAGAGCAATGGGAAAAGGTATGGCTCAACTCAAAAATGCTACCAATGAAATAAAATCTGAAATCCAAAAAGGTGCTGAAGCAAATGGACTTGACAAGACATTAACCGATATGACGGATAGTTTTACCAAAGAAATTGATGAAGTTAAAGCAGGTATTGACCAAAATATAACATCTACTGTTCAAAATAATGCTCAGGATATTGAAGAAATTACTGGTCCAATAAAACGACAAATGTAATGTTGGAAAAAGTAATTGAATTAGATAAAAAAGCATTAGTTTTTCTAAATGGTCTTGGTTCAAATTCCTTTGATGGATTTTGGTTAGTAATAACCAATCAATTCACATGGTTACCTTTATATTTTTTAGTTTTTTATCTTATTCAAAAAAAGATTGGATGGAAAAACTTTGGATATTATTTGCTCTTTACCACTTTTTTAATTCTAATTTGCGATCAAACGGCCAATCTTTTTAAAAATCATTTCCAAAGATTAAGACCTTGTAATGATGAAGAACTAAAACACATCATTAGAATAGTAAAAACAAGTCCTGCATATAGTTTTTTTTCGGGTCATGCTGTTAATTCTATGGTGACAACAGTTTTTGCGTTCTCTATTTTGAGAAAATATTACAAATATTCATTTATATTGTTTTTATTCCCTTTGGTATTTGCTTTTAGTAGAATATATCTTGGACTACATTTTCCAGGAGATATAGTAACAGGCTATTTTTTTGGAATAGTTTATGGAGGAATTATTTCAATAGTATTTAGAAAATATATTCTAGTTAAATGATTTAAGTGTGAAAGTGATTTATGTTACACATTGGACAAGAAAATAAATGTAAATTTACAAAATGAAGTATTTAGCATTTTTCATGTTTTTCTATTTTAGTGCTTTAACCGTTCTTCCGGCGGTAAAAGTAGTTAAGATGCATTTTGCAGAAAATTGTGAATCTTCTTGTCATAAAAACAAAACATCTGAGACCAATGATGGCGGATGTCAAAAAGAAAAATGCTTGCTCAACTTTAGCATGAATAGTTATACTTATGTTTTATTTTCTAATGCATATGAGTTTAAAAACGAAGCAATTTATATTCACAAAAAAGAAAATATAGAGTATCATAAAAACTTTGCAGAAAACTATAATGCAACTATTTGGCAACCACCAGAGTCGTTTTTGTTTGTTTAAAATATCTGATTACAAAAAAATATTATTATTTAAAAACTTATAAAAAAATGAAAAAAATAGTTTCAATATTCGCAATATCGGCTTTGTTCCTTTCAATAAATGCTAACGCTCAACAAAGCCCAAAACAGAAAAAGCAAAAAGCAAAAACAGAAAAAACATGTACTGCTGAAGAAAAAAAATCATGTTCAGCCGAAGAGAAAAAATCTTGTGGAGCTGAAAAAAAAGCAGGATGTTGTTCTTCTAAAAAAGCTTAAAAGAAGTCTCATTTTTTATTAATATTCTGTATTGTGCCTATGAATAATAGGCACAGTACTTCTATTGTCTAATTTTAAAAATGAAAACTTTATATAAAATTGTATTTTTTCTAATCACAAGCTGTTTGTTTGCTCAATCTACTTTTGATTATCAAATACAATTAAATCCGGTAACAATTCCAAATTTTCCTGGAATTCACTCCTATGCTTTTGCACAGCACAACGGGAAATGGCTTATTATTGGCGGACGTATTGATGGAATTCACGCTAGGCAACCATTCAACGCGTTTCCTGCCTCTAGCAATAACACAATGATTTATGTGGTTGATGTGAACGCAAATCAGTTTTGGTCAGCATCTGTAAATTCATTGCAGACATCTTTGAAAGAACAGCTACAAGCTACAAATTTCAATTTTTATCAAGATGGCGAAACACTATACATTATTGGAGGTTATGCTTTTTCGGCAACTGCCAATGATCATATTACATTCAACAAGTTGACTTCGGTAGATGTACCCAATTTGATAAATGCAATAATAAACAATTCACCGATTTCAAGTTATTTTAAACAAATGACTGACGAAAACTTGGCTGTAAATGGTGGACAATTGGGCAAAATAGGCAATACGTTTTATTTGGTTGGAGGACATCGTTTTGATGGACGATACAACCCAATGAACAATCCTACTTTTACACAAACCTATACCAATGGAATCAAAAAATTTCAAATTGATAATTCGGGTTCGCAGTTGAGTATTACTAATTATCAAATGATTACAGATGCTGTTCATTTGCACCGAAGAGATTATAATTTGCTTCCTCAAGCTTTTCCTGATGGTTCGCAAGGATATACAATTTCATCGGGCGTATTTCAAATCAATGTAGATTTGCCGTTTTTGTATCCAGTAGATATTAAAGAGTCAGGCTATTTTCCGCAGACTTCTTTTAATCAATATTTGAGCAATTATCACAGTGCTAAATCGTGTTTGTATGATGCGGTCAATAACCGAATGCACAATTTGTTTTTCGGAGGAATGAGTCAGTACTACTACAACGGAACAACTTTGGTTCAGGATAACAATGTGCCATTTGTAAACACAATAAGTCGTACGACTCGTTTTGCTGATGGTTCTTTACAAGAATATCAAATGCCAGAAACAATGCCAAGTTTAAAAGGTGCTAGTGCTGAATTTATACCAAACAAATTATTGCCTCATTTTGAAAATGAAGTCATAAAATTGGATGAAATCAATGAAAACGAATTTGTGATAGGGCATATAGTTGGTGGTTTAAGTAGTCCAACACAAAACCCGTTTAGTGTAAATCAAACCAATACGACCAGTGCAAATGCAACTATTTATGAAGTAAAACTAATTAGAAATGAACCGTTGAATGTACATGCAATTGAAGGTAAAAATCCTTTTTCTATGACAATTTCTCCAAATCCAACTACGAGCAATATTGTCAAAATCAATTTTAATATGCCTTATGCAACAACTATTGACTATTTTATTTCTTCTATCGATGGAAAAATAATTTCTGATGGCGAAATAGAAGATGCTGCTGTAGGCAATAATACTATGGATTTTGAATTGGATAATCCTTCTGATAAAATAGTAATCGTCACGTTTATTTTTGATAACAAGTTTTATGTTTCTCAAAAAGTTGTTATTAGATAAAGGTTATTAACTAAAGAAAAAAAGGCTCGAATTTTCGAGCCTTTTTTTGTAACAAACGTTACTGTGTAACATTTGTGGCTGTATGCACTTTTTTACGATTCTATTTTTGCTTCATAATTCAGTAATAAAATTATGAAGAGAAATAGAACTTTTTTAACCCTAGCTTTAGTTTTTATATCCATTTTTGGGTATGGTCAAGATACCATTACAATTTCTAAAAATGATTTGCTACAAAAATTGACAGAAAAAAATCTTCAATTGAAAATAGCAGATAAAAGCTATCAATCTGCCAAAGCAGATTACAAACAATCAAATTCGCTCTTTTTGCCAAATATCAATATATCTCACACAGGTATATCAACTACAAACCCATTGATGGCATTTGGGTCAAAACTAAATCAGGAAATATTAACACAGTCCGATTTCAATCCGGCATTTCTAAATGATCCAAAGGCTACTCAAAATTTTGCTACCAAAATTGAGATACAACAGCCTTTAATAAATCTTGATGGAATGTTTGAAAGACAAGCTGCCAAAGCAAAAATGTCTGCAATGAAACTGCAATCTGAAAGAACAAAAGAGTACCTAGAAATGGAGGTTATAAAAGCATATCAGCAATTGCAACTTACTTATAGTGCTGTTAAAGTTTTAGAAAAAGCAGTCAATACAGCTAATTCAAATTTGACTATGGTTCAAAATTATTATAAACAAGGCTTGTTGCAAAAAACAGATTTATTGAATGTACAAGTAAGAGTAAATGAAGTAGCTAATCAGCTTCAATATGCTAAAAGTAATGTTCAGAATGCCTCAGATTATTTAGCTTTTTTGCTTAATGAAGAAATGAATGGGAAAACTTTTAAACCTACTGAAATAGCAGAAAGCAATATAAATGGCGAGGAAGTTTACAGCTTCAACGAGAACAGAAAAGATATCGAGTCGATGAAGATGGTTAGCGAAGCTTATTCAAAGATGTATCGTTCTTCCAGAATGAGTTTTTTGCCAAGGCTTAATGCTTTTGGTAGTTATGAAATGTATGATAGAAATGTTTTTGGAACAAGTGCCAAAGGATATTTAGTAGGAGCACAACTTTCATGGAATGTTTTTGATGGTTATAAATCAATTGGAAAATATGAAAAAGCAAAAACAGAATATGAAAAATCACTCAGCGAAAACGAACAGTACAAAGCGCAAAGTCATATGGAGTTTAACAGAGCATCACGCCAATTGAATGATGCTAAAAACAAAGTTAATCTTATGAATTTAGCCTATCAGCAGTCGCAAGAGTCCTATAGAATTAGACAAAATAGATTTTCACAAGGTCTCGAAAAAACTACCGATTTGTTGCAGTCTGAAACTCAAATGTATCAAAAAGAATTAGAATATATACAGTCGGTTTTCGAATACAATTTAGCTAATCAATATTTACAATTTTTAACAAAAAAATAAAACCATGAAAAAAATAACATCAATAATACTTTTAGCAGTAACAGTACTTTTTGCTTCATGTGGTAAAGAAAGAAAAGAGATTTCTTCTGATGAAAAACCAATAGCAGTAAAAGTTAGTGGTTTGGACTCATCAAATGGTTCAGGATATATTTCTGCAAGCGGCAAAGTAGAAGCAGAAAACAGTGCCAATGTTAGCACAAGGATGATGGGTTATGTAACAAAATTGCATGTAAAAGTTGGTCAAAGAGTATCAGCAGGTCAATTGTTGGTTAGCATCAATAATACTGATTTGGTGGCCAAGAAAGCACAGGTTGACGCATCAGTTATGCAAGCGACAGCAGCATTCAAAAATGCAAAAAAAGACTATGAAAGATTTACAGCATTGTTCAACCAGCAAAGCGCATCTCAGAAAGAACTTGATGACATGACCTCGCGTTATGAAATGGCAAAAGCAGGTCTTGAGGCAGCAAAACAAATGCGAAACGAGGTTTTAGCACAGTTTAGTTATTCCAATATTAAAGCACCTTTTTCGGGAGAAATAACTAATACGTTTATAAAAGAAGGCGATATTGCTAATCCTGGAATGCCATTAGTAAGTATTGAAGGAGCATCGAGATTGCAGGTTACTGCTATGGTTTCTGAAACCGATATTGCCAATATTCACAATGGAATGGATGTGAAGGTAATGGTAAAATCTATCAACAAAGAAGTTTCTGGAAAAGTTTCTGAAGTTAGTTTGTCATCAAAAAATACTGGCGGACAATATTTGGTAAAAATAAATTTAGGAAACGTTGATAAAAGTATTTTATCTGGAATGTTTGTCAATGTTCAATTTCCTGTAGAAAATAAAATAACTGAAGAAAAACCCACAGAGAAAGTATTAGTGCCAACAAGTGCTATTGTAAAACAAGGACAGCTTACGGGAATTTACACCATAGGTAACGATAATAGAGCAATATTGAGATGGTTAAGACTTGGAAAAACTTTTGGCAACGAAATAGAAGTACTATCAGGATTATCAGCTAACGAAAGATATATTGTTTCAGCTGAGGGCAAATTGTATAACGGAGCAAAGGTTAGTATTCAGTAAACAGTCGCAGTTTTCAAGTTTAGTTAGAAAACAACTTTAAACTTTTAAACCTTAAACTTTAAACAAAAAATCATGCAAGAAGGTATATCAGGTAAAATAGCTCATTTTTTCATCAATTCTAAATTGACCATTTTGTTAATGGTAGCTTTGATGATTATTGGAGTGTACAGTTCATTTCTTATTCCTCGTGAAGAAGAACCTCAAATAAATGTTCCAATGGCCGATGTAATGGTAGGCTATCCTGGAGCAAGCCCAGCTGAGGTAGAAAGTAGAGTGGTAAAACCATTAGAAAAAATAATTTCTAATATCAAAGGTGTTGAACATGTTCACAGCATGGCAATGAATGGTCAAGCAATGTTGATAGTTCAGTTCTATGTGGGTCAAGATGTGGAACGTTCTTATGTAAAATTATACGACGAACTTGCCAAACATGAAAATATGTTCCCGCAAGGCGTTTATAAACCTATGGTAAAAACACGTTCTATCGACGATGTTCCAATGCTTGGGATAACACTTTGGAGCGAAAAATTAAACGATTTTGAACTTCGTCAAATAGCCGAAGAACTTACTTCGGAAATTGAGAAAGTAAAGGATGTTGCTACAACTAAAGAAATTGGTGGAAGAAACAGAGAATTGAGAGTTGTTCTCGATAAAGATAAAATGGCTGAAAACGGTGTTGATGCGCTGGGAATAATGCAGATGATACAAGCCAATAATGGCAGTTCGCAGTCAGGTAGTTTTAATGAAAATGATAAAGAATACTTGATTACTACTGGTCAATTTTTATCTACTGCAGAAGATGTAGAAAATTTAGTTGTTGGTGTCAATTCAAATATGCCAGTTTACTTAAAACAAGTGGCAACAATAGAAGATGGTCCATCTACGCCAAGAAGCTATGTTTCCTTTGGCAATGGAAAAGCCAATGAGAGTTTTTCTAAAAATAAATCAGAATATCCAGCAGTAACTATTTCAATTGGAAAAGTCAAAGGTGCTGATGCAATGAAAATCTCTGAAAAAATTCTTGACAAAGTGGAACATTTGAAAAAAACACTTATCACAGATGATGTCCATGTAGAAGTAACTAGAAACTATGGAGAAACGGCTTCAGATAAAGTAGGTGAATTGCTATTGCATTTAGGAATAGCGATTATTGCAGTAACCTTTTTAGTTATTTTAGCTATGGGTTGGCGTGGTGGATTGGTAGTGTTTTTCTCTGTTCCATTAACATTTGCTCTAACCTTGTTTGCTTACTACTTGTTAGGTTATACTCTAAACAGAATTACACTTTTTGCTTTGGTTTTTGTTGTAGGTATTGTTGTAGATGATAGTATCATTATTGCCGAAAATATGCACAGGCATTTCAAAATGAAGCGATTGCCTTTCAAGCAAGCGGCAATTTATGCAATAAATGAAGTAGGAAACCCAACTATTCTTGCAACTTTTACTGTAATTGCAGCAATTTTACCAATGGCTTTTGTATCTGGAATGATGGGTCCATATATGAGCCCAATGCCAATTGGAGCATCAATAGCAATGATGTTATCATTGTTTGTAGCCTTGACTGTTACTCCATATTTGGGATATCATCTTTTGAGAGAAAAAGAAAGTCAAGAGCATAAAGCCGAAGAAGGAATGGAAACAAGTTGGATATACAAAGTTTATAACCGATTTGAAAGACCATTGTTAGAAAGCAGTAAAAAAAGAAGATTGTTAGTTCTTTTTACCGTTCTCTTGTTAGCTGGTTCAGTGGTGATGTTTTTTACCAAATCTGTTTTAGTAAAAATGCTACCATTTGATAACAAAAATGAGTTCCAAGTGGTAATCGATATGCCCGAAGGAACAACATTAGAAAGAACAGCAGCAGTTACTCAAGAAATAGCACAATATCTTTCTACCGTTCCCGAAGTCGTTAATTATCAAAATTATATTGGAACTTCGGCACCAATAACTTTCAACGGATTGGTTCGCCATTATGATTTACGTGGTGGAAGCAATATGGCAGACATTCAAGTTAATTTACTTCACAAAGAAGAAAGAGATTTGCAAAGTCACGATATTGCTAAAATTGTTCGTCCTGAAGTTCAAAAAATTGCTAAAAAATTTGGTGCCAATGTTAAAATTATTGAAGTTCCGCCTGGACCACCAGTTTTATCAACTTTGGTTGCTGAAATTTATGGACCAAATTATAAAGATCAAATAAAAGTTGCTCATCAAGTAAAAGATATTTTGAATAGTACTTCTGATATTGTTGATGTTGATTGGATGACAGAAGACAACCAAACAGAATACAAACTCGAAGTTGACAAAGAAAAAGCAATGCTCAATGGTGTTGCTCCACAACAGATAGTAGGCAATTTAACTTACTTGATGAAAGAATACCCAATATCAAACCTCTATGACGAAAATTCTAATGACAATGTAGGTATTGTATTGGCTCTCGATGATAAAGACAAAACATCTTTAAAGGATATTCAAAATATTAAAATCAAAGGAAGTAGAGGTAATGTTATTCCTGTTAGTGATTTGGTAAAAGTAGTTACAGATACATTGCAAAAAACCATTTACAGAAAAGACCAAAAAAGAGTTGTTTATGTTACTGCTGATATGGCTGGAACGCTCGAAAGTCCTGTGTATGCCATTTTAGGAATGAATGAAAAACTCCAAAAAATGAAAGTTCCAAAAGGCTACAAAGTGAATGAACTCTACATGGAACAACCAGCAGATGAAAGTGACTTTACTGTAAAATGGGATGGTGAATGGCAAATTACTCTCGAAGTATTCCGTGATTTAGGCTTAGCTTTTATGGTAGTTATTGTAATTATTTATATGTTGATTGTTGGTTGGTTTCAAAATTTCAAAACACCAATTGTTATGATGATGGCAATTCCTTTATCATTGGTTGGGATAGTTTTAGGACATTGGCTTTTGGGAGCATTTTTTACTGCTACTTCTTTCATAGGAATGATTGCACTTGCTGGTGTAATGGTACGAAACTCAGTACTACTCATCGACTTTATAGAAATCAGGCTCAACGAAGGAATTCCTTTGAAACAAGCCATTGTTGAAGCTGGCGCCGTGAGAACAACACCAATATTATTAACAACAGGAGCAGTAGTAATTGGAGCTTCAATAATCTTATTTGATCCAATTTTTCAAGGATTAGCAATATCATTAGTATTTGGCGCAATAGTTTCTACATTATTGACATTACTTGTTGTTCCAGTAATTTATTATATCACCGAAAGAAAAAAATGGGAACCAAAAAATAAATAATATGAAACTACTCGTAATAACTGCTATTGCAGAATACGCTAAGGATATAAAAAGTATCTTGAAGCAAGCTAATGTAAAGTCATATTCATTTCAAGAAGTAATAGGCTTTAAAAACCCAGATGAGGATGTTACTTCTTCAAACTGGTTTGGAACAGAAATGAACGAAAACGAATCGGTAATTTTCTTTGCATTTATTCCTAAAGAAAATGAAATCAAAGTATTTGAATTAGTGGATGTGTTCAACAAAAATCAGGACACACTTTCTCAAATACATGTTGCCGTACTAAAAATAGAAAAATCTAATTAATATAAATTAATAGTTTCCAAAAATGAAAAACAGAATAATAAGAGCTATTGCAGGAACTTTCATATTGGTAAGTTTATTGCTTTCAATATATGTTAGTCAAAATTGGTTATGGTTTACCGCTTTTGTTGGAGCCAATTTGCTTCAGTCTTCTATAACCAAATGGTGCTTGATGGAAGATATTTTAACAAAACTTGGGGTAAAAGATTGAGTAAAAGACCGAATTCATTTCGGTCTTTTCTATTTAACTCTAGTTACCGTCAATCCATCTCGAATAGGTAGTAAAACGGTTTCTACTCTTTCGTCTTCGTTTACTAATTTGTTGTATTCCAGAAGTGTTTTGGTCGATTTATCGTTGGCTTTTACCTCGCCAAGAATTTTCCCGCTCCACAACACATTATCCGATAAAATAATTCCCCCTTTATTCATCATTGGAACTATCATTTGAAAATAATTAATATAATTTTCTTTATCAGCATCAATAAAAACCAAATCATATTTTTTGTTCAACGAAGGAATAATTTCAAGAGCATTTCCAAGATGTTGAACGATTTGATTTTTCCAAACAGATTGCTCGAAATATTTTTTTTGAAAGTCAAATAATTCTTCGTTGTTGTCGATTGTATCAATTGTACCGTTTTCAGTTAATCCTTCGGCAAGACAAAGAGTTGCATAGCCAGTATATGTACCAACTTCTAAAATATTTTTAGGAGAAATAATTTTAGAAAGCATACTCAAAACTCTACCTTGAAAATGTCCGCTCAACATTCTAGGTTGTAAAATTTTTTGATGCGTTTCTCTATTGAGTTTTGCTAATAATTCTGGCTCAGATTGAGAATGTTGCGCAACATAATTTTCTAATTCTTCTGAAAGGAAATGCATGGAATATAATTTACTGGTTCAAATTTACAAATTCTAAATTTAATTACCTTTGCCGCATGGAAATCCAGAAAAAAGACATTCGTAGTTTAACAAAAGAACAAATACGAGATTTTTTTGTAGCCAATGGTGAAAAAGCTTTTCGTGGCAATCAAGTTTATGAATGGCTTTGGAGCAAAGCGGTTCATAGTTTTGATGATATGACCAATGTTTCAAAAGAAACCAGAACGATGCTCGAAGAAAATTTTGTCATCAATCATATCAAAGTAGATACCATGCAACGCAGCGAAGATGGAACAGTAAAAAATGCTGTTCGCCTTCATGATGATTTGATTGTGGAAAGTGTTCTTATCCCTACAGAAACTAGAACAACAGCTTGCGTTTCGAGCCAAGTAGGTTGTAGTTTAGATTGTAATTTTTGTGCAACGGCGCAACTTAAAAGAATGCGCAATCTTAATCCTGACGAAATTTATGATCAAGTTGTTGCTATAGATAGAGAAAGTCGTTTGTATTACAATCGTCCATTATCAAACATTGTTTTTATGGGAATGGGTGAACCTTTGATGAATTACCCAAATGTGATGAAAGCCATAGACAAAATTACATCTGAAGAAGGATTAGGCATGTCGCCAAAAAGAATAACGGTTTCAACTTCAGGAATTTCAAAAATGATAAAAAAAATGGCTGATGATGAAGTGAAATTCAAGCTGGCAGTTTCGTTACATTCTGCAATTGAAGAAATTAGAAACCAAATTATGCCGTTTACAAAAAACTTTCCTTTAACTGAACTTAAAGAAGCATTAGAATATTGGTATAAAAAAACAAAGAGTAAAATTACCTATGAATATGTAGTTTGGAAAGGTATTAATGACGACCAAAAATCGATAGATGCTCTGGTAAAATTTTGTAAATATGTTCCATGCAAAGTAAACTTAATTGAATACAACCCAATTGATGATGGCATGTTTCAACAAGCATCAAACGAAGCTTTAGAAAAGTATATTTCAACTCTTGAAAAAAATAATATTGTTGCCAAAGTGCGCAGAAGTAGAGGAAAAGATATTGATGCCGCTTGTGGGCAATTAGCAAACAAATCATAAAAAAAACACTTCCGAAATTCTCCTGAACTTCGGAAGTGTTTAATAACTAACCCCAAAAATTATATTAATTCCCTAAAATAATTGTTACAGTATTACCATTTGCTGTAAATGTAGCTTCATTATCACATTCTCCATTTCCAAAATCTAATGTAGCAGTTACGCCATTTCTAACAATGGTTAAAACTCCACTCACTATGTGTGGGCAAGTCATTTCTACTCTTAGAGGAGTTGTTACGGTTGTGTTTCTTGTTCCTTGTGGAAAAGTTGTTGTCCAGTTTCCTGTAATCAAGAATACATTGTCTGCCCAAACATGTATCGTTTGAAAACCTTCAATCATTTCTCTAATTCTATTTCCTACTCTGTGGTAAACATTTCCGTTGGGGAAAGTTGCTGTCATATCGATATCCATGTTTGCAACAGGATGTGGAGTAGAAAGTGCTTCTGTACTTTGTATTGTTCTAACTACTGTTCTGTTTCCTTCAATCAAGATGTCGTTGTGGTGAAAATTTACAAATGAATAGTTAATGGTTTGCGAAGGAGTATCAAAGTTTGTACTTCCGCTCACAATTATTGTTCCATCAAGGACATTTCCGTTTTGCAATGTGCAATTATCAAAAACAACAGTACGTGTCCATGTGCTTCCAATTACAGTTGTTGTTACCGTTGCGCATGAAGGCAAATAAGGACTTACAACTTCGGTTGATTTTCCAGAACCTATTGGGTTTGCTTGTTCGTTAAACTGGTCGTCAATAATTTTAAAAACGTCTTCGTTTACACCATCTATGGTTGCATTTACTTTTGCTTCAGAAACAAAAGAACTTTCACTATCGTCTTTGCTACAGCCAGTAAAAATAGCTATTGACAAAATAGTTCCTAGGATAATTTTCTTTGAATTCATATTTCTATTATTTTTTGGTTTCTAATAGTAAGAATAGAATTGTTTAAAAAGGTTTAATATGAGCAGTAATTTTTTTGCTAATGATTTCAATATTGTATCTTTGAACCGCTGATGAATATAACATCTCAAATAAAACAGCCTATTCGTGATGAAATGGAACTTTTTGAAAAAAAGTTCTACGAATCAATGTCTTCAAAGGTTGCGCTATTAAATAGAATTACCTATTACATTGTCAACAGAAAAGGAAAACAAATGCGACCAATGTTTGTTTTTCTCGTTGCCAAAATGATTTCCGAAGAAAATAAAGTAAATGAACGAACCTATCGCGGAGCTAGTGTAATAGAATTGATTCACACAGCAACATTGGTTCACGATGATGTGGTTGACGATAGTAATCGACGTCGAGGATTTTTTTCTATCAATGCATTGTGGAAAAATAAAATTGCTGTTTTAGTTGGAGATTATTTGCTTTCAAAAGGTTTGTTGTTGTCAATAGATAATGGTGATTTTGATTTACTTCGAATAATATCTGTTGCCGTTCGTGAAATGAGCGAAGGTGAATTACTCCAAATAGAAAAGGCGAGAAGACTAGACATCGTTGAAGAAGTTTATTTTGAAATAATCAGAAAAAAAACCGCCACACTTATTGCTTCATGTTGTGCTCTTGGCGCAAAATCTGTCTCTGATGATGAGGTTATAGTTGAAAAAATGCGACTTTTTGGTGAGCTTATCGGAATGGCTTTCCAAATTAAAGATGATCTTTTTGATTATACTGATGACGCCATTGGTAAACCAACAGGAATAGACATCAAAGAACAAAAAATGACTTTACCGCTCATCTATGCTCTAAATAATTGTTCCAATGAAGAAAAAAGATGGTGCATTAATTCTATAAAAAATCACAATAAAGACAAAAAGCGAGTAAAAGAAGTAATCCAATTTGTAAAAGACAAAAACGGATTAGTTTATGCCGAAAATAAAATGGTTGAATTTCAGCAACAAGCTTTAGCGTTACTACAAGATTTCCCAAGTTCACTATTCAAAGAGAGTTTGACGCTGATGGTTAATTACGTAATCGATAGAAAGAAGTAGTGATTTCAAAAAACAATTTTCAACTTCAATAGTCAACTTCAAAACTTTTTCACAAACTTTGTCATTCTGAGGAACAAGAAATCTTATAAAAAATTTTATTTTTTAATTACCAGATAAACAATAGGTTAAATAATATTTCAATTTTTTTTAACCAATCATGCAACCATTTTGTAACTACATTCGTCTATGCTAATAGAAGTCTAAAGTTCTGAAATCAAAAATCAATTGAAAGTAATTAGCTTACATAAAGATGAAAAAGAATTAATCGAGTTAGCAGTCGAAAACAATCGTCATGCACAACATCAGATTTATTCAAAATTTTCGCCAAAAATGCTAAGCGTTTGCCGTCAATACATTAAAGACATTCATGAAGCAGAAGATATAATGATAACTGCTTTTATGAAAGTATTTACAAACTTGAAAAATTTCAAACACGAAGGAAGCTTCGAAGGTTGGATTAGACGAATAATGATTAATGAATGTATTTCATTCATCAGAGTTCAAAAGAAAGTTAAGTTCCTTGAAGATGAGAATTTTACTGAAGAAAAAGTAAATAACATCGAAAGCAAATTTTCAGTTGAAGATATTCAGTTTTTGATTGACAATTTACCCGAAGGCTACAAAATGGTTTTTAACCTCTATTGTGTTGAAGGTTATAAACATCAGGAAATTGCTCAGATGTTAGGAATTAGTGAAGGAACTTCTAAATCTCAATTGTCTCATGCACGAAAAATGCTTCAAGACAATATTTTAAAACTAAAGAATTACAATAATGGAACCGAATAATAATATAGAAAATCAAATAAGAGAGAAGCTGAATTCTAGAGAAATTCAGCCATCTGACAAGTCTTGGGACAGGTTGGATGCTATGCTAACCGTTGCTGAAGAAAAAAAAACAAAGCGTTCTTTTTTCTCTTTCAAATATATTGGAATTGCTGCAAGCGTTTTGGTATTTGTAACACTTGGTATGTTTTTGTTCAATCAAGAAGAAAAAGTTTTAATTCCTAATAATGAAATAGTAACTACTCCCGAAGTTCAAAAACCTATTATAAATAAAGAGCAATTTCAAGAGGAAGAAGATAAAATTGCAACACTTAGTGAAGATCATTCAAAGATTGGTAATCAAAAATCAGTAATCAAAAATCAATCAGTTTCAATCATCAATCAAAAGGACAATCAAAATCCAATTATTAATCGACAAAAAGAAATAGAATTTTTAGTTGCAGGTGATGTAGCTGCGGTAAAAGACATTCCAAAAGCTATTTCAACTAAACCAATTATAGTTCAGCCTAAAAAAGAACAAGCTTCTAAAAAATCATCATACATTGATGTTGATGCATTGTTAGCATCTGCAGAAAAAAGTAATGATAAAAAACAAAAAACAAACAAGATAAATGTTGATGTAAATGACTTATTGTCTAACGCTGATAAAGAGGTTGAAACTAATTTTAGAGAAAAAGTGATTTCTAAAATCAGCAAAAACTATCAAGAAGTAAAGACAGCATTGGCAAACAGAAATCAAGAATAAATAATCATTAATCAAATAAATTATACTATCATGAGAAATTTTACAATTTACTTAGGAGCATTGCTATGTCTTTTTGCAAGCAAATTATCAGCTCAAGAATCTTTTGAAACGAAAGCAAGACAAATTGCTGACAAAATTGAGAAAATAACCAAAGACGAAAAAGAAGCCTTAAAAATAGAAATCGAAGAGGTTAACAAACAATTTGAAAACGGTACTATTACCAAAGCAGAATCCGATGATAAAAAGAAAAAACTAGCAGAGGCAAGAGCTTTGATTATTGAAAATAAAGTAGCTGTAGCACAGGAAGAACTTAAAGAACTAGTTCAAGAAAAAGTGAATGGAAGAATAAAGTCAAATCCAAAGTTAAACGACTCAACTACCATTAGGGTTAATGAAAAGTTTGTAATAAAATTTGAAAGAGATACCGTTACTAAGAAAAAAGAATATGTTTACAGAGAAAAAAGAACCACATCTCAATTTGTTTTTGCTGCCGGTCTAAACAATGTTGTTACTGATGGTGATATTGAAAATTCAGATTTCAGATTTTGGGGTTCACATTTCTATGAATGGGGTTTAACATACAATACCAGAATTGCTAAAAACAGCAACTTGCTACACATTAAGTACGGAATGTCTGTAATGTACAATAACTTAAGACCTACAGATAACAGAATGTTTGTTGTAAATGGTAATCAAACAAACTTAGAAGACAGTGGATTGAACCTAAAAGAATCAAGATTTAGAAATGTATATTTAGTAGCTCCACTGCATTTAGAATTTGATTTTACACCAAAAAAGACAGACAAAGAAGGAAAAACATATTTCAAAACACATGATTCTTTTCGTTTAGGAATTGGAGCATATGGTGGAGTTAGAGTTAAGTCTAAACAAATTTTGAAATATGAAATAGATGATTTAGATATCAAAGAAAAAATAAAAGGTGATTTCAATTCTAGCAATTTTATTTATGGATTGAGTGCTTATATTGGTTACAAAGAAACAAGTCTATATGTCAAATATGATTTAAATCCGTTGTTCAAAGACAATGCGGTAAAACAAAATAATGTTTCACTTGGAGTACGATTTGATTTTAATTAAAAATGTTTGGGTTAGTTAAATTAAACCCTGTTAGAGTTTCAACTCTAGCAGGGTTTTTTACTTAAAAAAACTTTGTAACTTTAAACCCTTAAATAAATAAATTGATTACTCGAGAAACCATAGATAAAGTTTTTGAAACCGCAAGAGTAGAAGAAGTCATTGGCGACTTTGTTCAGCTCAAGCGTGCGGGTAGTAATTTCAAAGGATTAAGCCCTTTTTCTGATGAAAGAACTCCGTCATTCATGGTGTCGCCAGTAAAGCAAATTTGGAAAGATTTTAGTACAGGAAAAGGTGGAAGCGTGGTTTCTTTCTTAATGGAACATGAGCATTTTACTTATCCAGAAGCTATCCGGTTTTTGGCAAAAAAGTACAATATCGAAATAGAAGAAACAGAAACTTCTAATGAAGAGAAAGAAGATGCTAATGAACGCGAAAGCATGTACTTGGTTTCTGAATTTGCCAAAAAATATTTTCAAGATACACTCTTAAATTCTGAAGAAGGAAAAGCAATCGGACTTACTTATTTCAAAGAAAGAGGTTTTACCAATGAGACTATTGCCAAGTTTGGACTAGGTTATTCACCCGAAAGTTGGGATGCTTTTACCAAAGAAGCCTTGGGCAAAGGTTACCAACTTGAGTTTCTTGAAAAAACAGGTTTGACCATCGTTCGTGAAGACGGAAAACATTTCGACCGTTTCAAAGGAAGAGTGATGTTTCCTATTCAAAGTTTATCAGGAAGAGTTTTAGGTTTTGGAGGAAGAATTTTGACCAATGATAAAAAAGCGGCAAAATATCTCAATTCTCCCGAAAGCGAAATTTATCATAAAAGTAAAGTTTTGTATGGAATTTTTCATGCAAAGCAAGCCATAGCCAAAAACAATAATTGTTACCTAGTTGAAGGTTATACTGATGTAATTCAAATGCATCAATCGGGTATTGAAAATGTAGTTGCTTCTTCGGGAACAGCACTTACTCCTGATCAAATTAGATTAATCAATCGTTTGACCAAGAACATCACAGTTCTTTTTGATGGTGATGCAGCTGGACTTCGTGCCTCTATTCGCGGAATAGACTTGATACTCGAAGAAGGAATGAACGTAAAAGTTTGTACTTTCCCAGATGGTGATGATCCAGATAGTTTTGCTCGAAAAAATTCCTATGAAGATTTAGTTCAATATTTAGAAAATAACGCCAAAGATTTCATTCAGTTCAAAGCTTCTCTTTTGATGAATGAAGCCCAAAACGATCCAATTAAAAAAGCCGATTTGATTAGAGATATGGTGGTTAGTATTTCTAAAATTCCCGATAGGATAAAACGCGAGGTTTACATCCAGGAATGTTCCAGAATTATGGATATTTCTGAGCAAGTTTTGCTCAATACTTTGGCACAATTAGTTCAAAAAGATATTTCGGAGGCCAATAAACAACTCAAACAAGAACAAAAAGCTTTTGAAGTTGTGAAGAACGAAAATCAAGTAGCTCAACAAAGTGTTGATATCGTTTATGAATTAGAAAGAAAATTGATTGAAATTCTTCTGTTGTATGGAAATATTGAGGAAGAGTTTGAAGATATGTTACTAAAAGTCAACGAAGATGGAGAAACCATTGAAGTTGCGGAGCGAAGTTCATTTAAAGTGTTTCAAAGAATATATTTGAGTTTGCAGGAAGACGAAATAGAATTGGCTAATGAAACTTTCAAAAAAATTTACAACGATTTAATAGCTCTTTACAATCAAGAGAATTTTACGATTGAAAACTATCTCCAACAACTTGATAATGAATATTCTCAAATCGTGACAACTATATTAATGAACGAAGAAAAAGAGTTGCTTCACAACTGGGAAACAAAACAAATTTATGTAAAAAGTAAGCATGAGTCTATTGCTCAATATGTCACGGAAACAATTGTTTCTCTGAGAGAATATTTAATCAATAAGTTGATTGTTGAAATGATGAATCAAATCCCTGAAAGCAATGAAGAACAGATAGAAGAAATCAAGACCAACATCAACGATTATAATAAACTAAAGGTTTATCTGACCGCAAAAATCGGTAGAATTCGTTCAACATATTATTAATAAAAAATCCCGATTTCTCGGGATTTTTTTAAACGATTTCTAAAGTTTTAGCCTTATTAACCAAGTCAACTAAATTAGTTACATTCAATTTAGTAAGTAATCTTAATTTATAAGTACTAATTGTTTTTTCATTAAGCTTAAGAATCTTAGCAATTTCGTTGTTTTTCTTTCCATCGCTCAAGAAACGTAGAACCTCAATTTCTCTGTTTGATAATTTTCTGTACAAACGCTCAGATTTGTTTTGCTTTGCAATCAATGCCAAGTTGCGCTTAATATCATCATTGAGCATAATTTGTCCATTGTTTACTTTTACAATTACGTTACCCAAATTTTCAAGTTTTGAAGTTTTGTGAACATAACCAGCACAACCTGCTTTTATAGCATTTGGTGCATAAACATTTTCTGGCAAGCTACTAAAAATAATAACTTTTGTTTTTGGAAAATTTTTGATGATAGATTTTACTTCATAGATACTGTTGAGACCATCTAGTTCTAAGTCCATAATCAATACATCAATTTCCTTGTTTCTCAATGCATCTGGAATCATAAAAAAATTCCCAACATTGGAAGCAATACTTATCTCGGGATGATCTTTGAAGTAAGCTTTTACTCCAAAATGAACAACCGGAAAGTTGTCTGCTAAACATACATTAATCATAATTCTGTGGTATTTATGTTTTGGTTAAATTAATTAAAAGTTATAGTAAAGTTATAAAAAATAAATAATATACTACTAAAAATCAAATCCTAATGAAATTCTTCTGGAATAATACAAACCGGAATTGGGTTCATTTTATGCTGATTTATGGTGTTTAATCTTTTATAAATATCAAAAACCACTTTTTCTCTTCCAGAAAAATCTTCACTTTTTTTATTTCTTTCAACTTGTTCCATTGCCCATTCTAATTCATCATAACTTGCGCCTAGTTGGTCTTCATCTGTCCTAGAATCGCCAAATAGTCCATCAGTAGGTGCTGCGTTCAATATAGATTGAGGCACTTTTAGATATTTGCCTATTTCATAAACTTCACTTTTTACTAAATCGGCAATTGGGCTAAGATCAACACCACCATCACCATATTTGGTGTAAAAACCTACGCCAAAATCTTCAACTTTATTTCCTGTTCCTGCTACCAGCAATCCGTGAATTCCAGCAAAATAATATAATGTTGACATTCTCAATCTTGCACGGGTATTTGCAAGCGAAAGATTCAATTTGTCCTGATTTTCTATTTCAGGAACTGCTTTTTTAAATGTTTCAAAGACCGGAGTCAAGTCAGCAATTGCATGTTCAACATTTGGAAACCGACTCATCAGTTGCTCAATATGTTCTTTGCCTCTGTTTACTTGAGTAATATGTTGATGAATAGGCATTTCTACACAAAGTGTTTTTAAACCCGTTTGCGCACACAAAGAAGAAGTTACTGCTGAGTCAATTCCACCCGAAATTCCTATAACAAATCCTTCAACTTTTGCGTTTTGTGCATATTCTCTTAACCATGTAACAATATAGTTGCTGATTTCCCCTACCTTAAAATTGTTTTTTTTAGTCATTTATTATGATTTTTTTTAAAAACTGCCATGTATATTTGCAAATGTAATTAAATAGAAAAAAATAAATTCTCAAAAATTTAATTTTAATACCTTGAATCTATGCGTTTTTTTGTTGGGTTAGTTTGTCTTCTGATGTTTATTTCTTGTGATAAAAAAACAAAGGTTGAAAAAGAAGTTGAGGAAATTCCAGTTGAAGTAAAAGTTGTTCGGTTCGAAAAAGATTTTTTTGAAACTAAACCAACTGATTTGCAAAATTTAAAAGCTGAGTATCCTTTCTTCTTTCCCGAAGGAAATGATGACAAAGTGTGGATAGAAAAAATGCAAAATCCGCTTTGGCGCGAACTATACAATGAAGTTGAAAAAAAATACTCAAATTTTGGTAAGCAAACCAATGAGATTGAAGATCTTTTCAAACACATTAAATATTATTTTCCAAAAACAAAAATGCCAACAGTTTATACCGTTATAGGCGAAATGGATTATAATGGGAAAGCAATTTATGCAAATGATAAGTTGATTATCGCACTCGAGCTATATCTTGGTAAAAACAATAAATTCTATGAATTTCCAGAATATCTAAAACAAAACTTTGAAGAAAGACAAATGATGCCAGATATTGTTTCTAGTTTTGCTCTCAAAGCAATTCCCGCACCTCAAGAAAAATCTTTTATAGACGAAATGGTTTACTACGGTAAAGAATTGTATCTAAAAGATGTTTTACTTCCAAATTATAATGATGCAGAAAAAATAGGATATCTACCAGAGCAAATAAGCTGGTGTCAAGAAAATGAAAGCTACATTTGGCGATTTTTTATAGATGAAAACCTTTTATACAGTTCAGACTCTAGACTAGAAAATCGTTTTCTTAATTGGGCACCATTCTCAAAATTTTATCTCGAAATAGATAATGAATCTCCAGGAAGAGTTGGTCAATGGATAGGATGGCAAATAGTTCGCTCTTTTATGGAGAATAACCCAAAAGTAACATTGCCTGAATTGCTAAAAATGAGTGGAAAAACAATTTTTGAGCGTTCAAAATATAAACCAAAGAAAAATGAATAATTTAAAATCTGAAATAAAAATAACCGTTGAGCTAGATGAAAATAGAGTTCCCGAAAAATTAACTTGGTCTGCTCAAGATGGTGGTGTCAATGAGGAACAGGCAAAAGCCATGTTGCTTTCAATTTGGGATAGTAATGCTAAAGAAACACTGCGTATTGATTTATGGACAAAAGACATGCCTGTTGATGAGATGAAACAGTTTTTTCATCAAACTCTAGTTGCTATGGCAGATACTTTTCAACGTGCAACTACCGATGAGAAAATGGCGGACACGATGAGAGATTTTTGCGATTATTTTGCCGAGAAATTGGAATAGAGTAAATAATATTTATTTTTGGAGAAATCTAAAAATTAACTTAATGAAATTATTTAACAAAACATTATTTATTATCCCTGCATTATTTTTGTTTTCATGTAGTAGTGATAGTAGTTCTTCGTCTGGAAACTGTGATTCAGATATTAATTTTATGCAAACAGGCAAAATACTAAACTACTCATTGGAACAGTTTGGATTTGTTGCTGGAGCTATGAAATTGGAATTTGGAGCTTGTGATGGAACGGGTGTTTATTCACTTAGTAGAAAATATTTTGATACATCAGGTGCTGAAACTGGCTCACAAGTAGATAAAATAAAAATAGAAGGTGATTATATGAAAATTGATGTGTCAAATTCTGAAACTTTTTATGAAAGATTATATAAAAAGAATGCTCAGTTAGGCGATACTTGGGAAGATACTAAAGCAGATGGAACTATTTATACTAGAGAAGTAATCGATGTCGACTCACTTATCACTGTTCCCGCAGGTTCATTTCATTGCAAAGTTTACAAACAGACAAGTTCAAACAGCATTGGAGAGAATTATATATTCTGGAATGATGAGTATGGAGAAATAATGGAAGAATCGCTTTTTCTAACCCTAAAGCTTTCAAGTCATAACTAAAAAAAAGGTCTCAATAATTTGAGACCTTTTTTTATGAATTATTTTTAAAAATACCATCATTTATTTCGTCAATAAATTCAAGAAGTTTATCCTTGCCTGTATTTTCTAAGGACGAAGTAACAAAATGTTGTGGCATTTCTTCCCAGTTGTTGGCAAGCAAAGCTTTTCTATAAGCAGCCACATGCGAGTCAATTTTAGTTCGGCTAATTTTATCAGCTTTAGTAAATATAATACAAAATGGAACGCCAGTTTCACCTAAATAAGTAATGAATTCCAAATCAATTTTTTGTGCTTCATGACGAATATCTATCAAAACAAAAGCACAAACCAATTGCTCTCTTTTTTCAAAATAATCGGTAATAAATTTTTGAAAAATTTCTTTGGTTTTCTTAGAAACCTTTGCATATCCATAACCTGGCAAATCAACAAGAAACCAGTTTTGGTTTATCTTGAAGTGGTTTATCAATTGTGTTTTTCCTGGTTTTGCAGACGTTTTTGCCAAATTTTTGTTCCCTGTGAGCATGTTAATCAAAGAAGACTTACCCACATTTGATCTGCCAATAAAAGCATATTCTGGCAAAGGCTCTTTTGGGCATTTGCTCACATCTGAATTGCTTATTATAAACTCTGCTGTATTTATTTTCATCTGGCAAAGATAGATATAAAAAAAGTCCTTTCGAAGGACTTGAGTTTTAAAGATGAACTTCTTTTAACCATTCATGCAATAGCCTGTTAAACTCATCTGGATGTTCCATCATGGCTGCATGTCCGCATTTATCTATCCAATAAAGCGAAGAATTTGGCATAAGTTTATGGAACTCTTCTGCAACTTCTGGTGGTGTTACAGTATCATTTTTACCCCAAATTAAACAAGTTTTCACATGCATTTTTGGTAAATCTTTGGACATATTATGACGAATAGCACTTTTGGCAATAGTCAATGTTTTCAATACTTTCATTCTGTCATTGACAACGGCAAAAACCTCGTCAACAATTTCCTTAGTTGCTACTTTTGGGTCATAAAAAACACCTTCTGCTTTTTTCTTGATATATTCATAATCGCCACGTTTTGGGTAACTATCTCCCATGGCACTTTCATATAATCCCGAACTTCCAGTAAGAACTAGTCCAGCTACTTTTTCTGGATACATTTTAGAATGATAAAGTGCAATGTGTCCACCAAGCGAATTACCCAAAAGAATTACACGTTCAAACCCTTTGAAAGTGATGAAGTCTTTCACGAATTTTGCGAAAGCTTTCACGTTTGTTTTTAGGATATTTTGGGTGTATAGAGGTAATTCTGGTATAATAACTTTATAGCCATTTTGTGAAAAATAATCAGCAACGCCATTAAAATTACTCAATCCACCCATTAAGCCATGAAGAACAACAATTGGTGTTCCTTCTCCAGCTTCATAGTAACTGTATTTACCCTCTTTTTTAAATTTATTTTCCATTCAGAAATAGCCATTTCATGTGTTCACAAATATATAATATTCTAGAAATATTTTGATTTCAATACGAAATTATTCACCAAAAAGAATGACGGTTTGGTTAATGGTGGTTTCTAGCGATAATAATTTTCTAGTAATCAAGCGTGTAAGACAAAATTTCCTCTTTGAGTTTTTCTTAATGTAATTTCTTTTTTGATAAAATTTTTTCAAAATCCACAACAACAAATATCAATTCAATGAAAATTGTTTAACAAAATGAAACTTAATGGTTTCCAAATTCTTTTGAAAAATATAGCAAAGTGGTAAAACTTATTAACAAAGTGGTATTTTGTGGTAAAATGTGGTAATTATTTTTATATTTTTGTCCATTATCATAAACTATCGTTTTTTGAACTCAATAATTGGAACATACGAATGTAAACTTGATGCCAAAGGAAGGCTGATGATTCCTGTTGCTCTAAAAAAGCAATTGTCAGCTTCGTTGCAAGATGGTTTTGTGTTGAAACGTTCTGTTTTTCAACCATGTCTCGAGTTGTATCCAATGAGTGAATGGAATCTTATGATGAATAAAATCAACAAGTTGAATCGTTTTGTAAAGAAAAATAACGACTTCATAAGACGTTTTACGGCAGGTGTAAAAATTGTTGAGGTTGATGATTTGGGCAGACTTTTAGTTCCAAAAGACTTAGTGGGTTTTGCTAATCTTTCAAAGGATATAGTGTTGTCTTCGGCTGTTAATATTGTTGAAGTGTGGGATAAAGATGCTTATGAAAAATCAATTTCCGGAGAAGATGTTGATTTTGCTGATTTGGCTGAAGATGTAATGGGTAATATTAATGATGATGGTGATGGAATATCATAATCCAGTTTTATTGAAGGAAACTGTCGATGGGTTGAATATTAAGCCTGATGGTGTTTATGTTGATGTGACTTTTGGTGGTGGCGGACATTCAAGAGAGATTTTAAAAAGACTTAATGACAAAGGAAGGTTGTATGCATTTGATCAAGATGAAGATGCTTTAAATAATGCAATTGATGACGAAAGATTTGTTTTGATACACGAAAATTTCAGATATATAAAAAGATTTTTGAGGTTTCATGGTGTGAAAAGCGTTGACGGAATTTTAGCAGATTTAGGAGTTTCGTCACATCAATTTGATGTTCCAGAAAGAGGTTTTTCAACTCGTTTTGATGCCGAACTCGATATGAGAATGAGTAAACGAAATGATTTGAGTGCTTATGTGGTTGTGAATGAATATGATGATGCCAATTTGAGAAGAGTTTTTTTGGATTATGGTGAATTAAAAAATGCACCAGCATTGTCAAGAACAATTATTGAGGCAAGAACAAAAAAGCCAATCAAAACTACTGATGAATTGAAAATCGTTCTTTCAAAATATTTGCCAGAAAAAATCAAAAACAAAGTTTTAGCTCAAATCTATCAAGCCATTCGAATTGAGGTAAATCAAGAAATGGAAGTTCTAAAAGAGTTTTTGGAACAATCATTAGAAATATTGAAACCTGAAGGAAGACTAAGTGTTATTTCTTATCACTCTTTAGAAGATAGATTGGTAAAAAGATTCATGAAAAACGGCATGTTTGAAGGTGAACCTGAGCGAGATTTTTATGGAAATTTTTCTGTTCCTTTTGATTTGGTAGGTAAATTAATTGTTCCAGATGAAGAGGAAATAAAAGTAAATAACAGAGCTAGAAGCGCAAAATTGAGAATCGCCGAGAAAAAATGAAAAAAGGAGTTTATGGCATATTAAAAGCTCGTTTTTTAGTAAACGAAGATGCTACAAAAAACTGGAGGTTTATTCTCTATTTGCTTTTGTTAGCTATGTTGATGATTGCTAATACTCACAGATACGAACAAAAAGTTTTCAAAATAGCTGAATTGACCAATGAAGTAAAAGAACTCCGTTCAGTTTTTGTTGACAAGCGTTCAGAACTGATGAAATTGAAAATGGAATCAACGGTTTCACAGAAAATGATTGAAAGAAATATTTTTCCTTCATCAGTTCCGCCAAAAAAAATTAAAGTAAAAAAACCAAAAGAAAAGACATTCTTTGAAAAAATATGGCAGTAGAAGATAAGCAAATATCTTACAGAATTTATCTGGTGGCTTTCGGGATTTTCCTGATGGCTTGTGCTGTCGTATTTAAAATTACCAAGATTCAATGGGTTGAAGGGGAACATTACAGAAAATTGGCGAAAGAAAAATCAGTTAAGAATTTTGTTATTCCAGCCAATAAAGGAAATATTTATTCTGCTGATGGTAGTTTGCTTGCAACATCAATACCCAATTATACTGTCAGATTTGATGCTGTTGCACCAAAGTCTGAAGATTTTAAAAAAAATGTAAAAGCGCTTTCAGACTCTTTATCAGTTATGCTTGGGAAACCAAGTTCGTATTATCATGCTGAACTTAGAAAAGCAAAAGCAAATAACAATAGGTATTTATTGCTTGCACGCGACCTAAGTTATACAGAATACATGCGTCTAAAAAGTTTTCCTCTATTTAATCTAGGAGCTTACAAAGGCGGTTTGATCACGGAACAAAAAACTGTTCGCGAACATCCAATTGGAAAAATTGCCGAAAGAACTATAGGTTACGAAAGAATATTGCCAAATGGTGAACTAGATGGTAAAGGTATTGAATGGTCTTTTAGAAAATATTTGAATGGAAAAGACGGGAAAATACTCAAACAAAAAATTGCAAAAGGACAATGGAAACCCATTAGAGATGTAAATGAAGTTGATCCTCAAGATGGTTATGATGTTATTTCAACTATTGATGTTTATATACAAGACATTGCTCATCACGCGTTGTTAAAGCAATTGCAAGATTATGGCGCAGATCATGGTTGTGTAGTAGTTATGGAAACCCAAACAGGAAATGTAAAAGCAATATCAAATCTTGGAAAAGCTGAAGATGGTTCCTACTACGAAACAGTAAATTATGCAATAACTGAATCCCACGAACCAGGTTCTACTTTTAAATTGGTAGATTTAATAGCATTGCTCGATGATAATAAAGTTGATACAAGTAAAGTCTATGATACAAATGGCGGTATAATAACCTATTATGGAAGAAAAGTTCGCGACTCACACGAAGGTGGTTATGGTAAAATTTCTCTAGCACGAGGTTTCGAAGTTTCTTCAAATACTGTGATGGTGCAAGCCGTTTATGAGAATTATAAAAATAATCCAAAAGAATTTGTAGATAGAATAGATGCAATGGGGTTAAATAAACCACTTGGATTACCTTTCAAAGGAGAAGGAAAACCATTTATTCCTCAACCTGGCGAAAATACTTGGAGCGGAATTGCACTGCCTTGGATGGCTTATGGCTATGGAGTTTCGGTTACACCTTTGCAAACATTGACACTTTATAATGCTATTGCAAATAATGGTAAAATGGTTAAACCAAAATTTGTGTCAGAAATTAAAGAGTGGAACAAAGTCATAAAAAAATACAATACCGAAGTAATCAATCCAAAAATTTGTTCTGATCAAACCATCAAAAAGTTAAAGGCAATACTAGGAAATGTTGTGAAACGCGGTACTGCATCAAAGTTGTATTCTAAAGACTTTTCTATGGCAGGAAAAACAGGAACAGCTGCAGCAAATTATGGTTCTAATGGTGGTGCAGATAAATATTATATATCATCTTTTGCTGGTTTTTTCCCAGTCGAAAACCCAAAATATTCTTGTATTGTAGTTGTACATAAGCCTAATACTTCTAATAATAATTATTATGGAGCAGATGTAGCTGGTCCAGTTTTTAAGAGAATTGCTCAAAAAATATTTACCGATGCGCCTTCTACAAATGAGATTAAAAGCTTAAACAAAAAAGTACTCAAACAAGAAAAAGCTTATCAAGATTATTATTCAATGATAAGTTCAAATAAAAAAACACTCCCAAACCTGAAAGGAATGCCAGGTATGGATGCGGTTGCACTTTTAGAAAATATGAAAATCAAAGTTAAAGTGATAGGCGCAGGAAAAGTAAAAAAACAATCAATTCAACCAGGTGAATCTTTAGAAAAAATTAAATCTATTACACTCGAATTATCGTGATGCTTTTAAAAGACATATTATATAAAGTTGCTATTGAATCTGTTAATGGTTCTACAGATATCAGCATAAACAAAATTGAATTTGATTCTAGAAAAATTCAAGAGAAAGATGTTTTTGTTGCTATTAGAGGAACATTGTCTAATGGTCATGATTTTATTGAAAAAGCAATCGAACTAGGTGCAGTAGCAATTATATGTGATGAATTGCCAAGCAAATTAGAAGCTGGTATCAGTTATGTAAAAGTAACTGATACAAATTCTGCTCTAGCCTTTCTTGCTGCAAATTTTTATCAAAATCCTTCTGCTAATTTAAAATTGGTTGGAATAACGGGTACAAATGGCAAAACAACAATTGCATCTTTACTGTATCAACTTTTCAAAAAAGCAGGTTACAAAGTAGGACTTATTTCTACTGTAAAAATAATGGTTAATGATGTTGAATTTAAAGCAACACACACAACTCCCGATTCTCTTACCATAAATTATTACATAAACGAGATGATTAATCTTGGTTGTGAATATTGTTTTATGGAAGTTAGTTCTCATGGAATACATCAAAAAAGAACCGAAGGATTATTTTTTACTGGAGGAGTTTTTACCAATCTAACACATGACCATCTTGATTACCACAGCTCTTTTGCTGAATATAGAGATGTTAAAAAATCTTTTTTTGATCATCTACCCAAAACCGCTTTTGCATTAACCAATTTAGATGATAAAAATGGTTCCGTAATGATACAGAATTCAGGTGCTCGCAAATTGACTTATGCATTAAAAAGCTATGCTGATTATAGAGCACAAATTCTTGAAAATCAACTTTCAGGATTATTGCTAAAAATAAATGATAACGAAGTTTGGGTTCAATTGATAGGAACTTTCAACGCATACAATCTTTTGGCAATCTATGGAACAGCTGTTGAGTTAGGATTAGACAAAATGGAAGTGTTGCGCTTGCTTTCTGAATTGGAAAGTGTATCGGGAAGATTTCAGTTTATAATTTCTTCACAAAAAATTACTGCAATAGTAGATTATGCTCATACACCAGATGCATTAGAAAATGTTCTAAAAACTATAGATGACATAAGAACGAAAAATGAACAGTTGATAACCGTTGTTGGTTGTGGTGGTGATAGAGACAAAACAAAAAGACCAATCATGGCAAAAATTGCTTCAGAAATTAGCAACAAAGCCATTTTCACTTCTGATAACCCAAGAACTGAAAATCCTGAAACAATAATTGAAGAAATGGAAAAAGGGGTTGAAGCTCACAACTATAAAAAAACGCTTTCCATTTTAGATAGAAAACAAGCAATAAAAACAGCATGCCAACTAGCAAATAGCGGAGATATTATCCTAATTGCAGGAAAAGGGCATGAAACATATCAAGAAATAAATGGTGTTCGTTATCATTTTGATGATATGGAGACAGTAAAAGAAATTTTAGAACAGCTAAATAAATAAATTATGCTATACTATTTATTTGAATATTTAGACAAAACATTGGATGTTCCTGGAACAGGTGTTTTTCAATATATAACATTCCGTTCAGCATTAGCTATCATGTTATCCTTGATGATATCAACCATCTATGGAAAAAAAATAATCAATTTTCTGAGAAATCAACAAGTTGGAGAAACAGTTCGCGAGCTAGGATTAGAAGGTCAAACCCAAAAAGCTGGAACACCTACAATGGGTGGATTGATTATTATCATTGCTACACTTATACCAGTAGTTTTATTAGCGAAACTAAATAACATTTATATCATTCTATTGATTGTGACAACATTGTGGATGGGAACAATAGGGTTCATAGACGATTATATTAAAATCTTCAAAAAAGATAAGCAAGGACTTAAAGGAATTTTCAAAGTAATTGGTCAAGTTGGTCTAGGGTTGATTGTGGGTTCAGTATTGTATTTTCATCCAGGTGTAACCGTTAGAGAACGTTCATCAACACCAATCACTTTTAACCAAAGTCAAAACCAAATTTCACAAATTCCTGTTGACTATAAATCAACAACAACAACAATTCCTTTTACAAAAAATAATGAGCTAGATTATGCTCAAATCCTAAAACCATTCACAGATGATTATCAAAATTGGGCTTGGTTAGTGTTTATACCTATTGTAATATTCATTATTACTGCGGTTTCAAATGGAGCAAATCTAACGGATGGAATTGACGGATTAGCCGCTGGAACTTCGGCAATTTCAGTTTTAGCGTTAGGTATTTTCACGTTCGTATCGGGGAACATCATTTTTTCGAGTTATCTCAATATTATGTACATCCCTAACTCTGGAGAAATGACGGTTTTTATAGCTGCTTTTGTTGGCGCATTGATTGGGTTTCTTTGGTACAATTCCTATCCAGCATCTGTTTTCATGGGTGATACAGGAAGTTTGACAATAGGAGGAATTATTGCTGTTCTAGCAATTTCGGTACGAAAAGAAATGTTATTGCCTGTATTGTGTGCAATTTTCTTCGCCGAAAGTTTATCTGTAATTATCCAAGTTTCCTATTTCAAGTACACGAAGAAACGTTTTGGAGAAGGCAGAAGAGTTTTTCTTATGTCGCCATTGCATCATCATTATCAAAAGAAAGGATATCACGAAAGTAAAATTGTAACCCGTTTTTGGATTGTCACCATTCTACTAGCAATTGTTTCTATTGTAACATTAAAACTCAGATAATGAAGCGATTAGTTGTGCTTGGTGGAGGCGAAAGCGGCGTAGGTACAGCCATTCTTGGGAAGAAGAAAGGTTATGAGGTCTTTGTTTCAGATTTTGGCAAAATAAAAGAAAACTATAAAGAAGTTCTTGAAATTAATGGTTTGAAGTGGGAAGATGAAAAGCATACAGAAGCTTTGATACTCAATGCTGATGTTGTGATGAAAAGTCCAGGAATTCCTGATAAAGCTCCAATTGTAAAAAAACTAGTAGAAAAAGGGATTCCGGTGATTTCCGAAATTGAATTTGCTTGTCAATTTACTGATGCTATCACAATAGGAATTACAGGAAGTAATGGTAAAACAACAACGACAATGTTGACATATCATTTGCTCAGACAAGGCGGATTGAATGTAGGATTGGCAGGAAATGTTGGAAAAAGTTTTGCTTGGCAAGTTGCAGATGAAGACTATGATTGCTATGTGCTGGAACTAAGTAGTTTTCAGCTCGATGGAATCATCAATTACAAACCGCATATCGCAATAATAACAAATATAAGCCCAGATCATTTAGATAGATACGATTATAAATATGAAAATTATATCAATTCAAAATTCAGAATAACAATGAATCAAACCGAAGAGGATTATTTGATTTATGATAATGAAGACGAAGCGATACAAAATTGGTTAAAAAACAACAAAACGAAAGCTAGATTAATTCCTTTTTCGGTTGTTGAAAAACAAGAAAATGGAGCATTTTTAAATACAGATACTATGGAATTTACTATTAACAACGAAGAATTTGAAATGAAAACGGCAGACATTTCATTAGAAGGCAAACACAACATGAAAAACGCTATGGCAGCAGCTTCTGTTGCTCAATTGATGAAAATCAGAAAGCAAACCATCCGCGAAAGTTTGTCTAATTTTCAAGGTGTTGAACATCGTTTGGAAAAAGTATTAAAAATTGCCAACGTGCAATATATTAATGATAGTAAAGCAACAAATGTAAATGCTACATTTTTTGCGCTAGATAGTATGACAACACCTACAATATGGATTGTTGGTGGAGTGGATAAAGGAAACGATTATAGTGAATTAATGCCGTTAGTTCGCGAAAAAGTAAAAGCCATCATTTGTTTAGGATTAGATAACAAAAAAATAATTGATGCCTTTGTTGATGTAGTAGATATTATGGTAGAAGTTGATAATATGCGTGATGCTGTAAATACTGCAAAACACATGGCAGAAAAAGGAGATACCGTTTTACTTTCTCCAGCTTGTGCAAGTTTTGATTTATTTCAAAACTATGAAGACAGAGGAAAACAATTTAAAGTAGCAGTTCAAAATTTATAAAATTGGGTCAAATTTCGGTTTGGGGAATTCCTTACTCAAACCGAAATTAATTAAAGTATGAAAGAATTAATAAATAGTTTAAACGGAGATAAGGTCATTTGGGCATTTGTTGCTCTATTGGCGCTATTTTCTTTTATGCCTGTTTTTAGCGCAAGTAGCAATCTAGCCTACATGCGTCATGGAACTGGCAACACGTTTACCTATTTACTAAAACACGGAATTCAAATTTTTGTAGGTTTTTATATTATTTATAAAGTTCACAAAGTTCCTTATCACTACTTTAGAGCAATATCCAAAATTGCACTGCCAATAGTTTGGGTATTATTAGTCTATACCTTACTCAAAGGAACTGTAATAGATGGCGCAAATGCAAGCCGCTGGATACAAATACCATACATTGGCATTACATTTCAAACATCTACTTTGGCAGCTATTGTGCTTTATGTTTATGTAGCACATTATCTTTCCAAAAAAAGAGAAACTCCAGTAACATTCAAAAACTCACTTGTTGAACTTTGGTTGCCAGTATTTATAACCATTATGTTGATTTTGCCTGCCAATTTTTCTACCGCGGCATTAATTTTTTCAATGGTTGTAATGTTAGCCTTTGTTGGAAAATATCCGCTAAAATATATTGGAATAATTGTTGGCGCAGGTATTCTTAGTTTAATGTTCTTTATATTGGTAGCTAAGGCATTTCCAAATGCTTTTCCAAACCGTGTTGATACTTGGATGAAACGTATCGACAATTTTGCATCAAATAAACCCGATGAAGATGAATACCAAATAGAAAAGGCCAAAATAGCTATAGCTTCTGGAAAAATTTATGGACTTGGACCAGGCAAAAGCATTCAAAAGAATTTTTTACCACAATCTTCTTCCGATTTTATTTATGCAATAATCGTTGAAGAATACGGAATTTTTGGTGGTCTTGTAGTCATGGGATTATATCTACTGCTTCTTTTTAGGTTTGTTGTAGCTGCGCATAAAGCAAATTCTATTTTCGGAAAATTAGTCGTCGTTGGATTGGGTTTCCCAATTATTTTTCAAGCAATGACAAATATGGCAGTTGCAGTTGAGCTTTTTCCAGTAACAGGACAAACACTTCCTTTGATTAGTTCTGGTGGTAGTTCCATTTGGATGACTTGTATCGCTATTGGAATAATCCTTAGTGTTACCAAAAAAGAAGAAGAAATTGCTCAGGAATTAGCAGATAAACAAAAAAGAGAAGAAGCATTACAAAGACTGATTGATAAACAACTTCAAGAGGAAGAAGAAGCTGCACAAGTGGAAAATGAAAACTTTTCTGTAGAAGATAAAACAAACCCATTGGAACCTATTTTGAAGAAAAATCAATGAAAAAGTTAAAATTCATATTATCTGGTGGTGGAACTGGTGGACACATTTATCCAGCAATTGCAATTGCAAACGAATTAAAATCTCGTTTTCCTGATGCAGAATTTCTTTTTGTAGGCGCAAAAGATAAAATGGAAATGCAAAAAGTTCCTCAAGCAGGTTACAGTATCGAAGGTTTGTGGATTGCAGGTTTACAAAGAAAATTAACCTTGCAAAACATGATGTTTCCACTGAAATTAATCAGTAGTTTGCTCAAAGCTCGAAAAATTATTAAAAACTTCAAGCCAGATGTAGTAATTGGAACTGGTGGTTTTGCCTCTGGACCATTGTTGCAAGTAGCAAATAGTAAAAACATACCAACAGTAGTTCAAGAACAAAATTCATATCCCGGAATTACTAATAAACTGTTAAGCAAAAAAGCAAACAAAATTTGTGTAGCATATGATAATCTAGAACGATTTTTTCCAAAAGATAAAATAGTTTTTACAGGTAATCCTGTTCGCCAAGATTTGTTAGAAATTGATAGTAAAAAAAACGAAGCGATAGCTTATTTCAATCTTGATAGCAACAAAAAAACGTTACTTATTCTTGGTGGAAGTCTTGGTTCAAGAAGAATAAATCAATTAATAGAAAAAGAACTAGAATTCATTCAGTCAAAAAATATTCAAGTGTTTTGGCAATGTGGTAAATTCTATTTCGAAGAATATAAAAAGTACAATAGTAAAAATGTACAAGTTGTAGCGTTTATCGATAGAATGGATTTGATTTATGCAGCGGCCGATTTTGTTATTTCTCGTGCTGGAGCATCATCGGTCTCTGAGTTATGTTTGGTAGGAAAACCAACAATTTTTATTCCATCACCAAATGTAGCCGAAGATCATCAAACAAAAAATGCAAAGGCAATCGTCGATAAAAATGGAGCCATTTTATTAAAGGAAAACGAACTTGATGAAAAATTTCAAACTGTTTTTTCCGAATTGGTTTCAAATGAAAATTTACAAAACGAATTAAGCAAAAACATTAAAAATTTGGCTAAGCCAAATGCAACAAAAGATATAGTTGAAGAGATTTTAAAATTAGTTTAAAGTTTAAGGTTCCAGGTTGGCAACTTGAGACATGAAACATGAAACAAAAAATAATGAATTTAAACCAAATACATAACGTCTATTTTATAGGAATTGGAGGCATCGGAATGAGTGCTTTGGCACGTTATTTCAAAAACATTGGCAAGAATGTTTCTGGTTATGATAAAACGCAAACCATGCTTACTGATGAACTTATTGAAGACGGTTTACAAATTCATTTTGAAGACAATATTAATTTAATTCCAAAAAGCTATACAAAAGAAAACACACTTGTAGTTTACACACCTGCAATTAAAAAGCTTGCCGAGTGGGATTATCTAAAAGAAAATGGATTTACCATTAAGAAACGCGCAGAAGTTCTTGGTATTATTACAAAAGACACCTTTTGTTTTGCAGTAGCTGGAACCCACGGAAAAACAACTACATCAAGTATTCTTGGGCATATTTTGTATGAAAGTGGTGCAGATGTAACCGCTTTTCTTGGCGGAATTGTCGAAAATTATCATTCTAATTTAATTGGAAAAGGAAAAACTATTTCGGTTGTTGAAGCAGATGAGTTTGACCGCTCATTCCTTCATCTTCATCCAGATATTGCTTGTATAACATCAATGGATGCAGACCATTTGGATATTTATGGAGATGCTACTGCAATTGAAAATTCATTCAGAGAATTTGCTGATAAAGTGGTAGATAAAAGTAAATTGTTTGTAGCCAAAGGTCTTCCGCTAGACGGAATGACTGTGTCCGTTAATAATCAAGCAGATTTCATCGCGCAAAATATTAGAATTGAAAATAACAGCTATGTTTTTGATGTAAAAACACCATCAGAAACAATAAAAGATATTTCGTTTGGTTTACCAGGACATCATAATTTAATGAATGCCGTAATGGCTTTAGCAATGGCAGTAACTTATGGAACCCCAACCAGTGACATTGCTAAAGCCTTGGCTTCATTCAAAGGAGTTCAGCGTAGATTTTCTTATCAAATAAAAGATAAAAACAGAGTTTATATTGATGATTATGCACATCATCCTACCGAGATTAATGCGGTGCATCAAGCAGTGAGAGAATTATATCCAAACAAAAAAATCCTTGCTGTTTTTCAACCACATCTATTTAGTAGAACAAAGGATTTTGCTGATGGTTTTGCTGAAAGTTTATCAAAATTTGATGAAGTTTTATTGTTAGAAATTTATCCAGCACGCGAGTTGCCTATCGAAGGGGTTAATTCAACATGGCTTTTGGATAAAATAGAAAACAAAAATAAACGTTTGGTTGCTAAACAGGATTTAATTGCCGAATTAGTAAATAGTGATGCACAAGTTTTTGTAACTATTGGTGCAGGTGATATTGGCGAAATGGTACCAGAAATTAAAAGCGCTTTGTCATGAAATATTTCACTATTCAAAATATTCGACTTGTCCTAATGTTTCTAATTTTAATTGGACTTTTTTCGTTCACTTCTATCAGAAATTCTCAGCGAAAAATAAAAAAAATTGAAGTAGAAATTATCGATAACAACATGCCATTTTTGAAGCCAGAAATGGTTAATAAATTGTTAATAGAAAAAAATCAGGACACTAAAACCATTCATAAAGATGATTTAGATTTGAATAAATTGGAAAAATCTGTCAGCAAGCAACAATTTGTTGAAAAAGCAGATGTTTTTGTAACAGTTGATGGTGTTCTAAAAGCGGTAGTAAAACAAAAATCACCTGTAGGTAGAGTAGTTGCTGAGGACAGCTCTTTCTATATTGATAGTGAGGGAAATAGAATGCCTGTTTCCGAAAATTTTGCAGCAAGAGTACCGCTAATTTCGGGGGGAATTTTTAATGTAGATAAAGAAAAATTTGCAGAAGTTTTGCAAAAAATAAATGATGATGATTTTTTGAAAAAAAACATTATCAGTGTTCAAATTTTGCCCAACGGAAGCCTTGTGATGGAGAACAGAAACTACGATTACAAGATAGATTTTGGACGAACAATAAATATTGATAAAAAATTTAAGAACTATAAAGCATTTTTTCAAAAGGCTGTAAACGATAGTTTATTGAAAAATTATAAAAGAATAAATTTAAAGTTTACTCAACAAGTGGTTTGTATAAAATAACAGAGTTATGGAAAAAGAGAATATAGCAGTAGGATTAGACATTGGGACAACTAAGATAGTTGCTATGATTGGCAAAAAAAATGAGTATGGAAAACTCGAAATCTTAGGCGTTGGAAAAGCAAAAAGCCTTGGGGTTGCTCGTGGAGTTGTAAACAACATCACGCAAACCATTCAATCTATTCAACAAGCGGTTCTCGAAGCCGAGAATGACTCTGGTTATAAAATAAATGATGTAGTTGTTGGTATTGCTGGTCAACACATTAGAAGTATTCAGCATACAGATTATGTTATCAGAAATAACCCTGAAGAAGTAATCAGCGAAAAAGATATTCAATTACTGATTGATCAAGTTAATAAACTTGCCATGTTGCCAGGAGAAGAAATTATTCATGTGCTTCCGCAAGAATTCAAAATAGATGGTCAACCAGAAATAAAAGAACCAATTGGAATGTCTGGAGCAAGATTAGAAGCAAGCTTTCATGTTGTTGTAGGTCAAGCTTCATCAATAAGAAATGTGGGAAGATGTATTCAAAGTTCTGGGATAGAGTTGTCTGGACTTACTCTAGAACCGCTTGCTTCTGCCGATGCCGTTTTGAGCCAAGAAGAAAAAGAAGCAGGAGTAGCGTTGATTGATATAGGTGGTGGAACTACTGATTTAGCTATTTTCAAAGATGGAATTATTCGTCACACAGCCGTTGTTCCATTTGGAGGAAATGTAATTACAGAGGACATTAAGGAAGGTTGTTCAATCATCGAAAAACAAGCTGAATTACTGAAAGTAAAATTTGGTTCTGCTTGGCCAGGTGAAAACAAAGACAACGAAATAGTTTCAATTCCAGGACTTAGAGGTAGAGATCCAAAAGAGATTTCATTGAAAAATTTGTCAAAAATAATTCACGCAAGAGTTGTAGAAATTATTGAGCAAGTGTTTACAGAAATAAAAGCCTATGGACACGAAGACCCAAGAAAAAAACTAATTGCTGGTATTGTTTTGACAGGTGGTGGTTCACAGCTAAAACACATCAAACAAATTGTTGAATATATCACTGGAATGGATACCAGAATTGGATATCCAAATGAACACTTAGCAGGTAATTCAAGCGAAGAAATATCAAATCCATTATATGCTACAGCTGTTGGATTGTTGATGAATAGCGTTGAAAAAAATAGCAATAGTGCTTATAAAATAGAATTAAAAGAAGTTACACCAGAGCAGCCAAAAGTTGTTTTTCAACCAAAAGTAGAAACAATTCAAGAAACACCTGTTTTAGAAGTTGTTAATGATGAAGTTCAACCAGCAAGAGTTGAACACAAAATAACTACAGAAGAAAAAATCAAAAAGTCATTTTTTGATAAGTATGTAGAAAAAATAAAAGAATTTTTAGATAACGCAGAATAAGCATAATAGTCAAACAAAACCAAAATAGTATGATAAGCAACTCAGAATTTGGAAACATATCATTTGATTTGCCAAAGAACCAATCAAATGTAATCAAAGTTATTGGTGTTGGTGGTGGAGGAAGCAATGCCATCAATCACATGTTTAAACAAGGAATTAAAGGAGTAGATTTCGTAGTTTGTAATACAGACTCTCAAGCACTTCAAAACAGTTCAGTTCCTAACAAGATTCAATTAGGTGTTTCATTAACAGAAGGACTTGGAGCTGGAGCAAATCCAGAAGTTGGTCATCAAGCTGCTCTAGAAAGCATTTCTGATATAGAAAAAATGCTTGACAGCAACACCAAAATGGTTTTCATCACTGCAGGTATGGGTGGTGGAACAGGAACTGGTGCAGCACCAGTTATTGCTCAATTAGCAAAAGAAAGAGATATTTTAACAGTAGGAATTGTTACAATACCTTTTCAATTTGAAGGAAAAGTTCGTTCAGAACAAGCGCTACAAGGTGTAGATAGATTAAGAAAACAAGTTGACTCGCTTATCGTCATCAATAATAACAAATTAAGAGAAGTATATGGAAACCTTGGCTTCAAAGCAGGTTTCTCTAAAGCAGATGAAGTTTTGGCAACTGCTTCAAGAGGAATTGCCGAAGTTATAACACACCATTATACACAAAATATTGACTTAAAGGATGCAAAAACTGTTTTAGCAAATAGCGGAACAGCAATAATGGGTTCTGCTACTGCTACTGGTGATAATAGAGCTAAAGAAGCAATTATCGCAGCGCTAGATTCTCCATTATTGAATGATAATAAAATTTCGGGTGCTAAAAACGTATTGTTGCTTATCGTTTCTGGCTCAAGCGAAATTACAATTGACGAAATTGGAGAAATCAATGATCATATTCAATCTGAAGCAGGATTCAATGCGAATATTATTATGGGTGTTGGTGAAGATGAAACATTGGGCGAAAACATCTCTGTAACTATAATTGCTACTGGTTTCAATGCTGATCAACAAAATGGAATTGTTAATTCGCAACCATCCAAAATAATACATTCATTGGAAGATGAACAAAGATTAGTTCGCGATTTATCTCAAAAACCTGTTGAAGTATTCACAAACATAGTAGATATTCCTGTTGTAGAAAAAGAAGAAAAGATTGTTTTTGAATTAATCGAAGAAGAAACAGTTGAAGCTTATACTAGTGTTGAAACTACCTCTCAAATCAATGAAAATGAATTGATAGCTATGAATGAATTCATCAAAAACCTTGATGTGACATTTGAAATAGTTTCTCCAATCAAAGACATTGATTTCAAAATCACTACTCCTCAAACAAGAGAGATAGAAGTGGTAGAAGCAAAAACTGTTGTAGAAAAAGAAGAAGAACAAATCACTTTTGTTTTTGATGTTCCTTCTGTAGCTCAAACACAAAACGAAAACAAAATTGTTTTTGAATTGACAGACGATACCAAAAATATCCAAGTAAATGAAGCGGTGCAGTTTGTTCCTGTAACCGAAGTAAATGAAGGTGGTGTAATAAAATATTCTCTAGAAGAATACATGGAACTTGAAAATGATTTGTTGTCTTCAAAACCTGCTGCTAAAGTAGAAGAACCAGTTGCAGAAGAGTTGAATATTACAATGAAGCAAACTGAGGTTGAAAAACCATTATCAACACCATTTGCATCAAATTTTGAAGATGTTTCTCCAATTGAAATGACAATTGAAGAAACTCTAAAAATGAGAGCAGATGAAAGAAGAAGAAAATTAAAAGAGTTTAACTATAAATTTCATAACAACGCATCAAGAATCGATGAAATGGAGAAAGAACCTGCATACAAAAGATTAGGTGTTGATTTGTCTAATGAAAATAATGCTAACCCAAATTCAAGAATGTCACTTGGAATTGATAGCAATAACGATGTTCAGTTGCGTTCAAACAACTCTTTTTTACACGATAATGTAGATTAATCACTAATCGAGTTTGATTTTATCAACCCGAAATTCTCAAAAGAATTTCGGGTTATTTTTTTATCTTCGCAACGTTTTTTATTAGTAATTAAATTTTACAAAATATGAGTTTAGAAGCAAAAATAATGGAGCAAATGAAAGAGGCAATGAAAGCCAAAGATACTGTTGCTCTAGAAGCTCTAAGAGCAATCAAATCAGGGATTATTCTAGCAAAAACTGAAGCTGGTGCTTCAGAAACACTTTCTGCAGATGATGAAATAAAACTACTTCAAAAGTTAGTAAAACAAAGAAAAGACAGCGCAGATATTTTTGCAAAGCAAAACCGTTCCGATTTAGCTGAACCAGAATTGGCTCAGGTTGCGGTAATCGAAAAATTCCTTCCAGCACAATTGTCTGAAGCAGAAGTTGAAGCTGCAGTTTCAAAAATCATTGAAGAAGGAGGTTTTTCTGGAATGGCATCAATGGGACAAGTTATGGGAAAAGCATCTGCTGCTCTTGCTGGGCAAACTGATGGTAAAACTATCTCAACCATAGTTAAAAAATTATTAGCTTAGTAATAGCAAAAATGGCTGCGTAGTTCAACTGGATAGAACATCAGATTTCGGCTCTGAGGGTTGAGGGTTCGAATCCTTCCGCGGTCACGAATAAATAATGAAATAATAAAAAATGTCAAGCTTGCTTGGACATTTTTTTGTTTTCATTATTTTCAAAGCGGAGCTTTGAAGGATGTTGCGGAGCAAAATCCTGACAAACTTCTTATATAAATGTCAAGCTTGCTTGGACATTTTTTTGTTTTCATTATTTTCAAAGCGGAGCTTTGAAGGATGTTGCGGAGCAAAATCCTGACAAACTTCTTATATAAATGTCAAGCTTGCTTGAACATTTTTTTGTTTTCATTATTTTCAAAGCGGAGCTTTGAAGGATGTTGCGGAGCAAAATCCTGACAAACTTTTTTTCTAAATGTCAAGCTTGCTTGAACATTTTTTTGTTTTCATTATTTTCAAAGCGGAGCTTTGAAGGATGTTGCGGAGCAAAATCCTGACAAACTTTTTTTCTAAGTGTCAAGCTTGCTTGAACATTTTTTTGTTTTCATTATTTTCAAAGCGGAGCTTTGAAGAAATTTATTCCATTTCACTCTTCTTAAGTTTATAAGACATCATTTTTGGTGATTTTTATCATGATTTTTTAGTTTTTCAATTAGTAATTTTAAACTGTAAATAAAAAGGTAAAATCATGAAAGCAAATGTGCCTGTGTCAACTATTATGACAAAAAATGTTATCAAGCTCAATCTTGGAGATGATTTAACAAAAGCAGAAACACTTTTCAAAAAGAACCATATTAGGCATATTCCTGTGGTAAGTGGTAATAAAATTCTTGGTATGTTGAGTTATACCGATTTGCTTCGTATTTCATTTGCTGATGCTGTAGATGAAGAGGAAATAGAAGTCGATGTTACGGTTTATAATATGTTTACCATAGAACAAGTTATGACAAGAAATTTGGTAACAATTTCACCAGACTCTAGTATCAAAGAAGTTGCTGAAATATTAGCAGTAAAAGAGTTTCACGCTTTGCCTGTAGTGCAAGATGAACTTTTGGTAGGTATTGTTACCACAACAGATTTAATCAAGTATCTTTTAAAGCAATATAACTAAGTTAATGCTTGTATGACTATTGTTGTAAGCTGCTAATGTTTTTAAGGTTAGCAATGGTTTCTTGTGGATTTATTGCATTGAATACAAAGCTTCCAGCTACTAGGACATCAGCACCAGTTTTTGCAAGTTGTTGAGCATTTTTATCAGTAACACCACCATCAATTTCAATTAAAGTAGAAGCGTTTTTTCTATTGATTAATGCTTTTAGCTTTTCAACTTTTGAATACGTATTTTCAATGAATGATTGTCCTCCAAAACCTGGATTTACACTCATGATACAAACCAAATCAATGTCTTGAATCACATCTTCTAATAAATCTACATTTGTGTGAGGATTCAAAGCAACTCCAGCTTTCATTCCTTCTGCTTTGATAGCTTGAAGCGTTCTGTGTAAATGTGTGCAAGCTTCGTAATGAACCGTTAAAACATCTGCGCCTAACTTTTTAAAGGTAGAAATGTATCTATCGGGATCAACAATCATCAAATGTACATCGATGGTTTTTTTTGCATGTTTGTTTATAGCATCTAACACTGGCATTCCAAACGAAATATTTGGAACAAAAACGCCATCCATAATATCAATGTGAAACCAATCGGCTTCACTGTTATTTATCATTTCGATGTCGCGTTGAAGGTTAGCAAAATCAGCAGCAAGAACTGATGGAGCAATAAGTGTGTTCTTCATTTTGTAGTTATGTTGTTTTCGCAAAATTAGTTTATTAACCACAAAGACACAAAGATTTTGCACAAAGTTCACAAAGTCTTGTATCTCCTCTTTGTGGTTGGGGCTAAAATAAAACTCCGGACTCGAGCCGCAGGCGAACTGAGTTTAGCTAAACCCGAGCAAAGCGAACAGACCGTGAGTTTTATTTCTCTTTAAAAAAATAAAACTCCGGAAACCCGAGCAAAGCGAACAGACCGTGAGTTTTATTTCTCTTTAAAAAAATAAAACTCCGGAAACCCGAGCAAAGCGAACAGACCGTGAGTTTTATTTCTCTTTAAAAAAATAAAACTCCGGTAATCAGCCGGAGTTTCAATCATCAATCAAAAAACGAACAGTTAATCAGACTGTTTGTTACTTTTATTAGGATTATCCTAAGTATGTTTTTAATATTTTACTTCTAGAAGTATGTTTTAATCTTCTGATAGCTTTTTCTTTAATTTGACGAACACGTTCGCGAGTTAAATCAAAAGTTTCACCAATTTCTTCTAAAGTCATTGGATGTTGGTCGCCTAAACCAAAATATAAACGAACTACATCTGCTTCTCTTGGTGTCAATGTTTCTAAAGAACGTTCAATTTCTGTACGTAATGATTCGTGAATCAATTCTCTATCAGGATTTGGTGATTCACCAGAGCGTAAAACGTCGTACAGGTTTGAATCTTCACCTTCAACAAGTGGCGCATCCATTGATAAATGACGACCAGAGTTTTTCATTGATTCTTTAACATCATTTACAGTCATGTCAAGCTCTTTTGCAATTTCTTCAGCACTTGGAGCACGTTCGTTAGATTGCTCTAACAAGGCATACATTTTATTGATTTTATTGATAGAACCAATTTTGTTCAATGGTAAACGAACGATACGCGATTGTTCTGCCAAAGCTTGAAGGATTGACTGACGAATCCACCAAACAGCATAAGAAATAAATTTGAAACCACGAGTTTCATCAAAACGTTGTGCGGCTTTTATAAGACCAAGGTTTCCTTCGTTAATTAAATCCGGAAGAGTTAATCCTTGATTTTGGTATTGTTTTGCAACAGAAACTACGAAACGTAAATTTGCTTTAGTTAATTTTTCCAAGGCACGTTGATCGCCAGCTTTAATTCGCTGTGCTAATTCCACTTCTTCATCGGCAGTAATCAAATCTACTTTTCCGATTTCTTGTAGGTATTTGTCTAAGGATGCGGTTTCACGATTGGTAACCTGTTTTGTGATTTTGAGCTGTCTCATCTATTTTCTCCTTTTCTTTAAAGTGTTCGGATTGTTATACGTTATAAGTTTCAAAAAAGTTACAAAAGGTGAAAAAAAAATAATATAGGTATAACAAAGCGTGTTTTCTTGTACAAAACAATAAAACGTGTATAAGAAATCGCATTTTCTTATACGCGAAATAAAAATATGTATAAATTTAAATCTATTTTACTTAGAGATCTAACCTTTGCCAAAGTTTGAAACTTTGGCAAAGGTTAATAGGCAATTAATTAAAATTCTAAATTGACCTTTTTTTCATGACAATAAATAAAGTTTTCTTGACCATCAAAAAGATTTAATACATCATCTCGCATTAAATTTGTTTTGGATTTTGAAAGAATGGATTTATAAGAGGAATATTTGAATATTCTGAAGTCAACATTTAAATCATTTGGGTTTTGATGAATGTAAATGATTAAGTTTCTTAAATATTCTTCTGTATCGATTTTTTTTCTTTTGAAAGGTCTTTCTAATAAACCTCCATGTCGGCTATTAACTTTGTTAAACGATTGTGTGTAAGAGCTTATAAATTTACTCATTTGTTTACTTGCAATATTATGTGAAGCATGTAAACCTTCGTTAACAATACTTGGAGATTTTACATTATTTTTTAAAAAATATTCTAATGTTTCTTTAGATTTTATTTTTAGGATAAAATGAAAATGATTTGGCATTAAACAATATGCAAGAACATCTGAAACGGTTAAAACATAGTTTGAAAACTGGTTTAAGAAATAATTGTAGTTTTCATCATTTTCAAAAATTTTAGTGCTATTTATTCCTCTATTATAAATGTGATAATAACAATCGGGTTCTAGAGGTTGAATTCGAATATCCATTTTTTATTTTTTTTACAATCTTTGCCAAAGTTCTTATCACCTTTGCCAAAGTTTGAAACTTTGGTAAAGGTGTCATTCTTTGTTTAAGGTTTTATATCTCTATTTCATCAATCTCCTTCATCAATCTATCCGTTTCGGTTAGTGCAACGATTATTTTTTGATAATGGCGAATGTCTTCATAGCTCAATTCTCGGTCTTTTCTATCTTTTAACCATTTTTGTGCAGGTTGGTAACCACCAATGTAGAAATTCCATGCTACTTCGGGAACGTTGGCAAAATATTGGGTTTCGTTGATGAATACGTTGCCTACTTCGTTGACCTTTGCCAAAGTTTCAAACTTTGGCAAAGGTGTTAACGGAGAATTGTTTTTTTCAAATCGTGGTTTTACCACAACATTATCGCCATCTTCGGGATATTGCGTGATGAATTTTTCAACTACTTCGCTTTCTAGTAAGTGAATTTGGCGCAACTCTGAACCTAACTTTGCCAAAGTTTCAAACTTTGGCAAAGTTTCTGGATAAGGAACGCGTGGAAAATCTATTTTTAAGAACTCTTTGTATTTTTCTCGGTAACTTGGCGAGTGTAACACGGCATAAATGTAATCGAGTATATCAATTGGATAGAGCTGATTGGTTTCTTCTGTTTGAATGTTGTAATCGGGTTTTTCTGGTGAAAAATACATACCCAAATCGTTAGCCATTTTGTGGACTATTTCCATGTTTAAATTGGGAACACGAATAACTTTGTCTAATAAACTCGTTTGCGTTGTGGTTTCTGGGTATAAGTAGAGTGGGAATAAGGAAGTCTGAAATCCATATAAATTTTTATCAACTAAATTTTTTGAAATAAAAACTGATGAAAAATTTGTTGTATCAACCAAAGAACGCAATAAACAGATTGATAAATTGTCTTTTGATATGATATTTTTCATCATTTCAAAGCGTGGTCTTCCCATTAATCCATTTGTCTTTCCTGTGTAAATACAAAATTGTGTATTAAAAATTTTATAATCAATTTTTTGAATTGTTGAATTTTGAGTAGTTACATCATTTTTTGCTATTTCAATTTTTTTAAGTTTGGATTGAAATTCGTATTTTGTAGCAAAGTCTGATGGGGCTAATAATTTTAAATCATTTAGGGTACTTTCGGCTTTTTTTCTTGATGAATGTATTGCTAATTCGTCAAATTCTGTTTGAACACCTGACGATGATTTTTCAAAAATATCATTAACAGAAAATCCTTTATCATAATTTATTTTTACTGAATTATCTTTTGTAATAAAAAAATATTCTGGTGATTTATAATCCAATATATCCCATAAAATTGAATTTATTGTATTTTCATTTAGTGAGTTATATTTTAAATCTCGTTTCCCTTGTAAATCATAATGAAAAATTTCTCCTAATTCATTTTTCTTCTTGTTTCCAGTTTTTATAAAGATATTTATTGAAACACCTTGCATAATATCAAATACATTTTGGTCAGGCGAACCATCTGGACAAACTTCTTTTTTCTTAGAGTTACCATGTAAATCCAAAATATAGATTTTATCAAAACTTTCTAATAAATGTTTTCGCATTTGCCGATGAATTATCCCATCAATAAAGCTATTGTTAGAAATGTAAGCTAAAATTCCACTTCCGTTTTTATCAATAAAATGTTGCCCAAAACGAATGAATTTTATGTAATCGTCAGAAAGTGGTTGTATGTTTCTTTCCTTTAAATCTTTTTTATAATCGGCAGTTAAACCTTCAATCCATTTACTTTTATTAGAACTACTCACACTATACGGCGGATTTCCTATAACGACCATAACTGGTGCATCACGTTTTATGGCGTTGGCTTGGTCGGCTTCGTCACTCAACCAGCTGCTAAACAGTGTTTGCGTGTCTGGATGCGCTTCTTCTAAACTATTGGTTAAGAAAATTTTTATACGTTGTTCATCGGTGGGTTTATAACCTGTTTCGGTCAATAGCATATCCATTTTTAAATGTGCCATGGCGTAACTTGCCATTAATAACTCAAAACCGTTTAATCTAGGAATTAAATCGTTGGTTACATATTTACTCCAAATGCCTTGTTGTCCTTCAAATTTTTTGTGAATGTGTCGGACAACTTCTGCCAAGAAAGTTCCTGTTCCTGTAGCAGGATCGAGAATTTGAACTTTATGAACTTCAACTTCGGTTTCAACTTCTTTATTTTTTGAACGTTTATCTGCTGTGGCTTTAGTAACGGCTTTTTTCTTGATTTTTATTTTGCTCGTGTCGGCTAAACCTTCTTTTAATCCAAATTCAGTTTTTAAAATATCATCTACCGCACGAACAATAAAATTTACAACAGGTTGTGGCGTGTACCAAACACCACGAGCTTTTCGCAAAGCTGGGTTGTATTCGCCTAGAAAAGTTTCATAAAAATGCACCACTGGATCTTCTTGTTTGGTGCTACGACCAAAGTTTTTCATAATCTGCGCCACATCACTGGCTAGGAAAATAGAAACCAATTCTTCTACAATCCAAACCAAACGATGGTCTAAATCATAACCTGCAATATCTTGGAAAAGCTTTCTTAGAAACGGATTACTTTTCGGTATCAAAGTTGCTGCTTCTTCACGAGAAAAAGTAGGTAACGTTGGGTCATGATAACGTGCTGCAAACATTCCGTAGGCAATAGTTTGCGCATAAATATCAGCAAAGGCTTTGTTATCAATATCATGTATCAACATTTGTTGAAACGACAACATCTGCGATTTGAGTTGTGAACGCGTTTCATTTTCGTCGTCTTTGTTCAATGATTTCTCGATAACATCAGCCATTAGTTTGGCTTTTCCTGCCATCATTTGCGCCAATTTGGTAGGCGATTTGATGGTTTGAGAAATAGTTTGCGCAAAGTTTTTTATAAGATTTTCAAACTGCTCAAAGTTTTCGGGAATAGGAACTATTGCGCCATTCTCAATTTTACCAATTGGTATAGATGTTATAAAATCGTGATATTGATAAAAGTGAAATTCTAAATAATCGGTAAAAATTAAATTGGGCAATCCACTTTTGTATCGGTCAAATTGTTCTTTGAGTTTTTTGTCTTTCAAATCAACACCAATATCTTTTGCCTCGATATAACCAATAGGAATATCTTTTCTATTAAGCACCAAATCAGGCGAACCACATTCAATTCTAGCCGATTCGTTGATAACCAATACATCGGGTAAAATTGTCATTATCAGGTTTTGCAAATCGCCACGATAGGAATGTTCGCGTGCGTTTCCTGTTTTGTAAAGTGTGTCAATTTTGGTAATGTATTGTTGAGTGGTCATGGCAAAATATAAAATTCAAATATAGGATTTTTCAATTTGTTGATATAACGGATTTTCTTATTTTCACAACTTATAAAATTAAAATTATGTCACAAACAACCTCTGTTATTTGTAATCATTCACTAAATACAAAGTCAGTTTTGGTTTTGGCTCAAGATTTAGCTAAGCGATTGAATGCTTCAATTAGTTATGGCTATAAATGGACTTTTTTCTTCAAAGAAGACACTAAAGAAATCGACTATGATTTAGAGTTCATAGAAATTGGAAAAATTGTAGTAGAAAATGCAACAACAACTTATGTTTTGCAAGATGAAAATTTAGGCAAAAAATTATTTATTGAAGCGCATGGAATTGAAATTTTAGATTCAGAAGTTTATAAGATTAGCGATTATTACAAAGAATTGCTTCAAGATACTCAAAATGTTGAATATGAATTGCATGATACATTAGAAAATGGAGGCGATTTAGTAGGATATATTTATAAAAATCACATAGATTTATGGATAGTTGATTCCTTGCATTGGTATTATTATCAGCGACAGTTTTTGTATTATTTAGACGAAGAGGATAGAGCAATTTTTACTAAATATAGATTGGATAATCTAAAATGGGTTCAATTATTGGGTGGAAATTTTATGTTTGTTTTTTCGAGTGGAGAAAAGTCATATAAAGTTGAAGATTATATAGAGAGTTTACCTAATAATGTTTTTTTTGAAACAATAGAAAAGGAGTTTAAGAATGTTTTAGTAAATGTTTCACAGTATTATTTAGCGTATGCTTATCAAAATAAACCTGTTTATATTCATAAAGGGCTTAGTAATAAACATTTTCGAATGATTTGCTATGAGATTAAGAATAAAACTAAAATTCCATCAATTGATTTAGAATATCCGGTTCTTTTTTATGACGATTTTTATGATTTAGACATTCATTTTAGAGGTGATTATGATTATTTTAACTTTGTATATGATGGTTCTCATGTTTTTGAAAATGAATTGAAGTTAAAACAGTTTCAAGACAATTATGTAATAAAACGTGAGGTTGCAGAACCTATAAATTTGTCAAATTATTTTAAAATTTATTCTTGTTCAATAGCTGGTTTTGCTCATTATGTTTCTACAGACTTGGAGCTAAGTTTAAAGTTAAATCAAGAAGTTTTTTTAGTGCGAGAACCCAATAATGAATTTGATAAACATGCTATTGCAATTTTTGTAAAGGATAAAATAGGAGGAAGTTTAAAATCTCACAAAGAGAAATTAGGTTACATTGGCAAACATGAAAATTATATTTTGAGTAAGCTTTTGGATAACGGATATGAGTTGAAATCAATGCTAAGTAAAATTTCAGAAAAGCAAATTGATAATTCTAATTATAATGAAGCACTTACGATTGAAATTTTTATGAAGAAGAATGGTTAACAAACAAAAAACCCCAACTCAATTTCTCAAGTTGGGGTTTGATTTATTTGATAAAATTAACCTTGTGGGTTTTCTTTTTTCTGATTGTCTTCAGGTTTTTTATCCTCTCTTGGTGGACGAGGTAACAATGCTTTTCTTGAAACTTTAGGTTTTCTAGTTTTTGGATCTAAACCTAAATATTTTACTTCTAACACATCACCTTCTTTAACAAAGTCGCTTATTTTTTCTGTGCGTTTCCAGTCCCATTCAGAAACGTGTAGTAAACTGTCTTTTCCTGGAACAAATTCTACCACAGCACCAAAATCTAATACTTTGGTTACTTTCACTTTATATGTTTCGCCTTCTACAGGTGCAAATACTTGGTTTTGAATAGAAGCAAACGCTTTGTCCATTCCGGCTTGGTTTGTTCCTAATAATTCAATTTCTCCAAAATCACCAACTTCTGTAATTACAATCGTAGTTTCGGTATCTGCTTGAAGTGCTTGAATATTTTTACCACCTGGACCAATAATAGCTCCAATGTAATCTTTTGGTATGCTGAATTTAACAATTTTAGGAGCTTTTGGTTTAACAGTTGCATTTGGTTGAGCAATAGTTTCTGTAATTTTTCCTAAAATATGTAAACGACCATCACGAGCTTGCTCAAGAGCTTGTTCCATGATGTCATATCGCAGTCCTTCAATTTTAATGTCCATTTGGCAAGCAGTAATACCATCTGCTGTTCCAGTTACTTTGAAGTCCATGTCTCCAAGGTGATCTTCATCGCCTAAGATATCTGATAATACGGCAAATTTTTCGCCATCAGTAATCAATCCCATAGCTATACCAGAAACTGGTTTTACCATTTGTACACCAGCATCCATCAACGCTAATGTTCCCGAACAAACAGTTGCCATAGATGAAGAACCATTAGATTCTAATACCTCAGAAACCACACGAATAGTATAAGGACAATCGGCTGGAATCATATTTTTTAGAGCACGTTGTGCTAAGTTTCCGTGTCCAACTTCTCTTCTTGAAGTTCCTCTTAGAGGTTTTGCTTCACCTGTTGAGAATGGTGGGAAATTATAATGCAGGTAGAAACGCTCTTCACCTTGTTCAGATGGTAAGTCGATAACATTAGCTTCTCTCGAAGTTCCTAAGGTTACAGTGGCTAAAGCTTGTGTTTCACCACGTGTAAAAATAGCTGAACCATGAGCTGAAGGTAGATAATCTACTTCACACCAAATTGGGCGAATTTCGGTAGTTTTTCTTCCGTCTAAACGAATTCCTTTTTCTAAAATTACGTTTCTAACAGCTGTTTTTTGAACTTTATAGTTGTATTTGCTAACTAATTCTGCTAAGTCAGCATTTTCAGCATATTCTTCTTCAGTATATAAGGCTTTTACTTCTTCTTTTACTAAAGCAAATTTTTCACCTCTTTCGCTTTTTGCAGAAGCTTCTTGAGCAATAGCATAGTATTTCTCATAAGCAGCTGCTTTTACTTTTGCATATACAGCTTCGTCTTCTTTTTCGCCTTCATATTCTCTGTATGCTGGTGAACCAAGTGCTGCTCTCAACTTTTCTTGAGCAACAATTTGCGCTTTGATAGCTTCGTGAGCAAACTTGATGGCTTCAACCATTTCTGCTTCCGATATTTCTTTCATTTCACCTTCAACCATACAAACAGAGTCTGCAGAAGCTCCAATCATCATATCAATATCTGATTGTTCCAATTCAGCTTTGCTTGGGTTGATGACTAATTTTCCATTAACTCTACCAACTCTTACTTCTGAGATTAGATTGTAGAAAGGAATATCAGAAACGGCTAATGCTGCTGATGCTGCTAATCCAGCCAATGCATCTGGCATTACATTTTCGTCATGCGACATTAACTGAATCATCACTTGAGTTTCAGCATGATAATCATCTGGGAAAAGCGGACGCAATACACGGTCAACAAGACGCATGGTTAGAATCTCTGAGTCGCTTGGTCTTGCTTCTCTTTTGAAAAAACCACCAGGAAAACGACCTGCAGCGGCAAATTTTTCACGGTAATCAACCGTTAATGGTAGAAAATCTACTCCTGGATTGGCAGTACGGGCAGATACTGCAGTTGCTAATAACATGGCATCGCCCATACGCACCACGACAGAACCGTCGGCTTGTTTGGCTAATTTACCTGTTTCGATTGAGATGGTTCTCCCATCGCCTAAATCGACAATTTCTCGGGTAACTTTAGGAATCATAAATTTTAATTCTTAATTAAACAAAGGGTTTTAGTTGTGTTGTTGTGTAGTTGTCTGTTACCCAATGAAAAACCAAACTTTTTCTATCTAAATATTCAAAACAAAAAGAGGCGCAAAAGCACCTCTTAGTATTTGTATTATTTTCTAATACCTAATTCTTTAATCAATTCACGATATTTTACAACATCTTTTTTCTTTAGGTAGTCTAAGTGACTTCTTCTTTTACCTACCAATTTTACTAGAGCACGCTCAGTATTGTAATCATGACGATTTCTTTTTAAGTGCTCAGTCAAATGGTTAATTCTGTGGGTAAACAAAGCGATTTGTCCTTCAGATGAACCTGTGTTGGTTGCAGAACCTCCGTGTTTTGCAAAAATTTCTTCTTTTACTTCTTTAGTCAAGTACATGCTAATATTGTTTAAATGATTATTATGTATGAATTGATTTTTTCAATTCGGTTGCAAAGGTAAAAATATTTATGAATTATAAATTATGAATTCTGAATTATTTTAAAAAAGTTTAGAAACTTCGCTATTTACAAATTCTAAAAATCGCTCATCGGCTTCAGTAAAAGGATTCAGAACATGACTATCAATGTCTATTTGGCCTATGTTTTTTCCGTTGACAAATAGCGGAACAACAATTTCTGACTTTACTGTAAAACTACACGCGATATAGTTGTCCTGAGCAGACACATCTGGAACAACAAAATTTGCGTTCGATTCTGCTACTTGTCCACAAATACCTTTTCCAAAAGGAATTACAGTATGATCGGTTTCAGCTCCTACATATGGACCAAGATGCAATGTTTTGGTTTCGTGATTGGCAAAATAAAAACCAACCCAGTTATAATAGCTCACATTGTCTGAAAGAAATTGACAAAGAGTTTTTAGTTTAGTATCTCTGTCATTGCTTGTGTCTTCAAGGATTTGAATTACGTTTGGTTTTAACTGTTCAAAATTCATTTCAATATTTTTTTGCAAATGTAGTTATTGAAATGGAGCTAATTTTATATATTTTTGTTAAAAAATCTTTTGAAAGAAACTCTTCAGGAATACAAACCATTTCTACAGTTTTTAGCCAAATTCTTTATCTGTTATTTGGTGCTGACGTTTTTATATCAAAACTATTTAGAGCAATTTGATCAAAAAAATAATCAGATAGATTCTTTTACAATATCAGTTGGTAAACAAACTATAAGTGTGTTAAAATTATTTGATGATAACGCTTATACCATCAATCATTTGACCGAACCAAGTGTAAAAATATTTTATAAGGATAAATACGTTTCCCGAATTATTGAAGGATGTAATGCTATTAGTGTGATGATTTTATTTATATCGTTTGTAGTAGCGTTTACTGGTAAATTTAAGAGTACACTTTGGTTTATTCCGCTCGGATTGTTGATTATCCATGTTTTGAACATACTAAGAATTGCATCGCTATCTATTGCATTATATAAGTTTCCTGAATATGAACATTTTTTGCACGGAATATTATTTCCTTTGGTGATTTATGGAGTTGTGTTTCTTCTTTGGGTAATTTGGGTAAATAAATTTTCATTGTATGCTTCAAAGACTAAAAAATAATTCAAGTAAAATAGTTTGGCTGCTGATTCTAGTAGTTTTTTTGATTCTTATCAGAGGTTTTGAAAATGTTATTTTTTATGATCCACTAATCGATTATTATCGTAGCGAATATGCCCATTTGACTTTTCCTGAAATAAATGTGATAAAACTATTTCTCAGTTACGGATTTAGATTTTACCTGAATAGCGTGTTGTCTTTGTTTATATTGTATGTACTCTTCAAAGACACTAAAATTGTCAAATTTTCAATTTTGTTATACATGATTTTGGGTTCGGTCTCTATGATTGCTTTCTTCTTTGTTCTAAACTTTTTTGCAGACGAAAGTAAAATGACTTTGTTCTACATCAGGAGATTTATAATTCAACCCGTTTTTATTTTATTACTTATTCCTGCTTTTTATTATCAAAAAGTTCAAGTTTCTTCTAAAAAATAACTAACTTTATGCATAATATTTATGCATGAAAATTGTAAAACATTCGGGGAATATTGTAGATTTTAAAAGAGAAAAATTAAGAGATTCTCTTTTGAAATCTGGTGCATCAAAAAGCATTGTAGAAGATGTTATTAGCCAAATAGAAAAGCAACTTTATGAAGGAATTTCTACCAAGAAGATTTATAAACTAGCTTTTGGATTACTCAAAAAAAACGCAAACTCTCATGCCGCTAGATACAACCTAAGAGCAGCAATTCAATTGCTTGGTCCAGCCGGTTTTTTCTTTGAAAAATATATCGCCAAATTGTTTCAGTCAGAAGGATATGAAACTTTGACAAATCTTTCGCTGCAAGGCAAATGTGTTTCCCACGAAGTAGATGTTGTGGTTAGGAAAAATAATTATTTAACCATGATAGAATGCAAATTTCATGCAGGTAGAGATGCCGTATCCGATGTAAAAGTACCAATGTATATTTTGTCTAGATTTAATGATTTAAAATCTCAAAGATTAGCAATATTTGAAGAAGATAATGTTTTGGATAACTGCTTTATAATAACCAATAATCGCTTTACAGCCGATGCTATTCAGTTTGCAAGATGTTCAAATATCAGTCTGTTAAGTTGGGATTATCCTGATAACGAAAACCTGAGAGATAAAATTGATAGAAGTCAGTTGTATCCTGTAACTTGTCTTACAACTTTGACATTAGCAGAAAAAGATAGATTGATGAACGTGGGTATTATTTTGGTAAAAGAACTACTTGATGATACCGATTGTTTAAAATCGATTGATTTGAGCCAAAATAGAGTGAAAAACGTGATAAGAGAAGCATCAGAACTTTGTAAATATATATAATATGAAAGTAAAATTTATTGGCGGCGCAGGAACAGTTACTGGTTCGAAGACATTAATTGAAAGTAACGGTATTCGAATACTTATCGATTGCGGACAATTTCAGGGATTAAAACCACTTCGTGAGCTCAATTGGGAACCATTGCCAGTTTTGCCATCATCAATAGATTTTGTCTTGTTAACTCATGGACATCTCGATCATTGTGGTTGGTTGCCTAGATTAGTCAGTCAAGGTTTTAGAGGAAAAATTTATTGCTCATCACCAACGGTATCCATAGCAAAATTAATTTTACTCGATAGCGCTAAAATCCAGGAAGAAGAAGCCGAAAGAGCCAACAAAGAAAAAACAGCAAAACACGAAATCGCAGAACCATTATATACCGTAGAACAAGCGCAAGAAGTTTCACCATTATTTAGGTCAGTGAAACACAACGAAACAATTATGCTTGATGCCGAAATTTCGGCAAGATTTTTTGGCTCAGGACACATCATTGGAGCATGTAGTATTGAGTTGATTTTAGAAGGCAAAACATTGATTTTCTCTGGTGATTTAGGACAAGATGATGATGTGTTGATGTTTCCGCCAATTAAGCCCAAAAAAGCAGATTATATCTTCGTAGAAAGCACCTATGGCAATAAAATTCATCCAGAAGAAGATGTTAAATTACTTTTGGAAACCTACATCAATAATACATATCACAAAGATGGAACGGTAATCATTCCTAGTTTTGCCGTGGAAAGAGCACAAACTATAATGTATTTAATTTGGCAATTAAAATTAGAAGATAGAATTCCGAATATTCCATATATTATAGATACTCCAATGGGAGTTGATGTGTTGAATGTTTTCTATTCAAATCTAAATTGGCATAAACTTTCAAAATCTGAATGTGAAGAAATGAGAAAAGTTTTTACTATAATTTCAGATTACAAAGAAACTATAGAAACCATTTATGATAACAGGCCAAAAGTGGTAATAGCTGCAAGCGGAATGATGACAGGTGGAAGAGTATTAAGTTACCTCGAAAGATATATTACCAGAGCAAATACTACTCTTGTCATTGTTGGGTATCAAGCAGAAGGAACAAGAGGAAGAAAGCTAATTGAAGGAGCAAAAGAGTTAAAAATTTTCGGGAAATATTATGAAGTTAATGCCAATGTTATAGAAATCGAAAGTTTATCAGCTCATGCAGATCAAAAAGATTTACTGAACTGGCTTTCTGAATTGGAAACAAAACCTCAAAAAATATTTTTATTACATGGCGAAAATCAACCTGCTGATGAGTTGAGAATTAAAATCCAAGAGAAATATCATTACGATTGTACTATTCCGTTGATGTATCAAGAAGTTGAAATATGAATTTAACATCTTTTTGAGAATGTTTCTGATGATAATTTCTACATTTGCCTCATGTTTCTAAGAAAACAAATAGCTGTTATTGTGGCCATTCTGGTTTTGATTTCAAATTCTGGATTGGCTTTTAATATCCATTATTGTGGTAATAAAGTTTCGGGCATTTCTTCGGTTTTTTCAAAAGAAGAATCTTGTACTCCTAGCGATAACCAAAAAGCAAAAGAAACAGCTGTGAATAGTGAAAAAAAATGCTGTTCAAAAAAAGAAACTTCACACAAAAAATGTTGCTCTGATAAGGAATTAAACCTCAAAAATAAAACTGAGAAAATTGTCATCAAGACAATTTCATTCGATTTTGAACCTGCTTTTTTTAATGAAGTTACTCAATCGGAAATTTTATTATTAACAAAGGAGCAGATAATACATCAAACCTCAAAGTATTATTGCGATGCACATGCGCCACCTTTGTATAAACTCTATTGTCAATACACTTTCTACGCCTGATTTTAAGCATTTTGAATAAATATTTTCTCTAACGAGAACAAATAATTTCGAATGTTTTAAAATCTTATTATGAAAAAAACACTGATTTTTTTGGTGGTTTTTACTTTTCAGTTCGGGTTTTCTCAGGAGAAAAAAACTGAGGAAAAGCAATTGGATGAAGTAAAAGTTCAAGCCACACAAAAAGGATTAAAAAAATCTATAAAAGGAACAGCCAACACCACCATTGTTTCTAGCAAAGAATTGCTCAAGGCAGCGTGTTGCAATCTTGCCGAAAGTTTTGAAACTAACCCATCGATAGATGTGAATTTTTCGGATGCTTTGACAGGAACAAAGCAAATAAAAATGCTTGGATTAACAAGTCCATACATAATGATTACCGAAGAAAATATTCCATCGGTTCGCGGAGCATCACAGGCTTATGGTTTGTCTTTTACTCCAGGAACTTGGGTAGAAAGTATTCAAATTACCAAAGGCGCAGGAAGCGTTGTTAATGGTTATGAAAGTATTTCTGGGCAAATAAATACTGAACTTCTAAAACCGATGAACGATGTTCCATTTTTTCTGAATGTTTATGGTTCAACAGACTCTCGATTTGAATTGAACACTCATTTCAATAAAAAATTATCCGATAAATGGGCAACAAGCCTTTTTGTTCATGGCAATGCAAGAATTTCAAAAAACGACATGAACGATGATGGTTTTTTAGATAATCCATTGGGGAAACAAATCAATATTACAAATCGTTGGCAATATTCAAATCCTGAATCTGGTTGGGTTTCATTTCTTAATTTTAGATTTATGAATGATGAAAAACAAACAGGTCAAATAGACTTCAACCCAGATAGAGATAGATTTACTACTAATTTTTGGGGTTCAGAGATAAATACGCAACGATTTGATATCGCTTCAAAAACAGGTTACGTTTGGAAAGATATGCCGTTTCAAAGTATTGGTTTTCAAAATGCTTTTATTAATCACATTCAGCAATCCTATTTTGGGTTGAATACTTATGATATCCACCAGCAAAGTTATTATTCAAATTTGATTTTTAATTCAATCATCAATAACACGATGCACAAATTTGCTACTGGATTGAATTTTACTTATGACAAATATTCTGAATTTGTAAACCTTGATAATGTCAGTAGAATTGATAATTCTCTAGGAGTATTTTTTGAATATACATTTGATAACAGCAACAAATTCAGCTATGTGCTTGGTGGAAGAATGGATTATCATAACAGATTAGGATTTTTTATTACTCCAAGATTGCATGTAAAATATATTCCTTGGGAAAAAGGAGTTTTTCGTTTTTCTGCTGGAAGAGGAAAACGTGCTGCCAATATTTTTGCTGAAAATCAAAACATGTTCGCGAGTTCAAGAACAATTTCAATATTAGACAACAATGGGAAAATATATGGGTTAAACCCAGAAATTGCTTGGAACTATGGTGTAAGTTTTACTCAAAATTTTATGCTTTTTCGTAAAAAAGCAGATGTAACACTAGATTTTTACAGAACAGATTTTCAAAACCAAATCATTGTTGACGTTATGCAAAATCCACAGGAGTTGTTGTTCTATGATTTAAAAGGAAAATCATATGCAAATAGTTTACAATTTGATTTCAATTATGAAATTATAAAACATTTCAATTTTCGTTCTGCCTACAAGTATTTTGATATTTCTACTGATTATCTTTCGGGTAGTTTTCAAAGACCATTACAGGCAAAACATAGAGTTTTTGCAAACCTTGAGTATGAAACTCATATTGCTGAAAAAGGAAAACAATGGAAGTTCGATTTTACTTGGAATTGGCTCGGCAAGCAACAATTACCGAACACTGATACCAATGCTGAGCAAGATGGATTTGGAAACACTTCACCATCATTTAGTGTGATGAATGCTCAAGTTACAAGAGTGTTTTCTGGTGTTTTTGAAATATACGTTGGAGGTGAAAATATAGGTAATTATCGTCAACAAAAAGCAGTTTTGGGTTCAGACAATCCATTTGGGACAAACTTTGATACATCAATAGTATATGCGCCTATTTTTGGCCAGATGTATTATGCAGGTTTAAGATTTAAAATAAAATAATTTAAAAGAAATAGATATGAAAAATTTAGTTTTAGGATTACTAATAGTAGTAACAAGTTTTACGGCTTATGCTCAGGATAAAAAAAATAAAAATGCAAAGTATACTATTGAAGTTAACGGAAACTGTGAAATTTGTAAAAAACGAATTGAACAAGCCGCTTTTTCGGTAAAAGGGGTAAAAAGCGCCGAGTGGAATACAGATGATCATATTTTGCATTTAATAATTAATGAGGAAAAATGCTCAATTCAAGAGGTGAAAAAAGCTATTGCAAAAGTTGGTCACGATACTGACGATGTAAAATCGACAGAGGAAGATTATCAAAATCTTCACGGATGTTGTAAATATGAACGAAAATAAAATTGTAAATAAGTTCCCAATTTTAAAGCAATAAATCAGCAGATATGCGAAAAAAAATTGCTATTTTCACGCTCGATTTAACAAGTTATTAAATGAATGATTTTGATTGGATGCAATTACTGAACCCAGAGTTCTATATTACCATGTCTTTTGGTGGTGTACAAGTAGGTTTATGGATTGTGTTGTTTATAGTTTTTGCAGAAACTGGTTTGTTTGCTGGTTTCTTTCTTCCTGGTGATAGTTTATTGTTTTTATCGGGGATTTATAGCCGTAATTTAATTGAAAATTTTGCTCACATTGAGAGCGATTTAATAAATGTTACGCTACTTTCCACATTGATTGCTATAGCTGGGATTATTGGGAATATGATTGGGTACTGGTTTGGTGCAAAAAGTGGTTATTACTTATACAAAAAAGAGGATAGTTTTTGGTTTAAGAAAAAATACCTTATTCAATCCAAAGATTTTTTTGAAAGATATGGAGGTAAAGCGATTGTTTTTGCACGTTTTTTACCAATTTTCAGAACATTTGCACCTATTGTAGCAGGAATTGTAACCATGGACAAAAAGAAATTTATGTTTTACAATATTCTGAGTTCATTTTTGTGGTCATTTGCATTGGTTTTTTCTGGTCATTACTTATATGGTTTCTTTTTGGATGAATTTCAAATTGATTTAAAACATTATATAGAGTATATCATCATCATCATCATTTTAATATCAACCATACCAGTTTTTATTAAATTGTTTAAAAAACCTAAAAATAAAGAATAAAAAAAGCCTCAGAATTTCTGAGGCTTTTTCTTTATTTAGATTTTTTTACATCATTCCAGGCATTCCACCACCCATTGGCATTGCTGGAGAACTTTCTTCTTTAATCTCAACCAATGCACATTCAGTCGTTAAAATCATTCCAGAAACCGAAGCAGCGTTTTCAAGAGCAACTCTAGTTACTTTTTTAGGGTCAATAATTCCAGCTTTTAGCATATCCACATATTCGTCTGTTTTTGCATTGTAGCCAAAATTATCTTTTCCTTCAGCAACTTTTGCTACTACAACTGAACCTTCAAGACCAGCGTTTTCTACAATAGTTCTCAATGGTGCTTCTACAGCACGAGAAACGATTTGAATACCTGTAGCTTCATCAGCATTATCAGCTTTTATTTTTCCTAAAACTGTTTTAGCGCGTAACAAAGCAACACCACCACCAGCAACAATTCCTTCTTCAACAGCAGCACGAGTAGCGTGTAATGCATCGTCAACTCTGTCTTTTTTCTCTTTCATTTCTACTTCAGAAGCAGCACCAACATACAGCACTGCAACTCCACCAGCAAGTTTTGCTAATCTTTCTTGAAGCTTTTCTCTATCATAATCAGAAGTTGTAACTTCCATTTGAGCTTTGATTTGGTTCACACGATTTTTAATCATGTCAGCATTTCCAGATCCATTTACAACAGTTGTATTGTCTTTGTCTATCGAAACTTTTTCTGCTGTTCCTAGCATTTCTAAAGTGGCATTTTCAAGAGTATAACCACTTTCTTCAGAGATAACTGTTCCGCCAGTCAAAATTGCTATGTCTTCAAGCATTGCTTTTCTTCTGTCTCCAAATCCAGGAGCTTTTACAGCAGCAATTTTTAATGCACCACGTAATTTGTTTACCACCAAAGTAGAAAGTGCTTCACCATCAACATCTTCAGCAATTATCAATAATGGTTTGCCAGATTGGGCTACTGGTTCAAGAATAGGAAGCAATTCTTTTAAAGAAGATACTTTTTTATCATACAATAAAATGTAAGGTCTTTCTAATTCAACCTCCATTTTTTCAGCATTGGTAACAAAGTAAGGAGAAAGATAACCTCTGTCAAATTGCATTCCTTCTACTACATCTACATAAGTGTCTGTTCCTTTAGCTTCTTCAACAGTGATTACACCTTCTTTTCCCACTTTTCCAAAAGCAGTAGCGATTAAATCACCAATTACTTCATCATTATTAGCAGAAATTGAAGCTACTTGTTTTATTTTTTCAGAAGAAGAACCTACTTCTTTTGCTTGTTTTCCAAGGTCAGCAACGATTGCTTCAACGGCTTTGTCTATACCACGTTTTAAATCCATTGGGTTTGCCCCAGCAGCAACGTTTTTTAATCCTTCTTTTACGATTGCTTGAGCAAGAACAGTAGCAGTTGTAGTCCCATCACCAGCTAAATCGTTGGTTTTTGATGCTACTTCTTTTACCATTTGTGCTCCCATATTTTCAAGAGTATCTTTCAACTCTATTTCTTTTGCTACAGAAACGCCATCTTTGGTTACTGTTGGTCCACCAAATGATTTTGAAATAATTACATTTCTTCCTTTTGGACCAAGGGTTACTTTAACTGCATTTGCTAATGCATCAACACCACGTTTTAATCCGTCACGTGCTTCAATATCAAATTTTATATCTTTTGCCATTCTTAATTTAGTTTAAAGTTATTTTTGTTTCACGTTTCAGGTTAAGTTTATAACTTGAAAATTTAAACCTGAAACAAAATTTAGATTATTGCTAAAATGTCGTCTTCACGCATGATTAGATAATCTTTTCCGTCAAATTTTAATTCGGTTCCAGCATATTTTCCATAAAGAACAGTGTCACCAACTTTGACAGTCATTGAATGATCTTTTTTTCCATTTCCAACTGCCATAACAATTCCTTTTTGAGGTTTTTCTTTCGCTGTGTCTGGAATTATAATTCCCGAAGCTGTTTGTGTTTCAGCTGCTGCCGGTTCTATAATAACTCGGTCAGAAAGTGGTTTTATGTTTATTGCCATATCATATAATTATTTAATGGTTTGTAAAATGTTTTTTCCTGTATTTTTCAGAAATTATGCCAAGCGTTTTAAAATGACATTTTTTCCTAAAAAAAATGCCAGCATGACAGTGCTGGCATAATTTTTTCGTATTCGAAATTTATTTTTTAGTTTCAACTGGTGCAACCGGTGTATTAGTTGCTGGTTTAACTGGTTCTTTTTTTACTTCAGTTTCGTTGATGATTTTAGAATTATTGTCGCTAAAATCTCCTGAAAAACTTAATGATGATAATAAAATTAACACGATTAATATGGTTGCTAATGTCCAAGTACTTTTGTCTAAAAAGTCAGTAGTTTTTTGAACTCCACCAAGCATTTGTGAACCTCCAATAGATGACGATAATCCTCCACCTTTAGGGTTTTGCACCATGATAACCACGATTAGTAAAAAACAAACGATTGTTATTAATACTAAAAAAATTGAAAATGTACTCATTACTAATTATTTTGTTGTAAAATTTTAATGTCATTAATTCGGTCTGCAAAGAAACTACTTTTTTCTGGATATTTCAAAATTAAAATTTCATAAGCTTGAATTGCTTTGGAATATTTTTTTTGTTCCAAATAAACTCTAGCCAATGTTTCTGTCATCAAGTATGATGTATCCTCATATTTTGGCTCTATTACAGGTGTAATTTCATTTTTGTTTGGAGTTGGAATTTTCGGATTATTTTCGATGAATTTGTCTATCAAGTCAAGTTTTTTCTTCTTTTCATTATCGATGATAGGCTTGGTTTCAGGTTTGATTTCTCTTTCAATAGGTTTGAAACGAGCAAGTTGTAACCATTCTTTGAATGAATGTTTTTCATCTTTGGAGAAAGTTAATGGTTTCCCAATAGATAAATTTTCAGTAGCTATTATTTCTTCTGGAGTTGATACTTTGATTGACGAAATGATTGATTGTTCCAAAGTGTTTATTGGCGAACTGTTTTTGTTTTCAATCATAACAATTTCACTTCCCACGACTTGAATGTTGAGCAATTCTTCAAGTTTTTTCTCATACAAACCTTTTTGAACCGCTTTGAAATCATTGGACGTTATAAAATCAAAAAGAATACTTCTATCACAAGTATATGCAGCTGTTTTTTTGAGTTCTTGGTTATATTTGTAACTATCTTGGTTGTAAAGATGTTTTAAACGCATTACTCTAGAACTCTGAAAATAAGGAAATTGTTCTATTACTTTTTCAAGACTATCAGCATATCTTTCGTTGACAGCTTCTGGTTTATTGAGCAAAAATGTATAATCTGTTGCGTTCATAATTTACCATTTTGCTAAAGATTCGTTGAAAACATCTTGCGTAATTCTTTCAAAAATAATATCTAATGATTTTGTGAGTTGTGCTCCAGTTAGCTGAGTGTTTGCTGGGTAATCATCAAAAAATGAAAATCTTTTCTCAAAATTATCGCTCTCTTTATTTTTGTTTGTAAAACGCACATTTACAGTTATCGTCAGTCTATTTTGCGACGCACGAATATCTGAAGTTGCCGTCATAGGCGTAATGCTGTAATTCACTATTTCGCCTTCATAAAGCAAATCTCCATTGGAGTTTGTCAACGTAAGGTTAGTTTGGTTTTGAATTAAATCTTGAAGTCTTAAAGTAAAAGTTCTTTCAATTCCTGGCTCTACTAATTCGGCATTGTTTTGAAAGTAATTTACTTGAAAAGTCTTAGCGTCTATTTTTCCTGTTCCCGTAAAATTGTAAACAGAACAGCTGTTTAAGGTATAGGCAATTAGTAAAACAATTATATGTTTTAGATATTTCATTTTGTGTTATTGAATTAAGAAACTATGGAAGAACATCTCCTTGATAATAATAATGTGCATACTCATAGGAAATATTTTCATACACACCTTGATAATAAAGATTTACTGTTTTTACCACAGGAAGATTGTTTTCATTATATTCATAAGTAAATTTTGAACTTTCAGGATCTTCAACATGGTATTTTAAGGCAGTAATGTTGTTAGAAGAAGTCAATCCATCGTAAAAAAATCTTGGAGAATACAAAGTTTTTACTTTCATAACAGGCATAATTGCACTTTTTAAAGGATTTGTCTTATTGTCAAATTCATAATAATTTACATAACTATAACCGCCAAATTCATCGCTATAATAACTAGTCATATTTCCATTATTATCATGATTTACATAATAATGAGAGTCATATTGATCGATGTTGTCATCATATAGTTTATGCATTTCACTCAGCAATAAATCATTGGTTAATGATATAGTTGTTGTGTTATATCCATCAATAATTTGATATGAATTTTGTGAAGAAATATAAGTTACACCTGAGTTTGCGATGAAATTACCATTATATGAAATATCTAGAGTTTGGTTTAAATTTCCATTAACATAAACTAAATTTTGAATAACTTGATTGTTATTATTGTAAACAAATTTTTCTATTAATGTACCATCGGGTTTTGTAATTGACTCTAAAAATCCTGCATCATTAAAATTCCAATGTTTTTCACTTGGAAGATTTGGATAAAATACCACTTTTTGTAGTAGATGTGTGTTTTCGTTTGATGTGTCTTCATTTGAACATGAAACTAAAAGGAAAACAGGAAGTAAATAAAGATAAAACTTTTTCATAATAAAGTCGTTTATATTACAAATGTAATAAATCTACAAATCAAATTGTTTTATTTTTCTGTAAAGGGTTCTTTCTGAAATTCCAAGCTCATCAGCAGCAGCTTTTCTTTTTCCTTTGTTTCGTTCCAAAGCTTTTTTGATTAGTTCTAGTTCTTTGGCCTCTATTTTTAGAGTTTCTTCTTCTTCAACTGTTTCTGCATCAAGATAGTTTTCGTTGTCATCATCGTTAAACTCCTCTTGCTCGGCAAAAGTATGTGTTGGGATTACTTCTGTTCTGGTTTGATTATCAAAAAATGCACTGTCATCTTTTGAACCATATACTTTTTGAATTAAACTAGGGTTAATATCCTGAACTTTTGAACCATTTTTCATTAGTTCGAGTGTTAGCTTTTTCAAGTCATTCAAATCGCTTTTCATGTCGAAAAGGACTTTGTAAAGAATGTCTCTTTCGGTAGAAAAATCGCTTTCGGTCTTTTTAGTTCCAACTACAGTAGGCAAATTGGTTCCTTCTACAGGTAGATATGACTGTAGAGTAAATGCCGAAATATCTCTATTTGTCTCTAAAACAGAAATTTGTTCGGCAACATTTCGGAGTTGTCTAATGTTACCACTCCATCTGTATTTTTGTAGAAAATTAACCGCTTCATCACTCAATTTAATTGGTGGCATTTTGTATTTATGAGCAAAATCGGAAGCAAATTTTCTGAATAGCAAATGGATGTCTTCTTTTCTGTCGCGCAACGAAGGCAAATGTATTTCTACTGTGCTCAATCTGTAATATAAATCTTCTCTGAATCTGCCTTTTTCAATTGCTTCAAACATGTTGACATTGGTTGCGGCAACTATTCTAACGTTTGTTTTTTGTACTTGTGATGAACCAACTTTTATGAATTCGCCATTTTCTAAAACACGTAGTAATCTAACTTGTGTGGTAAGTGGTAATTCGCCAACTTCATCAAGGAAAATAGTTCCACCATTTGCCACTTCAAAATATCCTTCGCGAGTAGCAGTTGCACCAGTAAATGAGCCTTTTTCATGTCCAAAAAGCTCACTGTCTATTGTGCCTTCGGGAATTGCACCGCAGTTTACGGCAATATATTTTCCGTGTTTTCTATGGGATAATGCATGAATAATTTTTGGAATACTTTCTTTTCCAACACCACTTTCACCTGTTACCAAAACAGAAATATCAGTTGGCGCAACCTGAATTGCTTTTTCGATGGCACGATTGAGTTTTGGATCGTTTCCAATAATCTCAAATCGTTGTTTTATGTTTTGAACACTTTCCATATGTCATTGCGAGCTTGCGAGGCAATCTCTTTTTTTAATTCATCTCACTATACCCAACCGCTTCACCTATCAAAGTTGCAGTTGTGCAGTCTGTAACCTTTACTAATACAAAATCACCTTCTTTATAATTTTCTTTTGGGAAAACGGTTACTACATTTTCAGAATTTCTTCCGCTCCAGTGTTTGTCTGATTTTTTAGATTCTTTTTCTATCAAAACTTCAACTGTTTGCCCAAGAAAACGACGAGTTCTTTTTTCGCTCAACTTTTGTTGTAAGTCAACTATTTCCTGCAAACGTCTTTTTTTAACTTCCTCTGGAACATCATCCACCATTTTTCTTGCTGCCAGTGTTCCTGGTCTTTCAGAATAGGCAAACATATAACCAAAGTCGTATTCTACATATTCCATTAATGATAACGTATCTTGATGGTCTTCTTCTGTTTCTGTTGGAAAACCAGTAATCATATCTTGTGAAATGGAACAATCGGGAATGATACGTTTTATTTTATCAATCAATTCCATGTATTCTTCACGAGTGTGTTGACGATTCATTTCCTTTAAAATTCTCGTGCTTCCGCTTTGTACAGGCAAATGAATGTAATTGCACACATTATGATATTTTGCTATTACATGCAATACTTCTTCGTGCATATCCTGCGGATTAGATGTCGAAAAACGAAAACGCATCTTTGGAAATTGAATAGCACACATTTCTAACAATTGCGCAAAATCAACGGCTGTGGCTTTTTGCATTTCGGTGGCTTTGTCAAAATCCTTTTTCAATCCGCCGCCGTACCATAAATAACTATCTACATTTTGACCAAGAAGACACACTTCTTTGAACCCTTTGTTCCATAAATCTTGAATTTCTTCAATTATACTTTGTGGTTCACGGCTACGTTCTCTTCCACGAGTAAATGGCACCACACAAAAAGTACACATATTGTCGCAACCACGAGTAATAGAAACAAAAGCATTTACACCATTACTATTCAAACGAACAGGAGCAATATCACCATAGGTTTCTTCTTTAGAAAGAATTACATTGATTGCATCTCTTCCTTCATCGACTTCTTTGAGTAGATTTGGTAAATCTTTATAAGAATCTGGTCCAACAACCATATCGACAATTTTTTCTTCTTCAAGAAATTTGTCTTTCAATCGTTCTGCCATGCAACCTAGCACACCAACTTTCATACTTGGATTAATAGAGCGTTTTACCGCATTGTATTTCTCCAAACGTTTGCGAATAGTTTGCTCGGCTTTATCACGAATAGAACACGTATTTACGAGAACTAAATCGGCTTCTTCAAGTTTTTGGGTTGTGTTATAACCTTGTTCGGTTAAGATGGATGCTACAATTTCGCTATCAGAAAAATTCATAGCGCAACCATAACTTTCTATAAAAAGTTTTTTTGTGTTTTCAGCTTTTTCTTCAAGAACAAGACTCGTTCCTTGTTTTTTTTCGTCGATTTCCTTTTCCATTATTTATTTCGTCAAATTTTCAATCAGCAAAGATAATACTAAATTATAAAATATGACAAGATGGCAGAAATGGTTTAACAAAAGATTTGGCATTTATTGATGTTGTATTTTTTTCAAAAAATTGGAATTTAAAAAAAACGTTTACTTTTGCGGAAAATCCAAACGACTTATGGCAAAGAATTTAGTAATCGTTGAGTCACCTGCAAAAGCTAAAACTATTGAAAAATTTCTTGGTTCAGATTATCAAGTAGAATCTAGTTTTGGGCACATTGCAGATTTACCTTCAAAAGAAATAGGAGTAGATGTAAATAATGGTTTCAAACCTAAATATGAAGTTTCCTCTGATAAAAAAGCGCTGGTAAAAAAACTCAAAGATTTATCTAAAAACGCTGAAATGGTTTGGTTAGCTTCCGATGAAGATAGAGAAGGAGAAGCTATTTCTTGGCACCTAGCTGAAGAACTAAAACTTGACCCGAAGAAAACCAAACGAATTGTCTTTCACGAAATTACTAAATCTGCCATTCAAAAGGCAATAGAAAACCCAAGAACTATTGATTACAACTTAGTTAATGCTCAACAAGCAAGAAGAGTTCTAGATAGATTAGTAGGTTATGAACTTTCACCAGTTTTATGGAAAAAAGTAAAAGGAGGTTTGTCTGCTGGTAGAGTGCAATCGGTTTCGGTTAGATTAATTGTAGAAAGAGAACGCGAGATTACAAATTTTAAACCTGTAGCTTCCTATAGCGTTTCTGCTGAGTTTACCAACGAAAGTGGAAAATCATTCAAGGCAAAACTTTCTAAAAATTTTGCAACAAAACAAGAAGCAGAAGATTTTTTAAATAAAAGTATTGAAGCATCTTATAAAGTAGGTGATTTAGAAACTAAACCAACAAAAAAATCGCCTGCTGCACCTTTTACAACTTCTACGTTACAACAAGAAGCCGCAAGAAAATTGTTTTTACCAGTTGGAATTACGATGCAAATTGCGCAACGTTTGTATGAAGCAGGATTAATTACTTATATGAGAACAGATAGTGTTAATCTTTCTCAAGAAGCCATGAATGCTGCGCAAGCTGAAATAAGTAATTATTATGGCAAAGAGTATAGCAAACCAAGAAATTATAATACCAAATCAAAAGGTGCACAAGAAGCACACGAAGCTATTCGTCCTACAGATATGTCAAGACATACGGTTGATGTTGAAAGAGATCAAGCTCGATTATATGATTTGATTTGGAAAAGAACAATTGCTTCTCAAATGAGTGATGCAGAATTAGAAAGAACTAACGTTAAGATTGAAGCAAACAATCATTCTGAAGTTTTTCAAGCAACTGGAGAAGTAATAAAATTTGATGGCTTCTTAAAAGTTTATTTAGAAGGTAACGATGACGACGATGAAGAACAAGAAGGAATGTTACCACAACTAAAAGTAAATGAAAAACTTACTAATAATTATATAGTAGCTAGAGAACGTTTTACGCAACCACCAAGTAGATATACAGAAGCTTCGCTAGTAAAAAAATTAGAAGAATTAGGAATTGGTCGTCCATCAACTTATGCGCCAACAATTTCTACAATTGTTGCTAGAAATTATGTTGAAAAAGGAAGTTTTGAAGGACAAGAACGAAAATACAATCAAATTACTTTAAAGAATAATGCTGTTAAAAGTGAAATTCTTTCTGAAAAAGTAGGTTCAGATAAAGGTAAACTTGTTCCAACGGATATAGGTACAATTGTAAACGATTTTTTAGTTAAAAATTTTGAAACTATTTTAGATTACAATTTTACTGCAAAAGTAGAGCAAGACTTTGATGAAATAGCAGAAGGAAATGTAGATTGGGCAAAAATGATGAATGATTTTTATAATCATTTTCATCCAAATGTAGTTGATGTAGAGAAAAATGCCGATAGAGAAAGTGGCGAAAGAATTCTTGGAGTTGATCCAAAATCAGGAAAACAAGTTTCTGTTAGATTAGGAAAATTTGGACCAATGGCTCAAATTGGTAATATTGATGATGAAGAAAAACAGTTTGCTAGTTTAACTCAAGAACAAAACATTGGAACAATAACTCTTGAAGAAGTTTTAGATTTATTCTTATTACCCAAAAATCTTGGTATATATAAAGGTGAAGAAATTGAAGTTAACAATGGAAGATTTGGACCTTATGTAAAATTTGGTAAACAATTTATTTCATTGCCAAAAGGTGTTTCTCCTACAGATGTTACCATGGAAATGGCTCAAGAATATATTGATGAGAAAGCAAAAGCTGATGCGCCAATAGCCAGTTATCAAAATTTACCAGTACAAAAAGGTGTTGGACGTTTTGGCCCATTTATCAAATGGAATAATATGTTTATTAATGTAAGCAAAAAATATAACTTCGATAATTTGTCTCAATCAGATATTACGGAACTAATTGAGGAAAAACTTCAAAAAGACATAGATAAAGTTATTCATGACTGGAAAGAAGAAGGAATTAGAGTTGAAAAAGCACGTTGGGGAAAATCAGTTATACTAAAAGGTAAGCAAAAAATTGAACTTAATAAAGACGTTGACGCTTCTAAACTTACTTTGGATGAAGTAAAAAAAATTATAGAGTCCAAAACTCCGGCAAAAAAAGCAACTTCAAAAAAATAAATTATGGAATTTGATTTTTTAACGCCAGTCGATTTTGAAGTTATCCAATATGTAGAAAAGCTTTCTAATCAAAACTTAGGAAAAAAAGTTGCTTTTCACACAGATAGAGATTTTCCAGATTTGCAAAAAATTAAAATTGCTATTATTGGTGTTCTCGAAAATAGAGGTGATGACAGTTTTATTGAAGAATTTGACTTAAATCAATTTCGAAAAGAATTTTATAGTCTTTTCCCTGGGAATTGGCAAAGTTCTATTGCAGATTTAGGTGATATTCATCCAGGAAATTCACTAGATGATACATATTTTGCAGTTCAACGTGTTGTTTCAAGATTATTGAAAAGCAATATACTTCCAATAATTATTGGAGGAACTCAAGATTTAACTTATCCATTATATAGAAGTTATGATAAGTTGGAACAAATGGTAAATTTAGTTTCAATTGACAGTAAATTTGATTTTGGTAAGCAAGACATTTCATTACCCGTTGAATCTTATTTGTCTAAAATAATAATTGACGAGCCAAATAACTTATTCAATTATTGTAATGTTGGGTTTCAAACCTATTTGAATTCACAGGAAGAAATGGACTTAGTCGATAAAATGTATTTTGATGCGTATAGATTAGGTGATATTTCAAACAATATATCTTTAGCAGAACCAGTTCTTCGCGATGCAGATGTAGTTTCAGTAGATTTGAATTGTGTCATGTCAGCTTATACTGGGAATACAAGTAAGTTTGTTGCTAATGGATTTGATGGTAAAGAAATATGTGCTTTAGCGCGTTACGCAGGTATAAGTGATAAAGTAACCTCTTTTGGACTTTTTAATTTTAATGCCAGTTACACTGAATCAGTTTTGGTTGCTCAAATAATTTGGTATTTTATAGAAGGGTATAATTTCCGTTCCAATGAATACCCATTTGGTAGTAAAGAATTATATTCTAGATACATTGTTCCTCTTGAAACAGAAGAATTAATCTTCTACAAGAGTAATAAAACAGAAAGATGGTGGATCGAAATACCTTTTTTTTCAACAACACACAATAAATTAAAAAAAAATACGTTATTACCATGTTCTTATGAAGAATATTTGATGGCTTGTAACCACGAAATCCCGGAAAGATGGTGGAAGGCTCAGCGAAAAAATATTCTTTAAAAAAGAATTGAAAGATAAATTAGTTAAAAATAAAATCTAAATAGTTTTAAAAAATAAGTTTTGTATTACAAGAAAAAACAAAAAATGCACTTTATCGATGTTTTTATGTATTTTATCGGTAAAAAATTTTTTTAATTCGAGAATTAATTTTAGTTTTGGACTGTTGAATTATTTTTGTTTTAATTATTGTTTTTTTAAAAAATTATAAATAGGTTTACGGCCTTAAAAAAGTGAGTATTCAAATAACCCCAATTTATATGAAGAAGTTCATCGCATTTGCATCAGTTTTAGCTTTACTAACAAGCTGTGGACGATCTAACGACAAAGGAGAGTTAGTAGGTGTTAAAGGAAAAAAATGGCATCCTGAAAAGCCATATGGAATGACTTTGGTTCCTGGTGGAGCATTTATCATGGGTAAATCAGATGATGATTTAGCTAATGTTCAAGATGCACCAACTAAAACTGTTACTGTTCGTTCGTTTTACATGGATGAAACAGAGATTACCAACAGTGAATATCGTCAATTTGTAGAATGGGTAAAAGACTCCATTATTAGAGTTAGATTAGCTATTCTTGCTGACGAAGTTGGTCAAACTGCTGGTTCTGCAAAAGGTGGAAAAGGAGGAAAAGGCGGAAGCATTGGGGATTTCGCTTTCAGTGATACAGATCCTGCTAAAATGACTCCGTACGATAAGTATATGTATGAAAATTACTATAGCGTAGGAACAGATGATGATCCTTATGCGGGTAGAAGACTTAATAAAAAAGTAAAACTTATTACTGATACAAGTAAATATCCAGATGAGTATTATACAGAAGTAATGGATACAATGTATTTGCCATTAGCTGAATCTTTCAATGGACTAAGAACTATTGATGTAAAAAAATTAAAGTTCAGATATTCATGGATGGATATTCAAGCAGCAGCAAAAGCTAAAGTTGGAAAAAGAAGTAAGTTTATAAAAACTGAACAGCAAGAAGTATATCCTGATACAACAGTGTGGATTAAAGATTTTGCTTACTCTTATAATGAACCAATGCATAATGATTATTTTTGGCATCAAGCTTACGGAGAATACCCTGTTGTGGGTGTTAACTGGAAGCAAGCTAAGGCTTTTTGTGCATGGAGAACTTTGAATAAAAATGCATATATCAAGTCTAAGAAAAAGAAAAGAGATTTGATTAACTCTTTCAGGTTACCAACTGAAGCAGAATGGGAATATGCTGCTCGTGGAGGTCTAGAGTCAGGTACTTTCCCTTGGGGTGGACCATATGCTAAAAACGACAGAGGATGTTTCTTAGCAAATTTCAAGCCTAACAGAGGTGATTATGCAGCAGATCAAGCTCTTTATACTGTTGAGGCAAAATCTTATGAGCCAAATGGATATAACTTGTACAATATGGCTGGTAACGTTGCTGAATGGACAGACTCTTCTTACGACGCAGCAGCTTATGAATATGTGTCTTCCATGAACCCTAATGTTCCAGATACAAAAAACATGAGAAAAGTTGTTCGTGGAGGTTCTTGGAAAGATGTTGCTTATTTCTTACAAGTTAGTACTAGAGATTTTGAATATGCTGATACTGCTAGAAGCTATATCGGTTTCAGAACAGTTCAAGATTACATGGGTACACAAGTTACTGGAAAAGCTGGAAAAAAATAAATTAAACCAATTAAATAATTATATTAACTTAACTAACTAAAAATTTTATTATTATGGCATTATTATCACCTAAAGTTATGAATTTCGCTTACGGTATGGGAGCGGCGATTGTAATCATCGGAGCGTTATTTAAAATTGCTCACTTTGAGTTTGGACCATTGACTGGTACTGTGATGTTAACTATAGGACTGGTTACAGAAGCATTAATTTTCGCAATTTCTGCATTCGAACCACCTGCTAAAGAAATAGATTGGTCTCTTGTTTATCCAGAACTTGCTGGAGGCGAAGCAAAACCAAGAGATGCTAAAAAAGAAGATCCAAAAGAAGCACAAGGTTTATTATCTCAAAAATTAGATAATTTATTAAAAGAAGCAAAAATTGACGGTGAGTTAATGGCTAGCTTAGGAAATAGTATTAAAAACTTTGAAGGTGCTGCAAAAGCAATTTCTCCGACAGTTGACTCTGTAGCTTCTACTAAAAAATATGCTGAAGAAATGACTAAAGCTGCATCTCAATTAGAAACATTGAATGGTTTATATCAAGTTCAATTGCAAAGTGCAGAGAGAAATGCGGCTATCAATAATGAGGTTGCTGAGAATAATCTTAAATTGAAAGACCAAATGCAGTCATTAACATCTAACTTGTCTTCATTGAACAATGTTTATGGTGGTATGCTTTCTGCAATGAGTAATAGAGGATAATTAGTTTAGATAACTATATTTTACTAACAAAATAATAATAAACTAATTAAGAAGAAATGGCAGGAGGAAAATTAACCCCTAGACAGAAGATGATTAACCTAATGTACTTGGTTTTCATCGCGATGTTGGCAATGAACATGTCAAAAGAAGTATTATCAGCTTTTGGTTTGATTAATGAAAGATTTGAAGCAGCTAATGCATCTGCGACATCAACAAATGAGCAAATGTTACAAGCTTTAGATACCAAAGCCTCAGAAGCTAAAGGTGAATTCGTTGCAGCAGCTGCAACAGCTCATAAAGTTCAAGCGGCTACAAAAAAATTCTATGATTTCGTAGGAACTTTAAAAGCTGAGGTTTTAAAAGGTGTTGAAGTTGATAAAGAAACAGGTAAGTTACCTTTTGAGGCTATGGATAAGGCAGATAACCTTGATCATAGCTGGTTTACAGGTGATGGGTATACTACAAGAGGTAAAGAAGTAATGGCAAGTATTGAAGCTTATAAAGCTGAAATGAATGCTGCTTTATCTGATAAAAAATACGCACCTATTTTAAATGAGCTTAACAAAAAATTTGATTTATCTGAAGTAAAAGATAAAGAAGGTGTAAAAGTTAAGTACCTTGATTATCATTTTAAGGGCTTTCCAGCGATTGCTTCATTAGCAAAATTGACTGCTTGGCAAAATGATGCTAAAAAAGCAGAGTCTGATGTAATTAGTTCAGCTTTAGGTAAAGCTGCTGTTAGCGAGGCTTCGTACAGTAAATTTCAAGCAATTGTTGCTTTAGATAAAAATGTATATTTCCAAGGTGAGCCAGTAACTGGTAAAGTAGTTCTTGGTAAATATGACCCTAATGCTCAGTTCAGTGGATTTCAAGGTCCTGGTAGATTAGAAAATGGTCAGGCTGTTATCGCTACTACTGCTGGATCTGTTGGAGAGCAAACATTATCAGGTTCATTTAATTTTATTGAAAACGGTAAACCAATCAAGTTGCCATTCCAAGGTAAGTATGTAGTTGTTCCACGTCCAAATTCAGCTAACATTTCAGCTGATAAAATGAATGTTGTGTACAGAGGTTTGCCAAACCCTATGACAATATCTTTTGCAGGAATTGGCGACAATTTCGTTACAGCTTCAGCTCCAGGTTTAACAAAAGCAGGTGCTAATGGTAAGTATAATTTAAATCCTGGTTCAGGTACTGAAGTAACAGTTTCTGTTTCTGGTAAAATGACTGATGGAAAGACAGTTTCAGATAAAAAAGTATTTAGAATTAAGAATATTCCTGCGCCACTAGGAGCAATCGGAGGTGTAACAGGAGTTCAAAAAGGTCCTAAATCTCGTCTAGAAGTTTCACAAATTTCAGCTGTATTACCTGATTTCTTATACGATTTAAATTTCCAAGTAACACAATTTACCTTTAAAGTTCCTGGTCAAGCTGCAATAGTTGTTAACGGTAGTTCTGTTAATGGTCAATGTAAAGCTGCTTTAGCTAGAGTTACACGTGGTGATCAAGTTACTATTTCTAATATTAAATCTAAATTGATTGGTGGAGTTGGTAATCTAGTTATCAAGGATGCTGCACCAGTTGTTTATGAAATACAATAATAAATAATTTGAGTTAGAATTACCTACTTAAATAACTTATAATTAAAAACATGAAAATTAAAAATCTTTTATTCGTTGCAGTTGCATTAGCAGGTTCTATCACAGTTTCTGCGCAATCAAATCTGTTGAATGCTAAAACACCTGATGAAATTGGCAAAAAAACAGCTGCTCAGATGATTTCTGATAATGATAAACCTCTACCTTATGGATATGTGCATGATAGAGATGTTTTAATGGGTAAGACTATTTGGGAATTTGTTGATATTGATGAACGTATTAACTTTCCTTTATATTATCCAATTGACACAGCTTTTGTAGGTAAAGATAGAAGATCTTTATTTGATGTTTTGGTTAAGAATATTAAGAAGGGTAAAATAACTGAGGTTTATGCTGATGATTATTTCAATACTAAGAAAACGATAAAAGACATGGAATCATCGTTTACTTTTATTGATACTACAGAAGCTGGTAAAGACGAGATTAATAATTACTATGATGATTATATGTCTGGTAAAAAGGTTTTGCATCCTCAGTATATTAATAAAATTGAATTAACAGCTCAAGATATTTCTGGTTACAAAATAAAAGGGTATTGGTATTTTGATAAACGTCAAGGCGAATTAAAATACAGATTATTAGCTATTTGTCCTGTAACTCCTGAAGCTCGTGACATTGGAAAAGATAATCCAGATGTAATTGATTTATTCTGGGTATATTTCCCTTCAATTAGAGACATACTCCATGAGGCCAAGGCATTTAATGACAAGAACTCTGCTATGCCTATATCATTTGATCATTTGTTGAATTCAAGGCGCTTTAATGGCGTTATCTACAAAGAAGAAAATGTTTATGGTGACCGTGAAGTTCAGCAATACATGAAAGACAATGCTCAAATGCAGTTATTAGAATCAGAGCGAATTAAAGAAAAGATTCGTAACTTCGAATCTGATATGTGGAATTATTAAAATTTAATTTCTATATAAAAAACTCTCATCATTGATGAGAGTTTTTTTTTGCTTTACATTTGCATCATGAATGTTGATTATTTAATTGTAGGTTGCGGATTAGCAGGGATTTCATTTGCTGAGGTTTTATTTCAAAACAATAAATCTTTTGTAGTTATTAATGACAACTCCCAAAACTCTACAAAAATCGCTGGTGGTCTATATAATCCTGTGGTTCTAAAACGCTTTACAGAAGCTTGGCAAGCTACCAGACAAGTTAAGTTAATGTATGATTTTTATCGCAAGGTTGAGGAAAAATTAGACTGTAAATTATTTAATGAAGATGTACCAGTAATAAGGAAATTTTTTTCCATCGAAGAGCAAAATAATTGGTTTATAGCCGCAGACAAAAAAAATCTTTCCAATTTTCTTTCAACAACCATTATTTCAAAACCATATCAATTCATTAATTCTGAATTTGGTTTCGGTAAAGTTAATCATTCAGGTTTTGTTGATACTGCTTTGCTTCAAAATGAGTATTCAAAGTTTCTAATGGAAAATAATTTGTTGATTAATGAAACTTTTGATTATTCCAAACTTCAATTAGAGGAGAATGGATGCAATTACAAACAAATTCGTGCTAAAAAAGTTGTTTTTGCTGAAGGATTCGGAATGAACAAAAATCCATTTTTTAACTATCTTCCACTCGATGGAACCAAAGGAGAATTATTAGTTATTAAAGCGCCTAAACTCGAAATAGATGCAATAATAAATGCGAGTGTTTTTATCCTTCCTCTTGGTAATGATTTATTCAAAGTTGGTGCTACTTATAATTGGAGTGATAAAACTGATTTACCAACATTTGAAGGGAAAAGCGAATTAATCACAAAACTTAAAGAACTAATATCATGTGATTTTGAAGTTGTCGATCACTTGGCTGGAATTCGACCAACGGTTAATGATAGAAGACCATTACTCGGTCGTCACCCAAAATTTAGTAACCTTTTTGTTTTAAATGGACTTGGCACAAGAGGTGTTATGCTTGGACCAGATATGGCTTACCAATTGTATGATTTCATTGAAAATGATACCGAATTGGAAAGAGAAATAAATATTAATCGTTATGTTTCTCGTTATGTGAGTTAGGCTTATAACCCACAAACATATTGATGTAAATATTTCTAGCTATGCGAGCAGTAATTGGCATTAGAACTATTAATGATAGTATTATTGCAACAAATGACTCTATTAAACCTAATCCAATGAAAACTTTTGAAATGATAAATGCGGCAACACCAATGGCAACAGTTAATGCATAGCTAACATACATTGCTCCATAAAAAAAAGAAGGTTCAATTTTATATTGAAGTCCACAATGACTACATTTTTCATTCATGTGATAAAGTTCTTTCAAGTTGTATGGATTTTTCTCTACATACATGCTTTCTTGATGGCATTGAGGACAACTTCCTGTTAAAATGCTATATAATTTGGTTCCTTTTTTTAACATTTGCAAAAATTTTTTACAAAGGTAACTCAAGTAAATCTTTTTTTAATGTAACAATTGTAACAATTTATGCTTAATATTCACAATTTATCGGTTTCTTTTGGTGGTACATATTTGTTTGAAGAAGTAACTTTTCGGCTTGGTTCTGGCGATAGAGTAGGTCTTGTAGGTAAAAATGGTGCTGGAAAGTCAACTATGTTAAAAATGCTTGCTGGTGATATAAAACCTGATAGCGGGACCATTGCAACCGAAAAAGATATTAAACTTGGTTTTCTTCGACAAGATATTGATTTTGAAAAAGGTAGAACGGTACTTGATGAAGCTTATCAAGCTTTTGAAGAAATAAAACGTGTCGAATTTCAACTTGATGAAATCAATCATCAACTGGCTACAAGAACTGATTATGAAAGCCAATCCTATTCGGAATTAATCGAAAAATTAAGCGATTTAACACACCATTTTGAAATAATTGGTGGTTATAATTATATTGGTGAAACAGAAAAAATATTACAAGGTTTAGGTTTTAAAAGAGAAGAATTTAATAATCAAACGGATACTTTTTCTGGTGGTTGGCGTATGAGAATTGAATTGGCAAAACTATTATTGCAAAACAATGATGTTTTATTGCTCGATGAACCAACCAATCACCTTGATATAGAAAGTATTATTTGGCTAGAAGGTTTCTTGAAAAATTTTAATGGCGTTGTGGTTATTGTTTCTCACGATAAGATGTTTCTTGATAATGTTACTAATAGAACAATTGAAATTTCATTGGGCAAAGCATATGATTTTAATAAACCTTACTCTCAATATTTAGTTCTCAGAGAGGAAATTCGCGAAAAGCAATTAGCAACTCAAAAAAACCAAGCCAAAAAGATTGAAGAAACTCAAAAACTGATTGATAGGTTTAGATACAGTGCTACAAAATCTTCAATGGCACAATCACTTATCAAAAAGCTAGATAAAGTAGAACGTATTGAAGTGGATGAAGATGACAATTCGGTGATGAATATTTCTTTTCCGGTTTCAATTACACCAGGAAGAGTAGTTATTGAAGCAGAAAATGTGACTAAAGCTTATGGAGATAAAGTAATTCTTGAAGATATTTCGCTTCTTGTAGAACGTGGGAGCAAAATTGCTTTTGTTGGACAAAATGGTCAAGGAAAATCTACACTAATCAAAGCCATTGTAAATGAGTTTCAATACAAAGGAAATATTAAGCTTGGGCATAATGTTCAGTTGGGTTATTTTGCTCAAAATCAGGCAGAATATTTAGACGGCGAGAAAACATTGCTCGACACTATGACTGATGCTGCAACAGATACCAATCGTTCTAAAGTACGTGATATGCTTGGTGCTTTCTTGTTTAGAGGTGATGATGTTGAGAAAAAAGTAAAAGTGCTTTCTGGTGGAGAACGAAACAGATTAGCTTTATGTAAATTATTACTGCAACCCATCAATGTTTTGTTGATGGATGAGCCAACCAATCACTTGGATATTAAATCAAAAAATGTATTAAAAGCTGCTTTACAAAAGTATGAAGGAACACTTTTGCTAGTTTCTCATGACAGAGATTTTTTACAAGGTATGGCAAATGTGGTTTATGAATTTAAAGACAAAAAAATTAAAGAATATCTTGGTGATATCAATTTCTTTTTGGAACAGAGAAATGCTCAAAACATGAGAGAATTTGAACAGAAAGTTGATAAAAGTGTCGTTGTTGCACAAGAGAAAAAACCAGTAAAAAATCTTTCCTTTGAAGAGCAAAAAGCCCAGAAAGCTTTACAAAATAAGTTGTCTAAAATTGAAAGTCAAATTCAGCAATTAGAAAAAGATATTCAAAATGATGATAAGGAATTAGCGTCTAATTATGATAAACATATTGAGAATGCTAGTTTTTTCTCGGCTTATGAAAAGAAGAAAAAAGACCTTGACAATTTGCTTGAAGAGTGGGAACAAATTCAATTAGAACTCGAATAATTTTTTAAATTACTTAAAAGGATGTCTTTGTTGCCATGAAACTGATGGTTCAAGGCGACTAAATATTTTGTCAATATATTTATTTATTAGTTTATTAGTATGATAAATAAATCCACTCATATAAACAGGTTCAGCGCCGATAGAGCTTTTTATTTCCATTGCTGTTCTGCCAAAAATAATTTTTTCGAATTTATTTTCTAAACCAAATTGCGTCATGTTATATAACATATTCAAGTAAAGCATTTTGTCTTTTTGAACAGTTTCATCATAACCTAAAAAATAGGTTTCGAGCACTTTTCCATTAACTAAAATAGTATGAAAACCTACAAGTTTATTTTCGTGATAATAACCAAATATTTTAAACCGATTATCACATTGTTTTTTAAAAGTTTCGAAATGGTTTTTTGATAGGAAAAAGGTATTGAACGGAGCGTTTTTTGCTACATGATAATACAAATCATAAATTCTATCAGCTTCGTTTTCAACATCCGTATAGCTGAGTTCTTTTATAGTAATTCCTTCAAACTTTTTTCGAGCTCTTTTGTATTGATCTCTATATTTTTTTGTGAATGAATTAATATATGCTTCAAATGTTTCCCATTTTCCTTTCAAATGAAAAATCATATTAGGTTGAATGTTGAATTCGTGATAGTTTTTAAATTCAAATTTCTTTAATTCATTTGCACAACTTTCATAAAAATCTTTAAAAGAAACGATATGAATTTTTTTGTTTTGCTTCAAGAAATAACGTTGCAATTCATTGGCACAATCATCCATTATTTTTGAAATACATGCAAAATCCATTTCTTTAGAAAATGAATAACCATTTTGTCCAGTAATCATATTATTTCCAATGAAAAGCACATGAGAAGCAAAATTTTTAAATACAAAATTTCTAATACTAGTCTTTAGGCATTTATCTCTTTCACCAAAAGAGGTTAGTTTGTTCAAATCTAAAAACTGTGCTAATGCAACACCTATTAAATCATTATTTTCAAATATGCCAATATAAAAACATTGCATATTAACTGGTGCCGATTTTTCCAGAACTGATAAATAATTTTTTTGAAGAAATTCATTTTCTATAGCAACTTCATTCCATTTTTCGGGAAGTATATTTGTAGAAGTGTATATTTTAAAGGTATTGTTATTCAATTTTCAAAAAAAATCGCTCCACAAATGTAGAGCGATTACATTATAATAAAATGTTAAAGATTATTTCCAAGCACAAATAATTCCACCCATAATAGTTAAAGTAACCATCCAGTAACCAGCATTAATGAGTATGTATTTCCAACTCTTTTGTTCAAATAGTGCATTAATCGCAGTTATTGGTAATGCAAAAAATATACCAGTCATCAAACCATGCAATGCACCATGTTTAAAATATCTAAAAGCATCACCATAATCAGCCATAAATGCAGCATAAGAAGGTTTTGCAGTTGCAATAAAATCTGGTCCACCGATCATTCCTAGAGCTCCAAATTGATGAATGACTAAAACAGGCATCATGAAAGACAGTAACAATGAGTAAAAAATAGTTAACCCAAACACCTTAGCCATATTACCTTGTTTGGCTTTTTCTTCGGTCATTCCTGTTTCATTCATCCAGATTGTTCCAAAAACTTTTGGATGATACCATATAAAACCCATCAATAGGGTAACAAATGCAGCAACAATTACTGCTAAAAAATTAAAAGGCATAGTTCTAATAATTAATTGGTTAGTAAATCAAAGATAGTATTTTCATTCAAAATGGTTAAAAAACATTACTTCTTTTTATATATTAGTAAGAAAAATAATTAAAAAAAATGTAAAAACATGCATTTCATCGATTATTTTTGTTATTTGTCGATGTTAGTACTATTTTTACTCCGTCATAAACCCCAAAACAAAAATTTATGAAAACTATATTTACCTACACAATTGCAATTTTATTCTCTGTTTCTGCTTTTGCAGAAGTTTCAAAAACAGAAAGAGAAGCATTAGTTAAACTTTATAAATCTACAAACGGAGCAAAGTGGATAAAAACTTGGGATTTAAAATCTCCTGTTAGCACTTGGTTTGGTGTGGAAGTAAAAGATGATAAGGTTGTTTCATTAAAATTAATGAATAATAATCTATCGGGACAGTTACCAGAAGAATTAGGAAATCTAGCATCTATTCAGGAAATCAATCTTTTTAGAAATGATTTAACAGGAATGATACCTTCATCTTTCGGAAAACTTCAAAATTTAGTGAAATTAAATGTTGCGTTTAATAAATTATCAGGAAGTCTTCCGGAATCATTGGGAAATGCCACTCAATTGAAATTCATAGAGCTTCACATGAATAGAATTACGGGAGAACTTCCTGTTTCTTACGGAAAATTAGCTGCTCTAGAAACATTGTCATTATATAATAATGAAATTGAAGGCGAAATACCAACTAGTTACTATAGCTTAAAATCTCTGAAAATATTATTGCTAAATAGTAATAAATTAACAGGTAGCCTTAGTCCAGATGTTTCTAATTTATCTTCATTGGAAAATCTTAGTTTATTTGAAAACAAAATGGATGGTCAAGTGCCTTTCGATTTAGAAAAGCTTAGAAACTTAAAAGAAATGAATATTTCATATAATATGTTTAGTGGATTTGTATCAAGAAATTTAGCCAAATTAGACACATTAAACATGACCATGATAAACGAACAAGGTGTTGCAACTACCTTAAAAGTTAGCATTGATAAAAACTCAGCTTTCGCAGCTGATGAGTAATTGATAAATTTGTTGGGTTAGAAATAAAAAGTCTTGTGTAAACAAGACTTTTTGTTTTTATAATAAAAAGAACAAAAAACTTGCAATTAAAAATATTCGTTGTATATTTGCACTCGAAACATCGCGGGATAGAGCAGTAGGCAGCTCGTCGGGCTCATAACCCGAAGGTCACAGGTTCGAGTCCTGTTCCCGCTACTAATGCATATGTTTGAAAACTAACGATTTAGTGCTTCTAAATCGTTTTTTTTATGTTTAAATTTAGTGTAAATTTACTAAACGAATACGCAAACGCATACGGTTTTACAATCCATGCTTGTTTATACATCAAAGTAAATGTGAAAAACAACTTCCTAATTATTATCTAATTCTGTGTCAAAAAAATAAAAGACGAGTCAACACATCTGATAAATACTTGTATAGACTGTACCAGAGATTTAACCGAATTGAAGAAGTAAATTGTATTGTAGAGTTTTTACGGCACAAAGACTCCAGACTTTACGCAGCTAAAAAATTGAAGTTTTCTTGTTTTTAAAACTCTTTGAAAATTTTCTTCATTCAAAGAAGTTATTATGACTCCAGTCATAAAATTTTTATTATCTGATTTGGAAATTTGTATAGAATTTTTAATCAGAAAATCATGAACAAATTATTTCTATTATTATTGTCATCCATGCTCTTTGTGGCATGTGGCAAAAAAGAAAAAGAAGGAGAAGAATACAATCCTTCTAAATCCACCACAGAAACGACGCCAGCAGATCCTTCTTCTTATGATCCAAAAAGAGGTGAAGGTAAATTTACAACTGTAGATTTAGGTGCAAATTTAGACCAAGCAATGGCAACAAAAGGCGAAGAAGTAGCAGGAGTAAAATGTACTTCATGCCACAAACCAACCGATGAAAAATTAGTAGGTCCAGGTTGGAAAGGAGTTACAGAAAGAAGAAAACCAGAATGGATTATGAATTTTATCACTAATCCTGATCCAATGATTGACAAAGATCCCGAAGTTCAAGCTCAATTAGAAATATGTCTTGTTCGTATGCCTAATCAAGGGTTATCAGATGATGATGCTAGAAATATTCTTGAATACATGCGAAAAATTGATGGTGTAAAATAAAACAACAAACCATCTTGTTGAGTGAAAGCAATAAGATGGATTTAATTTTAATATTATGAAAAATAAATTTATGAAAGTATTACTCGCTGTTGTTTTGGTGAGTGCTTTATTTACTTCTTGTAAACCAAAAAATACTGGAAATGCAGTTGCTGGAAACGCTGAAAAAGCATATGTAGCTCCAGGAAAATATGATGAATTCTACAACTTCGTTTCTGGAGGTTTTAGTGGACAATTGAGTGTTTATGGTCTTCCAAGTGGAAGATTGTTTAGAGTTATTCCAGTTTTTTCTGTAGATCCAGAAAAAGGTTGGGGTTATAGCGAAGAAACAAAACCAATGTTAAACACTTCTCAAGGATTCGTGCCATGGGATGATTTACACCATACAGAACTTTCTCAAACGAATGGGGAAGTTGATGGACGTTGGGTTTTTGGTAATGCAAACAATACACCTCGTATTGCTCGTATTGATTTAAAAACATTCAAAACGGCCGAAATCATAGAATTACCAAATAGTGGTGGAAATCACTCTTCACCATTTATTACTGAAAACACAGAATATGTTGTTGCCGGAACTCGTTTTAGTGTTCCAGCTGATTATTCTAATGGTGATGTGGCAATCAATACTTATAAAGAAAATTTTAAAGGTCATATTAGTTTTGTAAAAGTGGGTAAAGAAGGCGAAATGGATTTAGCATTTCAAATTGTAACACCTGGCGTAAACTTTGACCTTTCGCATGCAGGAAAAGGAAAATCTCATGGATGGTTTTTCTTCTCTTGTTATAATACTGAACAAGCCAATACTTTGCTAGAAGTAAACGCTTCTCAAAAAGACAAAGACTTTATCATGGCTGTAAACTGGAAAAAAGCTGAAGAATATTTAAAATCAGGAAAAGCAAAAAAACAGTCAGTAAAATATGCCCATAACAAATGGAATGAAAAAACGCATACAGCTACTTCAGAAATTAAAAACGAAGTTATGGTGCTTGATGCAGCTGAGTTAAAAGACATTTGTTATATGATTCCTTGTCCAAAATCGCCTCATGGTTGCGATGTTGACCCAACAGGTGAATATATTGTAGGTTCAGGAAAATTAGCTGCTTTAATTCCTGTGTTTAGTTTTGACAAACTACAAGATGCAATCAAAAACAAAAAATTTGACGGAAACTATGGTGGAATTAACGTAATTAAATATGAAGCAGCTCTTCATGGTGAAGTTCAAAAACCAGGTTTAGGACCTTTACACACAGAGTTTGACGGAAAAGGAAATGCTTATACAACTTTCTTCGTTTCATCTGAAGTAGTAAAATGGGATATCAAATCATTAAAAGTATTAGATAGAGTTCCAACTTATTATTCTGTAGGTCACTTGTGTATTCCTGGTGGGGATTCTAAAAAACCTTTTGGAAAATATTTAATTGCTTATAACAAAATTACAAAAGACAGATACTTACCAACTGGTCCAGAACTAGCACAATCTGCTCAAATATTTGATATTAGTGGCGATAAAATGGAATTGGTTTTAGATTTCCCAACCATTGGAGAACCACACTATGCTCAAGCTGCACCTGCAGATTTGATTAGAAATAACGGTCAGTTGAAATTCTACAAAATTGCAGATAATAATCATCCTTTTGTTGCAAAAGGTGAAAAAGAAGCAAAAGTGGTTCGCAGCGGAAATAGAGTTGATGTATACATGACCTCAATACGTTCTCATTTTGCTCCTGATAATATTGAAGGAATAAAACTTGGCGATGAAGTTTATTTCCATGTAACAAATCTTGAGCAAGATTGGGATGTTCCTCATGGATTTGCTGTAAAAGGTGCTGACAATGGCGAATTATTAATTATGCCAGGTGAAACAGCTACATTAAAATGGAAACCAAACAGAGTTGGAATTTTCCCTATGTATTGTACGGATTTCTGTAGTGCGTTGCATCAAGAAATGCAAGGATACATAAGAGTTTCTCCTGCAGGAAGTTCTGTTCCATTGACTTGGAGCGTAGGAACTAATTTGCCAAAAACTAAATAATTTTCTAGACTAGTGATTAGTAATTAGTGAATAGTTATAAGCTAATCACTAATTGCTAGTCACTTTTACTTTTCAAACATAATCAAATGAAAACTTATAAAATTTCAACAGTATCCAAAGCGATACTCTTGATAGTTGCTATATTGTTTATAGGTTCACTTTTTGTGCCAATGTGGCAAATAGAATTAGAAGCACCACAATATCCTGAAGGATTGGTTTTAAAATTGCATGCAAACAAAATTGGTGGCGATGTAGAAATCATCAACGGGTTAAATCACTACATCGGGATGGCAACTCTGCATACCGAAAACTTTTTCGAGTTCACTATTTTGCCTTATATTTTTGGAGGTTTTGCAGCAATTTCTTTGTTGCTAATTTTTATTGCCAAAAGAAAAGCAGTTTTAATCTTCTTTATATCTTATATACTTTTTGTGGTTTTAGCAGCAATTGATTTCTACAGATGGAATTATGAATATGGACACAATCTTGATCCAAATGCAGCTATAAAAGTTCCAGGAATGGCATACCAACCACCATTAATTGGTTACAAACAGTTGTTAAACTTTGGAGCATATTCGGTTCCAGATACTGGAGGTTGGATGTTAACAGCGTGTGGTTTATTGCTGTTTTTTATTATTTTTAAAGAATATAAACTTTTTACAAAGAAGAAAATCAATTAGGTATGAAATATTTTTTTGTAATACTAATAACATTTTTTGTTATCTCTTGTAATTCAAATCAACCTAAACCAATAAAATTGAATTCAGAAAACTGTGAGTTCTGTAAAATGACAATTGCAAATGGAAAATTTGGCGCAGAGCTCATTACTACAAAGGGAAGATATTACAAGTTTGACGATGCTGCTTGCATGTTGCAATATGCTAAATCAAATCAAGTTATGGTTAAAATGTTTTTTGTTAATGATTATTTAAAAGAAAATGAGTTAATTCCTGTAGAGAAAAGTTTTTTTCTAAAAGGAGGAACAATCAGCTCGCCAATGCGAGGAAATATTGCCACATTTTCAACAAGCAAAGAACAAAAAGAATTTCAAGCTAAATTAAACGCGGAAGCAATGACTTGGGAACAAGTTTATAATTCCTATTAAATGAAAAAAATAATCGGCATATTATTTCTTTTTTTAATTTCTATATCAAATGCTAAAACCATTCGGGTAGGAAGCAGTTTCCCTGTCAAAAAAGTAAAACAAGCACTTCAATTAGCGGTTGATGGTGATACAATTATTGTAAATGGAGGAGTTTATAAAGAAGGCAATATCCTAATCAATAAAAAAATTATTTTTCTTGGTAAAAATTTCCCAATTCTTGATGGACAACGCAAGTTTGAAGTCATTTCTGTTAATGCCGATAATGTTGTAATAAAAGGGTTTAAAATCATCAATTCAGGCTATGCTTCTCTTGATGATCCATGTGGAATTAAAGTGTATGATAAATCTTTTGTGAAAATTGAAAACAATATTCTCGACAATAATTTCTTTGGAATTTATCTTCAAAACTCTAGAAACTGCTTAATCAAAAACAATAAAATTACCGCTTACGGAAAGCAAGAACAATTAATTGGAAACGGAATTCACTGTTGGAAAAGCGATAATCTTCAAATAATTGCCAATAAAATTTCGGGACATCGCGATGGAATTTATTTTGAATTTGTAACACAATCTATCATTTGGAGAAATATTTCTAATAAAAACATTCGTTATGGATTGCATTTTATGTTTTCTAACGACGATTCTTACATAACCAATGTTTTTAAAAATAATGGAGCAGGTGTTGCTGTTATGTTTACCAAAAATGTAAAAATGTATAACAATTACTTTGAAGAAAATTGGGGCGATTCTGCTTATGGTTTATTGCTTAAAGAAATTGCCGATAGTTATATTTTCAACAATAAATTTGCCCGAAATACATCAGGAATTTACATGGAAGGAACATCGAGAATCAAGGTCGAAAAAAACGTTTTTGAATCAAATGGTTGGGGAATGAAAATTCAAGCAAGTTGCATGGAAAACGAAATTGTAAACAATAATTATCTAAAAAACACTTTTGATATTAGTACCAATGGAAGCTTGGTTTTAAATACTTTCAATTCTAACTATTGGGATAAATATGAAGGATATGATTTAGACAAAAATGGAGTAGGCGATGTGCCATATCATCCATTAAGTTTGTTTGCTGTTTTGACCGAAAAAACACCTTCTGCCATGTTGCTATACCGAAGTTTTATGATAACACTTTTAGACAAGTCTGAAAAGGTTTTGCCAAGTATTACACCTGATAATTTTATAGATAAAACGCCTTTAATGAAATCGCTGCCATTATGATTGAAATTAAAAACATAAACAAAAAATTTGGAAAATTAGAAGTGCTGAAAAGCGTTAATCTTTCTTGTAAAAGTGGCGAATGTATTGCGCTAATTGGACCAAATGGTTGTGGAAAAACAACATTGATAAAATCAATTCTCGGAATGGTTTTGCCAGATAAAGGTTCGATTGAATTTAATGGAAAATCGGTTTTAGGAGAATATATCTATCGTGAAAACATTGGTTATATGCCACAAATCGGACGTTATCCAGATAATATGACGATTGGACAGATTATTGAAATGATTAAAAAAATCAGAAATTCCAATCAAGAATTAGATGAAGATTTGCTAAAAGAATTTGAATTAGAAAAAATGTTTGATAAGCAAATGCGAACACTTTCGGGTGGAACAACTCAAAAAGTGAGTGCTGTTTTAGCTTTTTTATTCAATCCAGAAGTGTTGATTTTAGACGAACCAACAGCAGGTTTAGATCCATTGGCTTCTGAAATTTTGAAAGAAAAAATCATCAAGGAAAAAGAAAAAGGAAAACTCATTTTCATAACATCACATTTGCTAAGTGAATTAGACGATTTGATTACCGAAATTATTTTTATGCAAGATGGAGAAGTTCATTTTCATAAAAAAGTGGAAGTTTTAAAAACTGAAACCAATGAGACTAAAATTTCAAAAGCTATCGCTAGTATCTTGAAACAAAAGCAACCTGAAAGTCATAACCCAAAACTCGCAAAAGTGTCATGAATAGAATTATAAAAATCATATTACTCGATATTTTAAAAAGCAAAATAGTTTTGGCTTACACCTTTATTTTAGCCATTTTATCATGGAGTTCATTTGCTTTGGAAGACAATTCAGCCAAAGGTCTTTTAACCATTTTGAATGTGATTTTATTTACTGTTCCATTGGTTTCCATACTTTTTGCAACGATTTATTTATACAATAGCTCCGAATTTATTGAGCTTTTACTAAGCCAACCTATCAAAAGAAGAAAAATTTGGATAAGTTTATTTCTTGGACTTTCATTTTCTATGATTCTGGCTTTTTTTGTTGGAGCAGGAATACCATTATTACTCAATTCGCCCGATAGTATTGGCGTTATGATGTTGCTAAATGGTTGTTTGATAACCGTAATTTTTACTGCATTAGCTTTTTTAAGCTCTATTTTAACAAGAGATAAAGCCAAAGGAATTGGAATTGCTATTATGACTTGGTTGTTTTTTGCATTACTATTCGACGGATTGGTTTTGTTCTTATTATTCCAATTTCAAGATTATCCAATTGAAAATGCAATGGTCGGAATTACCGCTTTTAGTCCAATTGATTTGGCGCGAATTCAAATTTTGTTGCATCTTGATGTTTCAGCAATGATGGGTTATACAGGTGCTATTTTCAAAGATTTTTTTGGAACTTCAACTGGATTAATAATTACATTTTTGTTGATGAGTTTATGGGCAATTATTCCATTTTTTATTTCATTGAAAAAATTCAACAGAAAAGATTTGTAAAATGAAAACTGATATAAGAAATAGAAAAGACATCGAAAAGCTTGTAAATGCTTTCTACGAAAAAGTCAAAACAGATGAAGTGATTGGCTATTTGTTTACTGATGTTGCCAAAGTTAATTGGGAAACTCATTTGCCAAAAATGTATAATTTTTGGGAAAATATATTGTTCTACACAGCCAATTATAGCGGAAGCCCAATGGCTGTTCACAAAGATTTGCATCAAAAAAGTACCATGACAGAAACTCATTTCCATCATTGGAACAAATTGTTTAATGAAACTGTAGATAAGCTTTTTGCAGGACCAAAAGCCGACGAAATTAAAAACAGAGCATCAAATATAGCTCAAGTAATGATGTATAAAACACTTGCATAAATGCGACATCAAATAATATTAATAATTCATCTACTAGCTGCAACAATTTGGGTTGGTGGGCATTTGATTTTATTGCTTCGTTATGTTCCTAAAGCTATAAAAACTAAATCACTTGAAGAGTTATCTATGTTTAGGAAAAACTTTGAGCCAGTAGGAATGCCGTCTCTTTTCGTACTGATTGTCACGGGAATAATAATGGCTTATGATTATAATGTGACTATTGAAAAATGGTTTTTATTTGAAAATGCTATAGAAAAAATAGTAAGTATCAAGTTGATTTTACTTTTTATAAGTTTGACTTTAGCTTTTATTACCATCAAATTTGTTTTGCCTTCTATAGATAAATTATCTCCTTTTATTCTTTATTTCATAATATTTTTGGTCACAACTATTGCGGTTACTATGCTCATTTTAGGAAGTTTAGTGCGTGTAGGAGGTTTATGATTATAGTCATGTTTTAGATTTTTTTCAAGTTATACATTTGATTAAAATTATTAAACATGAATACTACAGAAAAAATAACAGTTGGAGAATATGTTGCCACAGACTTTAGGACAGCAGCTCTTTTCTCAAAATATAAAATCGATTTTTGTTGCAAAGGCAACAAAACCCTTCATGAAGTTTGCCAGGCGAAAGGTTTAGATATTAATCAAATTGAAAGTGAGATTAATACAGTTTTAAACACTGGTTCTTCTTCAGAAATGGATTTTAAATCGTTTTCACCAAATTTATTGATTGATTACATTATTGAAAAGCATCATGAATATATTCAAGAAAAAACACCTGTTTTACTGATATATTTAGATAAATTATGCAAAGTCCACGGTGAAAGACATCCAGAATTATTCGAAATCAATAGCTTATTTAAGATTGCTTCTAGTGAATTGCTAAATCATTTACAAAAAGAGGAAGTAGTGTTATTTCCGTTTATCAAAACAATGGTTTCAGCTATCAGAAACTATGAAACTATACAACAACCAGGTTTTGGAACAGTTGAAAATCCGATTGCTATGTTGAAACAGGATCATGAAACAGAAGGCAGTTTATTTGCAAAAATTTCAGAGTTAACCAATGAATATAATCCACCAATAGATGCTTGTGAAACCTACAGAGTAACTTTTGCAATGCTCAAAGAATTTGAGCAAGATTTACACAAACACATTCATCTGGAAAACAATATTTTATTTCAAAAAGCGATTGAATTGGAAGACAGATTTACAATATTAGAATAAATATATAGATTTAAATCACAAAAGCGTGAATTGTAACAATTCACGCTTTTTCAGTTTAAAGAAAAACAAAAATCAAATTGAATTAATAATTATGTTATTTAGGTAAAAGCACATCGCCGATTACATGAATTATACCGTTTCCAGTTTCTATTGAAGTCACTATTTCGGAGCCGTTTACATAGGTTTTGTTATCCTTTTTTGTAATTTTCACTTTTCCACCAAAAACCATATCAAACTCTTGTCCATCTTGCATATAATCAGTTTTCAAAACACCAACATAAGTATGATATCCTAAAATGTTGGATAATTTTTCTTTGTTCTCTGGTTTTAATAAATCGTCAACGGTTCCAGCAGGCAATTTTTCAAAAGCGGCATTTGTTGGCGCAAAAACAGTAAATGGTCCAGCATTACTCAAAGAAGTTACCAATCCCGCAGCTTTTACTGCAGTAACCAATGTGGTGTGATCTTTACTTCCAACGGCAGTTTGTACAATATTAGGAACCGAAGTTTCATCAACAACATTCTCTTGCCCACCGGCTTGAACTTCTGTTGTTTGAGCTGTCGACTCTGTTGCTGCTTGTTCGCTTTGTTTACAACCTATAGCAAGAAACAAACTTGCCATTAACAATGGTCTAATTATTTTTTTCATAATAAATACTTTTATATACTTTCAATTTATATACACAAAGTACCTAATTATGAAAAAGTTATTTTATGATTGGACTCATAACAATTGCTGTTTTTTAACTTTTTTTTAATGAATAAAAAGTGATTGTTCCAATACCAGAAACCAAAATAATTGCTACTAAAAAGAGTAACTCATTTGCCAAAGGTACAATAGTATAGCTGAAAGATGCTATGCCTTGTATTGCTAAAATTACTTCGTTTAGCAATACGCCAATCGAGAAAATGATTATGCCAACTTTTATCTTTTTATTCATAAAAATAAAATTATTAGCATAAATATAAAACAGCAAAAACAAACTAATAATCGCCAGCAATACTAAATGTAAATAAGCAATAACAATAGGCCTAAAACCAAATGCCAATTTGCTAATTTCAGGAATTGTTGAGCCTAATTGAAGCAAGAATTTCACACTTAAAGCAAATCCAACAAAAACTAATATATATCTTAAGAATGGTCGAGTTTTTTTGAAAAAATCTTTCTTGGCAGATATAATTAAAATTAAAAATTTAAACCAGGTAAACGACTGAATTAACGCCGCTATAACGGTTATAATATAAAGTAATATTGGCAAATCAAGCCACAGTGTTGAGAGAAAATAAGCCGGAATACAGGACAAGAAGAACAGCCAAAATAATCGTTTGTAAAAAATATTTTCTGAGCTTTTCAATTCAATAAAGGAAATGAATAATCCCATGCAAGCAAAGAAAAACCAACCATTATATTGAAAATGCAGATAATAATAAATAGACGCCAAATATTCGTTTTGATGAATGTTTTTTGACGCCATCATGTATGCCAATGCAAATGTTCCTAATGATGAAATTACATTAAAAAAAACAGCGGCTTTGAACCAGTTTTTTGATAAATCTTCTTTTGAAATTAATTTCAAATCTTTAACGAAATAAAACGCAAAAACACATGAAACTGCAATCGAAGATGTAGAAAAAAATATAGAAATTAAACCATAACCTTGAATAATAAAAAACACCAACATTCCATAAGCACAAATCAAATTGGCGGTTAAAATTTTATTGTATTTTTCAGTAATACTATTCTCTATATTCTTTGCTCTTTTCTCTAAAAACCCAATCATCAAAGTCATTAAAGTATGAGTAATCCATCCCGAAAAAGCAAAATGTGAATGAGAATGTTGCAGGTGTTTTTGGTCTAAGTAAGGAAATTCAAAACCTATTTTGTAGCGCATTAATAGACCAATAAATGCTACAATTAATAAATTTAATAGCGAAAATTTCAGCCAAAATTTACTGTTAAAAAACATTAGAAATATATTTTATGATTTATAATATCAATTTTCTTGTCGGCTTTCATTTTGTTTAATGTTCGAATAACGGTCTCTACCCTTAACCCGGTGAAATTAGCAATTTCTTGACGTGTGAATTGAACTACTTCTTTGTTGTTGCCTGTGCTTTTTTTGTGTGCATTCAAGAAAGCAACTATCCTGAACTCAGGTTTTTGATTGATGATATCCTTTGTTGTTTTAGCTTTGTTATGTATTCTATGAGCTAATAATTTCAAAAATTGTTTCTGAATAGCTGGATACTCATCAAGAATTTTTAGAAACTTTTCTTTAGATAGTTTAATTATTTTGCAATCTTGAAAAGCAACTGCAGTTGAAGGATATTTTTCGTCAATAAAAATTGGTGGTTCACCAAAACTTTGCCCTTCACAAAAATACCCTTGTGTAAATTCTTTACCTTCATCATTAGAATTAAACATTCTTACACAACCTTCCACAACCTGAAAATAAAAATTAGCCATTTCATCTTCATAAAAAAGAACATCATTTTTTTTATACTCTTTAGCAATTGCTCCGTAAGTAAAAAGTAAGTCAAGGTCTATTTGCATATACACATTCAAAATTCAAATTTGAAAACTCAAATGAAGAACTCTCAAATTTAGTTTGTAAAAATAATTTTGATAAAGTTATTCAAATTATGACCAAAATCATATAAAACTTAAAAATTCTTACCCTAAATTTGCTTCATGAAAAGGATTATTATAATAATTGTCTTTGCCATTCTCTCTAAACCAATTTTTCCGGTTGCAGAGTATGTTATAAATTATGATTATATATCCAAGATTCTTTGCGAAAATAAAGCTAAACCAGAGCTAAAGTGTAATGGTAAATGTCACTTGATGAAAGAACTTGCAAAAGCATCTGAAAGTGAAAAGCCCATTTCAAACGATAAAAAAGAAAACTCAAAACAAGAAATAGAATTATTGTTTTACACTGAAGTAAAAGAAATCAATTTTATACAAATTTATTTTCATAATAAAACTTCTATTGCAGACAACTATTCCAATTTATACTTTCACGAGGAAAGTTGCTCTGTTTTTCATCCGCCTACTTTTTCTTAAACTCAAAACTACTTTAATCATCATTAAATAATTCTTTGATGATTGTAATTTCTTTTTCCAAAAACATGGAAAAAGCAGGAATTCTTATAACAAAATTTAAAAAAATGAAAAGATTTATAAAATATAGCGCAGTTTGCGTATCAGGATTATTATTGCTTTTGTTTTCGGCATGTTCAAATGATGAAGAAACAACTGTAAACGAATTAGAAGGATTGTCTAAATTCAAGGAAATTGAAAATGAAACACATATTGTTGAATTATACTCGCACATGAGTGTAGAACAAGGTTTCAACGAAATTTCAATACAAATAAAGGATAAGCAAACCAATAAGTATGTAAAAAATGCTGAGGTTTCATGGACACCATTGATGCACATGATGTCAATGACACATTCTTGTCCAAAATCTTCAATTGAAAAAGTATCAGAAAATGGAAATGTATATGAAGGGTATATCGTTTTTCAAATGCCTCAAAATGAAACTGAATATTGGGAACTACAAGTAAATTATACTATTGATGGTCAAGAATATTCAGTTTCATCAAATATTGACGTTCCTGCTTCTATCAAAAGAAGAATCAACACATTTACTGGCAACGATGGTGTAAAATATATTGTTGCCTATGCTGAACCACATCATCCTAAAGTTGCAGTTAATGATATGATAGTTGGTGTTTGGAAAATGCAAGACATGATGAACTTTCCCGTTGTTGATGGATACACAGTAAAAATTGACCCAAGAATGCCAAGCATGGGAAACCATTCTTCACCAAATAATGTAAATCCTTCACAAACAAATGCTGGAGATTTATATAATGGAAAATTATCACTAACAATGACAGGTTATTGGAAAATTAACTTACAATTAGCAAAACCAGATGGAACAATTGTGAAAGGAGAGGAAATCACAGATGCTGTTCCCGAAAGTAGCATCTTTTTCGAAATAGAGTTTTAATTCAATCTATTAAAAAGGTCAAGAAACAATCTTTTTTTGACCTTTTTTAAAATTTATTTGTGATGAAAAAAACATTTTTCATAGCTTTTTTATTAATTTTTTTTGTAGTTAGTTATTCTCAAAATTCTGGTAACGATAAGCAAGTTTTGGAATCAAAAAACGACTCATTAAAAGTTTATCAAATGCAAGAAGTAATTGTGATAAAAAAGAAAGCAACTATATCCGAACAACAATCAAAACCATTAACATCGATAGATGATTATTTACAAAAATCGGTCAAAGTTGATATGATAAAACGAGGTGCTTATGCTTGGGAACCAATAATCAATTCTATGTCAACAGAGCGAACATTAGTAACTATTGATGGTATGCGAATTTTTGGAGCTTGTACTGATAAAATGGATCCTATAACATCATATGTTGAAGTTTCTAATTTGTCTGAAGTTTCTATTTGTTCAGGTCAAGAAGGTTCTTGTTTTGGTAGCACAATAGGCGGTTCTATTGATTTAAAAAGAAGTAAAAATGCTTTTTCAAATCAAAAATGGAATTTCAATCTGAATTCAGGTTTTGAAACCAACAACCAGCAAAAAATCATTGGAGCAGCCATAAATTATGCAGACAGTTTATTGTATGTAGATGCTGATTTTATGCACAGAAATGCTGAAAATTATAATGCAGGAAATGATAAGGAGGTATTGTTTTCTCAATTTAAAAAAATAAATTTCTCTACAACATCTGGTTTTAAATTAGGTAAAAATAAACTTATTGAAGGCTCAATAATTTATGACAAAGCAACAGATGTTGGTTATCCTGCTTTGCCCATGGATGTTTCTATTGCAGAAGCAATTATCGCGTCAATAAAATTTGAGTATTTGCCACTGAATAAAAAGGTATATGATTGGGAAGCAAAAGTTTATTTTAACACCATAACCCACAAAATGGATGACACCAAACGTCCTTTTGTACCCATACACATGGATATGCCAGGCTGGAGCAACACTTTTGGATATTATTCAAAAATTAAAGCCAATTATGAAAAGCATCATTTATTATTTAACCTTAATTCGTTCTATAATAAATCCAAGGCCGAAATGACAATGTATCCCGAAAATCCTAATGAAAACCCAATGTACATGCTTACTTGGCCCGATGTTAGAACACTTTATAATGGATTGTTTTTAGAAGATAATTTTATATTAAATTGTCATTCAAGTTTGAAATTTTCTGCTTCAATAGGACTTCATTCCAATATGGTCGAGAGTGAATTTGGGTTAAATAGTTTACAAATTTTTTATCCAGAAATGAAGCCACAGAGAAATAGATTTTTAAAAAGTATCTCTTTAAACTTCAATCAAAATCACAATGGTCTTGAATTTGGCATTGGAACAGCCTATGGAGAAAGAGCACCATCTGTTACGGAAGGATATGGATTTTACTTATTCAACAGTTTTGAAAATTATGACAACATTGGAAATCCAAATTTGAGAAATGAAAAATCTTTGGAGGTAAATGCCTACATCGGGTTGCAAAAAGAAAAATATTACATAAAATTATCTTCATCATATTTTCATATAAGTGATTATATAGTTGCAAAGCCTGATATGAGTTTGGTTCCAATGACCATAGGTGCTAATGGTGTAAAAATTTATACAGCAATCAATTATGCTACAATTTTCAACATCAACTTGACATCAGAATTTAAACTTTCAAAGGCAATTAAATGGAATTCTCAACTTGTTTATAGTCGCGGAAAGGACTTTGAAAATAACAATTTACCTTTTATAAGCCCGTTTAGTTATTACACAACAATTGCTTATTTAAAAAATAAATTTTCAGCCGAAATAATGTTACAAGGAAATGCTAAGCATATAAATTTTGGGAATTTGTATGGTGAGGATAAAACTCCTGATTATGCTGTTGTTAATGCAAATTTTGGATATAAATTCTCTATCAATAAAATTAAAATAATTGCAAAAACTGGAGTAGAAAATATACTTGACACATATTATTCAACCTATACAGATTGGAATAATATTCCTAGACAAGGAAGAAACTTTTTTGTTAATTTAGGTTTTTCATTATAATAAATTAAATGTACTAACTATAAAGCCATTCAGCAATGAGTGGCTTTTTTAGTTACCTTTGCAAAAAATTATTATGCATAAAGCTGGATTTGTAAATATCATAGGAAACCCAAATGTAGGTAAGTCAACATTGATGAACGCTTTGGTAGGCGAAAGGCTATCTATCATCACATCAAAAGCTCAAACTACTCGACACAGAATAATGGGAATCGTAAATGGAGAAGATTTTCAGGTGGTGTTTTCTGATACTCCAGGAATTATCAAGCCAGCTTATGAACTACAAAATTCGATGATGGATTTTGTAAAATCAGCTTTTGAAGATGCTGATGTTTTGGTTTACATGGTTGAAATTGGAGAAAAAGAGTTGAAAGATGAAGCATTTTTCAATAAAATAATTCATTCAAAAATTCCTGTGTTGTTACTTCTTAATAAAATTGATAAGTCTAATCAAGAGCAACTAGAAGAGCAAATTGATTTGTGGAGAGAAAAGGTTCCAAATGCAGAAATTTTTCCTATTTCGGCACTGGAAAACTTTAATGTTTCTGAGGTTTTCAATAGAATTCTTGAACTCTTACCTTCGTCGCCTCCATATTATCCAAAAGATGCATTGACCGATAAACCTGAGCGATTTTTTGTGAATGAAACTATTCGCGAAAAAATTCTTCTGAATTATGACAAAGAAATACCTTATTCAGTTGAGATTGAAACCGAAGAGTTTAAAGAAGATGAAGATATCATTCGCATAAAATCGGTTATCATGGTTGAACGCGATACTCAAAAAGGAATCATTATTGGACACAAAGGCTCAGCACTAAAAAAAGTAGGAATGCAAGCTAGAGAAGATTTGGAAAAATTCTTTGGAAAACAAATCTATATCGAACTTTTTGTAAAAGTCAATAAAGATTGGCGAAGCAATTCTTTTCAATTAAGAAGATTTGGCTACAACCAAAAATAATTACTCAATTATTTTATTAAATTCTTGCTCAAGTTCTTCCATTTGATCATAGCCATTGGCTCTGGTTTGTCTGCCTATTACATATAGCAAAATCCAAGAAATGACCATCAAAATCATGATGATACAATCATTGACAATCGATTTTTTTAGCATCATATCCGAAAAAGCAAACATCATAAAGACCAAAAAAACACCAGCAATTATAAAGTGTAGAAAAATAAAAAACGTCCACATGGTTTGCGATGGTCCAAATAACCCTCTGATGTGAGTTGCAGTTTCTTCTTTGCCAATAAATTTTTCTAACTCAAGTGTAAGATGAGGTGACCAATATTTTTTCTTTTCACCTTGAATGCTAAATTGAATGTGGTAATCTCTAATTTTCATTAAAAATCCTGAAGGGACATTTTTTGTATAATTGATGAATTTTTGACGAACAACGTCCACATTTTCATCAATATCTTTATAAAATCTAGGTCTTAATCTAAAGTCGTGATGGTTACTCATGGTATTCAAATGATTAGAATCATACACTAAGTTAATAAAAAAATTGATATTCATTTCATTAATACTACCTTTGCACCTTTATTTAAAACGAATATGAACAATATTGTAGCCATAGTAGGAAGACCAAATGTAGGGAAATCAACTTTTTTTAACCGATTGATTAAAAGAAGAGAAGCTATCGTAGACTCTGTAAGCGGTGTAACTCGCGACAGAAATTACGGTAAAAGTGAATGGAATGGAAAAGAGTTTTCAGTGATTGATACTGGTGGATATATCAAGGGTTCTGATGATATTTTTGAAGGAGAAATTCGTAAGCAAGTAGAACTAGCCATTGATGAAGCCGATGCAATAATTTTCGTAGTTGATGTTGAGGAAGGAATTACCCCAATGGATGAGGAAGTAGCAAAACTTCTAAGAAAAGTTACAAAACCTGTTCTATTGGCAGTTAACAAAGTTGATAATGCTAAGCGTGAGCAAGATGCTATTGAATTTTATAATTTAGGTTTAGGCGAATATTTCACAATTGCAGGAATTAGTGGTAGTGGAACAGGTGAGTTGTTAGACAAGCTTGTGGAAGTTCTTCCTGAAATGCCCGAAGTTAACGATGAAGAAGAAGCATTACCAAGATTCTGTGTTGTAGGAAGACCAAATGCGGGAAAATCTTCTTTCATTAATGCATTAATCGGAGAGGATAGATTTGTTGTTACCGATATTGCGGGAACAACTCGCGATTCTATCGATACAAGGTACAATCGTTTTGGCTTTGAATTTAATTTGGTTGATACTGCAGGAATAAGAAGAAAAGCAAAAGTAAAAGAAGATTTAGAGTTCTATTCGGTGATGCGTTCTGTTAGAGCAATAGAACATTCAGATGTTTGTATTCTTATGATTGATGCAACAAGAGGTTTTGAAAGCCAAGATCAAAATATTTTTTGGTTGGCTCAAAAAAACCGTAAAGGCGTTGTGATTCTTGTAAACAAATGGGATTTGGTCGAAAAAGATACAATGAGTACTCGTGATTATGAGCAAAAAATTAGAAAAGAAATAGAACCATTCACAGATGTGCCTATTCTATTTGTTTCAGCATTAACGAAACAACGTTTGCTCAAAGCTCTTGAAACAACAGTAAAAGTTTTTGAAAACAGAAAACAACGTATTCCTACATCCAAATTCAATGAGTATATGTTGAATATAATTGAACACATGCCACCACCAGCGTTGAAAGGTAAATATGTAAAAATTAAATACTGCATGCAGTTGCCTACACCAATGCCTCAGTTTGTGTTTTTTGCCAATTTACCTCAATATGTAAAAGAACCATACAAGAGATTTTTGGAAAATAAAATTAGAGATAAATGGGATTTTTCGGGAGTTCCAATTGATATTTATATCAGAGAGAAATAATAAAAAAACTCGGTCATTGACCGAGTTTTTTTATTTCTTTTTTAGGCATTTTTCATTATAAACTTCAATAGCCAATTCAAAACCTAAATCAATTGCTTTTTTCAAATCAGAACAATAATCATTTTTTGGATTAAAGTTTAAAAAATAAATCGCTCTATTGTAGAAAGCTTCTCCATTTTTTTGATCTAACTTTATTACATCATTAAAATCATTTAATGCGGATTTGTCTTTCAAATAACTTTTCATAATTCCTCTATTTTGGAAAGCATCAATGCTGTTTGGATTTATTGAAATAGCTACATTAAAGTCATTTATTGCCTCTTGATATTTTGACGAAAGTTTATAGATAACACCTCTATTGTAATAGGCCTCAGAATTTTTTTCATCCAAAGAAATACATTTAGTATAATCTTGAATAGAATTATAAAAATCACCCATCATAGAATATGAATATGCTCTATTAAAATAACTTTTGGCAGAAGTGTCTTTTAATCTTATGCAAGTGGAGAAATCCAAAATAGCACTTTTGTGTTTATTCAGCTTTTGAAACAATAAACCTCTGCTAAAGTAAGCCTCATAGTAATTCTCATTAATTTCAATTGCCTTATTATAATCATCCAAAGCTCCTTCAAAATCATTTAAGTTAAATTTTGAAAAACCTCTAAAATGATAACTTGTATAGTCATTTGCATCTTTACTTATTTGTTCAGTATAAAATTCTATATCCTTATAAGGATCTGTGTTTTCTTGAGATACACACAAATTATTAATTAGCAGTATGATTAAAAAAATGATTTTTTTCATAAAATATAAAATTACCAACCACCACCAGCTCCACCGCCAGAAAATCCGCCGCCGCCAAATCCACCACCGAATCCGCCACCGCCAAATCCTCCACCAGAAGAACCTCCAAAACCTCCTCCAAATCCGCCACCGCGATTTCTTCCAAGGCTACTCAAAATAATAATATCGGATAAATCCATTCCGCCACCACGTCCGCCATTATTACCTCTATTGTTTTTACTAATGATAATTATCAGTATGACAAAAATGATTAAAAAGATTACTGCTCCAATAGGGAATTCATCGCCACTTTCTTTTCTTGTGCCTTTATATTTTCCTTTGAATACATCAAAAAGAGCATCAGCACCTTTGTCTAAACCATTATAATAGCTACCTGCTTTGAATTCAGGGATAATAACATTTCTGATAATTTCTCCATTAATTCCAGCAGTCAATCTATCTTCTAACCCATAACCAGGTGATATCCAAATTTTTCGTTCTTTCTTTGCTATTAGTATGAAAACACCATTGTCTTCTTTGGCTTGACCAATTCCCCATTCATGTGCCCATTTTGGTGTTAAAATCCCGATATCTTCGCCATTAATGGTTTCAACTGTTGCTACTACTATTTGAGTAGAAGTACTATCAGAATAGCGAATGAGCTTTTCTTCAAGTTGTTGTTTTTCGTTGGAACTTAAAAGATTTGCATAATCATAAACCGATGTTTGAAAACTAGGTTTTTCTGGGATTTTAAATTGAGCAAAAGATATTTGCGAAATCAATAGGCAAACCAGCACTTTAACGAATGCTGAAAGAGTAAGTTTTATTTTCATTCTCCTTTAGATATTTCGTTAGACAATTCATCAATATCACCATGCTGATAAGGAAAATGTTTTTTGAGTTGTTCGCCAGCACTTTCGATACCTTTAACAAGTGCTAATTTATTTTCTCCATTTTTAAAATGATGGAGCATAATGTCTTTTGTTGAGTTCCAAAAATCGTTAGCAACTTTGTCATTTATTCCTTTGTCACCATAAATGGCAAACTGTTTACTTTTGGCAGCAATGTATATAATAACGCCGTTTCTTTCTTGAGTTGTATCCATTTTGAGTTGGTGGAATACTTCCACTGCTCGTTCTATAGGAGCAATGGAAGTTTCTTTTTCTATATGAACACGTATTTCGCCCGAAGTATTTTTTTCAGCTATACGAATAGCTTCAACTACTTCACGCTCTTCAGAACTAGTTAGAAAATCTTCTACTTTAGACATTATTTTTTATCTTCAGATTTACTGTCTGTTTTATCAAAGTTAAACTCAACTTCTGGTGCTTTTTCTGCTCCAGCAACTGCTTCAAAGAATGGTTTTTCTTTAAAACCAAACCAACCTGCAAAAATGTTATTTGGAAATACTTTTACGTGGTTGTTGTAAGGTTTTATAGCTTCATTGTAGCGAGTTCTAGCTGTTAAAATTTGATTTTCTGTGCTAGCCAATTCATCTTGAAGCTTAAGAAAGTTCTCATTGGCTTTCAAACTGGGGTATTGCTCAACAGTAACTAATAATCTTGATAAAGAACTGCTCAATCCACTTTGTGCTTGATTGAATTGTGTTAATTGTTCAGGAGTAATGTTAGTTGGGTCAACAGTTACTTGTGTTGCTTTTGCACGTGCTTCGATTACAGCAGTCAAAGTTCCTTTTTCATACTCCGCTGCACCTTGTACAGTTTTTACTAAATTACCAATCAAGTCATTTCTTCTTTGATAAGCTGTTTGAACATTACCCCAGCTTTCTTTAACATCTTGTTCAAGAGTTACTGCTTTGTTGTTTATTCCTTTAAAGTAGCTGTAACCAATTAAAATTACAACTGCTAAGATTATCCATGGCAAAAATTTTCTCATAATTTTTAAATTTAATATTTGTTAGTTTTATTTATAATTGATTTTATACAATTCTTTTTCTCGCTGAAAGTAGGTAAACTAGTCCAGTTATTATTCCAAAGAATAAAAAACCTATTACCCACATAAATTTTTCACTTCCATCTATTTTGCTTGAATTCATAACTTCATAGATTGCAGATATAATAAAAAATAGCATTAAAATCATGCCAAATGCCATTATTAATGTGGCATATGGCCAGTGCATAATTTTAAACATCGAACCTATTATAGTTATTGAAATAGATAAAAATAAAGTTGGTCTAATGAATGATTCTGTATTCATTACAATTGATTTTTAATGTTTGTTAGTTGCGTCTTAATGCTTTCAAGTTTTGTGATGATGTCAAATTTATCTAAGGTTTTCTTTTGACCTTCTTTCAAATGGGTTTTTGCTCCTTCGAGTGTAAAACCTCTTTCTTTTACTAAATGATAAATCAGTTGAAGGTTTTTTACATCTTCAGGCGTAAACATACGGTTGCCTTTTGCATTTTTTTTCGGTTTTAGAATATCAAATTCTTTGTCCCAAAAACGGATTAGCGATGCATTTACATCGAATGCTTTGGCAACTTCGCCAATGCTGTAATACCTTTTTCCTTCTTGTAATTCTATGTGCATTTTATGTTTTTTTTTAATAAAAAATCAAAACTCTTCAATTGTTAATCCAGAGATTGATTTTCTTGGTTAGCTATTTTAGAAATGACTACATATTCTGCAGCCGAAATATTTCCATAATAAAAATTAATTGGGTTTACGACCTTTCCTTCTTTATGAACTTCGTAATGTAAATGTGGTGCTTCACTTCTTCCTGTACTTCCCACATAACCTATTATATCGCCACGTTTTACGCGTTGTCCTGCTCTGCAATTATATTTACTCAAGTGACCATATAAAGTTTCATAACCATAGCCATGCTGAATAACAATGTGATTTCCATAACCAGATGCGGTGTTATCAGCTCGCTTTACTACACCATCACCAGTTGCATAAATCGGAGTTCCTGTTGGAGCAGTAAAATCCATTCCTTCGTGCATCTTTCTTGCTTTGGTAAATGGATCTGTTCGATAACCAAATCCAGAAGCCATTCTTTTTAATTGCTCATTTTTTACAGGCTGAATGGCAGGAATTGCTGACAATAGTTTGTTTTTATCTTTGGCCAGTTTCAATATCTCATCCAAAGAATTAGACTGTATAGCAAGTTCTTTTGAAATAACGTCAACTCGTTTTGAGGTATTGATAACCAATTCTGAATTATTCAATCCTTCGAGCTGTTTGTACCTGTTTACACCACCAAAACCAGCTTTTCTTTGTTCAGTAGGAATAGGTGAAGTATTGAAATAAGCTCGGTAAATATTGTTATCTCTATCTTCTATTGACTCTAAAACTTCATCAATCTGATCCATTTTTTTATTCAGAATTGCATATTGCAATTTCATGGTTTCAATTTCTCTTGCTTGTAATCTATCTTTTGGGGTATCGAGAAAAGAGGTGTTGAGTAAAACAACGAAACTTAAAAAACCAAATAATGCTGACGATAACAAAAACAAACCAACATAACTGAAACGTTTTAATGTTGAGTGTTTAATTTTTCGGTAAGCAAGACTTTCGGTATCGAAATAATACTTTACTTTTTTCGCCATCTTTGATTTTATACTATTTTTGTACGAGTTTAAACAATGGTTATACGAACAAATTTAACAAATGTTTCAATCATAAGCTAAATTTATTTCAGGATGTGGATTTGGTTATTTGTGTTTTCAGTTATTTGAAATCACTTAAATCAGAGTAAACATGTAACCAAATAATCGAATTAACATAAAAAAATGAAATCACAAGACATTCGAAAAGCGTATCTCGATTTTTTTAAAAGTAAAGACCATTTAATTGTCCCATCGGCACCAATTGTGCTAAAAGATGATCCAACATTGATGTTCAACAACTCTGGTATGGCGCAATTCAAAGAGTTTTTTCTTGGGAATGGAACTCCGAAAAGCAAACGTATAGCCGATACGCAAAAATGTCTTCGTGTTTCAGGAAAACATAACGATTTGGAAGATGTAGGTTTTGATACTTATCATCACACCATGTTTGAAATGCTTGGAAACTGGTCGTTTGGCGATTATTTCAAAAAAGAAGCACTAGCTTGGGCTTGGGAATTCTTAACAGAAGTTTTGAAGTTAGACAAAGACCGTTTGTATGTTTCTGTTTTTGAAGGAAATCCAGCTGAAAATGTTCCGTTTGACCAAGAAGCTTTCGATATTTGGAAACAATATGTGTCTGAAGACCGAATCATTTTAGGAAATAAAAAAGATAACTTCTGGGAAATGGGTGATCAAGGTCCGTGTGGTCCATGTTCCGAAATCCATATCGATTTAAGAACAGATGCTGAAAGAACAGCAGTTTCAGGACGTAGTTTAGTCAATGCCGATCATCCACAAGTGGTTGAAATTTGGAACAACGTTTTCATGGAATTCAACCGTAAAGCGGATGGTTCTTTAGAAAAACTTCCAGCGCAACACGTTGATACCGGAATGGGATTTGAGCGTTTGTGTATGGCGATGCAAAATGTGACTTCCAATTATGATACCGATGTTTTTACGCCGCTTATAGCGAAAGTTGAGGAAATTACAGGATTAAAATATACCAACAACCAACAACCAACAACTAGCAACCAAGAAAAGATAAACATTGCCATTCGTGTAATTGTGGATCACGTTCGTGCTGTGGCTTTCGCAATTGCAGACGGACAATTACCATCCAATACTGGTGCTGGTTATGTAATTCGTAGAATTTTGCGTCGTGCTATTCGTTACGGATTTACATTTTTGAATACCAAAGAACCTTTTATCAATAAATTGGTGGAAGTTTTAGCCAATCAAATGGGTGAATTTTTCCCAGAAATCAAATCACAACAACAATTGGTTACCAATGTAATTCGCGAAGAAGAAGCGTCTTTTTTAAGAACTTTGGAACAAGGTTTACAATTATTGGATAAAGTTGTTGCCGAAACATCAGGAAAAGAAGTTTCTGGAGAAAAAGTTTTTGAATTGTACGATACTTTTGGTTTTCCAAAGGATTTGACTGCTTTAATTTTAAAAGAAAAAGGATATTCGTTTAACGAAACTGAATTCGAAACCGAATTACAAAAACAAAAAGCGCGTTCAAGAGCTGCTTCTGAGATTGCAACTGGAGATTGGCATATTCTAATTGATGGTAATACTGAGCAATTTGTAGGTTATGATCAAACGGAAAATGAGGCAAGAATTACTCGTTATCGAAAAATTGATTCGAAAAAAGATGGAATTTTATACCAAATTGTTCTTGATGCTACACCATTTTATCCTGAAGGCGGTGGACAAGTAGGTGATAAAGGACATTTGTATACTCATGAAGGTGTTGTGGAAATAATTGACACCAAAAAAGAAAATAATTTGATTGTTCATTTTGCAACTTCATTGCCACATAATGTTGGAGAAAATTTTATTGCAAAAGTCAACACCGATTTAAGAACAGCAACTTCTAAAAATCACTCGGCGACACACTTGATGCATTTGGCTCTGAGAAACATTCTTGGAACACATGTAGAGCAAAAAGGTTCATTGGTAAACTCAAACTATTTGCGTTTCGATTTTTCACATTTCAGCAAAGTTACTGATGAGGAGTTACGCCAAGTAGAAGCAAGCGTAAATACTCAAATTGAAGCACAATTGCAATTGCAAGAATATAGGAATATTCCAATTCAAGAAGCTTTAGATAAAGGAGCAATGGCATTGTTTGGTGAAAAATATGGAGATAATGTTCGTATGATTGAATTTGGCGAAAGCCGAGAATTATGCGGTGGAATTCATGTGAAAAATACCGCTGAAATTTGGCACTTCAAAATCATTTCTGAAGGTGCAGTTGCCGCAGGAATTCGTCGTATTGAAGCAATTACAGGTGAAGCGGTTAAGAACTATTATAAAAATCAAGAACACACATTAGCGGAAATAAAAGAAACCTTGAAAAATCCTCAAGATGTTTTGAAGTCAGTAGCAACTTTACAGGATGATAATGCCAAATTGAAAAAACAAATTGAGCAATTGCTAAAAGAAAAAGTTGATGGATTGAAAAATACACTAGTTGCTGATTTCCAAGAAATAAATGGAATTAACTTTTTGGCAAAACAAGTTGATTTATCGATGAGTGCAACCAAAGATTTAGCGCAAGCCATCGGAACTTCAAAACCAAATTCGTTTGTTTTTCTAGCTTCTGTTGAAGATAATGCACCAAATATTCACTGCTATATTTCTAAAGAATTAGTTGCAGATAAAGGATTAAATGCAGGAAATATCATCCGTGAATTAGGTAAATACATCGACGGAAATGGTGGTGGACAACCGTTCTTTGCTTCTGGAAAAGGGAAGAATGTTTTGGGAATTAAGGATGTTTTGGAGAAAGTTGTTGAGTTAATTTAATAGTTTAAACTTAATATATACAAAAAAACCTAACATATTGTTAGGTTTTTTTGTATATTTACCCAAAATCCAACCAGTTGTGTTATGAAAACAAATATTTTAATTATTCTGTGTTTTAATTTTTTAAATCTTTCTTACGCACAAAACTATCGTTTTCCAGAAGGCGGAGGAGAATACGTAATGAGCAATAATTATAATGAATGCTTGAGTGAAGAACAGCGATTACAAATAAAGCAAAAATTGCAACAGAGTATTACTAGACTTGAGAGTTCAGGTAAAATTATTCAAAAAAGTAAACTTACGAGTCCTTTAATCCACCCATTATTTATTTGGCCAGTAGACAAGAGTGATTCAACTCCATACAATAATGTATGGAGTATTAGTAATCATGTGGATCACAACCCTAATTTTCCTAATGCAATTCAAGATTGGAACTGTGGTAGTAGAACTTATGATACTTCTTCAGGCTATAATCATAAAGGGATTGATATTTTTACATGGCCATTTAGCTTGTTTCAAATGGATAATAATCAAGCAATTGCAGTTGCAGCTGCTGATGGGGTTATAATTGGGAAAGATGATGGAAATTATGACAGAAGTTGCTCTTTTAATAGTAATAACTGGAATGCTGTTTATATTAGTCATGCTGATGGAAGCCAGACATGGTATGGACATTTAAAAAATGGTTCTTTAACAAACAAAAACCCTGGAGATACTGTAGTAGCAGGTGAGTTTTTGGGAGTTGTTGGTAGTTCAGGAAATTCAACTGGACCACACCTGCATTTTGAAGTTTATAATAATCTAAATCAATTAGTTGACACTTATACAGGTACATGTAATAATTGGTCGTCAAGTACTGATAGCTGGTGGCAAAATCAAAAGCCTTATTGGGAGCCAAAAATTAATGCTGTTTTAAGTCATTCTTCAGCACCACAGTTTAATTCTTGTCCAACAAGCGAAAATCCAAATTTAAACGATAATTTTACGGTTGGTTCTAATGTCGTTGTTGGAATTTATTTAGCTGATCAATTAGCCGGTACAAGTGTTAATTTAGTAATGCGTAGACCTGATAATTCAGTTCTAGCAAATTGGAATTTCAATTTGGTTGATCAGTATTATGCCTCTTGGTGGTATTGGACATTCTCGCCAATTGAAATGTCCCAACAATTAGGCACTTATCAGTTCACCGCAACTTACCAAGGAAATTCTGTAACTCATAGTTTCAACTATGGGAATCTAGGAATTAATGAAAACTTTAATCAGAAGTTTGATTTATTTCCAAATCCTTCTTCGGATGTAATTATAATTGAGTCAAAAGACAATCTAATAATTAATAATATTAAATTTTTCGATCTTTTAGGGAAAGAGGTTGCAAGTTTTAATAATTTTCAAGAACAAATTAGAATTTCATCTTTAAGTAATGGAATATATTTAATTAGAGTGAGTACTTCTGATGGAGTTTATTCAACTAAATTTGTAAAAAACTAAATTTTAAAAGAATATTTTTTATCCTAGTTTCTTTTGAGTTTGGTGGATTTACTATTTTTGAGGAATGAATTTCACCACTAAAATACATCTTGAAAAATATAATCACCCAATTGATTACAATTCAAGCATAATGTTGTTAGGTTCGTGTTTTGCTGAAAACATGGGTGAAAAGTTTGAGTATTTTAAATTTCGAAATGTTGTAAATCCTTTCGGAATAATATTCAATGCTGTTTCTATTGAAAAATTAATCCATCGAGTTGTAAATAAAATTGTATTCACCGAAAAAGACATTTTTTTTCACAACGATTTGTGGCATTGTTTTGAGGTTCATTCGCAATTATCCAATCCAAATAAGGAAGAATTTTTGAGTAATTTGAATGCTATTTTAGAATTGATGTATCAACAAATTACCTCATTGACACATTGTATTATCACTCTAGGCACTTCATGGGTTTATAGAAACAATAATAGCAATGAAATTGTCGCAAATTGTCATAAAGTTCCACAAAAAGAGTTCACAAAAGAATTAGTATCTATTGAAGAAAATGTAAAATGCATTCAAAATATTATTTCGTTAGTCCACAGTTTAAACCCTGATTGTAATTTCATTTTCACAGTTTCACCAGTAAGACATATAAAGGATGGTTTTGTAGAAAACAACGTAAGCAAAGCACATTTAATTTCCGCAATCCATACCATCAACCATCAACCATCAACTATCAACTATTTTCCAAGCTATGAAATCATGATGGATGAATTGAGAGATTACCGTTTTTATGCTGAAGATATGTTACATCCTTCGCAAACCGCCATTGATTACATCTGGATAAAATTTTTTGAAAATTATATCAATCAAAAAGAGTTTGGAACGATGAATCAAGTTTGTGAAATTCAACGTTCACTAAAACATCGCCCATTTAATCCAAATTCTGAAAGTCACCAAAAATTTTTGAAAAATCTAAATCAAAAAATTTTTGAATTAAAAAAGAATCTTCCCAACATAGATTTTAATTAAAATACGTCATTTGACGTATTTTTTAACATTTGTTTTCATAATAGGTTTGTTGTGTAAAAACAACCAATTTAGTTATGAAAGCAACCAAGTTCCTTTTTCTTATTTTGTTTGTGTCTGTATGCTCAAACAAAGTGTTGGCGCAACGTCCTGTTCTTACTGATGAAGAACAAGTTGCCGAAATGGTCACAAAAGAAATTGACGAAGTTTTCCACTCTGATGAGTTTTTGAAAAAAAAGAACAAAAAATATGCTGATGTCAAAGGCTACATGGTCATTGATGTGGGCGTAGTTCAAAACGGAAAAGTGTCAACATTCTTCAAAGTTGACAGCGACATAAAGAATATTGATTTTATCAATTTTATGTCTGATTATATTCTAGATCATAAATTCAAATTCAAACTACAAAAACAACAGCGTTACAAAATAAGATACAACGCAACTTTCGAATAAATAATAACAATAAAAACAAAAAACATGAAAAAAATATCAATTTTAGTTTTGTCGCTATTTATAGCGAGTAGCTTACCAGCTCATGCACAGTTTGGTAAATTATTAGGAAAAGTAACTGGTGGAGGAAAATCTGCTGGGAAAAAATCAGGAAGCTTCGCTACTGTTTGGGAATCAGAATTTGACAATAGAGCAACAAGACTGGCAGTATGCGTAAATGGTGGTGAATATGTTCTTGGAACTGACGATAATTCGGCAACGGTTTTAGATGCAAATGGTAAAATGATTTGGAGTGGTGATTTTAAAAAAATAACAACCAATAAGACTAATAACTCAGAATTTCAATATGTTATTCAAAAAGGTGTTGGAAAAGGTGGTTATTTATTTCTGTTTGATAGAAGAAGTCTTGGAACAGACAGAGTTGCGGTACTAGATATTGCAACAGGCAAAGAATTATGGAACTCTGAACTTTATCAAGATTTAATTCCAAAAGGAACTGCTGCTCAAGAAGGTGATGATCAAGGAGAATTGGAAACAGTTAAATACATTACAGAGCTAGATGCATTTTTGATTTCTCAACGTAATTCTGTGATATTGGTTAAAGCCAATACTGGAGAAAAAATTTGGGAAACCAATCGTTTCAAAGGTGGTGTTGGTAAATATATTTATGATGCTAAAAGAAATGAAATCATAATGGTTAATTTCAAACCAACTGGTCTTGGAGCATTGTTAGCTGGTTTTAAAAATCAATTAGTAAAAATTAATGCAACAAATGGTGAAATTCTTTGGGATGCTACATTCTTTGGAATTGTAGAAAAAGAATTGGTTACTCGTAGAGCGATTATTGATATGTGGATTAAAGGTGATAAACTATTTATGTATTTGAATGGTTTACAGGTTTATAACATCAATAATGGACAAAAACTTTGGGAAGCTGTTTATGAAAATGATATGGACGGCGGAGGAATTTTTGCAGGAACTAGAGATAAAAAATATTACAGAACAATAGCTGATCCAATCTTCACTGACGATGCAGTATATATCGTTATGTTAGGAACTAGAGACAGAACAAAATACATTGAAAAACATGATTTAGAAAGCGGAAAATTACTTTGGGCATCAGAAAAAATCACTCAAGCGTTTAGTATGCCAAATCTTTACAAAGCAGGTGATAGAGTTTTGCTTCAAGTAGGAGGTAAAGTTCAAGTGCAGGAATATAGAATGGAAACAAGATCTAATCCAATGGGTGGAACTTACAAAGAGAGAGTAGCTTATGTTTATTGGGATTATAAAGCGCAAAAAAACAGTGTACTTTGTCTTGATGATGCTAGCGGAAAAACAGTTTGGCGTTCTGAACGTTTTGACAAAAGAATTACTGACTTGATTATTGACGAGAACAAAACTGTTTTTGTTGGTGATGGTGATGAATTCTACAGCTACGACATTTCTTCTGGAAAACAACAATTCGATGTAAAACACAACGATGCTGGTGTAGGTAGAGCTGCTGATGTAATTGATTTTGGTGATAAAGTAATCGTACTTTCAGAGAAAGGATTAGCATCATATAACAAAAAAGATGGTTCAAGAGCTTTTGCTACAGATAAGATTAGAGGAATTGACGATTTCTTTGAGTTGGATGGAAACTATTTCCTAAGAGATCAACGCAATAGCAAAAATATTATCTATGGTATCGATATGACCAATGGTGAAACAAAAGGTTCAGTTCAATCAAAAGGTAAAGGTGGAAGTCCTCGTTATGGAAGTGGAATAGATATATCTGAAAGTGGTGAGTTTATTTTTGCTTTCAAAGGTAAAAAAGTAGAAAAAATAGCTGTTAACAAATAGCAATTGGTTAAATTTAATAATGGGTTGTTCATTTGAACAACCCTTTTTTATATGAACAGTTATGAAAAAAATCATCATTTTATCGGCTCTATTTTTAGTTTGTAAAGTTTATTCACAGCAAGTGCAATGGGCAAGCAAACTGATTAAGTACTCCACTGATTTGGGAGGAAAGCAATATGGAGTAAAAAGAATTTTAGGAAAACCTGATGCTTTTCCTCAAGGTGGAAGTAGTCCTAATGCTTGGGTGCCAAAAAATGCTTTAGATGGTTATGAATTTGTTGAAGTAGGATTTGAAAAGCCTCAAACAGTAAAACAAATTGCAATTTTTGAAAACCTCAATGCTGGTTGCGTAACAAGAGTATTAGTTGATACGGGTAACGGAAAATACACTGGAGTTTGGGGAAGAAAGAAAGATTGGAAAACACCAACCTATAGAGCAACATTAACTGGAGATAGAAATTATTATTTCGGAAGAAAAAGAAGAAAAATTCAAAAAGCTCCCGAAGTAAATTTCAATCCAGGAATAGAAAATATTATTCTCGATTCTCCCGTTTCAAATGTTGTAGCGGTTCGTGTTGAATTTAGTTTTGCGTTGGTTCCGGGTCAAAAACAAATAGATGCCATAGGGATTTCAGATTCAGATAAACCACTTGATGCTAGTATTTCTGTAAATCCATTATTTGAAGAATTACAACAATCATCTGTAGTAGATTTAGGAAATGTTGTTCCGGGTAGTATTGCCATTTCGCCTGATGGAAATAAAATGTATGTAACAAACATTAATTCTGATAAAGATGAAATAGTGTCTTTTACACAAAATGCTTCGGGAAATTGGGGAAATATGCAAAATGAAGCATCTCTTTCAAACAATGATTATTATAATTTTTTTGCGAAAATCACTCCAACTTACGCCTTAAAAGGTGGAAAAACTTATACCAGAGGAACAACCCAAACAGGTTTTGAAATCTATACGTATCAAAATGGCAATATCCAATTTGAAAAAGATGTAAATGTGGTAGCCTATAATAATTATGATAACACTGCAGATGCAAGTTTAACAAAAGATAAAAGTGTTTTGATAATGGCTATCGAAACCGATTTTACTCAAGGCGGATCAGATTTATATTTTTCCAAAATCAAAGAAGATGGCACTTATGGAATTTTGCAAAGCATGGGCAAAGTAGTAAACTCGGCTGGTGACGAATTTATGTGTCATCTTCTTTCAGATGATAAAACATTGTTGTTTGTGTCGAATGGTTACAGTGGTTTTGGTGATAATGATATTTATTTAACAAAAAGACTAGATGATACATGGAAAAATTGGTCTGAGCCAGTAAATCTTGGAAGCAAAATAAACTCCAATGACTATGACGGAAACCCATATTATGATGAAACTGCAGAAAAATTATACTATACAAGCTCTGTGAATGGCGAGTTGAAAGTCAAAAATATTTCTATTCCCAAAAAGTTACTTATCAAGTAAAATAGGGCATTTGTCGTATTGAAACGAATTACGAAAACTATCAAATTTGCCTTATTAACTTAAACTAAATAGTATGAAAACAATTAAAAGATTTTTAGGATTATCAATTATGGCCGGAATGGCAACATTAGTTTTATCATGTGGTGGTAGTAGCGATGATGGTGGTGGAGGATTTAGCGGACCATCTACAGGAACGTTTGTAAAAGCTAAAACTGCTGGAGCAAATTTCTTAGCAGAAGGACAATATGCTAATGGAGGTTTTGCTTCGGGTAACTTGGTTTTACAAGGAATTTCTATGACTGGAAAGTCTATAAACATTCAGTTATATTGCAATGATGGAACTATTGACGTAGCATCATATAATGCAAATGATACACAAAACAGTGATGCATATGTAGCTAGTCTTAGTTATATAGAAATCAATACAAGTACAATGACATCTATTACTTATAGCTCACTTTTCTGTGAAAATGCTAATGGTTCTATAGAAATCACTACTTCAAACTCAGATAAAATTGAAGGAACATTTAGTTTCATTGGTAAAGAAGTTAGAGAAAATGATGATTGTTCTGGCGGAACAAAAAACATTACAAATGGTTCTTTCCGTTATGAATTTTAATCAATAAAAAACTTAGAAAAGACCTGTTATTTATTGCAGGTCTTTTTTTAAAAAAAATTACCCAAATGATACCTTTTCTACTAATTTTATTTCTAATCACACTTTTTGCAATGTTTCTGCTTTGTAGAGAAATATTGTGGGGAATAAAAAACGGTAAAAAAAAAATCCATTTTTTTGAAGAACAATTGTTTCAAATGGAGTCGGTTCAAATCAAAAATAATTATCAACTTGAATTAACTGAGGAATTCTTTTCAAAATTCAAGTATGCAAACAAAAAACTAGCTGACGATTTATGGGATTTGAATTTCCATCAATTACAAAAAAAATATTCTCCAAATGAATAAATTCTATACATTTATATTTTTGAAATGTATATGAAAAAAAAATGGTTTTTATTATTGGTTATTTTTTGTTGGCAACAAATCAATGCTCAAAAAATAAATCAATACTTAGCAAAAGCTTTTACTTCTCAAGACTCTTCTGATTATTATTTTAATCTGGCTAAAAAAAACATCAAAACAATTGATGATAAAGGACAATATTACTTTTGCAAAAATGCCCGATATTGTGATTATGACCAGCTCGATAGCTCTCTTTTTTATGGCAAAAAAGCGGTTGAGGTTTTCAAGAAAACAAAAAACTTTCCATCACTACTTACCGTTTTAAACAACATTAGTAAAGCCTACAGAAAAAGAGGCGAATATGATAAAGCAAATGAGTATCTCTTTTCTATTATGAAAATTGCCGAAAAGCAAAAAAATGATTTTTGGATAGTAAACTCATACATCAGTTTGTCTTTGAATTATCATGATTTTGAAAATTTTGACAAAGGCATTTATTATGGAAAAATTGCCCTTAAAAAATCATTAAAGTACAAAGAGGATGATAAAAATAATTTTATATACAATTCGCTAAATGCCATTGCAATCAATTTTGATGATTGGAATAAACCTGATAGTGCGTTGTATTATCACAAAAAGGTTTTCAATTATTTCAAAGGGAATGATACTTTACAAATTGGCGAAACCTACAACAATATTGGCAATACACTACTCAAGCAAAAAAAGTTTAAAGAAGCAAAACAATGGATTTTGAATTCTTTGGCAATCGCCAACAAGAAATTTGTTCAAAACGGAGGTATTAAAGATACTTATTATTATTATGATAGGGCAACATTGTTCACTAATCTGGCAACTATTTCTTATGAAACTGGAGATTATAGAGCAGCGGATAATTATTTTGCTAAAGCTTTTGAAAATGCCAAAAAATGTAATAATGCCGAAAAATTAAGAGATTACTATTATCAAAAATCTCTTTTCAATAAGAAAAGAAATAATCTAAAACAAGCAGTAGAAGATCAAGAAAACTATATAAATCTTCGTGATTCAGTATTTGCTCAAGAAAGAGAAAAAACATTTTCTGAACTTGAGGCAAAATATCAAAATGAGAAAAAAGAAAAAGAATTACTATTATCCAAAAGTAAGGTTGTAGCAAAAGAAAACGAGATAAAGCAGAAAAACACTCAGTTTTTAATTCTTGCCCTAATAAGTGTTTCCTTGTTGATAATTGTATTTTTGGTTTACAAACAGCACAAATTCAAAATTAAACAGCAAAAACAAGAGTTTGAACTTCGAGAAGCTATTGCAAAAATCGAAACTCAAAATAAATTGCAAGAACAACGGTTGGAGATTTCGAGAGATTTGCACGATAATATTGGTTCTCAACTCACTTTTATCTATTCATCTGTTGATAACATTAAGTATGCATTTAATATTGTTGATGAAAAATTAAACTCAAAGCTTTACAATATTAGTGATTTTGCTAAATCAACTATTATAGAATTACGTGATACCATTTGGGCAATGAATAAAAGTGAAATTACTTTTGAAGATTTTCAAACAAGACTTATCAATTTTATTGAAAAAGCCAAAATTGCAAAAGAATCACTCCAGTTTAATATTGATATTCAAAAAAGTTTGAAACAATACACATTCTCTTCAGTTGAAGGAATGAATGTTTATAGAACTATTCAAGAAGCAATAAATAATAGTATTAAGCATGCAAATGCTTCTCAAATCAATCTAACGATAAATTCTGACGACAAGAATATAGATATACTAATAGATGACAATGGAAAAGGTTTCCAGGAAAATGAAGTTGACCACATTAATGGATTAAACAATATGCGTCAACGAATTAAGGACTCCAATGGAACTATTGAGATAAAATCAACATTGAATGTTGGAACAAAAATAATTATTCATTTAGCAAGAAAGGACAACAATAAATAAGGCATTTGCCCTATTTTTCTATAGTAAAAATAACCGCATATTTGCTTTGTAAGTGTGGTATTTACTATATAATAAGTAGAAACAAGGTTGTTTTTATTGTTGTCCTTTCTAAATCTTTTACTTATATGAGTAATTTTGATTTGGAAAGGACTTTTTTAACAAACACATCGACAAAAATGGGTAATAAATCTCTAATGATTTTTCTTCTCTTGTGTATGAGCAATTTGCTTTTTGCTCAACAAAAAAAACTCATTTTAAAAATTGATTCCATCAACAATATAAAATACGAAGACAAAATTGAAAACACAACTAAGTCTGTAAAATGGTTCAATGAAGCTTTACTCAATTCACAAAAAATAAATTATAAAAAAGGCATTGCAGATAGTTATGCAAATCTGGGATTGGTATATTATTATCAAGGAAAATATGATTTGAATACCGATGCAATGATTAAGGCAGCAAGGATTTATGAGAGTCTTAAAATGAATTCGAAATTGGCTCAAACATGGGCAGAATATGGCTATCAACTCAAAAGAAAGAATATGCCTTTGGCTATAAAATATATGCTCAAAGCTATTAAATTATCTGAGAAAAAAAATGATAAAAAATCCCTTTGTGGCATGTATGACAACTATGGCGTACTTAAGGAAATGAAAGGAGAATTGGATAGTGCATTAATCTTTTATAACAAATCATTAAAGCTTAAAACCGAGTTAAAAGACAGTTTTGGAATGCCCTATTCAATCAATAATATTGCAGGAGTGAAACTCATGCAAAACAAAACAGATGAAGCAAAAAAATATTTTGATTGGGCATACAACATAAGAAAATCCATCAAAGATGTTTATGGAATTTCTGAAAGCCTAAACCTTTATGGCAATTATTACAAAAAAATAGGAAACCTAGATTTAGCATTACAATATTATGAACAATGCGCCTACTGGAGCATGAAAAATAAATTTCCGTTAATCTCTCAGGAAAATCAAAAGCAAATATCTGAAATATACGAATCTAAAAACGATTATAAAAATGCACTAAGTGCTTATAAAAATTATGAGTTTATAAAAGATAGTATTCTGAATTTTGATATAAGAAATCGTCAAGCCGAACTCGATACGGAGTATGATACTGAACAAAAAGAAAAGCAAATACTCGTGCAAAGAGCTGAACTTGCCGAAAAAAATCTTTGGATACTTGGTGGCTTTTTTATTGCATTGCTCGCTTCTATAATTGGTTTTTTTGTCTATAATCGTCAAAAACAAAAAACACAACAACTTCAAAAAGAAAATGAGTTAAAAGATGCACTACTAGTTATTGAAACTCAAAACAGACTTCAGGAACAACGACTAAGGATATCAAGAGATTTGCACGATAACATTGGCTCTCAACTTACTTTTATTATTTCTTCTATCGATAATTTAAAATATGGATATTCTATAGAAAACCAGAAACTGGTCGAAAAATTGAACTCAATTAGTCTATTTACAAAAGAAACTATTTCAGAGTTACGCGACACAATTTGGGCGTTGAATAAAGACGAAATATCTTTTGAAGATTTAAAAATTAGAATTTCAAATTTTATTGATAAAGCAAAAATTGCCTCTAGCGGAATTCATTTTGGGTTTGATTGTGAAGGGAATTTTGAAAACATAAAATTATCGTCACTTCAAGGAATTAATATTTACAGAATCATTCAAGAGGCGATTAATAATTCATTGAAACATGCCAATCCAAAAGAAATTTTGGTAAAAGTAAAACAAAACGGAAGCGAATTTTTAGTGACCATTAATGATGATGGAAAGGGTTTTGACCAAAATGATGAAAATCTAGGAAATGGATTGAATAACTTATCAAAAAGAGCCAAAGAACTCAAAGGCGATGTGAAGATTAAATCTGCGCTAGGAGAAGGAACAAGAGTAGTATTAACTTTTAAAATCGAATAAAAGATGGTTAGAATTGTAATTGTTGACGATAATGTTTTTTTGCAAAAAGCGGTAGCTGAAAAACTGTCTTTTTTTGAAGATTTGACTTTAAAATTTACCGCATTAAATGGTGTAGATTTGTTAGACAAGTTAGTCAAAAACAAAAACATTGATTTGATTTTGATGGATATCGAAATGCCCGAATGCAATGGGATTGAAGCCACCAAACTTGTGAAAGATAAATACCCACAAATCAAAATTATCATGCTGACGGTTTTTGATAATGATGAAAATATTTTTAATGCAATAAAAGCTGGAGCCGATGGGTATTTGCTAAAAGAAGTAAACCCAAAAGAACTTCATCAAGGAATACATGAAACGATGAATGGCGGTGCAGCAATGAACCCATCAATTGCCTTAAAAACGCTCAAATTATTAAGAAATCCTGTTGAATTCAATACTACCGAACAAGAAGAAATAAAACTTTCGACCAGAGAAATCGAAGTGTTAGAACAACTTAGCAAAGGATTAAATTATAATGTAATTGCAGAGAACCTTTTTCTTTCGCCTTCTACGGTTAGGAAACATATTGAAAACATTTATACCAAGCTGCAAGTACACAACAAACTCGAAGCAATTCAAAAAGCGAAAAATAATAAATTAATATAATTCCTATCTTTGGTTAAAAATTATTGGCCAATGGCAACCCGAAAAGACAAAACAACAGAAAACGCGATAAAAGATGTTTTAATTCCAACTGTGCAAGCAATAGGACGTTCAGGAAAATTGCTTTATCTTTTGATAATTTTAATTCTAGGAATAATTATCTGGAAAGTATTTTCTTCAAAATCAGAAAACTCTACCATAGAATACAATACAAATCTAATAGAAAAACAAATCAAAAATGTAGGTAAGCTTGTTGTAACTGAAGGGCATTTTGCAGAAGTTTTGACCTATAAAGACCAAAAAAAGTACTTAATGGATTTAGTTTCATTCGAGAAGAAAGCCGTCATTATTGTCAATGCCGATGTTACTGTTTCTTATGATTTACACCAAGTAAAATATGATGTTGACCAAAACAATAAGACGATAACCATTCTTTCAATTCCCAAAGAAGAAATCAAGATCAGCCCGAATATTGAATATTATGATGTGGAGCAAAGTACTTTAAATGAATTTACAGGCGCAGATTATAATAAAGTAAATAAAACTGTTAGAGCTAATTTAGCAAAGAAGATAGAAAAGTCGAGCTTAAAAATGAATGCAAAAAATAGACTTGTAAGTGAGCTATCCAAAATATTAATCCTAACAAACACTATGGGTTGGAAACTCGTTTATAACGGAACAGAGATTTCTAATGACAATGATTTTAAGAAAAGTTTATAAGTGTTTTTAGAATGTTCCAATTTGAATTAATTTTTAGATAAAATTTTTAAATTTCCATAAATGAAGAATGCTTTACTAATTTTCCTTTTCCTCAGTCATTTTATTGGCTTCGGGCAAAACACAGCAATCACAGTCGATTCTAAACAGCTTTTTCCTGAATTGTATCAACTAAAATTACCGATAGAAATACCTAAAATTCAGTTTGTTCCCGAAAAGGAACTGTATATGAAAGAAAAAAAGCTTGAAAATGTATCAGGAATTGGTTATCGTGTTGTTTTTAAAGACAAAAGTGTTTTTGTTGGCAGTGTTCTAAGTAATTATGGCGGTCACGAAAACACGGTTTCTATTAGTTATGGCGAGATGAATTTCTCCAATGGCGATAAATATGAAGGCCATTTTTATGAAGGAAACCCTATTCAAGGCAATTATGTTTTTGCCAATGGCGATAAGCTCGAATTGTTATCTGCTGACCGAAATGGTTGTTGTAATTATACCGGGAAATCTACCAATAAATTGTTTACATTTAAAGATGGAACAACGTTAAAAACCTATGATAATAAAGGGAGAATTGAATTTTACTACGAAAAACCAGATGGTACAAAAATTGCTTCACTCTTAAACCCGGATAACAGTTTAGAAGGTTATACCGAATATGTTACCAAAGAAGGCTTTTTTTACAAAGGCGAATTGTCGAACAACAGACCCATACTAAAATGGGATATTCAAAATGAAAAAGGTACTTTTTTGGCTATATTTAATTTAGATGGCATGACGGGTTATGTTCCATACAAAGACGAATCAAACACTACAAAATGGGGTAAATTTTATTTAGGTAAATTACAACAACCTGTTACCTATTTGGCACCTTATACTTTTTGTGAAAAAGGTGATTGTTTAAACGGCGAAGCTACTGTTTTTGTGGCTAAAAATCCTGAAACAGGTTTTGGTATTTTTATGATAGGAAGTTTTAAAAACGGAACTCCTGTTGGCGATTTTGAAATGAATGATGAAGACAAAGAGAAAAATAAATACACTATTATTGGTACTATAAAAAACTATAGATTTCACGGAAAATGTACCAAAGCTTATCTTGATAAAAAAGTTGTGTTCACAGGTGAATTCCAAAACGGATTACCTCAAAGCGGAAACCTTACTGTGGATAACAAACTAATAGAAATTACGGGTTATAAAGAGGGTAAATATATTGGCAAACAAATTTTTCCACGAGAAGAATATAGAAATAACTCTCGATATTATATAGGCGAATTTAATAATTATGGAGATATTGACGGAGCAGGAACTGTCTATTTGAGTTATGGTTCAAGAGTAACTGCCTCTAATTGGAAAAACGGAAAATCGTGTGATGCAACTTTAATTACCAAAGATTATGGTTCTGAAGACGACATGTGTTATAATATTTTTACCGATTTCTTGGATAGAAGTTTGGCAAATCAAAATTTGCAAAACGAAATGGCTTTGCTTAGAGCAAAAGAGGAACAGGCAAAACAGCAAGAAGCTCAAAAACAAATAGAAAACGAACAGCAATGCAATCAATGTCATGGGTTAGGAGTGATTAAAATCCAATGCCCAATGTGCAAAGGAGCAGGCTACCGAAAAGATAGGGTTACCTATGACAGACATACCGGAAATACAGGTGGTTTGGCCACATGTAGTCATTGTGCAGGGACAGGGCAATACACTGTGATGGGTTGCTCCAAATGCAACGGAAAAGGGTTTGTTAAAAAATAAAAAAAAGGTTCTCAATTTGAGAACCTTTTTTTATTAAAGTTTACTTTCAAGACTTTGCCAACCACCACCATTTACAACATCTATACCGCTGTTTTTCAAAATTGAAGCAGCTTGAGCACTTCGCATTCCACTTCTACAACATACAACAATTGGCTTGTTCCAACTTTTAATTTCTTTCGCTTTAGAGAAAATAGTATCCAAAGGGATGTTTTTTGAACCACTGATATGACCTTCGCGGAATTCACCAACAGTTCTCACATCAACAATTACTGCTCCTTTTTCTATGTAGTCTTTTATGTTTTCAGATTTATTTCCAAATCCGAGCATGTTTAATATTCCCATTTTTATGTTTTATTTTTGTACAAAGATACTTTTGATTTGAATAACATTTTGTAATATCTGTTACACAAGAGCTTTTTCGTTTATATTTGATAAAATGAAAGTTACCGAAAGAAAATCCGAAATAATTACCATAGCTTCTCAACTATTTAGAGAAAAAGGATATAGTGCTATCACCATGCGAGATATCGCACAAGCTATGGATATCAAAGCAGCAAGTCTTTATAATCATATCAAATCAAAACAAGAAATTTTAGTTTTAATTATTATTGAAATAGCCGAAGAATTTACTACGGTTATGAACCAAATTGTTTCATCTGAAGTTTCTTCTATCGAAAAAATAAAGAAAGTTATTCATCTCCATATCGATATCACATTGCGAAATCCCGATGCACTCGCTTGTCTTAATAATGATTGGATGCATCTTGAAGATAAAGATTTGAATTATTTCCTAAAGATGAGAACCGATTATGAGGAAAATTTTAGGAAAATTGTCAAACAAGGCATTGCATCCGAGCAAATAAAAAACCTCAATCAAGAAGTAATTATTTTTTCAACATTATCAACATTAAGAACACTTTACCTTTGGTATAACAAAGCTAAATCATTGAATGATAAAGTTTTAAAAAATGATTTAGAAGAGATACTTCTCAAAGGAATAGTATAATTCGTTTTTTCTTAAAAAATTACAACGTTTTCGTAACATATCAAAAAAATCACTAAATTTGCATAGTAAACTAACAATTGTTAGTTAAAATTTATAATTTTAAAATGGCAAAATTTCATTCTTTAAAAGTTGCAGATATTTATAAAGATACCAAAGACTGTTCGGTAATTACCTTTGATATTCCTCATGATTTGCAAGAAGAATTTCAATTCAAGCAAGGTCAGCATTTAACCTTACGAGAAAACATAAACGGTCAAGAAGTACGTCGTTCCTATTCGCTTTGTTCATCACCTTTGGAAAAAAAATGGCAAGTTGCTGTTAAAAAAATAGATGGTGGATTGTTTTCAACTTTTGTCAACGAAAATCTTAAAAAAGGCGATACTATCGATGTAATGCCACCAAACGGAACTTTTAATGTTGAGGTTGATGCTTCAAAAGCAAAAAACTACATTGCTTTTACAGCTGGTAGCGGAATTACACCCATACTTTCTATCATTAAAACGCATTTAGCACAAGAACCAAACAGTACTTTTAAACTATTTTATTTAAACCGTTCGGTAAAATCAATTATCTTTAAAGAAGAAATAGAGCAATTAAAAAACATATACTTTAACCGATTTGAAATTTTTCATTTTTTGACCAAAGAATATAGAGTTTCAGAGCTGTTTAACGGAAGATTTACAAAAGAAAAAATTCAGGTTTTAACAGAGAAATTAATCGATATTCCTTCCACTAATGAATGTTTTATTTGTGGTCCAGAAGAAATGATTTTTCTGCTTCGTGATGAGTTAACAGCTGCTGGTTTGCCAAAAGAAAATATTCATTATGAACTGTTTAATACTGGAATTTCAGAAGAAGACAAACAAAGAATAAACAAAATTGTAGAGAAAAAAGTAGAAGGAACAGAAGTAACCATTATCGACGGTGGAAAAGAATTCCATTTCGTAATGGGCGAAGATTTCGACAATATATTAGACGGAGCAATTGCTGCTGGTGCCGATTTGCCTTATGCTTGCAAAGGTGGCGTTTGTAGCACTTGCCGTTGCAAAGTCATCGATGGAACGGTAGAAATGAAACTCAATTACTCACTAGAAGAAGACGAATTGGCTAAAAATTACACATTGAGTTGCCAAGCTGTTCCAACTTCTAAAAAAGTAGTAGTTGATTTCGGTTTGTAAAATTGTCATCCTGAGCGCAGTCGATGGAAGAAGCGAATGGTTTGGGAATTTTAGCAATCCATTTTCCTGCTTTCCGCTACAATCTGTCATTGCGAGCTTGCGAAGCAATCTCACAACAACAGGATTTTCGCTACAAATAAAATTCATCGAACACCGATGAAAATTAAAAGTAAAGCGAGATAATCAGGGCTAAAAAACAAACAAACGGAACAAAATATAAAGTGCTAATCACTAATTACTAACGACTAATTACTAAAAAAATTATGTCAGAAAAAGAATTAAAATCACTCGAAGATCAATTTCAAGCTCGCATCGATAGAGACGAGAAAATTGAACCAAAAGATTGGATGCCAGAGAAATATAGGCAAACACACATTCGTCAAATTTCTCAACATGCTCATTCCGAAATTGTAGGTATGCTTCCAGAAGCAAACTGGATAACTCGTGCTCCTACATTGAGAAGAAAGTTGGCACTATTAGCAAAAATTCAAGACGAAGGCGGACATGGTTTATATCTATACAGTGCAGCCGAAACTCTAGGAATTTCTCGTGAAGAAATGTATGACCAATTGCATTCAGGAAAAGCAAAATATTCAAGCATTTTTAATTATCCAGCTCTAACTTGGGCAGATATGGGTACAATAGGTTGGCTAGTTGATGGTGCAGCAATTATGAACCAAGTGGCATTGATGGGAACATCCTATGGGCCATATTCTCGTGCTATGGTTCGCATATGTAAAGAAGAAAGCTTTCATCAGCGTCAAGGATATTCTATTCTTTTGACTATGGCAAATGGAACACCAGAACAAAAAGCAATGGTGCAAGATGCAATGAACCGTTGGTGGTGGCCATCATTAATGATGTTTGGACCAAAAGATGCAGACTCACCAAATACCGAACAATCAGTAAAATGGAAGCTAAAAAGAAAAACCAATGACGAACTTCGTCAGCAATTTGTTGACCAAACCGTTCCTCAAGCCAATATTCTCGGAATTACAATTCCAGACGATAAACTAAAATGGAACGAAGAACGCAAGCATTATGATTTTGGTGAAATCGATTGGGACGAGTTTTGGCAAGTAGTAAAAGGTCATGGACCATGCAACAAGCAACGTCTCGAAGCAAGAAAATCAGCTTGGGAAAAAGGAACTTGGGTTCGCGATGCAGCTGTTGCTTACGCCGAAAAGCAAGCAAATAAAGAAGTAAAACAAGCTATTTAACTAGTCCTCAGTCTCAGTTTTCAGTTAACATACTGCCAACTGCGACTGCGACTGTAAACTATAATAAGATGAAAAATTGGCCTCTTTGGGAAGTATTTATAAGAAGTAAAAACGGATTAGAACATCGTCATTGTGGAAGTTTACACGCTAGCGATGCAACCATGGCATTAGAAAACGCTCGCGATGTTTACACACGCAGAATGGAAGGAGTAAGTATTTGGGTTGTACCATCAGCACAAATAACAGCTTCAAATCCTGAAAATAACGGCGAAACCTTTGAACCAGCAATAGACAAAGCGTATCGTCATCCAACTTTTTATGAACTGCCAGACGAATTAAAGCATATGTAAAATAATGGTGAATGATTGAGTAAATGAGATTTTTTATACTCATCACTCATCGTTCATCACTCATCACTAACAAAATGAATAACAATCTAATTCAATATATATTCGGAATTGCAGACAATTGCCTCATTCTAGGTCAACGACTTGGCGAACTTTGCGGTCATGGACCAAGTTTAGAAACCGATATTGCTTTAACCAATATTTCACTCGATTTATTAGGTCAAACCAGAAGTTACTATCAATATGTGGCTCAACTTCAAGGTGGTGATGTGACCGAAGATACTGTAGCTTTTTTACGTGTTGAAAATCAATATTTAAACACACTTTTAGTAGAGCAACCTAATACTGATTTTGGATATTCTATTGCGAGACAATTTTTATTTGATGTTTTTCATCTTTTATTGTTAGAGGAATTGCAAAATAGTAAAGATGAAAACCTTTCGGCTATTGCCAAAAAAAGTATAAAAGAAGTTTTATATCACAAACGTTTTTCATCAGATTGGATAAAAAGATTAGGCGATGGAACTGATGAAAGTCACAGCAGAATTCAAACAGCTATAAACGATTTATGGATTTTTACCGACGAACTTTTCCATCAAACAGATGCTGATAAAGCAATGGTTTCACAAGGAATAGGAGTTGATGTGACACTTTTAAAAACAAAATATTACAAAGAAGTAAGCGAAATTTTAGAAGAAGCAACATTACAAACGCCTCAAATTGAATATTTTCAAAAAGGAGGAAAACAAGGAATACATAGCGAACACATGGGTTACATTTTAACGGAATTGCAATACATGCAACGCACATATCCTAACATGACTTGGTAATTTAATGACAGATGAATTATTACATATTGACCAAAAAATAATCGAAATTTTAAAAACGGTTTCCGATCCAGAAATTCCAGTTTTATCGATAGTTGATATGGGTGTAGTTCGTGCTGCAAAAATGAATGATGATGTTGTAGAAGTTCAAATCACACCAACCTACAGCGGTTGCCCAGCAATGGATGTTATTGGTGATGATATAATTTCAGCATTCAATCAAAATGGTTTAAAAGCTAAAGTTGAATTAGTTCTTTCGCCAGCTTGGACAACAGATTGGATAACAGCCGAAGGAAGAAAAGCCTTAGAAAAATATGGAATTGCTTCGCCACTTTCTGCAGATGCAGATAAAGAAGCACTTCTAGGAAATAAAAAAATAGTAAAATGTCCGCAATGCGGTTCATTAAACACAAAGTTAGTTAGTCAATTTGGTTCCACAGCATGCAAAGCATTATTTCAATGTGATGATTGTTTAGAGCCGTTTGACTACTTTAAATGTTTAAAATAATTACTAAATGACATTGCGAGAGTTTATATTGAGCGCAGTCGAAATAAAGCAATCTCATCTTAAGTAACAAGAAATAAAATATAGGTATGAGCAGTAATTCAATAGAACTTAATATTGAAAACAAAGTCGCATATATAAAACTCAATCGACAAGAAGTTTTCAATAGTTTCAATCGTGAAATGGCTTTATCATTGCAAAATGTATTAGATAATTGTGCCAATGATAATCAAGTAAGAGCAATTGTTATTGCCGGAAATGGAAAAGCATTTTGTGCAGGACAAGACCTAAAAGAAGTTACAACTCCAGAACTTAATCCAGGTTTTAGAAAAATTCTTGAGGAACATTACAACCCAATCATCCAAAAAATCAGAACTATTGAAAAGCCAATAATTGCTGCTGTAAATGGTGTTGCTGCTGGTGCAGGAGCAAATATTGCTTTGGCTTGCGATATTGTTGTAGCTTCAGAACAAGCTAGTTTTATTCAAGCATTTAGCAAAATCGGTTTAATTCCTGACAGTGCTGGAACATTCTTTTTACCAAGATTAATTGGCTTTCAAAAGGCATCAGCTTTGATGATGTTAGGTGATAAAGTTTCTGCCTTAGAGGCATTGAATATGGGAATGATATATAAAATTTTCCCAATAGGGATTTTTGAAGAAGAAGTGAAATCATTAGCAGAAAATTTAGCTCAAATGCCAACAAAGGCTATTGGTTTAACCAAACGATTACTCAATCAATCCATGACAAATAATCTAGAACAACAATTGGCTTTAGAAAGCGATTTGCAAATCGAAGCCAGTTCATCAAACGATTATAAGGAAGGTGTAACATCTTTTGTAGAAAAACGTAAACCAGAATTTAAAGGAAACTAAATAAGAATTCGTAGAATTCTAATTGTTAAAATAATTAATATGAAAGTTGCTATAATCGGTTCTGGAACAATGGGAAGTGGCATCGCACAAGTTGCTGCAACTGCTGGTTGTGAAGTAAAAGTTTTTGATACAAACCATGAAGCATTAAACAGAAGCAAAGCCAATCTCGAAAATGTTTTGTCAAAGTTAGTCGAAAAAGAAAAAATCACTAACGATGAAAAATTGAGAATTATTGGCAATATTTCATTTGCCAGTTCTTTGAGCGAACTCTCACATTCCGATTTGGTTATAGAAGCCATAATTGAAAACTTAGAAGTTAAAAGAAAATTATTTTCCGATTTAGAAAATTATGTTTCACCCGAAACAATTTTGGCAACAAATACATCTTCATTGTCTATAACTTCGATTGCTGCATCGTGTCAAAAACCAGAACGAGTTATAGGAATTCATTTTTTCAATCCAGCACCATTAATGCAATTGGTAGAAATAATTCCGGCGATTCAAACAAGCAAAGAAATTCTTCATAAATCAGTAGAAACTATCTCTAGTTGGAAAAAAACAGTAGCTGTTGTAAAAGATACACCAGGATTTATTGTCAATCGTGTGGCTCGACCATTTTACAGCGAAGCATTACGAATTTTTGATGAAGGTTTTGCCGATATGCAAACAATAGATTTTGCAATGAAAGAAATTGGAGGTTTTAAAATGGGACCATTTGAACTGATGGATTTCATAGGTCACGATGTGAATTATGTAGTAACCGAAAGTGTTTTTACAGCCTTTTATTTCGACCCAAAATACAAACCATCGTTAACTCAAAAACGACTAGTCGAAGCAGGTTATTTAGGTAAAAAATCAGGAAGAGGTTTTTATGACTACACAGTCATTGCGAGGAACGAAGCAATCTCATCAAATTTTAACAAAGCAATCTTAAACCAAATCTTCGAAAGAGTAATCGTAATGCTCATCAACGAAGCAGCCGACACGTTATTTTTAAATATTGCATCAGCTAAAGATATAGATAACGCCATGACCAAAGGTGTCAATTACCCAAAAGGATTACTCGCTTGGGCAGACGAACTCGGTATCAATTGGTGCGTTGAAAAAATGGACGAACTCTACAACGAATATCACGAAGACAGATACAGATGCAGTCCAATTTTGAGAAGAATGTCAAGAGAAAACAAATCATTTTTTTAATATGCAACCAAACGAGATAGTAAACAAAATGTTCCAAAACGATGCTTTCAGTCAATGGTTAGGCATTACAATTGAAAATGTTGCAGAAGGAACATGTACACTTTCTATGGTTATCAAAAAAGAAATGACAAACGGATTTGGAATTGCACATGGTGGAATTACCTATTCGTTGGCAGATAGTGCTTTAGCTTTTGCTGCCAATTCTCATGGACGACAATCCGTGAGTGTTGATACATCAATCAATCATATTGAAACACTCAAAGAAGGAGACAAAATAATCGCCGTAGCGAAAGAAGACGCATTAAAAAATAAATTTGGTTTTTATACCATCAAAATAACAAAAGAAGATAAAACAGTAGCTCTATTTAAAGGAACAGTATTTAGAAGCGATAAAGAATGGGAGAATAATTAACAATTAAGAATTGATAATTAACAATTGTAATTCTGTGACAGAAAATTATCAATTATCAATTATCAATTATCAATTAAAAAAATGGAAGCATACATAATAGACGGAGTAAGAACACCAATAGGAAGTTATCAAGGAACTTTATCATCGGTTAGACCAGACGATTTAGGTGCATTGGTTATAAAATCAGTAGTAGAAAAAAATCCAAACATACCAAAAGATGCTTATGACGACGTAATCATGGGTTGCGCTAATCAAGCAGGAGAAGACAATCGTAATGTAGCAAGAATGTCATTATTATTAGCAGGTTTACCGTACACAGTTCCAGGAGAAACAGTAAATCGTTTATGTAGTTCAGGATTATCAGCAATAATCGGTGCTAATCGAGCTATCAAAGCTGGTGATGGACACATTTTTATAGCTGGCGGAATTGAAAACATGACACGTGGACCATTAGTAGTTTCAAAACCATCGGCAGCTTTTGGAACCGATAGTAAAATGTATGATAGTAGTTTTGGTTGGCGTTTCATCAATCCAAAAATGCACGAAATGTATGGTACAGATGCTATGGGTGAAACAGCTGAAAATCTAGTTGCAAAATATAATATCACTCGTGAAGATCAAGATGCATTTGCTTTATATAGCCAACAAAAAGCAACAGCAGCACAAACTTCAGGACGATTAGCGAAAGAAATTGTAACTGTTGAAATTCCGCAACGAAAAGGCGATGCTATTCAATTCTCAAAAGATGAATTTATTAAGCCAAGTACGTCAATGGAAGGTTTAGCCAAATTACGTCCAGCTTTCAAAAAAGACGGAAGTGTAACAGCAGGAAATTCATCAGGTTTAAATGATGGTGCTTGTGCCACTATCATTGCATCAGAAGAAGCGGTAAAAAAATATGGTTTAAAGCCTATGGCTCGAATTGTAAGTTCAGCAGTAGTTGGCGTTGAACCAAGAATTATGGGAATTGGACCAGTCGAAGCAACAAAAAAAGCATTAGAAAAAGCCAACTTAACATTAGAACAAATTGATATTATAGAATTAAACGAAGCATTTGCAGCACAAAGTATTGCATGTATTCGTGAGTTAGGATTAAAAGATGATGATGCACGTATTAATCCAAATGGTGGTGCTATTGCAATTGGTCATCCACTTGGTGTTACTGGAGCAAGAATAGCATTTTCAGCTGCATTAGAATTGCAACTAACAGGAAAACGTTACGCACTAATTACTATGTGTATTGGTGTAGGACAAGGCTATGCTGTAATTATTGAAAGAGTTTAATCACAGACCTGACAGGTTTTTAAAAACTTTCAGGTCTAAAAACAATATTATGAATAAAATTCAAAACTACGTTTTAGGAAATTGGACTTCAGGTCAAGGAGAAGGAGTTCCATTAGTAAATTCTGTCAATGGAGATATTATTGGAAATGTTTCTACAGAAGGTTTAAACTTTGCCGAAATTCTTCATTATGGTAGAACAAAAGGTGGAGAAAAACTTCGCAAAATGACCTTTCAAGAACGAGGTAATATGCTCAAAAGTTTAGCATTATACCTAAGCAAACGTAAAGAACAATTTTATGAAATAAGTTATAAAACTGGAGCAACTCGTGTTGATAGTTGGATTGATATCGAAGGTGGTTTTGGAAATTTGTTTGCCAATGCATCACTCAGAAAATTATTTCCAAATCAGCCCTATCATGTAGAAGGTGATCCAATCGATTTATCACGTGGCGGTCGATTTATGGCACATCATATTTTAGTTCCCAAAAAAGGAGTAGCAGTTCACATCAATGCATTTAATTTTCCTGTTTGGGGAATGTTAGAAAAATGTGCTGTAAACTGGATGGCAGGAATGCCAGCAGTTGTAAAACCTGCAACTTCAACCTCTTATTTAACCGAAGCAGTTGTACGTGAAATTATAGCTTCAAATATTTTACCCGAAGGTGCTTTGCAACTCATTTGTGGCTCTGCACACAATTTAATTGACAGTGTAGAAAGTCAAGATGTGGTAACATTTACAGGTTCAGCTACAACAGGTAGAATGTTAAAATCGCATGCTAGTATAATTAACGAAGCAGTGCCATTTAATATGGAAGCAGATAGCTTAAATGCTTCAATTCTTGGTGAAGATGCAGTTCCGGGAACACCTGAATTCGATTTATTTATCAATCAAGCTCGTAGCGAAATGACAGTCAAATGTGGTCAAAAATGTACAGCTATTCGTCGTATGATTGTTCCCGAAAAACTGATAGATGATGTTCAAAATGCTCTTGGTAAAGCTTTAGACAAAGTTTCAATTGGTGATCCGCAGTTGAAAGAAGTTCGCATGGGTTCATTAGTGAGTAAAGCTCAAGTAGAAGAAGTGAAAAATAGAGTTTCAGAAATTACAAAAACAGCAGCTATTGTTTATGGTGATTTTGATAAACTTAACTTAATCGGTGCAGATACAAAAGGAGCTTTTATTAGTCCAATGCTTTTGCGTGAAGATAAACCTTTTCAAAATTTAGCAGTTCATGAAGTAGAAGCTTTTGGTCCAGTTTCAACTATTATTCCATACAAAACGATTGATGAAGCAGTAGAATTGGCACAAATGGGTAAAGGTTCTCTGGTTTCTTCAATCGTAACCAATTCCGATGCAATTGCTAAAGATTATGTTATAAACGCAGCTTCACATCACGGTAGAATTTTAGTTTTAAATCGCGAAAATGCTAAGCAAAGTACAGGTCATGGTTCGCCTTTACCATTATTGGTTCACGGTGGTCCAGGTCGAGCTGGTGGAGGAGAAGAAATGGGCGGAATGCGAGGAATAAAACATTATATGCAGCGTTGCGCCATACAAGGTTCGCCAACCACTTTAACCGAAATCACAGGAATTTATCAACCAAATTCTGCTTACAAAGAAATTACACAACATCCGTTTCAATACCATTGGGAAGACATCCAACCTGGAATGTCATTGCGAACTCACAACAGAACAGTAACCGATACCGATATCATCAATTTTGCTAATTTAACATGGGATCATTTCTATGCTCATACCGATATTACTTCTTTAGATGGAAGTATTTTTGAAAAAAGAACAGCTCATGGTTATTTCATTTTAGCAGCAGCAGCAGGTTTATTTGTGTATCCAAATAAAGGTCCAGTTGCGGCAAATTATGGTTTAGAAGAATGTCGTTTCTTGCGTCCAATTTATCATAATGATACCATTTATGTACGTTTAACATGTAAACAAAAAATAGAAAGAGATGTTGCTTCAGCCGAACATCCTAGCGGAATTGTAAAATGGTTTGTGGAAGTTTTTGATGTTTCAGACGAATTGGTTGCGGTTGCTACAATTCTCACTATGGTTCAGAAAAAGCAAGAAGTTTTTGTTGAAATGACTGATGAAAAAGTAGCAGAATGTATCAATAAATTAACTGAAAATACCAAACCAAGTTGGGGAATTCTAACACCACAACATTTGTTAGAACATTTGGAACAAGGTTACAGAATTATGTCAGGAGAAATTCAGGATTTCGAAATTGCCACACCAGAAAAGATTTTGGATAAAGTTCATAATTCGTTATACAATTATGATAAATTTCCAAGAGGAACGCAATTTCCAACGATGAAAAAAGGTGAATTGGAAACGTTAATCCATCCCGACTTAGAAACTGCCAAAGCAAAATTTTTTGAAGCAAGAGAAAATTATAAAACCTTCTTCAAAGAAAATCCACAAGCAACCATGAAGAACATGGTTTTCGGAGAATTGAATAAATATGAAAGTTATCTTCTAGAGCGAAAGCATTTAAACCATCACTTTGAACAATTTGGAATATTATAAAATGGCACAATCATACGTAAAACAAGAAATAAAAAATAACATTGCAACTATCGAGTTTTTTCATCCTGAACAAAACTCTTTACCAAGTGATGTATTATCAAATTTAGCAAGAACTATAACAGAAGTTGGGAACAACAACGAAGTAAAAGTCATCATTCTAAAGAGTGGTGGAGATAGAACTTTTTGTGCTGGTGCAAGTTTTCAAGAATTAATTTCAATAAACGATACTGCTACGGGGAAAGTTTTCTTTTCAGGATTTGCTAATGTGATTAATGCTATGCGCAAATGTCCAAAATTTATCATTGGACGCATTCAAGGAAAAACCGTTGGTGGTGGCGTTGGAATTGCAGCATCAACCGATTATTGTATGGCAACCAAATTTGCAGCCATAAAATTATCCGAACTAAACGTCGGAATTGGACCATTTGTAGTTTCACCAGCCATCGAAAGAAAAATGGGAGTTTCAGCCATGTCACAAATCGCCATCGATGCTAATTCGTTTTATGAAGCAACATGGGCAAAAGATAAAGGATTGTTTGCTCAAGTTTATGAAAGTATAGAAGAATTAGACGAAGCCGTTCAAAAATTTGCCGAACATTTATGTACTTACAATCCAGAAGCCATGCTCGAAATGAAAAAAGTATTTTGGAGAGGTACTGAAGATTGGGACAACCTTTTAGCAGAAAGAGCAGCCATCAGCGGAAGATTAGTATTATCTGATTTTACAAAAGAAACGTTGAAGAAATTTAAATAGAGTAAAGACCGCTTCACTGTAAGAAGCAAGAAAAAAGATAATAAGTCTTTTCTCTTGCAACGAAGTGATCTTTCTTCTTTCATCTAAAAAAAATGATATACGAATTCAAAGGGTTCATCCCAGTCATACACGAAAGTAGTTTCATCCATCCGCAAGCCGTGGTAACGGGTAACGTGATTATTGGAAAAAAAGTGTACGTTGGTCCAGGTGCTGCCATTCGTGGCGATTGGGGAGAAATTGTTATTGAAGACGGATGTAATGTTCAGGAAAACTGCACTATTCATATGTTTCCAGGAAAATCAATGGTATTGAAAGCTGGAGCACACATTGGTCACGGAGCCATTATTCACGGAGCAAATATCGGTGCCAACTGTTTGGTCGGAATGAACGCTGTAATTATGGATGACGTAAATGTTGGAGATGAGTGTATTATTGGTGCTTTAAGTTTTATCAAAGCCGGAATGCAAATTCCAAATAGAAAAATGGTAGTTGGAAATCCAGCCACAATAATAAAAGATGTTTCAGACGAAATGATCGATTGGAAAACCAAAGGAACTGCTTTGTACCAACAATTGCCAAAAGAGTGCTACGAAACTTTAAAAGCAGTTGAACCATTAAGAGAAATTCCAGCCAATCGACCGACGCAGGAAGCGTTTTATAAAACATTAGAAGAATTTAAAAGAAAGTAATCAGTCTGCAGTATCTAGTTGGCAGCTTGCCGTTACTGAATACTAAAAACTGAGTACTGAACACTGAAATATGAGTAAAGTAGAGTTCAAAATGCCTAAAATGGGCGAAAGTATCACTGAAGCAACCATCATTAATTGGTTGAAAAATGTTGGTGACTATATTCAAGCAGAAGAAACTTTGGTTGAAGTGGCAACAGATAAGGTTGATAATGATGTACCTTCACCAGTATCAGGCGTTATTACTGAAATTCGTTTTCATAAAAATGATATAGTAGAAGTAGGAACAGTTTTGGCTTTGATAGATACAAATGGAGTTCAAGAAGCAAGAAGTCAGAAGCAAGAAGTCTTTGAAAAAAATATTGTTTCATCGAATGCAGTTGAAGTACAACAACCTGAAACTCGAAACTTGAAACTTGAAACTCGAAATACTCACGCTTTCATTTCGCCATTAATCATTTCAATTGCTCAAAAAGAAAATCTTTCCATAGAAGAATTACAAACCATTCCAGGTTCAGGAACCGATGGACGTTTGCAAAAAAGTGATGTTTTCAATTATTTAAAAAACCGAAAATATCCATTAAAGTCTATTCCAACAACCAACAACCAACAACCAACAACCAGTTTTCCAAAACCAAAAATCAATTTCGTAGAAGGAAAAGATATAATAATTGAAATGGATCGCATGCGCAAAATGATTGCCGATCACATGGTGTATTCCAAACAAACCTCACCACATGTCACTTCGTATATTGAAGTAGATGTGACGAATTTGGTCAATTGGCGCAATAAAAACAAAGATAAGTTTCAAGAAAAGCACAATGAAAAATTGACGTTTACACCAGTATTCGTTCAAGCTGTAGCCAAAGCGATTGTAGATTTTCCTCTGATAAATGTTTCGGTGGATGATAAAAACATTATCGTTCATAATGATATCAATATCGGAATGGCAACCGCTTTGCCGTCAGGAAATTTAATCGTTCCTGTTGTGAAAAATGCTAATGAAAAAGATTTAGTGGCTTTAGCAAAAGACGTAAATACTTTGGCTGATGCTTCACGAAATAACAAATTAAAACCCGAACAAATTCAAGGAAGTACGTTCACTATTTCCAACGTAGGAACTTTTGGAAGTTTGATGGGAACACCGATTATCAACCAACCCGAAGTAGCCATTTTAGCACTCGGAATTATAAAAAAACGTCCCGAAGTGATTACCACAGAAAAAGGCGACGAAATCGCCATTCGCAGTATGATGTATCTTTCTTTATCGTTTGATCATCGAGTAGTAGACGGATTTTTAGGAGGTTCATTCTTGCGAAAAGTAGGCGATTATTTAGAACAATTTGACACAAACACAACTATATAAATTATGAACGAGATTATGACTGAAATCAAAATAACTAAAGTTAAAGAAAGTAGAGTTAACCAAGTTGATTTAGAAAATGTAACAATGGGATTTAATTTTACCGATCACATGTTTATTTGCAATTACAACAATGGCGAATGGCATAATCCTAGAATTGAACCTTTAGCATTAATACCAACGCATCCTGCAGCTATGGCTTTACATTATGGGCAAGCCATTTTTGAGGGAATGAAAGCGACTTTAGGAAAAGATGGAACACCATTATTGTTTCGTCCTTTGGAAAATGCAAAGCGAATGAATTTCAGTGCAGATAGAATGGGAATGCCTTTGTTTCCTGAAGATTTATTTGTGGAAGCATTAAAACAATTTACAGCTATTGAAAAAAATTGGATACCAACAAAAAAAGGAAGTGCTTTATACTTACGACCATTCATATATGCTGATGAACCATTTATAGGTATGCGAGCGGCAACTTCATTCAAATTTATGATTATTGCTTCTCCAGCTGGACCGTTTTTCAGCAGAAAAATAAAACTATACGCAGAAAAAAAATATGTACGTGCTGTAAATGGTGGAACTGGAGAAGCCAAAGCAGCCGGAAATTATGCAGCAGCCATTCGTCCAACAGAATACGCAAAAGCAAAAGGTTACGATCAAGTATTGTGGTTAGACGCTCACGATTTTGAGTACATTCAAGAAGTGGGAACGATGAACATTTTCTTCAAAATTGATGGAAAATTTATAACACCAAGTTTAACAGGTTCGATTTTATCAGGAATAACCAGAATGAGTGTTATTGATTTATTGAGGAGTAAAGGTTTTGAAGTAATTGAAAGAACAATTAAAATTTCTGAAATTATTGAAGCTTCACAAAACAGAACTTTAGAAGAAGCATTCGGAACCGGAACAGCTGTTGGAATTGCCATGATAGAAGAAATTGGAAATAACGATTTATCAATAAAATTTCCTGAAGAAAATCCAGTTTCGGTAATGGTAAATGATACATTGAATGCTATTAAAGTTCAAGATATCAAAGATGAATTTGGTTGGATTGTAGAAGCAAAATAAATTGATGAAAAGGATATATTTAATATTATTATTCATGTTAACACATAATATTTTTTCTCAAGAAAAAGTTGTGATAAGATATGATAATGGAAATATTAAATATGAAGGATTTGTAGTTAATAATACTTTTGATAGTATTTATAAAGAGTATTATCCAAATGGTGTTTTAAAGTCAGAAGGATTTTATAAAAACTGCGATTATAAAACTAATCATAAGATTTTTGTTTATGCTAGTTGTGGTGTCGAAAATAAAATTGATAGTATAAGCAAAGGTAAGATGAATGGTCAATGGAAAACATACTATGATAATGGTAAAATTGAAAGTGTTGAAAACTATTATTGTGGAATAAAACAAGGAAATTTTTATTATTATTCTAATGATGGTAAGATTTTAGATTTTGACTTTTATGATGGTAATAGAAAAATAATTTCTCAATCTTATAATGAAAATCAAACTTTAAGTGAAATAGAATATTTTGATCAAAAATGGTTAAAAAATAAGAAATATGAAATCACAAGAACTATAGAATTCTATGAAAATGGTAATTATAAAAGTGAAACTTTAGTTGAGGAAAAAGTTGATGGATTTGAGCATGAAAGTTACAAAGAATATTATTCAAATGGATTTTTAAAAACAGAAAATGTTTTAATTGATGGAGACAAACATGGAATTTGTTATGAATATTATGAAAATGGAAATGTAAAAAATGTTGGTTTTTTTGAATATGATAAACCAGTTTTTGTTCAGTTGATTTATAATGAAGATGGAACTCCAAATAAACTAGAAAGATGGAAAAAAGGAAAATTAATTTCAACTGAAAATAATTTTGATCCTAAAAAATCTTTTAAATACCAAGTAAAGAAATATAAAGAATAAATAATTCTTGATAGATGTTAGATAAAAATATACTAGAAAAAGCCTTCACCACAATGGCAACTGCCAAAGCAATGGCCGAATTGTATGAAGAAAATTTTAAAATAGTTTCTAAATATGTTCATGCTACTTCTCGTGGTCATGAAGCGATACAAATTGCAGTTGCAATGCAATTATTGCCACAAGATTATGCATTTCCTTATTATCGTGATGACGCAATGATGTTAGGAATTGGGATGCAACCTTACGATTTGATGTTACAATTGATGGCAAAAAAAGACGATCCATTTTCTGGTGGAAGAACCTATTATTGTCATCCGAGTTTAAAAGATGCTGACAAGCCAAAAATTCCACATCAATCTTCCGCAACCGGAATGCAAGCTATTCCAGCAACTGGAGCAGCGATGGGATTTTGGTACAAAGAAAATACAGGTTTACAAAATGATAATGAGCTAAAACCACTCGTAGTTTGTTCTCTTGGCGATGCATCGGTAACCGAAGGAGAAATAGCCGAAGCCTTGCAAATGGCTGCTTTAAAGCAATTACCAATTTTATATTTAGTACAAGACAACGGCTGGGATATTTCGGCAAATGCTAAAGAAACTCGTGCACAAAATGCGTTTGAATACGCCAAAGGTTTCCACGGAATTGAAGCGATTTCAATTGATGGAGCGAATTTTTCCGAAAGCTATTTAGCGGTTCAAAAAGTAGTGAAAACCATTCGTGAAGAACGACGTCCGTTTTTGGTTCATGCCAAAGTACCATTGTTAAACCATCATACATCTGGTGTTCGAATGGAATGGTATCGTGATGATTTGGAAGAAGCACAATCTCGTGATCCATATCCAGTTTTGAAAAAGCAATTAGTTGAAGCAGGATTTACAGATGATGAAATTCAAACTATAGAAAATGCGGCTAAAGCCAAAGTGCAAGTCGATTTTGATAAAGCACAATTAGCGGAAGATCCAAAACCAGAAGATTTATTCACACACGATTTTGCTCCAACGCCAATTACAGAAGAAGTTGGTAAACGAAATCCAGAGCGAGAAGATAAAGTGGTGATGGTCGATTGCGCGCTTTTTGCTGTAGAAGAATTAATGAAAAAACATCCTGAATGTTTGTTGTATGGACAAGATGTTGGAGCACGTTTAGGCGGTGTTTTCAGAGAAGCAGCAACATTGGCACAAAAATTTGGAGACGAACGCGTTTTCAATACGCCAATCCAAGAAGCTTTTATTGTAGGTTCAACGGTTGGAATGTCGGCAGTTGGATTAAAACCGATTGTTGAGGTGCAGTTTGCGGATTACATTTGGCCAGGATTGAACCAGTTGTTTACCGAAGTTAGTCGTTCGTGTTATTTATCTAACGGGAAATGGCCTGTGAGTATGATTTTGCGTGTTCCAATTGGTGCTTACGGAAGTGGTGGACCATATCATTCGTCTTCTGTAGAAAGTGTTTTGACCAATATTCGCGGAATAAAAATCGCGTATCCGAGCAATGGTGCCGATTTAAAAGGTTTGATGAAAGCTGCTTATTACGACCCAAATCCAGTTGTGATTTTGGAGCACAAAGGTTTGTATTGGAGCAAAGTAAAAGGAACCGAAACCGCTAGAGTTAATGAACCAAGCGAAGATTACATGTTGCCTTTTGGAAAAGCCAATATTGTTCAAGAAATTTGGGAACAAGAAACCGATGAAACCATAACCGTAATTACATACGGAATGGGAGTTCATTGGGCGTTGAATGCTTCTGCAACAATGAAAAATCAAGTGGAGATTATCGATTTACGAACGCTGTATCCTCTTGATACAGAAACTATTTTCAAATCGGTTAAAAAAGCAAAAAAATGCCTTGTCGTTACCGAAGAACCAACCAATAATTCTTTCGCAAGAAGTTTAGCCGGATTAATTCAAGAAAATTGTTTTAAATATTTAGACGCACCAGTAATGGTCATCGGTTCCGAAAATATGCCTGCCATTCCACTCAACAGCACATTGGAGTTTACCATGATACCAAATGTGGATAAAGTGAAAGCTAAAATGGAAGAGCTATTGAATTATTAAACGTTCAACACAATTCATTTCTATAAAGGAAGAAAATCTAGTCGATTACTCAAGAAATCTGCTTGTTAAAAAAAATAAATTATAATCTTCTATATTTTTTATAGCTTGCAGGTTAATATGACAAAAAAATGTTTTGTTCTGTGTTTTTTTCTGTTTTTGAGCAAGCTATTCTTCGCTCAAAACCAGCTTTCTTTTATTAATTTTTCAGAAAAAGACGGATTAAACGACAAATACATTTACGGTATTACCCAAGACAAAAACAACACAATTTGGATTGGAACTGGTGGAGGTTTGTATCGATACGATGGACATCATTTTACCAAGGTGAATAGCCCAATTGATAAACCTGGTCGGCAAATAAACAATGTACTTCAAAATGTGTATTGTGATAAATCGGGGAAAATTTGGTTATCAAGTATCAATGCTTTACAAGTTTTTGACCCAGCAACTTATAGCTTCAAGGCAGTAAATTATTCAGATAAGACAATTGACAGCATGATTAAGGGTTTTATTATGGGTTTTACCGAAGATAGGAATGGAAATATCTGGATTGCTACGCAAAAAGATTATTGGTATAAGTACAATAGAAAAACCCAAAAAGCTACGCATTTTATTCCAAAAGATGCAAATATCTCGAGTGCGTCAAAATGTGTTTTAAAAATATTAGAAACAACAGACGGTAAACTTTGGGCAATAACAACCAATGGTTTGCTAGAATTTTCTTCAAGCGGAAGAATTATACCACATTGGAACATCAAAAATGGAAAGCTTTCAGCAAATCAATTTTATGATGGATATTTTGATGACAAACGAAAATGTATTTGGTTAGCTGGAGGTTTTGACGGAATTGTACAGTATAACCCAAATTTGGATACTTTTCAAAATCAACCACTCATTGTGAAAGGTTCAAAAAATTCAAATCCAGCAAACTTTGTGACTTTAGTCAAACAAAAAGATGAAAATACGATTTGGTTTTCTGCTGGGATTTTGGGTGAATATTCTATAACGGATAATACTTTTTTTAATTATGGAACAACTTATAAAGATGAATATTCATATAAGTTAAATCAAATTAGTCGTTTGTTTCATGATCGTGAAAAAAATCTTTGGATTACTTCCTATTCTGGTTTGTCCATGTTGCCTTGGCAAAACAACCAAATAAAAACTATTCCTTTATTCAATCAACAGGCAGAATATACCATCGAACCTTATACTACGCTTGATTACAAAGGAGGTTATCTTATTGCTAATAATACTAGTAATGGATTAATTTGGATAAAACCTAATCAGAAAGACATAACTCTGATTGAAAACCCATTTTACAAAGGCCAATATCGTAATATGAAGGGAATTGAAGCTTTGGTTCGCACTAAAAGAGGTCAAATTTATGCGGCAAGTGCTGAAAACCTTTTTTATTTTGATCAGGCCACAAATAGTTTAATTCCAATTGATACTAAAGATCAAAACGGCAATAAACCAGTTTCTATAATTAAAATTATATCGGATAGTTTTGATAATCTTTTCATGACTTCTTACAATAATGGCTTTTACGTTTTCAACACCAAAACTCAAAAACTGATGCATTACAATTTGCATGATGTTGATGCCAAGAACGTAAATACATCATCCAATATGATTTCGCCAAGAATTGAAGATGCTCAAGGGAATATTTGGTTTACAAACACAGATGGTGTTTATTGTTGGGAAAGAAAAAAAGGAATTTATAAGCATTATGCCTATGGCAAAGCCAAAAATAATGGTGCAACTATTACTCAATCTATAGACATAATTCAAGATGAAAAAGATCGTTATTGGATTTCGACACTTGACAATGGTATTTTTGAATTAGTGCTTGATGGAAGTAAAACTTCTTTTAATAATTATGCTAAAGTAAATTCTAATTTGCCGTCAGATTATTGTGCCAATCTTATTACTGACAAGAAAGGAATTCTTTGGATAGGTACTTCAAATGGTCTTGTGAAATTTGACACTACTGCTCATCAAGTAATCACAGTGATGGGACAACAAAATGGTTTTAAAGATAATTTTATCTCAGTTAAATTAGATCTTCTGTCAAATGGCGAAATTGCTGTTAATCACTATGGAAGCTTGGCAATTTTTAACCCTAAAACTTACAAGATAAATGCATTACGTCCTGAACTTCGTTTCACAGAAATAAAAGTTCTTGATCGTTTTCTTTCTCTCCAAGATATTGCATCTGGTAAAATTGAGTTGAAACACAATCAAAACTTTTTAAGCTTTGAATGGTCAACAGATGTATTCAATAATTCCAATCAGGCTCGTTATGCTTATAAACTGGAAGGATTTGATGATAAATGGGTTTATATAACGACAAATCAGGCAACTTATTCATCGCTAGAAGATGGTGATTACACTTTTGTAGTGAAATCAGCAAACAATGATGGTCTTTGGGGAAATGAAACAAAGTACAAAATACATATTGCAACACCTTTCTGGAAAGCATGGTGGTTTTACCTAGTTATTGCTGGATTAGTCTTCACGTTGATTTATGTGTTTTATCAATTCAAGATGAAACAAGTTAGAAAAGAAGAAGAGCTTAAATCTAATTTTTCGCGCCAGTTGGCAGAAATAGAAATGAAAGCACTACGAGCACAAATGAACCCGCATTTTATCTTCAATTCGCTCAATAGTATTCAAAAGTATATTCTTAAAAACGACACTTTTGCTGCTTCGCAATATTTGACAAAATTTTCTAAACTTATCAGACTAATTCTTGATCATAGCAATCAAAACTTTATTTCATTGAGTAGCGAAATAGAGTTGCTTAAACTTTATGTAGAAATTGAAGATATGCGATTTGACAATCAGTTTGATTACCATTTTGAAATAGCTGAAAATTTAAATTCTGAGAGCATTCAAATTCCTTCAATGATTATTCAACCGTATATAGAAAATGCTATTTGGCACGGATTATTACATAAAGAAACCAAAGGTAGATTATCTATTACATTCAAAGAAAAAGATGGTTGTATAAAAGTCGTTGTAGATGATGACGGAATTGGAAGAGAAAAAGCACTTGAAATTAAGAGTAAACAAGTGCTAAAGAAAAAAAGTTATGGTTTGCAAATAACAGAAGATAGGATTGCAATACTCAATAAAACTCAAAACAGTAAAACTAAGATTTCCATTATTGATAAAATGGATAATACTGGTCATGCAATTGGAACAAGAGTGGAACTTTTAATACCAGTTAAAACAATAAATCATGATTAAGGCAATTATAATTGATGACGAGAAAAATGCCCTTGATGTACTTCAAATGCAAATTCAACAATTCTGTGATGATGTTGAGGTTATAGCAGTTTGTTTGGGTGGAGCAGAAGGTGTAAAGTCTATTAATGAATTAAAACCCGATTTGGTTTTTCTAGATATAGAAATGCCGCATATAAATGGTTTTGATGTTTTGTCGATGACAAAATCTAATAATTTCAATGTCATTTTTACTACTGCCTATGATCAATTTGCAATTAAAGCATTTAAGTTTTCAGCTATAGATTATTTGTTGAAACCAATTGATATTCTCGATTTGCAACAAGCTATCAAGAAAGTAAAAAAGCAAAGTGAAAATTACAATCTAGACGAAAAAATAAAACTATTAATCGAACAATATAAACCAACTATCAACAGACAAAAAATAGCACTTCCAGTTGGTAGTATGCTTGAATTCTTTGATGTAGATGCTATCGTGAGAGTAGAAAGTGATAGTAATTATTCACATGTTTTTTTAACCAATCAAAAGAAAATAACGCTTAGCAAAACTCTAAAAGACGTTGAAGAAAACATTAAAGGAGAACCGTTTTTTAGGGTTCATCAATCACATTTAATCAATACCAATCATATTGAAAAAGCAGTAAAAGGTGAAAATGCTTATGTTTTGATGAAAGATGGCACTACAATCACAATTAGCCGCAATAGAAAAGAAGAATTTTTCAATATGTTTCGCAAAATTTAACCCTAATACTAACAAAATCTGCATTTTACTCAAAAGGTAATCAATGCAACACAGAATAGAATTTATTTTGAGATAAATTAATCAACTACTTTATCATGAAAAATAAATTTAAAATCTTAAACAGTCTAATTGTATTTTCAATTAGCATATTCTTCTTTAGCGCATGCTCTACTGACGATGTGTCTTCACAAAAAACTGAAAACTTGTCATTAAGCCGTTCGCTTCCACCACCAACACCAGGTGAACTCAGGGGTTTATATGATATAACTTTTAATAATGGTAGCGAAGCAAACTTGCTTTTTGAATATTATAATTATGTTTCTTATGGAAGTCCAACTCTATTTGACAAAACCACTATTTCAGGCTTTCGAACTAGTTACACAAATGTGAGTGGTAATGTTTATGTTTTTACTTGTTCCGACTCTGGAGTAAATTATAATTTTAGATTTACTTATGATAGCGACTCTGCCAAAATGAACGGAACTTATGGAACAGGTTCAAGCTATACTAATTTGGGAACATTTCAAGGGAAAAAACACATCACTGGAAATAGCGGATTTGAATTTCTGAAAGGGTATTGGTTAGGAACATATTCTGGAAGCTATGATTATTTAATGGTTTTTGAAGAAGACGGAAAGGTAACAGTAGGAACAGGTGCAACTTACTACTCTAGTGTTATAGGTAAAGGTTTTTATCAGATAAATGGTGGCGCAGTTTCAGGATATTATGTGTATCCTGGAGGTTCAAAATATAGTTTTATCGGGCAATTTAATTATTTGTCAAAAACAATAACAGGAACTTGGGGAGTTGGAACAAATAACAATAATGGCGGAAGTTTTAGTCTTGGAACTATGAACTTCTATTAAAATAAAATAGCTTTAGCAAACTTCGAAAACACCAAATACTAGATTGTTCTGCTAGTTACTCATTTAGTTCAATGTTAAGGTAAATATATGTTTTGATTTGTCTTGTAAAATCTCATTCATGAATAGAAGTATACTTTTAATTCTCTTGTTTTGTTTTTCTCTTGGATATGCTCAAGTAGGTATTAATACTGTTACTCCAAATGCCCAATTAGAAATAAAATCTTCTAATGAAGCAACACCAAGCAATACAGACGGAATTTTAATTCCAAAAATAGATGCTTTTCCAGTTACTAATCCAACGGCTAGCCAGCAAGGAATGTTGGTTTATCTAACAACAGCTTCAGGAAGTAATCCTTCTGGATTTTATTATTGGGATAATAATTCTACAACTTGGATTGGAATAAATTCAATAAAAACTGGTTGGTCTGTTAACGGGAATAGCGGAACTGCTTCAGGAACAAATTTTATTGGGACTACAGATGCGAATGATTTTGATATAAGAACCAATAATATTTTAAAAACTAGATTTACTCAAAAAGGTCAAATAGAAACACATAATACAGGAGAAAGTGTGTTTATTGGGGAAAATGCAGGAGAAAATGATGATTTAACAGGTAATGAAAACACTTTTGTTGGATATTATTCGGGTAATTCTAATACCACTGGATATATGAATTCGGGATTTGGTAAGCAAGCATTGTTTTCAAACATAAGTGGTTATGGCAACATTGCTTTTGGAAATTATTCTCTCAATAACAACAATGGTTACAACAACATAGCTTTTGGACCATACAGTTTATTTAATAATACAACTGGAAATAATAATTTTGGAATTGGTAATCGATCATTATATTATAATTCTGTAGGAAGTTTTAATTTGGCCATAGGTTTATCTGCAATGCAAAGTAATGTTGGACGTTCAAGATGTCTTGCTATAGGACATTATGCAATGTTGAATGCTGATAGTAATTCTACAATAACAGATATGTTCAACACTGCCATAGGAAATGAAGCATTAAAAGGCGGAGCAACTCCAAGTCTAAATAGTGGTTTTCGAAATACAGCTATTGGAGATAGCTCTATGTTTTCCAACACTTCTGGAGGAATCAATGTAGCTGTTGGGGATAACTCCATGCATGATAACACAACTGGCTCTATAAATGTTGCTGTTGGTTCAGGTTCTATGTATAGAAATACAACGGGTTATTGGAATACAGCCCTAGGTGGACAATCAATGTATTATAATACGATAGGAAAAGAAAACGTAGCAATTGGCTATGCTGCTTTAGCAAATAACATTGGAGGTAATGAAAATGTAGCTATTGGAAAAATGGCAGCCTACTCAAATAAAGCCAGTGATAATGTTGGCATTGGTTATTATGCACTTTATAATAATGCAGACAATTCAGGAATTACTGCCATAGGAGCAAGATCAATGCAATTTTCAAACAGCAATACTCCTGGCGTTTTCACATATAATACTGCTCTTGGCTTTGAGTCTTATTTCGGAGATAATATCCAAACAAATAACACAGGAATATTAAACACTGCTATTGGAGCATTATCATTAAGGAATAACTCAACAGGTTCTTCTAATGTAGCACTTGGTTACAGGTCATTGTTTACTAACTCTACAGGAAATTATAATGCAAGTGTAGGACAAGAATCTATGTTTTATAACACTATTGGTAGTTCCAATACAGCATCTGGTTATCAATCTCTTTTTTTTAACACGACTGGGAGTTATAATACTGCTAATGGTTATGGAGCATTATACTTCAATACATTTGGGTTGCACAATACCGCAATAGGTTCAGAAGCACTTATAAGCAATTCCACAGGAAATTATAATACGTCGGTAGGGAAACAATCTTTATATAATAATTCAACTGGAGAATACAATACCGCATTAGGATCTGTTGCTTTAGCTAGTGTAACTAATGGTTTATTTAATACGGCATTGGGTGATGCTTCGTATTATTTTAATAATTATAACAATTCTATTGCAATAGGTTACAATTCAGCAATATTAGCTGACAATCAGGTTAGAATTGGTAATTCACTTATAACAAGTATTGGTGGTTATACCAGTTGGACAAATCTAAGCGATGCGAGGTTTAAAAGAAATATTAGAGAAAATGTTCCAGGTTTAGAATTTATACTAAAACTTAGACCAGTTACTTATAATTTAGATATGGATTTGCTTGCAATAAAGCTTAAAGAGGATTTTACAATAGATGATAAAGGGAAAATTGTTGCTAAGTCACCATCAGATTTTATTCTAAAAAGTAGAGCGGAAAAAGCCAATGAATTGCAAACAGGTTTTTTAGCCCAAGAAGTTGAAAGAACAGCTAATGAAATAGGTTACGAATTTAGCGGTATTGATAAACCCAAGAACGATGATGATTTATATGGTTTAAAGTATTCAGAATTTGTTGTGCCTTTAGTAAAAGCCATTCAAGAACAACAACAGATTATCAATCATGAAAAAGATAAAGTAACTACTCTTGAACAAGAGTTGCAACTTTTAAAAGAAAAGCAAAAATTGCTTGAAGATAGATTATTGCTTCTCGAGAGCAAATAATTGTGGTGGTTTTTTATGTGAAAAGTCCCGAAAATTTCGGGACTTTTTTTATTTTTTTTGTGGTGGATATTGCTCTAGTATTTTGGAAACAAACTCTTTGATTTTTTCATCTTTTTTGTCCACGTTTTTGGTTAAAACCCCTTCACCTTGTCCTTGCCAAATTAACTCTTTTTTCTTAGCATCTATTACGTCAATAGTTAGAGTTCCTTCGGTATAGCGATTTATAGATGTGTTATTTCCCCACATCCATGGATTCCAACCCCAACCCCAGCCGTAACCCCAGCCTACATTAAATTGATTTACATCAACTTGTTCTCTTTCTTTAGTGAAAAAGTTAATCAGCAAATCGGGAGTTTCACTTTTTGTAAAACCTTTTGCAACCATAACTTCGTCAATAGAACGTAAAATTCTTTTTTTATCTAAATCTGATATTTCTACTTTGTCAATACCTGCTTTGTGATAAGCATAGGTTTTATATTGACCAAAATCAACATTTTTGTCATAATCTTGGTTTACTCTTATCGAGCTACAAGAAGTGAAAACAACTGTTAGAACTAATAATAAAGCAATCTTTTTCATATCTTAGAATATTTAAAATTCAATAATCGAAATTTGATATTGTAACTTTAAACATCAAATTTCGGTGATTACAATAAACTCTCATCAACCATATTAGGGATGGTAACTTTTAATAAAGGTTGCGTTTCCATAGCTCTTTTTATTGCAAAAATAGCTCCTTCATTTCTTGCCCAACTTCTTCTTGAAATTCCGTTGTTTACATCCCAAAACAGCATTGATTTTAATCGTCTATCACTATCTTGAGAACCATCAAGAACCATACCAAAACCACCATTAATTACTTCGCCCCAACCAACACCACCACCATTGTGAATTGACACCCAAGTTGCTCCACGGAAACTATCTCCAATAACATTATGAATAGCCATATCAGCTGTAAAACGTGAACCGTCATAAATATTTGAAGTTTCTCTGTAAGGTGAATCGGTTCCAGAAACATCATGATGATCACGACCTAAAATAACATAACCAATTTCGCCTCGAGCAATGGCATTATTAAAGGCTTCCGCTATTTTCATTCTTCCTTCGGCATCAGCATAAAGAATCCGAGCTTGTGAACCAACGACTAATTTATTTTCTTGTGCACCTTTGATCCATTGAATATTATCTGCCATTTGTTGCTTAATTTCCTCTGGAGAATTCTTCATCATCTCTTCTAGAACATCGCAAGCAATTTTGTCAGTTTTTGCTAAATCTTCAGGATTACCTGAAGCACAAACCCAACGGAATGGACCAAAACCATAATCAAAACACATTGGTCCCATAATGTCTTGTACATAACTTGGATATTTGAATTCACGTCCAATGGTTGGATGGTCATTCATTACATCTGCTCCAGCTCTTGAAGATTCTAATAAAAAGGCATTTCCGTAATCAAAGAAATAAGTTCCTTTTGCTGTATGTTTGTTGATGGCTGCTGCATGGCGACGAAGTGTTTTTTGCACTTCTTCTTTAAATTTTTCGGGATTGTTAGCCATCATTTCATTCGATTCTTCAAATGTAAATCCTGTTGGATAATAACCTCCAGCCCAAGGATTGTGCAACGAAGTTTGATCAGATCCTAAATCGATATGCAGATTTTCTTGGTCAAATCGTTCCCAAACATCAACCACATTTCCGAGATAGGCAATAGAAACTACTTCGTTATTTTCTAATGCTTTTTTAACTCTTGGAACTAATTCGTCTATGTTGTCGATAATTTCATTAATCCAACCTTGCGAATGGCGAATGTGAGTGATTTTTGGATTTACTTCGGCACAAACGGTAACACAACCTGCAATATTTCCTGCTTTTGGTTGAGCTCCAGACATTCCACCTAATCCTGAGGTTACGAATAATCCGCCTTTTGGTGATTTTTTTATTTTTCTAAAACCATTTAAAACCGTGATTGTAGTTCCGTGAACAATTCCTTGCGGACCAATATACATATAACTTCCAGCGGTCATTTGTCCGTATTGTGAAACTCCTAAAGCATTCATTTTTTCCCAATCATCTGGTTTGGAATAGTTTGGGATAACCATTCCGTTGGTAACCACAACTCTTGGAGCATCTTTATGACTTGGGAATAATCCCATTGGATGACCAGAATACATCACCAAAGTTTGCTCATCGGTCATTTCGGCTAAATATTTCATGGTCAATAAATACTGTGCCCAATTTTGAAACACAGCACCATTTCCTCCATAAGTAATCAATTCGTGCGGATGTTGAGCTACGGCATAATCCAAATTATTTTGTATCATCAACATGATGGCTTTTGCTTGTTCCGATTTTCCTGGATATTCAGAAATTGGTCGTGCATACATTCTATAATCAGGACGCAAGCGATACATGTAAATTCTTCCGTAGGTTTCTAATTCGGCTTTGAATTCGGGAATTAATTCGGCATGATGTTTTGGTTCAAAATAACGCAACGCATTTTTCAACGCTAATTTTTTTTCTTCTTCCGAAAGGATTTCTTTTCGTTTTGGTGCGTGATTTATTTCTACCTCATAAGGTTTAGGATTTGGTAAAACCGATGGAATTCCTTGTAATATTTGTTCTTGAAAAGTCATTTTGGTGTTTAGTATGTTGTTATTTTTTCTTTTTCCTTATTGTTCCTGTGTTTTTGTCAAATCCATATGGACAATGACGACAACCGCTTCGGCAACAATATCCGCGCTTTAGATGATATTTTTCTGTAAAAACTTTAAACCCCTCAGGAGTAAAGTAATAATCTTCTCCTTCCTTTAAATTATTTGGATTTAATGTTTCGTTCATAGCTACAAATTTAACAACTTTGCATAATATGATTGTAATCGTTTTTAAATATTTAACGCCAAAGGGTTTCAGAGGTATTACTGTTTTTCCTTTTGTTTTTTTGTCTAACAGTGAGGATAAAAATAATGCAATACTTATCAATCATGAGCGTATTCACATTAGGCAACAACTTGAATTATTGATTATTCCTTTTTTTGTTATTTACTTTTTCGAATTTATTTTAAAAATCATAAAATATAAGGATTGGAAATTGGCATACAAGAATATTTCTTTTGAAAAGGAAGCCTATAAAAACGAAAAAGACCTTAACTATTTGAAGAAAAGGTCTTTTTGGAGTTTTTTGAAATACTATTAATAAAGAGTCTTTTTGGTTAAAAATTGACCATTTGATAACTTGATTTTTAAGAATAAACCGCTGTTAGTTTTTCTAACATTAGAAAGGATAACCGAAGTAGAATTTATATCTCTATAAGTGTCTATTAATTGCCCCAAAGTATTAAATACCTCTACGGATTCAATGGTTATTTGAGTTGATAAAACGGATAAACTATTGTTTGATATAATCGAAACTTGGTTAACACGAGGAGTATCTGGATTACCAAGAGCAATGTCTTTATAGACTATTTTAAATCGGTTACTTATTTCACCATTTTCAGAAGTAAATTGATATGGAGAGTCTTTTATGTTGTGAACTATTCCAGTCAACTCATCTTCAATGTAAATATTTTGATTGTGAAATAATCCATCGATTCCAGCTAAAGCAATATTGTAATTTCCTCCATTTGGCAAAATAACACCGATTGGTACTTCATCATTGTCATCAAATGGCAATGCTCTACCTTGAATGTTATACTTTTGTTGATCTATCAAAGAATATATAGCCAAATTATTTGTATTGTTCATTACGCAATCAAAGAAATTGTCTTCTTGCATTGTAGCTTCTTCAATATAACCTATAAGAGCTCTATCTGAAACATTATTGCTGTCAACAATATCTATCCAAATTCTGTTTCTTTCTAAGTTTGTAATGTCTGAGCTTAGATTTTGAGAATTTGCAAATCTGTAAAAACTACTGTTGCTATATGTGTAACTTCTTTGATTGTTGTTGAAAGAAATAGTATTTGAGCCTGTTGGTCCATCAACCATTTGAACAAAGAAACCTTGTCCTGAACCAATAAACAAATCGGCTCCAAATGCAGGACAACAGCTAGCTCCAGTAAAGTTATATGTCAAATAATCACCAGGAGAATAATTGTAAATAAATGTGTCATAGAACGGACTTGATACAGCAGCAGGAAGTGTTCCATGAGTCCATAAACGGACATTACCCATTATTTTTGTTCTATTGTCAAATAAAAACTGACTTGCTCTAACAGCTGATGGATACGGATTACCCAACAAATTCCAGTTATCACTATAATTGTCTATCTGTGTTCCATTAGTTCCATAATGTGGAGAAACATTTGTATCACTTCCTCTGAAAATTGGTACAGAAATAGTTCCGTTATTCGCTACACCGTTAAAAGTTGCTGTCCAAGTTGCTGGAGTTGAATAACTAAATGAACTTGGAGCTCTCATAATATAACCTTTGCCAGGAATCATTGCTCCAGAAAATGCTTGCCAATAACCTTGACCTCCATTAGGGTTTGCAACTGTTGTGTTCCAAGTATAAATACTTGATGGGTTTAATGGTGTAGAAATACTACCAGCATTAAAACCACTTACTGGTGAAGCCCAATAAACAAAATCTTGATTTCTAACACTTGAGTTTCTTTTATATGTAATATTTCCAGTATTTGCAGAACCGTTAATTTGTACAAGACTTGAATTATTATTTATAATAAAATTACCAGTTGCTTGAACATTTACCCAGCTTGTAACTGTTAAACTATTATTTGAATTTATAGTTAATGTTGCTCCATTATAAACAGATAAAGTTCCAGCTAAACCATTGTAACCAGAACCAGAAATAATTGGATTATTCGCAGTGACAGGTATAATAACACAATCTGTACTTGTTGGAATTCCAGATGGAGTCCAGTTATTTGCTTTGTTCCAATCAGTATCAATTGAACCGTTCCAAGTTTTTGTTCCAAAAACACCAACAGTTGTTTCATCAGTAACTGTTTCGGTAGTGCCATTACAATAAGTGTACGTTATTTCAGCTGTGTAGGTTGTTGTAACAACTGGGCAAACATTAACATTATCAGTTGTTGCAATAACTGGTCCAGATGTTCCAGAACCTTGATACCATTTTATCGAGGTAGCATTTGGCCCAGAAGGAGTAAAACGCCAAGCCTCATTGGTAATTGCCCAATTAGTGTCTAGTCCATTTCTTCCTGGAGGAACTACGGAAGTTGTTCCAGCAGCATTTTGAACTCCTACAATGGCATTACCACCATTCCAGTTATCTGTTCCGTTGAACTCAATATTTTTTTCTTGTATATATACTTCTATGATATTGGTGTTTTCATACAGAATCATCATTCCTGTATATAGGATGGTGTTCGTTCTGAACATTGGAACATCTTTCCATGACGCTACCAAAGCTCTACAACCTGTTTTTAAAGTTATAAGCTCCCAGCCAACTTCTCCACCTTTACTTGGGTCTATATCATGGTAAACTCCGTATATAGTATTTGCAAATAATGCTCCAGTAGTGCTTGGTAAATTATTAGAGAATGAATATCCTGAACTACTACCTGCATTCCCAACATTAAAAGATAACATACCATTAGAACCCATTATACATTGACTGTATGTATTGCCAAAGAAACAAAAGTTAAATGGTAAATTTATTACTGGTGACCAAACATCATCTACATTTACACTTACTGCATTCGATAGACATCCAAATTGATAAGGCAAATTAGCATAAGGTATTGAAGTTACAGTGTAATTTGTAGTTTGACCAAGATGTAAATAATTAGCTTCCAAATCCACACAAGTTGTACCACTACAAGCATTTACAGGATTAGGGTCAGAACCATTAAGGCCAAGTCCGCCAGCAACAACTATTGGGCAACCAGCAGAAGATGAGCCTGTTGAAGTTCCTGGAGAACATGTGGTGACACATAAACCGAAAGTTCCATTATTATTATTGCCATTTTCCCAAAATCTGATATAGATTGTTGAACCAGGTGTTAAACCATATAAATTCATATAAGGCATAAAATCAAATGAACCTCTATCATCATTGCATTGAAGCAATGTCAAGCTACCGCAAGTTCCAGTATAGGCAGCCATTCCACCATCAGTCATAACTGCACTTGTACTGTCTATTTTTAGTATTCCACTAGGTGGAACTGTTATTGAAAACCACACATCACCGCCTGAATAACCTCCGCATCCAGGAGCAGGAGCACCAGTACTATTTGTAGCACCAGCATTGCTGTAGATTGTGTAAGCGCAAGAATTGTTTACAGAAAGAGGTATTGCTCCTGCACAATTATCATTTACTGGTGGAGCAAGCGGACAATTCAAAGTAAAATTAACATTTCCACCAGCACTACTTTCAGGATCTAGCATAATGTAGTATTGAACACCAGCTGTTAAAGTGATGTTAGGACTTGTTGTTAGTCCAAACATATCGTCAATACATGTCCAACCAGTGGTTCCGCATCCTCCACTAGCAACTTTATATTGATAATCAATATAACTATATGAACTATTTTGAGTGATATAATAAGCTCCGGTTACTGTTGGTGTAAAGCTATATATCATTTCATAGCCTGGTGTAGAATAACCACAAGATGAAGTTCCCATTATTCCTCCAACAGCAGGGATTGTTGCGTTTATTGTTGTGTTGCAACTAGCTATATTTGTTATGCTAGAGCATGGATTAGTTGGCGTTGTTACACAAATATTGAATGTTCCTTGACTAGCACCGTTTGAGTAGCTGTAAACTCTGACATAGTAAGTATTTCCAATTGTCAATGTTGATAATGTAGTTGATTCGGCGCTTGTTCCAGATGTTGAATCTATACAACCTAAACCAGTTAAGCCAGCGCAATTTCCGCTGAAAACTTGAAAAACCACATCAGAAAGTGTGTTAGGTGTAACTGTAATAGTATGACTGGTAGAAGTAGCAACAAAAGAGTACCACACATCATCATCAGCAGTTCCAACACATCCAGCCATAGATTGAGTAGCGGCTACCGTAGTTCCATTAGTTGATGTAGTACAAGCTGTGCCAGAATTTACAGTTAATGGAACAGCACTTGCGCAATTGTCATTTGATGCAGTTACTGAACAACTTCGTGAGATAGTAAAAGTTCCTGTAGTTGTTCCAGATGTCCAATATGCAATATAAACATAATATGTTGTTCCGTTGACTGTGTTAAAAGTGTATGTTTCAGTTCCACCACTTAGTGCAGAATCTTGACAAGTAATATTTGTTAAACTTCCACAACTTCCGCTAGCTATAGCCATCTCATGGTCAAATCCAGCTCCAGCAGTTGAGGAAATAGTTGTTTGTTGTCCATCGCCAGTAAAAGTGTACCAAACACCATAATCACTCATTGTACAACTAGTTCCATGGGCATAATTTATTGTGTTTACTGTTGTTCCAGCTAAATTGGTTGTTCCACAAGGCAATGATGTTGCTGCAGAGCATTGATTATTTGTTGGTGGTGTTGGAGGTGTAGTTACACAAACTGAAAAGGTTCCTGCTCCAGTATAATTTGAAGCACTATAAACTCTTACATAGTAAGTATTTCCAATGGTTAATCCAGACAAAGTAATCGTTTCAACTGAGGTTCCAGAAGTTGCATTGACGCAACCTAAACTAACCAATCCACCACAACTTCCGCTAAATGTTTCAAATACAATGTCACTCAAGGTAGTTGGAGTAGCTGTAATTGTATGTAATGTATTTGTAGCAACAAAAGAATACCATACATCATCATCAGCAGAACCGCTACATCCCGATTGAGATTGTGTTGCTCCAAATGTCGTTCCAGATGTAGATGTTGTACAAGTAGTTGATGGATTAACAGTTAAAGCAGTTGATCCTGAGCAATTATCGTTTGATGGAGCTGATGGTGTTGTTACACAAATATTGAATGTTCCTTGACCTGAACCATTTCCATTGCTGTGAACTCTAACATAATATGTTGTTCCTATACTTAAACCACTAATTGTGCTAGTTTCTGCTAAACTTCCAGTAGTGCTATTAGTACAGACAAGACTTGTTAAACCACTACAAATACCTGAAAATACTTGAAAAACAGCATTGGTCATTGTAGTTGGAGTAACCGTAACTGTGTGATTTGTGCTTGTTGCTACAAATGAATACCAGACATCATCATCTGCGGTACCGCTACAACCTGCCAAAGATTGTGTTGCGTTCACTGTTGTACCATTTGACGAACTTGTGCAAGTTGTAGATGGATTTACTGTTAATGAACTTGCATAGTTACAAAAATCATTTGCTGGCGGATTGGTAATACAAAAACTTGATAATCCCATGTTATTATTACCACCTACATTAACAACTTTTACCCAATAAGTACCATTAGAAAGTGTTACGTATATGTTTTCAGTTTGTGCACCGTTCACATTTGTATTATTAGCACAATCAATTTGAGAAAGTGTTCCTGTACAAGTGTTGTCAGAAGAAGCAATGAGTTGCAAATACAAATTTGAAGTTGCTGTAGTACTGGTAGCAGAAATATTAATAGCCAATGGTCCGCCAGTAACAGTAAATGTGTACCAACCTTCTCTTCTAAAAGTGCCTATGGGACAAGATGTAGAAGTTGGCGTTGTGGCAATATTTGGAGCATCTTGTGCGTTATTATTTATAGCAGCAGTTCCACCAGGATCACAGCCATTAATAGTAATTACTTCGGCAGCAGAACAATTTATTCCTTGGCCAAAGGAGTAATTTATCAAAAAGAAAAAAGATATAAATAAAAATTTCTTTAAGGATAAAATTGAGTTTAGTTTTTTGTAGTTTTCATTCATAATTAACAAATCTTACTGCATATTTCTCAAAAAATTAAGAAAGCACACGTTACGATATAAATTTAGTTAAAAAAGTTTTAAAATTTTGGAATAATTAGTTGAAATACACTTTTTGTCGTTGAACGGTAAAACTTGGTAGGTTTAGTGTTTAAAATTTTTTAATTGCAATTTTATTTATATTTTTGGTAAGTTATTGCAAATGAGTTTGTATGAAAAAAATCTATTTATTTTTCCTGTTTAATTTGGCTTGTTTAATGAGCTATGGTCAAATTTTTGTCAGCTCAAATAGCTACATGTATGTAGGCAACCAATTTGTTTTCTCAAAACAAAATACAAACCTTCAAAATAATGGAAATATTTTCTTGAGGAGAGATGGACAGTTTTTGCAAGGAGCTACTGCTAGTTCAACCAATACTGGTTTGGGTAAATTATCGGTTTATCAAGAAGGAACATCAGATAATTTTGATTACAACTATTGGTGTTCACCAGTAGGAAATGCTTCGGCGGCTGTTGGTAATGAAAACTTTGGTATCACAATGTTGTTTAGCCCTCAAGATGTAATAAATAGTAATGCAGCAGCAATAACAACAGGATTAAATGGAAGTGCAAGCCCATTGACTATTTCAAATTATTGGATTTGGAAATATATCACTAGTGCTACTTATGCTGATTGGGTTTGGGTTGGTTCATCATCAAATCTTGCAGCAGGAGAAGGATTTACAATGAAAGGTACCAGCGGAACTGATGCAACATCTGTTGATGGTGTTCAGAATAATGCTGGTGGAAATGGTGCTCAGCGTTACGATTTTAGAGGAAAACCTAATGACGGAAATATATCAGTTAGTGTTGCTAGTGGAATGACTACACTAACAGGTAATCCGTATCCAAGTGCAATAGACATGCAATTGTTTTTGGCTGATAATTTGGCAGTTTGTGATGGAAACGCACTTTATTGGGAACAAGATAAATCTGTTAATTCACATTTTATTGCGGCTTATCGAGGAGGTTATGGAGTTTATAATGGAGCGTCAAATATTTACACTCCAGCCACATTTTACACTTATGATGCAGCAGGAAATCAAGGACCACTTTTTAGTACACCATTAAACATGTATGAAAGAAAATTTGCTCCAATAGGTCAAGGATTTATGGTAAGAGGAATTGCAAATGGAAATGTAACTTTTAGAAACACACATAGAGTTTTTAGAAAAGAAGGATTAGCAAATAATTCGCAGTTTGAAAGAAATAGCAATTCTTCATCAATGGTTGATTATGGTTACTATGAAGACATACCAAATGTAGCAGGAATTGATTATACTCAAATAAGCAAAGCGCCAACGCCACACATAAGAATAAATGCATCATTAAATAATACAGCGGTTAGACAATTTGTCTTAGGATTTATGGATTCTGCTATTGATGGTCTTGATAAAGCTGATGCACTATCGCCAGATAATGAAGCTGATTTGCCTTTTGATGCTTATTTGGTTCTAAATGATGAGCAGTATGTTTTGTCAACAACAAGTTTCAATATTGACAAAACTTTTCCTGTTGGGTTTAAATCTTCTTCAGCGGCAATTTATAGAATTCAAGTAGCAGATTTTATTAATTTTGACCTTGCGGAGAATGTTTACTTGCATGACAAAGAAACCAATGTTTACTATGATATAAAAAATCAAGAAACTCAAATAGCTTTGCCTCAAGGTGTCAATAATACAAAATATGAAATAACATTTAAAACAAACGCTCTTGGAACGGTTGATAATCTTAAAAAAGATTTGTTGATTTTCCAAGACAACAAAAATCAAGAATTACAAGTTCTTAACCCTAATAATTTGAATGTTAATTCAGTTGCATTATTTGATTTAGCAGGCAAAAAGATATTCAAAGAAGCAAAATTATCCCTTTCTGATAACTACAAGTTTTCAACAGCTAGACTTAGTCAAGCGGTTTATCTCGTAGAAGTAACAACAGATGATGGACAAAAAATAAACCAGAAAATTTTAATTTCAAACAAATAAAGCAACTTCGGTTGCTTTTTTTATTTTGCAAAATTGTTAATAGTTTTGCCAGATATGAATGTTCCAGAACAAATAATAACATTTGAAGGTGTTTCCATCAAAATAAAACGAGAAGATTTGCTTCATCCTTTTGTTTCGGGAAATAAGTTTAGGAAATTAAAATACAATTTACTCGAAGCAAAAAATCAGAAGAAAACAGTATTACTAACCTTTGGCGGAGCATTTTCAAACCATATTTTAGCTACTGCTGCAGCTGGATTTGAGAATGGTTTTAAGACAATTGGCATAATTAGAGGAGATGAATTAGTTGAAAAAATTAATCAAAATCCAACCTTGAAAAAAGCTTCAGAATTTGGAATGACTTTTGAGTTTGTAACTAGAGAAGAGTATAGAAAAAAAACGTCTGAGGAATTTATCCAAAAACTGACACAAAAGTTTGGTGATTTTTATCTTTTACCCGAAGGAGGAACAAATGATTTAGCGATAAAAGGCTGTGAAGAAATACTAAATAGTGATGATTTAACGTATATAAATGTATGCTGTGCAGTCGGAACTGGAGGAACCATATCGGGTGTTATTAATAGCACTAGTAATGTTCAAAAAGTATGGGGATTTCCTGCCTTAAAAGGTTCGTTTTTAAAAGAAGATATTCGTAAATTTGCAAATAAAGATAACTGGGAATTGGTTGATGGCTATGATTTTGGTGGTTATGGAAAGATTTCAGATGAATTAATTTTTTTTATAAATGAATTTTACTCAAAGTATAAAATACCTTTAGACCCCATTTATACTGGAAAGATGATGTTTGGAGTTTTTGAAAAAATAAAAGAAGGTTTTTTCAAAAAGGATGAAAAAATTCTAGTTATTCATACTGGAGGTTTGCAAGGAATAGATGGTATGAATATTGCTTTGAAAAATAAAAACTTTAATACAATACAATTTAATGATTAAGCGATTTATCTTATTGGTTTTTGCCTTTTTTTTATTCTCATGTTCTACAAATAAACCTGTTGTTAGAACAACAAAGACTGTTCATACAAAACCACGAACAACTGTAGCAACTAAACCAAGAACAACACCAACCTCGACAACTGCAACAAAAACGTCTCCTGTTCAAACTACAAAACCTGTTGTTGCAAAAACAACTGAAAAACCACAAGAAACAAATAACACTAGAGACAACCAAACAGTTATTTTGGAAGCTACAACAAAAGTAAAAGTAACTACCGAAATGGTTTTAGCATACATTGAAAAATATAAATCAGTTGCTAAGGAAAACATGATTAAATCTGGAATACCAGCTAGTATTACACTAGGACAAGCAATTTTAGAATCTGGTGCAGGAACTGGTCCTTTGAGCGTTCAGGCTAATAATCACTTTGGTATAAAATGCCATAAGGAATGGACAGGTCCAAGTATTAGTCATGACGATGATGAATCAGGCGAATGTTTTAGAAAATATGATGACCCAAGTCTTTCATTCAGAGATCATTCTTTTTTTTTAACTAGCAGACCTAGATATGCTGAATTATTTAAGCTAGAAAAAGACGATTACAAATCATGGGCAAAAGGATTAAAAATGGCTGGTTATGCTACTGATCCTAAATATCCTGATAAATTGATAGGGTTAATAGAAAGATATGGTTTACAACGCTTTGATGCTGAAGTTTTAGGAAAGGAGTTTGTTCCTGTTGCAAAAACTGAACCTATCGCTTACAGTGAAGTATCTGAAAAATATGTAGTTACAAAAGGCGATACTTTGTATTCTATTTCAAAAAAATTCAATATTTCAATTGAAGACTTAAAGAAGAAAAATAATTTAGTCGATAATTCGCTTTCACTTGGTCAAACCATAATAGTGAAATAGTTTTCTAATAAAATAATACAATATGTTATATCAAAGAAGTAGTCAGCTTTTTGCTGATGCTGAAAAAGTTATTCCTGGAGGTGTAAACTCGCCAGTTAGAGCTTTCAAAGGAGTAGGAGGAACACCAATATTTGTTAAAGAAGCCAAAGGCGCATATCTTTTTGACGAGGACAACAATAAACTCATAGATTACATTAATTCTTGGGGACCAATGATTTTAGGTCATGCTTTTGAACCAGTTGTAAATGCTGTGATTGAAAAAGCAAAGAAAGGAACTTCATTTGGAATGCCAACCGAATTAGAAACTGAAATAGCTTCATTAGCAGTATCAATGGTGCCAAATATTGATAAAATACGTTTTGTAAACTCAGGAACCGAAGCTTGCATGAGCGCAATCAGATTAGCGCGTGGATATACAAAAAAAGATAAGATAATTAAATTTTCAGGATGTTATCATGGTCATTCAGATTCCTTTTTAATTGCAGCTGGAAGTGGTTTAAGTACTTTTGGAATTCCTAATTCTCCTGGAGTTACACAAGGAACTGCCAAAGATACTTTGTTAGCAAATTATAATGATGTTGAAAATGTGAAAGCTTTATTTGAAGCCAATAAAAATGAAATTGCTGCAATAATTATTGAGCCAGTTGCCGGAAACATGGGTTGTATTCCGCCGAAAGAAGGTTTCCTAAATTCATTAAGACAAATTTGCGATGAAAATAATGCGTTGCTCATTTTTGATGAGGTAATGACAGGTTTTAGACTTTCAAAAGGTGGTGCACAAGAACTTTATAATATTAAAGCAGATATTGTATGTTTTGGAAAAGTTATTGGTGGAGGTTTGCCAGTAGGAGCATTTGCAGCTAGAAATGAAATTATGAATTATTTAGCACCGATTGGGCCAGTTTATCAAGCTGGAACACTTTCTGGAAATCCTTTGGCAATGGCTGCAGGAAAAGCTATGCTCGAGGCGTTAAATAATGATGCTGAAATTTTTAACCGATTAGAAGAAAAAACAGCTTACTTAGAAAAAGGTATCAGAAAAGTTTTAAATGATAATCAAATTGATTTTACAATCAATAGAGTTGGATCAATGATTTCTGTTCATTTTGACAAAAATCCAGTTTTTGATTTTAATTCAGCAAAAAATGGCGACAATGAAACTTTCAAAAAATTCTTTCATGGTTTATTAAAAGAAGGTGTTTACATTGCGCCTTCGGCTTATGAAACTTGGTTCATAACTGATGCACTAACTTATGAAGATTTAGATTTTACTATAAACGCAATTAATAAAGTTGCAAAAGAACTATAAATAAAAAAGTCCCGAATTTTCGGGACTTTTTTTATAAGTATTTGAATAAAATTAGTTTACTAATTTTTTCAATAAATCAGGATTTTTATCAAGTGTATCCATTCTGTCAGCGCTCAAAGTAGCTCTAATTTTAGCATCAATAACTCTAGCAAGTTCAGTTTTTCTTTCTTGAGAAAGACCTTGTTCTGCTAATATTCTATGTTTAGTTTGAAACAAATCACTAAATATTTGAAATTCTTTTTCATCCAATTTTACTAAATCAGACAATGCTTTTGCATCATTTTTCCCAGCAATCTCAGGAGTAATAGTTTCTTTAGCAGCTACTTCTTTTACTGTAACTTTCTTTTCTTGAGCATTTGCTGATATGCTGAAAGCAAATAACAAAGCCACTACTGCAATTATTTTTTTCATTTTTTAATAGTTTAGAGTTGAATTAATTATCCAAAACTACTTTTTTTTTAATACAACTCAAAATTTATTTTTAATTTTCTTCAATTGCTTCAGGTTTACGCTTTTTTGGACCACCTTCTTTTCTTTGTTTAAAATGATCTTTCATTTTATCTTTTTTGGCTTCACGAGTAGCTTCCCACTTTGCATATTGTTCAGGAGTTAGGAGTTTTTTCATTTCTCCTTTAAAAGCAATTTGTCTATCTAGCAATTCATTTTTCATTTTAAAAATTTCATCTTGACTAGGCTTAACACCGCTTTCTTTTTTTGCTTTCATTGTTTTACGAACTTCATCTCCTTTGTTTTGTTGTTCTAATAAAAGTTTTTTTACTTCAGCAGTTTGCTTATCGTTCAGGTCCAAGTCTAGTTTCATTTTTTTAGATTCTAACTCAGCGCGTTGTTCGTTTGTCAAACGCTCTTTTTGCATTTCTTTTTTCTCTTGTGAAAATCCCACAAAACTTATTGCAAGTAGCAATACCAAAACTATTTTTTTCATGTTCAAATTATTTTAATTTAACGTTTGATTTTAAATCTTTCAAAAGGTTTAATTGTTAACAAAAATTTATCACTTTAGTTAAGTAGAATGGTTTTGTTATCTCCGTCAACAACTACTTTGGTTAAACCATGTTTTGCTAAACCTTTCATGGCCGCATCCCATTTTTTTCCGCTTAAACCTGTTTTTTCTTTTAGAGTTCCTAATGCTTGGTTGTTTTCTGCTTTTAGAAGACTAATAATTAATTTTTCATCTTCGGTCAATTCTGGGCCTTTTTTCTCTGGACGCATTTGCGGGAAGAATAACACTTCTTGAATAGAAGGATTATTGGTTAAGAACATAATCAATCTATCCATTCCAATTCCTAATCCAGAAGTTGGTGGCATTCCATATTCTAGTGCTCTTAAGAAATCTTCATCAATTATTCCATTTGCTTCGTCATCGCCTTTTTGAGCCAATTCCATTTGAGCAATAAAACGTTCTCTTTGGTCAATAGGGTCATTTAATTCAGAATATGCATTGGCGATTTCTTTTCCGCAAACCATTAATTCAAAACGCTCCGTTAATTCAGGATTGTCGCGGTGCGATTTACACAATGGCGACATTTCTTTTGGATAATCCGTAATGAATGTTGGTTGAATAAAGTTTCCTTCACATTTTTCTCCAAAAATTTCATCTATTAATTTTCCTTTACCCATAGTGTCATCTACTTCAATTCCCATAGATTTTGCAGCTTCACGCAATTCATCTTCTGATTTTCCAGTGATATCAAAACCAGTAAATTGTTTGATGGCATCAGTCATGGTAACACGTGCATATGGCGCTTTGAAGTTTACTTTGTGTTCGCCAAAAGTTGCTTCTGTAGTTCCATTTACTTGTGTAGCGCAATATTCTAATAAGTTTTCGGTGAACTCCATCATCCAGTTGTAGTCTTTGTAAGCTACGTATATTTCCATCGCAGTAAATTCAGGATTGTGCGTTCTATCCATTCCTTCGTTTCTAAAGTTTTTTGAAAACTCATAAACACCATCAAATCCACCAACGATTAATCTTTTCAGATACAATTCGTTAGCAATTCTCATGTATAACGGAATGTCTAGGCTATTGTGATGTGTGATAAATGGTCTAGCAGCTGCTCCACCAGGAATAGATTGCAAAACTGGAGTTTCAACTTCCATATATCCTGCATTATTGAAGAAAGTTCTCATGGCAGTGAACAATTTTGTTCTTTTAATGAAAACATCTTTCACGTGTGGGTTAACAACGAGGTCAACATAACGCATTCTGTATCGCAGCTCTGCATCATTAAATGCATCATGAACTTTGCCCGTTTCATCGGTTTTTGGCAATGGAAGAGGTCTTAATGTTTTGCTTAGAAAAGTAAAATCATCAACACGAATACATTTTTCACCAACTTTAGTTAAAAACAATTCTCCTTCAACTCCAATAAAGTCACCTAAATCGGTCAGTTTTCTAAAAACCTGAACATATTTTGTTTTATCTTCTTCGGGACAAATTACATCGCGATTAAAATATAATTGTACTCTTCCTTCACTATCTTGTAGTTCAGCAAAAGCTGCCTTTCCTTGATCACGAACGCTCATCAGACGTCCAGCTACGACAACCTTCTTGCCTTCTTCAAACTGTTCCTTAACCTGTTTAGAGGTGTGATTTACCGGATACAAATTTGCAGGATATGGGTCAATGCCCAATTGGCGTAAAGCTTGTAGCTTTTCTCTTCTAATGATTTCTTGTTCTGACAATTGCATAACTTTATATTTTAAGCGTGCAAAGATAGCTATAATTTGAAAATGTGCCAATTTGAAAAATTGAAAAATATAATTTTCTGAACTATTGTGAGATGAGTTTTTTGTGGGGTTTATGAAAGATAATTACCTATCTTTGAAAAAAATTTAAAAATATCTTGATGAAAACCTTTAAACTTCTTTTTGCACTTGCTTTAGTTTCATGCTTAACAAGTTGTTCTATTACCGAAAAAATGATTGTGAACGACAATGGCTCAGGGAAATTTTCGTATGAAATTGACGGAACAAAAATGATGTCGATGATGGGAAGTGCTTTTAAAGAAGAAGGGAAATCAAGTAAAAGAAAAAATAAAAAGGAAAAACCTAGCAAGGATATTGATAGTACATTTACCTTCAAAGAATTGTTCGCAGGAAAACAAGATAGTATTGCCAAATTATCGCCAGAGGAACAAGCAAAAATTAAAAAAATGGAAAAGTTTAGCATTCATATGGTAATGAATGAAGAAAAAGGAATTTTAAATTACAATTTATTTACTGATTTTAATTCGATAGCAGAACTGCAAGATGTAATGTCTCCAATGGAGTCTATGAAAACACTTTCACCAAATGGTCAAGCTGGCGGTTTGGGTATGGCACCAAATACTCTTCAAGATAATTCTTCAACAAAGTTTTATTATGATGGCAAGAAATTTTCAAAAACACTTTCAAAATTAGAAAAGAAAGAGGAAATAGAAAAACAAGAAGTTAGCAAAGAATCCGAAGAATTATCAGAGGAATTGAAACTAAAACAATCAATGGACATGTTTTATGCACAATCAAGCTTTAAAGTAGTTTATCAATTTCCAAAACCAGTAAAAAAAGTTTCAGTTGAAAATGCACTTTACAGCCAAGACAGAAAAACGGTTACCATTGAATATCCATTGAAAGATTATATTGAAACTCCTGAAAAGGCAAGTTTTGAAGTGGAATTTGAATAGAGATGAATAAAAAAATTCAGTTACAAGATTTAGGTAATAAGGATTATAAAGAAACTTGGGATTATCAAGAACAGCTTTTCAAACAAATAGTTGATATAAAGTTAGAAAAACGCAATAACTCTAATCTTGAAACACCAAATCATTTTCTTTTCGTGGAACATCCTCATGTTTACACATTGGGCAAAAGTGGTGATATTTCAAATTTATTGCTTTCTGAGAAACAGCTTGAAGCAAAAGGAGCTACTTTTTATAAAATAAATAGAGGAGGAGATATTACTTATCATGGTCCAGGACAAATTGTGGGTTATCCAATTCTTGACTTAGAAAATTTCTTTACCGACATACATAAATATTTACGCCTTCTGGAAGAAGCCATAATTTTAACTTTAGCCGAGTATAATATAGTAGGTACAAGAAGCGAAGGAGAAACTGGAGTTTGGCTAGATGTTGGTACACCATTTGCAAGAAAAATATGTGCCATGGGAGTTCGAGCTTCACGCTGGGTAACTATGCATGGTTTTGCTCTCAATGTAAATGCTGATTTAGGTTATTTTGATAACATAATTCCATGTGGTATAAGAGGAAAAGCAGTAACATCTCTCCATGTTGAATTAGGAAAAAAAATAAATGAACAAGAAGTAAAAGAAAAAATTATTAAGCATTTTCAAAATCTTTTTGAAGCAGAGTTTCTTATTTCTTAAAACAAGTTATAGTTAATCCTCAATCAGAATTCTAATGAAAGTTGTTCTGGCAATAATCTGAATGACATTCTATGATATTTTGTTACACCATATTTTTTTATCGCTTCTCTATGCTCAGTTGTAGGATAGCCTTTGTTTTTCTTCCAGTTATACATTGGGAATTCTTCGTGTATCGCATTCATATATTCATCCCTGTAGGTTTTAGCTAAAATAGATGCTGCAGCAATGCTCATGAATTTACTATCTCCTTTGACTATACTTTGGTTTGGGATTGATTTAAGATGATCTATTTCATTTTTGTTAAAATTATAGCCATGTGAGGTTTTAAATCCAAGTTTAGAAAAGATTGGTCTATTCCCATCTACAATAACAAAATCAGGTTTTATAGAGAGTTTCAAAATACTTTCTTGCATTGCTTTCATGGATGCGTTCAATATATTTATTTCATCAATCTCCTTATTATGTATATGAGTAAATGCAAATGTTATGGCTCCTTCTTCTATCAAAGGTTTAAGGTTTTCTCTTATCTTTTCAGATAATTGCTTAGAGTCATTTAGTTTTTTTATAAAAAAGTTTTCGGGTAAAATCACTGCAGCAGCTGTGACAGGACCGGCAAGACATCCTCTACCAGCTTCATCAGTACCACATTCGGCAAAAAATTGAGTTAATTTGTTTAGTAACATAAATGCAATATGCAAAAAAAAGTAAATTTTACGCAACCTAATTGAAAAAAATGTATCAATTAATTGTATTTGCTAAAGTGTTTTGAAGAATTCATCATTAATTTTAACACAAAGTAAATGTGTTAATGTTATAAATTATTTGTTTGTTTAAGAAATTATTAAGAAGTTTGCAGAATAACTAACTCAAATAAATTTAATATGAGATCGAAGTTCAAATGGATTTTTACGCTTTTATTAGCGTTTACAATGCAGTTTTCTTTCGCACAAGAGAAAACTGTTTCAGGAGTTGTATCCGATGCAACAGGTCCGTTACCTGGAGCTAATGTTGTTGTAAAAGGAACAACAAGAAGTGCACAAACAGATTTTGATGGTAAATACTCTGTCAAAGCAAAACAAGGGGAAACTCTAGTTTTCTCTTTCACTGGCTACAATGAATATTCAGTAGTCGTTGGAGCAGGTAATACTTACAATGCAAAATTGCAAGAAAATGTTAAGACGTTAAATGAAGTCGTTGTTGTGGGTTATGCGACAACTACTAAAGAACGATTTACAGGAACAGCAACTAAAATTAATGCCGAAAATCTTGAAGCAAAAACTGTTGCAAATGTTTCACAAGCTTTGAGAGGTGAGGTTGCTGGGGTTAATGTAATTACAGGTTCTGGTGCTCCAGGTAGTGATGCTACTATACGTATTCGTGGATTTGGTTCAATTAATGGAAATCGTGATCCTCTATATGTTGTAGATGGAGCTCCTTTTACTAGTGATATTTCTGCGATAAACCCGGCGGATATTGAATCGATGACAGTGCTTAAAGACGCTGCGGCCACTTCAATTTACGGTTCAAGAGGTGCTAACGGAGTTATCCTGATTACTACTAAACAAGGTAAGATAGGTAAATCTGTTGTTTCAGTTGATGTTAGGACTAGTATCAACAAATTAATGTTGCCTACATACAATGTTATTAATTCTCCAGAGCAATACATTGAAACAGCTTGGGGTTCTCTTAAATCTAAAGCAGTTTTATTAGGTGAGTCTAACCCAGCTGCTTGGGCAAGTGCTAATTTATATGGCACAGCTGAAGGTATTGATGATCATTACAATATATGGAATGTTGCTGGTTCTTCATTAATTGACCCAGCTACTGGTAAAATAGCTAGTGGTGTAGGTAGAAGATATAATCCAACTAGTTGGGCTGATGCTGCTTTTGGAACAGGGTATAGAAGTGAGGCTAATGTTCAGTTTAGTGGTGGTAGTGAAAAAACAAAATATTCAACTTCGTTTGGTTATTTGGATGATCAAGGTTATACAATTAATTCAGGCTACAAGCGTTATTCTACAAGAATTAATTTAGAGCACAAACCAAAAGATTGGTTGAAAGTTGCTGGAAACATGGCTTATACAGGAGCAAAATATACAAACTCATCAAGTGATGAAGGTGATTCTGGTTCTTCTGGGAATATTTTTGCTTTGACAAGTACTACACCTTCCATATATGACGTATATCTAAGAGATGATAACGGTGCTTTGGTAGCTGATCCAATCTTTGGAGGCTATCAATATGATTATGGTAGTGTTTATGGAAGAAGAGCTTGGAATAGTACGAATGGTATAGCGGATGCTCACTATGATTTGTCTCAAACATTAGGAACTACTTTGTTAGGGAACTTTAATATCTCAGTTGATTTGGCAAAAGGGTTAGCTTTTGAAACTCGTTACAGTGGTCAATATCAAAATTATGATGAAGCTAATAGAAATAATCCTTATTATGGAGGATGGGCTGCTTCATACGGTTATCTTGGAAAAACAAACACAACATCTACTAATCAAAACTTCTTGCAGTTGCTGCGTTACAACAAGTCCTTCGGAAGACATAATTTTGATGGATTTGTTGCACATGAATCAACAGAATTTCAATCTAAAATATTCAGTGCTGCTGCTCAACATGCTATATTGCCTAATACTCTAGATTTAGCACAATATACTGAACCTTACGGAAGAGCAACTTCTTATACTTTAGGTTATACTTTAGAAAGTTATTTTGCACAATTCAATTATGATTTTGCAAAAAAATATTATTTAACTGCATCAATTAGACGTGATGGTTCTTCTAGATATATTGATGATAAATGGGGTACCTTTGGTTCTATTGGACTTGGTTGGATTGTTTCTAAAGAGGATTTCATGTCTAAATTAAGTTTTGTTGATTATTTAAAATTAAAAGCAAGTTATGGTTGGATTGGTGATCAAGGGACTGCTTATCAATATGGTTGGCAGTTGCTTAATATCAATCAAACATCAGATGGATCTTACTCTTTTTATCCAAATGAGTATATTCAAAACAGAAGTTTAACATGGGAAACTTCTAAAATTGCTCAGGTAGGTCTTGAAAGTACTTTCTTGAATAATAGATTAGATTTTAATTTAGATTATTATGTTAAAAACACAATAAACTTATATTTTGATGAATCTTTACCAGGATCAAGTGGGTTTCAAAATATTCAATATAATGATGGTGAATTAAGAAATAGTGGTATTGAGTTTGATATTAACGCAAAACTTATTGAGGCAAAATCTGCCGGAAATCTTAAATTATCTGTTGGTGTTAATGGAGAGATGTTTAAAAATGAAATTACTAGAATGCCTAATGGCTTTTTCACCGGAGAAGAAAGGGTGTTGATAAATGGTCAATATTCATTGGGACACTCTTTGTATGATTGGTATATGCGTGAATGGGCTGGTGTAGATCCTGCAAATGGTGCTGGTTTATGGAATTTGTATTACAATGACTTGAATGGAAATAATATTTTTGATTCAGGTGATGAAGGTATAACTAGCATGACTTTGTACTTGCATGATAATCCAGATGCAAATGTTCAAAAAACTACAACTACAAATTATGCTCAAGCAACTCAGAAATACGTTGGTAAGTCAGCTATACCAAAAGTTAGAGGTTCATTCCGTTTAAATGCTGAGTATAAAAACTTTGATTTGACGGCTCAATTTAGCTATAGTGTTGGAGGATATGTTTATGATAGTGGATATGCTCAATTGATGGATAATAGTGATTTGATTGGAGCTAACAATTGGCATAAGGACATTTTGAAAGCTTGGAAAGAACCAGGTGATGTTACTAACGTACCAAGATTAACATCAGGGTATAATACAGATGTCAATTATAATTCTTTTTCAACACGTTTCTTAACCAAAGCTGATTTCTTATCTTTAAATAATGTTAAGATTGGTTATACAATCCCAAAACAGTTTACAGATAAGTTAAAAATCTCTAATTTGAACCTTTATTTTTCTGGAGATAATTTAATGATGCTCAGTGCCCGAAATGGTTTGAACCCTACCACTTTGGTTGGAACTTCTAATTCTGGTATTTATATGCCTATGACGACTTTTAGTTTCGGAACAAAGATTGAATTTTAAAAAAAAATGATATGAAGAAAAAATTAATTTATTCGTTAGTAGCTACATCTATTTTGTTTGTAGGTTGTAGTGAAGACTTTCTTAACCCTGTAAGAAATACTAATGTATTAACAACTGAAGATATCTCGAATTTTTCAGATGAAAATCCAGCACTTGTTGCTGGGACATTAGAAGGTATTTCTAGTTATATGGTTGAGCCTGGAGGTGTAACAGGTAATCGTCACTACGATTTTGGTCAAAAAGGAGTTGATATCTTTTTGGATATTTTATCTAGTGATATGGCTTTGTCTGCTAACTCTTATGGTTGGTATCAAAATACTGCTAACTTAGTGTCAACTGTCGATTATTCTAGACAAGAAAATACTATAATGTGGAATTACTATTATAAGATTATTAATATTTCTAATAATGTTATCCAATCTTTAGGAGGTAATGATGCTGTACCTACTAGCACTGAAGCGAGACATTCAATGGGACAAGCTAAAGCATTTAGAGCCTATGCTTATTTTTATTTGACACAAATTTTCCAAAGAAGTTATGATCCAAGCCAAAACATTTTGCCATATTATGATGGTGAAGTATCTGAATTAGGTAAGGTTCCAGCTTCTCAAATTTACAGTTTAATTCTTAGCGATTTGACTGATGCGATTTCATTGTTAGATGATTATTCTAGAGATTTGAAGCATAAAATTGACAAAAATGTTGCAAAAGGACTTTTGGCATATACATATGCTGCCATGGGTGATTATGCTAATGCTAAAATTGTTTCTGATGATATAATTAATAATAGCGGATATCCTTTGACTACTAAAGACCAATTGGCATATCCTGGAGTTGGTTCTGGATTTAATGATGTAAATACACCATCTTGGATGTGGGGTTATGATATTACTCCTGAAATGGGTCAACAATTAATAAACTGGTGGGGTCAAATTGATTACTATACTTATAGTTATGCATGGGCAGGAGATAGAAAGTCTATTGATACTAACTTGTTGTCAAATATCCCATCTGGTGATGTTAGAAGAACTCAGTTTGGTACTAGTGGTACAACTAATAGAATGCCTATTAACAAGTTTTTTGACCCAGGAAGAACTGCTGGTGGTCAACAAACAATTACTACGGATTATATTTTCATGAGAATTGAAGAGTTTTATTTATTAAGCGCTGAGGCATCTGCTAAAACTGGTGATGAAGCTACTGCAAAAGATAGATTAAAATCTCTTCTTGAAATTCGTTTAGCTGGTGGAGCTACTGCTGCTGATGCCTATGTAAACCCTTTGAGCGGTCAAGCATTAAAGGATGCAATTTATACTCAAACCAGAATTGAATTGTGGGGTGAAGGGAAAAGTTATTTAGCTTTAAAACGTAATCAAGCAACAGTTACAAGAGGTACTAATCATGTTTTTAGAGCTGGAGAAACATTTGTTTATGACTCAGATGAGATGTCATTTCAAATTCCTCAATCTGAAATGAATAATAATCCTCTTATCACAACTCAAAACTAACTTTAATTAAATATTATGAAAAATTTAAAAATTAAATATAGATTTTTATCTTTTCTTTTGCTTTCAGTTTTCTTTGTGAGCTGTGAAAAAGATGTGACTTCTGAAAATTCTTTGAAGAATTATATTGGAATGGAACCTTCTAAAAGTTTAAGCATTTATCCTGACGAAACAGTTTCTGTAGAATCTAAAGTATATGCTTCTAACACTTCTAACGTTGACAGAACATTCAATTTAGTAGTCGATCCTGCAAGTACACATAATTCAAGTTACTACAGTGTTCCAGCTACAGTTACTATTCCTGCCGGTGAAAAAGTTGGAACTTTTCAAGTTTCAATTACTGGAACAGATTTGGGAAGTGGAAAAAATTTGATTGTTGGTTTAGAGCAAATTGAAGGTGTTGATTATGCAATTTCATCTTTCACAACAGATGCTAATGGATTAGCTAGTGTTGTTACTTCTAATAAAATTAAGTATACAATTGAAGAAAGATGTGACTATAATAAAGTAGTTTTAAGTATTACTTTTGATAATTATCCTGAAGAAACTGCATGGGAGTTATATGACTCTGCGAATAATGTAATTGCTTCTGGAGGATTAAGTGAAGACGGTACAACTATTACAGGTTATGCGGATTTAGGCTTTGCAGACAAGAGTACTTTTACAACTAATTTCTGTTTGCAATCTGGAACATATACATTCGTAATTTATGATGATTATGGTGATGGAATGTATACAAGTGCTTCAGTTCAAGGAAATTATAGCCTTAAATTAGGTTCTACTACTCTTGCTTCAGGTTCTGGTAATTTTGGTAGTTTCCAAGATACTACTTTTACACTTCCATAGTGTATTGTAATGAGATAATTTAAAAACCGAAACTTTATAGTTTCGGTTTTTTTTATTTTATTTACATTATTCTTCTGTTACTTTTTTTAACTTTGAAAAATTATAATTTTAATATGTTGCTATGAAGACAAAAATATGTTTCTTTTTTCTAATGTCATCTGTTGCTTTTTTTGCACAGAATAAGTCAGAAATTGAAGTTATTAAAAAAGAATATGATACTGTTAGTATTAATAAATTAAAAAAGGAAATAGTTATTAATCAAATTTCTAAAGAAAATACTATTAAAAAACTTCTTGAGGATAATAATCTTAAAAGGAGTTTTATTTCCAATGGGAATACGTATGAAATTATTGATGTTATAGATGGTAAACCGGTTTATCAGTCAACTGAAAATAGGTTAAGTGCTATGGCGGCAAAAACAAATACACTTTACCCAGGAGGGAATTTAGGATTGAGTTTGACTGGTTCAGGAATGAAGGTTGGAGTTTGGGACGGAAGTTGGGCTCTAGTAAATCATCAAGAGTTTATGAACGGCTCTGTTAGTAGAATTACTACTCCTGATACAGCTGCACAAATTCCTTCCTCAGAACAACACGCTACGCACGTTACAGGGACTGTTTGTGGAAAAGGTGTAATGTCTAGTGCAAGAGGAATGGCTTATGAAGCTAACGTAGCTTCATACAACTGGACAAATGATAAATCTGAAGTAACGAGTGAAGCAACTAATAATGGTCTATTGATTTCAAATCATTCTTATGGTGTTCCTATTATTGGAGATGACGGAAGTCAAAATGTGCCTGATTGGTATATGGGCTGTTATAATAATGATGCTTATTTGTGGGATCAAATTGCACATAACATGCCTTATTATTTGATGGTTGCTTCAGCAGGAAATTCTGGTTTGGAAACTTATCCGAATGGTTTATATCCTGGATTTGATAAATTAACAGGTAATAAGAATTGTAAAAATAATCTAGTAATTGCAAACGCTAATCCAACAGTTCATCCAATAACTGGTGTTATGTCTAATTTGGTTATAAATACTTCAAGTAGTCAAGGACCATCTGACGATGGAAGAATTAAACCAGATATTGCTGCTGACGGAACTAATCTATATTCTGCTAGCAATGATTCAACTACAAGTTATGCTACTTTGTCGGGAACTTCTATGGCGTCACCTAGTACAGCTGGATCACTAATTTTATTGCAACAACATTATAATAATTTGCATTCAGCTTATATGAAATCATCAACATTAAAAGGTTTGGTATGCCATACTGCTGTTGATGATACTAATTTAATAGGTCCTGATCCTTACTTTGGTTGGGGATTTTTGAATACCAAAGATGCAGCGCAAGTTATTACTAATTCTAATTCTGTTACTCCAAATGCCATATTACAAGAATCTGCTTTAAACCAGAATGTAACTACTTATTCAATTCAAGTAATTGTTTCAAATCCACAAACTTTGAAAGCAACAATCTGTTGGAATGACGTTCCAGGTACTCCTAAAGATAATCAACTAAACTCATCAACTCCAGTTTTAGTTAATGATCTTGATTTAAGAATTATCAAAGGAGAGGAAGTAAATCTTCCTTGGAAATTAGATTTAAGTAATTTAAATTCCGCTGCTATAAAAGGAGATAATATTGTAGATAATGTTGAGAAAGTTGAAGTTGAGAACGCTTCAGGGACTTATACAATTCAAGTAAGTCATAAAGGAACATTAGTTGAAGGATCTCAAAATTATAGTCTTGTAGTTTCTGGTTTTGATCAGATTCAGCTTTCTAATAATAATTTCATTAAGAATAATGTAACTATTTTTCCGAATCCAGTTAATGATGAACTTAACATATCTAGTGATTTAAATAGTTTTAATAAATACGAATTATTTGATATTCAAGGAAGATTGATTAAAAGTGATTCGTTGTCAAATTTGAACAATTTCAAAATAGATACATCTTCATTGAACAAAGGTGTTTATATGTTAAGTATAAACACTAATGAAGGTAGTTTTGTAGAAAAGATTGTAAAAAAATAACTCATAAACTTCATTTTTATGAGGTTTTTTATCTCTAATTTCTCATTACATTTGCCCACACAAGTAATTGTAATGAGAAATTTTTTTATAATCAGTTTTTTCTTTTTCTTTTCGAGTGTTTACTCTCAAAGGAATCTAATGTTTGGAGGTTCTAGTGAAAATAAATCCGATACAACCTCTACAAAACATGATGAATTTGATCTAAAAAAAGCATCCTTCGATATGTATAGAATTGTATCAATCGAAAGAGACACTACCTACGTCGATACTTCGCTTACCATAAAGAAAGACTACGAATATAACTATTTAAGAAAAGATAACTTTGGATTATTACCTTTTGCTAATGAAGGTCAAACATATTCAACGTTGGATTTTGGGATAAAGAAATTTTCATCCTTGCCCGAAATAGGTTTTTCTGGAAAGCATTTTAATTACCTTCAAGCAGATGAAATAAAATATTATTCAGTAGCAACACCTATTACTGATTTGTATTTCAAAACCGTTATGGAACAAGGGCAATCTGTAGATGCTTTAATTGCTGTTAATACCTCTGAAAGATTAAATTTTTCTGCTGCATTTAGAGGTTTACGTTCCGTGGGTAAATACATTAATCAGTTGACAAGTAATGGTAATTTTAGATTTACGACAAGTTACAACACAAAAAACAAAAGATATTTTTTGAATTTACACTTTACGGGTCAAGATTTATTAAATCAGGAAAATGGTGGTATAACAACGATATCAGATTTTGAAAGCGGAAATCCAGATTATGATAATAGAGCTAGATTAGAGGTATATCTAAAAGATGCTAAATCATTTCTCAAAGGAAAGAGATATTTTGTTGATCACGTTTTTAGAATAAATAAAAATGTATCAAATAATTCAATTTATATAGGCCATCGATTTATTTATGAAAACAAATTTTATGAATATAATCAGGCTACTGTTGCTTCAACAGTAGGAAATACAACTGTGTATAGGTTTGGAGATGCATATCTTTCCTCTAAGATAAATGACCATACAAGGTATAACAGGATGTATAACAAATTATCAGCAGTTTATGAAAATAGTTTATTAGGAAAGTTTCAGTTCTTTGTTGAAGATTATCAATATAACTATTATTACAAACAAATTCTATTCCTCGATACAGGATTAGTTCCCAATGCGTTGAAAGATGAAATTAACATCGTTGGAGGTCAATACAGTTATCAAAAAGGGAAATGGAACGGAAAATTTACCTATTCTAATTCTATTACAAATCAATCCGTTTCAAATTTTGATGCTTCACTCAAATTTGACTTGAACGAACAGAACAATTTTGAATTCAGATTCCAAAACCTAAATAAAATTCCCGATAATATTTATAACCTTTATCAAAGCAGTTATGTAAGCTATAATTGGTACAATAACTTCAATAACGAGAAAATAAATAACCTTGAAGCAACCGCAAACACCAAATGGCTTAATGCGTCATTGCAAATCTCTTCGATAAAGGACTATTTATATTTTAGCGATAATTCAACAAATCCTCTTCAACAACTTGTTACACCTAAGCAATACGATAAAACTATAAACTATCTTTCCGTAAAAGTGGCTCGTGAATTCAAGTGGTGGAAGTTAGCGCTAGATAATACAGTGTTGTATCAACAAGTTGATCAAGAAGATGATATTCTAAACGTTCCAAAAATAACAACTAGAAACACACTTTACTTTTCAAATTATTTTTTCAAAAAAGCACTCTATTTGCAAACAGGATTTACGCTCAATTATTTTACCAAGTTTTACATGAACGATTATAATCCGGTAACTACTGAGGCATTTGTTCAAAATCAAACAAAAATTGGCGATTTCCCAATGCTTGATTTTTTTGTTAATGGTAGAATTCGTCAAACAAGAATTTTTTTGAAAGCAGAACATTTCAATACTTTGTTTTCTAAAACCAATCAACATTTTTCAGCGCCAAATTACCCTTATCGCGATTTTATGATACGATTTGGACTAGTATGGAATTTTTTCCAATAAATTTTTGAACACAACAGTAGTTTAATTTATCTCCGTAATTCCTGCTTTCCATTTCAATCTGCTATTATTTAGATTGCAAGCAATCTAATAATAACAGGATTTCCATTTCAATCAGGGTTAAACGATAAACTATTCGAATTTTTGTAAAAATTTTAAATAACATTACATTTGTCAAAATAAAAGAGAGTATTTTTCTCTTTTCTCAATTTTTTTAACAGAATGACTTGAGCTTGCGAAAGCATGAGAAAATAAAAACAATATAAAAGACGAATGAAATACGCAAAAAACATACTAGAAACCATAGGAAACACTCCTTTGGTAAAAATCAACAAGATAACACAAGAAATCCCTGCGCTTGTACTAGCAAAAGTAGAAACCTTCAATCCAGGAAATTCAGTAAAAGACAGAATGGCTGTAAAAATGATTGAAGATGCCGAAGCCGACGGAAGATTGAAACCTGGTGGAACTATCATAGAAGGAACATCTGGTAATACTGGAATGGGATTAGCACTTGGCGCAATTGTAAAAGGTTATAAGCTAATTTGCGTGATTTCTGATAAGCAATCCAAAGAAAAAATGGACATACTTCGAGCAGTTGGAGCAAAAGTTGTTGTTTGTCCTACCGATGTAGAGCCAACTGATCCTCGTTCGTATTATTCTGTTTCAAAACGTTTAGCAGAGGAAACTCCCAATGCATGGTATGTAAACCAATATGATAATCCTAGTAATGCAACAGCTCACTATGAGCAAACAGGACCAGAAATTTGGGAACAAACAGAAGGCAAAATAACCCATTTTGTCGTAGGCGTAGGAACTGGAGGAACTATTTCTGGAGTTGCAAAATATTTGAAAGAGAAAAACCCTAATATCAAATGTTGGGGAATTGATACGTATGGTTCAGTATTCAAAAAATACCATGAAACAGGTATTTTTGACGAGAACGAAATCTACTCTTATATCACCGAAGGAATAGGTGAAGATATTCTTCCTAAAAACGTTGATTTTTCTCTGATTGATGGTTTTACTAAAGTAACCGATAAAGATGCTGCTGTCTTTACTAGAAAGTTAGCTTTAGAAGAAGGAATTTTTGTAGGTAATTCAGCTGGTGCAGCCATAAAAGGTGTTTTACAACTGAAAGATAATTTCAAGCCAGATGATGTTGTTGTTGTGCTTTTCCATGACAGTGGAAGCCGTTATGTAGGCAAAATGTTCAACGATGACTGGATGCGTGAAAGAGGTTTTCTTGATGAAGAAATCACAAAAGCCGAAGACGTAATCAAAGATCATAAAGATAAACCATTAGTAATCGTTAGAACAGAAGAATTGGTTTCGCATGCTATTGAACGTTTGAAAAAATACAATATTTCACAAATTCCAGTTATTGATACTACAGGTTTTGTTGGAAGTATAGACGAAACAGATTTATTCCGAAGTTATATTGAAGATAAAAATATTGCAGAAAAGCCAATAAAAGATATTATGGGTAAACCTTACCCAATAGTAAAAGCAAACGCACCTATCGAAGAAATTTCTAAGTTGATTAATAAAGAAAATCAAGCTGTACTTGTAGATTTAGGGAATAATAAATTTCATATCATTACAAAACACGATATTATTAGTTCTATCAAATAAATATAAAGCCGACAAAGTCGGCTTTTTTTATTCTCCTATCAAAACCCCAGAAATATTCCACGAACTAAAACTTGTGCCTTCGGGTAAACCTTGTGGAATTTTGATTTGCATAACATGCGTTCCAATTTCCAAATCGCCCAAATCAATATAAATAGGAAACGTTACCATTCCAGGACACCAATTTGAACGACTATAATCTGACGATGACAATCCATTTGGAAAATTTCCCGAAGCTGGATTATAAAGTCTATATGAACCACAATCTTGTCGCCAAGGTGTAAAACTAAAAACTTCTTTTCCATCTAAATAAATCGAATTCTTTTTCGGAACAAATTCATCGCCGTTTTCCCAACCGCCATGACCAGTTGCTATGTAGCGAAGTTTGCAATTACTCATAGACTTGTCTAAACTAAAATTTATTTCTAAGCCTTTTTCATTATTGAACATTGTTCCGTATTCTTGTCCAGCCATTTCCATTACGTTATTGGTGCAAAATAGTGGAATTATTTCTTTAGCTTTAGAATCAACATCTTCAGGATGAATGGTGATATTTGCAGATACCTTGTGTCCGCCTTTGTCATAGTTTCCTATGTTTATTCCAATCCACATTTCTTTTTCACTAAGTAAATTTGCAAAATCTGAAATATCTTGGCGATAATAGACTCTATCAAGCCAGGTTTTATCTTTTAACTCCAAATAGTTGTATTGTTTAATTCCAAAAGGAGTAAAGAAGCGCATCATTTCTATTATTGGTTGGTAATTGTTTGTTGAAACAACACCTTGATATTCTTTTCCGTTTCCATTAGAATAAATTGGTAATGTTTTCACACCATTTTGCAATCCGTTTAAAAAAGAAAGTTCTTTATCTGTAGGGATAATAAAGAACGAACCAGTTCTATCATAAGCATCTCCATTGGATTGTTCTGTAACATCTGCAAATATTTGACTTCCAGACTTAATTTTTGGGAACTTAATTTTCCTAACAGCTATTGTTCCATTCGCAAATCGTAAAACCGCATCATTCGATTTTGATTCGCTTGAAAAATTAATAATCTGATCTTTAAAAATAGTGATGGTTGTAAATCTGCTTTTCCAAACCAAGTCTTTATAGGTCAGCATATCAACATTCTTATTTGTTTGCGGAATTTCGGGGAAAGATTTAATTTTTTCAATTTTGTTTGCGGTAACAACAAAATTTCCATTGCGAACCATTTCTAAAACTAAGCCAAGATTTTGTCCAAGTATAGTTGGAGCACCTTTTACTTTCAATTCTTCGGTATACCAAAATTCAATCGTATTTGAATTGATAATAGTTTTAGCTTTTTTGCAATTGTAACCCAATATTTTTTTTGTTTCATTCGATAATTCAAATGTTTGTTTTTTTAATGAAGTACTGTCTTTAGTGCTAATAATCTCTTTTTCATTAAGGTTGGTGATTTGACTATAAAATCCATTATCTCTTGAAACAAGAGTTTGTTCAAAAGGAAATTCAGCTTTTTTAGTGATGATTTTTTCAGTGCTGATTAAGGTTTTTGTTTCATTGCAGAAAACTAAAATAGCATCTTGATTTTCAATCAAATTGCCATTGGAACTTTTAAAATAAGTTATTTTATAATTTTGAGAATAGCCTGAAATTGAAATTAGTAAAATTATTAATTCGATAATTTTTCTCATGATATTTGTCTTTGTCAAAGTAAATTTCTTACTTTAGGTTTAAAATAATTGATCGTGAAAGAAGATTTTCTCCATTATGTATGGCAATATAAGAAGTTTGATTTTTCAAACCTAAAAACTTCTACTGGAGAGTCCTTAACTATCATTAATGTAGGTCAATATTTGAAAAGCTCTGGACCAGATTTTTTTAATGCTCAAATTATCATTGGAAATCAAAAATGGGCTGGTAACGTTGAAATACACGTGAAATCATCTGACTGGTACTTGCACAATCATGAAAATGATAAAAATTATGACAATGTAATTCTTCATGTTGTTTGGGAAAACGATGTGCCAGTTTTTGGTAAATCTAATTCTGAAATACCTGTTTTGTGTTTAAAAGAGTTTGTTTCAAAAGAATTACTCAATAACTACCAACATCTTATCACCGAAAAGAAATGGATTTTTTGTGAAAATCAATTAAGCACAATAGATGAGTTTGTTTTAAATAATTGGCTCGAGAGAGTTTTTTTTGAAAGGCTTGAAAAGAAATCTTCTGTCATCGAAAAGCTCTTACAAGATACCAATCATGATTGGGAAGCTGTTCTATTTTGTATGCTAGCAAAGAATTTTGGGTTAAATACCAATGGTGAAACTTTTTTAAAAATAGCTCAAAGCATTCCGTTTTCAATAATTAGAAAAGAAGGATTTGATATAGATAATCTTGAAGCCTTGTTTTTTGGATATTCTGATTTGCTGAATAATGAACTCGAAGATAAATATCCTCAAAATTTATCAGCCAGATTTCACTATTTAGTTCAAAAATATCAGTTAACTGTACCAACTTTTCAACCACTTGTTTTCTTTAAACATCGGCCAGAGAATTTCCCAACAATAAGGTTAGCGCAACTAGCTATGCTTTATAGCCATCAACAAAATCTTTTTTCCAAAATAATGGATTGCAATACTATTGAAGAAATATATGATTTATTTAGTATTGAAGTTTCTCAATATTGGCAAAATCACTACCATTTCGAAAAGGAAAACAAACCTAAGAAAAGAAAAATTACCAAGTCATTTGTTGATTTAATCATCATTAATACTATAGTTCCACTCCAGTTTGCTTTTGCAAAATACAATGGAAAGGATAATGATGAACTGGTCATTAATCTATTGAAAAATTTAAAGCCTGAGCAAAACAGTATTGTTGATAAATTCAACAGTTTTGGAGTAAAATCATCTGATGCGTTCACATCACAAAGTCTAATTCATCTGAAAACAGAATATTGTAATTACAATAAATGTTTGTCATGCGCTATTGGTTTGGAATTATTGAAAAAATAATTTATTTTCGTATAAAGCTATAAAAAATGTCATTTGTTTTAAATCTGAAATATTTTTTTGAAAAGCACGGTTTTCATGTTTCCTCTCGATTAGCAGATAAACTCGGTATGCGAGCATCAAATGTTCGTTTATTTTTTATTTACATTTCGTTTGTTACCGCTGGATTAGGTTTTGGTGTGTATTTGACGTTGGCTTTTTGGTTAAAACTTAAAGATTTAATCAGAGGTAAAAGAACTTCAGTTTTTGATTTGTAATTCATTTGAAAAAGAATAACTCCATAAAACAACAATGGATTGACTATTCAAAGTCTCAAAGAATAGGATTGTTGCTATTGGTTTTTTTAATGATAGTTCTTCAATCATTTTATTTCTTTGGAAAAATTTCGCCTGAAAGGCAAAATATAAACGAGAAAAATAATTGGCTAAAATATCAAGAAGAAATTGATAGCTTGAAGATGACTTCATCCAGCCAAAAAGCGACCATTTATCCTTTTAATCCAAACTTTATTACCGATTTCAAAGGCTATAAACTCGGAATGTCAACAGCTGAAATAGACAGATTACTTGCTTACAGAAAACAAAACAAATTTGTCAATTCTGCCGAGGAATTTCAACAAGTTACCAAAGTTTCTGATAGTTTGTTAAACAAAATCTCTCCATTCTTTAAATTCCCAGATTGGGTAAATAATAAAAACAATAACTCCTATTTTGCTAATAAAAAAGATTATTCAAAAAAAGAGAGCAACAAGAGTTTAGTAGATATAAACATTGCTACTCAGGAAGATTTGATGAAAGTTTATGGAATAGGTGAAGGATTATCCAAAAGAATTCTTGAGCAGAGAGAAAAACTAGGTGCATTTGTTTCAATGGATCAAATGAAATTAATTTGGGGTTTATCACCGGAAGTTGTAGAAAAACTCAATCAATCATTTGTCATAAAATCAAAACCCATTGCCAAAAAAATTAGAATTAACGACCTTTCCGTGAAGGAATTATCTCAGTTTCCCTATTTCAGATACAATCTTGCAAAAGAAATTGTTACCTACAGAAGCATGAATGGAGATATTAAAATTGAAGATTTATCAAAAATTAAAGGTTTTCCTGTTGAAAATATAAATATAATTGCCTTATATTTGGAATTCTAAAAATTTAGAATAAAAAAAAGCTATATTTATATGAATTCATCATACTTTACAGAAGAACACGAATTGTTTAGAGCAAGCCTACAAGACTTTTTGCAAAAAGAAGTTGTTCCTCATATTGAGAAATGGGAGAAAACTGGAACAATTGAAAGATTTATTTGGAAAAAATTTGGCGAAATGGGTTTCTTCGGAATCAATTATCCCGAAGCCTATGGAGGTTTGAATTTGGATTTGTTCTACACAGTTATTTTTCTTGAAGAACTACAAAAAATCAATTCATCTGGTTTTGCCGCTGCTATGTGGGCACATTCCTATTTGGCAATGACACATCTTAACGCAGAAGGCGATGAACGTATAAAAAATGAATATTTAGCAAAAAGTATTTCAGGCGATAAAATTGGCGCATTGTGTATAACAGAACCTTTTGGCGGAAGTGATGTTGCCGGAATGAGAACTACTGCCACAAAAAAAGGAGATAAATATGTAATAAATGGTTCCAAAACTTTTATTACAAATGGAGTTTATGCCGATTATTATGTTGTTGCTGCAAAAACTAATCCTGAACTTGGAAATAAAGGAATTAGTATTTTTTTAATGGATACCAATTTGCCTGGAATTTCTGCAACAAAACTGGATAAACTTGGTTGGCGAGCTTCTGATACCGCTGAAATTTCATTTGATAATGTTGAAATTCCTTTAGAAAACTTAATGGGTGAAGAAGGAAAAGGATTTGCCTATATCATGCAACATTTTGCTCTAGAAAGATTAGTAATGGCAATCAATGCTCATGCAAGAGCAGAATATGCAATTGACTATACATTAAAATATATGTCAGAACGCGAAGCTTTTGGTAAATCAATAAATAAATTTCAAGCACTTCGCCACACAATGGTCAATCATGCAACAGATGTTGAGCATTGCAAAATATTTAATTATGCCGCTGTTGCCCGACTGAATAATAAGGAATATGTAGTTAAAGAAGCTACAATGGCTAAATTAAAATCTACTCAAGTAGCAGATGAAACTATATACAGTTGCCTTCAAATGCTTGGTGGATATGGCTACATGGAAGAATACCCAATGGCAAGATTATTAAGAGACAGCAGACTTGGTCCTATAGGTGGTGGAACATCTGAAATACTTAGAGAGATTTTGTCCAAAATGATAATTGATAATCAAAACTATCAACCAGCAGTAAAATAGATGTAAGAACTGATAAGGAAGATGTTTTAGGTTCATTGAGTTTATTTATTTAATTTTTTTCTTTTTTCTTAAAAAATAAACACTATTTTTGCACCCACTAAATGAAAGGAGGTGTCCAAGTTATGTTGATTATACCAATTAAAGACGGAGAAAACATTGATAGAGCATTAAAGCGCTACAAGAGAAAATTTGATAAAACAGGAACTGTTCGTCAGTTAAGAGCACGTCAGCAATTTACTAAACCTTCAGTTACAAGAAGAGCAGTAATACAAAAAGCACAATATATTCAAACTTTAAAAGATAGCATCGAAAGTTAATATCTATTAATTTGAATTAAAAAATAAACCATCGAAAATAAAAGTTTCATACTTTTGAGTTCGATGGTTTTTTTATGGAAAAAATTATAAAAAAGTTTATTGATTATTTATTATTGGAAAAAAAATATTCCAAGCATACAGTTTTAGCCTATCAAAAAGATATTGAGAGTTTTGGTTTGTTTATCAGCAAAGAGTTTGAAACTGATGATTTCCTCGAGGTAAACTATAATTTAATTCGCTCGTGGATAGTTTATCTTTCTGATAATGGTATAGAAAACACTTCAATCAATAGAAAAATTTCTTCGTTAAAATCATTTTACAAATTTCTTCTCAAAACCAAACAAATAGAGCAATCGCCGTTAAGCAAACACAAAGCTTTAAAATCTCCAAAAAAAGTTCAAATCCCATTTTCACAAAAAGAACTCGACTCAGTGTTAAATTTGTTGCAATTTCCAGATGGATTTGAAGGAGTTAGAGATAAATTGATAATTGATTTATTCTACTCAACAGGCATAAGAAGATCAGAACTTATAAATCTCAAAGTACAAAACATTGATTTATATTCAAAAACTATCAAAGTAATAGGTAAAAGGAACAAAGAGCGAATAATTCCAATGCTAGAAAATCTAATTACACAAATAGAAAAGTACAATATTGAAAGACAAAGACTTAATGAAATAATTGATGGGGAATACTTTTTTTTAATGTTAAAAGGAGTTAAATTAAACGATTCTTTTGTGTATAAAATAATAAATCACTACTTTAGTAATGTCTCCGAGAAGGTAAAAAAAAGTCCTCATGTACTTCGACATACATTTGCGACTCATTTACTAAATAACGGAGCAGACATTAATTCAGTAAAAGAATTATTAGGACATTCGAGTTTGGCAGCTACTCAAGTATATACACACAGCAGTTTAGAGCAGTTAAAAAAAATATACCAAAATGCCCATCCTCGAAACAAAAAATAATTCTAATTGTTTAACCTCTTATACAGAAAAAAATGAAGGTAAATGTTCAAGCAGTAAACTTTAATGTGGACAAAAAATTAATAGTTTATATCAACGAAAGACTAAGTAGATTAGAAAAATATTATGATAAAGTTGTTGCTTCTGATGTTTTTTTGAAAGTTGAAAAAACTAGTGAAAAAGAAAATAAGATTGTCGAAGTAAAAATTCATGTACCCGGAGATGATTTTATTGTAAAAAAACAATGCAAAACTTTTGAAGAAGCAATTGAGTTAGCTTCAGAATCACTAGAAAGATTGCTAGTAAAAAGAAAAGAAAAAGTGCGCACACATTCTTAAATAAAAAAAATAAAAAAATATTTTGATTAAAGAATAAAATCCATACATTTGCAGTCCGTTAGAAATAACGGGCTTTTTTATTGAATTGCCGGTGTAGCTCAGCTGGCTAGAGCAGCTGATTTGTAATCAGCAGGTCGTGGGTTCGAGTCCCTCTATCGGCTCAGTTCTTTTAGAATATTGTAAATTAGGTTTGGGGAGATACTCAAGCGGCCAACGAGGGCAGACTGTAAATCTGCTGGTTACACCTTCGCAGGTTCGAATCCTGCTCTCCCCACAAAATTATCTGAAGTGCTTTAATGCTTCTGGATGACACAAGCCGGTGTAGCTCAGGGGTAGAGTGCTTCCTTGGTAAGGAAGAGGTCACGGGTTCAAATCCCGTCATTGGCTCTCAGTTTTGTAAAATTTGAACACTAATATATAACTAAGATTAAAAATTAATTAAAATGGCAAAAGAAAATTTTAGTCGTACCAAGCCACACCTTAACATAGGTACGATTGGTCACGTTGACCACGGAAAAACTACATTAACTGCTGCAATAACTAAAGTATTGTCTGATGCTGGTTACTGTCAAGCTAAATCATTTGATCAAATTGATAATGCTCCTGAAGAAAAAGAAAGAGGTATTACAATTAATACATCTCACGTAGAGTATGAAACTGCTAACCGTCACTACGCTCACGTTGACTGTCCAGGTCACGCGGATTACGTTAAGAACATGGTTACTGGTGCTGCTCAAATGGACGGTGCTATCCTTGTAGTTGCTGCTACAGATGGTCCAATGCCACAAACTCGTGAACACATTCTTTTAGGTCGTCAAGTAGGTATTCCTCGTATCGTTGTATTCATGAATAAAGTGGATATGGTGGATGACGCTGAATTGTTAGAGTTAGTAGAAATGGAAATTAGAGACTTGTTGTCTTTCTATGAATATGATGGAGATAATGGTCCTGTTGTTCAAGGTTCTGCTTTAGGTGGATTGAACAATGATCCAAACTGGGTTCCAAAAATCATCGAATTAATGGAAGCTGTTGACAACTGGATTGAAGAGCCAGTTCGTGATAATGCAAAACCATTCTTGATGCCAGTTGAAGACGTATTTACAATTACAGGTCGTGGAACTGTTGCTACAGGTCGTATCGAAACTGGAGTTGCTAATACTGGAGATCCTGTTGAAATCATTGGTATGGGAGCAGATAAATTGACTTCTACAATCACAGGAGTTGAGATGTTCCGTAAAATCCTTGACAGAGGTGAGGCTGGAGACAACGTTGGTCTTTTGTTAAGAGGTATTGATAAAGCTGATATCCGTCGTGGTATGGTTATTTGTAAACCAGGTTCTGTTAAACCACACGCTAAATTCAAAGCTGAGGTTTATATCTTGAAAAAAGAAGAAGGTGGTCGTCACACTCCATTCCATAACAACTACCGTCCACAGTTCTATGTACGTACAACTGACGTAACTGGTATCATTTCGTTACCGGCAGGTGTTGAGATGGTTATGCCTGGTGATAACTTGACAATTACTGTTGAATTGTTAAGCCCAATCGCTCTTAACGTAGGTTTACGTTTTGCTATCCGTGAAGGTGGTAGAACAGTTGGAGCTGGTCAGGTAACTGAAATTTTAGATTAATTCTAATATTATAAATTTAATAATCCAGCAGAGTAAAATTTTGCTCTGCTGGTTTTTTCCAAAAAATACGGGCGTAGTTCAAGGGTAGAATAGCGGTCTCCAAAACCGTTGATGGTGGTTCGAATCCTCCCGCCCGTGCAAATAATAAAAGATATGACAAAAGTCTTTAACTATATTTCTGAATCTTTTGAAGAGCTGAAATCAAATGTAACTTGGCCAGAGTGGTCAGAAGTGCAACGTTATACTATAATAGTTGCTCTTTTTTCTATAATTTTTGCTTTAGCAACTTGGGGAGTTGATGAATTGTTTACAAAGGCAATTTCTGGATTTTTTAATTTGTTAAAATAATAAAATATTTAAATGGCTGAGGTTAGTACAAAAAAGTGGTATGTGGTTAGAGCGGTAAGCGGACAAGAAAATAAGGTTAAATCTTATATAGAAACCGAAATAAGTCGCTTAGGAATGTCGGATTACATTTCTCAAGTTCTTGTTCCTACTGAAAAGGTTGTACAAGTAAAGGATGGAAAAAAGACAGTAAAAGAAAAAGTTTATTTTCCAGGTTATGTAATGATTGAAGCTAATTTAGTTGGAGAAATTCCACATATAATTAAGTCAATAACAGGTGTTATTGGGTTTCTTGGCGAAGTTAAGGGTGGTAACCCAGTGCCGTTGAGAATGTCTGAAGTAAATAGAATGTTGGGTAAAGTTGATGAGTTAGCAGTTAAGACAGATAATAGTCAATCTATTCCTTTTGTTCTAGGTGAAACGGTTAAAGTTATAGATGGGCCTTTCAATGGTTTTAATGGGACTATTGAGAAAATCAATGAAGAAAAGCGTAAACTCGAAGTTATGGTGAAAATTTTCGGAAGAAAAACTCCGCTAGAATTAAGTTTTATGCAAGTTGAAAAAGTATAATTTTTTGTTACATATATATTAAACCGCATCAATCGCTTCCAATTGAGAGATGTAAAATTTTAAAGAAATGGCTAAAGAAATTAGTAAAGTAGTTAAACTACAAGTTAAGGGAGGTGCTGCGAACCCGTCGCCACCGGTTGGACCTGCTTTGGGAGCTGCTGGGGTTAACATCATGGAGTTCTGTAAGCAATTTAACGCGAGAACACAAGATCAACCTGGCAAAGTATTACCGGTACAAATTACCGTGTATAAAGACAAATCGTTTGATTTTGTTGTAAAAACTCCACCTGCCGCAGTGCAATTGATGGATGCTGCAAAAATTAAATCTGGTTCAGGTCAGCCTAATCGTAAAAAAGTAGCTAGTGTTACTTGGGATCAAATTAAGGCAATAGCTGAAGACAAAATGCCAGATCTTAATGCATTCACAATCGAATCAGCAATGAGTATGGTAGCAGGAACAGCTAGATCTATGGGTATAACTGTAAGTGGAGATTCTCCTCTAAAATAAGAGAAAGATATGGCAAAATTGACAAAAAAACAAAAAGTAGCTGCGTCAAAAATTGAAAAAAACAAGCTATACAGTTTAAAAGATGCTTCTGCATTATTGAAACAAGTAGCTTCTGCAAAATTTGACGAATCAGTAGATATTGCTGTTCGTTTAGGAGTTGATCCAAGAAAAGCAAATCAAATGGTAAGAGGTGTAGTAACATTGCCTCATGGAACAGGTAAAGATGTTAGAGTTCTTGCTTTAGTTACACCTGATAAAGAAGCTGAAGCTAAAGCTGCAGGTGCAGACCATGTAGGTTTAGACGATTATTTACAAAAAATTAAAGATGGTTGGACTGATGTTGATGTAATCATTACTATGCCAGCTGTTATGGGTAAATTAGGTCCTTTAGGACGTATATTAGGTCCAAGAGGTTTGATGCCAAATCCTAAAACTGGTACTGTAACTATGGACGTTGCAAAAGCTGTTCAAGACGTTAAATCAGGTAAAATTGATTTTAAAGTTGATAAGACAGGTATTGTTCATGCTGGTATCGGGAAGATTTCATTTGAATCTGAAAAGATTGTAGATAACGCACACGAAATTATTCAAACATTAATTAAATTAAAACCAACTGCGGCTAAAGGTACTTACATTAAGTCTATCCACTTATCTAGTACAATGAGTCCTGCTATTGCTTTAGACCCTAAAGCAGTATAATTGGTAGTTAAAAAGTTTTATTATGACTAGAGAAGAAAAATCAATCGCGATAGAAGATTTAACTGCAAAGTTGGCTGAAACAAATGTTATTTACATTGCAGATACATCTGGACTTGATGCTGAAACTACTTCAAATTTAAGAAGAGCTTGTTTTAAAGCAGGTATTAAATTAGAGGTTGTTAAAAACACATTGCTTGAAAAAGCTATGGAAGCATCTGATAATGATTATGGAGATTTAGCAACTGTTCTAAAAGGCAATTCATCTGTTATGATTGCTAGCGTTGCAAATGCACCTGCAAAAATCATTAAAGACTTTAGAAAAAAATCTGATAAACCTGTTTTAAAAGGTGCTTTTATTAATAATGAAATCTATATTGGAGATAATCTATTAGATTCATTAGCATCTTTAAAATCAAAAGAAGAAGTTATCGGAGAAATCATTGGATTACTTCAATCTCCTGCAAGAAGAGTTATTTCTGCTTTATTGCAACAATTTGAAGGTAAATCTGAAGAGTAAATTGAGCACAAAAAAAACATTATAAAAAACATTTTAAACGATAGAAAAAATGGCAGATTTGAAACAATTCGCAGAACAATTAGTTAACTTAACAGTTAAAGAAGTTAACGACTTAGCTACAATATTAAAAGAAGAGTACGGTATCGAACCAGCTGCTGCAGCTGTAGTAGTTGCTGCTGGTGGTGCTGGTGATGCTGGTGCAGCAGAAGAGCAAACAGAGTTCACAGTAGTATTGAAAGATGCTGGAGCTTCTAAATTAGCTGTAGTTAAAGCTGTAAAAGAATTAACTGGTCTTGGCTTGAAAGAAGCTAAAGATATAGTTGACGGTGCTCCATCAAACATTAAAGAAGGAGTTTCTAAAGCAGAAGCAGAAGGTTTGAAAAAATCTTTAGAAGAAGCTGGTGCAGTAGTTGAGTTAAAATAATAACTACCCAGTTTTAATATAAGGTTTAGGTCTTGAGAAACGCTCTCAATGACCTAAACCATTTTTCGTATAATAAAATTATATGAAAAAAATATTCAGATTTGTTTTAAAAACAAATACTATTTAATCAATACGAAGAAAAAAATAGACAATTTTCCTGGTTTATTTTTAAGAGGTGTTGATTATCAATTAAAGGAAAGTAGAGATTGAACAGTGTTTTTACACAAAAATTACTTTTTTTAAATCAAAATTTTGTCCATTGATGATAACAAATCAGACTGAAAGATTGAATTTTGCCTCAACAAAAAATATACCTCAATATCCAGATTTTCTAGATGTTCAGGTAAAATCTTTTAAAGATTTCTTCCAATTAGAAACGAAATCAGATGAGAGAGGCAACGAAGGTTTATACAATACCTTCATGGAGAACTTCCCAATAACTGATACAAGAAACCAGTTTGTATTAGAATTTCTAGATTATTTCGTAGATCCTCCGCGTTATACAATTGAAGAGTGTATTGATAGGGGTTTAACGTATAGTGTTCCGCTTAAAGCTAGATTAAAATTATACTGTACTGATCCTGAACATGAGGATTTTGAAACTATCGTTCAAGACGTTTATTTAGGAACAATTCCTTATATGACACCAAGTGGTACATTTGTTATCAATGGTGCTGAAAGAGTTGTAGTTTCTCAGTTGCACCGTTCACCAGGTGTTTTCTTTGGACAATCATTCCATGCTAATGGAACTAAACTTTATTCTGCCAGAGTAATTCCTTTCAAAGGTTCTTGGATAGAATTTGCTACCGATATCAACAACGTAATGTATGCGTATATCGATAGAAAGAAAAAATTACCAGTAACAACTCTTTTCCGTGCTATCGGATTTGAGCGTGATAAAGATATTCTTGAAATCTTTGATCTTGCAGAAGAAATCAAAGTTTCAAAAACAGGTCTTAAAAAATACATCGGTAGAAAACTTGCTGCACGTGTTTTGAATACATGGCATGAAGATTTCGTTGACGAAGATACAGGTGAAGTAGTATCTATCGAGCGTAATGAGATTATATTAGATCGTGATACTATTATCGATAAAGATAATGTGGAAGAAATCATCGATTCTAATGTGAAATCTATTTTGTTACACAAAGAGGATAATAACCAAGCAGATTATGCTATTATCCACAACACGTTACAAAAAGATCCAACAAACTCTGAAAAAGAAGCTGTAGAGCACATCTATCGTCAGTTGCGTAATGCAGAACCGCCTGATGAGGAAACGGCTCGCGGTATTATCGATAAATTATTCTTCTCTGACCAACGTTACAACTTAGGTGAAGTAGGTCGTTATAGAATGAACAAAAAGTTAAACCTTGATATTCCAATGGAAAAGCAAGTTTTAACGAAAGAAGATATTATTACAATCGTAAAATATTTAATCGAATTAATCAACTCTAAAGCAGAGATTGATGATATCGATCACTTGTCAAACCGTCGTGTTAGAACAGTTGGTGAACAATTGTCTCAACAATTTGGTGTTGGTTTGGCTCGTATGGCAAGAACCATTCGTGAGAGAATGAACGTTAGAGATAACGAGGTGTTTACACCAATCGATTTGATTAATGCTAAAACATTATCATCGGTTATCAACTCTTTCTTTGGAACGAACCAGTTATCTCAATTCATGGATCAAACGAATCCATTGGCTGAGATTACGCACAAAAGAAGATTATCAGCACTTGGACCTGGTGGACTTTCTAGAGAAAGAGCTGGTTTCGAGGTTCGTGACGTTCACTATACACATTACGGAAGACTTTGTCCAATTGAAACTCCTGAAGGACCAAACATTGGATTGATTTCATCTCTTGGTGTTTATGCAAAAGTAAACGGAATGGGATTCATTGAAACACCATATCGTGAGGTTAAAAACGGTAAAATTGACTTGTCAGCTGAACCAATTTATCTGAGTGCTGAAGAAGAAGAAGGCAAGTTAATTGCTCAAGCAAATATTGAAATGGATAACAATGGAACAATTACTGCTGAAAAAGTAATTGCTCGTGAAGAAGGTGACTTCCCAGTAGTTGAACCTACAGCGGTTCATTATACTGACGTAGCTCCAAATCAAATTGCTTCTATTTCTGCATCATTGATTCCTTTCCTTGAGCATGATGATGCGAACCGTGCTTTGATGGGTTCAAACATGATGCGTCAAGCAGTTCCTTTGTTGCGTCCAGAATCTCCAATTGTTGGAACCGGACTGGAAAGACAAGTTGCTTCTGACTCAAGAGTATTAATTAATGCAGAAGGTAATGGTGTTGTTGAATATGTAGATGCAAATACTATTACTATCAAATATGATAGAACTGATGCTGAAAGAATGGTAAGTTTTGATACAGATGAAAAAACATACCAATTAATCAAATTTAGAAAAACAAACCAAAGTACTTCTATCAACTTAAAACCAATTGTAAGAAAAGGAGATAAAGTAACCAAAGGACAAGTACTTTGCGAAGGTTATGCAACGCAAAATGGAGAATTAGCTTTAGGTAGAAACCTTAAAGTTGCTTTCATGCCTTGGAAAGGTTACAACTTCGAGGATGCGATTGTAATTTCTGAAAAAGTTGTTCGTGATGATATCTTTACATCAATTCACGTAGATGATTATTCATTGGAAGTTAGAGATACTAAACTTGGTAATGAAGAATTAACTAATGACATTCCTAACGTTTCTGAAGAAGCTACAAAAGATTTGGATGAAAACGGAATGATTAGAATTGGTGCCGAAGTAAAACCTGGTGATATTCTAATTGGAAAAATTACTCCAAAAGGAGAATCTGATCCAACTCCAGAAGAAAAACTTTTAAGAGCAATTTTTGGTGATAAAGCTGGTGATGTAAAAGACGCTTCTTTAAAAGCATCTCCATCATTAAGTGGTGTAGTTCTTGATAAAAAACTTTTCGCTAGAGCAGTAAAAGACAAAAAGAAAAGAACAAAAGATAAAGATGATTTGACTGCTCTTGAGATGGAATTTGAAACTAAGTTTGTTGAATTAAAAGATAAACTAATTGAAAAATTATTCTTGATTGTTGACGGAAAAACATCTCAAGGAGTAATGAATGACCTTGGAGAAGAAGTTCTTCCAAAAGGAAAAAAATACTCTAGAAAAATGCTTCAATCAGTTGAAGATTTTGCTCATCTTACAAAAGGTCAATGGGTTTCTGATGAAGAAACAAATAACCTTGTTAACGATTTAATTCACAATTATAAAATTAAATTAAACGATTTACAAGGAGCTTTAAGAAGAGAAAAATTCACAATCACTGTAGGAGACGAATTACCAGCAGGAATTTTAAAACTTGCTAAAGTTTACATTGCTAAAAAACGTAAACTAAAAGTAGGAGATAAGATGGCTGGTCGTCACGGAAACAAAGGTATTGTAGCAAGAATTGTTCGTGATGAAGACATGCCATTCCTAGAAGATGGAACTCCAGTAGATATAGTATTGAATCCACTAGGTGTACCTTCACGTATGAACATCGGTCAGATATATGAAACAGTTCTTGGTTGGGCTGGTCAAAAATTAGGCAAAAAATTTGCCACACCAATTTTTGATGGAGCAACTTTAGATCAAATTAATGCACTTACCGATGAAGCTGGTGTACCAAGATTTGGACATACATATTTATATGATGGAGGAACTGGAGAGCGTTTCCATCAAGCAGCAACTGTAGGTGTAATCTATATGCTTAAATTAGGTCATATGGTTGATGATAAAATGCATGCTCGTTCTATTGGTCCATACTCATTAATTACGCAACAACCATTGGGTGGTAAAGCTCAGTTTGGAGGTCAGCGTTTTGGAGAAATGGAGGTTTGGGCACTTGAAGCTTATGGAGCATCAAGCACGCTTAGAGAAATTTTGACTGTTAAATCAGATGACGTTATTGGTAGAGCTAAAACCTATGAAGCAATTGTAAAAGGTGAAACTATGCCAGAACCAGGATTACCTGAGTCGTTCAATGTATTGATGCATGAATTAAAAGGTCTTGGATTAGACATCAGATTAGAAGAATAAAAATAGTTGATGGTTGATGGTTGCTAATATGAAAATAAACGTATTATCAACCAACAACTGACAACCAACAACTTAAAAATTTTACGACTATGATGAATAGAAATAAAGATAAAAATACTATCAAAAGATTTGACAGAATTTCAATAGGACTTGCTTCACCAGAATCAATCCTAGCAGAATCTAAAGGAGAGGTTTTAAAACCAGAAACCATTAACTATAGAACACACAAACCTGAGCGTGACGGTCTTTTCTGTGAAAGAATTTTCGGTCCAGTTAAAGATTATGAATGTGCTTGTGGAAAATACAAGAGAATTCGTTATAAAGGAATTGTTTGTGACCGTTGTGGTGTAGAAGTTACTGAGAAAAAAGTAAGAAGAGATAGAGTTGGTCATATCAACCTTGTTGTGCCTATCGCTCATATTTGGTATTTCCGTTCTCTTCCTAATAAAATTGGATATATACTTGGACTTCCGTCTAAAAAATTAGACATGATTATTTACTATGAAAGATACGTAGTAATTCAACCAGGTATTGCACAAACTGCTGAAGGAGATCCAATAGAAAGATTAGACTTTTTAACAGAAGAAGAATATCTAAATATTTTAGATTCTCTTCCTATGGAAAACCAATATCTTGACGATACAGATCCAAATAAATTCATTGCCAAAATGGGTGCAGAATGTATTATGGATTTATTAGCTCGTACAGATTTGGATGCACTTTCTTATGAATTAAGACATAGTGCAAACAATGAAACTTCAAAGCAAAGAAAAACAGAAGCTCTAAAAAGACTTCAAGTAGTTGAGTCTTTCCGTGAAGCAAACCTAAACAGAGAAAATCGTCCAGAATGGATGATATTAAAAGTAATTCCTGTTATTCCGCCTGAATTGCGTCCGTTAGTTCCACTTGATGGAGGTCGTTTCGCTACTTCAGATTTGAACGATTTATACAGAAGAGTAATCATTCGTAACAATCGTTTGAAAAGATTAATGGAAATCAAAGCTCCTGAGGTAATTTTACGTAATGAAAAACGTATGCTACAAGAAGCTGTTGATTCATTATTCGATAACACTAGAAAAGCTTCTGCAGTAAAAACAGAATCAAATAGACCGCTGAAATCATTATCAGATTCATTAAAAGGTAAACAAGGACGTTTCCGTCAAAACTTATTAGGTAAACGTGTTGACTATTCTGCACGTTCGGTAATCGTCGTTGGACCTGAATTGAAAATGTATGAGTGTGGTTTGCCAAAAGATATGGCAGCTGAACTATATAAACCATTCGTTATTCGTAAATTAATCGAAAGAGGAATTGTAAAAACAGTTAAGTCTGCTAAGAAAATTATTGACAAAAAAGAACCAGTAGTTTGGGATATTCTTGAAAATGTAATTAAAGGACATCCAGTATTACTAAACCGTGCTCCAACTCTTCACAGACTTGGTATCCAAGCATTCCAGCCAAAATTAATTGAAGGAAAAGCAATTCAACTTCACCCATTAACGTGTACGGCTTTCAACGCTGACTTTGATGGTGACCAGATGGCAGTTCACTTACCTCTTGGTCCAGAAGCAATCCTTGAAGCTCAATTATTGATGTTGGCATCTCACAATATTTTGAACCCAGCAAATGGTGCTCCTATTACTGTACCTTCTCAGGACATGGTTTTAGGGTTATACTATATGACTAAAGAAAGATTATCAACACCAGAACACAAAATCCTTGGTGAAGGATTAACTTTCTATTCAGCTGAAGAAGTAAATATTGCTCTGAATGAAGGAAGATTAGAGTTGAATGCTCGTGTAAAAATTAGAGCAAAAGATTTTAATGAAGAAGGAAAATTAGTTTATAAACTAATACAAACAACAGCAGGAAGAGTTCTTTTTAACGAAGTTGTTCCTGAAGCAGCTGGTTATATTAACGAAGTTTTAACCAAAAAATCACTTCGTGATATTATTGGAAAAATTCTTTCAGTTACAGATGTTCCAACTACAGCAGCTTTCTTGGATAACATGAAAGATATGGGTTATAAATTCGCTTTCCGTGGAGGTTTATCATTCAGTTTAGGTGATATTATCATCCCTGAGAAAAAAGAAGAACTTATTGCAGATGCTCGTGAGCAAGTAGAAGGAATTACCATGAACTATAACATGGGTCTAATTACAAATAATGAGCGTTACAATCAGGTTATCGACGTTTGGACTTCAACAAATGCATTGTTAACAGAATTAGCAATGAAAAACATTAGAGAAGACCAGCAAGGCTTCAACTCTGTATATATGATGCTTGACTCTGGAGCTCGTGGATCTAAAGAGCAAATTCGTCAGTTAACTGGTATGCGTGGTTTGATGGCTAAGCCAAAAAAATCAACTGCTGGTGGTGGTGAAATTATTGAAAACCCAATCCTTTCTAACTTTAAAGAAGGTCTATCAATTCTTGAATATTTCATCTCTACTCACGGTGCTCGTAAAGGTCTTGCCGATACGGCTTTGAAAACAGCCGATGCAGGTTACCTAACAAGAAGATTACATGATGTTTCTCAAGATGTTATTGTAAATTCTGTAGATTGTGGAACACTTAGAGGTATTGAAGTTACAGCTCTTAAGAAAAATGAAGAGATAGTTGAAACTTTAGGAGAAAGAATTCTTGGACGTGTAGCTCTACAAGATGTTATTAATCCATTAACTTCAGATGTTTTAGTAGCAGCTGGTGAGCAAATAACAGAGGCTATTGTTAAAGCTATTGAAGAATCTCCTATAGAAAAGGTTGATGTTCGTTCGCCTTTAACATGTGAAGCCAAAAAAGGTATTTGTGCAAAATGTTATGGACGTAACCTAGCAAACGGAAAAATGACGCAAAAAGGTGAAGCAGTAGGAGTTATTGCAGCACAGTCAATTGGTGAGCCAGGAACACAGTTAACCTTGAGAACATTCCACGTTGGTGGTACTGCAGGAAATATTTCTGAAGAATCAAGTATCATCGCTAAATTCGGTGGTAAAATCGAAATAGAAGATTTGAAAACCGTTAAAGGTGAAGATGCAGAAGGAAATAGCGTTGATATCGTAATTTCTCGTTCTACTGAATTAAAAGTTGTTGATGAAAAAACAGGTATTTTATTAAGTACTCATAATATTCCTTACGGTTCTAGTATCTTTGTTAAAGATGGAGAATCTGTTGGAAAAGGAGCAACTATATGTAAATGGGATCCATATAATGGTGTTATTATTTCTGAATTTACTGGTAAAGTTACCTATGAAGATTTAGAGCAAGGTCAAACATATATGGTGGAAATCGATGAGCAAACTGGTTTCCAAGAAAAAGTAATTTCTGAAGCAAGAAATAAAAAATTAATCCCAACGTTACATATCTATGGTAAAGATGGAGAATTAATTCGTTCTTACAATTTACCAGTAGGAGCTCACTTAATGGTTGAAGATGGAGAGAAAATTAAAGCAGGAAAAATTTTAGTAAAAATACCTCGCCGCTCGTCAAAAGCTGGTGATATCACAGGAGGTTTACCTAGAATTACTGAGTTGCTAGAAGCTCGTAACCCGTCAAACCCAGCAGTAGTATCTGAAATTGATGGTGTTGTAACATTTGGAAAAATCAAAAGAGGAAATAGAGAGATTGTTATTGAATCTAAGTTTGGAGAAATTAAAAAGTATTTAGTAAAACTTTCTAATCAAATTTTAGTTCAAGAGAACGATTATGTAAAAGCTGGTATGCCTCTTTCTGACGGTGCTATTACTCCTGAAGATATTCTAAGAATTCAAGGACCATCTGCTGTTCAACAATATTTGGTTAATGAAATTCAAGAAGTTTACCGTTTACAAGGTGTAAAAATCAACGACAAACACTTTGAAGTTGTAATTCGTCAAATGATGCGTAAAGTACAAATTGAAGATCCAGGAGATACTCTTTTCCTTGAAGAGCAAATGGTACACACTGCTGATTTTATCGAAGAAAATGATAAACTGTATGGAATGAAAGTTGTAGAAGATGCTGGAGATTCTGATACACTTAAACCTGGTCAAATAGTAACACCACGTGAATTAAGAGATGAAAATTCATTGCTAAAACGTAATGATAAGAATCTTGTTGTTGCTAGAGATGTTATTCCTGCTACAGCAACACCAGTTTTACAAGGTATTACTAGAGCTTCTCTACAAACCAAATCGTTTATCTCAGCTGCTTCTTTCCAAGAAACAACAAAAGTATTGAACGAAGCTGCAGTTGCTGGTAAAGTTGATACTCTTGAAGGCTTGAAAGAAAATGTTATTGTAGGTCATAGAATTCCAGCTGGTACTGGTATGAGAGATTATGATAATATAATCGTAGGGTCAAAAGAAGATTACAACGAAATTATGTCTAAAAAAGAAGAATATATCTATTAGTCATGAGTGATAATCAACAACAAGGGCAAATAAATATTGAACTTGATGAAAATACTGCTGATGGAATTTATTCCAATCTTGCAATAATAAATCATTCGGTTTCTGAGTTTGTTATTGATTTTGTGAAAATCATGCCTGGTGTACCAAAAGCTAAAGTGAAGTCAAGAATTATTCTAACGCCACAACATGCTAAACGTTTTTTGAATGCATTCGCTGAAAACATTCACAGATACGAAAATGCACATGGAGAGATAAAGGAAGTTGAGCAACCGTCAATTCCATTAAACTTCGGACCAACTGGTCAAGCATAAATTTATTAAGCCTCTCATTTGAGAGGCTTAATTTTTTAGGGCAAATGCCCTATTTCTTGGGGTTTTATTTGTTATATTTTTGTAATAAATTATTTCGTTTTTAATATTTTATCAACACGAAAACGATATAGTTACAGCTGTAACTTATTAGGTTTGTGGTAGTAATTTATAAATAGTATAATTTTAAGTGCCCTAAATTTGCAAAACCATATTTTTTTCCTGCTTAATTTATTAATCTTAAATTGAGTTACATGAAAAAAGAATTACTTTTAAAAAGGTTATTTATTGCCCTTTTGTTTCAAACTTTCTGTATTACGGTTGCATTTGGGCAATCTGCAGGTTTCAATTCTACATATATAGTTTTGAGGATAAATGGAGGTGGTAATACTTACTATGACTTGCAAGCAACTACATCCAATCCTGACTTCAATGGAGCAAACCTTGGGGCATTTTGTCAAGGATCTTCTGGAATAGTCTTTAAAGGAGCAGAACACAACAACTATAAATGTGGTGGTTGTGATATTACTAGCACAAGGATCTATTATCGTATTTATTTAACTGGATCACCAAGTGGTAGCTTTGTTACCAATAATATTGGTTGGGCATCTGGTTCTAATAATGGTTGTGGAGGTCAAAATCAACGGTGGGCAACCACTGGTTATTCAACCAATTTGACAGGAAGTTTATCTCCTGGTAATTACACAATTGAAGTATATTCAGATCAATCAACTTCATGTTCAGGAACACAGTATGCAAGCAATGGAGGAAGTAATTATAAGGCTACTTTTACTATAAACGCAAATGTTACTTATTATGTTGATAATGATAACGATGGGTTTGGTAGTTCAGCTTCCTCAGTTGTGACTTGTACAGGTGCGCCAATTGGTTATGTAGCCAATAGTTCAGATACTAATGATAATTTAACAACCTACGTTGATTTCGATGGAGATGGATTTGGTTCTAATGTGAAAGCACCAAGCGGTGTTACAAATAATCTAGATAGCAACGACAATTTACTAACTTATGTTGATAATGATGGCGATGGTTTTGGTCAAAATGCTTATGCACCAAACGGACCAATAAACAACGGCGATTGCAATGATAACCAACTACAATATCAAGATTTAGATGGAGATGGCTTTGGTTCGAATGTTTTAGTAGCATGCGGAGTTGCTAATAATTCAGATTGTAACGATAATCAATTACAATATGTGGACAATGATGGCGATGGTTTTGGTTCACTTACATTAGCAGCATGTGGAGTTACCAACAACACCGACTGTGATGATAATGACAATACAAAACATGCTACGTTCTCCTTCTACTTAGATTCAGATGGCGATGGAGTAGGTTTTGGGGCTTTGGTTTCAGGCGTCTGCGCGGTAGATGCTAATACACCGCCAGTTGGATATTCACTAACCAATACAGATTGTGCTCCAAATGATGGTTTAGCATATCAAACGGGTATGTTCTATACAGATGCCGATGGTGACAATTATTCATTAGACAATAGTCAGGTAAGTTTATGCTATGGAGCAACCGAACCAAACGGATATAGTGCAGTAAGTTTAGGAATAGACTGTAACGACAGTGTATCGGCTATAAATCCTGGAATGACAGAGATATTGTATGATGGATTTGACAACAATTGTAATGGTTTGTTAGATGAAGGCAATCAGTTGATAGCAAACATGACCAACTGTGGCACAACATTGGCAACAATAGGCTCATTGATAAGCTGTGTAAGTACAGCAGGCGTAGATGGCTACCGTTTTGAGGTAACCAATACAGTTACAAATGCAGTACAGACAATAGATAGACCATTACAATATTTCAACTTAACCCAATTATCAAGTTTTGAGTATGCTACAACATATTCAGTACGTGTCATGTTAAGAAAGAATGGTATCTGGTTAGGCTATTATGGACCATCATGTTTATATTCAACACCGCCGGTAACACAACCATCAGGAGGAACAGGTACTACACAGTTACAAACGTACTGTGGACAAACGTTACCATCGATAAGTACACTTATAGCGACTACGAGTTTACCAAGCGCAACAGGATATAGATTCAGAGTTACAAATACAGTAACAGGAAGTGTCCAAACGTTGACAAGAACATTACATTGGTTCTCATTGACAATGTTACCGTCTTATAACTATGGAACGACGTATGTAGTAGATGTTGCTGTAAAAACTACAGGAGATTATTCAGAGTATGGCGCACCATGTAATGTAACTACACCAAATGTACCAACATTGGTTAACTACTGTGGAGGAGCTATAGTTCCAACCAAAGGAACGAACATTACCACATCGAGTTTAGATAGAGTAACTTCATACAGATTTGAAGTTACAAGATATACAGACGAGACGTTGAGTACAGCTGTAGATGTATCACAAATAGATAGAAACATCCACTGGTTTACATTCAATATGGTGAGCAACTATTCAGCTAACACCCACTATGGAGTACGCGTACAAGTGATGACATCAGGCACATGGTCACCATGGAGTGATGCATGTGAGATAGTATCACCAGCTAGTGCAAGAGTTACAGAGGTATCATCGAAAGATGTGTTTAGTGTTAAAGGTTATCCAAACCCATATGATTATGAGTTTAGTTTACAAATGGAGAGTAGCATTGATGCAAGAGTAAGCATCAAGGTATACGACATGGTAGGCAAACTGATAGATACGAGAGAAGTACAACCGATGGATGTACCGACAGTATCGATAGGTTCACGATACCCAAGTGGTGTTTACAATGTGGTAGTATCACAAGGCGAACACACACAAACGCTAAGAATGGTTAAGAGATAATCAAAAGCCATAAGTGATTAAATAGAAACCGCTTCGGGAAACCGAAGCGGTTTTTTTGTAATAGATATTTTATCATAAAGTAAAATAAATGTTGTATTTCATCGATTTGTTAAAAAAGTATAACAGGTATTTTTGACTGTTTCAAAAAAAAGTTTATCTTTGCTTGCTTAATATGTCCTGAAAATGAGGGCAAAACATTAATTTTTAAAAAATTAATTTCATGATAAACAAAATTACTCAACCCCGTATGATTACGGAGAAAAACAGTTTTGGAAAATTTACGGCAATTTGTTGTTTGTTACTGGTTTCATTATTTTCTTTTAGCCAGACAAATCCTACAGCTCAAACATTGCCATATACTCAAAATTTTGGTACTGCAACTTTTACGACAATGCCAACAGGAACTGCTGCTTGGAATGGTTTGAATGGAGGTTCTGTAACAACTCAAGCATTAGCAGAAGCATCTACACCTACTGGAAATGCTACTCTTAGTGCGGCAACTGCTGCAACTGGTACAGGAGGTAGTTATGGATATAGCGTTTCTTCAAATGCTGCATATTATATTCAGACATCGAGCAATGCTACAAATGGAGTTAATCAATTAGTAACATCAATTAATACTGGTTCTACTACTTCGGTAGTAGTTTCTTATGATATAAGAGTTATTAGTATTCAGACAGCGATAATGGGTGTTGTTTTGCAATATAGGTTGGGAACAAGTGGTTCTTGGACTACTGTAGCAGGATCTGCTGTTTCGTATAATAATGCAACATCAAATAAATCTGATGCAGATTCAAACGGAGATACTGATAACTACTCTTTTACTATCAATGGTTTGACTGCAAGTTCAGCATATCAATTTAGATGGGCGACTTGGAAAGGAACAGGTACAGGAACTGGGTTAGGGATAGATAATTTGAGTTTTACAGCAGCTGCATCTGTTGATTGGTGTAATATTCAATTTCCTACTACGCAGTCCATAGAAGAAAGTGGAACTTTCAATGTGTATGCTCGAGCATACGAACCTGGATTAACTGAAGCTGCTGGTGCAGGAGTTGGTTTATCAGCTTGGATAGGTATTAGTCCTGTAGGTTCTAATACAAATCCAAATACTTGGACAAACTGGGTTTCAGCAACTTTTAACGTACAGTCTGGTAACAATGATGAGTTTATGGCAACAATAGGTTCTGGGTTAACACCAGGAACGTATTATTATGCTTCGCGTTTTCAAATTGGTTCTGGTCCATACGTATATGGAGGAACTGGTGGCGTTTGGAGCAGCAACAGTGGAATTTTAACAGTTACATCAAAATTGGTTAACTGGTGTAATCTTCAGTATCCAGCTTCTGGAACAATTACCCAAGGTGGTGCATTCAATGTTTATGGACAAGTATATCATCCCGGAATTACAAATAGCGCTGGACAAGGAGCAGGAATTACGGCTCAAGTAGGTTACAGTACTTCTAATACAAATCCAAATACTTGGACAAACTGGGTTAATGCATCATATAATATAGATAGCGGTAATAATGATGAATATGTGGCTAATATAGGTGCATCATTGGCGCCAGGTACTTATTATTATGCAACTCGTTACCAAAGAACAGGAAGTACAGAATATAAATACGGTGATATAAATGGTGTGTGGAATAGCACAGCAGATAATGGTGTTCTGACGGTTAATCCTGCTGCTCCAGTTGTAACAGCTGGTTCACCTACGGGTACATATAATACATCGTTTACATATAATATAGTAGCATCAAATTCGCCTACATCTTATGCGTTGTCTAGTGGTTCATTCCCTCCAGGATTAACACTTAATACTTCTACTGGAGCAATTACTGGTACACCTACTGCTACCGGTTCTTTTACCGCTAATGTTACTGCTAGTAATGCTGGTGGGACAAGTGCTCCTGCAGCTCTAAACTTTACAATAAATAAAGCCAATCAAACGATTACCTTTGCAGCTTTGTTTGCAAAAACTTATGGCGATGCTGCTTTTTCTTTAACAGGAACATCTTCTTCTGGGTTAACAGTTACTTATGCTAGTTCAAATACAGCTGTAGCTACTGTATCTGGTAACACGGTTACAATAGTAGGCGCAGGAAGTACTAATATTACAGCTTCGCAAGCTGGGGATGCAAATTATAATGCAGCAACCAATGTGGTTCGTGCATTGACAGTAAATCCTAAAGCGTTAACCATAACTGGTGTTACTGCTAATAATAAAGTTCAAGATGGAACTACAACAGCAACTCTTTCTGGAACACCATCACTCAATGGAATTGTAACTGGAGATGAATCTGATGTTTCAGTTAGCGATACACCAACTGCTAACTTTGCGACTTCTTCACCAGGAACAGGAATTGCAGTTACTGTAACAGGTTATACATTGTCTGGCGCAAAAGCTTCTTTCTACACAGTATCTCAACCTACTGGATTAACAGCAGATATTACAGGTTTAGGAACTCCAACGGCTACAGCTGCTACTGCGGTTTTACCAACAGGTTTTACAGCTAATTGGAATGCCGTTTCTGGAGCAACAAGTTATAGATTGGATGTGAGTACTTCTAATACATTTCAACAAAACCTTACTAAATCCTCTGAAGATTTTGAAAGTGCTACATTGTCAAATTGGAATAATACTACGAATTGGGTAGCTAGTAATTCTACTCCAATATCTGGAACATATTCATTGAGATTAAATGCGCCTGCTGCTCAAACAACATCATACATATACACTCAACCTACAAGTTATAACCTTTCAAATGGTGATACTACTTGGAGGTTTAACATAAAAACAAACTATGCTCCTTCAACTAATAATAGAGCATTCTATTATTTAACTTCAAATCAGACTACATTAACCTCTGCAAGCGGTTATGTTGTTGGGTTTAATTTTGTTGGGACAGATGATCTAATTAAACTTTGTAAAAGTGCTTCAGGAACAGGTACTGCTCTGATATCATCTACAACAGCCGTTACTAGTGGAACTGTTTATGGAATTGAAGTAACAAGAAGTAAGGATGGGCTTTGGACATTGAAAATTAAAAGTGGAGGTGGTTTCACAGGTATGACTGTTGTAGGAACTTCCACGGATACAACTTACTCTGATACTTCTTATTCTGGATTGGTTTCTTATAGTAGTTCTAGTAACAACCAAAACCTAAGATTTGATGATTTTTCAATTACACAAATAGTATCTGATAATTTACCGGGCTATGATGACTTGAATGTAGGGAATGTTACTTCTTATGCAGTAACTGGATTAAGTCCAGAAACTACTTATTATTATAGAGTAAGAGCTGTAAATGGTTCTGTAGCTTCTGCTAATAGTAACGTAATTAATGTAACAACAAAACCTACATCATGTACTTGGAACGGCACTGCATGGTCTAACACAACTGGTCCAGATGCTGATATTGAAGCAATTATTGCTGGTGTTTACTCTACAACAGCTAATGGCGAATTTATTGCCAAAAAAGTAACTGTAAATTCAGGTTCATTAACTATTAACTCTGGAGATGCTATAACTATTGTTGATGAGTTGGTAAATACTTTAACAGCTGCTGATGTGGTTGTTGAAAATAATGCAAACCTAATTCAAGGAGGAACAAGCAACTCTAATAGTGGTTCGATTACAGTGAATAGAAATAGCTCTGCGTTGTTAAGATTAGATTATACATTGTGGTCTTCACCAGTAGCTTCTCAAAATTTGTTGAGTTTTTCACCAAACACATTAACAAACCGTTTTTATACTTATAATACAAACACTAATTTATATAATACAATTTCTTCTCCTTCTACAACAAGTTTTGATACTGCAAAAGGATATTTAATTAGAGTTCCAAATAACCATCCTTCTGTAACACCTACTGTATACAATGGTGTGTTTGCAGGTGTACCAAATAATGGAAATATTACATTTACTATGGTTGATGGTGGAGCAGGACAACGTTTCAATGCTGTTGGAAATCCATATCCATCACCAATTGATGCTGTTGATTTTGTAACTGGAAATGGTAACATTACTGGAACGCTTTATTTTTGGAGAAAAACTAATAATGCCGCAAACGCTAGCTATTGTACTTGGACTACCGGAGGTTTTGTTAGTAACAATGAAGCACAAGTATATGATCCAAATGATGTAATTCAAACTGGTCAAGGTTTCTTTGTTGAGGCCAATGGTTCTGGAACATCACTTAGTTTTGACAATAATATGAGAATTGATAATCATGCTAATCAATTTTTCAGAGTAGCCAATACACTTGAAAAACATCGTCTTTGGTTGAATGTAACTAATGGAGCTGGTTTGTTTTCTCAAACTATGATTGGTTATATAGAAAATGCAACCAATGGTTTTGATGCAGCAATAGACGGAAGATACATTAATGATGGCGAAGTTGCACTTACAACTATGATTGACAATGTAGATTATGCAATTCAAGGTAAATCATTACCATTTGATGCTACAGATGTTGTGCCATTAAAATTGACTGTAACTACAGCTGGTAATTACACAATCAGCTTAGATCATGTTGATGGTTTATTTTCAGCTTCGCAAGATGTTTTCTTGAGAGATAACCAGACAGGATTTGTTCAAGATTTAAAAGCGGGTAACTATTCTTTCACTTCAGATGCGGGAACATTTGCTTCAAGATTTGATGTAATTTATCAAAGCCCTCTTGGGGTAGAAGTACCTAGTTTAAATAATCAATTAGTTGTTTACAAAAATGAAGTGGGTGATTTTGTAATAAACAGCGGTTCAATCGAAATGAAATCTGTTAAAGTTTTTGATTTAAGAGGAAGATTACTTAACGAATATAATGGTATCAATGCTACTCAAGTTAAAGTTTCTGGAGGAAGCGCAAATGGAGTGCTTTTACTTCAAATAACTTCTGTAGATGGTGTAACAGTTACTAGAAAAGTAGTTAGATAAATCAACAGAAAATCTATATAAAAAAATCCCTGCTGGTGTCAGCAGGGATTTTTTTATGGTTTATTAACATGCAAAGGATTGAAATTCAGTTTATTTTTACTTTTTTAAAGTGCGAATTTTTATAATAATTGTGGTGTTTTTATGCATATAATTTACAAAATAGTATAAAAAGAATAATGTTTTATTAACAATCTTTGTAAACTACTGATTAATTGTTATTTTAGCAACTAATTTTCGTGAGGTTTATCTTGAAAAGATGTGCTTTGAAAGAATTTCTTCTCGAATGTGCTATAAATAGTACAAATTTTTATCGATGAATTGCTCTCTAAAGTTCGTACAACGAAAAAATTAGATTTTTATCGATTAATAAGTATTATTGAGTGTTATAAGTTTTGAATACTAAATCGGCATAGTATTTTTATTTGCTGAACCTATTAATAAATTGTCTTTAAAAAAGACTTAAAAAATACCATAAATAAACTGTTATGATAAAATTATTACTTTATCCTTCTAGTAAGATTTCGTTAAGAAAAACAACACTATTATTGTTTTTGCTCTTAACAACTGTTGGTCTTCGTGCTCAGGTAGCTACGAACTACACGTATGCAGAGTTTGTTGATAATCCAAATACTTATACAAACTTAGACTCAAGTTTAAAGACGATTCTAATTCCCGGGGCAACACCAGCTACTTGGACAGGAACTTCTGTTTCGCCTGTAAATACTCCTATTGGATTTAACTTCGTTTACAATGCGTCAACCTACTCTGATATGTGGGTTTCTGGTAATGGTTATATAACTTTTGGAGATACGCCAACTGCGGGAAATATTTTGCCTCTTAGTACTGCCACTGGTGGTTCATATACAGGAGCAATCTCTGGTTATTCAGGACCTTTGTCTGCCCCAGCTCCAATAGTATATGATGTTACTTACCCAACCATTCAATCAAATTGTATTTCAAAATTAGTTACGGGTTCTGCTCCAAATAGAATTTGTAAGATTGAGTATCGTCAAGTTAGAAGATTGGCAACGAGTAGTTCAACCATAAATTTTCAAATATGGTTGTATGAAACAACAAATCAAATTGAGGTACGTTTTGATGTAGCTCCAGCGTTTATAGGAAATCCACCAGCTTCGACTGGTCAATGTGGTTTAAGAGGAATTGATAATACAGATTTTAATAATAGAACTAATACTGTTGCCAATTGGACGACAACTTCGGCGGGTGTTGCTAATACAAACACATTAAGAACTGGTGCTGGAACAAATATTCCTGTAACAGCAGCTAGAACATTCCAATGGACACCAAATAATTGTTTTTCACCAGTAACCTTGACAATGTCAAATGTTTTGATAAATTCTGCAACTGTCAATTTTACTGACCCAACACCAAATCCATCTAGTGGTTATCAGTATGAAATAAGGACTAGTGGTGCTGCAGGAAGTGGTTCAGGTGGGCTTACTCAGTCAGGAACTTTGGCTGTGGGAAGTTCACCATATAATTTTACTGGATTAGCAGCAAGTACAGCTTATACTCTATATATTCGCTCAAATTGCGGAGGAACTTATGGAACATGGAATTCTGTTGCTTTTACAACACTTTGTAATGCTACAACAATTCCTTACAATCAAGATTTCTCTTTCGCTACAGCGCCAAATTTGCCTCCATGTACTTCAAGACAAGCTATTGGAGCTAGTCCATTGTGGATAACTGTTAATGTTCCTGATGCCGATTCAAATTTTGCTGATGACCATTTAATTTATAATCAAAGTGGTACACAATCAGCAAATGTTTGGTTTTTTACTGAAGGAATTAATTTGATTGGTGGAAATACGTACAGAATTTCATATACTTATGGAGGATCAAGTGTGCCGTCAACAGTAACGAATAGACTAGAGGTAAAATATGGTACAGGTCCATATGCTGCAAATATGACCATCCCGTTGGATAACCATCCTAACATAAAAGGCTCACCTAATACTAATTTTGTAACGTTTACAGCACCATCATCTGGAGTGTTTTATTTTGGTTTCAAAGCGTATTCTGTTCCTGCTCAAGGAAAAATTTTCTTAGATGATATTGAGATTGTAAATAGTTCATGTAAAAAGCCAGGTACACCTACAGCTTCTAACATAGCGTCAACTAGTGCTGACTTAAATTGGAGTGCGCCTGTTCCTGCACCAGGAAGTGGTTATACATATTATATAACAACAACAAATCCTGTAGTTAATGCTTCATCTTTGACTGTAGGGCAATCATATACAATAACTACTGTTGGTTCAACTGATTTTACACTATACGGTGCTAGTTCAAACACTGTAGGAACTCAGTTTGTTGCCTCAGCAGCTCCAATTGGTTCTGCTTCGTTAACTATTGGACAGACTTACACTATAAACTTTGTAGGAACTACTAACTGGGTTGCACTTGGTGCAGCTTCTAACACTCAAGGAGTTCAGTTTGTTGCTACTGGCTCAGGAGCAGGTACTGGAACGGCTGTTGCTAATTATGTTGGTGGCGGTACTGGAACTGCTACGATAGTTTTAAGTAATAATCAAACGCCAACAGGAACAACTGCAGCAGGTATTAATGTTGTTAGTTTATCTGGTTTAGCTAATAATACAACCTATTATTTTTGGGTTAGAGGAACATGTGGTAGTGGTATTTATAGTGAATGGTCAAACTATGTTTCATTTACAACACTTAATGTTCCGCCATATTGTATTCCATCAGCAAGTGTTTCTACTTCATATTTTTCGAATTTTACAACAACAGGAGGTATTACTAACATAAACAATACCACTGCATTTGCAACTCCATCTGGATATGCGGATTATTCGGGAATGGTCGTTACGCAGTCTGTTGGTCAAAGCGTCAATTTTACGACAACAATAGTTGGACCAACTGTTGGTGTTGCTATTTGGGTTGACTGGAATAACAATGCTACTTTTGAAGCAGGTGAAAGAATGTATAACACAGGAACTTATGTTTCAGCAGCTTCAGGTTCTTTTTCAGTTCCTGGAGGAACTCCAAACGGGTCATATAGAATGCGTGTAATGATGGATTATTGGGCAACAAGTCCAAACCCTTGTTCTATAAATAATTCATTTGGATATACTCGTGGTGAAGTTGAAGATTATACTTTCAAAGTTTTACCACCACCACCACCATTAACATTGTCGGCTACAAGTAGTTCTCAGTGTGCAAATGTGAATTCACCTTTAATTACTTTAACAGCTGGTGGACCACCAACATTTAATGTTTATAATTGGTCTCCTGCTACTGGAGTTACTGGCGATGCGACAGCAGGTTGGACGTTTAATGCAACAACTACTACAGTTTATACCTTAACGGCTACTGAAACTGTTTCTCCTTTCAGAGTTAATACAGCTACATTTACATATAATGCTACTGCAGCGCCAACAGCTGTTAGTGTAACGCCTGCATCAGCAACTGTTTGTCAAAGTGGTCCAGCTCAGCAATTAACTTCTTCTGGAGGAATTGTTTTTGGAAGTGTTGTTTTGGATCAAAATTTTGAATCAGGAACAACAGGATGGACATTACTAAATAATAGTGGTGCTTCGAATCCTCCAACGTCAGTTCCTGCACCGCAACCAGCATGGACGGTTAGACCAGATAGTTATAATAGACCACCTGTGTTTAATTCAAATAATGCTTCAGCTTTTATATTTGCTGACTCCGATGCTCAAGGTTCTGGTACAAATACTGATGTTACAATGATTTCACCAACTTTCAGTTTGGCAAATTATTCTTCGGCTAATTTGAGTTTCTATCATTATTTTAGATACTATCCTGGTCAAACTGGTTTAGTAGATATATCTACTGATGGCGGATTAACGTGGACTAATTTACTTACTTACACTGGATCTAATGTTGGATCCGCTACTTCATTTAGTAATGCGACATTTAATTTAGCCGCTTATTTAGGTCAAACTAATTTAATGATTAGATTTAAATTTATTGCTACTTGGGGTTGGTATTGGGCAATTGACAACATTAATATTTCAGGTACTCGTCAGCCACAGATTGTTTGGAATACTCAAACAGCACCTGTTGCTAATGGTGTTGCTGTTCCAGGATTGTATACAGACCTTGCTGGTACAACTCCATATTTAGCTGGAACAATTGCTAGTTCGGTTTATACTATGCCAGCTTCAAGTGTTACCTATGTTGCAAGTACTAATGTTGCTTCATGTTCTGCTTCAGGAACAACGGTTATAACGACAACTCCAGTTGTTGGAGGAACTGCAAATGGAACACAGACTAATTGTGATGCTAACTCGCTTAGCAATATTACTTTAACAGGTCAAACAGGAACTGTTGTTCGTTGGGAATATGCTAATGATGCAGCTTTCACTATAGGTGTTACCCCAATTGCTAATACAACAACAACCTTAACTCCAGCAGAGTTTGGCACATTCTATGGTTTGCGCTACTTTAGAGCTGTAGTTGGCAATGGTTCATGTAATAATGTTTACAGTTCAGTTGCTTCTGTTAATATTCCTGCTTCAACTTGGAATGGATCGGCTTGGTCTCCAAGTGCACCAGACGCAACTAGAGTTGCAATATTCAATGGAAATTATTCTTCCACTGGTAACTTGACAGCATGTTCTGTAGTTGTAAATAGTGGAAATGTAGTGTTTAATACTAACCATACCTTTACTGTTCAAAATTCTGTAAAAGTTAATGGTGGTACGTTTGTATTCAATGATAAATCAAGTTTACTTCAGGTAAATGATGTTGCTAATGCACCTGGTGTATATACAGGTGGAAATACTGGAAATATAAGCTACACTAGAGTTTCTACTCAAGTTTATAAATTTGATTACACTTATTGGTCGACACCTGTAAATCCTCAAACAATTGCTGGATTTACACCATTGTCACCATTAGCATATGAGTTTGATGCTCCATCTCAACAATGGACTTATGCAAATCTTACAGGTAATATGATTCCAGCACGTGGATATATTGTTAGAGCACCAAGTAATTACCCAGTTTCACCAGCACCACCTATTACTTTTTCAGCTACATTTACTGGTATACCAAATAGTGGTACTATAACAGTTCCTGTTTCAGCTGGTGCAACTAGCATGAATTTGCTTGGAAATCCTTATCCAAGTGCTTTGTCTGCAAATGCTTTCCTTGTTGATCCTGCAAATGCAGCGACAGTAGGCGGAACAATTTATTTATGGACACACAATACACCTATTGATGCTTCATATCAGTATACAGGAAGCGATTATGCGGTTTATACTTACTTAGGTGGTACAGGTACTAGCGCTGCAACAAACCCAGGATTGAATACAAATATTCCAAATGGTAAAATTGCTTCTGGTCAAGGATTCTTTATTAAAGGTTTAGTTAATGGAACTGCTACTTTCAAAAATAGTATGCGTTTAGCAGGTAATAATGATCAATTCTTTAGGCTAAATGCTCAACAAACAGTTTCGGATTTAGAGAGTCACAGAATATGGTTAGACATTTCTAATGCTCAAGGTGCTTTCAAGCAAACTCTTATAGGTTATGTTGAAACAGCTACGGATGATGTGGATAGATTATTTGATGGAGAATTGGCTGAATCTGGAAATGTTGTTCAATTATACTCTTTTATTGGTAATGATAAAATGAGTGTACAAGGTTTAGCATTGCCTTTTGAAGTTTCTGATATCATTCCTCTTGGTTTAAAATCTACAATAGCAACTACTTATACCGTTTCGTTGTCAAATTTTGATGGATTATTTGAAAATCAAGATGTTTATTTAGAAGATAAATTGCTTAATGTAATTCATAACCTTAAAAATTCTAATTATGAGTTTTCTACTGAGGCAGGAACATTTAATGATCGTTTTCAGTTACGTTTCAGTCCTGTTGCACTTGGTAACCCAACTTTTAATGCTTCAACAGTGATTGTCTTCAAAAATGAATTGGGAATTTATGTTTCTACTGGCAATCAAGAAATAAAACATGTATCAATACATGATGTAACAGGTAAGTTAATATTTGATAAAGACAATGTTAATGCTGATGTATTGCAGGTAACTAGTTTGCCAAAAGCAACTCAAGTTTTATTGGTTACTGTTGAAAATTCTCAAGGAATTAAAGTGACTAAGAAAGTTATTTATTAAACTTCTTTAAATACTTATAAATTAAATGCTTTGCTTATGCAAAGCATTTTTTTTTTGTAGTAAAAGTTACCTGACGAATTCTATGTATTTCGTCGATATTATAAGTATTTTATCGGAATCAGATATTTTTTTTTTATTAATTAAATGTTAATTCATACTTTAACCTCTCATTTTTTAACCCAATTTTTTATAAATTATGATGAATAACTACAAAAAGCCCGAACAATGGTATGATACCATTACCGGAGATGCATGCCAGAAGTATTCTGGATTTGCTTCAAAAAGAAAGTGGTTGTTGTCGTTTGCAAGTATGATTATGCTGTTTTTTTACAGTAATATTCATGCCCAAATCTCGCTTCCTTATGTAGAGACTTTCGCAGGTATTTCAGCTGCAAATGGTTTTCCTACTGTTACAGGTGGAGCGTGGACGCGAACGGGTACTACAGGAAAACAACCAACTTACATCGCCAACCAAGCTTCCTACAATCGTAGTGGTAATGGTGATACTAAATTTATGTCTTTTCAGTATAGTCAACCTACTGGAGGGAATCTTTATGCGGTTGGGCCGTTTAGCCTAGTGGCAGGAACAAACTATCAGGCATCAGTGTTGTATAAAGCTGATGGATTAACTGGTTTTGGACCTTTATCACTAACCTATGGTACAGGTAATACCTTGGCGTTACAAACCAATACAATTGCCACTGTGCCAGCAAGTATTACTAATACAGCTTTTCAGACGTTAAGCGGTACTTTTAGTGTTGCTACATCAGGTTCGTACTATTTAGGTATTAAGTTAGAAGCGAATGGTACGCCATGGTATTTAACTGTTGATGATTTTTCATTAACATTGCCGTGCTCTGGAACTCCAAATACTGGAACAGCTTCTCCTTCATCTCAGAGTATATGTTCAGGCGTCGTTCCTTCAAGTATAATTGCTACTGGTTTATCTGTTGGTGCGGGAATCTCTTATCAATGGCAACAATCCACAGATGGTGGTACTAACTGGATAAGTGCGGTAGGAGGTAGCGGTGCTACCACTGCAACATATACTCCTCCAACTTTTGGTGGAACATCTATATTATATAGATTGAGAACTACATGTGCTAATGGAGGAGCAACAGCAGATACAGCTCCTGTGTCTGTAAATCCTCCTGCAAATCCAACTACTCAAGTATCTAATGCAACAACAGCTTCATTATCAACAAGCGGTTTTACTTTAAACTGGACAAATGGTAATGGTAATAGAAGAGTTGTTATTATGAGTACAGGTACAATTACTGATCCTGTAAATGGTAATGCAGCGGCTTTAACTGCAAATGCTGTTTATGCTGGTTCTGGACAACAAATAATGTATGACGGAACTGGAACTTCAGTTGCTATTTCTGGTTTAACATGTAATACAGCATACAATTATAAGGTTTACGAATACACTCGTTGCGGTGCTGGACCTTATGATTATTACTATAATGTTTCATCTGGAACTAACGCAGGTAGTGTAACTACTTCTGCTATTTTGTCAGGTTCATTCCCTAACAGCAATAACTTTGCTGGTTTTACAGGTTCAAACTTAACTACAGTTCAGCCAGGATGGAGTGAAGGTGTTGGAGCTAATGCTCCTGCTGGAACAACTTCAGCATGGACTAATACAAGTTTAGGAGGTTTTACAACTGCTAAAATTAATTTGTATTCCAATACAAAAGTAGATTGGATTGTTGGACCTAGAATAACTTTGCCTGCTTCTGCTGCTAGAATGACATTCAAAGCTGCTATTACTGATTTTGCTAGTACTGCTGCTGACGCAACAGGTATGCAAGGTAGTGATGATCAGGTTAGAGTAAGAATTTCAACTGATGCTTGTAATTCTACTTGGACTACATTATATACGTTCAGTGCTGCAAACACAACATCTTTGACCAATACACTTCAAGATTTCGTAATTGATTTGAGTGCTTATGCAGGTCAAAATGTTACTCTTGCTTTTCAAGGAGTTGAAGGTGTTGATGATACGCCAGACTATGATTTCCATATAACAGCTATTGTTATAGAAGAAACACCTTCTTGTATAGCTCCAACTGGTTTAATTTCATCTGCAGTAACAAATAACTCTGCAACTATTGGCTGGACAGCTTCAACAGCGCCTCCAGCAAATGGATATGATTATTATTATTCCACTTCAAGTACTGCACCAATTGGTTCAACAACACCTAGTGGAAATGTAGGAACGACCACATATTCAGCCTCATTATCTGGATTGTCAGCAAATACTGTATATTATTTCTGGGTACGTTCTAATTGTTCGGGTTCAGGACAATCTGCTTGGGCTGGTTCAGGAACTTTTACTACATCGTGTGATCCAGTTACAAGTTTAAATGAAAACTTTGACTCTGTTACTACACCTAATTTACCCTCTTGTTGGTCTAAAATTTTAAGAGGTTCTACGTTGAGTAGCTTTGCTACAGTTGGTACTTATAACAGTACAACTTATGCACAATCAACTCCAAACTCTGTTCAACTTTACAACTCAAGTTCTGCTACATCTGGAGCTGATGATATCATCTTAGTATCTCCTTATATTGGGAATTTGAGCACAGGAACTCACAGAGTTAGATTTATAGCTTCTTATTCAGGTGGTAGTATTCAAGTTGGTACTCTTAATGGTAATAGTTCATCAGCAACATTTACTCCGTTGCAAACTATTTCTACAACAGGTACTAAGACTGAATATGTTGTAAACTTTAACACGTATTCTGGTTCTGATAAGTTCATAGGTTTCAGAATGAATAACAGTTCAACATACACCTATGTTTACATAGATGATGTAGCTTGGGAGCCAATTCCTACATGTTTTAATCCAACTGCTGTTACAACTGCATCTGTTACTAATAGTGGTGCTTCATTGTCATGGACAGCTCCGACACAAGGAACTCCATCAACATATGAATATGAGGTACGTTCATCTGGTGCTGCTGGTTCTGGTGCTACTGGTTTAGCAGCGAGTGGTTCTGTTACAGTTCCTACTGTATCTGCTTCTGTTACTGGTTTATCTAGTAATACAACTTATTCTGTATATGTTAGAACATATTGCGGCGGAAGTGATTATAGTGCTTGGACTACGGCAGTAACATTTAAAACACTTTGCGATCCTATTGCTTCATTGCCATGGACTGAAGGTTTTGAAAGTGCTACTGTAGGTTCTACAGTTGTTGGTACTTCTACTAATCTTCCTGATTGTTGGAATAGCCAATCAACTCAATGGAGTTCTTCAAATGCAACTACATACAACAATGCTCACGGAGGTTCTAAATACATCCGTTATGCATGGTCTACAACAGACGCATATATGTGGACACCAGGTTTCCAATTGACAGCTGGACAATCTTATGATTTCTCTTTCTGGGCTCAAGGTGATGGAGGTGTTGAATGGAACAATGATGTGTTTGTAAACACTTCTGTATCTTCAACTGGTGCTACGCAACTTGGTGCTACATATACTCCTCCAGGAACTGGAACTTATACTATTCAAACTTATGCTAAAATAACTCGTACGTTTATTCCATCAACTTCTGGAGTATATTACTTTGCTATTAGAGGTAATGAAGCATCAGGAGATCCATGGTATATGGCATTTGATGACTTTACATTAGAAGCTACTCCTGTTACTGTTGCTTCATTTAACCCAACTGAGGCTTGTAGCTCTGATTTAGCATCTACAACTGTAACGTTGACTGGTTCTAACTTTACTGGTGCAACTGACGTGCAGTTGAACGGAGTTTCTCATGCATTCTCTGTTGTAAATGATACAACAATTACGGTTACCCTTACTGGTTCTTCTGCATCTGGTGCATTTACTGTTTATAAAGGTGCTTTATATGGAACAAGTGCAACTAACTTTACTGTAAAAGCTAACCCAACAGTTGCTCCTATTACAGGGCCAAGCGCTGTATGTACTGGTTCAACTATTACATTAGCTAGCGCTACTTCTGGAAACACTTGGACTTCATTACAACCTTCAATTGCTTCTGTAGATGCAAATGGAGAAGTGTCTGGATTGGCTGCTGGTAATGCAACAATTCAGTTCTCAGTAACTAACTTGGGTTGTACAACTACAGTTTCTAAATCTGTTGATGTTTACCAACAAGTTGCTATAACATCTCATCCTGCTTCTGCTACAGTTGTAACAGGTGATAATACATCATTTACAGTAGTTGCTACAGGTTCTAACTTAACATATCAATGGAAATATTCAGATGATTATGTTACTTTTTATGATTTAGCAGATGATGCTACATATTCAGGAACTAATACAGATACTTTAACAATTACAGCAACTCCTGATACTATCAATGGATATCAATTCATGTGTACAGTTTCTGGTGATGCTTCATGTGGTTCTGTAGATAGTAACCCTGCTGACTTAACAGTTGGTAATACTGGTATCGGTACTCAACCAACTAGTGTAAGTCTTTGTGGTTCAGGTAATGCTTCGTTTACAGTTGTTGCAACTGGTGATGTAAGTACATATGAGTGGTTTGTAAATGATGGATCAGGATATGTTTCTGTTCCTAATTCGGGAATTTACTCAGGTGCTAATACTGCAACATTAACTATTACTGGTGCTACTACAGCTCAAAATGGTTATACTTATTATGTACAAGTATCTGGTGCAGCAAATAGTGCATTTTCATCTGAGGTTACTTTAACAGTTGCTTCTTCGCCTACTGTTACTGATCCTTCAAATGCTTCAAATTGTTATTCTGGTGGTTCTTCAAACTTTACAGTTTCTACTACAAATAGTACAGCTGTTGCTTGGGAATACGCTACATCTGCTTCTGGACCTTGGTCTGGAGTTGCAAATGGTACTCCTACTGGAGCAACATATACAGGAGCAAGTTCAAATACACTTTCTGTTGCAACTACAAGTGCTACACCAGTAGCTACTTACTACTATAGAGCAAACGTTAGTGGAATTTCACCATGTACATCTACACAATCTGCTGCGGCAGCATTGACAATTAATTCATTTACAATTGGTACTCAACCTGTTGCTGCAACGGTATTAAGAGGAAATACTGCTTCTTATACTGTAGCTACTGCTGCTCCATCGCCAACATACCAATGGCAACGTTCAGCTACAGCTGGAGGTACTTATGTAAACGTTGCTGATGCAACTCCTGTAGGTGTAACTTACACTGGAGCTAATTCTGCAACATTAAATGTTATAACTTCAGCTTCTGCTGCTACTGGTACAGCTAATTACTATCGTTGTATTGTATCATCGCCAGCTGGTTGTTCAGTAACTTCTGGTAATGCAGCTTTAACAATTAATGATTACTGTTCTATTCCTGCTGCAACAAGTACATCATCATATCTTGATTCCTTTGCAACAACTGGTGGTGTGAGTAACATTACTAATAACACAACTGGATTTTCTGCTGGTGGATATGGTAATTTTACAGCTCAAAGTGTTTCTCAAATACAAGGAGCATCAGTTAGCTTTACAACTGCTTTAGTTGGAACTACTGTTGGAGTTGCTATTTGGGTCGATTGGAATAATGACACTGTTTTTGATACTACAGAGCGTGTTTATAACACGGCTGCTTTTGTTTCAACAGCATCAGGTAGTTTTACGGTTCCTGAAACAGCTACACCAGGTAATAAAAGAATGCGTATTAATATTGATTGGAATGCTACTAGTCCTCTTGCATGTCCTACTTCTGGAGGAAGAAGAGAAGTTGAAGATTACACGTTTACTGTAATAGCTGCTCCTTTATGTACAACTCCAAATGCTGGTGTTGCTACTTCTAGTACTTCAGGCGCATGTGTTAATAGTACAGCAACTCTTACATTAACAGGTATGGTTACAGGTGTTTTAGGTCAAACATATCAATGGTATAGTAGAACTTTACCAAGTGGTACTTTTGCACCAATATCTGGAGCTACTTCAACCACATTGGTTACTCCTGCTTTAACAGCTAGTTCAGAGTTTTATTGTGTTACTACATGTTCTAATGGAGGTGCTACAGCTCAGTCAAATACAGTTACTTTAACTGTTTATAACTGTGATTATACAGTTACTAGAAACAATATTACTTATAACTCTATTATGAGTACTGGTTCTACTTATACTTCGTTATCAAGTGCTGATGACGGTAAAACTAACACAGTTAGTTTAGCTGGAACAACATTTAGATATAATGGTGCAGTAGTAACAGGTTTCTATGCTACTTCTAATGGATGGATGACTTTCAATACTTCTCAAACAAGTAGTTCTTTAACAAATGATTTGACTTCTACAGGTCAAAACATGGTACTTGCGCCTTATTGGGATGATTTAGTTATACAAGGTAACTCGTTAGCTAATCTTAATTCATCAATGCGTTATAAAATCAATGGTACCCTTGGTTCTGGTACGGCTGAAATCATTGTAGAATGGGCTGAAATGGAAAAATTCAGTTATGGTGATCCTAACATGAATTTCCAAGTTGTGTTGAAAGAAATTGATAACTCAATAGAATTCAACTACGGTACTATGCAGTTGTTTAATGGTGCTACAAATAATACTACTTATGGCTACTGGTCATATTCAGTAGGTATGAATGGTTCATCTCCAGGAACTGCTACAACAGCTAATAGATTGATTTTACAAAACGAGAATAGTACAAATTTCTCTACAACTAGTCAAACAGCATTAAAACTGTCTCCAGCTTGTGGAACTCAATTACGTTTTGTTCCTTCAGCTACTTACAGTGGTGGTACTGCTCCTGCAACAGTTCCTTCGAACAATGAAGTTGCTGGTGCAATTGCAATCTCTGTCAACAGCGATCCATGTGTTAATGTATGTGGAAACGTTTATACAAGTAAAAATGCAACTGCATCTACTGGTATAACAGCTTGTTCTGCAACAACTCCTGGTACAGCTGATGACGACGTGTTCTTTAGCTTCACTACAAATTCAACAATTACTAATTATAGAATTGAAGTTCTTGGTTCTACAAACTACAATCCAGTAGTTCAAATTTTAGATAGTTCACTTACTCCAATTGCGTGTTCTAATGCAACAGGTGCTGGTCTAGCTGAAACTATTGCTTCATTGACATTGTCATTGAATACTCAATACTACGTTAGAGTTTATGACTCTGCAGCTGGTGCTGCTGGAGGAGCTTCTGGAAGTGGTGAGTTTGCAATTTGCGTTAGCCAAGTATTGCCTCCACCAGCTTATGATGAACCAGCAGGTGCAGCTGCTTTAACTTTAGGTACTTCTTGTACTCCTGTAAGCAGTGTGCCATCTGAAGTATTAAGAGCTACTGCAACAGCTGGTGTTCAAACATGTAGTGCAGGAACTCCTGGTACTGCTGATGATGATGTGTGGTACACATTCACAACAGGAGCAGTTACTGCTGGAATTTCTCATACAGTAAGTGTTCAAGGTGTTTCTACTTATAACCCTGTATTACAAATATTTACTGGATTACCTTCAACAGGTAACGCTTTAACATGTGTTAACGCAACAGGTAATGGTGGTTTAGAGACATACTCTTCATCTTCATTGTTGCCAAATACAACATACTATGTAAGAGTTTATCATGCTGGTTCAGGAGCTGCTAACGGAAACTTTAGCGTTTGTGTTTATGCTTCTCTTCCAAATTGTGTGACTTCTCCATCTGCTCCAGCTAATGCATCAACTCAATGTGAGTCTGCTTCTGCTACTACATTGTCTTGGGCTGCTGTTACAAGTGCAACTGCTTATGATGTTTATTTTAATTCAGGTACTTCTGCAACTACTTTGGTTTCTGCAGATCAAACAGGATTATCTTATACTACAGCATCTGCATTAACTCCTGGAACTTATTCTTGGAGAGTTGTTCCTAAAAACCCTTATGGCTCTGCATCTGGATGTACAACTTCATTTACATTTACTGTAAATGCTGTTCTTACATACTATCTAGATACTGACGGTGATGGTTATGGAAATGCATTAGTTTCAACTACTTCTTGTACTGGAGCTCCAACAGGATATGTTGCAAACAATACAGACTGTAACGACAGCGTAGCGGCTATAAATCCAGGATTAACAGAGGTGTTGTATGATGGATTTGACAACAACTGTAATGGCTTGTTGGATGAAGGCAATCAGTTGATAGCAAACATGACCAATTGTGGAACTACATTGGCAGCTATCAGTTCATTGATAAGTTGTACAAGTGTTGCAGGTGTAGATGGCTACCGTTTTGAGGTAACCAACACATCAACAAGCGCAGTACAGACAATAGATAGACCATTGCAATATTTCAACTTAACGCAATTAACAAGTTTTGAATATGCTACAACATATTCAGTACGTGTCATGTTAAGAAAGAATGGTATCTGGTTAGGCTATTATGGGGCATCATGTTTGTATTCAACACCACCAGTTACACAACCAACAGGCGGAACAGGTACAACGCAGTTACAAACCTATTGTGGACAAACGTTACCATCTATTAGTACAATAATAGCAACAACGAGTTTGCCAGGAGCAACAGGTTACAGATTTAGAGTTACCAATACAACAACGGGAAGTATCCAAACGTTGACAAGAACTTTACATTGGTTCTCATTGACGATGTTACCATCGTACAATTATGGCACGACTTATGTAGTAGATGTTGCAGTTAAGACGACAGGTGATTACTCAGAGTATGGAGCACCATGTAACGTAACAACACCAAATGTACCGACCTTGGTAAACTACTGTGGAGGCGCAATAGTACCTACCAAAGGAACAAACATCTATACATCGAGTTTAGATAGAGTAACCTCATATAGATTTGAAGTTACACGATATACAGATGAGACGTTGAGTACAGCAGTAGATGTATCACAGATAGATAGAAATATCAACTGGTTTACATTCAATATGGTAAGCAACTATTCAGCTAACACACACTATGGAGTACGCGTACAAGTGATGACATCAGGCACATGGTCACCATGGAGTGATGCATGTGATATAGTATCACCAGCTACAGCAAGAGTAACAGAGAGTGCTACTTCAGAAGTGTTTAGTGTAAAAGGTTATCCAAACCCATATGATTATGAGTTTAGTTTACAAATGGAGAGTAGCAGTGATGCAAGAGTAAGCATCAAGGTGTACGACATGGTAGGCAAACTGATAGATACAAGAGAAGTACAACCAATGGATGTACCGACAGTATCGATAGGTTCAAGATACCCAAGTGGTGTTTACAATGTGGTAGTATCACAAGGTGAACACACACAAACGCTAAGAATGGTTAAGAGATAATCAAAAGCCATAAGAGATTAAATAGAAACCGCTTCGGGAAACCGAAGCGGTTTTTTATTTTTATCGATTAAATAACAATAATTGACGATAAAAGGCTAAAGATAAAATGATTAACAATATGTTAATATTTTATTGCTAAAAACCAATTTTTTATGTATAATTTTGTTATAAATCAAACTATTTACAACATGAAAGGAAATTTACAAAAGTCCTGCTTTAGATTTATTTTAGCACTGCTTTTTTTGATGCTGAATAATAAAGTTAATGGACAAACACAACTTGCTGGTTGGACATTTGATACTACTTCTGCTGCACCAAGTACGCCATCATCTGTCTCAGCTAATTTAGGTACTCAATCAGGAAGTGCATTTGTTTATGCTGATGGAACTAATGGTTCATCAACATGGATAACCGCAACTTCTGGAAATGAATTAACAACTTTTGCTGGTACTACAACCAGTGATCCAAGAACAACACCAGTTGCTGGTAACGCATATTCAATTCTTGGAGGTACTGGGAATTCTGCAAATGGAAAGAGTTTAGTAATTAAGTTTTCAATGACTGGCTACGAAAACCCAATCCTGACTTTTGCTACTAGAGGAACTGGTACAGGTTTTTCAACACATCAATGGTCATGGAGTACAGATAATGTATCTTATACTAATTTTGGTACGAATACTGCTAATACAGGATCTACATTTACAGTTAAGACTTTGGATTTGTCAGCAATAAATTCAGTTGACAATGTTACAACAGTGTATTTAAAGCTTACAGTAACAGGAGCTACTTCAGCTTCGGGAAATAATAGACTTGATAATTTTGTGATTAATGCTACACAATTAGTAGTTTTAACGTCTCCAACAGTTACAAACACGACAGCTTCAGGTATTACAGTTGACTCAGCTACGTTAGCAGGAAATGTTACTGCGACTGGAGGTGATGCTATTACTGATAATGGAAGTGTTTATTCTACATCAGATACCACACCTACAATTGCTGAAGGAGCAACTCAAGTTGCAACACCTAGTCCAGGAAGTGGAACAGGAGCTTTTTCAAATAATACTGGTTCAGTTTTAAGTGTAAATACCTTGTATTATTATAATGCTTATGCGATCAATTCACAAGGAACATCTTATGGAACATCTTCTAGTTTTTATACATTAGCAAATGTTCCATCGCTACCAGTTGTAAATAACCCAACATCAAGTACTCTTGATGTATCAATAGGTTCAGGTGATGGTAATCCTTCGAACACGTTGTATGCAATACAAGTAGGTTCTAGCTATGTTCAAAATTTTGGAAGTTCAACTTTAGGAGTTACTCCAGTTTGGTTTACTTCTTCTCAATGGGGAACAACTACGGTTACTGGTCTAGCAGGAAGTACTTTATATACTTTTTCTGTTAAGGCAAAAAATGGAGATAATGTTGAAACTTCATTTGGATCGTCAACAAGTCTTTCAACTTCCGTTAACTCTTCACCATATTTACAAGCGGATCCATTAACTGACTTTGGTTCTATTTGTATTAATACAACAACTTCAGCAAATAGTTTTGGTTTACTTGGAGAGTTTTTAACTGGAGATATTACAGTTGGTCCTCTTTCAGGTTATACTTTCTCTACAATTTTAAATGGAACTTATCTAAATAGTTTAACCATTTCTCCAGATGTTAATGATGAAATTTTGGAGACTATATATGTGAAGTTTACACCAAGTGCTGTTCAATCTTATGATGGAAATATCTCTATTTCCGGTGGAGGAGCTTCATCTATAAATGTTTCTGCAACAGGAACTGGAATTAATACTCCTGCAACTGTTACTACAGGTTCAAGCAGTTCTATTACATCTACAACTGCTACTATTTCGGGAACAGTTACAGAAGGATGTTCGTCTGTTGCTACTTCTGGTATGGAATATAGTTTGAATAGTGATTTATCTGGTGCTACTCAAGTTTCTAATCCGGGCAATTTAACGTCATTACAGCCAAATACTCAATATTATTATAGAGCATTTGCTCAAGATGGAACAGGAACTGTAAATGGAAATATTTTATCATTTACTACATCTCAATTGAGTGCTCCAACAGCAAATGCTGCTACAGCTATTCAGGAAAATCAGTTTACTGCAAATTGGTCTGCGGTTGATGGAGCATCTTCCTATTTGTTAGATGTTGCTACAACTTCTAGCTTTGTTAATACTGTCAATTTGCCTAATCTAATTATATCTGAATACGGTGAAGGATCAACTGGAAACAAAAAATATATTGAAATTTTTAATGGTACTGGGTCAACAGTTGATTTATCTCAATATAATTTAAAAAGAGCTACTAATGGTGGAGGTTGGCCAACAACAGGTACAGCAATATTAAATCTTTCGGGAACTTTGGCTAATGGTCAAACCTATGTAGTTGCTAATAACTCAACAGATGTTATTGGAGCAAACCTTTACAATTCAGGTATAGCTAACTGGAATGGAGATGATGCTGTTGGACTTTTTAATGGTTCAACATTAGTAGATGTTTTTGGAACTCCAGATTCTGATCCAGGTTCAGGTTGGAATATTGCAGGCGTTACAAATGCAAGTGTCGATCATATTTTAATAAGAAAACCTTCTGTGTTAGCACCTAATACTAATTGGACATTATCAGCAGGAACTAACACATCTGACTCAGAGTGGATTGTTTCAGGTTCAACTTATAGTGCAACCAATCAAACAACTAATTTAGGATTACATACTGTAAATAACACGTCTTCATCTTATGTTTCTGGTTATGAGGCTTTAAATGTTGGAAATGTTACTTCTTATAATGTAACAGGGTTGTTACCAAGTACAACTTATTACTACAGAGTTAGAGCAGTTAGCTCTAATAGTACATCAGCCAACTCTAATGTAATTTCTTTAACAACAGCTGCTCAAACACCAACATTCACTTCAATCAATCAAGCAGCAGGAACTTTTTGTGAAGATACTGATGTTACTTTTGAAGTTTTTGGCTTAATCCCAAATAGTGTTTCAACTTTATATTATGACATCAATGGAACAAATGGTCAAGCCGATGTTGTAGTAGCCAATGGTACTGGATATGCAACTTTTGCAGTTAATTTGCCTTTGACTTCAAATGGATTAACACTTACTATAAATCAAGTAGAGAGAGTTGATATTATAAGCCCAATTTTAAATGTTTCTACAAATAATACAGTTGTTTTAGCAGTTGCTGCTAATGCTACTTATTATGCTGATACTGATGGTGATGGATATGGTGATGCAGCATCGACAATTGTTTCATGTGCAGGAGCACCAGTTGGATATGTTGCAAACAATACTGACTGCGATGATAATGACAATACAAAACATACTACCTTCTCTTTCTATGAAGATGTTGATGGAGACGGAGTAGGTTTTGGGGCTTTAGTTTCAGGAGTCTGCGCAGTAGATGCTAATACACCACCAGTTGGTTATTCATTAACCAATACAGATTGTGCGCCAAGTGATGGTTTAGCTTATCAAATGGGTATGTTCTATACAGATGCCGATGGAGATAATTATTCATTAGATAATAGTCAAGTAAGTTTATGCTATGGAGCCACCGAACCAAACGGATATAGTGCAGTAAGTTTAGGAATAGACTGTAACGACAGCGTAGCTGCGATAAATCCAGGATTAACAGAGATATTGTATGATGGATTTGATAACAACTGTAACGGATTGTTAGATGAAGGCAATCAGTTGATATCAAGTATGACCAACTGTGGAACTACATTAGCTACTATTAGTTCATTGATAAGCTGTACAAGTGTTGCAGGTATAGATGGCTACCGTTTTGAGGTAACCAATACAGCAACAAGTGCAGTACAGACAATAGATAGACCATTACAATACTTTAGCTTAACACAGTTATCAAGTTTTGAATATGCTACAACATATTCAGTACGTGTGATGTTAAGAAAGAATGGTATCTGGTTAGGTTACTATGGACCATCATGTTTGTATTCAACACCACCAGTTACACAACCAACAGGCGGAACAGGTACGACACAGTTACAAACCTATTGTGGACAAACGCTACCATCTATTAGTACAATAATAGCAACAACGAGTTTGCCAGGAGCAACAGGTTACAGATTTAGAGTTACCAATACAACAACGGGAAGTATCCAAACGTTGACAAGAACCTTACATTGGTTCTCATTGACGATGTTACCATCGTACAACTATGGCACGACCTATGTAGTAGATGTAGCCGTTAAGACGACAGGAGATTACTCAGAGTATGGAGCACCATGTAACGTGACAACACCAAATGTACCGACCTTAGTAAATTACTGTGGAGGTGCAATAGTACCTACCAAAGGAACATATATCAACACATCGAGTTTAGATAGAGTAACCTCATATAGATTTGAAGTTACACGATATACAGATGAGACGTTGAGTACAGCAGTAGATGTATCACAGATAGATAGAAATATCAACTGGTTTACATTCAATATGGTAAGCAACTATTCAGCTAACACACACTATGGAGTACGCGTACAAGTGATGACATCAGGCACATGGTCACCATGGAGTGATGCATGTGAGATAGTATCACCAGCTACAGCAAGAGTAACAGAGAGTGTTACCTCAGAAGTGTTTAGTGTAAAAGGTTATCCAAACCCATATGATTATGAGTTTAGTTTACAAATGGAGAGTAGCATTGATGCAATAGTAAGCATCAAGGTATATGACATGGTAGGCAAACTGATAGATACAAGAGAAGTACAACCAATGGATGTACCAACAGTATCGATAGGTTCAAGATACCCAAGTGGTGTTTACAATGTGGTAGTAAGCCAAGGTGAACACACACAAACATTAAGAATGGTTAAGAGATAATCAAAAGCCATAAGAGATTAAATAGAAACCGCTTCGGGAAACCGAAGCGGTTTTTTTGTAATAAAAATCGACGAATCGCATAAAATACTGATTAACAGAGTATGGTGTTGTTTTTGTCGATTTATTAAGTAGTTTGTCTGAATAAATTTCTTACGAAAAACATATGTACTTACTTTGTGTTGAGAATAATTTAATCAAAATGCTTTTTTTTTTGAATAAGATTATAAAATGTTTAATTTAATTAGGATAATATGAAAAAAATTACTTTTTATTTGAAAAAAAGCTATTTTTTATTTACTTTTTTTCTATTGGTTTTTATTTCTAATCCTCTTCAATCGCAAACTGTCAGAACTTATACAACTTCGGGGAGTTTTGTGGTTCCAGCTGGAGTTTCTTCTGTAAAAGTTGAAGCTTGGGGCGGTGGAGGAGCAGGAGGAGGTGTTAATGGAAGTAACTCTCAAACGCGAACTGGAGGTGGAGGCGCAGGAGGTGCTTATGTGGTTAACAATTCAGTTTCTGTAACACCAGGAGCTACAATTACAGTTACAGTTGGCGCTGGTGGAAATGGAGTTAGTGCTGGAGATGGTAATCCTGGAGGCAATTCAATATTTGCTTCAACGACACCTGTTACTGCTAACGGTGGATTAGGAGGAATTTTAGGAGATGGTTCTCCGCAGCATGGAAGTGGTGCAGCTGTAAATACTGGAACCAGAAATGGTGGCTCAGGTGGTACAGGTTCAAATTCGGTTAGTGGAGCAGGTGGAGGTGGAGCTGGTAATACAGGTTCTGGTTCAAATGCTTCAGGAGGAACATCTGGAAATGGTGGAACTGGAGATTCAGGTTCTACTTCTGGTGGAAATGGTGCTTCCGGTATAACTTCGACGGGTAATGGGAATTCTGCTACGACACTTTCAGGAGGTGGAAGCGGAGGAAGAAGTACATCGAATACAAATAGAACAGGAGGAAGTGGATTTAGAGGTCAAGTTTTGGTTACATATACTTGTCCTAATTATGCTTTGCTGAGTACGACAGCTAGTGACTTTTGTAGCACAACTGGAACAAGTGTAAATGTAAGTTTGAATGCATCTGCTACAAATTTACCAATCGGTACATATACAGTAACCTATAACAGAACGAATCCATCTGGAACCGCACTTACAGCTACAATGACTGTTACAACTGCAGGTACAGGTACATTTACAGCTACAGGTTTAACGAATACAGGAACTAGTACAATAACAATTACCAATTTGGCTTCAAGTTATTGTAGTAATGCCATTCTAAGCAATAATTCTGTTGTGGTTGATAGAGTTGCTGGCCCAACAGCAGTAGCAGGAACATCAATAGTTCAGTGTTATTCATCTGGCGCAATTAATGTGACTTCTGGCTCATCTGCAACAAATTATTCTTCTGTTCAATGGACTTCAAGTGGCACAGGAACATTTTCAAACGCTGATTCTTTAACAAGTTGTACATATACACCAAGTATTGCAGATTTGAATAGTGGAGTTGTTACGTTAACTTTAACAGCTAATTCGACAGCACCATGTACCAATGCAACTTCTACAAAAACATTGTCATTCTTTAGTTTGCCAGTCACAACAGGAGCTTCAATTTGTCAAGGAGCTTCAGGAACACTAATATCAACGATAAATGAAAATAGATTAACTATTCCAGGCAGTTGGGCAACTTCACCAATTGCAAATAGACCAAATACTTCTACAAATTCAACAACTTGTGGTTTTTCAACGACAGTTACCAGAAATTATACGGCAACAAGGTTTAAAGTTAGTCAAACTGGGTCTTATGTCTTTTTAATGGATAATAATACTGCTTTTGATGGTATGGGATATATTGTTACTGGTAGTTTTATTCCTGGAAGTTGTGGAAGCGGAACATATGTTAGAGGAGATGATGATAGTAGTCCTGTTGATGATGAACCTCAAATTACAGTTACTCTTACAGCAGGAATTACATATACTTTAGTTTCTACAACATATGCAACTTCAACAGGTATATATACAGGAAATTATAATTGGACAATAACACCACCAAGTGGAGGTTCAATATTACCAGTAACCGAGTGGTATACTGCTCCTAGTGGAGGAGTTTTCTTAGGAACAGGTTCACCATTCAACCCTGTTGGAGTTTCAGGATCTGGTTTGCCAAATACGAATTCGGCTGGTGTAACAACTTTTTATGCTTCAAATTCTTTAAATCCTTCATGTGGTAGAGTTCCTGTTGATTTTGAAATAAAAACCAATGTAACATATTATGCTGATGTTGATGGAGATGGATTTGGTAATCCTTTATCTTCTGTCGTTTCCTGTGATGGTAATCCTAACCCAAGTCTATATGTAACCAACAATTTAGACTGTAATGATACTATAATATATTATGAGGATAATGATGGCGATGGATTTGGTTCATCTCAAATGGTTGCATGTGGAACAGTCACTAACAATTTAGATTGTAATGATATTGTTGTATATTATCAAGATAATGATGGAGATGGTTTCGGATCAAACATGAAGTTACCTTGTGGTGTAATAACAAATAATTCAGATTGCAACGATAACCAACTACAATATCAAGATTTAGATGGTGATGGATTTGGTTCGAATGTTACAGTCGCATGTGGAGTTGCCAATAATTTAGATTGTGACGATAATCAATTACAATATGTGGATAATGATGGAGATGGTTATGGTTCGCTAACATTAGTAGCATGTGGAGTTATTAACAACACCGACTGTGATGATAATGACAATACAAAACATACTACTTTCTCTTTCTATGAAGATGTTGATGGAGATGGCGTAGGTTTTGGGGCTTTGGTTTCAGGAGTATGTGCAGTAGATGCCAATACACCACCAGTTGGTTATTCATTAACCAATACAGATTGTGCGCCAAGTGATGGTTTAGCTTATCAAATGGGTATGTTCTATACAGATGCCGATGGAGATAATTATTCATTAGACAATAGTCAAGTAAGTTTATGCTATGGAGCAACCGAACCAGAAGGCTATAGTGCAGTAAGTTTAGGAATAGACTGTAACGACAGCGTAGCTGCGATAAATCCAGGAATGACAGAGATATTGTATGATGGATTTGATAACAACTGTAACGGATTGTTGGATGAAGGCAATCAGTTGATAGTTAACATGTCAAGTTGTGGAACTACATTAGCTACTATTAGTTCATTGATAAGCTGCGTAAATGCACCAGGAATTCATGGATACAGATTCGAAATAACAAATACTTTAACTAACAACGTTCAAGTAATAGATAGACCACATCAATACTTTAGCTTAACGCAATTAACAAGTTTTGAATATGCTACAACATATTCAGTACGTGTGATGTTAAGAAAGAATGGTATCTGGTTAGGCTACTATGGACCATCATGTTTGTATTCAACACCACCAGTTACACAACCGACAGGCGGAACAGGTACGACACAGTTACAAACCTATTGTGGACAAACCTTACCATCTATTAGTACAATAATAGCAACAACGAGTTTGCCAGGAGCAACAGGTTACAGATTTAGAGTTACCAATACAACAACGGGAAGTATCCAAACGTTGACAAGAACCTTACATTGGTTCTCATTGACGATGTTACCATCGTACAACTATGGCACGACCTATGTAGTAGATGTAGCCGTTAAGACGACAGGAGATTACTCGGAGTATGGAGCACCATGTAACGTGACAACACCAAATGTACCGACCTTAGTAAACTACTGTGGAGGTGCAATAGTACCAACCAAAGGAACAAACATCTATACATCTAGTTTAGATAGGGTAACCTCATATAGATTTGAAGTTACAAGATATACAGATGAGACGTTGAGTACAGCAGTAGATGTATCACAGATAGATAGAAATATCAACTGGTTTACATTCAATATGGTAAGCAACTATTCAGCCAACACACACTATGGAGTACGCGTACAAGTGATGACATCAGGCACATGGTCACCATGGAGTGATGCATGTGAGATAGTATCACCAGCTACAGCAAGAGTAACAGAGAGTACTACTTCAGAAGTATTTAGTGTAAAAGGATATCCAAACCCATATGATTATGAGTTTAGTTTACAAATGGAGAGTAGCAGTGATGCAAGAGTAAGCATCAAGGTATACGACATGGTAGGCAAACTGATAGATACAAGAGAAGTACAACCAATGGATGTACCAACAGTATCGATAGGTTCAAGATACCCAAGTGGAGTTTACAATGTGGTAGTATCACAAGGAGAACACACACAAACGCTAAGAATGGTTAAGAGATAGATAACGAAAAGGCCCATCAATTTGATGGGCCTTTTTTATATTAAAAAATAAAATTTAAGACAACTGTTTTCTAAATTTCTTAATACTGTAAAAAGCAAATATTAATCCTAAAATTGTAAGGATAACTAATTTTCCATTTATTGGCGCTGGAGGCGGATCTCCACCTTCTAAATCCCCATTGCCATCCTCATCTCCTGGTTGAGCATAAAGCATAAAATCAGATAATATCAAAAAAGCAAGAAGATAAAACTTCGAAAAATTTTTCATAAGAATTTAAATTTCAGGCGGTAAATATACTACTTCATTTTTATTCTTCAAAATATAATATGGTTTTAAGCCAAAATTAATCAAATTCTGAAGTAAAAAACAATTTTACACTTGGAAACTTGGATTGGGTCATTTGAATTGTAAATTCAGAATCGGCAAGAAATACTAATTGACCATATTTATCATGAGCTAAGAATTTTTGTTTTATTCTTTTGAACTCTTTGAATTCCTCGTTTTTTGTATCGTCAGGTTTTACCCAGCATGCTTTATGAACTGGAAAATTCTCATAACTACATTTTGCACCATATTCATGTTCTAATCTATATTGGATAACTTCATATTGAAGAGCACCAACTGTTCCGATGATTTTTCGATTATTCATCTCTAAAGTAAATAATTGAGCGACACCTTCATCCATTAATTGGTCAATTCCTTTTTCCAATTGCTTCGCTTTGAGTGGATCAGCATTGTTGATATATCTGAAATGCTCTGGTGAAAAACTAGGAATTCCTTTGAAATTCATGTTTTCACCTTCGGTTAAAGTATCTCCAATTTTAAAATTTCCAGTGTCATGAAGTCCAACAATGTCTCCGGGATATGAAATATCTACAATTTCTTTTTTTTCAGCAAAAAATGCATTAGGACTTGAGAATTTAAAACTTTTCCCAAGACGAACATGATTGTAAGGTTTATTTCTTTCAAATGTGCCAGAAACAATTTTTATAAATGCTAATCTGTCTCTATGTTTAGGATCCATGTTAGCATGAATTTTGAAAACAAAACCACTCATTTTTTGTTCATCGGGATTTACTAATCGAGTGTCAGACATTTTTGGTCTTGGTGAAGGAGCTATTTCAATGAAGCAGTCGAGCAATTCTCTCACTCCAAAGTTATTCAAAGCTGAACCAAAAAAAACAGGTTGAAGATTGCCTTCTAAGTAAGCATTTTTGTCAAATTCTGGATATACTTCTGAGAGAAGTTCAAGCTCTTCTCTAAGTTTTTCAGCAGGTTTTTCTCCAATGATTTTTTCCAGTTCAGGATTGTTGATGTCAGAAAACTCTAGTGTGTCTTCTATGTTTTTTTTGCTATCACCACTGAATAAATTTATATTTTTTTCCCAGATGTTATAAATTCCTTGAAAATCATATCCCATCCCAATTGGGAAACTCAAAGGAGTAACTCTAAGTTTCAATTTTTTTTCTACTTCATCCAAAAGGTCAAAAGCATCTTTTCCTTCACGGTCTAGTTTGTTTATAAAAACAATCATAGGAATGTTTCGCATTCTACAAACTTCAACCAGTTTTTCAGTTTGTTCCTCAACACCTTTTGCAACATCAATTACAACAATAACACTGTCAACAGCAGTTAGAGTTCTAAAAGTGTCTTCAGCAAAATCTTTGTGACCTGGTGTGTCTAAGATGTTTATCTTTTTGTCTTTATAATTAAAAGCTAAAACTGAAGTAGCAACAGAAATTCCTCTTTGACGTTCAATTTCCATAAAATCGGAAGTTGCTCCTTTTTTTATTTTGTTGTTTTTTACTGCTCCTGCTTCTTGGATTGCACCTCCAAAAAGAAGTAACTTTTCTGTTAATGTTGTTTTACCAGCATCTGGATGTGAAATAATTCCAAAGGTTCTTCTGCGAAGTAATTCTTTTTGAAAACTCATGATTTTTGTAAATTGAGTGCAAAAATAGTATTAAAATTTTAAAGTTTTCTATTTCGATATTTACCACTTCAAATCAAGTTTTGAGAGTGTTAATAAATTTTTGTTAATAGTTTGTAGGATTCTTGTATAATGTGTCTGAATTGTTACTTTTGTTGGTTGATATTAAACAAAATATACTTTTAGAAAAATTTATTTTTATATTTATAAAACTAAAAGAAAGAATTTGTAAAAATGAAATCAAAAAAAATATTTGTAGTCGGAATGTTCTTTTTATTTGTGTCTTCAATAGCACAAAATGTAACAAAAAATGTTTTGTTTACCATTAATGACAAACCTTATTACACAGATGAATTTGCTAGAGTTTACAAAAAAAACCTAGACTTAGTTAAAGATGAATCACAAAAAGACCTTAACCAATATTTAGAATTATTTGTCGGTTACAAACTCAAAGTTAATAAAGCGTATCGTCTAGGTCTGCAAAACAATCCTGCTTATCAAAACGAACTCAAGAGTTACAGAACGCAATTGGCTAAAACTTATTTTAATGATACAAAAATCACTAATGAATTAATAGAAGAAGGCTATGAAAGGATGCAAAAAGAAATCAAAGCATCACATATCTTATTTCTTGTTGATGAAAATGTATCTCCCGAAGACACGCTAAAAGCTTACAAAAAAATAAACGATGTTAGACAAAAAGCATTGAAAGGAGAAGATTTTGCAACATTAGCTGCACAGTTTTCTGAAGATCCAACTGCTAAAGACAACAAAGGAGAATTGGGTTATTTTACTGCTTTTAGAATGGTTTATGACTTTGAAAATGCAGCTTACAACACACCAAAAGGACAGATTTCTAAAATTATTAGAACAAGATTTGGATATCATATCCTAAAAATTGAAGATGTTAGACCCAATAGAGGCGAAGTTACTGTTGCTCACATCATGATTTTGAATCCAAAACCAGAAGATGCTGATCAAAATAAAGCTGAAAACACAATCAATGATATTTATAAAAAAATACAACAAGGAGAGAAGTTTGATGAATTGGCAAAACAATTTTCTGATGATAAATCTTCTGCTTCAAAAGGTGGAGTTCTAAATAAATTTGCTTCTGGTCAATTGAGTTCAGAAGAGTTTGAAAATGTTGCTTTTTCTCTATCAACACCCAATGAAATCTCAAAACCATTCAAATCGCAATTTGGCTGGCATATCGTTAAACTTATAGAAAAACATCCTATAAAAACATTGGATGAAATGAAATCTGAGCTCGAAAATAAAATAGGACGTGATGATCGCTCAAGAAAAATTACTGCATCGCTCAACGAAAAGCTAAGAAAAAAATATACTGTAAAACGCGATAATAAGCAATATGTAGCTGTTTCAAAACTGGTAACAGATGCAGTTTATGAAGCAAAATGGGCAATGCCAGAAAAAGCAAACGAATTTACTTCTGCTCTTTTTACAATAAACGGAACAAAAAAAGTTGACGGTAAATCATTCTTGGAATACATCGAAAAACAACAAAAATCGGGTATAAGCATAAAGCCGATTGTAAAACTCGTAGACTCCTATTATGAAAAATTTGTTGACTCACAACTTTCAACATATTATGATGAAAACCTTGAAACCGAATATCCTGAGTTTTCATATGTAATGGAAGAATATCGTGATGGATTACTACTTTTTGACTTGATGGAAAAAGAAATATGGGAAAGAGCTAAAGTTGATACATTGGGTTTACAAAACTTCTACAATACAGTGAAATATAATCACATGTGGAAAAAAAGAGTTGAAGCTTCAATACTTTCTTCAACTAAACTTGATATGATAAAAAAAGCACAAAGCATGCTTAAAAAGAATGTTTCACCAAAAGATATCAAAGAAAAACTCAACACAAAAGATATTGTAAATATAATGGCTAATGAAGGCATTTTTGAAGAAGGCGCTGATGTTTTACCAAAAGAAACCAAGTTTGAGCTTGGCGTTTCTGATGTTGTAAAGCAAGGAGAATACTATTTTGTTACCAAAGTGAATAAAGTATTGCCCGAAGGAGTAAAGACTCTTGATGAATGTAGAGGTAAGATTACTAATGATTATCAACAATACCTTGAGCAAAGATGGGTTGATGATTTGAAACAAGAATTTTCTGTTAGAGTAAACAAAGACGCTTTTGAAAAAGTAAAAAGTGAGTTGAAATTATAAATGAAAAAGGTTTTTTGTTTTCTACTTGTCTTATTGTTTTCTTCTTGCCAATGGTTTAGTAAAGAGAAGAAAAATAATTCGATAGCTAGAGTAGGAAAAAATTATCTTTATAAAAGTGATGTGCAGAACATTGTTCCTGCTGGGATTTCAAAAGAAGATAGTACCATCATCATCAGAAGTTTTATTGACAAATGGGCAACACAAAAGCTATTGATTGATGCTTCTGAAAGAAACCTCAACGACAAAAAAAAGAATGAACTAAATGCATTAATAAAGCAATACAAAATAGATTTATATACCAGTGCTTATATTGATGAAGTGGTAAAACAAACAGTTGATACAATTGTTAGCAACGATGAGTTAAAAAAATATTATGATCAAAATAAAGAAAATTTTAAAACAAACGGATTACTAGTAAAACTTAGGTACATTAATCTTCCTTACAATAATCCAAAGCTCTCGGCCATTAGAGACAAGTTTTTTAATTTCAATAAAAAAGATAAAAAATTTTTAGAAGCCAATACATTACAATTTAAGAATTATGCATTCAATGATAGTGTATGGGTAGAAATGAGCCAAGTATATGAAAAATTACCAATCATCACACCAGACAACAGAGATGAGTATATCATAGCAGGGAAAAGAATCCAAACAAGGAGCCAAGATGATTTGTATTTAATAAAGGTTTCAAATGTTTTAAACAACAACCAAATTGCCCCATTTGAATATATAAAGACGACTTTGAAAGAAGTAATAATCAATAAAAGAAAATTAGAATTAATAAAAAAGTTTCAAAAAGAAATAACTCAAGATGCTATTAAAAACGGAGAATATGAGATTTATAAATAAAAGATGGATAGTAACTCTAGCAACGGTTTTGTGTTTTGCATATACTCAAGCTCAGGAAATAATTAAAGAACCCGAAAAAGCAAAACCAACAAAAGATTCTCTAAAACCTAGAAAACTCAAAATCGATGGTATAATAGCAACTGTTGGTGATTATAATATTCTAGAATCTGATATTGATAAATCATTTTTAGAACTTACCAGTCAAGGAAATTCAATCAAAGATATTACTCGTTGTCAAATGCTTGGCAAACTTCTAGAAGATAGACTTTATGCGCATCAAGCTGTTCAAGATAGTATTGTTGTAAAAGATGAAGAAGTAAAAGAAAGAATGAATGAACAAATCAGTTACATGGTTGAACAATTGGGTTCAATGGAAAAAGTAATTGAATATTTCAAGAAGAAAAATGAAGATGAATTTAGAAGCGAGTTATTTGATATTATCAAAATGAATAAGCTCACTTCAGAGATGCAACGTAAAGTAGTTGATAACGTAGAAATTACTCCCGAAGAAACAAGAACATTCTTCAAAGCTATTCCTCAAAATGAGCTTCCAGTTTTTGGTGCAGAAATGGAAGTTGCTCAAATTGTCGTTCAGCCAAAAATATCAGACGAAGAAAAACAACGTGTAATCAATAGGCTAAAAGAGATTAGAGCCGAAGTACTTGCTGGTGCTAGTTTCAAAACAAGAGCTGTTATCTATTCAGACGATAGAGGTTCTGCTTCAAATGGAGGTTACTACAAAATAAACAGAAAAACACAATTTGTTAGAGAGTTTAAAGATGTTGCCTTCAGCCTTGGTGAAGGAGAAATTTCAGAGCCTTTTGAAACCGAATTTGGTTATCACATCATTATGGTTGAAAAAATAAAAGGTCAAGAAGTTGAGCTACGACATATTTTATTAATGCCAAAAGTTTCAGACCAAGCATTAAACGAAGCAAAAGAAAAAATAATACTTATAAAAAAAAGAATTGAAAACGGTGAAATATCTTTTGCTGAAGCAGCAAGAACATTATCTGATGAAAAAGAAACAAGAGCAAATGGTGGAACGTTGATTAATCCAAAAACTCAAGACACACATTTTGAATTAACCAAAATGGACCCAAGTTTGTATAGCGAAGTTTCAAACCTCAAGGATAATCAAATTTCGCAACCTATTCTTGATGATGATCCAAGAGCTGGTAAAAAATATAAAATCATCACAATTACCAATAGAATTGATGAGCATACAGCAGATTATTCTAAAGATTATATAAAAATCAAAGAATTGGCTCTGAAAGAAAAGCAAATAAAAGAAATTGCTAAGTGGACAGAAGAAAAAATTAAAGAAACCTATATTAAAATAAACGGAGAGTATAGAGATTGTACGTTTCTGAATAATTGGTTAAAAAAATAATTTCTATTTTAGTAAAAATAAATATTCGATTGCATTATGTCTGATGTTGCCGCCATACAAGCACTAGTTCAAAAAAGAAATGAACTGAAAGCCGAAATAGCAAAAGTTATTGTTGGTCAAAACGAAGTGATTGACCAAATTTTAATTAGCATTTTTTCTGGAGGACATGCATTACTTGTTGGTGTTCCTGGTTTAGCAAAAACCTTGATGGTAAACACAATTTCTCAAGCACTTGGCTTAGATTTTAAACGCATTCAGTTTACTCCCGATTTGATGCCTTCAGATATTTTAGGAAGTGAAATTCTTGATGAAAACAGACATTTTAAGTTTATAAAAGGACCAATTTTTGCCAATATTATTTTGGCTGATGAAATCAATAGAACTCCGCCAAAAACTCAAGCCGCTTTGCTTGAAGCCATGCAAGAAAGAGCGGTAACTATTGCTGGTCAACATCATAAATTAAGCTTGCCCTATTTTGTATTAGCTACTCAAAACCCAATAGAGCAAGAAGGAACATATCCTTTGCCAGAAGCACAGTTAGATAGATTTATGTTTGCTATAAAGTTGGATTATCCATCATATCAGGAAGAAGTTTCAGTTGTAAAAGCAACTACTTCTGATGAAAAACCAACAGTAAACCCATTGTTCTCCGCTCAAGAAATTATCGATTTTCAACATTTGATAAGAAGAATTCCAGTAGCGGACAATGTGATTGAATATGCAGTTTCATTGGTTGGAAAGACTAGACCAAAAACTGACTTAGCGACAGACTACGTTAATAACTATCTCGATTGGGGTGCTGGACCAAGAGCTTCACAAAATTTAATTCTTGCTGCCAAAGCTCATGCAGCTTTCAATGGTAAATATTCACCAGATATTGAAGATGTAAAAGCAGTAGCAACAGGAATATTGCGTCACAGAATTATTAAAAACTACAAAGCTGACGCCGAAGGAATTACTGAAGAAATGATTATAAGCAAGTTGTTATAGATTACTGCGAATAAAATCATCCAACTCCTTATCGTAAAAAAACAAAAACATACTTCCCATCATGTCTTGCTCAATTGAAGAAGTATTGTTTACCTCTAGCTTTATTTCATAATCATGAGTAGCATAGAGCCAAATTCCTTCTTCTGAAGAAAAGGATTCCATTTTGTCTATTCCTATTCCTTTTTTATGATTAGAAATTCTACAAGTGAAAATATCTTTGTTAGCAGTTTTATCGAATAATGAGATTTTGGTTGCGAATGGATGTACATGAATAGCAGCAGCATGTAAGCGAAGACTATCTTTAATGTCTAGTTGCTGGTTAATAGAACTACTATAACTATTTTTTCCAATAGGAATTACCCAATGTCCCGAAAGCATATTTCCTTTGCCATCATCATAACTATGATTTTTTGTTTCCACTGGAATGCATTGATTTTTTCCAGGATCAAGAGGCGATTTGAATGGATTATATTTGTTATATGGTAACATTATGAAAGCAGTTTTTGACATCAGTGGTTTTGTAGCCGTGTTTCTATTATAATCTATCGATACGCGATGTCTTAACCAAAAGTTAGCATTTGGCAGATTGTGGTTCAAAGCTTCTGTTGTTACATATAAATATTCATTTCCTTTCATTGGAACTCCATAACCTTTTGGGAAACTAAAATTTTCCAATCCATGAGACAAAGATGTCATTCTTGGATATTGTTTACCAATTCTATCATTAAGCTGAAATGAACCGTAGTAATGTGCATCATTAAAATCTATATTGGTATGACAAACAAAATCATTAGAAATTTTTTGAAAACTTTTATTATCAATGGCCTTAACATGGAAACCAGTAACCCAAACAAGCGATGAATCATTTGTCAACTGAATGTAATTTGACGATTTTGGTCCTTCCATAGATTTATATATTCCGTCAATAAAAAATTGTGGAGAAGTCATTACATAAGTTTCTTTTTGATGGTTCAGTTTCCAATCCTTGTCAGTAATCCCAATTTTTTCAAAAAGAAATGATTTAATAATAGCCTGATGTCTATTGGTCAAATTAAAATAAATAATCGTTCCAAAAAGTGATGAAAGAATAAAGCTAAAGGCTAAATATTTGTATATATTTGAACGACTAAACATAATAAATTGATTATTAGCAAATTTACACTAAATGAGTGTTGAAAACCAAAATAGCAATAGAATTTTTGGGCTCGATTTTGTTAGAGCTACTGCAATTTTGTTTGTTGTTTTTTCACACATCTATTATCTTATAGACGATAAAAACCCAATACTGATAGCATTAAGTGGTTTGTTTGGATATGCAGGCGTTGAGCTATTTTTTGTGTTGAGTGGATTTTTGATTGGTTCAATACTGCTCAAAAAATATGTTGAAAATCAGTTTTCCAAAAAAGAGTTAATTGTTTTTTTGAAAAGACGTTGGTTTAGAACATTGCCTTCATATTATTTGGTCTTGGTAATTAATATTTTATTGGTTTTTATTTTTCAATACCCTAATGAGTCCATTTGGAAATATTTTCTTTTTATTCAAAATTTATATCAAAACAACATTACTTTTTTTACAGAATCATGGAGTTTGTCAATAGAGGAATGGACATATATAGTCATGCCGTTAGTTCTCTTTTTTGGTAGAAAATTAATTGACAATAAAAAATATGCCTTTCTTTTTTTCTCAATTGCAACAATTGTTTTTTCTCATTTACTTCGTTTTTACAACTACCAGAATAACCAAGTATATGATATGGAAACGTGGAATTCTCATGTAAAATCGATTGTTTTATTGCGGATAGATTCAATTGTCTTTGGCTTTTTGATTGCTTGGTTTTATTATTTTAAAAAAGAGCAGCTAAAGAAATACTGTGTTTATCTTTTCATAATTTCAATTCACTTGTTTTTTCTACAATTTCTATTTATGAATCTTCTTGGTGTAGAAATTATAACTTATCCAATATATTTTCATGTTTTCTATTTTACCTTATCATCATTAACTTTTGCATTAGCATTACCAATGTTTATATTTTGGAAAAAATCGGGTGGAATTCTTGCCAGTATAACAACTTTTTTAAGCAAAATATCCTACAGCATGTATTTACTACACTATAGCATAATGTCGGTTGTAGTAAAATTTATTATATCTGAATTGGGCTTAAACTTTAGCAAATTAATCTTGATTTCAATTTATTTGACTTTAACTTTATCTTTTTCTTACATTTTATATCGTTTTTATGAAAAACCTTTAATGGATTTAAGAGATAAAATTTAAAATTTCTTAATTTTTTTGGTTTTAAATTTCAAATTCGCAAAAAACGCTTCTATATTTTTTTCTTTTCACAAAACCTACATTTTAATAGATTTATTCTGTAGAAAATATTTCAACGAGGACAACGTTTTCGTAAATTTGCCACGCAAACAATTAAACCAAATTTATATGGCTTTTGATATTGAAATGATTGAAAAAGTGTATGCTAACATGGCTTCTCGTGTAGATAAAGCACGTGAGTTAGTTGGTCGTCCACTTACTTTGTCAGAAAAGATTTTATATTCCCATCTATGGGAAGGAATGCCAACACAAGCATTCACAAGAGGTAAAGATTATGTAGATTTTGCTCCGGATAGAGTTGCTTGTCAAGATGCAACTGCGCAAATGGCTCTTTTACAATTTATGCACGCTGGAAAAAGCAAAGTAGCTGTTCCTACTACAGTACATTGTGATCACTTAATCCAAGCAAAAGTGGGAGCTGAAACAGATTTAGCTTTTGCAAACAAGCAATCCAAAGAAGTTTTTGATTTTCTATCTTCAGTTTCCAATAAATATGGAATCGGTTTCTGGAAACCAGGTTCTGGAATTATTCACCAAATTGTTCTTGAAAATTATGCATTTCCAGGCGGAATGATGATTGGTACTGACTCACATACAGTAAATGCTGGTGGTTTAGGAATGTTAGCCATTGGTGTTGGCGGTGCTGATGCAGTAGATGTAATGTCTGGAATGTCTTGGGAATTGAAATTTCCAAAATTAATTGGAGTAAAATTGACTGGAAAACTTAACGGTTGGACTGCTCCAAAAGATGTTATTCTTAAAGTTGCAGATATTCTTACTGTAAAAGGAGGAACAGGTGCAATTGTTGAATATTTTGGCGAAGGTGCCACTTCAATGTCATGTACTGGTAAAGGAACAATTTGTAACATGGGTGCTGAAATTGGAGCTACAACTTCTACATTTGGTTATGATGACTCTATGAGAAGATATCTAGCGGCAACTGGTCGTCAAGATGTAGTGAATGCTGCCGATAAAGTAGCTTCTTACTTAACAGCTGATGCTGAGGTTTATGCAAACCCTGAACAATATTTTGACCAATTAATCGAAATTAATTTATCAGAATTAGAGCCACATATCAATGGTCCATTTACGCCAGATAGAGGAACACCAGTTTCAAAAATGAAAACTGAAGCCGAAGCAAATGGTTGGCCATTAAAAGTAGAATGGGGTTTAATTGGTTCTTGTACAAACTCATCTTATGAAGATATGAGTAGAGCTGCATCAATCGTAGAACAAGCGGTTGCTCATGGAATTACTCCAAAAGCTGAATTTGGTATCAATCCGGGTTCAGAGCAAATTAGATATACCATTGAAAGAGATGGAATTATTGCGACTTTTGAAAAAATGGGAACAAAAGTGTTTACCAACGCTTGTGGTCCATGTATTGGTCAATGGGATAGAGAAGGAGCAGACAAACAAGAAAAAAACACTATCGTTCACTCATTTAATAGAAACTTTTCTAAAAGAGCAGACGGAAATCCAAATACGCATGCTTTTGTAACTTCGCCAGAAATGGTAGCTGCTTTGGCAATCTCAGGTCGTTTAGATTTTAACCCAATTACAGACACTTTACTAAATGATAAAGGCGAAGCTGTAAAATTAAATCCTCCGAAAGGGGATGAACTTCCTACTAAAGGATTTGATGTAGAAGACGCAGGTTTTCAAGCACCAGCAGCTGATGGTTCATCTGTACAAGTGGTGGTTTCTCCAACATCTGACAGGTTACAATTATTAGATCCTTTTTTGCCTTGGGATGGAAAGAACATCACTGGAGCTAAATTATTAATCAAAGCTTTTGGTAAATGTACAACAGACCATATTTCTATGGCTGGACCATGGTTGCGTTTCCGCGGACATTTAGATAATATTTCAAATAATATGCTAATTGGCGCAGAAAATGCTTTTAATGGAAAAGCAAATTCTGTGAAAAATCAATTAACGGGTGAATATGATGAAGTTCCTAAAGTTCAAAGAGCATATAAAGCAGCTGGAATTCCTTCAATTGTAGTAGGAGATCACAATTATGGAGAAGGTTCATCTCGTGAGCATGCTGCAATGGAACCAAGACATCTTGGTGTTAAAGCGGTTTTAGTAAAATCGTTTGCACGTATCCACGAAACCAATTTGAAAAAGCAAGGAATGTTAGCATTAACATTTGCTAATGAAGCGGATTATGATAAAATTCAAGAAAATGATACCATCAATTTCCTTGATTTAACTGAGTTTGCACCAGGAAAACCATTAACATTAGAGTTTGTTCATGCTGATGGTTCCAAAGATGTAATTATGGCAAATCATACCTATAACGAAAGCCAAATTGGATGGTTTGTTGCTGGTTCAGCTTTAAATTTAATAGCTGCCGGAAAAGCGTAGTTATTCTTTTAATGCATACAAATAAAAAAGCTCTCAAATTTTTGAGAGCTTTTTTTAATCTATATCTGAAGCGACAAGATCCAATTCTTTGCCATCATAAACTTCTGTTAATCCATCGTCCCACAGAACGGTTTCATAATAAAAATCTACTACGGTTAGGTTATCTTTTTTTCTAATAATGCATTTTCCTATAACGTTAGCAATTTCACCAACAACCAAAAATTCTTTATTTGTTTCAAGTTTGTTTTCTCGATACAATTGAAATAACTTGTCTGCAATATCTCTTCTAATAGTCATTTTAGAATTGAAAGTACTGATGATTATGGTTTCGTTTTTGGTTTTAGCAACCAATTCCATTCCGTTTTGACCAAACTTGTAAGTAGAAATTTTATTTTTAATTTGGCTAAATCCAGTAAAAGAAATAAGCAGAGAAAACAGAATTAACTTTTTCATTAGTAGGTTGTTGTGTTAAAAGTTCGCAAATTAATAGATTTTAGATGAAATCCTATTTAGAGAACAGATAATTACTCAAAAACCCTACTTTTTTTGTAGAAAGATGTATTTCGTCGATGTTTTTTAAATAAATGACGATAAATTTCCTATAAACTTATTTGGAAATCTCTTCTAATCGAAATCTAATAATTCTTCTTATTAAGTCATAAGGAATAGGTTTATCAAGAGGAAATTGTATAGAACCTTTACCAGTTTTGTATTTTGATAATTCAGTTTCGAACTCTTTATTCCCGCTAGGCAAAGCATAAAAACCAATATGATTTTTGAAAGCGGCAAAGTAAACGAGTATTTTATTTTGCTTAAATGCTGGCATGTTGTAACTAATCAATTCTTCAGAATTTGGAGCTTCTTTTATTATGCATTGTCTTATTTTCTCCAATTCATCGGCAACTTGCTTCGGAAAATCATTAATATATTCTGTTATTGATGTATATTTCTTTGTCATTATAGTGTAAAAATAAAAAAAGTCCGCTTTATTTCTAAAACGGACTTTTCTGAATCAATAATTTTCTATTAATAATAAGTGTAACGTCTAACTTTAGAAATATATTTTGCTAAACGAATAACTTGGTGACTATATCCATATTCATTATCATACCAAACGTATAATACAATACTTTTTCCATCATTTGATACCAATGTTGCATTACTGTCATAAATTGATGGTTGTGCAGTTCCAACAATATCAGAAGAAACTAATTCATTGTTCAATGAGTATCTTATTTGTTCTACAAGTTCACCTTCTAGTGCAAACTTTTTCATTATTTCATTCACTTCGGCAATATTTGTTTCTTTTCCTACTTCTAGATTTAAAACCACCAAAGAACCATTTGGAACAGGAACTCTAATAGCATTTGAAGTAAGTTTCCCTGCTAGACTTGGCAAAGCTTTGGCAACAGCACTTCCTGCGCCAGTTTCTGTAATTACCATATTCAATGCCGCTGAACGACCTCTACGGTATTTTTTGTGCATGTTATCAACTAAGTTTTGGTCGTTTGTATAAGCATGAATGGTTTCTATATGACCTTTTACAACTCCCAAAGTATCTTCAATAACTTTCAAAATAGGTGTAATAGCATTTGTAGTACAAGATGCTGCCGAAAAAATATTGATGTCATCTGGATTATAATCTTTGTGATTCACGCCATAAACAATATTTGGCACACCTTTTCCTGGAGCAGTAAGTAATACTTTATCAACACCTTTTGAAGTTAAATGACGTTTCAAAGCTTCTTCTGTTGTGAAAGCTCCAGTATTATCAATCACTAAAGCGTCTTCAATTCCATATTGAGTGTAATCAATTTCTTCGGGACCATTAGCTGTAATGATATGAACAGTTGTTCCATTAATAATCAAAGAACTATTTTCAAAATCTGCTTCAACAGAACCTTCAAAATCACCATGAACTGAATCATAACGTAATAGTGAAGCTCTTTTTTCTAGAAGTACTTTGTCATTTTTGTCACGAGTAACGATTGCTCTTAGTCTTAATTGTTGTCCTTTCCCAATTTTGCTCATCATTTCTCTAGCCAAAATTCTTCCAATACGGCCAAATCCATAAAGTACAACATCTTTTGGTTTGATTGATTTAAAATCTTTTGCATTTTTTAATTTATCAATAACAAAAGCTTTTGCATCATTGTATTTGTTGTCTTCTAAGTGATATTCATAAGTCAGTTTTCCAATGTCAATTTTTGATGGAGGAAAGTCAAGGCTTTCAATTGCTCTTGCAATTTCTACGGTATCAAAGATGTTTATTGGTTTTTGAACAAACTCACCAGCATAATCGTGTAGATTGATGATGTCACTAACGTTTCTATCAATTAGTTGATTTCTAAACAAAACCAATTCGATAGATTTATCATACCATAAATCACTAATTATTTTAATAAATTCTACTACTGCTTTTCGTCTGTCAGCTTGTAACGAAAGTTCCTTTTCGTATTGGGAAATACTTGTCATAAAATTAATTTAAGTTGTGTTGATATTAAATTCCGCGCAAAAATATAAAAATCAAACAATCAACGAAAACGATTTCGTTAAAATAATAAAAAAACCAGTTCAAAGGAATGAACTGGTTAAATATTGATGTAAAAAAGTAAGATGTTTTTAAATAATTATTTGAATAATTTGTCCCATTCTATTTATCATTTGAATGTTTACATTTTGGTTTTCGTCTTTGTTATTCAAATATTTGCCAATAGTTTCAACATTATTTGCTTTAACATTGTCAACTTTTAGAATGATATTTCCTTTTAATTGGTCTTCATATGGTTTCAGATTATTGCTGTTGACCTCTTTTATTCTTACGCCATAGTCAATTCTGAATTTCTTTTTATCAGAAGCATTTATGTCTTCTAGTTCCAATCCTTTGAATTCAGTGTTGAATAACTCTTTTTTGACAAGTGTTACAGGAACAACTTTTGTTTTACCATCTCTAACAAAAGTTACTTGAACCTTATCGTTTGGACGTTTTGTATTGATATAACCAGAAAGTTCTGCAAACGAATTAATGTTTTGATTGTCTAGTTTCTTAATTATGTCACCTTCTTGTAAACCTGCTTTTTCGGCACCAGAATTTTTAGTGACTTTACTAACATAAAAACCTTCGGTGTCAGTTATTCCTAATTCTTTTGAAACCTTACTGTTGAGTTCTCCACCTTCAACACCTAGAATTCCTCTTTGAACGTTACCGAATTCCATAATGTCTTCAATAATTTTTCTGGCAATGTTCGAAGGAACTGCAAAAGAGTAACCAGCATAACTGCCTGTTGGCGATGAAATCATGGTATTTATTCCTATCAATTCACCACGTGTATTTACCAATGCACCACCAGAGTTTCCAGGATTTACAGCAGCATCTGTTTGTATAAATGATTGAATACCATTTGTATCAAGATTTCTGGCTTTTGCAGAAACAATACCAGCAGTTACGGTTGATGTTAAATTATATGGATTTCCAACTGCCAAAACCCATTCGCCAACTTTTACTTGATCAGAATCGGCGAATGTAGAATAAGGAAGTTTTTCATCGGCATCAATTTTTAATAAAGCAATATCCATTTTAGAATCTGTTCCAATAAGTTTTGCTTTGTATGATTTATTATTGTTCAAAGTCACTTCCAATTCTGTAGCATCTTTTATCACATGGTTGTTAGTAACGATGTATCCATCTTCAGAAATTATTACTCCCGAACCAGTTCCAACTTGTTCTTGTTGTTGACCACCACGATAACCATAGAAATACTCCATGATAGGATTGTAAACAGTTCTAACCGAAACATTCTTTACGTGAACAACTGTGTGAACAGCATTTTCGGCAGCAGCAGTAAAATCTACAGCTTCGTTAGACAAGCCAACCGTTCTCGAAAAACTAGATGGAGCCGAAGTGATAATTGAATCTCTAGATTTGTTTTCAAAAAACAATTTATAAGCACCAAGAGTTGTTGCTCCACTCATTAAAGAAACCAAAAACAAACTTGATAATCGTTTCATAATCATTTTTTATTTTAAAAATTTATAGTAAAATTATAATTTTAACATATTTCAAAAATCTCTTTTAACGCTCGTTTAACACAGTTTAACGTATCTTTAATATTTATACTTTTATATATTTGTAGTACAAAATCAAATATGAAAATCACTTTTTATAAATATCAAGGAACAGGAAACGATTTTATTATGATTGATAATCGTTTACAAATTTTCCCCAAAAAAAATACCAAACTCATTGAAAAACTATGCGATAGAAGATTTGGCATAGGTGCAGATGGTTTAATACTTTTAGAGAATGACGATTTGACAGATTTTAGAATGGTTTATTATAATTCTGATGGTAGAGAAGGTTCTATGTGTGGAAATGGTGGAAGATGTATTGTAGCTTTTGCAAAAAAACTCGAATTGATAAACTCTTCTACAACATTTATAGCTACCGATGGATTACACAAAGCATCTATCGATGAGAATGACATTGTTTCTCTCCAAATGATAGATGTTCACGAAGTAAATATTCATTCCGATTATGTTTTTCTCAATACAGGTTCGCCACATCATATAGAAATGGTTGATAAATTAAAAGAATATGATGTCTTCTTAAATGGTTCAAGAATCAGATATTCAGATTTATATGGAATGGTTGGAAGCAATATAAATTTTGTAGAGCAAATTTCAAGTAATCATTTTGCTTTGCGCACCTATGAAAGAGGAGTAGAGGATGAAACTTTTTCTTGTGGAACTGGCGCAACAGCTGTTGCAATTGCTATGAATGCAACGGGTAAAACTCTTGATAACACTATCAATCTCGATGTAAAAGGAGGAAATCTAAAAGTAACTTTTGAGAAAACAGACAATAGTTATAAAAATGTAAATCTAATAGGTTCCGCAACTTTTGTTTTTGAAGGGGAAATAGAATGGTAACTTTAAAAGGACAAAATATTTTTTTACGTGCACTCGAACCTGAAGATTTAGAGTTTGTATATGCCATTGAAAATGATGAAGCAATCTGGGAAGTAAGTAACACGCAAACGCCTTACAGTAAATTTCTTATTAGACAATATCTCGAAAATGCACATCAAGATATTTATGAAGCAAAACAACTTCGCTTAGCCATTTGTAAAAATCAAACTTCGGAAGCTATTGGTTTGATAGATTTATTTGATTTTGATCCAAAAAATTCCAGAGCTGGTGTTGGCATCATTATTCAAAATGATGAAGATAGAAATAATGGCTACGGAAAAGAGGCTTTGGAATTAGTAATAAATTTTTCCTTTACACAATTGCAATTACATCAATTGTATGCAAATATCCAAACAGAAAATGATGCCAGTATAAAGCTTTTTTCTACATTTGGGTTCCAAAAAATAGGCGTTAAAAGAGATTGGACTTATAGCAAAGGAAAATTTCTAGACGAAGCAATATTTCAACTCATAAATACTAAATTTTGAAAAATAAATCAAAAGTTCTAAAGATTACTCTAGCCATTGGGCTTTTAATCGTTGTGTCTGTTTTTGTGTTGTTTTTTACCAATAATACAAAAATTGATAAAGATGAGGTTTTTGTCCACGTACCAACAGGATCAAATTTTGAAGACGTGAAAAAAATAGTAAGTCCATTTGTGAAAAACATGGCTTCATTCGAATTTATGGCTGCACGTCGTTCGTATCCTGAACACATAAAACCAGGAAGATTTTTGATAAAGAAAGGCATGAATGCTTTTCAACTTGTTTCTACCATGCGTCGAAATGTTCCGGTAGATTTGGCTTTCAACAATCAAGAGCGATTAGAAAATCTTTGTGAGCGATTAAGTTCTCAAATTGAGCCTGATACTTCTAAACTATTGAACTCTTTTAGAGACAGCGTTTTTTTGAAGAAAAATGGTTTTACTGCTGAAAACGTTTTTGCAATGTTTTTACCTAATACTTATCAAGTGTATTGGAATATATCTGCTGATGAATTTCGCGATAAAATGCTCAAAGAGTACAATAAGTTTTGGAATAAAGAAAGAATTGCTAAAGCTACAGCGTTGAATTTGACACCAATACAAGTGATAACGTTAGCTTCAATAGTTCATAAAGAGTCAGTTAAAAAAAGTGAAAGACCTGTAATTGCTGGTGTTTACTTAAACAGGTTGAAGCAAGGAATGCCACTACAAGCTGATCCAACAGTGATTTATGCAAAAAAAATAAAAGAAAATAATTTTGATCAAATCATCAAAAGAGTAATTCACGAAGACTTATTTATAAATTCTCCTTATAACACCTATCTTTTTGAAGGTTTACCACCATCACCAATAGCCATGCCAGATGTAGACGCAATTGATGCTGTTCTCAATGCAGAAAAGCATAATTACATTTATTTTTGCGCAAGCATCGAAAAATTTGGTTACCATGTTTTTGCCTCTGATTATGCTGAACATCAAAAAAATGCCAAAAAATATGCCGATTGGTTAAATGCTCAAGGAACAACTCGATAATTTGAAAATAAAATATCTATTCATTTTATTGTTGATTACTATCCAAAATTCATTTGGACAAAATTCATTTGAGCAATTTTTAAAACCATCTGATAGCTTAAACCAAAAGAGATTAAAAACGGTTTGGATTTCTCAAGCTGCCATTAGTAGTGCAACTTTACTAGCGCTCAATCAAGCGTGGTATGCTGATTATCCTCGCTCAAAATTTCATTTTATAAACGATAATCAAGAATGGCTTCAAGTTGATAAAATTGGGCATTTTTTTTCAAGTTATCATTTGGGAAAGCTCACTTCCGAAACGTATCAATGGAGTGGTTTAGATAAGAAGAAGTCAGTTTTTTATGGTGTTGCAACTAGTCTTGTTTTCATGTCTACGGTTGAAGTATTTGATGGTTTTTCCAAAAAATGGGGTGCTTCTTTAGGCGATATTGCGGCTAATTTTTCTGGTTCAGCTTTATATGTTTCACAAGCATTGATATGGAATGAACAAAGAATAATTCCTAAGTTTTCATTTCATGCAACTTCTTATGCTTCTAGAAGACCCAATGTTTTGGGAAATTCTTTTCCAGAGCAAGTATTGAAGGACTACAACGGACAAACCTATTGGCTGTCATTTAATATTAATTCTTTTATTAAAAAAGAAGGTTTCCCAAAATGGTTGAATTTTGCTTTGGGTTATGGTGCCGAAGGAATGATAACTGGAAATGATGCTTTTGTAAATACAATTTTCCTTCCAGCCAATCAAAGATACAGACAATTTTACTTGAGTTTCGATGTTGATTTGACCAAAATTAAAACCAAATCACGTTTTCTTAAGACTTTTTTAACAGTTTTTAATGCCGTTAAAATTCCTGCTCCAACCTTGGAAATAAAGGGAATAGGAAGTTCAAAGTTTCATTGTCTATATTTTTGATTGGTATTAACTGCTTGATATTCAATATTTCTTATTTTTATTCGTATATTTGCAACCGAAAATTCAAGATGGTGACAGCACTTGAGAAAACAAATTAGATGATAAAAAAGAGTATTTATTACACTTCAATCCTACTAATAGTTGCTTTTATAAGCTCAGGTTTTAAACCTAACAATGCCCACATTTCCGACTGGTTTCGCATTGATGGAAATGAGAGTTTGATTTACAACTTTCCTTCCCTAAAAAACAATGATTATTATGCTATAAATGTTCCTTTCAAAGGGAAATTTTTTATCGGTTTCAAAGAAGCTGTTGCTTTTAAAGAATCGCAAGGAAAATACAACAAAGTGAATACTTTGGGTTACTTGGGTAAATACCAATTTGGTATGGAAACATTAAAAACAATTGGTGTAAATGATAGTTTATACTTTTTGAACAATCATAAACTTCAAGAAAAAGCTTTTGTTACTCTTCTCTCTAAAAACAAATATGATTTAAAAGATTATATCAATCGTTATGAAGGGAAAATAATTAATGGTGTTAAGATTACCGAATCGGGTATTTTAGCAGCTGCTCACCTTGGTGGTCCAGGTTCTGTGATAAAATTTTTGGAAACCAATGGTAAAAGAGCCAAAAAAGATAGCTACGGAACTTCTGTTAGAGCTTATCTTAGAGATTTTGGAGGTTATGAAACCAAAGGAATTATTCCTGTTAAGAATGCCAAAGTGAAGTAATCACACTTTATGAATAATAAAAATGCAAGGTCGATTATGTAAATCGACCTTTGTTTTTTTCCAATCGGCTACACGCATCGTTTTGATATATTCAGTTGGCAATGTGATATCGGTTGCTATGCAGAGTTGCGTATTGGGTTGTAATGTATGCACTAAATCTTCAAAGAGTTTATTATTCCTATAAGGTGTTTCTATAAAAATTTGCGACTGATTTCGGTCTTGCGATATTTTCTCAAAGTTTTTTAATGTGCTTTTCTTTTCGCTCTTGTCAATGGGTAAGTAACCATTGAAAGCAAAATTCTGACCATTCATTCCACTTGCCATCATTGCTAATAAAATTGATGATGGTCCAACGAGAGGAACAACTTGAATTCCTTTTTCATGAGCTAATTTTACAATTACTGCTCCAGGATCGGCAACTCCAGGACATCCTGCTTCACTCATTAATCCTACGTTCATTCCTGATAAGCAAGGAGTAATCATTTTGGAATACTCTGTTGAATCGGTATGTTTATTTAATAACGAAATTCGTAATGTAGATTGTACTTTTTCTGGTAAAACAGACTTAATAAAACGACGAGCTGTTTTTTCGTTTTCAACAATATAGTCGTCAATAAAAGTTAGAACTCTCTTGATAGTTTCTGGCAAAACATCTTCATGGTTCATTTCTCCCAATGTGGTTGGGATTAAATAGAGTTTTCCTTTTAGATTGACTGGTTTCATGATGTTGTTGTAATGTTAAGAGTGTTTTTCTATGAGCTTTTTTGCCAAAATTTCGCATGCTTCATCAAGCATTTGATAAACATCTTCAAAGCCGTTCTGTAACCCAAAATATGGATCGGGAACATCTACATTTTCATTTGGGAAAAGTTGATTCAAAATTAAATCAACTTTTTTTCTTTCTTCTTCGGTTTTGGCTAGTTCAATAACGTTGTCATAATTGGAACCATCCATTACAAAAATGTAGTCAAATTTTTCAAAATCCTTTCTGCTAAACTGTCTTGCTCGTTGTAAAGAAATGTCAAGACCATGTTGATTTGCGGTGTGAATAGAACGTTTGTCTGGTGGACTTCCAACATGATAATTTCCTGTTCCTGCTGAATCTACTGTGAATAAATCCTTCGGAAGTTTGCTGGCTAAAATTCCTTCGGCTAATGGTGATCGACATATATTGCCTAAACAAACCATTAAAATTTTTACTGACATATTGATTTAAAAAAAGCGAGTGATTAGCTCGCTATTGGTATTATAATGATAGTTTTTTGTGAATATCTTCAACAAATTTTTTGAATTGTTTATCGGTAGAAACTAAGTTGTCCACTGTTTTACAAGCATGTAGAACAGTTGCGTGATCTCTATCGCCAATTTGTGAACCTATGTTGGCTAACGAAGCTTTAGTGAATTTTTTTGCAAAGAACATAGCTAGTTGTCTAGCTTGAACCACATGACGTTTTCTGGTTTTAGATTGAAGCGTATCAACATCAAGTTGGAAATAATCAGAAACTACTTTTTGGATATAATCAATAGATATTTCTCTCTTAATGTTTTTAACAAATTTTTCAACTATACTTTTTGCTAAATCTAACGTTACTTCTTTTTTGTTGAAAGACGATTGTGCAATCAAAGAAATAATTGCTCCTTCGAGTTCACGAACATTTGTTTTAATGTTTCGAGCTACGTATTCAATGATTTCTTCCGGCATTTCAACACCATCACGATACAGAATATTTTTAAGAATTGAAATTCTTGTTTCATAATCTGGTTGGTGTAACTCAGCAGATAATCCCCATTTGAAACGAGATAATAAACGTTGCTCTATATCTTGCATGTCAACAGGTGCTTTGTCTGAAGTAAGAATTACTTGCTTTCCGTTTTGATGTAAGTAGTTGAAAATATGGAAGAAAACATCTTGCGTTCCAGATTTTCCTGAAAGGAACTGTACATCGTCAATAATCAATACATCTATTAATTGATAGAAATGAATAAAATCATTGCGATTATTTTTCTTAACAGAGTCTATATATTGCTGTGTAAACACTTCGGCAGAAATGTATAAAACAGTTTTTTCTGGATATTTATCTTTTATTTCAACACCTATAGCGTGAGCTAAGTGAGTTTTTCCTAATCCAACACCACCAAAAATCAACAATGGATTAAAAGATGTTCCACCTGGTTTGTTGGCAACTGCCATACCAGCAGAACGTGCTAACCTGTTAGAATCTCCTTCAAGGAAATTATCAAAGCTATAATTTGGATTGAGTTGAGATTCTATTTTTACATTTCTAATTCCAGGAATAACGAAAGGGTTTTTGAGTTCTGGGCTTAGGTTTTTGTATGGAGCATCAACTTCCTGTGATTTTATTGGACTTCTGTGAGCACTTGGCAATTGTTCTGTGAAAGGTTGTTTGTTGCCATAAGTGTTTTCCATTTTGATTTTATAAAGTAACTTCGCATTTTTGCCAAGTTCTTTTGTTAATGCCACTTTCAACAATTTTACATAGTGTTCTTCTAGCCATTCGTAGAAAAACTTACTAGGAACTTGAATGTATAAAGCATTATCAGTAAGTTCAACTGACTTAATCGGTTCAAACCAAGTTTTAAAAGCTTGCTCCTGAATATTGTCTTTGATAAATGCAAGACAGTTTTCCCATACCGATTGCGCAGTTTTACTCATATTATTATCAGAATTATAGTAATTATTGTTAGGTTTTTTTGCTAAATCCGTGAATAGTTATTCACAATTTTTTGGGGTAACAAATATGTGAATAAAAATCTATAAAAAAAAAGATTTTTGTATTGATTTTTTAAAAATTTTGTTGTAATGTGTCTAACTATTTCGTTTAAAATAAATTAAAATATTATGAATCAAGATTGTGTTGAAATTAGAGTAAGATATTCTGAAACTGATCAAATGGGAGTTGTGTATCACGGAAGCTATGTGCCTTATTTTGAGATAGGTAGAGTGGAGTGGTTGAGAAAAAAAGGAATTTCTTATAAAGAACTTGAAGCAACTGGAATAGCTTTGCCTATTGTTTCTATGCACATAAATTATAAGAAACCAGCACGATATGATGAGCTACTTAAAGTTACTACAAAGCTAAAAAGCCAGAATGGTGTAAAGATTGAATTTGATTGTGAAATTCGCAATGAAAATGATGAGTTATTAACAACTGCACATTTTATTTTGGTCTTTGTAGATGTAAATTTAGGAAAACCTATTTTGCCACCTGATTATGTTTTGGATTTGATAAAAATTAGTCAATAGTTTTTACTTCTATTTCAAATAAATTATCAAAAATGTCGAATATCATTTCGGCATTTTTTTTTCGAGTTGATATAATTATTTCGCAACTCTCATTCATGTTTTGAGAAATTATTGACAAGTTTTTTTCTTTGATCACTCGCATAACCTTATTCATGTTTTTGTAATCAAAATTTACTTTAAAAAAAATATCAATTGTCTTTTCGATAATTTCCGATTCTTCCAAAGCCATTTGAGCAGCGGTTCTATAGGCTGAAATCAATCCTCCAACGCCCAATTTTACTCCGCCAAAAAAACGAACAATTACCACCAAAACATTTGTCAAACCAAAAGATTGTATTTGTCCATAAATTGGCATTCCTGCGCTATTGCTTGGTTCGCCATCATCATTAGCTCTGTACTGAATTTTATTTGTTCCTATTTGAAAAGCATAACAAAAATGAACAGCTCCATGATGCTGTTTTCTGAGTGTTTCTAGATGATTTTTTACTTCATCTTCATTGGTTACTGGAAAAGCATAGCCATAAAACTTGCTGTTTTTTTCTTTGTATAGAATTTCTTCCGAAGGTTTGGCGAGGGTTTTATAAGTATCTTTTTGTTCCAAAACCTTTATAATGGTAAATCTTTTTGTTCAAATAGTTGTACAACATCCTCTTTGTCTGGATGAATATTCCAAACATATAATCCTAAACTTTCTGCTACATCGGTGTTTTCCTTTTTATCATCTACAAAAAGGGTTCTTTTTGGGGACAAATCATGTTTGTTGAGAATAGTTTGAAAAATTTCGGGTTGTGGTTTGCGCATTCCCATTTCATAGGAATAATATACTTTTTCGAAACAGCGGTAAAAATCAGTGTAGAAAGACATGCCTACTTTATGTTCAAATCGATCAATATGAGTAGAATCTGTATTGGTCAAAAGGAACAATCTATATTTTCCCGAAAGCATTTGCAAAAATTCTAATCGATGTAACGGAAAATCACCAATCACAGAATTCCATGCTTTTTTGATGTCTTCCAAAGATGCATTTGGAATAAATTTTTGAAAAGATTGAATAAATTCTAATTCCGAAATTTTACCTTTTTCGAATAAATCATTTTGAGCTATTAGTTCTTCATTTGGTCCTGGTAAACCTAGCTTTTTGAACTCTTCTATGGATTTTTCTTTTTCTAAGTTGATGAATACATCTCCAAAATCGAAAATTATAGCGTTAATCATGATTATAATAGGTTAATAGTTGGTCATTTTTAATCTTTTTTTCTACATATTTTCCATTTAGTCTTGGAGCTTTTGTCCCATTAGAAAATAAAGTAGTGCCTTTAAAAACTCTTGCTTCATCCCATAATCCAGCGTCTATAAAAGTATCCAATGTTTTTTTTCCACCTTCAATTATAATAGATTGAATGGAATGTTTTTGTAAAATTGAACAAATTTTTTCTGCGAGTCGAATATCAAAGATAGCATTTTCATAAATAATATTTTCATGAGATGATAAATTTTCGCTTTCAGTAATAAAAATTGTTTTTACTGATTTGTCTTTCACGAAATAGTTTTCATTAATTTTTCCTAATCGGTCTAATACCACTCTTACCGGGTTTTTGCCATTCCAATCTCGAGTAGTAAGTTCTGGATTGTCTTCAAAAATAGTGTTTGTACCAACCAAAATTGCTTGTTCTTCACTTCGCCATTTATGAACAAGTTGACGCGAAAATTTATTAGAAATCCAAACTGGTTTGTGTTCTTCTTTTTTTTCAGGAGCAATAAAACCATCACCGCTTTCTGCCCATTTCAAAATAATGTATGGACGTTTCTTGTTGTGATAGGTAAAAAAACGTTTGTTCAATTCTTGACATTCTTTTTCTAAAACACCAACAACCACATTTCTTCCTGCTTCGCGAAGCTTTTGAATACCTTTGCCCGAAACTTTTTCATTACTATCAATAGTTCCAATTACGATATTGGGGATTTGTTTTTCAATAATCAAATCAGAGCATGGAGGCGTTTTACCAAAATGACTACAAGGTTCGAGCGATACATAAATAGTTGATTTTGATAGCAAAGATTTATCTTTTACAGAGTTTATTGCATTCACTTCAGCATGAGCTTCACCCGATTTTTTGTGCCAACCTTCGCCAATAATTTTATTTTCATAAACAATTACACTACCTACCATTGGGTTTGGGTAAGTTGTTCCAAAGCCATTTTTGGCTAATTCTAGGCAGCGTTTTATATATTTTTCATGACTGTTCACCATACAAAAATAGTATATTTGTGATATAAGTTTATGTCATGTTAATTAGAGAAATTCAAAAACAAGATAATCCACAAATTGCCAATGTAATAAGAACTGTTTTCATTGAAGATGATTTCCCGAAAACAGGAACAGCTTTCGAAGATAAACAGCTCGATTTCATGTTTGAGAGTTATGAAAAGAGTAAGGCAGTCTATTTTGTTGTAGAAAATAATGGAAAGATTGTTGGTGGAGCAGGAGTTTCTAAGCTTGCAGCTACTGAAGAAAACATATGCGAATTACAAAAAATGTATATTCTCAACGAAGCAAGAGGAAATGGATTAGGAAATAAATTGATACAACTTTGCCTTGATAAAGCGAAGGAGTTTGGTTATGAAAAGTGTTATCTCGAAACATTGCCAACCATGAAAGTAGCTCAACATTTGTATCAAAAATTAGGTTTTAAATATCTTGATAAACAACTGGGTAACACTTGTCATACCAGTTGTCATGTATGGATGATTAAAGATTTGTAGAATGTTGCTAAAAAATTATAAAACCATTTTCATAAGCGAACTAACATCTATCTATGATGAAGTAGAAGCAGAAAGCTTCTTTTATCTATCGCTAGAAAAATTATACAATTTGAAAAGAATTGATTTGGCATTGCAACCCAATTTTGAGCTAACAGAAAGTGAAGTTGATAATTGGAACAATATTCTTGATGATTTAAAAAGTCAAAAACCTATACAATATATATTAGGAGAAACAGAGTTTTATGGTTTGCCTTTTTTGGTGAATGAAAATGTACTTATACCACGTCCTGAGACTGAAGAACTAGTTCAGTTGATAATTATTGAAAGTCAAATGATTAAAAAAGAAACAATTAGAATTTTAGATATCGGAACGGGTAGTGGATGTATTGCTGTTTCGCTGGCAAAAAAATTACCTCATGCAGAAGTTTTTGCCATTGATGTTTCAGAAGAAGCATTGAAAGTTGCCCAAAAAAATGCTGAAATAAATCAAGTTAGCATTAGTTTTATTCAAACGAATATTTTAGAAACAAATAATTTAACTCAACTTTCAACCAACAACCAACAACCGACAACAGCATTTGATATTATAGTTTCCAATCCACCTTATGTAAGGCATTTAGAAAAAGATGAAATCAAAAAAAATGTGCTTGACTATGAACCACATTTAGCTCTTTTTGTTGAAGATAATGATGCGTTACTTTTTTACCGAAAAATAGCCCAATTGTCAAAAACATCTCTAACCCAAGACGGAAAATTGTATTTCGAAATCAATCAATATTTGGGTAAAGAAACGGTTGAATTACTAGAGGAATTAGAATATAAAAATACCAAACTTCTTAAAGATATTTATGGTAATGATAGAATGATAGTAAGTACGAATTTAGAAATACGAAGTACGAGTAATTAGGTAAAAAATTAAAGTAATAATAGATTTCAAAATTATGATTATGATTGATATGAAGGAGAGAACTAAAAAATTTACTGTAGATTGTGCATTTTTATGTAGTAAATTGCCAAATTCAAGAGAATATAATGCTTACGTTAATCAGCTTATTAGGTGTTCAAGTTCAGTTGGAGCCAATTACAGAGCATCACAAAGAGCTAAATCTACTGCTGATTTTATAAACAAATTAAAAATTGTTGAAGAAGAAGCAGATGAAAGTAATTTTTTTCTTGAAATATTATTAGAAATCAATAAAAATCAAGAGATAAAATTTGAAATGGAAAAACTTTTAAAAGAAGGGAATGAAATTTTAGCCATTATAGTTTCCTCAATTAAAACTGCAAAAAAGAACTTAAATAATTCAAAATAAATCGAATGCTTCAAAATTTTGAGTATTTGACACCTCATATTTCGTACCTCGTATTTCGTACCTCTTATTTCGTACTTCTTTATTCATATCGCAACGCTTCAATCGGGTCTAGTTTTGAAGCTTTTATTGCAGGATATGAACCAGAAACAACTGCCACCAAGAATGTAGTTATAAATGCGGCTATCATTGCTCCAAAAGGAACTACAAAAGAAAATTCTAACGCAACAGCAATTCCATAGCCAGTTACAATTCCTAAAATTATTCCTAACAATCCACCAAGTTGACCAATAATAAGTGTTTCAACAAAAAACTGCCATGCAATTGTAGATTTTTTTGCTCCAAGGGATTTTCTAACACCTATTTCCCGAGTTCTTTCGGTTACAGATACAATCATAATATTCATCAAAGCAATAGATGAACCAAAAATGGTGATAATCCCAATTACCCAAGCAGAAGTGTTCAAAAAGCCAGTCATACTCGCAATTCTTTGTACTAAATCATCGCTGCGCGAAATTCCAAAATTGTTTTCTTCAACAGGATTTAGTTTTCTCACTTTTCTCATGGTTAGAGTAGCATGATCTATTGCATTATCGAGCAATTCTGTTTTATCAACCATCGTGCTAATGGTGTAATTAATATTTGCTTGAGAGAAAAGCGAACGCGCTAATTGAATAGGAATATAAACTCTTAAATCTTGACTGTTTCCAAAACTTGAACCAATTTCTTTTAAAACGCCAATTACTTTAAATTTTGAACCTCTAATAGAAATAGTTTTGTCAATTGGATTCACATCTTTTAAAATCCCTTTTGATGCAAAATCACTACCAATCACGCAGAAAAAAGAGTTGTTTTGAATGTCTAAAGCATTAAAATTTCTTCCATCTGTAACATCTAATCCGCTATTTACAGTATAATATTCGTCTATACCAAGAACTTGAACTTCTGGATCCGTTTTTTGATTGTCATATTTTACTTCGGCTGTTGCAGTAGCAGTAAACGAAAGCGATGTGTGTGTAAAAGGATAATTATATTTTTCTTTATATTGTTTTGCTTGCGAATAAGTAATAATTGGATTAATCTTTTCTTGAGCATCACCACGATTTCTACCCGTTTTAAACTCATATTGATTGATGCTAAAAGTATTTGAACCCATTGAAGCAAATTCGGTATTCAAGGTGTTATCCAAAGCAGAAACAACCGTAAGAATTCCCACCAAAGCCCAAATTCCTATTGCAATGATAAAAACCGTCAAAAAAGTACGCAATTTTTGAGTTCGAATAGAACCAAAAGCAATTTTTACGTTTTCTATAAATAATTTAAACATGATAAAGGTTTGTCACGAAAATACAATTTTTGTTACAATTTTATGTCATAAGAATTATAAATTAGTTTTAAAAAATAAGATATTTGCAGAACAATTACGAGTTGTTCATCTTTGATTAGCTCTTTGGCAAATCATTCTGTTTACTTCGTAATTTATAATTTGTAATTCATAATTTGAAGAATGGCACAAAAACCAAGTATTCCAAAAGGAACAAGAGATTTTTCACCTATTGAGGTTTCTAAGCGTAATTATATTATTTCGATAATGAGAAAACATTTCGAAAACTATGGTTATCAACCAATTGAAACACCAAGTTTTGAAAACTCTGAAACCTTGATGGGAAAATATGGCGAAGAAGGCGATCGTTTGATTTTTAAAATTTTGAATTCGGGAGATTTTTTAGATAAAGTTCCTGTAGAAGAATTGCAAACTGTAAACTATAAGAAATTGACTGGAAAAATCTCCGAAAAAGCACTTCGTTATGATTTAACAGTTCCATTTGCTCGTTATGTCGTGCAACATCAAAACGAAATAGAGTTTCCGTTCAAGCGTTATCAAATTCAACCTGTTTGGCGTGCCGATAGACCACAAAAAGGTCGTTTTAGAGAATTTTATCAATGTGATGCTGATGTGGTTGGTTCAACCTCATTATGGCAAGAAGTAGAGTTGGTGCAATTGTACGATTCAGTTTTTGCTGAATTAGGATTGAATGTTGTAATGATTAAAATCAATAACAGAAAAATATTATCTGGAATTGCTGAGATGATTGGTGCTTCAGATAAGTTGATTGACTTTACAGTTGCCTTAGACAAATTGGACAAAATAGGTGAAGAAGGAGTAAAGAAAGAAATGCTTGAAAAAGGAATTTCTGAAAATGCTCTTGAAAAAGTGCAACCGCTTTTCAACTTTACGGGAACAATCGAAGAAAAAATTGAAAAATTATCGGTTTTACTTTCCAATTCTGAGGAAGGAAAAAAAGGAATTGAAGAGTTGAAATTTATATGTGACAATGTTTCAAAACTTGGATTGAAAAAAGCTGTTTTAGATTTAGATGTTACCCTTGCAAGAGGTTTGAATTATTATACAGGAGCAATTTTTGAAGTTGCAGCACCAAAAGAAGTTGCCATGGGAAGCATTGGTGGTGGTGGAAGATATGATGATTTGACAGGAATTTTTGGTCTAAAAAACATGAGTGGCGTTGGAATCTCATTTGGATTGGATAGAATTTATCTGGTTCTCGATGAGTTACAACTTTTCCCTGAAACCGTTATTGGTTCAACTAAAGTGTTGTTTTTGAATTTTGGCGAAAGCCAAGCTTTTGAAGCGATGAAAGCAATTTCTGCGTTAAGAAATCAAAATATAAAAGCTGAACTTTACCCAGATGCAGCCAAAATTGATAAACAATTTAAGCACGCAGAACGAAGAGGAATTCCTTATGTAGTCAAAGAAATTAGCAATGATTTGTTTACGCTAAAAAACCTTAAAACTGGCGAGCAAAAACAAACCGATTGGAATGATTTAATAAGTGAATTAAAATAAAAAAACTCCCGAGAAATCGGGAGTTTTTCGTGTCAAAAAAATCTAAAACTAAAACTATTTAATCAAAATTTTCTTCGTAATTACTCCGTTGGTAGTCATTACTTTTATAATATATGTTCCTGTGCTAATTTGAGATGGATTTATCTCTATCGAAGATTGTACTTGTGTTTCCACATTCCAGTTAGCAACTTTTTGTCCTAATAAATTGTAAAGTTGAATTTCGTTTACAGTTGTGTCAACCAAATGATTTTTAATTGAAATTATATCAGTTGAAAAACTATAAGCTATTTCAATGCCACTTTCTAATTGGTTTTGGTTTGTGTTTAAAGAACCTTGGCCATTGAAGCGTAATGAAAATCTGTTGTCAAATGTTCCAACTGGCATTTCAATTTCAAAAGGTTCATTTTTAATGTTGTGATACTCGTTGGTTGCATTATCATAGATAAAAATGTTCTGATTTTCATCGAAGTTTTCTATTCCGTCTATTTTGAATTTCACTATTCCAGCAACCGCAGTTTTTATTCCAATTGGGAAAATGCTTTGAATGTTGAAATATGAATCTCCTTGAATGTTCAATTTTTTATTAGAATTAACAAAATACAAATCAACAGGTTGATTGTCAATTGTTTCTGCGTCATATCCAGCGTCAATTCCCGATGTTGCATACTGATTCATAAACCCTAATAATATTTGTTTATGATAATTATTTGCCGAAGTATAGCCCAATCTTAATTTTGAAAATGTTTCCTGAGTAAAATCGTCTTCTTGATTATTATAGTTAGCATTTGCTGGATTTACAACACTTGTATTTACTCTAAATAGAGAATTAGAGGCAGCATTCGTTTCTTTTATAAAGATTCTTTGGCTGTTATTGAATGTTATGGTTCCACCAACTGATGAACCTTTTACAAAAAAGCCTTGTCCAACAGGAATAAATCTTCCAGGAGTTTTTGCATGGTTTTCTACTTCATTTTCTTCTGATGGAGTAACAGATGCTGTTCCACCAACCAATGAACGTGTTGAATAACCACCTTGATATTCAGAAAGATTGTGTGTGTCATTGGTTTGATAGTTTTCCCAGAAATAAAGAGTTCCGTTAATCGAGTTAATGTTATCTCTTATAAATTTGTCGGCATCAATAGCTGAAGGATATGGATTGCCGCTAAGGTTCAAATTATTTGGACCAACTGTTGAGGTTATAGTTCCATTATTGGGTTTTCCAACAAAAGTATAATTCTGAAAGCTATTATCAATACTACTACCTTTCATGGTAAATCCTTGTCCAGCATTCAAACTTCCGTTTTCGCCCACAAATGTCCAGTTGGCATAATTTGGTGAAAGATTTTGAAATTTATAAATCCAATAATTACTTAATGTTATTGGGGTTGTTTCGATACTATTGAAACTAGTTGTCCATTGAATGTTTTGAGGAGTAGAACTGGTGCCATCTTTCATCACTTCTGCAATTGTGTAAGTCAAATAGTTTTGCATACTGCTCACTGGTGACGACCAATAGTTATAGTTGTAAAGGTTTGATTGTCCTTTTTGATCTCTTTCTATAAAGCCAACACTTTGTGTATCATATTCACTATTTATAGTTTGAATAAGTTGTGATTTATCTTTTAAATCAAGTTTTCCATTTATTTTTAAATACCAAGTGTTTTGCAATTTAGTATCATTGGTCATCGTTACTGTTGCGTTGGCATTTATCGTTAAACCTAGGTTTATGGTATTTGAAGTTTCAATAATATTATGGTTGACATTAACAATAGCCCAAGAAAACTCTGAAACATCCAATCCTCTAACATGAATAGTTGGATTGTTGATAGCATTAACAAAATTCCCGTCAGCAATTGTTTGAAAAGGCATTGGAGCTTGTTGTGTTATAAAATCAATATTGTAAAAAGATAATTGATTTGTTACTCTGTTCAAACTCATTTTGTTTGAAGTGTTTGCTTCAATAGTATTAAAATCAAAATAGCCAATTAGGTTTTTGCTCAAGAGATTATTGATTTTTTTTGGGATTACTTTTCCTTTTAAATTAGTTTCACTAAAATCTAGTTCTTGGTAGATTATTTTCCTGTAATCTTCAATATCAAGTACTTTATCAAATATTCTAATTTCATCAATTTTACCTTTGAAAAAACTATTGTTCGATTGTGGATTTTTCCCAATGTTGAGCATTGATACATCAACTATATTTTGAGTAGAAGAATTAAAACTATCTACTATTTCACCATTTATGATGAATTTTACTTGATTGTTGCCATATATGAGCCCAACATGATACCATCTTGATTTTTCCAAAACCTTATTGCTAACAAAACTATTGTTATTGATAAAAGCTTCTAATTTTCTTTGTTGATTGACTTTAAATTGAATTTTTTTCTGACCGATAATTATACCTTCCTGAGAAAAATTTTCTTCTAAATCTATCCAAGAGGTAATCGTAAATTGGTTTTGGTTATTGATGACATTGTTTGATAAGACATAAGAATTTATCCCATTTAAAACCAAACAAAATTTTGGAGTATTATCAACTTCAATTTTGCTTGAGTTAAGTTGACTGTCAAACCTATTGCTCGAAAAGCAAAATAATGTTTTAAGAGAAATTGCAAGAAAAAGCCATTTTTTTGCAATAATTTGATTGTTTTGTTTCATACACTTGTTTTTTGACAAAGCATGTGCTGTTGTATAATTTTGACAGTCCAAAACTATATACAAAATTTATAAAACATCGATAAAATACATAAAATATCGATGAAATGCATAAAAAATCAAAAAACATAAATAATAATACTACAAAAAAATTAAAAAATAGACTTCCTTTACAGATGAAATGTTGTGTGTATAAACAAAAAAACCTTCATTATTGTCTAATGAAGGTTTTAGTAGCGAGAGGGAGATTTGAACTCCCGACCTCAGGGTTATGAAAAAAAAATACCTTCAAAAAAATATTATTTGATAGGGTATTTAGAAAGATTTGTTCTTTATTTTATAATTTCCTTACTCTTTTTCCTTACTCCACATTTTTTAATTTATGGATGTAAAATGAGAATGGGATTTTATGTTTAAAAAGTATAGAGGATTGTTTTTGATAAGTCAATAGCTTTAAGTACTTATTTCAATATTTCAAAGAAATATTCCTTTTCTTTTGATGAATATATTGCTCCTGACTTATTATAGTCTAAATCATAATTCTTGATGTGTATTCTTGTCTCTTTACCTGTGTTAGGTTCGCAGATAATTTCAAGTTTATTTATGATGTCTTTTAGGTTTAATATTGTTTTCTTGCAATCAATTAAAAAATGTGAGTGATAGTAATTGTCTTTTGAGTTTTTTTCAACGGAATAGAAAAGGGTTAAATCATTTTTTTTTGAAGAAAGAGATTGTAATTCTTTAAAAAGAAAATTCATTTTGTGTTTTATATCATCTATTGTAGAATTTTCAGGAACAATGTTTCCAATGTAATTCCAATGATGGTTCCATACCCATTTGATAGTTTGCTTATATTCTTTTTTACTTAATCCTCTTCTTTTCCGGAATAATTCATCAAGAATTGAATGATGAATTAAACGAGTGGGTGAGCCTGATGCTGATTTAATGAATTTGGTTAAAGTAGGGTCAATACTCCTTATTCTATTTTTGTATGTGGCTATGGAGATTGGGTATATTTCAAGTATGTCTTTTTTGGAATACCATTGTTTAATAGGCATAATAATCTATATATACTTTTTAAAGTTTATTAGGTGATTTTTATTCTCTGATACTTATTTCAGAACAATTTTAATTTTTAGGGTAAAATTAATTAGCCACTTATTTTTGACTTTTTTGATTATAGTAATTTACCTTGACTAATAAATAGATTATAAAAGGTGAAAAATCAAGTATTATGATTTCCAAAATATCTTAATATAAATAACCACATCAATTTAGCATTTAATTAGCATAAAACATTAGGCATACTAGCACTTCTGCGGTAGTTTAGCTCTCACACTTAAATAAAATCAAATGAGAGTCAAATACAACCGTGTAAGCACAATTCTTCAGACAGGTAATCGTTTTGATGCGGATAATGAAAAATACGATTTAATCTTAATGGATAAAATATCCGGTAGTGTTCCATTCAGGGAAAGACCCCAAGCTAAAATCTTAATTGATTATATAGAACAGGGATTAGTAGTTGAGTTGGTCGTGGAAGAATTAAGCCGACTTGGAAGACATACCGGGGACTGTATCTCAACTTTGGAATGGATGGATAGTAAAGGAGTAAATGTTATTGTTAGAAATCTCGGTGTAGCTTCAAGACCTAATGGCAAGAAAAATCCAATTTGGAATGTTTTAACTTCAGTCATTTCAAGTTTATACACTTTGGAACTTGAAAACATTAAAGAGAGAACTTCTGTAGGAAGACAAATTTACGTTCAGCGAGGCGGTGTCCTCGGCAGAAAAGTTGGAAGCACAATCTCAGATAGAGATTTTATAGAAAAACCTAAATCTAAAAAGATATTAGAGTATTTAATTAAAGAATGGACTTTACGGGAGATTGCAAAACAATTAGATTGCTCTACCCGAACTATTCAGAAAGTTAAAAAAACGGCAATAAAACTTCAAATGATATGATTACCACACCAACACCACCTTCAAAGACATTATCTATTGTTAATCATCTTCTTAATAAATCGGTAAAAAAGAAGTTTGGCAATGAAATAACAATCCGGATTAATTCGCTGAGATTTATGGATAATCGGTTGGGGGTAACATCATATCTATCACCGAAGTTTATGATTGAAGAAATCAACTTGAAATCATCAAAGAGATTGAGTTTAAACTTTCTCAAACTCATTAACGAATTTCTGTTTCATCAATTGAATAACATTTTACTTATGGTTGAAGCCGATAAATACAAAGAAGTATCAAGTATCAGATTGGTAGTGGTTTAGACCGATTTGCTTTACCAAAATATTTTAACTACATTTGACCCTCAATCCTTTACGGAGGATTGTTTTTATCGGAAAAAATAATAGCGTTTGCTATATAATCCTGTTTAAGAAACCGACCAAATTTCAATAGAACAACGGGAAAGTATAAGTGGATGCTCACGTCAAGGCGTGGGCTTTGCTCTACTTTGTTGTTCGGGTTCTTGGTCGGACCTCTTAAACGAGTTAAGCAAGTGTCCCACGCTCTATTTTTATATTAATTCTACAAAGGGACATTGTAGGGCTAATATAATAAATTATGTTTTTCTTTTCCAACCTTCCGGATAATAAATTGTTGTTTAACAACTCCCAAGACACATTTGTTGTATTCAAAATTGAGACTACTGATACTGGTAAAGATTTAATTGAAGTTGATGATTTTGTAAATTTAATTACGAGAAACCATCAATTATTTCTTTCTCTTGAAGCTATTGTTGAAAATAGATATACTGAACGAATGTATGATTCACAAAGGAATCGTATTAGAATTCCTTTCCGAAGAAGTCCATACATTAAACTTAATAGGGTTTCAAAACAATCTCCAACTACATTGGAGTTAGCTGTATCAGGATTCCAACTTGGATTTGATATAGCTGAATTATTGAATGAACTTCTAAAAAGGGGAGCAAACTCTAATGAATTTAGAAGCCTACTTGTACGATACAATATTCCGGTTGAATTTTTAGAATCTTTGAGTAATGAGTTAAATAGAATGGTAGAAAGACTTCGTCCAATCAATCAATTCATCACAATTTATTATGGAGTTAAATTGAAATAATATGAGTGAATTAAAATATTATAAACCTTCCGGTAAAATTGATTTTAAAAGTTATTTATTAGGCTTTATATTATCTGTAATAGCAACATACTTTATAGGAGAATTATACCTATACCTCAGTAATAAATTTTACTCATTTGTTATTGAGGGTGTATTAAAGTCTGATTTGGAAAGTCATACCAATCAATTAGGAGCTATTGTTGCTAAAGTTTTAGTTAGACCAAAAGGCTTCATAGTTCTATTAGTAATTTTAGGTATTTTGATTATACCATTATTAATTACATTACTACTTATGGCTGGTGTAATGGTTGTGTTAAGAGAAAATGGAAAAAGTAGAAATAAAATTATTGATTTTATTTCATTTATTATCCTTGTATCAATATGTTTTTTTGTTAGTAATGAATATGAAATTACTACGACAGTTGATTATATAGAATTATTCATATTTTGTTTATTAGCATTGATTTTATCAATAGGGACAACACATTACTTCTGTGAAAAATGCTCTAAAACTTACCAAGAGACAAAATTTTATTCAACATCTAAACTAAATTCAGACGATTACTTAGAAGATGTAATTAAAGAAGGAATTGATAATGAAAATAGATTTCAAGAAAAGATAATATTAGAAAAAGAAGGTGTTGAAAACCTTTACTATGTTGAACTAAATAAATGTGATGATTGCGGTTCCCAAATTATTAATATAGAATCCAAAATAATTGAAGTGGATTCCGATGGTAAGAAAAAAATAAAAGATGGTAAAAAAATTACAGAAGATTTAATAATAAGTTAATTCAAACAATTCACAAATATGGAAACTACAAAGCATTATGTTAATATTAATTATCAAAAATTAGTTGATTTGATAGAACAAAACCCACAAGAATTTGTTGAAAAATTAAATTCTACATACAAAGGAAAAACAGTTGAAGTAGTAAAAGAAAATAATAACTACAAATTATTATGGGTTGCTAATAATTGTAATTATTCAATGTTTTTTTCAGAAGAAGACAATAACAAATCATTTTTTGAACTAAAAAAGACCATTACAAATACTAAAATGATATTTTCATCATTGATGGGTTTAATAGTTGGTCTTACTGCTGGAAAGTGGAGCCCTCTTGGATTTTTAGGATATTTTATTTTAATATGGTTAGGTCTCCCTTTGTTTTTAAAATTTCAGGCGGCTAATCTTACTGCAAAATATGTTTCAAAAATTGAAAAAAATTTCCTTCAAACAATTAATAGTTAAACTATGGAAGACAATAAACAAATTATATATCACAAATCAGATTGGGGAAAGCAAGTAATTTATATTGTTCTCGTATTAGCGTTTATATTTTTTTCATACAAAAAGAACCCAACAAAAGAATTATTCACACAAGAATTGATTAGAGAATATGCTGTTAAAAATGGTCTTGACACATCAAGTTCAATGTGGGTTTCAGAGCTTACTAATACTATGTTTGGAGGTTTGGTTGAACCTTTGGTAAAAAGAAATGATTATGTAATTTTTAGCACATTTGAAATTGAATTAAATAATCAGTACATAAAAGGAAAAGTTAATGCAATAGGATTTTGGGATAATATTATTTTTTATGATGCTGAAAAGAAAAATCAAACAAGTATTTCAGGTCAAGACAATAGTATTTCAAAAGAAAATGATACTACATCAGTATCAGCACCAATTTATCAGGTAGATAGAGAAGAAGTGTCGTCAGTAAAAAGTTATAATGAGGGTGCGTCATCTCCTGCTATGCCTGATTTTAAAATGATTTCTATTACTAACTCATCAAATTATACAGTTTATTTAGCTTATTCTTTTTATGATAATGGTTGGGAAACCATAGGATGGATTAATGTTGAGCCAAATGGGGAAAACGTAATCAATCTTCCATCATCTTTTAAGGGTAATTCCATTTATTGGTATGCTGAAAACAGCAATGGTGGTAAATGGAGTAATACAAACAATTATTTTTGTGTAAGTCATCCAAACGCTTTCCATTATTACGATTCGGAAAATTGTAGTGAAAAAGTTGGATTTTATAAGTTGAATTTGACTGGAAGAAAAACTGAACTTTGTTGTTTTGAAGTTAAATCGGAAGAGGCTCCTCCTGCAGCACCTCCTGCAAAATGGTAAAAGATTAAGTTTTATAAAATGATTATGAAATAAAAAATAATAAGTAGGTTAAAATTTTAACTTTTAAATCTAAAAATATTTCAAAGTCATTTAGATACAATGGAAAATTATTTATTGAACTATAACTATGAAAAAGAAAACATTATACATCATCATCGCACTATTAGTATTGTTAAACATTGGGCAATTTGTTTATTTCTATACACTTGTTTCAGATTTGAAAGTTGAATTAAGAGTGAAAAGAGGAGATTTAAATGAAGGTGCTGGAGATAAAATATGAAAAAAACACTCCTACTTCTACTATTCTCTTTCTCCATCAACTCTGTTTTTGCTGATTCACCCCTAACTTCAACAGATTTTGGGAATGCCTACCTTGATATACCTATCGTTCAAAAAGCTTTCGTTTCAAAGGGAAGTATAACAAACGAAATGATGGACTACATTGACGATGATGCCAACCCATTAGATATAAAATTGGCTATTATCAACTCTCTCGGTTGGGAACATAAAGGGGTTATGTTGAGTAAGATTTTCTTGATGTATGTGATGAAGAAGAAAAACTATCAATCTGAATATAACAATGACTACTTGGCGTTTAAATATTACGCCACACGAGATGAGTTAATTTGTTATGCCTATATGAAGGCATTAGACAATTATTTTGATGTGGTGGATGCGTTTGAAATCGCAGGAGAAGCGTTGAGAAAATCTCCCGAAAGTTTTGCGGTGAATATGATTTACAATCTTATCAAATGTCAGGGATTAACAGCGTTTGGAGAGTATTGTTATGCAAGTCAATTGTTTTTATCATTAAAAGTTAATCCAAAATTAAAGATGGATATGAGGAAAGAATCTATGGGTTATGTTTTTGAATATATGACCTCTATTGGGGAAAATTGTAAAAAAGATTAAATATGAAGAAATTAATTACATTATTAGTAGTCATCTCTTTTTTGAGTTGTAAAGACAAAAAAGAATCAACTATAACTCCGAAATTAGAAAAAGATTTATGTGAGAGTTTGTATAATGATTCTAAAAAAATAGAGGGTTATTCAATTAAAACCTATGTTGATTCTACTATTCAAAATATCTCCAAAGGTTCTTTAATGGAATCTTTAAAAGAGTACGAGGCTGATAATGGTTTTGTTCTTGTGATGGAAACTAATACCGGAAAAATTAAGGCTATTGTAGGTCTTGAAAAGGATAATCAATCAAATTATGTACTCTCAAAAAGTATTCCCATAAACACACCAATTGAACCGGGAAGTTTAATGAAAACATTTAATGTTATGTCTTTATTGGAAGATAAAAAATCAGACACATCATCTGTATATGATGCCAAAGGTGGTAAAATATCTATGTATGGAAAGAGTATAGTTGATAATCATTTAGGTTTTAATAAATTGTCTTTAAGAGAAGCTTTTTTAAATTCTTCAAATACCATTTTCGCAAAAGCTATTGATAGTTCATACAAAAACACCCCCAATCAATACATTAACAACTTTAATAAGTTTGGTTTAACTTCTTCTTTCTCACAAATCAATTGTAATTCTGTTATTCCATCACCAAATACGAATTCTTGGTCTAAAATAACCCTCCCTTTTATGGGTATTGGATATGGAGTAGAATTAACACCAATTCAATTATTGACGTATTATAATTCAATAGCAAATAAAGGAATTATGATTGAACCTTTAATTATTTCTAATATTCAAAAAAAAGGCTTAGAAATTAAAAATTATGATATGATACAAAATGGTTGGAATTTAATTAGCTTTGAACCCCAGACTTCCTTAAAAAATAATGGAATATTAAAAGATTTATTGAGACAATCTGTTTCAAAAGGTTCTTGTCAGTTTGTTAATTCTCAAAAAATAGCTATTTCAGGGTATTCAGCTACCACTCAAATCAACTATTCTTCTGAAAATCAAACGAAAGAATATGCTTCATCATTTGCAGGTTATTTTCCAAGTGAAAAACCTAAATACACTATTTTAGTTCATATAAAAAATCCAAATCCTGAAAAAGGTTATTATGGTTCAATTGTAGCAGGTTCAGTAGTGAAAAGAATAGCTGAAAGTATAAAATAGTTTTATTCATCCATTCTTAACAAAAGACCCAAATTATCGTGGTTTTTTTCTTTTTAAATTGCCGAATACTTCTACACCTGAGTTGTAATCAAAAAGTTTTAAAAAGTACCTGTTTAAGAGTTCATAATCGTTTATTCCCACTGCTATTGATTCCGGAAAAGGCTTAATCTTTTTTATTCTTGTTTTAAGGTCTAATACATTGAGTTCTTTAATTGGCTCAAATGCGAGATAAATTATTGTTGTATCAGGGGTTTCCTGAAATTTGTAAAACCCATTTATGATGCTTTTGAACCATTCCCGGTTTGAGAGTTTGCCAACTGCACTTTTTGAGTTTGTAAGTTTTTGATAAAACTTGGATATTGACCGGTTATATTTATAAAAATCCTCGGTTTTATAGGTTAGAACAACAAGAACAAAATTTGAATTTGATTTGTCTTTTTGGTAGTTTTCAATAGCGACTTTAATAGTCTCTTCCTTTTTTGTCATTAGTTATTGAGGTTGTTTCAAAAGTGGGATTATGTTTTTCAACCTAATTAGGTATGTTTTGGGGTTATTATTAAAAAATATACCATCAAAACCCAGAGAAAAAAGGATGTAATGGTACATTAAAACCCTTATTTACAGCCCTTTTTTGCTAACAAATGTGCTTCTATCTCCTCAATTTCTCTATCGTCAGTAAATCTAATAAGTTCAATTGGTAAAAATGGAAATTGTTGAAGTTCGGCAACATTTACCAATTTGTTAAGTGTTTCAATTCTGTCTTCCGTAAATTGCTTTGTGTCCTCATAATGTATTAAACACGTTTCAAACATATCTAAATCATCAATTACATAAATCCCCCCTTCTTTATCTACCTGATAGAAGTGTAAAATAAAATTAGGGTAGATAGAGTTCGGGGGGAATGTTATTTCAGGCTTGAAAAAAGTAGTTTTATTTATTAGCTTTGATTTATTCTCATCAAGAATCGTTTTTATCCCATCTATTTTATAATACTTCTTTATTGTATCATCATTGTCGGGTGTAATTACAACTTCCCAATGTTTTATATGAAGAGGGAATATAAGTTCGCCGTTATTGATGTTGAGCAATTCCAAATTCTTAAAAAAATCAAAAGAATTTTTATCATCCTGAGGATAGTTCGCTACATCTAATACTTCAATTACCCCGTCTTCAATATGTCTTACTTGAAAGTCAAATAAATCAGTCAATTTTTCCATAAATTTTCTTTTATTATAAATAGTTCAGAAACTTTAAAAGTTAAAGTATTGAGATTTTTTTTCCAGAATTTCTTATTGATAGTTGGATATTGTTAAATAAAGAGGTGTCGTTTTATAGAAGATATAGAACCTCAATATTAACTTTTATGCCTTAACCCGGAAGGGAGGAGGGATACGTCTATTTTTTTACTAGCCGGGGGGAGGGGGGTAAAAAATAATTTGGCAATTAAAGTAATAGTGCTTAATTTTGTTATGCTAAAAATATCGTTATGATACAAATACCCATATACTTCAAAAGAAGGTTTAATCAAATAATAAACTCTCAACAATTTGAATCGGATTATGAAACTTTTATTAAGGAATACAATTCTTTTTACAATAATTGTAGGGAGGTGATAGATAATTATGATAATTATAAATTAAATGTTGATAGAAATAATTACCTTGAAAACCCCCATTTTACTCTACATATTGTAAAGAATAGAAATACTTACGATAGTATAATTGCACAAGTAAAATGGGAATTTCCGATTAATAACAAGATAAAAAAATTAAAGTATCATTCTATCTTTATTGGAACATCAAAACAATTAGGTTTAGATATAGAATCCCAAAGTGTTTTAGATATAGCAAAAGGAACTATTAAGGAATACTTTAATGAGAAGTCATTACCACTACCAGTTGATTACGATATGTTAAATGAATATTTAGGACTAACCGAAACATTTGATTTAATAAGAAGTAAAAGAAAAGAAATAATTGCACGGCTAAACCCCGAATTTTATATGTCTAAAAATAAAACAAAATCTAATTACAAGGCTATAGTTGCAAATATAAAATGGGGATTTCCATATCCGGGCAGAAGTGGTTGTCCAAGATATATTCCTGTTTATATAGGTTCCGAAAAAGATATTACCGATGATGTTAAAACAGATAAATATAAACAGATTATAAAACCCAAAGTAATTGAATATTTGAAGCTCAATAGTTTTTTTGATGTTGTTTAAAAAATATTATTAAACATATATAAATATGTATTATTATTTTTTATCTTTGCATCGTGATTAATACCAATCTTTTACCGATTGGTTTTTTTACACAAAAAGTAATGATGTAAAAATATATATGTTTTTTAAAATCATTATAAAGAGGAAAAAAATTATACAATTTATTATGAGTGGTTATTCTAATTCTAACAATTTAATCTCTTTAGGTGATGTATCAAATCTCCTAATGATGAATTCTATTGTAAATGTAAAAAAGTGGTTGAAATCTAATAATATCAGTTTGGTTAAGATTTCAAAGTCTTATTATGTTTATGAGGTTGAGGTGAAATGTGAATTGGAAAAACAATTGGCATTAAACTTAAAAAGGAAATATCCCGCACTTTGGAAGGAAATGTATAAATGTGTTGCCAGTAATGAATCAATTTACAATTTGGTTTTAATTCAAATTGGAGAGGAAGATGTTTATAAACCTTTACAAAAGGTTAAAACAAAAAGTATTAATGATAAGAAATTATTAAAAGATTTACTTTCAATATGAAAAAATTAACATTGCCCAAAAATCATTTTAAGGGATTAAAAATTTATTGTAATAAATGTAAGAGGTACAACCCTAAATGTAGTCATTATAAAGATTTACTTTATAGATTAGTTGTACATATTCCCGGCACAAAAAACTCAACAAAGATTAGAACCTTAACTTCTAAAATTTATGAAGATGCTGTTGTAGAATCAATAGATATTCTTAAGGTTTTTAAATCAAATGGTTATAATGATTTTGCGGATGATTTAGAAAATAAGGAATATACAATGATTGGGGCTATTGTAAAATATAATCAATATTTAGAGGGTAATTATGAATATAAACACCTTATCAAGAAGGTTTCAAAAGGGCATATAGAAGAGTCAATACGCTTTGTTAAGAAGTTTTTAGTATCAATGAAGCAAAATCATAACACAAAAACTATGAGGGTAAGTGATGTAAAAGCAAAAGAAGTCTCACTTTTTTACGAAGCTATGGAAAAACATTATTCCCCAAGAACTTTTAATAAATGTATGATTTCTCTAAAAAGTTTTTTCAATTTTTTAATTGATATTGAAAAAATTGAGATGAAGAATCCATTTTCTGTTTATCAATCTAAGTCTATTCAAAAAAAAATAATTGAAACCATATCCAAAGAAGAGTTTAATAAAATTCTTGACGCTATTGACGCTGAAAATTCTTTTGTTAAGTTAGGAGGTAAAGGTGAAGTAAAAAATATGTATCGTGATTACTTGAAATTTGGATACAAATTGTTTCTTTTAACCGGAGGGAGAAGGGAAGAAGTAGTTGATTTAAAGTGGAGCAACATTTATTATTTGGGTGATACATATTTTTTTATGATTGAGAATAAAAAAGTTGATAGGAATAATAATATTAAAGGAGAGTTTTATAAATATATACCAATTAATTCTGACCTATTTGACCTATTGTTAGATATGGGTTATGAAGAAAAAAAGACTTCCGGGGATTTTATTTTATGTCCTAACAGAAATGAGAGTTTATCAACGATGATGAATGTTTTGAGCAAGTCTTTCACTTTTTACAAGAACAAAGCGGGTATTAAAAAAAATATTTCATTAAAACATCTCCGTAAAACTTATATCAGTTGGGTTAATCAAGTTATGGGGGGAGATACTAGAATTTTAACTTCACATTCATCCGATAGTGTATTAAAGGAACATTATTTAGACCCAACAATTCTCAATACCATTCAAAAAGGAATGTTAAACATAAAAGTATTTGGTTAGTAAATGATTATTAAAATAAATCCCCTTACAAAGGGGATTTATTTTGACTTTATTATATTAAAAAAAGACATCTAAATATAAAATTCCTTACTCCAATTCCTTACTCCAAATAAAAAAGGTTTTACAAAATAAATGTAAAACCTTGATTTTTAAGTAGCGAGAGGGAGATTTGAACTCCCGACCTCAGGGTTATGAATCCTGCGCTCTAACCGACTGAGCTACCTCGCCATTCGGTTTGCGGGTGCAAATATAGAACTATTATAGTTTTAAGCAAACATAATTTACTTATTTTTCATATTTTTCAAAAACCATTTTTTTTTTGTTTTTTATTCTATATATTTCCAAAAATTTTCAAATCATGGAAAGTAAAATACGTTACGAACTAGAATTTCCAATAAATTCTTCGCCTCAATTGTTATATCAATATATTTCCACACCTTCTGGGTTGCAAGAATGGTTTGCAGATACTGTGAATTCTAGAGGAGAGTTTTTTACTTTTTCTTGGGATGATAGTGAAGAAATGGCAAGGTTGGCTTCAAAGAAAACTGGCGAAAAAGTTAAGTTTAAATGGGTTGATGATAATAAAAAAGATACTGAATACTATTTCGAACTAAGGATTTTAGAAGATGAAATTACAAAAGATGTATCATTGATGATAGTTGATTTTACATTTGAAGATGAAATTGAAGAGGCTAAACTATTGTGGGAAAATCAAGTTTCTGACTTAAAACATGTAATAGGTTCCAATTAATTTTTGACTTCCTTTTTCATGAACTATATTTGTCCCGTTTTTAACGGGATTTTTTTATGATTAATTTTAACGGTGTATTTACTGATAAATCAGATTTTATAACAGCTTCTAATAGAGCGTTACTTTATGGTGATGCTGTTTTTGAAACCTTGAAAGTTGTTGATAACAAAATACTTTTTTGGGAAGAACATTATTTTCGCTTAATGTCTTCCATGAGAATTTTGAGGATGAAAATCCCAATGAATTTTACGATTGAATATCTCGAAGAACAAATAATTTCTTTAACTTCAAAATTGAATATTTCTAGTAGTGCTAGGGTTAGAATGACAATTTTTAGAAATGATGGTGGGTTATATAGACCAGATACAAACGAGGTTTCGTTTATGATAACAGCCAAAGAATGCCCTAGTAAAGAATATGTTTTTACTAAAGAAAATTACGAAGTTGAACTATTCAAAGATTTTCATATTTCGAAACATTTACTGTCAACATTAAAAACAACCAATAAAATTACTCAAGTTGTAGCATCTGTTTTTGCTAAAGAAAATGGTTTTGAAGATTGTCTTCTTGTCAATGATGATAAAAATGTAATCGAAGGAATTTCGGGAAATATATTCATGGTTTTGGAAAATCACATTATTACTCCACCAATTTCAGATGGTTGCCTCAATGGAATTATGCGCAAACAGGTAATTAATGAATTGAAAAATTTTACCGATATAGTATTTGAAGAAAAATCAATTTCTCCATTTGATTTACAAAAAGCTGATGAATTGTTTCTGACTAATGTGATAACAGGAATTCAACCGATAACGAAATATAGAAAAAAGGAGTTTTCAACTCGTGTTTCTGAGTCTTTGATAAAGAAAATAAATTTGAAAAATAATCTAGTTTAATATTGGGTTTTCTGGTGCATTAGACCATATTAGATATTCGCCACCCAATTCAACTATTTTTTCTTTCCAAAAACTTGTTCCTGCAATGCTCAAGATATTCTTTCCATAAATATTTTTGTACAATATCCATGAATTAGCCTGCATTTCAGTTTCTAATTGATTAATTCCCCAACCAGAGTATCCAAGAAAAAAACGAATATTTTTCTTTTTTAATAATCCTGAGTTTAGCAAGTCTTTGGTAACTTCAAAATTTCCTCCCCAATAAATTCCGTTAGAAATTTCAATACTTCCCGGTATAAGATTGGGAACATTATGAATAAAATAAAGATTATCTTGTTCTACTGGTCCACCATTATATACTTTAAATTTTGAGTTGATTTCGGGAACCAAATCTTTCAAAGAGAATTTCAGCGGTTTATTCATAATAAAACCTACTGAACCATCTTCGTTATGATCAGCCAATAAAATGACTGAACGATTGAATGATAAATCTCCAATTATTGAAGGTTCAGCAATTAAAAGACTTCCTTTTTTTAGTTTTTCAGAAATCATTCTTTTGAAAATTTTACTAAAGTTAAAAAAAATTTTTAAAAATTGTACTAAAACGGCTAGAAATAAAAAAAGCCACTAACAAAAATTAGTGGCTTTATATTTTTTTTGAGAACAAATAATTAGTTCACTGCTCCTTCTAATTCAGCACCAGCTTTGAATTTTACTACATTTTTAGCAGCAATCTTGATTGTTTTTCCAGTTTGAGGATTTCTTCCTTCTCTTGCAGCTCTTTTAGATACTGACCATGATCCGAAACCTACTAATGAAATTCTTCCACCTTTTTTCAAAGTTCCGCTAACATTTCCTAAAAATGATTCTAAAGCTAATTTTGCAGCTGCTTTTGTAATTCCAGCATCAGCAGCAATTGCATCGATTAATTCTGATTTGTTCATAATAATAGTTATTAATTGTTGGTTAAACATTAAATTAAAGTAACAAATTTAGTAGGAATTGCTTACTACGCAAGTAAATTGGGGTTTTTTTGAGTTTTTTGTTGATAACTTATCTCATTTGTTGATAAGAGGTGAAAATTATTCGACGAAATGCATGAAAAAATGTGCCAAGCCCTTATTTTACAAAGGATTTATCACCGAAACTAAAACCATTTAGAAGTTCTTTTGATGTCATTTTCTTTTTGCCAGGTATTTGCAAGCTAAGAAGTTCAATGAAACCATTTTTTACAGCTACTTTAATTTCTTTTTTTGTTGAAATAACTTGTCCAATATCAAAGTTGTGATGTTCTTCAATTATTTTTGATTCATAAATTTTTATGCTCAATTCTTTTTCTTCATCAAATAATGTTGTCCACGCACAAGGATAAGGCGATAGACCTCTTATTAAGTTATGGATTTCATTTGAAGATTTGTTCCAGTCAATTCGGCAATTATCTTTATTGAGTTTGTAAGCTGTTTTGATTTCTTCTGTTTCTATCTGTGTAGTAGTAATGACTTTATTTTCTTCTATAAGTCTCAATGTATCAATAACCGTTTCACTGCCTATTTTCATTAATCTATCGTGTAGTTGACCAGCATTTTCATTTGGCTCGATTGTGGTTTTTTTGCTCAAAATCATCGCACCTGTATCAATCTTATCATCGATGAAGAAGGTCGTTACACCTGTTTCACTTTCTCCGTTTATTATTGCCCAGTTTATTGGTGCTGCACCTCTGTAATTGGGTAATAATGAGGCATGAAGGTTAAATGTTCCTAGTTTTGGCATTCTCCAAACAACTTCGGGCAACATTCTGAAAGCTACAACCACTTGAAGATTAGCATTCAAATTCCTTAAATCATTCAAAAAGTTTTCATCTTTTAAATTTGTTGGTTGCAAAATTTTTAAGTTTTTGCTCAAGGCATATTCTTTTACAGCCGAATACATGATTTTTTGTCCTCTTCCTGCTGGTTTATCTGGAGCTGTAATAACCGCAACTATTTCATAGTTGTTCTTAATAATTGAGTCCAGTATGCCAACTGCAAAATCTGGAGTTCCCATAAATACGATTCGGAGTTTTTCCATTATAATAATGAATAGGTATTGTTTGTGTTAATTGTAATTTTATCTTCTTCTAGTAGTTCTTGAAGTACAAAGATAACATCGTCTTTAGCAAATCGAGTAATTTTTATAATATCTCTTGAGGAATAAGATTCTTTTTTTAATAAATCTATAATTCTTGATTTTAATGTATTTTTATCTACAGTTTTGTTTTTAGTGTTTATACAAAAAGAACAAATTCCACAATTTGAATCTGTAGTTTCTCCAAAATAGTTTAACAGTAACCTCGATTTGCACTGTGTTTCATTCTGTATATAATTCAAAACGGCTTGTAATTGTTCTGTTTTTTGTTTGTTTTGATTTTCAAGATGTTTTGAAATTCTATTAATGGTTAATTCGTCTTCTCTTATTTCATTGAAAGTTATGAGTGAATCATTAGTCCGTATGATTAATTCAATTACATCTCTATCTTTCATCTTCTTCAAAACTTTATTCACTTGGTCTTCTGTAGCACCAGATTTTTTTGAAATTAAAGCTAAGTTCAAAGGCGTAATCAATTCATAAATCCCTGGATAAGTTCTTAAAATGTTGGTTATAATTGGTTCATCATTTGGGTTTAAACTGCAATATCTAAGTATTTCTTTAGAAGAAATGATGAATTGTGCTGAGATACTTTCGTTAAACTCTTGAGATAAAGAAATAACGCCTTGTCTATCTAAAAACTGCAAAGTATTGAATGTTCTCAAAGCTGGTAATCCATACTTTTGACAAAACTGATTTAAATTGAATTGGAATTGTTCATCAATACCTTCGCCATAAGCAATTTGAAAATAGTTATTAAGTTTTTTATACACCAAGTTCAAGAAGCTTTTGTCTGGCAATACAGTTATAAATTGTGTTTCAGCATGAATAATATCTGACGGATTGGTTATGATGACTGCAAAAGATTTTTCACCATTTCTTCCTGCTCTTCCAGCTTCTTGATAATAGTTTTCTATGTTGTTTGGCAAATGTAGATGGATAACAGTTTTAACATTGGGTTTATCTATTCCCATTCCAAAAGCATTGGTAGCCACTATAATTTTTGCATCTTCATTCATCCATCTATTCATGTGATTTTCTTTGTCTGAAATACTCAATCCGCCATGATAATATGTAGCAGTATAGCCAAGACTGTTGAGCTGATTACTAATGTCCACACAAGATTTTCTGTTAGTAACATACACTATTGATGGTTGTGGGTTTTTTGAAAAAATTTGTTCCATCAAATGGTATTTGTCTTCGGTTTTAAAAACCATATATGCCACATTTTCTCGTGCAAATGATTTCTTAAATATTTTGGTGTTTTTGAAATTCAATTGATGTATGATATCTTCCTGAACTTTGTCTGTAGCTGTAGCAGTTAGTGCTAAAAAAGGGATTTTAGGAAAAAAATCTTTTAGAACAGAAATCTTTAAATATGCAGGTCTAAAATCATGACCCCATTGCGACACACAATGCGCTTCATCAATTGCTATTAGATTTACAGGCAGATTTTTTATTCGCTCAAGTATCCAATCGGTTTGAAGTCTTTCAGGAGAAATGTATAGAAATTTATAGTTACCAAACTGGCAATTGTCTAACAGATTAATGATTTCATCATTGTGAATGCCACCAATTAAAGCAATGGCTTTTATCCCTTTTTTTTGGAGATTTGATACTTGATCTTTCATCAATGCAATCAAAGGAGAAACTACTATGCAAATTCCATCCTTCATTAATGCAGGAACCTGAAAACAAATCGATTTTCCACCACCAGTAGGCAATAATGCCATGGTATCATTACCACTCAAAACAGAGTTTATAATATCTTCTTGAAGGTTTCTAAACGCATCATAATTCCAGTATTGTTTGAGGATTTTTTGCGCTTGGCTCATTTGGTGGTTTATCTTAGAATATAAAGATATAAAAAAGAAATTCTATTTCAATTCTGAGAATATAAAATCAATTCTTTCTTCTAGAGTTCCTTTTGGAACTTCAGTTAATTCATATCCATAGTTTTTGTAGGTCTCATTTAAGTGCTGATAAATCAGTTGAGCTTGTTCAAAATTTTCATAACGCGCTTCATCACTTTCATAGATTTCTTCCCAAGGTGGAAGAATAAAGACTTTTTGATATTGACTTTCCTTGCAAGCTTGATCAAAAAAAGAAGGATAACTATCGCCGATATAATGCATATAAGCGAGAATATCAGGAATTCCTCTGTCTAAAAAAACAACTTCGGAGTTCATTTGATTGGCTTCCATAAATTGTTTTTTTCTGCCTTCAAGCAATAATTCACTAAACAATAATGGTTTCTCCAAAAAAAGTTGTTCAATGCCTTGTTTTTGAGCTTCAAGTGTAATTTGTCTTGATATTTCTGGTAAACATGTAAAACCTTTATCGATTAATTTATCAATAATGGTAGTTTTTCCAGTTCCCGGACCACCGGTTATAACGACAATTTTTTTCTTCAAGGGAAATTTAAAAAATAAGCCGCAAATTTATTGAAACAGATTATAATCTACATCGACTTTTTGATAATTTTTACAAATAAATTTTGAATTCAAAAATCTGATTAAAATTATCATTTGACTTGGAATTCAAAACAGATAAATGCGAAGAAGAAATTCTTTATTTTCCCTAAAAAAAGACGTAGGTTTTATATAATCTAAATTCTATGCTGTATATTTGCCTTTATTTGAAATTTAAATGGACAAAAAAACCGAAGAATTCTACAGTAGACTTAGAGAAGAATTGAACAACACCTCTGTTTGGCCGTCGGAATATTTATATAAATTTATTGTACCTACAGATCCAAAAAAAGTAGAAGAAGTTGAAAATGCATTCGACAACATGGGGGCTGTTATGCATACAACACAATCAAAAACAGGAAAATATACAAGTATTTCAATAAATGTAATGATGGAAAGCCCTGAACTTGTTGTTGAAAAATATATTGAAGTTTCAAATATTGAAGGAATAATTTCCCTATAAACATGGAAAAATATACAAAAGAAAAGGCCTCAGATGTCGTTCACTTTTTAGAATATAACTCTGAAAGATCACATTTGATTATCCCAGAATATGGTAGGCATTTGCAAAAGCTTATCGATCAGGCTACAGTTTTAGAGGACAGAAATGAAAGAAATAAAGCGGCAAAGTACATCATTCAAGTCATGGGAACTTTGAATCCTCATCTTCGTGATGTACCCGATTTTCAACATAAACTTTGGGATCAAATTTTCATCATGTCTGATTTTAAATTAGATGTAGATTCTCCATATCCTATTCCAACCAAAGAAGTCGTAAACCTTAAACCAGAAAAGCTTAGTTATCCTCAAAAAAACCCTAAATATCGTTTTTATGGCAACAACATAAAATACATGATTGATGTGGCAAACTCTTGGGATGAAGGCGAAATGAAAAGTGCATTGGTAAAAGTAATTGCTAATCACATGAAAAAATCATTTCTGAGCTGGAATAAAGATACAGTAACTGACCAAGTTATTTTTGAGCATCTTTATGAACTTTCTGACGGGAAATTAAACCTGTTGCAAAGCACAGAAGAATTGTCAAATTCTACTGAATTGATGAGGACGAACAAGAAAATGTCTAATAAGAACATGCCTCAGAAAAAGAAAAATAAAAACGGGAAAAAAGTTTTTCAAAAAAATAACAATCAAAAACAATAATTAGCACAAATAATATTAGCATATGAGCACTTTTAAAATCGAAGGAGGAATTAGACTGAAAGGTGATGTTACACCTCAAGGTGCAAAAAATGAAGCTTTGCAAGTGTTGTGTCCTGCCTTGTTAACCTCTGAAAAAGTTAGAGTAACTAATATTCCAGATATTATTGATGTAAATAAACTAATAGCTTTATTAGGTAATCTGGGTGTTAAAATTCAAAAAAATGGTCCAGGCGATTATACTTTTCAAGCAGATGAAGTTAATGTTGATTATTTAAAAACAGAAGCTTTCAAAAAAGAAGGTGGTAGTCTTCGTGGTTCCATCATGATTGTTGGTCCACTTTTAGCACGTTTTGGATGTGGTTATATCCCAAAACCTGGTGGAGACAAAATTGGACGTCGTCGTTTAGATACTCATTTTGAAGGATTTATCAATTTGGGGGCTAAATTCCGTTATGAAAGAGAAGATCATTTCTATGGTGTTGAATCCAAAGGACGATTAAAAGGAACATACATGTTGCTCGATGAAGCTTCAGTAACCGGAACTGCTAATATTGTTATGGCTGCTGTTTTAGCAGAAGGAACAACTACTATATACAATGCGGCTTGTGAACCCTATTTGCAACAACTATGTAAAATGTTGAATTCAATGGGAGCAAAAATCACTGGTGTTGGTTCCAATTTATTGACTATAGAAGGCGTCGAAAAACTTGGTGGATGCGAGCATAGAATTCTTCCAGACATGATTGAAATTGGTTCATGGATTGGACTTGCAGCAATGACAAGAAGTGAAATTACTATCAAAAATGTGTCTTGGGAAAATCTCGGTGTGATACCAAATGTTTTTAGAAAACTAGGAATTACGATAGAAAGAAAAGGCGACGATATTTATATTCCTTCACATGAAAAAGGTTATGAAATCAAAACAGATATTGACGGTTCTATATTAACAATTGCTGATGCACCTTGGCCAGGATTTACTCCAGACTTATTGAGCATTGTTTTGGTTGTTGCAACTCAGGCTAATGGTGATGTATTAATCCATCAAAAAATGTTTGAAAGCCGTTTGTTCTTCGTGGACAAACTGATAGATATGGGAGCAAAAATTATGCTTTGTGATCCACATAGAGCTGTCGTTATGGGACACAACTTTAAATCACAGCTAAAAGCAACTACCATGTCATCGCCAGATATTCGTGCTGGAATTTCATTATTAATTGCGGCGCTTTCGGCAAAAGGAACTTCTACCATTCAAAACATTGAACAAATTGATAGAGGTTATGAAAGGATTGATGAACGATTAAGAGCACTTGGCGCAAATATCGTTAGAGTTTAATTTAATAAATCATTAATATTTAAAAATCCAAATTCCAATTCTTTGCAAAGAATTGGAATTTGGATTTTTTTATAAATAGTAAAGTTGTTTTTTTCTTAAAAATTAAGACCAAACATTATTCCATCGCCTTGAAAACCATCTTGATAAGAGCGAACATAATCAATTCTTAAAATTCTAAATTTTCCAAAACCTAAATTACTCAACCCAACCGAAAACTCTTGATAAGGCTTTCTATCAGGAATGGCAAGATTTTTAAATCCTAACATTAGTTTTGATTGAAGTTTGTTCAACAAAGGAATTTTGTTCATGATAAATCCTTTATCATTATGTTCTAAATGAGTTTCAAAATAGCTATCATTTGTACTTGCTGAATAATAAGGCAATAAATTGAACGAATTAGTATAAGAAGTTCCAATCATTACATGAGTTTCATTGCCGTTAAAATGTTTATAGTCGGCAAATGAAATACCATCAGCATTAAAAAACTTTCCAGCTTTCATGTTAATTTCGGTGATACCTTTATTACCTAGAGTTAAATTATAAAGAACTCTAGCCGATAGTTTGTCAAAGTTGTAATAGTCTTCATTTCCTGCAAAGCCTTTTTCATAACCAAGTAATAGTGTCGGATATTTATCATTTCCTAGATTATATTTTCCGTCAGGTCGAGTGATATATTCCTGACCGAATTTTATCCTTGCCACAACATTTAATTTGGCTAAATTATGTTTGACTATGGCAGGAGTAAACTGGTCTAAAGGTAGCAAAGGATTGTTTGAAGTATATAAATCATCGTTTTTAATAACGGTATAGTCTGTAGTGTTAAAAAGCGGTTTTCTTTCAGCATATTCAAACGTTGCACTCATGTTTAAACCATTAAAAACTTCTCTAGAAAAAGTTGCCGTTGCAAAATTTTTCTCATACAACTTCATATAATTATCCTTGAAAAACAATGTGCTCACAGTGTTTACAAGTTTTGTGATGGGTTCTTCTGGATTAAATTGAACCGCAGAGTTTCCTCCAAAAAATGACAAATATGACTTTGTTTTATTATCTAATTTTGCCGAAAAATATGCCGTTGGTCTAAACGCTTCATCCGAGAAGCCATAGGCAACATTCGAACCAAATTGATAATATGTTTTTTTATCTTCATTATTTTTAAAATAACTTAAACCAATGCTTGTATTCCAACCTTGAACCGTGTTGAAACCAGTATTCAATGCTGGACCATTATAGTTTATTGACCATTTTTTATAAGAATTCGAATAGGAATAACCATTTAAAATATCTGTGATGCTAAATTTATTTTTTTTCGCATCAATAGAATCCAAATAGACTTTTGATTTTTTCTTCTCCTGAAGCGCATCTTTTTTTGCATAATCATTCAATTCTTCATCGGTCAACGGAACTGGACGAATGGTTTGCCAAAAACTATCTTCTTTCTTGTTAGCATTTTCTTCAAATCGAATTACTTCTGCAGTAAATGTTTTTTTCTCGAACTTCTCAGGAAACTCAAAATTTGAAAATACATAAGTAAATCCGCCAGACATGTTGATGCCAAACATACCTGCATCAAAGTCTAAAGTCTGTGTGCTCTTTGCCCAAACTTTCGTATTACTGTTATAGCTGAAACTTTGCTTTAAGTTCAAGGTGTTCAACGCTGGGTTTTGCATTTGTTTACCTGTAAGCGTAACATCTACAGCATATATTGCATAAGTATCATCAACAATATAAATGTATCCTGACATTACTGGCTCAGTTTCTCGACGAGGAATGATTTTTATTTTATTGATTTGTTGACGATTTTCGGTGAAAAAAGAACCTTCAAATTTATACTTATAATAGTTAAAAGCATTATCAGCAATTGGAGAAACTATATTGGCATCAAATTCAAGATAATTGTCATAAAAATCAAAATTGGCAGATGAAGCATTATTAAAGCTGAAGCCATTATCTTTTCCACTTACTTTTGACGCAATAATTACCTCTTTCAGTTTATCTGGTTTTTGAAAAGTAACCTTCGAAACCGTTTCAGATAAATATAAAATACCACTTCGAGTAGAATCAATTACTTCATCAAAGAAATCAAGCTTTTGTCCCAAAATGGTTTTGGGTAAATTTTTCACTCTAAAAATTCCTCTTGAATAAAAATCGGCTGTATATCGTGCTGTTTTTGAGGAGTTATCTTTTTTGTTCTTTATGGCATTTCTAATGATTTCATTAGCTGGATTATCGGCTTTGTTTACAACCACTTCGTTCAGCGATATTTCCTCTTCAGATAAAATAACCTCAATGGGTTGCATGTTTTGGCTAACCTCTACAACTTGTTTGGCAGTTTTAAAACCAAGATATTGAAAGATGATAATGTGTCTTCCGGGTGTTTTAATGTTGAGTTCAAATTTTCCTAAATCGTTGGTAGTTGTTGCATTATAAGTGTTCTCTTCAAAAATGTTTACAAACGGCAACGGTTTTCCGGCAACATCTTTTACAACACCTTTAATTTGAGATTGAACAGCAAAGGCAAATAATAAAAATAAAAGCGTAAAGTTTTTTTTCATGGAAGATAATTTATGTTTTAGATATAGACGATTAAAAAGTTAAAATGGTTGCATCGATTACAAAAATGATTGTAAAGCTAACGCATAACTTTTCATCCCAAAACCAATTATTATTCCTTTAACATTTGCCGAAATGAATGAATGATGTCTAAAATCTTCTCTAGCAAAAGTATTGCTGATGTGAACTTCAATAGTAGGTGTGGTTATAGCTTTTACAGCATCACCAATCCCGACAGAAGTATGTGTATAAGCTGCAGCATTCAATATGATACCATCATAAGTAAATCCAACTTCTTGAATTTTATTGATCAATTCTCCTTCAATATTACTTTGAAAATATTCCAATTCAACCATCGGAAAATTCAATTTTAATTGATTGAAATAATCTTCAAAAGTTTTACTGCCATAAATTTCAGGTTCTCTTTTGCCTAACAAATTCAAGTTTGGTCCGTTGATGATAATAATTTTCATGGGAAGTATTTTGAGTAAAAATAAAAAACCGTTGTCTATTCAACAACGGTTTTGGTATAAAGTTTTGGAATTTTTAAAATCTATAACCAAGCGAAAGTTGAATTACTGAATTTTTGACTTCTGCGTCTTTGGTAGTATCTGTCAATCCAACTACATACCTAGCTTGGGCAAAAATATTTTTAGAGAAATTTACACCCAAACCACCACAAGCTGCAAAATCAAAAGATTTCGTTTCAAAAGTGTCCGAAACATTATCATTTACTAGAAAAGCAAATTGCGGACCAACATCTAAACTGAGTTTGTCTGTAATCAAATAGAACTTTGCTAACACAGGCACTGTGACATAATCAAATTTGATATCATCAAACGCATCTGATTTTGCTCCTTGAGACGAATAAAGTATTTCTGGTTGAACGGAAAGGTTTTGTAAAGCTTTTATTTCAATTACGCCACCAAAGTGAAAACTAGTTAATCCATCAAAACCATCAGCATCAGTACCTGTTAGGTTGGCAAAATTAGCACCAGCCTTTATCCCGAATTTTAAAAATTGTGCATTTAAACTGTTGAATGCAAAAAAGATAACGAATAATAAAATTGATTTTTTCATGAAGAGACATTTTTTATAATTAACGAAAATACATCACTATTTATTGTGTTCAAAATAATCGAGAGAAATATTTTTGTTGATAAACTTGTTAATAACTGTAATACCGATGATATTTCTTAAAGATTTTTGTTATAAATTTGTTCTAATAATTTTAAAATTAAACAAACATGAAAAAAATTATTTTAACTGTAGCTGCGGTTTTTGCTTTTGGTTTAGCAAACGCACAAGACATGAAATTTGGTGTTAAAGCTGGTTACATCAATTCAAACTTCACTGGTGATGCTGATACAGATGCAAAATCATCATTCTACCTTGGAGGTTTAGTTGATTTTACAGTTTCAGAAAAATTCCATGTTCAACCAGAGTTATTATACTCTATGGAAGGTGCTGATAACGATGAAACTAACTTAAACTTTGTTAGAATTCCTGTTATGGCTAAATATTATGTAGCTGATGGAATTAATTTACAAGCTGGGCCACAGTTTGGATTCGTAGCTGGTGGTGGTGATGTTAAAGATTCTTTAAAATCATTCGATTACGGTTTAGGAATTGGTGCTGCATACGAAATGGAAAAAGGATTATTTTTCGATGCTAGATACAATCTAGGTATGGCTAACCTTTCTGATACTGATGGATTTGATGTTAAAACAACTTCATTCCAAATCGGTTTAGGATACAGATTTTAATATTTGTATAAATATTTATAAAGAACCTCTCAATTTTGAGAGGTTTTTTTATTGCAGTTCATTTTGTTACTTTGTATTATGAGTTGGGAAAAGTATTTGAAGAGCTTTCAGCATTATTTAAAAATTGAAAGAGGTTTGTCAAAAAACACTATAGACAATTATACTTTCGATATCGAAAAGCTTTGTTTTTTTTTGACAGATAATCAAATTGATGTTTCCCCAGTAAAAATTAATGATGAGGTATTACAACAGTTTGTTTATGAAATTTCTAGAACTGTAAATCCACGTTCTCAATCTAGAATAATATCAGGTCTGAAGAGCTTTTTCAATTATTTAATTTTTGAAGATTATAGAACTGATAATCCAATGGAATTAATTGAAACTCCAAAAATTGGTAGAAAGTTGCCCGATATATTATCGTTGAACGAAATCGATAAGCTCATCGAAGCTATTGATTTATCAAAACAAGAAGGACATAGAAACAAGGCCATTATAGAAACACTTTATAGTTGTGGGCTCAGAGTTTCTGAATTGGTTTCATTAAAAATTTCAGACTTGTTTTTTGATGAAGGATTTATTAAAGTAACAGGAAAAGGAAACAAACAAAGATTTGTTCCAATTGCTAAATCTACTCAAAACTTGATTGATATTTATAGGAAAAACATAAGAAATCATTTGCAAATAAATAAAAAAGATGAAGATACTCTATTTTTAAATAGAAGAGGAAAACAACTCACAAGAGCTATGATTTTTACAATTATTAAAAATTTGGCGGAAGCAATTAACCTAAAAAAAAATATAAGCCCACACACCTTAAGACATTCATTTGCAACGCATTTGCTTGAAAATGGTGCTGATTTGAGAGCGATACAAATGCTTCTTGGACACGAGTCAATTACAACTACTGAGGTTTATGTTCACGTTGATAGAACACATTTAAAACAAGTATTAGATGCATTTCATCCGAGAAAATTGTAGTTTGTCGATTTTTTTTATATATTTGGATTGTCAAAGTAATTTCCCCAAAGTTATTTGACAGCAAATTAACCAAACTTAACCGACTATGATAATTAATCCATCTCTTCAGAGAAAGATTAATCTGGAAAATGAAATGTCTTACAAGAAACTCTTGTCAAGATTACCTGATTTAATTTTCCAATTGACCTATACAAAAAACGGTCAAATTGTCTTTCCTTTCTTCAATAAAGCTGTTATTGATTATTTTGAGTTATCCAAAGAAGAAATTAGAACGTTTAATATTTCTTCCATATTCAAAAGCAAAATCTATGAATCTGATTTTTTGCAATTATTAGAATCTGTAGAGCAGTTAAACAATTTGGATAGTAGTTGGTCATTCGAGTTTAGAGCAGTCCTACCAACAAAAGGTTTAAGATGGTTCAAGGCAGTTGCTAATGTTGAGAAGTCAATTGATGATGAAATCACGCTTTTTGGACGAATGACAGATATTACAGAAGAAAAAGAAAAAGAAATACATTTAAAACTATCCGAAGAACGTTTTCAATTTGCCTTGGAAGCTTCTACTAATGGAGTTTGGGATTTGGATATAAAGAATGATAGAGTTTTCTATTCTTCTCAATCTATGAAAATGCTCGAATTTGATGAAGCTGATATAATAGATACACATCAAAAATGGGATGAAAGAATTCACCCAGATGACTTAGACGATTACCAATCTGCATTTAATAAGCATTTGTTAAACGAAACACCGTTTTATGAAAATGCAAAAAGAATGCTTACCAAGACAGGTAAGTATAAGTGGATTTTGAGCAGAGGTAAAATTATTGAAAGAGATGAAAAAGGATTTCCCATCAGGTTAACAGGAACTCATACAGATATCACTGAACTTAAGCAACAAGAAAAAAAATTGTTGCAAACACTAGAGATTATTAATGAGCAAAATGGTCGATTAATGAATTTTGCTCACATAGTTTCACATAATCTGAGTTCGCACACCAGTAATTTTAAAATGCTTTTAGATTTAATTGAAGAAGAGAAAGATACAGGTACAATAGCTGAAATACATAATCATTTACGAACTTCTTCGAATGCGCTATCGCAAACAATTGAACATTTAAAAGAATTAGTAGATATCAATACAGGAGTTGTTCAAAAGAAGGAAAATTTAAATTTGAATTTGTATTTAAACAAAGTGTTGTCAGTTTTGAGCGAAGAGATAAGTAACAACAAAGTTAAAATTTATAATAAAATTCCAAAAGATTACAATGTTTCATTTAACCCTTCATATTTAGAAAGTATTTTGCTTAATTTTACAACAAACGCAATAAAATACTCTCATCCTGATAGAGTGCCAGAAATAAAATATGATTTAAAATCAGACAAAGGGAAAACTTTATTAGAAATAAGAGATAATGGGCTAGGAATTGACATGGAAAAATATGGACAAAAATTATTTGGCATGTATAAAACGTTTCATAACAATACAAATGCCAGAGGAATAGGATTATTTATAACAAAAAACCAAATTGAAGCAATGGGAGGAAAGGTCGAAGTTGAGAGTAAAGCAAATGTAGGTACAACATTTAAAATCTATTTTAACAATGAAATTTAGTGATGTTTTTGTAGTTGATGACGACAAAATTTTTCATTTTATCATCAAAAAGCTTTTGCTAAGTAATAACATTAATGTTGAACCAAGTTTCTTTGAGAACGGACTATTAGCTCTAGAAGGAATTCAAAATAAAATGAATAAAGGAGAAAATCCTCCAGATTTGATTTTGCTAGATATTAATATGCCAATACTAGACGGTTGGCAATTTCTTGAAGAATTCAAAAGAATTAAAAGTAAAATAGCCAAAGAAATTACCATTTATATTGTAAGTTCATCAGATAACAAAGCTGATTTGAATAAAGCAAAAGAATATCAAGAAGAGGTCTCAGATTATTACTTAAAACCAATGACGGTTGACGATTTACATGAGATTTTCTACAAATAAAAAAAGCAACCAATTTGGTTGCTTTTTTTATTGAATATAAATAATTTTTCCTCTTTTATTTAGCTATATTGACTGATCGAGTTTCTCTGATTACAGTAATTTTTACTTGACCAGGATAAGTCATTTCTGTTTGAATTTTTTGTGAAATATCAAAAGATAGACTTGCAGCCATTTCATCAGATACTTTTTCACTTTCAACAATAACTCTCAATTCTCTACCAGCTTGAATTGCATAGGCATTTTTAACTCCATGAAAACCAAAAGCAATATTTTCTAAATCTTTAAGTCTTTGAATATATGAATCCAATACTTGTCTTCTTGCTCCAGGTCTTGCTCCTGATATAGCATCACAAACTTGAATAATTGGTGAAATTAAATATTTCATTTCGATTTCATCATGGTGAGCACCAATAGCGTTACAAACTTCTTCTTTTTCACCATATTTTTCTGCCCATTGCATACCAAGTAAAGCGTGTGGTAAATCACTTTCGGTATCAGGAACTTTACCTATATCGTGAAGTAAACCGGCACGTTTTGCTAGTTTTACATTCAAGCCTAATTCTGCAGCCATTATACCACATAGTTTTGCAACTTCTCTTGAATGTTGTAAAAGGTTTTGCCCATAGGATGAACGATATTTCATTCTACCAACAATTTTAATCAATTCAGGATGTAATCCATGAATTCCTAAATCGATTACTGTTCTTTTTCCTACTTCAATTATTTCGTCCTCAATTTGTTTAGCGGTTTTTGCAACAACTTCCTCAATTCTTGCTGGATGTATACGTCCATCAGTAACTAATTTGTGCAATGATAGTCTAGCAATTTCTCTTCTAACAGGATCAAAACATGATAAAATGATAGCTTCAGGAGTATCATCAACAATGATTTCTACACCAGTTGCAGCTTCAAGCGCACGAATGTTTCTACCTTCACGTCCAATAATTCTACCTTTTACATCATCAGATTCAATATTGAAAACAGAAACACAATTTTCAACGGCTTCTTCTGTTCCAACACGTTGAATAGTGTTGATGATGACTTTTTTAGCTTCTTGTTGAGCCGTTAATTTTGCTTCCTCGATAGTGTCTTGAATGTGAGCCATTGCTTTGGTTTTTGCTTCGGCTTTTAGACTTTCTACCAATTGTTCTTTTGCTTCATCTGCAGATAGACCCGAAATAACTTCAAGTTGTTCTACTTGGCTTTTGTGAAGTTTGTCAACTTCTTGATGTTTCTTTTCAAGCATATCAAGTTTTGCTTGATATTCTTTTGTTTTTGCTTCGTAATCGTCGTTGACTTTTTTGGCTTTGGCCAATTCATTCGATACTTGCGATTCTTTGTCTCTAATTCTTTTCTCGACTTCAGCAATTTTTTTGTCTTTGGACAAAATTTCCTTTTCGTGTTCAGATTTTAGTTCAAGAAATTTTTCTTTGGCTTGAAGTAATTTGTCTTTTTTGATATTTTCTGCTTCTTGATTAGCATCTTTTAAAATTGAAGATGCTTCTTTTTTTGCATTTTTTATCAAATTAGAAACGTTACTTTTTTCCAAAAACTTTGCTATCCCAAATCCTCCACCAAGGCCTAAAATTGCGGCGAGTACTATAAATGTAATTTCCATGGTTGTATAAAAATTTTTAAATAAAAAAAGCCTACATTAGATGAATGCATAAACTCGTATGGACAAGTTTTGAGCTAACTCGCTGTTCAAACTTCCTCTAATTGCTAAGGCATGTTTTAGTAGCGACGATTTACTCATTTTAATTTGTTAGTGTTGAGTTTACCAATTAAAAACTAATGTAGGCAGTGTCTTAATTCTATGTGTATGAACGTGTTATTTTTCTAAACTTTTATTCAATAATTCGTTGATTTGTTGCAATTTGTCTAATGAATTTTTATCAACTGCAACAGTATCTATTTGCTTTTGTTCAACTTGCGCAGCAAACTGTAATGCACACATAGCTAGTACATCTTGCTTATCTCTTACTGCATAGTTCTCCTCGAATTGCTTAATCATTCCATCTATTTTTTTTGAAGCACTACGCAAGCCTTCTTCTTGCGATGTATCAACCGTTAGCGGATAAACTCTATCCGCAATAGATATTTTTATTTTAAGCTTTTCGCCCATAGGTCATCAATCTGATAGTTGAGCAATACAATAATCTATTTCTCTTATCAACGAATTTATTTTGAGTTTAGTATCTCTTTTATTTTCTTCACTGCCTAATAATGAGTTAACAATTTTGAGCGATTCTATTTCTGATTTCAAGTTTTGGATTTCTAAAACTTGATTTTTAATCAGTTCTTCAGATTTTTTTAATTCATTGTGTAACAAATCATTTTTGCGTTGTAAATCTTGTTTTTTTTCTGCAAGTTTTACAATTTTTTGTTCAACCGAAATTAATATTTCTGAAAATTCACTCATCTGTTGTCAACAACATTTCATAATTCACAAAGTTAGCATTCTATTTTATTATAGCAATAGTTTTTATTTTTTATTTGAATGTTTTTTGTTAAAATCTTCTAACTTTTTGTAAATAAAAGATTTGTATTGTTTTATAAACCTGTAATTTATTGCTTACTTTTTATTACATTAGCAAAAATGCTAAGGAGTTATGAAATTATTCTTTTTTTTTCTTTTTTTTCCATTGTATATCTATTCTCAAACAAGCTATCCAAAAGATTATTTTGTTTCACCTCTTGATATACCACTTCAATTATCAGGGAATTTTGGCGAACTAAGACCTAATCATCTTCACTCTGGTTTTGATTTTAAAACATTGCAAAGAGAAGGACTAAATGTAAAAGCAGCAGCATCTGGTTATGTTTCAAGAATTAAAATATCAGAGTCTGGATATGGAAAAGCAATATACATAGCGCATCCAAATGGTTTTACTACTGTTTATGGGCATCTTCAATCGGGTTATGGAAAATTTGAAAACAAAATAAAAGAGTTGCAATATAAAGCGCAATCATATGAAATAGATGTTCTGCTGGAACCAAATGAACTCGTTGTTGATAAAGCCGAATTGATTGCTTTCTCTGGAAATACTGGTGGTTCTGATGGTCCACATCTTCATTTTGAAATTAGAGATACACAATCAGAAAAAATCATAAATCCGATGTTTTTTGGTTTCGATTCTGTAATTGCTGACACGAAAAAACCGAATGTTACTTCACTAATTGTTTATCCAATTACGGATAGTACAAAGGTTAATCAATCAAAAATTCCAATTGCTTTAGGTTTATATCAGCAAAAAGATGGTTCCTATCTTGCCGAAAAAGTTGGAGCCAATGGTAAAATTGGTTTTGGAATAATTTCAACAGATTATGATAACGTTTCTTGGAATGGGAATGGGATATATAAAGCTGAAGTATCTATTGATGGTATGAAAACATTTAGTTATTGCTTCAGCACATTTTCATTTGATGAAACAAGATTAGTGAACGCTTTAATTGATTATGAACGCTATAAAAAATTAAAGCAAAGGGTTCAAAAATTATTTATGCAAAAAGTTTACCCGTTAAGTATTATCAACAGTAATCAATACAACGGTATAATTACAGTTTCTCCAGCGTTTAGAAAAAATATTGTGTTAGAAGTTTCTGATTTTGCTGGAAATACCACAAAAATTGATATTCCTGTTGAATATTCCAATGAAACTGTAGTGGTTGATCCGCCAAAAGTGAAATCAAAATATTTTATAAAATCAAGTAGAGAAGCTATATTTTCTAAAGAAAATGTAACGGTTAGTTTCCCCGAAAACACTTTTTACCAAGATTTTGAAATGAATTTTGATGTAAAAGATTCTGTTTTACAACTTCATCAAGATGTTGTTCCAGCCTTCAAAAACTTTGCTATTTCATTTGTTGACAGTACATCAACAATTGATGATAAAAAATTTATTGCCTACCATAACGGAAAAAAATGGACATATTGCACAACAAAATATGCCAATAATACGTTTACTACCTATCAAAAAACTTTAGGTCAATATCAATTGATGAAAGATGTCACGAGCCCAAAAATTTCGATTACCAAAGACATCAACGGAAAATGGATTTCTGACCAAAAAGAGTTGAAATTTATTGTTTCAGATGATTTGTCAGGAATAAAAACCTATAATGGTTATATTAATGGAAAGTGGATTTTGCTAGAATATGAAAGCAAAACAAAAACACTAAAACATGCTTTTTCTGATGGAGTAGTAGATGAAGGAAAAAACGATTTAAAAGTTATAGTTACTGATAATGTTGGAAATTCTACTATATTTGAAACACAATTTTTTAGAAGTCAAAAACCTTAAATAAACAGTTTGAAAGCAAAATTTATCCTCTCGATTTTATTTTTAATATTTTCAATAAAAGCATTTTCTCAAAATGCAACAGCCAAAGTTGCCGGAATTGTTCTAGACGAGAAAAACCAACCTGTAGAAGGCGTAAATGTGAGTTATTTATCGAAATCGGTATCTACAAATGCAGATGGTTTTTATACAATTACTGTTCCTGCCAATCAAAAAGTGGTTTTAATTTTTACGCATGTTTCATTAAAAAAAATCACAGCAACACTACAATTAAAACCTGGTGAGAATTTTGAGTTTCATGTGGCAATGAGTGAAAATGCTGAGCAACTCAATGATGTTGTTATTACAAATAACAGAAGAAGAGTTCAAGGAATTACAACTTTAGAACCTGAAACAGTTAGAAAAAATCCAAGTGCCAATGCAGGTGTTGAAAGTGTTTTAAAAACATTTGGAGGTGTTAGTGGCAATAACGAGTTAAGTTCTGGTTATAATGTTCGTGGTGGAAATTATGACGAGAATTTGGTTTATGTAAATGAAATAGAAGTTTATCGTCCGTTTTTAATTCGTTCTGGGCAACAAGAAGGATTGAGTTTCACGAATACAGATATGGTTCAAAACGTGGATTTCTCTGCTGGTGGTTTTCAAGCAAAATATGGTGATAAATTGTCATCTGTGTTAGACATCACCTACAGAACTCCAAAGAAATTTGCATTGGCTGCCGAAGCTAGTTTTCTAGGAGGAAGTCTTACATCTGATTTTGTTTCTAAGAATAAAAAATGGTCTAATATCACAGGGGTTCGATTCAGAGATAATTCACTTTTGGTAAACAGTCAAGAAACACAAACCAATTATCGTCCAACTTTCATTGATGTTCAATCGATTGTTAATTTCAACCCAAACAATAAATGGAATTTTAGCCTTTTGGGTAATGCCTCTCAAAACAAATACAATTATCAACCGTTAACTCGTCAAACAAATTTTGGAACAATTGATGAGCCAATAGCGTTACAAGTTTATTATGAAGGACAAGAAAAAGATAAATATCAAACACTTTTTGGTGCTTTCAAAACAGTTTTCAATTCAAATGAAAACAATATTTATAAACTGATAACTTCTATTTATCACACACAAGAGCAAGAATACTATGATATTGATGCTGCCTACTACTTAGGCGAAGTAGATACAAATATTGGTTCAGAAACACTAGGCGAAGTCACATTCAACCGTGGAATTGGCTCTCAACTCAATCATGCTAGAAATGATTTAGACGCTTTGATTGTTAATGCAGAAGTAAAAGGAACACATTTTATAGATTTTAAAAAACATCAAATTGATTGGGGAATAAAATATACTCGCGAAAGCATTCGAGACAGAATTGTAGAATGGGAAGTTATTGACTCTGCTGGTTTTTCGATAAATCCACCAATTATCGATTTGCCACACAATGATCAACCTTATCATCCATATATTGGTCCATTGGTTCCTTATCAAAACATTAGAGCTACAAATTTTGTAGATATTGATAGAATTTCTGGTTATGCTCAATGGAGTTTTAAAGACCAAATAGGAACAAGCGATTATTGGATAAATGCTGGTGTTAGAATGCATAATTGGAAAGTTTCTGGCGATGGGATTGACAATGCAAAAAGCCAAACTGTTTTCAGCCCAAGAGTTCAATTTACTTTAAAACCCGATTGGGACAAAAAAGACATGCTTTTCCGATTGGCAGTTGGGTATTATCATCAACCACCATTTTACAGAGAGCTAAGGGATTCTTTGGGAATTGTGCGTCCAAATGTGAAAGCACAGCAATCCATACATTTTGTATTGAGCAATGATTATAATTTTAAAATGTACAATAGGAATTTCAAAATGGTGACCGAGTTGTATTATAAATCAATGACTGACATCAATACTTATACTCTCGAAAACGTAAGAATACGATATAGAGCCAATAATGATGCTGAAGCCTATGCTTATGGATTGGATATGCGATTGAATGGAGAATTTGTTCCTGGAACAGAATCTTGGTTGAGTTTTGGTTACATGAAAACAGAGGAAAATTATAAGGACAAAGGTTTCATCGCTAGACCAACAGACCAAAGATTGAAATTTGGAATTCTATTTCAGGATTATATGCCAAATTTACCCAACATGAAACTCTATCTAAATTTGGTTTACAATACAGGTTTGCCTGGAGGTTCACCTTCCTATGCTGATGTGTATAAATACCAATCACGTTTAAGAGATTATAGAAGAGCTGATGTTGGATTTTCTTATGTTCTTACCGAAAAAAATAATGAAAGACCTGACCGACATTGGTTGAAGAAATTCAATGACTTGTCGATAGGTTTCGAGATTTTCAACTTGTTCAACAATCAAAATGCGATTACAAATACTTGGGTTCGCGATGTTTATACTAAAAATCAGTATGGAATCCCTAACTATATGACAACACGAGTTTTTAACGTTAAACTTACAGCTAGATTATAGAAAAATATGTATTTTTGAAATTCAATTAATTCATTTATGAAAAACATTTTTTTCTTTCTGATGGTAAGTTTGGCTTTAGTTTCATGCAAAAAAGAAGAGCAAGAAAAACCAAAGGTTAGCTACGATACTCCAGTTAAAAATTCAGAAAAACCAGTTGCTGATACAAGTAAAGTGGCTATAGCTGATTTACCAATTCATCTGGCTGGAACAAATGTTTTAATTTTCCCGATAGGTAATGTTACTGCAGTAAAAAAATCAAGTTATTCAAGAGGAGAAGCAATGCCAAGTTATACCATTTCAAATTATGGTGAATATGAAATAACAGGTTTTTTAAGCAATTTAAAGTTTAGAGAAATAGGTAAAGATACGATCTACTCACTTACAGATAAGCCAGTTGTGATACAAAGAGCAACTTTTTTGAAAGAATTTGCAGAAAAGTCTAAACAAAATTTGATGTTGTATGTTTTAAGTGATTTGGATACCAATAAAGATTCAAAGCTTGATGATAATGATATAAAGTCACTATACATAAGCACCGTTGATGGTAAAAGTTTTAAAAAATTATCACCTGATTTTGGAGAACTCATCGATTGGAATTTTGTTCAATCTACTTCATCTATTTACTTCAGAATTGTAGAAGATAGCGATAAAAATGGAGAGTTTGAGACAGGAGATAAAATAAGATATTTTTCGGTAAATCTTTTGGAAAAAGAACTAAAAGCAGAAGAATATTTCCCTGTTTAAATTTCAGTCAAGGTTGAATACTTTTTCAAAATCCTAATACAAAATTCCTCAAGTAAAAAGTTTTTTTGGAAAGTCTTTTTATTCGAATGACTGCATCGATACTAATCTAGCATACATTCCGTTTTTAGCTAGCAATTCATCATGAGTTCCTTGTTCTACAATTTCGCCTTTTTGCATTACCACAATTCTATCTGCTTTTTGAATGGTAGAAAGTCTATGCGCAATAACAATTGAAGTTCTATTTTGCATCATATTTTCGAGTGCTTGCTGAACCAATCTTTCGCTTTCTGTATCTAGTGCCGAAGTTGCTTCGTCTAAAATCATAATAGGAGGATTTTTCAAAACAGCTCTAGCAATTGACAATCTTTGTTTTTGTCCACCAGAAAGTTTGTTACCACTATCGCCAACATTTGTATGAATACCATTTGGCAAATCTTTTACAAATTCATAAGCATTGGCAATCTTTAGTGCTTCAATGATTTCATCATCGGTAGCATCTGGCTTGCCAAGGGAAATGTTTCCTTTTATAGTGTCATTAAAAAGAATTGAATCTTGAGTTACTAATCCCATCATATCACGAAGGGATTTTAGCTGAATATTTTTGATGTTGATATCATCAATTTTTACTTCACCTTCATTAACGTCATAAAAACGGGTTAACAAGTTGGCAATAGTACTTTTCCCCGAACCTGATTGACCAACCAAGGCAATAGTTTTTCCCTTTGGAATTTCCAATGAAAAGTTTTTCAAAACATTTTCATTCTCATAACGGAAATTAATGTTTTCTAAGGCTATCTTTTCGTTAAAAGAAGTTTTTTCAACGGCATTTTCGGTATTAACTATAGTGTTTTCTTGCTCCATTAAAGTAAAAACACGTTCTGCTGCAGCTAATCCAGTTTTTACTTGATAGGAAGCTTTTGAAATGGCTTTTGCAGGTGTCAAGATGGTATATGCTAAAGCGATATAGGTAATAAAAGTAGCAGATGATAAAGATTTTTCTTCAACAACTAGTTGAGCTCCAAACCAAAGCAATGTTGCGATAGTGACAATTCCCAGAAATTCACTCAATGGTGAAGCTAGGTTATTTTTGTTACCAATACTGTTACTTAATCGAAGTAGGCGATTGATAGAGGAATTGAATTTTTCAGTAAAAGAGTTTTCTGCATTGTAACTTTTCACCACTTTCAGTCCGGCAAGTGTTTCATCTAGAATGGAAATAAAAATTCCGTTTTCTTGTTGAGCTTTGACCGATTTAGCTTTTAAATTTTTCCCAACTCGCGAAATAATGATACCAGAAATTGGAATAAAAGCAATTACAAAAAGTGTCAGTTTTGCACTAATGACAAACATGGTGATGATAGAAAAAAGGATTGTAAGCGGTTCTCTAACAACCAATTCTAGAATTTGAAAAAAAGAATTTTGAACTTCATTGATGTCTCCTAGCATTCTAGCCATCACGTCACCTTTTCTTCTTTCAGAGTAATAAGAAACAGGAAGATGAATGATTTTGTTGTACAATTTCTCTCTAATATCTCTCAAAACGCCAGTTCGCAGTCTAGTTACATGATAGGATGCGAAATAGTTTGTAATATTTTTTAAAAAAGCAGTCGAAATTATTATTGATATCACAAAAAGCAAAGCCCATTTTAATCCGTTTTCTTCGGTAAGCATTGTGATTTTATAATTTAAAAAATCTTCTGCATAGGACTTTAGATGAATAAAACCATCGTATTTTGGTTCTTCATAAATTTTTTCAGTGTCTCCAAAAAGAACTTTCAATGTAGGTATCATCGATACCATCAAGAGAACAGAAAACAAAGCATAAAAAATGTTGAAAACCACATTCATATAAACGTGGTTTTTATATTTTTTTACAAAAGGCAATAACTTTTTTAGATTAGCATCCATTAGTCGAGCTTCATTTCCTTAATAATTTTTTCAATTTTTGAATTTAAAAATGCTTCAGCTTCTTTAATTTCATTTTTACTTTCAATTTTACAATTTACACTGAAATAGAATTTAATTTTTGGTTCAGTTCCACTTGGTCGTGCGCAAATTTTTGTTCCATCTTCTAGATAATAAATTAGAACATTAGATTTTGGAACTGTAATTTCAAATTCCACATCATTGATAAAATCCCTTCCTTTAGACGATTGATAATCTTCTACGCAAACTACTCTTTGTCCATTGATTTCAGTAAGAGGATTTTCTCTAAGGTCAATCATCATTTGTTTAATCTGATTTGCACCTTCTATTCCTTTTTTAGTAATTGAAATCAAGTGTTCTTTATAGAAGCCAAAATCGATGAACATTTGTTCAAGATATTGGTAAACTGAACTTCCTTTTTCTTTTTCCTGAGCGGCAATTTCACACATTAGTAGTATTGCTCCAACAGCATCTTTATCGCGAACTGCATCACCAACCATAAATCCAAAACTTTCCTCGCCACCACCAATAAATTTTAACTCTGGTAAATCTTTGATGAATTTTGCAATCCATTTAAAGCCAGTTAAACCTACTTTGCATTGAACGCCATAAGCATCAGCAAGATCGAGCATTAATGGAGTAGAAACAATAGTTGAACCTATAAATTCTTTACCAGTAATTTTGCCCGCTTTTTTCCATTGCTCCAGTAAGTAATGCGTCATGATAGTCATAGTTTGATTACCATTGAGCAATACCATTTTTCCTTCGTTATTTCTAACAGCAACGCCAAGTCTATCGCTATCTGGATCAGTTCCAAAAACAATATCAGCATTTATCTTATCTGCTAAGGCTAATGCCATTGTTAATGCTTCTGGTTCTTCTGGATTCGGAGAAACTACAGTTGGGAAATTTCCATTGGGTTCTGCTTGTTCCTGTACAATATTTACATCAGTATAACCTGCTTTTTCTAATACTTTTGGAACCACTTTTATTGATGTTCCGTGTAGTGAAGTATAGGCTACTTTTAAATTCTGTCTTGCAGCTGATGACGTGTTAAAACTCGCATTAGCAACTGTTGAGTTAATGAATGCGTTGTCAACATCAGTATCTATATATTCAATTAAACTGTCATTTGCTTCAAATTTAATATCGCTGTAATTCAAGTTTTCTATAACTTCGATTATTTCACCATCCTGAGGAGGAACAAGTTGTCCGCCATCTTGCCAATATACTTTGTATCCATTATATTCTGGTGGATTGTGTGATGCAGTGAGTACTATTCCTGCATGACATCCTAAATATTTCACAGCAAAAGACAATTCTGGTGTTGGTCTCATTTCTGAGAACAAATAGACTTTTATACCGTTTGCAGAAAACACATCGGCAACAACCTTTGCAAGCGTATCGCTATTGTGACGACAATCGTATGCAATGGCAACTTTCAAATTTTCTCCTGGAAAAACTTTTTTAAGATAATTAGACAATCCTTGCGTGTTTTTGCCTAATGTATATTTGTTAATTCTGTTGGTTCCAACGCCCATTATTCCTCGCATTCCACCAGTTCCAAACTCTAGATTTTTATAGAAACTTTCTTCCAAATCCTTTGGAGATGAAGTCATCATTTCTTTGATTTCTTTCTGAGTATTTTCGTCAAATGTTGGGGTAAGCCATTCGTTTACTTTGTCTAAAATATTTTTTTCGATATGCATTTTATTCTAAGATTTAAGAGATTACAGGTTAACCTCTTTTGATATTTTATAACGTTCTTCGTTGTTTTTGGTTCTTAAAATTATTTCACCAAGAAAACCAGCTAAAAAGAGTTGTGAACCAATTATCATTGCAGTTAAAGCGATATAGAACAAAGGGTTTTCGGTCACTAGTATAGTTTTGAAACCAGAGTATAATTTGATTAATTTCAGTAGAATTATAAATCCAGTAGAAATAAAACCAATTACAAACATTAAAACTCCTGCTGCTCCAAAAAAGTGCATGGGTCTTTTTCCATATTTAGATAAAAACCAAATGGTAATCAAGTCCAAAAAACCATTAATAAATCTGTCCATTCCAAACTTTGATTCACCATATTTTCTTGCTTGATGCTGAACTACTTTTTCTCCAATTTTATTAAATCCAGCGTTTTTTGCCAATACAGGAATGTATCGATGCATTTCGCCCGAAACTTCTATGTTTTTTATTACAATATTATTGTAAGCTTTCAGTCCGCAGTTAAAATCATTCAGATATACTCCAGATGTTTTTCTAGCAGCCCAATTAAAAAGTTTTGAAGGTAGATTTTTGGTAACAGCGTTGTCATAACGTTTCTTTTTCCAGCCAGAAACCAAATCATAATTGTCCTGAGTAATCATCCTGAACAATTCAGGAATTTCCTCAGGACTATCTTGTAAGTCTGCATCCATAGTAATAACCACATCGCCTTTTGCTCTAGCAAAGCCAGCATGCAAAGCTTGCGATTTTCCAAAATTTCGCATAAAACGAATGCCTTTTACATTAGGATTTTTACTCGAAATTTCTTCAATAATTTTCCATGACTCATCGCTACTTCCATCGTCAATAAATAATATTTCGTAGGTGTAATTGTTGTTGTTCATTACCTTTACTATCCATTGGTGGAGTTCGGGTAACGATTCTTGCTCGTTGAGTAATGGTATAACTATGGATAAATTCATCTACAATCCTTCTGAAGATTTTGTTTTGAAAAACGCAGCCAAAATTAATCCAAATATGGCAGAAAACAATAAAGAAATTGCTAATCCTGTCAAAATATTTCCAATAGAATAATTATCGGTTTCAGCGATGTTTGCCATTGCTTCTTTGATAGCGTCAGCTGGAGTTCCAAATTTTTCCAACATCTCAGCAGTATATTTCATAGTAATTTCTTTGATAGTCTCTTTTGCTTGAGGATCAATGAAGTTGAACAAAATATAATTGTAGAGCATTGAAAGTGCTGAACCAATTGCTGCAGCAACAAAATATACACTAAAGCATTCTTTAAAAGTGATTTGACCATTCATCTCACGTTTAGTTTTACTAACAATGAAAATTCCAATTGCTATTGAAATAACGATTGATAAAATTCCTACCCACCATTTTGTAAAAAGTTCAAGATTTACTGCGTAAATAATAGTAGTAATGGCAATTGAAATAAGGCCTAAGACAAGTCCAAAGGTTGTTCCGTTTTTCTTAATAATTTCATTCATGGTTTTTTTGGTTTTAAATTAGTAAACAAATATAACAATTCCGTTTTTATATTAGAGTTAGAGTTTATCTGATAAAAAATGTTACACTTTGGTTTGATAATAAAAAAAATAGTGTATTTTTGCACTCTCAAAATTGAAATAGAATTAATTAAAAGTTGTAGTTAGTTTATACCTTTTTGATTAAAAGCATCAGAACGAACTACTTCAAAAACAATAAAAAGATTTATCATGAAAAAAGGAATTCATCCAGAAAATTACAGATTAGTAGCTTTTAAAGATATGTCAAACGATGACGTATTTATTACTAAATCAACAGTTGAAACAAAAGAAACTATCACTCATGAAGGTGTAGAGTATCCAGTATATAAAATGGAGATTTCTAGAACATCACATCCTTTTTACACAGGTAAATCTAAACTTATTGATACTGCTGGACGTATTGATAAATTCAAATCAAAATACGCAAAACACGGAAAATAATAGTTTTAAGTGTTCAAATTTTATAAAGACCATTCGTGAAAACGAGTGGTTTTTTTATTAAGGAAAACTTTGTACTTTTGAAAAAGAGTTTTTAGTTTTTTTAAACTTTTAAACTTTTAAACCTATAAATTTTTAAAATGAACTACATACTTTTTGATGGAACAGTTCGAAACACACTTCTTCCATTTACATTTACAAGACCAGTTGCCGATATCAGAGTTGGAATTTTAACCATTAGAGAAAAATGGGAAAAATATCTTGGTTACACCACTACAACTTTAACCGAAGAATATCTTTCAGAAAAATTTCCAATGGTAGAAATGGAAGAAAATGTAATGATTAATGCTGCGTTTTTGCCAAATGATATTTTAGTGGAAATGGTTAGAAATCTTGAAAAAAATCAAGCTATTTTCAAAAACGATGAAGTGATAGCATTCTATACAAACGATACTCAAGAAGAAGTTGATTTTGATAATTATGAAATTATTGAGTTCACAGAAGACTGTTTAAAAATTGAGCACACATGGGATATTTTTGCAAAAAATGATGTTGCTATTCGCGAAGATTTTGATTTATTGACCGAAGGAAGACATTCGCAACCTATTCCAAAATCTGTTAATGTAATTTCGCCAGAAAATATTTTTATTGAAGAAGGAGCAAAACTTGAATTTGTTACACTAAATGCATCTACTGGTCCAATCTATATTGGTAAAAACTCAGAAATAATGGAAAGTTCGGTTATTCGTGGACCATTTGCTTTGTGTGAATCGGGTAGGGTTAAGCTAGCTTCAAAGGTTTATGGAGCAACAACAGTTGGACCTCATTCTGTTATTGGTGGTGAAGTGAGTAATTCAGTTTTAATAGGTTATTCCAATAAAGGTCATGATGGTTTTCTAGGGAATTCAGTCCTTGGGGAATGGTGCAATATTGGTGCTGATAGCAATAATTCCAACTTAAAAAACAATTACGAAGAAGTCAAACTTTGGAGTTACGAAACTGAAAATTTTGCTAAAACTGGATTACAGTTTTGCGGACTTATGATGGGTGATCATAGCAAATGTGGAATTAATACTATGTTCAACACGGGAACTGTAGTTGGTGTTTCTACAAATATTTTTGGAGCAGGATTTCCTCGAAATTTCGTGCCTAGCTTTAGTTGGGGTGGAAGTTCTGGGTTTACTACCTATCTAACGAACAAAGCATTTCAAACAGCAAAAATTGTAATGGCAAGAAGAAATGTTGAATTTACAGAACAAGATGCCAAAATTTTGGAACACGTTTTTGAGATTACCAAAAAATATCGAAAAGATTAAATTAATTTAATTGAAGTTTTCATTTTCAGATTGATAAATTTCCAAATTAAACTATCTTTGCATTCTCAATTTTTTGACAACGATTTCATTAATTGAGTTATATCATGACACAAAATAAAAAAGTAGCATTCTATACTCTTGGATGCAAATTGAATTTTTCTGAAACCTCTACTATAGCACGTGACTTTCAATCTGAAGGATTTGAGCGTGTTGATTTTGAAGAAGTTGCCGATATTTATGTGATAAACACTTGCTCGGTAACTGAAAATGCAGACAAACAATTTAAGCAAATTGTAAAAAAAGCGCTCAAAGCAAATGATAAAGCTTTTGTAGCTGCTGTTGGTTGCTATGCACAATTAAAACCTGAAGAATTGGCTGCCGTTGATGGTGTAGATTTGGTTCTAGGTGCAACCGAAAAATTCAAAATTACTGATTACATCAACGATTTGTCTAAAAACGAGCAAGGCGAAGTACATTCTTGCGAAATAGATGAGGCTGATTTTTACGTAGGTAGCTATTCAATTGGAGATAGAACTCGTGCTTTTTTGAAAGTTCAAGATGGTTGTGATTATAAATGTACCTATTGCACCATTCCGTTAGCTCGTGGAATTTCGCGCAGTGATACGATGGAAAATGTGCTAAAAAATGCAGCCGAAATTTCTTCTCAAGGCATTAAAGAAATTGTCCTCACAGGTGTAAATATTGGTGATTATGGTAAAGGCGAATTTGGTAATAAAAAACACGAGCATACATTTTTAGAATTAGTTCAAAATCTTGATAAAGTAGAAGGCATTGAGCGACTCCGAATTTCCTCAATCGAACCCAATTTATTAAAAAACGAAACCATCGAATTTGTAGCACAAAGCAGAACTTTTGTACCACATTTTCATATTCCATTACAAAGTGGAAGCAATGATATTTTGAAGAAAATGAAGCGTCGCTATTTGCGTGAAGTATATACGGATAGAGTGGAAAATATTCGAAAAGTAATGCCACATGCTTGTATAGGAGTAGATGTAATTGTTGGTTTTCCTGGTGAAACCGACGAACATTTTCTTGAAACCTATAATTTCTTAAACGAATTGGATATTTCATATCTTCATGTCTTTACTTACTCCGAAAGAGATAACACGGAAGCAGCTGAAATGCCCAATGCTGTGCCGATGAATGTGAGAAATAAACGTAGTAAAATGCTTCGTGGATTATCAGTAAAGAAACGTAGAGCATTTTATGAAAGCCAAATTGGAAGCAATAGAACTGTTCTTTTTGAAAGCGAAAACAAAGAAGGATATATTTATGGTTTTACAGAGAATTATGTAAAAGTAAAACATCCTTGGAACCCTGAATTAGTGAATACCTTACACGAAATCAATTTAACAAAAATCGATGAAGATGGAAGTGTTAGGATGGAGTTTGCTTCGCCAGTAAGCCTTACAGGTTCGGGTTTGAAGGTTGAGGTATAAAAAAGCGACTTTACGCCGCCTTTTTTTAGTTTTTTATAATCTTTTCAAAAGAAATATTTCCATAACTATCAGTTAGTTGAATTAAATAAATTCCTTTAGAAAAATTTGAAATATCAATTTGATTTTGATTTTTATAAGTTTTAATGACCTTTCCGTCAGAGGTTAATAATCTAGCTTCAATAATGCCTTCAACCAAATTTACTAAGCCACTTGTTGGGTTTGGGAATGATAATATTTTTTTATTTGTAAATTCATTATTAGACAACGAAGTTGGACAATTGTTTAGATAAAGATTGGAAATTGTAGTTGTATTTTCACCACTTCCAGTTTGTCCATAGGTATTATTATAGATTCCATATAAATCACCATTGTTTTTTATGGCTAAAAGATGGTAACCTCCAGCACTAATTGAATCCCAGTTGTTATCAGTTTCGATTTGGGCAGGAGAGTAATTAAAATTACCCCATTTCCAGATAGTTCCGTCGCTTTTGAGGCCAACAGTAAACCTACTTGTAGAAGATATATCTGTCCAGTTATTATCAGAGCCAATCTGTGTTGGTAAAATCAATTCGTTGTTTGAACCATTTCCAAGTTCACCTTGATAATTGTTTCCCCAAGCCCATCTGGTGCCATCATTTTTTATTGCCATGCTATGGTTTTGTGCGGCTTCTATTTTTAACCAAATCCCATTATTTATTAATATCGGCGATGCAACATCTACACTGAAACCACTGAAACCATTACCAACTGTGCCATAGTAATTACTTCCCCAAGCCCAAAGACTACCGTTGTTTTTTAGCGCTAAACAATGAGAACCTCCGGCATCCACATCCATCCAATCATTGTCTGTGCCAATTTGAATAGGTTCAGTTGTCCATATATTATCACCAGTTCCGAGTTGATATAAATCATTTCTTCCCCAAGCCCAAAGCGTTCCATCATTTTTTATTGCTATGCCAAAATAGTAACCAGCAGATACTTTCATCCAATTGTTTGATGTGCCAATTTGTACAGGAGAACTTTGATTGTTGTAATTTCCATTTCCAAGTTGTCCATAATTATTATATCCCCAACTCCAAAGTGTTCCATCAGTTTTAATCGCAAAAGTATGATCTTCATTTGCGGAAACAGAATCCCAATCATTAGAACTGCCTACTTGTCCTTTGATATAGTTGCCAAAACCAAATGGACCATATCCTAATTGACCATACTGATTCCAACCCCAACTCCACATTGTGCCATCATTTTTTATTCCTATAGAATGATAATTTCCGGCAGAAATTGTTTTCCAACATTGAGCAAATGAAATTTGCACATAAATTAAAGTCAAAAAAAATAAGAGTAATTTTGTTTTCATGATAAGTTTGCTTTATTGTGATTAATCAAAATTTGTAAATATTTAATAATCAATCAATAAGGCAAATGACGTATTTAATACTTATAATGAAACCTCATTTTGGTTATTCTGTACAATGTGTCGTTATATTGTTCTATAAACTCAAACTTGTGTCTGCCTGTTTGTTTAAAATCAATCAGTTTTTCTGCGGATAGTTCAAAATAAATGCCTTTGCCTTCTACCATGAATTTGTCACCAGTTTTCCTGTAACCAGACTGAATGAGGTTGAATTCCAGCAAATTCCATGTTGCAAGAGAATTGTTTGAAATTTCTTTTTCAGAAAATAACCCAATAGAAACTTCAATTTTTGAACCATAATATTTTTCAATAGTTTCAAAAAAAGTAATTATCTCTTTGGTGAAGTCTTCTTGCATTCAGTAAAAATAATGATAATAAAAAAGTCCTGAAGCATTTCAGGACTTTTGTTTATGATTAAATTCTAATTCCTGGAGGAAGTAGTTCTTTATATTTTGGGTTTTTCCTGAAAAACATCGTTATTCTTGGGTAGATAGGAACAACCTTCAGTTTTCTTTCTTCGGCAATTTGCAGAATGTTTTTCAAAAAAACATTTATAAGTTCATCATTTTCAAACCCTTCAAAAGTATTAATTCGGGTTAAAAATATTTTCTTCTCCTGAAAGGAGTATTCAACAGAAATCATTTTCCCATCTACCATAGTCTCAAACTGTCTGGCAAATGTATTGTCTTTGATTTCCATTTCTTCTAAAATTAATGTTGAGTTCATCATCATTTTGTTCAAATACATTATTTTTATGCAAAATTACTAAATTATTCAAAGTCATCAAGTTAAAATATGAATAAAATTCATGTTTATTTTATGCCAGGAATGGCGGCAAGTCCAACTATTTTTGAGAATATTAAATTGCCCGAAGAGCAATTTGAAATGCATCTGCTAGAATGGGAACTTCCTTTACCCAAAGAATCCTTATCAGATTATGCCAAAAGAATGTCGAGCAAAGTTGTTCATCAAGATTGTATTTTGGTTGGAGTTTCTTTTGGAGGTATCTTGGTTCAAGAAATGAAACAATTTGTCAATCCAAAAAAAGTTGTAATAATTTCTAGTGTAAAATCGAGTATCGAATTGCCAAGAGCAATGAAAATTGCAAAAACAACAAAAGCCTACAAACTTATTCCAACAAAGCTTTTTGAAAACGTTGAAAACCTTGCAAAATATGCTTTTGGGGATTTTGCCAAACAAAGACTAAAACTTTATGAAAAGTTCCTTTCGGTTAGAGATAAGAATTATTTGGATTGGTCAATAGAACAAATCATTAATTGGGAAAGAAAAGAAGTCGATGCAGAAGTTATTCATATTCATGGAGATGAAGATGAAGTTTTTCCAATTAAATATATAAAAAATTGTACTGTTTTGAAAGGTGGAAAACATATTATGATTCTCAATAAATACAAATGGTTAAACGAGAATTTGCCAAAAATTTTGTTAGAGTAATTTTAGTTTTGGATTGATTTTTGTAGTTTTACTTTTAAGAAAAAAGAATTATGATGAAGAACAAAGGTTTTTTGACTACAATTATAGCTCTGATTGTTTCTGGAATATTGATTTTTGCAATTTCAGGTGACGAGAAAGATAAGTCTTTACACGAAGGAACAGCAATGTATTTTCCAGTTTCTATTGATTTTGCTGGTGAACAAACTCCATTGCAAATCAGCGATGTAAGAGAACGATTGGATAGAGAGTTGCTTATTAATGCAAATTTGCATTCGACAACTACATTGATAATAAAAAGAGCCAATAGAGTTTTTCCTGTTATTGAACCAATTTTAGAAAAATATGGAGTTCCAGATGATTTCAAATATTTAGCAGTTATCGAAAGTGGATTGACCAATGCAACTTCATCTGCTGGAGCTCGTGGTGTTTGGCAATTTATGACTGATACCGCAAAAGAAAAAGGAATGGAGGTGAATGATTATGTTGATGAAAGATACCATCTTGAGAAATCTACCGAAGCGGCTTGTAAATATCTATTGGCCGCCAAAGAAAAATTTGGCTCTTGGACTTTAGCAGCAGCATCCTATAATGGAGGAATGAACGGAGTGAACAAAAGAGTGGAAGAACAACAAGTTTCCAATTATTATGATTTAGCATTGACAGAAGAAACTTCTCGTTATGTTTTTAGAATTTTGGCTTTAAAAGAAATCATGAAATCACCAACAAAATATGGTTTCAATATCTATCAAAGTGATTTATACAGCACTATTCCAACTAAAAAAGTTGAAGTAGATAGTACAATAAATGATTTGGCTAGCTTCGCAAAAACGCAAGGTATCAACTATAAGATTTTAAAAATTCACAATCCTTGGTTGCGTGACAAAAAATTATTGAATGTTTCCAAGAAAAAATATGAAATTGAAATCCCAACTTCTGGGTATTAGTGTTTAGTTGGCAGTTGCAACGAACAGCGAAAAATAAAAAAGCTTTAGAATTTTCTAAAGCTTTTTTATATACTGTAAACTGAAAAACTGCGACTGAATACTAAATCTTCTTCATCTGCTCTTTCATCATAGCAATTTGATCTTTTAGCATATTGTGCTTGTCCAATTTTTTGGCTTCATTCAATAGATTAGTAGCTTCTAATTTTCTTCTTCTAGAAAGTGCAATTCCTGCAAGGTTTAATTTGGCTACAGCCAAATCCATGTCCATATTAAGCCCTAATTCGACCGCTTTCTTGAAATATTTTTCCGCTTGTATAAGATTGGTTTGCGACAACATCAATCCATTTAGATAATTGTAATAACCTTGTTGTTTTCTTACCAAAGCTGTTTCAGGTTTTTTTATCTTATCTAGCCAAACTTTTGCGCCAGCAAAATCTTGCTTTCTTAATTTTAAAAACGCTAATAAGATGTACTCGTTTTTATAATAAAGAAAAATTGGAATAACTGATAGAAGTATCAAAAAAATCCCGTTACCAATGTTACCTTCTGTAAATTGCCAGATGGCAGTAGCAAAAATTAACACGGTTAAAACTATTTTTATATTTTTATTGAACATGATTAAAATTTTAGTTTGCAAAGGTAATAAAAAGCATTAAAAATATTTTTAAAAAAGTACTTGCCAGAAAAAAAAAGGTTTGTATATTTGCACTCGGTTTTGAAAGAACCGTTTATTAAAGAAAATAATACACGATTTTAAAGATACAAAGCAATGAGCAAAAGAACGTTTCAACCATCGAAAAGAAAAAGAAGAAATAAACACGGATTTATGGACAGAATGGCTTCTGCAAATGGAAGAAAAGTCCTTGCGCGTCGTAGAGCTAAAGGAAGACATAAATTGACTGTATCTTGTGAACCAAGACACAAAAAATAATGATTTAAATTAATCAATATCAAGCCGTTACTTTTATTAGTAGCGGCTTTTTTTATAACTTGTTTATAAAATTTGATAAGTTTAAATAGTCTTTTTTTCCGGTTCGGCACAAACAAATTAAATTTGAAAACAACAAACAACACAACACAATGCCAAAAGACAACTCTATTAAATCGGTTTTAATTATTGGTTCAGGTCCAATCGTTATTGGGCAAGCTTGCGAATTTGACTATGCTGGTTCACAATCGGCACGTTCTCTTCGTGAGGAAGGAATTGAAGTAATTCTTATCAATTCAAATCCTGCAACCATCATGACTGATCCATCAATGGCAGATCATGTTTATTTATTGCCATTAACTACCAAATCTATCATTCAAATTTTAAAAGAACATCCTCAAATTGATGCTGTTCTACCCACAATGGGCGGACAAACGGCATTAAATTTATGCCTTGAAGCTGATGAAAAAGGAATTTGGAAAGATTTTAATGTAAAACTTATTGGTGTTGATATAAATGCCATCAACATTACAGAAGATAGAGAACAGTTTAAACAACTATTAGAAAAAATAAACGTTCCAACTGCGCCAGCAAAAACGGCAAATTCTTTTTTGAAAGGAAAAGAAATTGCTCAAGAGTTTGGTTTTCCGCTAGTTATTCGACCTTCGTTTACACTTGGTGGAACTGGAGCTGCTTTTGTATATAAAAAAGAAGATTTTGACGAACTTTTAACGCGTGGTCTAGAAGCTTCACCTATTCACGAAGTGTTGATTGATAAAGCACTTTTTGGATGGAAAGAATATGAACTTGAATTATTGCGTGACAAAAATGATAATGTAGTAATTATTTGTTCTATCGAAAATATGGATCCAATGGGAATTCATACAGGCGATAGTATAACTGTTGCTCCAGCAATGACTTTGAGCGATACTACATTTCAAAAAATGCGAGACATGGCCATTTTGATGATGCGTTCTATCGGAAATTTTGCTGGCGGATGTAATGTGCAATTTGCTGTTTCTCCAGATGAGAAAGAAGATATTGTTGCTATCGAAATTAATCCTCGTGTGTCTCGTTCTTCAGCTTTAGCTTCAAAAGCAACAGGTTATCCTATTGCAAAAATTGCTACAAAATTAGCACTTGGCTATCACTTAGATGAATTGCAAAATCAAATTACAAAATCTACTTCAGCATTATTTGAACCAACATTAGACTATGTTATTGTTAAAATACCACGTTGGAACTTTGATAAATTTGAAGGTGCAGATAGAACTCTTGGACTGCAAATGAAATCTGTGGGTGAAGTAATGGGAATTGGTCGTTCGTTTCAAGAAGCATTACACAAAGCCACACAATCATTAGAAATAAAAAGAAACGGAATTGGAGCTGATGGAAAAGGTTATAAAAACTACGAACAGATTATTGAAAAACTAACTTATGCGAGTTGGGATAGAGTTTTTGTGATTTATGATGCTATTGCTATAGGAATTCCGCTTTCGCGAATTCATGAAATCACACGAATTGATATATGGTTTTTAAAGCAATATGAAGAGTTATTCAATTTAGAGAGAGAAATTTCAAAATATAAAGTTGATACTTTACCTAAAGAATTGTTACTCGAAGCTAAGCAAAAAGGTTATGGTGATAGACAAATTGCTCACATGATGGGTTGTTTAGAAAGTCAAGTTTATAAGCTTCGTGAAGAAATGAATATTAACAGAGTTTATAAACTTGTTGATACATGTGCTGCAGAATTTAAAGCACAAACACCATATTATTATTCAACTTTTGAAGCGGAAATTCAAAAACCAGATGGAACACGTTATGTAGATAACGAAAGTAAAGTTTCTGATAGAAAAAAAGTGATTGTTCTTGGTTCTGGACCAAATAGAATTGGGCAAGGAATTGAATTTGATTATTCGTGTGTACATGGTGTTTTAGCTGCAAAAGAAGCTGGTTTTGAAACAATAATGATTAACTGTAATCCAGAAACTGTTTCAACCGATTTTGATACTGCTGATAAGTTATACTTTGAACCTGTTTTTTGGGAACATATTTACGATATCATTCGACATGAAAAACCTGAAGGTGTAATTGTGCAACTTGGTGGTCAAACTGCATTGAAACTTGCAGAAAAATTGGATAGATATGGTATAAAAATTCTTGGAACAAGTTATGATGCTCTCGATTTAGCAGAAGATAGAGGAAGATTTTCAGAATTATTAAAAGAGTTGAAAATCCCATATCCGAAATTTGGCGTTGCCGAAAATGCAGAACAAGCGAGTAAACTTGCAGATGAATTGGATTTTCCATTACTTGTTCGTCCATCTTATGTTCTTGGTGGACAAGGAATGAAAATAGTCATAAACAAGCAAGAACTTGAAGAGCACGTGATTGACTTATTAAAAAATATTCCAGGAAATAAATTATTGTTAGACCACTATCTTGATGGTGCAATTGAAGCCGAAGCAGATGCAATTTGTGATGGTGAAAATGTTTATATCATTGGAATTATGGAACATATTGAACCTTGTGGTGTTCATAGTGGTGACAGTAATGCAACTTTGCCACCATTTAATCTAGGTGAGTTTGTCATGCAACAAATAAAAGATCATACAAAAAAGATAGCTTTAGCATTACAAACCGTAGGGTTAATCAATATACAATTTGCTATAAAAGATGATACAGTTTATATCATTGAAGCAAATCCAAGAGCATCGAGAACCGTACCATTTATTGCAAAAGCTTATGGCGAACCTTATGTGAATTATGCCACAAAAATAATGCTTGGAGTGAATAAAGTAACCGATTTTACTTTTAATCCTAAGCTAAATGGTTATGCGATTAAACAACCTGTTTTTTCATTTAGTAAATTCCATGGTGTGAATAAAGCTCTTGGTCCAGAAATGAAATCTACTGGCGAAAGTATTTTGTTTATTGATGATTTAAAAGATGATCAATTTTATGAATTGTATTCTAGAAGAAAAATGTATTTAAGTAAATAGACAAAACCTCACAATTTGTGAGGTTTTATTTTTTCATTTCTTCTTCCTCTATGTCGCTCAAATGATGTCGTAAGGCTGTAACTGAAATGCTAATTTCCCAAAAAGAAATTCCCAACGAAATTAAAAGACAAAGTAAGCTAGCTCCAAAAAGGTATAGCCCAAATGTTTGTTGGTTAAGAAATAATGAAAGCATTGCAAATACTGATAGGAACAAACTCAACACTCCAAAAAGCTGCATATATCTTATCAGTGAAATGCGAAGATTTAGGTTTTTTATTTGAAGTAAAATACTCTTAGTATGATTTTCATCATAATGTTTTTTTAGACTACGTACAATTTGGGCTATGGTTAAAAATCTATTGGTATATGCCAATAATATTAATGATGTAGCTGAAAAGAGTAGTGCAGGAGTTTCTATATGAAGTGTCATTTTTTAATTAGGAATAAAAAATTAGGAATTACTAAGGTCTGGAATTTACTCAAGAAAAAATCTTTCAATATAAACTTGAAGCTTATTTGTTATTTTGTTTAGTTACAATATTCATCATGCAATTCAACAATAAGACCTAATCCTTTATTTTTTAGTTGTTCTTTTGTGGTTAATTCTATTATTTTAGGGCAATCATTTTCAAAATGATATTTAATTGAATTCATTAGAGCTTTATAAAAATTTATTTGAAATGTTAGCCCGCCACTTTCCATAATAGGAAAGAAATAAATAGCAAAGTTATTTGCATGTCTTTTAATATACATTACTCTACCTGATTCTGAAGTTTGACCAGCTGCACCTAAAACACCAGAGTTTGAATATCTTATGGAAACTAAATCTAAGTTTTTGCCTCTTTTTTCAATTTGCACCCAAGATTTTTCTTTATCGACTTTGAAATTATTTTCTTTGTCTTTTTTACCTTCAGATAAGAACATAGTTTCATATTCTATAGTATCATTCTGCCATTTTATTTGAAAACTTTTAACATCATTAATTCTGATTTTTTCAATTTTTTCTTTTTGAGATAATTTAAATTTAATAGTTTGATCACTTGAATTAGGAAGTTCAATTAATCCAGTTTTTGTTGAACCATCATTTAATGTAACTGTTCCACTAAAGAATTGTGCAAATACTGAAAAAGGAACAAGGAAGAATAATAATAAAAGTTTTTTCATGTTAGATTTCGTTTTGTTTAAGCTAATGTATAAAAAAACCTGCAAGTTTTCACTAGCAGGTCTTTTTCTTTTCTCTTGTTTTTTTCTTCTTACTTAATCAACTCAAAACTCCTTTTCACAAAAGCAGTAAGTTCTTCTCCTTTTAATAAGCCTTGTGATATTTTGGCTAAATCTAATGCTTGTTTTACCAAACTTTCTTGTGCAGATTTGTCAGCTTTCAAAATAGTTGTTGCCAATTCAGAATTAGTATTCACTACTAAGTTGTACATGTCTGGAAAATTACCCATTCCAAACATTCCACCACCAGTTTGGCTCATTTCTTTCATTCTACGCATGAACTCAGGTTGTGTTATTATAAATGGTGCTGCGTTACTATCCATTGGTTCCAACTGAACCGTATAGTTTGTTTTTGGAACAATTTCTTCCAAAACCGTTTTTAGTTGTGTTGATTCTTCTTCAGATAATTTAGAGATTTGAGTGTCTTCTTTTTGAATTAATTTATCAATGTGGTCAGAATCGACACGAGTAAATGTTAAGTTTTCATTATCAGCTTCTAGTTTTTGTATCAAATGCGAAACAATTGGAGAATCTAATAATAATACTTGATAACCTCTTTCTTTGGCAATATCAATATAGCTATGTTGTGCGTCTTTATTGGAAGCATAGAGTACAACTAACTTTCCATTTTTGTCAGTTTGATTGTCTTTTAGAGTTTCTTTTAATTCTGCTAAGGTGTAATATTTATCATCAACTGTTGGATATAACACAAAATCACCAGCTTTTTCATAGAATTTAGGCTCAGAAAGCATTCCATATTCTAAAACGATTTTGATGTCATTCCATTTTTGCTCAAAATCTTCTCTGTTTTCGTTGAACAATGATTTAAGTTTATCAGCAACTTTTCGAGTGATATAGTTAGAAATCTTCTTCACATTTCCGTCAGCCTGAAGATAAGAACGCGAAACATTCAACGGAATATCTGGTGAGTCAATAACACCTTTTAGCATTGCTAAAAACTCTGGAACTATACCTTCTACATTATCAGTTACAAAAACCTGATTTTGATACAATTGAATTTTATCTTTTTGCAGTTGCAAATCCGAAGACATTTTTGGGAAATATAAAATTCCAGTCAAGTTGAACGGATAATCTACATTCAAATGAATATTAAATAACGGTTCTTCAAACTGCATAGGATATAACTCGCGATAGAAGTTTTTATAGTCCTCATCATTCAAATCTGTTGGTTGTTTTGTCCAAGCTGGATTTGGATTATTGATGATGTTGTCAACCTCTTTGTATTCTGTTTTGTAATCTTCAGGAGCATTTTCGGGCTTTGGTAAAGCTTCTTGTTTTGTGCCAAATTTTATAGGAATTGGCATAAACTTGTTATACTTAGTAAGCAATTCACGAATACGATATTCTTCTAAAAACTCGACAGAATCATCTGCAATGTGAAGAATAATTTCTGTTCCGCGTTCAGATTTGTCGTGTGGTTCTAGAGTAAACTCTGGGCTTCCGTCGCAAGTCCAGTGCGCAGCAGGTTCGTCTTTATAAGATTTAGTGATAATTTCCACTTTTGATGCAACCATAAAAGCAGAATAAAAACCTAAACCAAAATGACCAATTACCCCAGAATCCTTTGCAGAGTCTTTATACTTTTCTAAAAACTCTTCTGCACCAGAAAATGCAATTTGATTAATATATTTTTCAACTTCTTCGGCTGTCATACCCAAACCTTGGTCGATGATGTGAAGTTTTTTACCTTCTTTATCAATTTTGACCTCAATCATTGGGTTGCCATATTCTACTTTGGCTTCGCCAATACTAGTCAAATGCTTTAGCTTTAGCGTTGCATCGGTAGCATTAGAGACCAATTCGCGCAAGAAAATTTCATGATCGCTATACAAAAACTTTTTAATAAGTGGAAAGATGTTCTCTACTGATACATTAATTTTTCCTGATGACATATTTTGATTTTTTTAATTAAACATTGATGAAATCTATTTAGCAAATCAAATACCAATTGGAAAAATCATGACAAAATGACGTGGTAATAATTCTACAACACATTCGAATAATTATGCAAAATGGAGTAAAATTTTAGCCATATATTTGTAAAAAAAATAAATTTAGATATTATGAAAAAAATTATTTTGATTTTAACGGTAGTTTCTGTGCTTGTTGCATGCAAATCTTCAAACTCTGCTACAAGTACAAAGATTGATTCTAAATCGCAAACGACTATAAAAGGAGATTGGAAGATTACGTCTGTTACCTATCCAGGTTCAGAGGTTATAAAAGTAACTTCTTTTGATTTGGCGGATTCAAAATGTTTTGTTGGAAGTAATTGGAAGTTTGTTTCTAACAATAACAAAGGTAATTTTGAATTGAATAGCCCTAATTGTACTTCATATTCAACACCGATTACTTGGTTTATCAATAAAGAAGGTCAATTTGTTTTAAAGATTTTGGACGAAGCAAAGGCTAAGAAAGTAAAATCTGGCTATGTTTTGTCTGTTGCAAACGTAACAGAAACAAGTTTCCAATTGGTTGATAAAATCAATGTAGGAGGAAAGTTAACAGATGTTGTTTATCAATTTGAAAAATTAAATTAAAAGAGATATGAAAAATTTTAAAGTTTTATTTTTGGCTGGTTTGATGTTATTTTCAACAATTTTTACAAGTTGTGAAGCTGTTAAAAACACAAACAATACTCAACGTGGCGCAGCAATTGGCGCAGTTGGTGGAGCAGTTATTGGAGGAATTCTTGGTAATAATTTAGGAAAAGGAGGAAATGGTGCTCTTGGTGCTGTTCTAGGTGGTGTTATTGGTGGAGTTGCTGGTGGTGTGATTGGTAATAAAATGGACAAACAAGCTCGTGAAATTGAAACAGCTTTGCCTGGAGCTCAAGTTGAAAGAGTAGGAGAAGGAATAAAATTAGTATTGGGTGAAAATGCTGTTCGTTTTGACACGAACAAATCTACTTTGACAGCTAATGCTAAAGCTAATCTTGATAAATTAGTGCCTGTTTTTAATCAATATCCAGATACTAATATTCAAATTTATGGTTATACAGATAGCACTGGAACTCCAGAATATAATTTGAAATTGTCTGATCAAAGAGCAGCATCAGTTAAAGCATATTTGGCTAGTAAAGGATTAGCGGCATCAAGATTTGTAACTACCGGAATGGGAATTGCTGATCCTATAGCAACAAATGATACTCCAGAAGGAAGAAGTCAAAACCGTAGAGTTGAGTTTGCTATTACGGCTAACGAGAAAATGGTTCAAGATGCTCAAAAAGAAGCAGGAAGATAACTTACTTGAATAGTATTGAAAATAAAAGCTGTCTTTGGACAGCTTTTATTTTTTAACATCTTTGGGTCTTTCCAATGTTTGTGTAGTTGTGTCTCTTTTGTCGTTGGTTGGTCTATCCCAACGAATTTTAGTTCCATCCCACCATAAACTTTGAGCTTCTTCAGTAGTGTTGTTGTCATTAAACATCACTTTATCCATTTTTTTATCAAAATCTTCTGCCAACAAATCTGATGGAACTACTGGGTTTTCTTCACCTTTGATTTGGGTTATTGCTATCCAAGAAATTTTCACATTAGAAACGCCATCATTATTTTCAATAATCCAAAAACCATCTCTACTTATGTCATCTATATATACACCGTTCGATTTTCCTTGAGGAGTTGCTGTTATTACGATATCTTCAAGATTAGATATTACTTTGCTGAAATTTTTGTCAAATGATACAAAAACTTTACCGTTTTGAAGGGCTGTTTTACCGTTTATAGTAACTTCGGGTTTGATAGAAGTAGTCATGTAGCTAGCAACTCTTTGGTTATCATCACTTTCAATTAAATAGGTTAGAGGTTTGTTTGTATAGGCGTTTCCGTCAACATACAAACTATAGGTTTCTCCTTTTGCATGAAAACCATATTTCATTCCACGAACCCAGCCACCCATTACACCACCATAAATACCTAAACCTATGTTCGTATTCTTTCCAGAAAAATTAGTGTGATTTGCCGATGAAAATCTTCCTGCAGCAACACCAGTTTGATAACCTAAACCAAAACCATACACACTATAATCTGTTCCAGCATTTGAGTAATAACCTAAAGCACCCATTGCTAATCCATAGTCATAACCCATAACTCCTCCTGTACGCGCTGAAGTTCCGCCAGATCCATATACTCCAAATTTATATGAACCAGAAGTTGTTGCGATACCCGTAACACCAGTATGCGTAGCTCCAAAACTTGTTCCAGCAGTTGTGTTTAGAGTAATACCTCTAACACCTGTGCCTTGTGCATTCGAACCATTATATTCTCCTTGAACTCCAGCAAAAATAGTAGTTCCAGCAGTAACTTGTCCATATACACCAGCACCGTTTTGATCAGAATATCCATTTATTGCCCATGGAAAAGTTGCATTACTTACACCGTTCATTAAATCTCCTGTGATTACTGTATTTAGTGCACCAACAAAGAATTCTCCTAGATTACTAAATCGTGCTCTGTAAATGTTATTTGTTCTTACGTCTAGGTTTTGATTATCAGTTGTTCCTATAAAATTTGTTCCTGCTGTGGTCGTGTTACCACCACTTGTCCCGGAATTACCAGTAGTCAACCAAGCGAAACTACTTGGATTTTGCCAAGTTATATTTCCAAGACCATCAGTTCTCATCACTTGACCATTTGTTCCTCTTGATGCCGGAAATATATAATTGTTAAGAGTAGTAGTTCCAATTGAAACATTACCTAAAAAATAACCAGCAAAGTTTGTTATACCTGGTTTTAATACCGATGAGTAAACCCCATAATGATTACCTCCAGCTGTTGAACTAATGAAATTATAAGTTCCATATTTACTTGTTACTCCAGCTCCTGATAATGTGTTATAGACACCATAGTGGCTATTTACTAAGCTATTTCCTGAACCATCAAGCTGATTGTAGACACCAAAATGAGAACCAGTTCCTGAATTTGTTACATAAGTAGAAACACCATATTGGGGAGAATTTCCTGTTCCAATGATAGAATTATTTAAACCCCAAACATGTGATGTAGTCCCAGAATTATCATTTCCTAGAGTATTGTGAACTCCATATGTATATCCTATTCCATTATTGTTGTATATTTCGTTGAGTATGCCTTCTCTAATAGAACTTGTAGTTCTATTGAGCATCATATTTCTTACACCTGTGTTTGACGTTCCGTCTCCCAAATTATTGAAAACTCCTAAATGAACGCCTTGGTTTCCAAAGATGTAATTATATGAGCCACTATATGATGCAGTATTTGAGGAAAAAATATTGTTAGATGTTCCTGTTACAACTCCTGTTGATGATCCATTATAAAAGTTATATGCTAAATCAACATCATCTGTTGATGTGCCAGTATAAACATTATAAATTCCTCTATTTGGGTTGAAAACTTCATTAACATTATTGGTGGTAGAAACGTTTAGAGTAGCGTTTAAATTAGTTCCTAATACATCAAGAGGATAATCGGCAGTATTTTTTCCTATGGCTACATTTCCTGTGTGAAACATTTCATCAGTAATTGCATTTGGTGGAGTTGTAGTTCCTTCTTCATACCAATCATGGTCACCATTTGCAGCAGATGAAATTCCTATCCAATCAGCAGGAGAATTATTCCAATAATAAAAACCAATAGGTTTTGGATTTCCTCCAAAAGTGGTAGCAGTTGTAAGATAGACCAGCATTCCTTGTTGAGCAGCAGTAGGGTTTGTAGCTGGAAATACATCAATTTTTGGAATTAATACTCCATCAGTATTCGAAGGTGTTGCTTGGTTTGACGACCTGATGTCAAATTGAGCATTAGGAGTAGTTGTTCCAATTCCAACTTGAGCATTTCCTAATTGTATAAAAACAGCAATAAAGAAAAAAGAATAGAATAAATTTAACTTCATAATCTTACAATTAAAGATAAGGATAAGATTATAAAATTATGCTAAGTAATTGATTTTTAGATAAAAGTTCGTTGAATGAATAAATTTAACGATAAAAAGCAAAAATTATCTAATTTGGTGAACTTCAAAGAAAGTCTTACCAGAATAACTATCTATTGTAGAGCCACTTGTAGAGTTATTAACTTGAATTTCAATGTAATCTCCAGCATTCAATTGAACAATACAGTTTATTGTTCTTGAAATAAGATTATTGCCAAAATGATGAGCTCCAGTTTCTTGAATTTCTGTACCGTTTTTAAAAACACCAATAGCATAAAAATTAGTGTCAAACTGATTAAAAGTGTGGAAGCCAGCATTGACTTGATAATATCCAGTTCTCAATGCAGTAAATCTACCTGTACTTGTGTTTAACTCACTATTAGTATCAAATACGACAGTATCAAAATTTATTTTTTGCCATCCAGCGGTAGTCAATGCTTGGTTTGCACTCAAATTGCTTCGCATTACAGAAAGTGAATTTAGTGAATTTGCCCAGCTTGTTCCTCCAGCACCATCGGTTTGCAAAACTTGACCTGCTGTTCCTCTAACATTTGGCAAAGCATAGCCTGGAGCAGATGCAGGATTACTTATTTGTAAAGTTCCATTTACTCTCACTATATTATTATCAAATTCGCCATAAATTAGGGCATTGTTTGCATCTGCATTAGAGTTTTCTATGTATAATCTATTGCTTCCAGTTTCTAATCTTCCTGCTTGATAACCAACACCTACATTACCTGAACCAGTTACATTTCGTAGTGCTTCAAAACCTATTGCTGTATTGTTTGTTCCTGATGCATTTTGTCTCAATGCTGCAAAGCCTACTGCTGTATTATTACTTGCATTGTTTGTGGTTAAAGCATTTCTTCCAATGGCTACGTTGCTAGAGGCGGTTGAATTTGAATACAAAGCACCAGCACCTAGAGCAGTGTTTTCATTACCAGATGTTGCTGAGAAAAGTGCAAAATCTCCAACTCCTGTATTTCTCTGACCTGTTGTCAATCCTGGCATTACATTAACTCCAAAAGCTGAATTTCTAACACCTGTTTGAGTTCCAACGTTAATTGTAGGGTTCAAAAGTGAATTTGCCCCAAATGAAGTATTACCATTATTAGAATCAAATGTCGATAGGTTGTAGGTAGGATCACCAATATATCCAGCTCTGATGTTATTTCTTTTGATAACAAAATCAATATTGTCCGTAGTTCCTAAAAAGTTTGTAGTGGCACTTGTTCCGCCGTTACCAAGCAATCCCCAAGCATTTGCGGTTACATTCTGCCAAGTTACATTTCCAAAACCATCGGTTTGCATTATCTGACCATTCGTTCCTCTCGAAGCAGGAAAAATATAGTTATTTAATGTTGTAGTTCCAATGGAAACATTTCCAAGAAAATAACCAGCATAATTGGTTCCTGATTTCAAAACTTCAGAATAAACACCATAGTGAGTTCCGCCAGCAGTTGGGTTTATATAATTATAATCGCCATATTTTATGCCTGTTCCAGTACCTTCAAGAATATTATAACTTCCAAAATGATTTGCATCTGCACTATTTATTATTCGGTTATAAGTTCCATACTGTAAACCTGTTCCTGATCCAGTAAGCAAATTGAAATTTCCATAATGAATGCCAGTTCCAGAATTGTTTATATTGATACTGCTTCCAAACTGATTTCCATTTCCTGTACCTTGTAAATCAGTATAGCTGCCATAATGTATTGCATTACCAGTATTGGTTATACTAATATAACTACCATATTGTTCACCTGTTCCTGTTCCTGATAAATCAGTATAAACACCATAATGGAAACCAGTTCCTGAACCCGATAAGTTATTATTTGTTCCGTAGTGGATTGCATTGCCTGTATTGGAAATGTTTATACTGCTTCCATATTGTTTTCCTGTTCCACTACCCGAAATATCTGTATAAACACCATAATGATTTCCAGAACCAGAACCACTCAAATCATTGAATGTTCCGTGATGACTACTGTTTCCAGAATTGCTAATGCTATTTGCAGTACCAAATTGCGCTCCAGTAGCACCAGTTCCCGAAAGACTGTTTCTTGTTCCATAAGTATCATCTGTTGATGAGCCATTTACAGAATTGTTAGTGCTAATATTTGGAGTACTATTTGTAGTATTGTTAGTAAAAAGAGAGTTTATCCCTCTATCAAAATTTGTTGATTGAATATCAATTGGAAACGATGTGGTGTTTTTTCCAATGGCAATATTTCCCAAATGATACATGTCATCATTTATAGAAAGTGGAGCAGTTGATGTTCCTACTTTATACCAGTCTGCGTCAGAATTTATTGTTGAACTGATTCCAATCCAATTTGACGATGCATTATCCCAATAGTAAAATCCTGGAGTTCTACTGGTAGCTAAAAACGTGGTTGTAGCGTTCAAATATACTAACATACCTTGTTGAGCAGCTGTTGGATTTGTTGCTGGGAAAGCATCAATTTTTGGAATTAAAATTCCATCATTATTAGCAGGAGTTGTTTGGTTACTAGAGCGTACATCTAACTGTGCATTAGGTGAAGTAGTAGCTATACCAACCTGTGAAAAAGCATTAGTCAATAAAAAAAGTAACCCTATTGTATAAAGTAATTTCAATTTCATAAATCATATTTATGGTACAAATGTACTGTAAATTAGTTACATTACAAGTAAAACTTGTTTGTAAGCCTTGTAGATAAAGTTCTAACAAACCTATTTTTTTCTTCAATTATTTATTTCGAACTTTGGATTTTTAGAAAATTTTTATGCTTTCAGTACAAAATCTCTCTTTTTCATATTTAGAAAATAAAACCTTGAATGATATTTCTTTTTCTCTTGAAAAAGGAAAAATTTTGTCAATTATTGGTGAAAGTGGCTGTGGTAAAAGTACCTTGCTTAAACTGATTTATGGTTTATATGATTTGGATGAAGGTTCAGTTTTTTGGGGCGAAAATGAAATATTAGGACCAAAATTTAATCTAATTCCTGGAATGGAATTTATAAAATACTTAGCACAAGATTTTGATTTGATGCCTTTTATAACAGTTGCTGAAAACGTTGGAAAATATCTTTCTAATTTTTACCCCGAAGAAAAAAAAGCAAGAATTAAAGAGTTACTCGAAATTGTAGAAATGTCTGATTATGCCAATGTAAAAGCAAAATTTTTAAGCGGTGGACAAATGCAACGAGTAGCAATAGCTAGAGTCTTGGCACTTGAACCCGAAATGCTATTGCTCGATGAGCCTTTTAGTCATATCGATAATTTCAGAAAGAACACTTTGAGAAGAAAGTTTTTTGCCTATTTGAAAGAAAAAAACATAACAACTTTGGTGGCAACACATGATAGTATGGATGTGCTGTCTTTTGCAGATGAAGTTGTTGTGATGAAAAATGGAAAGATAGTAGAGTCAGGACAACCGAATTATATTTATAACAACCCTAAGGACTTTTATGTTGCTTCGCTTTTTGGTGATGTAAATCAAATTCAGATAGATGGTAAAATAATGCTATTGTTTCCTCATCAGTTAAAAGTGGTTGACAGTTCTGATTTAAAAGTTATTGTTAGAAATAATTTTTTCAAAGGAAGCCATTATCTTGTTGAAAGTGAGTTTGATAATCAAGTTGTTTTTTTTGAAAGCGAAAAGGAAATACCATTAGGTTCAATAGTTTTTTTAAAAGAAAAAAGGCTTTAAAAATTGTTTTTTAAAGCCTTTTCTTCTATGTAATTTCTCTTAATTCTTCAAATATTTATCCAAAAATTGCTCTTGTTCCCATAGCAAATGTAAAATATTTTCTTTGGCTGCATAGCCATGACTTTCTTTTGGTAATAATACCAATCTAACTGGTGCTCCAAGGTTTCTCAAGGCTTGAAAATATCTTTCAGATTGAAGTGTAAATGTTCCTGGATTATTATCAGCGTCACCATGAACCAATAGCAATGGCGTTTTCATTTTATCAGCATTCATAAACGGCGACATTGTGTTATAAACATTGGGAACATCCCAATAATTTCTCTGTTCGCTTTGGAAACCAAATGGCGTTAAGGTTCTATTATATGCTCCACTTCGAGCAATTCCACAAGCAAATAAATTGGAATGAGTTAGCAAATTAGCAGTCATAAATGCTCCATACGAATGTCCGCCAATGGCACATTTTTTTCTGTTAATATAACCCAATTTATCTACAGCATCGATAGCAGCTTCTGCATTGGCAATAAGTTGAGGTAAAAAAGTATCGTTTGGTTCAGCATTTCCTTCGCCAATAATAGGGAACGAAGCATCATCGAGCACAGCATAGCCTTTGGTTACCCAATAAACAAATGAACCGTAGTAAGGAAATGTAAATTCATTAGAGTTTTTGTTGCTTTGTCCTGCGCTGTTTTTGTCTTTAAATTCTTCTGGATAAGCCCAAATTAAAAGAGGTAATTTTTCAGCTTTTTTAGTTCTATCATAATTTGCTGGTAGATATAAAGTTCCAGATAATTCTACACCATCGTTTCTTTTATATTTTATTACTTCTTTGTAAACATCTTTGATGCTTTCAAATGGATTTTTGAAATTAGTAATCTGCGTCAATTTACCCGATTTTATGTTTCTAAAGTAATAATTTGGGAATTCACTTTTCGATTGAATTTGAACTAATACATCACCTTTTTTGAAGTCTTCAATCGATAATAAATCTTCTTTTTTATCTTTTATTTTTGAAGTGTAAAGACGTTTGGTTTTTAAAGTTTTTAGATTGAATTCATCAATAAAAGGAAATTGACCATCTTTTGTAAATCCATCACCTATCAGGTAAGTATTATCGTTTTCTATAGCCAAAACATATCTATTGTATTGATTGCGTTTGGTTTCAAAATTTCCAGGATCACTGTAAATATCTTGTGAGTTTCTATCCGAAATGATTTTTGGTGCTTGTGCAGGATTTGATGGGTTAAATAAATATGTTTTTTGATTACGTGTATCATACCAATCATCATAAGCAATTGCCGTGTTTTCATTACCCCAAATGATGCCTGCGAATCGTTGTTGAGTTTTTAAAACTGATTTAGGCTCGTTAGCAAATGGTGCATCCCAATTAAAAATTTCATCTCTATAATCAGCTTTAACCGCTTGGTCACCTTCATCCAAAGCCACAACATAGGATAGAGTTGAAGGTTTGTCTGAACGCCAATTCATGTTTCTTTTCCCTTTTCTAACAGAAGAAAAACCTTTGGGCATCACTTCATTTAAAGGTATATCGTTTACAAGTTTTATTTCTTTTCCGTTAATATCATATACAGTTGCTTTTTGAGGAAAACGACTCAATGGGACAATGTATGAATAAGGTTTATGAAGAGTTGTAATCATCAAATAATTTCCATCGGGAGAAAAACTTTCATTCAAATAAATTCCAGCAGGTTTAAAAAGTTCTTTATTTCCTGATAAAGAAACTTTGTATAGCTCAGAGGTTATTAAAGCATCAAAATTAGCTTCATCAGTTGGGTTTTTTAATAAATCCTGATAGGTTCTGTTTTGAGATTTTGTACCATCACTATTGGATACTGTTGGACCTTTTGGTAAATCTTTTTTTCCATCAATTAAAGCTGGCCGATTCTTAGGTAGGATTTTCACTAAAATTGTTTGATTGTCTTTCATCCAGTTGAAAGGATTTCCAAGATTGGCATTCAAATTTGCATCAGTAATTTTTTTAGCAGAACTGCTAACTACATCTATAACCCATAGTTCAACACCAGTAGAAGTAGTATTTGTAAAAGCAATTTTCTTTTCATCTGGCGACCAACTTATGTTGGTTATTTTTGGATTTTCGGGCAAACCAGTAACTTGAGTTTCTATCTTATCTGAAACTTTTCTTAACTTCAAATTATTCACATAAGTAACTGTACTCGAAATATTAGTTACGGGATTAATTCGTAATCCACCTAGTCGCATTTCTTCCTGACTCAGTTCATCTAGAGTTTTATAGGTGTTTCGATAAGTTAATAACATGTATTCTTTTTTTGAATCCATGCTTACAGATGGTGCTCTTTCATATTCGGCTAATGCCAAAATACTTTGAGACGGTTTTTGAAAGGTTAAGTTTTCTTGGGCATTAACCGAGAAAAAACTAATAAAAAGAATAAGTAAAAAGCTTTTTTTCATAATAAAAGTTTTAAGATGTAAATATGTCTTACAATTAACGTTTAAGTTACAAGTCAACTTTGATGTTTAAAAAAATTAACATTTGTCAATATTTGGATAATAAAAATTAATTAACTTTATAAAACTTAATTTAAAATTTTATAAAATGGGAAAATTTGTTATTTCAACCAGAAAAAATGGAGAGTTTCAATTTAGCTTAAAAGCTGGAAATGGTCAAGAAATTTTAGCAAGCGAAGGATATACAACAAAAGCCGCATGTTTGAATGGAGTTGAATCTGTTAAAAAGAATTCGCAGGACGATAATCGTTTTGATAGATTAGAATCAAAAAATGGAAAATACTACTTTAACCTGAAAGCGACAAATGGTCAAATCATTGGAACAAGCGAAATGTATGAAAGTACAGCTTCGAGAGATAATGGGATAGAATCTGTTAAGAAAAATGCTCCAGATGCTTCGGTTGATGACCAAACTTCTTAATAAAAAATAAAAAAGGCTGAGAAATCAGCCTTTTTTATTTCCGTTTTATAAAATTCTAGAATGTTATAGTATTCAATGTACTTGAACTGGAAGTTGTAAATGTAGATTTTAATGTTCCACCTGTTGTAGAATAGGTTCCACCAGTATATAAACCCCAACCTGTTGAATTACCAACAAAGTTTCCTCCAGTATATGTTCCTCCAAAATATACTTGATAGCTGGTGTTTGCTGCTATATTTGGACTTGAAAAATGGAAATAATACACTGCATTTTTTGGTTTAAAAGTTACCATTTCGGTACCCGAAGCATTTCTAATATGTAGCATCGAAGTTGCGGCAAGTTGCGCACTTGATTTTAAAAACATGCTCCTTTGAGTAGAAGTAGCACTAAAATTCTTAGTCATATTAGAATTTGAACCAGCGCAAATGATAAATCCACCATTCATATTAAAAGATCCGTTAAAATCTAAACCTTCTTCGGGTGAATTCGTAACACCACAAACAATTGTAGTTCCACCAGTTATAGTAATATTACCATTGCTATCAATAGCATCTTTTCCGGCAACAATCAATATTCCACCCGAAATATTGAGTTGACTATTATCATTCGATTCTGTTCCGCCGCTAACTGTTCCATAAGTAGTATTAATGCCATCATTGGATGCCGTTACATTTGTAATTCCTCCAGAAAAATTAATTATTGGAGCTTCTACACCTTCGCCAACACCGCTTGTAGTAGAAACAGCACTTATCAAATTATTTCCTCCACTAATTGTTATTGAAGCATCAGAGTGTATGCCGTCATCTGTAGATGATAAAGTCGTGTTTCCGTTGATAATATTTACTGCTCCAGTAGCAACAATTGTTTTTGGATGACAATAATCACTTCCAGTAACGAGAAAACGAGCTCCAGTTGTAGTTATGTTCAAAGTAGGACTACCAGCTAATGAACCAATTGTAATTGTTCCATCTGACTTTAATCCTTTTCCTCCAGTTCCTGATGAAGTAGTTGTAATATTTCCTCCAGTTAGTAATAATCCTGTATTTGATGTGAATGCGGCTGAAGCATAAGAATCAGCAGTTCCAGTTGTGTTGGTATAATTTGCACCATTTCCTGCTAGAGTTGATGTTATAGTTCCACCAGTTATATTTATTGTTGAATCTGATGAAAATCCTCTAGCTCCAGTAGCTGCCGAACTTCCTGTAACAGAAACTGTTCCTGAGCTCATATTTATTTGACCAGTTGCTTTTAAACCTGTTGGATAGGAAGGATTATACCCAGAGCCTGATGCATTTAATACAGTTGCTCCCGAAAGATTGATAGTTGTGTCTCCTCCGTTAATTGAAATAATACCATCTGCTTTTAATCCTTTGCCAGAAGCGCCACTATTTGATATCCCTATTGTTCCTCCAGAAATATTAATTCCGCCATCGGCAGAAATTGCTTTTCCATCACTTCCAGAATTGCTAAGTGTAAAAGTTCCTCCTGAAATATTAATATCTGAATTTGAACTGAACGCTACTGCGCCATAGGTATCGGCAACTCCAGAAATGTTTACATAATTTGCTCCATTTGCAGCTGTTGAAATGTTAAAAGTTCCATTTGCAACACTGATAATACCACCAGCAGAAAATCCTTTTCCGCCAGTTGCCGTTGATGATGCTTGAATGGTATAATTACCACCATTTACATTTATTTGTACGTCAGATTTTATACCAGTACAATAAGAAGGATCATAACCACTACCAGAAGCGGTCAAAACTACAGCACCAGAAAGATTGATGTTATACGTTCCACCATTTAAAGTGATAATTCCTTTGGCAGAAATAGCTTTTGAAGCATTTCCAGAGACATTAAGATTGAATGTGCCATTATTTATAGTAATGGTGTTATTCCCAGTTTTTATTGCTTTTACATCTGCAGAAACGGAGTTAACTGTAATTGTTCCGCCAGAAATCAGTATAGCATTATCACCAGCATCTATACCATCTGAAGTGGAAGAAATTGTTACACTTCCATTACTCATTGTAAATCCTTCGGAGTGTAAACCGTCAGATGCTGCGGCAGTAATTGTTGTTGTTCCATTCAAGATAGTTATGCTTGATGTAGTATAAATACCGTGTTTCTTTACTCCAGCGATAGATAGAGTTCCTGTGTTTTTTATAATAATTGGCCCATCGGTTGTTATAGTTCCGTTTTTTACACTTGATAAACTATCCGATAATGTATTTGTTGTTCCTGGAGTTAAATCAATAGTTGTTGTTTTTCCTCCAAGAATAGTGAATGGCGCACCATTTGGATTGGTTAATGAAACATTGTTTAAAACCAAATTAATGTCTTGGTCTGTTGTCAATGTTAAACTTCCATTGGTCGATGAACCTAAAATGTTATATTCCAAGTTGGCAATTCCCGAAGTTGCTGTTGCAATAACAGTTCCACCAGTTGCAGTTATGGTTACACCAGAATTGGCATACGGATTTATAATCGTGGCATTATCATTGCCATTATAGATAATGTATATTTTATCTAAGTTGACTGTCGTATTTGTAAACGTAATACTATCGATAACTGCTTTTTGAATATTCAATAAATCAGTGTTGCCAGTAAGTTTGAATTTGGCATAAGTATTATCAAGCTTAATACTATCAACTGCCGAAATTTCTTTGGCATACATAGTATTTCCAGAGTTGTGAACCCTTATTTTTTGCTGAGCAAATGCAGAAATACTCAACGCAAAAATCATTAGAAGTGAAAAGTAGTTTCTCATTTTTTAACAAATTTTAAGGTTACATCATCAATTTGAACTAAATAAATCCCTTTTGCAAAACCAGAAACATCAATATCTTGATTAGTATCAAAGCTTCCAGTTTTCAATAATTGACCACTTAAAGAATATATCTTTACATGCATTGTTTCCATACTGTTTGAGCTTATTCTAACAACATCTGAACTAGGATTTGGATAAATTGAAAGTTCTTTTTTGTTTTCCCCAATCACTGTTGTTCCTAATGCTTCTGAAAAAACAATTTTTCTAATAATACTAACAGGTATTGAAGTAACACTTGAATTGGCATCTTGTTTCACCTGTAAATTATCTCCAGAAAAAAACAATTTTCCATTTGTCGTTACATTAAATTGCTGTGTTGCTCCATCATAGTAGGTAATGGTAACACCAGTTTGGGCAATTGCATTAATGCCGAGAAGCATCAAAATAATTAGTATCCAGTTTTTCATATATAATTGTTTAAGATTTGATTTAAAAACCCGCAAGTTATATTTATCCCTAATTCATTTTAACTTTTTGAGGTAAATGACAGTATATTATAGGTTAACAATTGATTGTCAGTTATGGTGAGTTTCTTTGTGAAAAAACATGAAAATTATCTGATTTTAATTTTATCAATCTTATGGCAAGTAGTTTTTATAAAATTCTTATTTTTGATATCAGTATTTTAAATTATTGATAAAATGTATCACTCAAGAATATCGGGATTAGGTTTTTACGTTCCAAATAATGTAGTAACAAATGACGACTTGTCAAAAATAATGGATACCAATGATGAATGGATTCAGGAACGAACAGGAATTAAGGAGAGAAGACATATCATAAGAGGAGAAGATACAACCACTTCGATGGGTGTAAAAGCCGCTAAAATTGCTATAGAACGTTCAGGAGTTTCAAAAGAAGAAATTGATTTTGTGATTTTTGCAACTCTTAGTCCAGATTACTATTTTCCTGGTCCTGGAGTTTTAGTACAACGTGATTTAGGGCTAAGAACTGTAGGAGCTTTGGACGTTAGAAACCAATGTTCGGGATTTGTTTATGCAATATCGATAGCTGATCAATACATCAAAACAGGAATGTATAAAAATATTCTAGTTATAGGTTCTGAGTTGCATTCAACAGGTTTAGATATGACGACTCGTGGAAGAGGTGTTTCAGTTATTTTTGGAGATGGAGCAGGAGCAGCAGTGCTGAGTAGAGAAGAAGATTTAAACAAAGGTATTTTATCTACACATCTACACAGTGAAGGACAACATGCAGAAGAATTGGCATTAATTGCACCAGGAATGGGAAAACGCTGGGTAACTGATATTATTGCTGAAAATAATCCTGATGATGAAAGTTATTTTCCATATATGAACGGGCAGTTTGTATTTAAAAATGCGGTTGTTCGTTTCAGTGAAGTTATCAATGAAGGATTGCAGGCAAATGGTTTACAAGTATCTGATATCAATATGTTAATTCCACATCAAGCAAATTTGAGAATATCACAGTTTATTCAACAAAAGTTCAGATTGACAGATGATCAAGTTTACAATAACATTCAAAAATATGGAAATACTACAGCGGCATCAATTCCGATTGCTTTAACTGAAGCATGGGAACAAGGAAAAATTAAATCAGGAGATTTAGTAGTCTTGGCTGCTTTTGGTAGCGGATTTACTTGGGGAAGCGTCATTATTAGATGGTAGTTTATCGATGAAATATATTAAAATCCCGACGAAATCGGGATTTTTTATTTTGTAAAGCATTTCATCGGACAATGCATCGAACTTATCGAGTTAATGGGTTATTTTTTTACAGAAAATCTTACGAGTATTACCTTTGTAGATTAAATAAATTAACTCTCATGCAAAGAATTATTATTCTTCTATTTTTGTTTTGTTTCAAGATGTTTGGGGAAAATAGAGCTCATTTTTTTGTAAATAATCTTCACAAAGAAACGGTTTTGAAAACAGCGATTGATACGAAATCGTTATCCGTTTATTATGGAACAAAAAATGAAGGATTGAACATTCAAAAATATCCTTTTTCAAAGAAAATAGTTCTTCCAGAATTTAATAATTCATTCGAACTCGATAATTTAATTCCAGATACAGAATACTATTTTGTTGTTCAATCTGAAGACAATGAATTGCAACAATATTCATTTAAGACAGGTTCATTAAACAAAAACCTTACGACAACTCCATCTGGAAATGAGGATTTCACGGTTATTGCTTTACCAGATACGCAGCATTATACTTGGCGTTCAAATACTTTTCAAATATTTATTGACCAAACTCAGTGGGTTATTAATCAGAAGGTTAATTTGAATATTGTTTTGGTTGATCATCTTGGAGATATAGTTGATTATAGTGAACCAGTACAATGGCAAAGAGCAAGATTGGCTTTGGATTTATTAAACCAAAACGATATTGCTATTGGAGTTGCGCCAGGGAATCATGATTATGATGCGATTGATGCTTATACTGGTCAAGGTAATTTGTACGATAAAAATTTTCCAGCAACTACGGCAATTTCTGTGGCTGATGGGTTAGGTATTCCTAGTTATGAGCAATATGATTGGTATGGTGGATATATGGGAGGAACTAATGATGTTGTAACTTCTGATGATGGAGTTTATACCAATAGACTTTGGAAAAATAATTATGTTTTGTTCTCAGCTGGCGGAATGGATTTTATAAACATTGCAATGGAGTTTAACTTCCCTTTTGAAGCACAGCAATGGCTAGACGATGTTTTGACTGCTTTTCCTAATAGAAGAGCAATAATTTCTACTCACCAATTTTTGAGAGACAACAATACGGTTACCAGTTCGGGAAATGTGCAAGCAGTTTTAAATAATATTTTGGCAGAACATTGCAATGTGTTTTTGATTTTATGTGCTCATAATCATGATGGTGATACGCCTGGAGTTGCAGAGCTAAATTTGCAAAACTCATGTGGTAAACCAGTTTACATTAGAATGAGTAATTATCAAGAAGAGGAGAATGGAGGAGATGGTTATTTAAGAATAATGAAGTTTCATCCATCAAAAAGTACTATTGATGTTACTACTTATTCACCAGTTTTGAATCAGTATAAAACAGATGCTTACAATCAGTTTACATTGCAATATGACATGTCTGCATCAACACCAATTACTTTCAACATTACTTCTCCCGAGGATCATAGTGTTTTTGATATTGGTACAACAAATATTCCTATTTCTATCAACGCAAGTTCTATTGTTGATTTTGTAGAATTTAAACTCAACGGACAAACATTTGTTGATAATACGGGAAGTAACGGTGTTTTTAGTATAACTACATCTGGCGCAACAAATTGGTTACCCGAAGGAACTTATATTGTTGAAGTGATTGCTCATGACAATGAAACATCAACTACTTTAACCAAGCAAATATCAATTACAATTGGAACATTATCCAAAACACTAGATGTTAGAATTGCATCTACTAACAATGATGCAGAAGAGTTTGTTTGGAATGGAAGTGTGAATTTGACCAGTTCAGATTTAGAGCTTTATACAGATGAAGGAAATGCCCAACAAGTAGGGTTGAGATTTCAAAATATTACTATTCCTCGTGGTGCTACTATCACAAATGCTTATGTAGAATTTACTGTTGATGAATTGAATAGTGGTGCATTTAGTATGAAAGTTGCTGGTGAAGCAATAGATAATTCAAATGTTTTTAATGCAAGTCAATACAATATCAGTAGTAGAACAAAAACGAATGCTTTTGTTGATTGGTCTCCAGCCAATTGGGTTGCAGAAAATGACTTACATAGAACGCCAAATTTGAGTACTATTATTCAGGAAATAACCGATAGAAATGGTTGGAATACTGGTAATTCAATGTCGTTTATTTTTTATGGAAATAATAACGCTACTTCTACAAGAGTTGCCGAAGCTTATGATGGCGAAACTTTTTCTGCTCCATTACTTCATGTTGAATATACATTGGGGAATTGTCAAACGAAGACATTTTATGCAGATTTAGACAATGATGGTTATGGTGATCCAAATAATGTCAAAATACAATGTACTTTGCCAGCGAACTATGTGGAAAATAATTTAGATTGTGATGATAATAATGCAAGTGTAAATCCGAATACATTTGAAATTGCTTTCAATAATATAGATGATGATTGTAATCCAAATACACTAGATAATCCAACAGGAATTGAATTAGAAATTACTTCACCAACAAATAATTATATCTTTAATCAAGGAACATCAAGTATCAGTATATCTGCAACAACTAATTCTGTTGTTGACTATGTTGAGTTCAAGTTGAATGGACAAACTTTTGTAGATAATAACAATGCGGACACTACATTCTCAGTAAATGCCATAGGAAGTTCAGGTTGGTTACCTTCTGGAAATTATATCATTGAAGTAACGGCTTATGATACTGAAACATCAAACAGTTTAAGTAAACAATTAAACATAACAATTGGACCAATTTTTGGGAATGTTGATGCTAGAGTTAACGGAAGTACTAATGATGCTGAGGAAAATTTATTTAACAACGGAAGTATAGATTTAGGAAGTTCTGATTTGGAACTTTTTACCGAAAGTGGTGTTGATCCTCAACAAATTGGCTTGAGATTTCAAAATATATCAATTCCAAAAAATGCTACAATTACAAACGCTTACATTGAGTTTACTGTAGATGAGGTAACTTCTGGAAATGTAAGTGTGAATATTTCTGGTGAAGCAACAGATAATTCTTTGGCTTTTCAAAATGTAGCATATAACATTAGTTCAAGAACTAAAACTTCATCAACGGTAGCTTGGAATCCTACAAATTGGTTAAATGAAAATGATTTACATCAAACACCTAACTTGAAAGAATTAGTTCAGGAAATTGTAAACAGAACGGGTTGGTCTTCGGGTAATTCGATGTCATTTATTTTATATGGTGGAAATGTGCCAACCAATACTAGAGTTGCAGAATCTTATGATGGAGAAAATTTTTCAGCTCCATTATTGCATATTGAATATTCTATTGGCGCATGCAATCTACATACGTATTATGCAGATAATGACCATGATGGATTTGGAGATGCAAATAATTCAATTTCAGATTGTACACAGCCATTAAATTTTGTTACAAACAATATTGATTGCAATGACAACAACGCATCGGTAAACGCCTCAGCGACAGAAATTCCATATAATGGTATCGATGATGATTGCAATCCATTGACAAAAGATGATGATTTGGATGGTGATGGATTTGTACTAGCAAATGATTGTAATGACAACAACGCATCGGTAAACGCATCAGCGACAGAAATTCCATACAACGGCATTGATGACGATTGTAACCCATCGACCAAGGATGATGATTTAGATGGTGATGGATTTGTACTAGCAAATGACTGCAATGATAACAACGCATCTGTAAATTCATCAGCAACAGAAATTCCATATAATGGTATCGATGACGATTGTAATCCATTGACCAAAGATGACGATTTAGATGGTGATGGTTTTATTCTAGCAAATGATTGCAATGACAACAACGCATCGGTAAACGTATCGGCAATAGAAATTCCGTACAATGCCATCGATGACGATTGCAATCCATTGACAAAAGATGACGATTTAGATGGTGACGGATTTATTCTTTCAAATGATTGTGATGATAACAACGCATCGGTAAACGTATCGGCAATAGAAATTCCGTACAATGACATCGATGACGATTGCAATCCACTAACAAAAGATGATGATTTAGATGGTGATGGATTTGTTCTTTCAAATGATTGTGATGATAACAACGCATCGGTAAACGTATCGGCAATAGAAATTCCGTACAATGACATCGATGACGATTGCAATCCACTAACAAAAGATGACGATTTAGATGGTGATGGATTTGTACTAGCAAATGATTGTGATGACAACAACGCATCGGTAAACGCTTCAGTAACTGAAATTCCATACAACGGCATTGATGACGATTGTAATCCATTGACAAAAGATGACGATTTAGATGGTGATGGATTTGTACTAGCAAATGATTGTGATGATAATAATGCTAATAAACACGAACTATTTTCATTTTACTTAGACACAGATGGAGACGGAATTGGTTCAGGAAATTTAATTTCAAACATTTGTGCTGTTAATGCAACAACTCCACCATTGGGCTATTCATTAGTTAACAATGATTGTGAACCAAATAATTCTAATTTATATAGAATAGGGCAGTTTTATGTTGATGCTGATGGTGACAACTATTCTGCATCACTGAATCTATCAACTATTTGCTATGGTTCATCTATTCCATCGGGTTATAAAGCAACTACTTTAGGAATTGATTGTAATGATAATAATCCTACGATAAATCCAGCTATGGCCGAAATACTTTATGATGGTATAGACAATAATTGTGATGGAGTATTGGACGCAGGTTTTCAGCTAACTACTACTATGAAAGATTGCGGAATAACATTGCCTACCATAGGTACTAATATTAGTTGTGTGAGCTCTAATGCTCAAGGAATTGATGGTTATCGATTTGAGATTACAAATACCACAAGCAATCAAATACAAACCATAGATCGTACAGTTCAATATTTTAGTATGACACAACTTGCTAGTTATGAATATTCAAAAACATATTCTATCAGAGTTATGCTGAGAAAAAATGGAGTATGGCTAGGTTATTATGGACCATCTTGTTTATTTTCTACACCAGCTGTCAACTCATCTGGTGGAACAGGAAGTTTACAAATTCAAAATTATTGTGGGCAAAAGTTACCAACTATAAGCACAACGATTTCCACAACCAGTTTGCCAGGAGCAACAGGTTATAAATTCAGAGTTATTAATACTTTAACAGGCGTAACTCAAACACTAGTTAGATCTCTTCAATGGTTTACAATGACACAATTAACATCTTATAATTATGGTACAAAATATATTATTGATGTGGCAGTAAAGACTACTGGCGATTATACAGCTTATGGAATTCCGTGTGAAATTACTACACCAGATGTTCCTTCATTAGTTAATTTTTGTAACACTACTGTTCCAACCAAAGGAACATCTATTACAACAACTTCGTTGCCAAATGTTACTGCTTACAGGTTTGAAATAACACGCTATACCAATTCTACTATGACTAATGTAGTAAGTGTTTTTGAACTAGATAGATCAGTCAATTGGTTTACTTTGAATATGTTGACAAACTATTCGCCTAATACTTACTATGGTGTTAGAATAAAAGTATTGTCTTCTGGTTCTTGGTCGCCATGGGGAAATCAATGTTATATTATATCGCCTGCAACTTCAAGAATGAGCCAACAAAGTAATGATGGGAATGATATTTTTAATGCTAAAGTGTATCCAAATCCATCCGAAAATGAATTTAATTTGAACGTTGAAAGTTCTTCAAATTCTGATGTGATTATTAGAGTTTATGATTCTTTTGGAAAATTAATTGAAGATAGAATTGTTCCTCTCATCGAAGTTCCAAATGTAACTTTGGGTTCAAGATATAGCTCGGGAGTTTACAATATTATTATTTCTCAGGATGATGAAATGCGTTTTGTGAAGCTCATAAAAAAATAAAAGTCCTGAAATTTCAGGACTTTTTATACAACTAAAACAATAAATATAACGGTGGAAGATTTTACATCATTCCGCCACTTCCTTGTGTCTCGTTTTTATCACGTTGCTTTCTTTGTAAAGCTCTGTTTTTTCCTGAACCAAATTTGTAGTTAAAACCTAAATATAAACTTCTACTTTCCCAGTAAAAACTACCTGTACTTTTGTTTGGTCTATCTCCGTCAAATGAAAAATTCATTGTTTGAAAAATATCACTAATTCTTGCACTCACAGTTCCATTTCCTTTCAAGATGTTATAGCTCGCGCCAAAATCAGTTTTCCACATTGGTTTTCTTGTAAATTGTAAACCAACATCACGTCCTCTATACATTCCAAATAATTGAAAACGTAAATTTTTTGTTGCTTTGAAGTTGTTGTTCATACGAGCATTGAAATTTGTTGCATCTATTTCTACATAATCATAAACGCTTGGTGAGGTTTCTACAGTACCTTTAACTTTTTTGCCGTAAGCATCTATGCCAAAATTAATGCTCCACCATTTCTTTAAATCAAGATTACCTGATAATTCTACACCATAAGCATTATTGTTGTCAAAATTGTCGTATGAAAGCACTTGTCTGTTGATGTCGTTGGGATTTGTATATACTACACGAGTTATTTCATCATTAATTATTCTATAAAAAACACCAGAAGTTATAGAACCAATTTTTGTCTTTCTAGTATAATTTAATTCAAATGAATTGGTAAATTGAGGAGTTAAAGCTGGATTACCTTCTGAGTCCATAGTTGGTGTACTCCATTCTCTTATAGGATTAATTTGTTGAATGCTTGGTCTATCTACTCTTCTTGAATAATTAAAGTTGAATGAGTTTTTGTCTGATGGGTTATATGAAACATAACCTGAAGGATAAACAGTAAATATTTCATCTTCAATTTTAGCTGGATTTTCACCAACCTTATTAAAGTTTGCCTCTATTTTATAATTTTCAACTCTTGCACCAATTTGCATTCCCCATTTTTTCCATTGTTTCCCATAGGTTGCATATGCAGAATAAATATTTCTTCTATACTCAAAATCAGAAAAATAGCTGTTGTCAACATCAAAGGTGTTATCGGTTTTTTCAATTCGGGCTTCAGAACCTATTTCTAGTTTTTCGCTATCAGATAATGGATTAACATAATCTAGATTCATAATTAAATTATTTCCATCATTTTCGATATCATTAGTATAGTTGTTTATTGATGGATATTCAAAATATGAATACTCTTGATGGTTGTCTTTGCTATAATTTGCCTCAAATTCTATATTATGACCTTCTTTTTTGAAGTTATGCTTGTAGTCAAGATTATAGGTTTGCGTATTGTTATCACTTTTATTGTTGAAAATTTGATAAATATCAGTGTTTGCAATGTCATAAAAATCAACATCTGTACTACCATCTCCAGTTCCTTTAAAAATATTCTGATTAGTATAAACAGACAATGTGTTCTTTTCATCTATATAATAATCCACTCCAATTTTGAATAGGTGAGAAATGTTGTGATTACCAAACTTGAATAGTTGTAAATTTTCGTTTCCAGGTTGAAGCCTTTCCACATCTCCATGATTCGCATATTTTCCGGTATTTAGACCATAGTTTCCATAAAAATTCAATTTTCCTGCTTTGTAATTCAGGTCTAATGATGAATTTAATTTAGGTGTTTTGGCAAATGTAACGCCAGTGTTTATACTTCCGTTGAAGCCAAGTTTTGCATTTTTATTTAGAACTATATTAATAATACCACTCATTCCTTCTGGATTATATTTTGCAGATGGATTAGTAATTAATTCAATTTGTTTTATTGATGCCGAAGGTATTTGTTGTAGTAATTGAGCAGGATCAATATTGCTTGGTTTACCATCAATTAATATTCTAACATTTGAGTTGCCTCGCAAGCTAATTGCATTAGTTTGCGGATCAACACTTACTGATGGAATGTTATTCATTATCTCGCCAGCTGTAGCTCCAGCAGAAATCAAATCTTTACCAACATTAATTACTTTTCTATCAATCTTTTGTTCCATGATAGATTTTTCTTTTACAATTTCTACACCTTCTAGTTGAACAGCTTCTTCTTCTAATGTAATTGTATTCAAATTGATATTTTTATTACTATCAGATAAAGCAGCTTTTGCAAAAGCTTTTTTATATCCAATAAACTGAAATTCAACAGTGTAATTTTTTAGTTCTAAGTTTTTAATGGAGAACGAACCATTATCTTGTGTAATTCCTCCAGTTACTATTTTATTGTTTTCTAGAATTGATACGTTAACATAGGGGATTGGTTTGCCAGAAGATTTGTCAATAACTTTTCCAGCTATAAGACCATTTTTTTGAATGCTCTGTGAAAATCCAAAAAATGTAATTGACAAAAAAAGAATGTAAAAGAATTTTAATTTCATAGCCGATTTGCGTGAATAAGTTTTTTAATATGATTACTAGACTAAATATTCTGAATTTTGTTACAAAAAATAAAAAACTCTCGGCAGGGCAACCGAGAGTTTTTACAAAATTTAGTTTAGTAGGCATTTAACGTTTCATGGCAAAATGGGCTTTGAATTCTCTTTTAATATGATTTTCGTCTTCATAAGAAACTGTAAACCAATAATCGTCAGACATAACTAGTCTTCCATTATAAGTTCCGTCCCATCCAGAAGAGCTTGGTTTAATTTGTGTTAATATTTTTCCGTATCTGTCATAAATATCGATTACAGCACTAGGTTGATTTTTTAAATCGCGAATGTTCCATGTGTCATTATATCCGTCACCGTTTGGAGTAAAGAATTTTGGATAGTTTACCACAACAACTTGCATTGTAACACTTCCACAACCATTTTTATCATTAACGGTAACTGTGTGTACACCAGACGTTACATCATAAAACACATTACTATCTTGAAAAGGACCATTGTCTAGTTGATATTCATATTCACCACCTTGACCGCTTGCAGTAATTGTCAAAGTTTGATTATCTGAAAACTCCTCTTCAACAGAATAAGTAATTACAGCTGGTTCTGATTGTATAACGTTAACTGGAATTTCTTCTGAAGAACAACCAGTAGATGTTTTGGTTACTACAAGTGTATAAACTCCAGGCATAGTTGCTGTATAAGCACTATTGTGTCCAACAACTTCACCAGCTTCATTTTTCCACACAAAAGTATGACCAGTTTGGTTCAATCCACTGTAGATAGTATATGAATTCAAAAGAGCACCAGTTTCAGCGTCAATACATACCACCCCATCTTTTGGAGTTGGTTCAGGTAATTTATTAACGATGATAGCAATTGGTTTTACATCAAAACAATTTGGTGCTAAGCTATTTGATACTTTTGCATATACAATTGCATTAGTACTAGCAGTAACAGCATTTGTTCCTGCTTGTGCGTCTTGTAAAGTATTGTAATAAGTTACACTAAATTCGCTACCTGTTTGTGTTCCAAGAACAGTACTATCGAAAGTAGCTAAATTAAAAGAGGTTACACCATCATTTGTTCCATCTTCGTCACAGGTTGTTCTCATTGGTGTTGGAACTGGATTTGATACTGGTGTGTCAATTATTGTAATAACAAGAGTACTTTCATCGTAACAAGTTGGACTAAACGGCGAAGCTGAATAAACATATAATGTTTGCGATGTAGAAATAGTTGTTCCAGCGGTCAACATTGTACCTGTTCCATTTTGTCCCGTGTAATATTTACCATTTACTAATGTAGGTAGAGTGTATGACTCACATGTTGTAACATTAGGTAAATCATCAACATTAAACACTGTAACATTAAAACTTCTCTCACTAAAACAATCAGGTGTTGTAGCCGTATGTGCATAAACATATATTGTTTGAGTAGTTGTAACTTGGTCACCAGCATTCAACATAGTTCCAGTCGCATTAGCTCCTGTGTAATAATTTCCTACAGCCAAAGATGGTAAAGTATAACTATTACAAACTTTTACATCAGCAATAGGAGCAATAACTGGTGTATGATTTATTGTTACAGTAAATGTGTTTTCGTCAACACAAGAGAACGAAGTTCTAATTACTGATTCTTTGAACACATATATAGTTTGTGTTGTAGTAATAGTTGTTCCAGGAGCAATTTCTGTCCCTGTTCCATTTGGTCCACCAGACTGAGTATAATATTTATTTCCTTCAGTCAAAGCAGGCAATGTGTAGCTATCACATGATGTAACATTTGCTGGTTGATCTGCACTAGTTGAGAAAATATTTATTTGAAAGCTATTTTCAGCACTACACGCTGGTGTAGTATTTGAAATAGTGTAAATGTATATTCTTTGAGAAGATGTAATTACTGTTCCAGCTGGTAACATTGTTCCACCACCATTTGGTTCAGTGTAATAATTACCGTTAGTCAATGCAGTAAGCACATATTGGTCACAAATATCTATATCAGAACGAGAGTCAATTTCAGGTAAAGGATTTATTGTAACAGTAAAACTAGATTGATTTGCACAACTTTCATCCAATCTTCTAAAGATATAAATTGTTTGAGAAGAAATGATTACATCTCCAGCTTGCATTAATGTCCCATTACCATCCGCTTCAGTTCTATATTCTCCATAAGTCAATGTTGGAAGCGTATAACTTTCGCAAACAGTAACATCTTGAAGTACATCTACTTGCGGTTGAGAGAAAGTTAATGTAAAATGCATATCATCAGTACAATTGTTTGTTCCACTTGTTGTTGGAGCATAAATGTATATCGTTGAATTTTCATTAATTAAAGTTCCTGCAGGAATTAAAGTTCCAGTTCCCATTGGTCCAGTGTAATAATTACCAATAGGCAATTCGGGTAGAGTATATCCATTACACTGAGCAACATTTGCTGGTTGTGGCATTCCTATAATTACTTCAAAACTATCTTGATCACTACAAGCAGTTTCACCACTTGAAGCCGAAGCATAAACATAAATTGTTTGGCTTGTTGTAATAACTGTTCCTGCTGGTAGCATATTGCCTGTTCCTGCTGGACCAGTATAATAATTTCCTAATGTCAATGAAGGTAAGGTATAAGATGAGCATTCAAAAACATCATCTCTTTGACCTACTTCCATGCTTGGAACAATATTTACTACAATATCGGTATCAATAACACAAAATGGTTCTACTGTAGTTTCAAAATAAAGATAAATTGTTTGTGTAGAGTTAATTACAGTTCCAGGATTTATAATAGTTCCTGCTCCACCAGGTTGAGAGTAATAATCACCAAATTCTGGTTCAGTAACTGTATATGGTCCACATGAGTTTACATCAGTTGGTGAAAAAGTATTAGGATCAATTATTCTAACTTTAAACATACTATTTGCACCACAAGTGTTTGGACCACCAGGTTGATTAAAAATATACAAAGTTGTTGTCTCAGTGATTATATCACCTGCATTCATCATTGTTCCACCACCATTTGGTTGTGTGAAATAATTTCCATTTGTCAAAGGTTGTAATGTATAACTAGTACAAGCAATTACATTTTCAAGCACATCTACAACTGGAACTGGATTTACTATAAGATTAAAACTAGAAATAACAAAACACGTCGGATCACTGGCATTTTCAACTCTTACATATATAGTAGTACTAGGGAAAAGAGCGTAGCTTAAATTTCCTGTTACAGGATTAATATCATTTGTTGCATCATTGAATGATGTATGATACGTCAATACATTCATCGTTGTTGATTGGCTACCTAAAATAATCGGTGTTTGTTGACTTAAGTTAAAAAAAGAATTATTCAATGCTTGACTTCTAGCACAAGCTACTAAATCTGGAGCTTGATTAGCTACTGGTCCAGGAGCTGTTTGTAACTGAAATGATTTAACTACATAACATGGACTATTTGGTAATTGAATTCTAACCCAAATAGTTGTTCCACTTGCTGTATTATAAACTAATGGAAGTGCATTTGTATTGTTATTAGCATCATTTTGTGTTGCAAAATATGATACAGTTGTGTTTGGATCTAAACCAGCTTTTACAACAGAAGTATTTAAATCTAAATTATAGTTATATGTAGCTGAACCACTATCACATTTATATAAAGTATTAGGGTTTGCAGCATTAATTTGCGGATAATATTCAATAGTTACATTATCTGTTATGGGTTCACAAGTTGCAAATGTTGCATTATAAGTCAAACTATAATTTCCTCCTTGAGTTATCGTGAGTGAAGGCCCAGTTTGACCTGCAATAACATTGTCATCTTTTTTCCATACAAAAGTATATGTATTTGGATCTAAACCTGAGTTCAAAGTATGAGTTGTTCCATAACAAAGTGCTGTTCCATTTGCTATTGTTAAATCTTGACCAAGTACATCTTGACCAATATTAAAACTATCAGAAGATATAAAAATTGCTGAGTCAGATTGTGGGTCTAATCTATCAGCGATTACCAGTTTAATATGATACGTAACATTAGGAGTAACAACAGATGATGCAGTCAAAACTTTTGTTTGACCATTAAAGTTAGTTGCTGATGAAGAAGCATTTGAACCACCATTAAAATTTCCAAAATATTGCGCATTGGCAGATGGACATGATGAGTTATATAAAAAATCTCTAATAGTTACAACAGATATTGGTAGGTTGGTATTAGGTACAACTGCCAAGTTCGTTGTAACACCAGTTGATGTATTTGTCAAAAGGAATGCAAAAGCATCAGAATATTGACACTGAAAGTTTCCGTATTCTTCTGATGCGAAAACAAAATCAAAACTAAAGTTTGGCGATATTGGTGTAAAATCAAATTCCAATACAGATGCATTTGTAGATGTCATCGATATTCCCGAAGCAGCCAATGTAGCTTCTAAGGTTGAATCACCAGTCCAACTAGTTGAACCATCGTTAAGCATTGATGTATTTGGTCCAGCAGCATTTAGTACATTTCCTGTACTAAGGATTACACCACTTTGCATTGGGAAGTTTGGATTTGTATTTTGGAAAAAACCAATTCCGTTTGATGAACCAAAATTTGTTCCTGTTCTATAAGTAATGTTAGTTGCAGAAACACAAGGAGAATTAATTAACACATTGTTTACCAACTGTGGTACAGTATAACTGGTAGTACTCACATTTATTTGTTGTGAGTAAACTAATCCTGAGATTAGTAGAACGAATGAAAGTAATAGTCTTTTCATAGTTTGGGGATTTTGACAAGACAAATATTTGACAAAACGTCGCTAAAATGCAAAAAAAATCGATGAAATGCATAAAAAAGAAAAAAAGAAAGGTAAAAAGACTACAAAATTAATTATTTAACTGATTTTTAATTTGAATTTTTACATAAAAAAAAATCCTCTTAATTGATTATCTTTGCATTCAAAATTTAAAAAACACTATGAATATTACCGAAATCCTTTCGCCAATTATTAAAAAAGCAATTTTTGAATTATTTGAGGTAAACATTGAAACCATTGAATTTCAAATGACACGCAAAGATTTTGAAGGCGATATTACGATGGTAATTTTCCCATTATTAAAAACTATTAAATCTAATCCTGTTGAATTAGGAAACAAAATAGGTAATTACCTTGTTGAAAATATTCAAGAGGTTGAAAAATTCAATGTGGTTTCCGGTTTTTTGAATTTAGTCATTGCTGATTCTTATTACACAAAATTTTTCAACGATATCAAAAGCAATGAATACTTTGGATATGTAAGTCCATCACAGGATGAAAAAGCAATAATGGTCGAATATTCTTCGCCAAATACTAATAAACCTTTACATCTTGGGCACGTTAGAAATAATCTGTTGGGATATTCTGTTGCTAAAATCATTGAAGCTTCTGGGAAGAAAGTTTACAAAACCCAAATTATCAATGATAGAGGAATACACATTTGTAAGTCAATGCTTGCTTGGCAGAAATTTGGAAATGGTGAAACTCCAGGAAGTACAGGCCTAAAAGGCGATAAATTGGTTGGAAATTATTATGTAGCTTTTGATAAAGAATATAAATCTCAAATTAATGATTTGGTTTCTAGTGGTTTAACAGATGATGAAGCTAAGAAAAAAGCACCTATAATTCTTGAAGCACAACAGATGCTACTCGATTGGGAAGCAGGAAAACCTGAAGTAATCGAGCTTTGGAAAAAAATGAACCAATGGGTTTATGACGGATTTTCTGAGACCTATAAAAATTTAGGAGTTGATTTTGATAGTTATTATTACGAAAGCAATACCTATCTGTTAGGAAAAGATGTAGTTGAAATGGGTTTGAAAAATGGAGTTTTCTATAAAAAAGAAGATGGCTCTGTTTGGATTAATTTGACCGACGAAGGTTTGGATGAAAAATTGGTTTTGCGTTCTGATGGAACTTCAGTATATATAACACAAGATATTGGAACAGCTATTCAGCGTGTAAAAGATTACCCAGACGTAGGCGGAATGGTTTATACTGTTGGTAATGAGCAAGATTATCATTTCAAAGTTTTGTTCTTAATTTTGAAAAAATTAGGATTTGATTGGGCTCAAAACTTATATCATTTATCCTACGGAATGGTAGAATTGCCATCTGGTAAAATGAAATCTAGAGAAGGAACAGTCGTTGATGCTGATGAATTGATGGAAGAAATGACACAAACTGCCAAGAATATTTCTGAAGAATTAGGTAAACTCGACGATTATTCAACAGAAGAAAAAGAAGAACTTTATAAAACAATAGGACTTGGAGCTTTAAAATATTTTATGTTGAAAGTTGATCCAAAAAAGAATATGATGTTCAATCCTGAAGAATCGGTTGATTTCAACGGTAATACAGGACCATTTATTCAATATACTTACGCTAGAATTCAATCTATTCTAAGAAAAGCAAGTTTTAGTTTAGACAGAAACATTGCTGAAGTAATATTGCAACCAAAAGAAAAAGAGTTATTGAAACAAATTCAGCTTTTTCCCGAAATAATACAAAATTCTGCAAGCCAACATAGTCCAGCACTTATTGCAAATTACACTTATGATTTAGTAAAAGAATACAATTCATTTTATCAAACGGTTTCTATACTTGGTGAACCAAATGAAGATTTGAAAATATTTAGAGTTCAATTATCAAAAAAAATAGGTGAGGTTATCAAATCAGCCTTTGAATTATTGGGAATCAATGTTCCAAATAGAATGTAATTTATAAAATTCTTGTATATGAAAATAAAACTTATCTCTTGTTTACTTTTTTTAACTGTTACATTAAATAGTTGTAGCTCTGATGATGTGCCTTTGTTGAACGAAGCAAAAGTTATCGAAAGAATGTCGAGCGGAACATGGAAAATCACAAATTTCACATTTCAAAATGTCAATAAAACTTCCGATTACTCAGGAGTAATTTTCGACTTTGATGCGATTTCTTTAACTTTAAGCAATACTGGAACTTTGCCTGTTGCTGGTTCTTGGGGAGTTATGGATGATGGATTTGAAGGTGAACCAGATTTAGTGGTTAGCCTAGCCTTAACAAGTGTTGAGCCTAGATTTACAAATATTTCTGATGATTGGCATATTATTGAAAGCACATCCAATAAGCTGAAATTAAAGGATGAAAATCTCGAAACAGGAAGTATAGATTATCTTACTTTTGAAAAAAATTGATTTAAAAAGCTGAATATTTTGTTCAGCTTTTTTATTTAAAACTCAATTTCAGTTTAAAATTTGGAGTGGTTTCTAGTGAATAAGTATCTACACTTTGAATGGTATTATTCGAACTATCAACTTTGTAAAATCGATTAATACTATTTTTAATGTTGAAAATATTAATGACAGATAAAGCTGTTTCTAACTCAATCTTTTCAGCCAATTTCCATTTTTTTGAAGCCGAAATATTCGTTTGAAAAAAATCTTTCAATCGTTCATTATTTGGTGAGTTATAAGTTATAGCAGAGGTTGAACTAGGAACTGTATTTGATAGTGGTGTTGTGTATGGTTTACCAGTATGCCAGTTTGTGCCTAGAGCTATTTTAAATTTCTTCCATTCATAGATAGCTGCCCAATTGATAGCATGTGTAATTTCAAAATTATTTGGAAATTCTCTAGGAGATAATTCAGGATAATCATAAGTGTTGTTGTTGATGCTATAACTTACCCACGTGTAGAATTTTTTGAACGATTTTTGAATCAATAATTCGCTACCCAATACTGTATAATCACCAATAGATTTTGTAAATTCAAATTGATTTTGAAACCCTTGACTATTAGTTGTGATACCTGAAATTCGCTTATAAAAATTATCAAAAGAAATAAGCCATCTATTCGTTTTATAGTTTAACCCAATAGAGGCTTGAATACTTTTTTGAATAGGAATTATGGTGTCATTAGCAAGTACCCATCTTCTTTTTTCAACGCCCAAAAAATCTCTTTGTAAGTCAATAATTTGAGAAATTGTTTGACTTTTGACTTCGCCTAATAATTCCAATCTTAATCTTTCATTCAACTTATAGCTAAGTTGTATTCTTGGCTCAACGATTATTTTGTCTAGCTTTTGAATATAATTTGTTCTTAAACCAGTAACAAAAGTTAGCTTTTCATTTGATGAATTATATTCATTTTCAGCAATCAATGAATGACTAATTAAAACGTCTTTTACTGACCTAAAAAAGAATGGATCATTCACTTCATCTACATTTTTAACCCCAGTTTCATCTAGTTGATAACCAAATGACAATCTATTTTTTTCAAATGACTTTGTATGCTTAATTCTAAAATTTGTCTCTAAAACTTCATTCTTTTGATTTAGTATTTCTGTGTTTTCTATAGATTCGTTATTCGAATTCAAATCATAGTTAGATACAAATCCTGATAACTCAGTGTGGTTACTATCGTTCCATTGTGTTGAAAATGAAATTGAAGCACCATAATTCTCTTGTTCTAGTTTGCTTTTTTTCGATTGGCTTGTTGTAAATTGATTGATGTTTAGTTTGTTTTCAACACCAATTAAGCTAATACTCAGATTGTGTTTTTTACCTATTTTTTGATTATACTGAACAGATGCATCATAAAAATAAAAACGCACATCACTTTTGTAGTCAACAATTTGATTGTTATCAAGGTTGGTGATAATTGTATTTTGAAATATTTTTTGAGTATAATTTTTATACGTAGGCGATTCAAAAAAATCAGTCAAAGAACGACGGAACGATAAGCTAAAAGATGAATTTTCACTCAATTTGATATGACTATAAATGTCACTACTTATAAGATTTGAATTTATAGAAGCATTACTTTTTTCAATGTCTTTGTCACTTGAGTTCATTTCTATTAATCCCGAAACACTTTCACCAAAAAAAGCAGATGTACCGTTTTTTGTAATGCTCATGTTTTTGGCAGTTGCTGGATTGAAAGCAGAAATTAATCCAAAGAAATGTCCCGTTTGAAACATTCGAATATTATTCCACAAAAAAAGATTTTGGTCATGAGTTCCGCCTCTAATATTGATGTTTGCAACACTTTCATCTACGCTTATAATTCCTGGAATTTGTTGCATTGTCTGTAAAACATCGGGTTCTATTAAGCCAGGAAGAATACCAAACTTTAAAGGTTTTATCTGAATAGAACCACCATTGTTTTTATAAATTCCACTCGTTAAAAATCGTTGTGCAATTACTTCATCTAGAGCCTTAATTTTTGGAGTTAATTCAATTTGAATTGAACTTATTTTTGAAAGCTTTTTTAAATCAATCGATTTTTCTTCAAAACCCTGATGCTGTATAAGTAACTTTTCTTTTTTGGTTTTTGATATAGAAAAGCGTCCATTATTGTCAGAAAAAAAGCTCTTTGAATTATTTTCAGTTGTAATTACAGCATTTTCTATAGGTTCGCCTGTTTCAGAATTTATTAGATGAAATGAGATGGATTTTTTTTTCATTCCATCGTCAAAGATGGAATAATATTTTTCCGAAATTTTATCAAAATGAAGCTTTGTTTTTTTTTCGAGAAAAGAAATTTTATTCCTTAAGGATAAATTTTTTTCTATTGGCACTACAACAATGTCTTTTATTTCTTCTTCGATGTAGCTAAATTTTACATCGTGTGTAGTACTAATTTCTTCTAAGATTTGTTTCAATGATATACTAGCTGGCTTTTGTTGTGAAAAACAAGAAAACCCGGCGAACAATAAGAAAAAGAATAGGTATATAAAACTATTTCGATTCATTTGAAGAATCTAAAATAATCAAATTATTCTTTTTTATAGATTCTAAATGATAGGTTGTAGAAATAATTTTTAAAGCAATATCAATATCGTTCGACGGTATAGTCCCTGTGAATTCTTGATTTAATGTCTCAACTTTTGTTTCAATTTTTATATTGTATTGTCTTTCAATCTCTTTTATGATTGATTTTAAATCTTCTTTATAGAAATACAGTTCGTTTTGCAACCATTCTGGTGATGAATGTAAGTTGTCTGGAACATCAATAATTTTTCCATCTTCAAAGGCAACACTCATTCCTTTTGTAATTATTTTTTCATAATTTTGATAGTTTACTCTTACTTTTCCTTCGTAACAAGTAACCTCAAAACGGTTGTCTCTTTCTTTCACATTGAACTGAGTTCCCATAACGGTTACTTTGCCAAGAGGTGTTCCAACTTCAAATTTACTTCCTTTGTGAACTCTAAAATAAGCTTCGCCTTTCAATGTTAATTTTCTATCATTCTCCCAACCCCATTTTTTATATTCTATTTCTGAGCCAGAGTTGAGGACTACTTTGGAGTGATCAGGTAAATCAAATGAATTTTTGCTTCCGTTTGAAGCAGTTTCAGAGGCAACAGAAAATGTGTTCCATGAAAAAAATAATCCCAATGAAATAACGAGTATAGCTGCAACACGATACATCCATTTTTGATATGAATTTATCTTTATTACATTACTTTTCGGTTTTGATAAAATATTTGATAGCATTTTATCTTCATCAAAATCTGTTGTTTTTAGCTCTGATGAATAATTTTTTATTTTATCAAATATTGCATAGTCTGGCTGCGCTTTGAACTCATTGAGTTCTAGCTCATTCATTTCGTCATTCAGCCATCTTGAAAGTTTGTCGTTTTCTTCCATTTTAATAGAAAGATTTTGTTATATAGAACATTGTTATTTTAAAATACCCTACCTGAAATAATCAAATTCTTTTCTAAGCTCTTGTAAAGCTATTTGAATTCTTTTTTCTACTGCTTTTATCGAGATACCTAATTCGTCTGCAATTTGTGCATATTTTTTTCCATCTATTCGATGCATCAAGAATGCTACTCTTTGTGTTTCATTCAGTTTTTGAATTGCTTGAAGTAATTTATTTTTAAATTCTTCTTCCTCTGCTAAAAACTCAGGACTTTCGTTTGTATATGATTTTTTTGCATTTGCTTCAGCATATTTTAACTTCACTTTTGCATGAGCAACTACATTCAATGAAGCATTATTTGCTAGTGTATATATATATGATTTAGCTTTTTCTTCGGGAACATCTGCGCAGTTTTGCCAAAGTTTGATGAATGTTTCTTGCGTAATATCATCTGCTTGTTCTTCATTTCCAAACTTATAAAGAAGGTAATTGCGAAGTCCTTTTGCGTGCTTTTTGAAAAAATGAGTGTAGGTTTGTTCTTCACAAATCCCCTTTTTTTCGATGTCAATCATATAAAAATTAATATTTTTGAGTAAATTTATAAAAAAAAGTAGGGTAACAACAAACATTGATTGTTTACTTTACAAAGAATATCTTTGAGCTATGAAAAAAATACTGTTAATCATCAGTTGTGTTTTATTGGTTTTTGCCACAGCTTGTCAATCTGAAGAAAACGAAGTTCAGCAAAGTGTTGATAGTTTTACTAAGAATTCAACAGTTGCTACACTAGTAAAAAGAGTTGCACAAGCACCTACTAAAATTGATGACGTAGTTGATGGTAGCGACGATTTTTCAATAAAACTTCCGGTTACTATTACTTTGAATAATCAAGAAATAAAGATAAGTTCCATTGAAGATTATGGTTATGTTCAGTTTGTAAAGAATAAATCAAATATGGATAACGACCTAGTAAGTTTTCAATTTCCCATTGTTGTAAAAAAACCAGATTTCGAAGAGCAAACTATTGCTAATCAAACTCAATACAATGAGTTTTTGGCAAGTTGTAATTCTACAGAAAACCATGAAGAAATTAAATGCTTGAAATTCAATTATCCTATTACTATAAAGAAATATGATACATACAATCAGGTTATCAATACAATTTCAATTACATCTGACAGTATGTTGTACAGTTATTTTGATCAACTAAATGATTCAGATGTTGTTGGTTTTGGTTTTCCTATAACTGTTACAAAACCAGATAATTCAAACGAAACAGTAACGACAAAATCTCAATTGGAAAACTTAATTAATTCGTCTAATTCCCAATGTACAACTTACTATGTGGGTAATTATGAGTATTATTTGAAGAAAATTTTAACATCAAATAATTGGTATATTTCATATTTCTATCATGAAAATCAAAATGAAACAAACTACTATACTAATTATAGTTGTACATTCAATGCAAACTATACTATATCAGCTGTTTACAACAGCAATCCCTACAATGGAAACTGGTCATTTCATGATGAAGGAAATCACCAAGAACTAGAAATCCATTTTTATTCACCAAATCTAGAAGAGATATCAGAGGATTGGCAAATAGATGAGTTTAGTCAAAAGGAAATTAAGCTCAGAAAATCTGAAGGTGGAAATGATAGTTTCCTAGTTTTCTCAAAATTGTAAAACAGACAATAATATAAACTTTTAAAACCAGTAAATTATGAAAAGAATATTCATTATTCCTGCTTTGCTATTCATTTTTATGTTAAATGTAGCATCCATGTGTAGTTCAGATGATAATTCATCTCCCAGCACAAATCCTTCAACTGTTATCAACACTGTTACACAAGGTACTTGGCGAATAACTTACTTTTTTGATACAGACACTAATGAGACTTCAAATTATTCAGGTTATAATTTTACTTTCAATTCCGATGGTTCAGTTGTAGCCGTTGGAAATGGATTGAGTATAACAGGAACATGGTCGGTTGTTAATGATGATTCTAATGACGATAATCCAAGCAGTGATTTAGATTTTAACTTATTATTCACTTCACCTGAGATTTTTGCAGACTTGTCAGATGATTGGGATGTTTTAGAAAGAACAGATACAAAAATTAGACTTATAGATGTTAGTGGTGGAAATGGTGGAACTGATTATTTAACCTTTGAAAAAAATTAATTTTCTAGCACCACTTCATCATTGTAAACCGACTTAAAGTCGGTTTTTTTATTTTATAAAACATTCATGTAGTTAGTTTTTTGCAACTTGACAAGATTGGATTATCTTTGCCATTCATTAGATAAAAAAGGATTTTATGTTTGATAATTTAAGCGATAAACTCGACAAAGCATTACATATATTAAAAGGTCACGGCAAAATTACAGAAGTAAACGTTGCTGAAACATTAAAAGAAGTGCGTCGCGCTTTGCTTGATGCCGATGTTAATTTTAAAATTGCCAAAGATTTTACTACCAAAGTAAAAGAAAAAGCCATTGGTGAAAATGTATTAACTACACTTCAGCCAGGACAATTAATGGTCAAAATTGTTAAAGATGAATTGACCGAATTGATGGGAGGAGATGCTACGGGAATAAACTTATCAGGTAATCCTACAGTTATTTTAATGTCTGGTTTGCAAGGTTCTGGTAAAACAACCTTCTCTGGAAAACTAGCCAATTATCTTAAAACAAAAAAGAATAAAAAACCATTACTTGTAGCTTGCGACATTTATCGTCCTGCCGCAATCAATCAGTTGCATGTTGTTGGTGATCAAATAGGTGTTGAGGTTTACTCTGAACCAGAAAATAAAAACCCTGTTCAGATTGCTCAAAATGCTATAAATCATGCTAAATCTAATGGATATAATGTTGTTATCGTCGATACAGCTGGCCGATTGGCGGTTGATGAAGAAATGATGAATGAAATAGCTAACGTTCATGCAGCTATCAAACCACAAGAAACATTGTTTGTGGTTGACTCTATGACTGGACAAGATGCCGTTAATACTGCTAAGGCATTTAACGACAGATTGAATTTTGATGGAGTTATATTAACAAAACTAGATGGTGATACTCGTGGTGGAGCAGCTATTTCAATTAAATCAGTTGTAGATAAACCAATAAAGTTTATAGGAACTGGCGAAAAAATGGATGCTATAGATGTGTTTTATCCATCGCGTATGGCTGATAGAATTCTCGGAATGGGAGATGTAGTTTCCTTAGTAGAAAGAGCTCAAGAACAATATGACGAAGAAGAAGCAAGAAAAATTCAAAAGAAAATTGCTAAAAACGAGTTTGGATTTGATGATTTTTTAAATCAAATACAACAGGTTAAGAAAATGGGTAGCATGAAAGACTTGATGGGAATGATTCCTGGTGCAGGAAAAGCACTAAAGGATGTGGAGATTGAAGATGATGCTTTCAAACATATCGAGGCAATAATTTACTCAATGACGCCAAAAGAAAGAAGCAAACCATCAATAATAGACGTTAAAAGAAAAGCTAGAATAGCAAAAGGTTCAGGACGAAAAATTGAAGAAGTCAACCAATTGATGAAACAATTTGACCAAATGAGTAAAATGATGAAAATGATGCAAGGTCCAGGAGGAAAAAACCTAATGCGAATGATGGGAGGAATGAAAGGAATGAAATAATATGAAGGCGTGCTGATGCACGTCTATTTTTTTATAAATACAACAACACAACAATGACAATTTTAGACGGAAAAAAAATATCTGAAGATATAAAAAACGAAATCGCCGATGAGGTTCAAAAAATGAAATCCAATGGCGAGAAAGTTCCACACCTTGCTGCAATAATTGTTGGTAATGATGGGGCAAGTTTAACTTATGTTGGTAGTAAAGTAAAAGCCTGTGAAAGAGTGGGTTTTGAATCAACTTTGATCAAAATGCCCAGTACAACTTCGGAAACGGAATTGCTCAAAAAAATAAAAGAACTTAATGAAAACGATGACATAGACGGTTTCATAGTTCAACTTCCATTACCTAAACAAATTGATACACAACATGTCTTGATGTGTATTGATCCTAGCAAAGATGTGGATGGTTTTCATCCAGAAAATTTTGGTAAAATGGCTTTAGACATGTCGAGTTTCATTCCTGCAACTCCGTTTGGAATTCTCGAATTATTAGAGCGCTATAATGTGCCAACAGATGGGAAGCATACAGTTGTTATTGGTCGTAGTCATATTGTAGGTAGACCAATGAGTATTTTAATGGGGAGAAAAGGTTTTCCTGGTAATTCAACAGTAACTCTAACTCATAGCCATACCAAAAACATCAACCAAATTACTACTCAAGCAGATATAATTATCACAGCACTTGGTGTACCAAATTATTTAAAAGCCGAAATGATTAAGGATGATGCAGTCATCATAGATGTTGGTATTACTCGTGTTGTTGACGAAAACTCTGAAAAAGGTTATAGAATAACAGGCGATGTTGACTTTGATAATGTAGTGAAAAAAGCATCCTTTATTACGCCTGTTCCTGGTGGTGTTGGTCCTATGACAATTGCCATGTTGTTAAAAAACACTTTATTAGCTAGAGAACAAAAACGACTAAAAGTATAAATAAAAAAGTCCCGAATTTTTCGGGACTCTTTTTATAGTTTAGCTAACCAAAGCGAAGCATTCAAATGAAGAATAGAATGTGAAGCTAATTCAGTCCAACCAGGATAAAGCGTATCACCAGTAGCTCCAGTTCCATCATCAGCAGGTGAACTATCACCAATTACAACAACTCTTCCTGTTCCATAGGTAGAACTTGCACACATTACATTTGAGTTTCCTTGCGTTGATGTACTTCTCCAAATTAAACCTTGAACAGTAGAATTTGCGGTTGGGCTCAATGTAATAGATGCTCCAGCAGAAAATTTTAATTGGGTTACAATTCCATTTGCGCCATTCAAAATAGTATTTGTTGTAGTACTCAATCTATTTGAAGTTGTTTCAGAAAAAGTATTAGAATTGATACTAAATCCAAAAGGATTACTTTTTACGGAGTTATTAGTCATTAAATCATTCCAAATTTTAACGGAATCAAAACCATCGTTATTTCTATCAGAACCAGTATGGTCTGATATCATGAACAAACCACCACCATTTTTTACAAAATTCATAATGGCAGTTTTTTCAGCGGTTGTGAATTTAATGTTTGGTTCGTCAATTACAAAAACATCATAATTTTTTAAATCTTGCGCACCAGTTCCACCATAGGTAATACTTGCAGTTGATGGAAGTGTTTCTACTGTGTGTCCCATTTTTACAAGTGCAATTCCCCATGCAGATAATGCGCCTTTCCAGTAATTTTCTGGCGTTGTTGTAGTTATAGTGTTTTGTAATGGTGTTGGATATCTTTGTGGCGAAGTATCAGCATCAAGAACCCAATCAGCATTACCAGCTGTTTCCGCTTTTTTTGCATCAAAAAGGAATTTTTTTGGTGTTACAATTGCATTAACTGTGGCACTTTTTGATGAACTTGTATTGTCATAAGTATTTTCAGTTTCACACGAAACAAGAAAACTCAGCCCTAATAGGAGAGCTACAGAAATTTTAATTTTTTTCATATTTGGTTTGGTTAAAAAACGTCTACAATTAAACAATTAAAAATAAAAAATCCCTAAGCAATTAGGGATTTTTTTTAACTATTTTTTTGTAGAGCAAGTATTGATGCCCAAAACAGGGTAGAGTGGACAAAAACTTACCAAACTTGTTAGAATAAAAACAATTCCAAAAACTAAAGCTACATATCCCAATGTGCCTGTCAATGTTCCGCTGTAGAACAAATAGATTAAAACAATTGCTAAAATCACTCTGATAATTCTATCAGCATTTCCCATATTTTTTTTCATGACTTAAAAGTTTTATGATTTATATAGTACAAATTTATTGGTGTTTTATAAATTAAGCAGTGACTTTAGTCACAAGTCCAATATTTCTATAGTAGTTGTGTTTTGTTTTAATTTTCCATCAGCTTCCATTTTTTTAATTATCCTGCTAATAACTTCACGCGCTGTTCCAAGTTCACTAGCTATTTGCCTGTGAGATATTTTAATAGGATTGCTATTTGTAACGTTTGCTTTATCTTTTAAGTATTGAAAAACTCTCTTATCAAGTTTGTCAAAAAGAAGTGAATTAATTGTTTCTAATAAATCAGTGTAACGTAAATTGTATTGATAAAAAAATAAAGAATTAAAATCAGGGAATTGAGTTGTCCAAAATCGAAGTTTATCAGCGGGTATTAGTAGTAGATGACTTTCTTCTTCTGTTACTGCATAAATTATACTTGGTAGTTGATTTATTCCCGCCGAAAAAGACATAATACAACTCTCATTGGGTTTTATATAATACAAAAGAAGTTCTTTATCTTCATGTCGTGTAAATACTTTTATTACTCCTTTGAGCACAAGCGGGATAACCTTTACATGTTGTCCTACTCTAAGAAGTTCTGTGTCTTTTGGGATAGTTTTTTCTATGCCATGAGTAATTATTTCTGAAATTAATTCAGATTTAAAATGAGGAAATTGTTGTTTTATTTGAGTTGAAAGACTCATTAATTACTTCGTTTGTTTTTCCCATTTTTATACTGAACTTTTTCTACAATTTCAGTTTTCTTAATAGGTTTTTTGGGTTTGAATTTTGGTTTTGATGCTTCAGTCTTTTTTGTGCTATCTTTTGCTTCAGTTTTAAATTTTGAAACATTTTTTTGTTTTACTTCAGCTTGATTTTTTTTGATAACATCAATTGCTTGTTTCGGATTTTCTTTAGTTCCTCGCAAGTGTATCACAAGACCATTTAAAAAATTCCTCAATATTTGATCTCCACATTCTACATATTTTGGATGGTCAGCATTTCGGAAAAAATTTCCAATTTCGCCTTTTGAAATCCTAAAGTCAACAAGTTGTAATATTTCAACTATTTGATCATCTCTAAGCTGAAGCGCAACTCTTAATTTTTTAAAAATATCATTGTTGTTCATATGTTCATATTTCTAGAATAGCCAAAGATACGCTTTTTTAAAGCTTTCTCGCCACAGTTTTTCATTATGTTGACCTCCTTTTACTATTGTTTTTTTATTAAGTTTTTTACATTCACATCTTTTGGTGTTAACCCAATGGATAACGTTTTCCATATCTGGTATTACATCTGCGTCGCCTTCATTATCACCACATAGAAAATATATTTTGGTATTAAACTCCTGTGTGTTTTCCATTAGCTTTTTCAATTCGTCACGACCAAACCAAAACGATGGAGAGAAGCAACCTACTTTTCCAAACACATTTGGATATTTCAATGCAGCATAAAAAGAGACCAAACCACCAAGAGAACTACCAAAAATAGCAGTGTTTTTTGCACTAGTTTTAGTTCTATATTTTTTGTCAATTTCTGGTTTTAGAGTTTGTACAATAAAATCCAGGTATTGATTGGCTTTTCCTCCGCCATATTTTGGATGTGCAAATGGCGTTAATTCATCAATACGCTTTTCTCCTCCATGTTCTATGCCTACTACAATTACCTTCGCATTTATGCTGTCTAGGGTTTCATCTACATTCCATTCGCCTACATAAGAAGTTGTTGCATCAAATAAATTTTGCCCATCATGCATATAAATTACAGGATATTTTTTTGTAGTAGTATTGTAATCCTTTGGTAGATAAATCCAGATTTTCTTTTTTGAATTGAGTTGTGGAGCATCTATTTCAAAAGTTGTAACTTGTTTGCTAGCAGTACTTTTTTGAGAAAAAAGAAGGTTTATATTGAAAACGAAAATCAGTGTGATAATATATTTCACTTGGTAATTTTTTAATTTTAACAAAAAATTTTATTTTAGCTAAAAATACTAATTCGATGAGTAACTACGAAGAAAAAATAGCTTTATTATCTGATATGATTGCTTTTGCCATTGTTGATGGCGAATTGCACGAAAGAGAATACATGTTTTTATCATTGATTGCTGTCGAATTGGGGATTGATAAAAACAAACTCAATAAACTTTTTCATGAGGAAAACAGGAGTGAAGTCATCAAAAGCGAATTTGAAAGAATTCAGCAATTTTACAGATTGGCTTTATTAATGCACTGTGATGGTGTGCTTCATGAGCGTGAACAAATAAAAATTCACGAAATAGGAATCAACATGGGTTTAAATCCTCACGCTATAAAACGAGTATTGAAAGCTATGGAAACTTCCCCAACAAAAATGGTTTCACCAGAATACTTGCTTGAGGTTTTTCAGGAGCAACATAACTGAAAATTAGTCAGTTAAAGAATTGTTAAACAAGTCAATTTTTCATTTTTCCTTTTAAGAATTTCATTTCTAAATGTCAAAATGACCTAGAATGGCCATTGGTATATAATTTGTTTTTTGGTAAGACGTAAACATAAAATGTCTAATTTAAAAACATATTATTATGAACTTAATAAAAAGAAACACAGTGCCATTTCCATCAATTATTGATGAATTTTTAAAACCAGATTTTTTTGGAGGAATTCAAAATTTTGGAGCCAATGTTCCAGCAGTGAATATTAGAGAAAGCGAAACTGAATTTGCTGTTGAACTTGCTGCACCAGGAAAAAGAAAAGAAGATTTCATCATTGATTTAGATGATAATGTGCTAACAATTTCATCGGAAACAAAAACGGACAACGAACAAAAAGACGAAAAAGGAAAATATACTCGAAGAGAGTTTAGTTATTCTTCTTTCAAACGCTCTTTTTCACTTCCAGAAACGGTAAACGAAGATGAAATCAAGGCTTCTTATGAAAATGGCGTTTTGCATGTAACCATGCCAAAAAAAGAAGAGGCTTTGCCAAAGCCTAAAAGAATGATTGAAATAGGTTAATTGTTTTGGTTTTTAGTTGTAAAAGCATCCATTTTTGGGTGCTTTTTTATTTATACCCAATTTCTTCACCAAGCATAATACCGCTTTTCATAAAGTTTCCGCTGCCACGAGCAACTTCACGATTTTTTTCGTCATACAGAATAGCATCAGCGATGAAAAGGTTTTTTGAAGCAAATTTTAATTCGCCATTGGCGGTTATTTTACCCGATTTTACAGGACGAAGAATTTGAATATTGAACGATGTAGTATAAACAAAACTATCGGTAACGACTGAGTTTACTGCAAAATAAGCCGCATCATCAAGCATTTTAAAATAAACCGAACCATGTAGCGAATTACCCGCATGAAAATACCTTTCATCTACTTGCATCGTTATAGTTGCCGATTTCTCATTAACAACAATTGCAACGCTTTTATATATCTCTTGATTTATCTTTCCTGATAAATACATGTTTTCGAGTTTGGTAAAATGGGTTGGGTTGGGCATGGTTTTATTTATGATTTACACCTGACAGATTTTCAAAACCTGACAGGTGTGGTTTATGCAAAGTTATGAGATTTTATCTTTTTTTGCACGGATTGTAGCGAAGGCTTTAGCCTAATTGACGAACTAAATCATCGCTACATAGATAAATTTAACTTCATAATTTTTAGAAGCTTTTGCGTCTTTTTTTGAATGGATAACTTTAAAAAACAGGAATTAACCCACAACCACCACAATTACCACACGAATTGGTATGCGTAGTGGTTTCTACTAATTTTTTCCCAGTAGTGTATTCATAATCGGCTACCGTTCTTTTGTAAGAGTTTGAGATATAACCTTTACCATTGCAATGATTGCATGATTTTGTTTTGATTATTTTTTGGTAAAGCGAAGTGTTTTCGAGATTATCAATTTTTTCATATACTTCCATTTTGAGTTTCGGATTGTCATTTAAAGCTATCATTTGTAGCAAATTGCCCTCATAAATTGGTTTGTATTCTACAACATGATAAATCCCTTTAGTTTTAGTATTATAATAGGTATAACCCTGAAAATTAGAAGCACGTCTTTTTAAAACGTTTTCCGGAAGATTAAAAATTCTTTCCTCTTCCGCCAAAGTTTGACTCTTTTGTAATTCATTTGATTTGGCTATTTCATTTGCCTTTTCATTGGTGTTTGTCAATTCGAAGGATTCTATCATTTGACCATTTTTGATAGCATATGTATTGATAAAGCTCAAATAATATCCGTCTTTAACTTTTTTATGTTCAAGCATTTTAACGGTTTCCGGATTGTCATAGGTTGGCAAAAGGCGTTGCGCATATGAAGAGATATTTTCCTCGTTGGGATAGTAAGTTTTTATTTTTAATTCTGAATTGTCTGTCTTTTTTACCGTAATTTCATTTTTGTTGTAGATAATGAAATAACCGTTTTTTGAGTAATATAAATCACGATAGACATTAACAGGATTGGAATTTTTTTCGAAAAACTTTTTAGATTCTACATCATAATGACTGGCATTGTCAAAATCATTCAAATCATTTCCTTTCTTTTTAACTGCATAAATTTTCTTGCCAGATTCGAATACTCCCATTGTATTTATCTTTTCAAAAATTATTTCGGATTGAAAATTTTTAGGATCAACTAATGCCACTTTATTAGCATTTTTTTTGTCAAAATTGTACTCAATTACAGCGATTCTTCCGTCGAAAGTGAATTTGTATTCGTCATAATTCCATCTTGTCACCTGAAAATTATTCAAGTTAACTAAATTTCGAACACCCATATTATCTCTGATTAGGATAAAATTCAAATCAGGATCAGCTGTCGTGAAAAACGAATAAAACTTTTTATACGGTACACCAAAGTCGGCAGTTTTTTTAATCCAAATTGGTTTTTTAGTAGTAACATCCCACAAAATAGTTTCTGCGGTTGAGATGGTCAGACACTTATTTCCGTCTTTACTAAAAAAAGCATCTTGAACCCAATCACTTGGAGTATGCGCTCCATTTTGAGAATATAGTAACATTGTCCAAATTATTGTAGCACAGAGAAGTAACTTTTTCATAATCGTAGCTTTAATAAAGTAAATATATAAATAACTAGAATATATTGAAATACGTAAAAGCCTTATTTTACAATTTTGTCTTTGCAAAGCATCGGTTTTGTTTTTTAGTCACCAAAACAAATTTGCATAACCTTTGCTTTGTATTTTTAATACGCTAACTAGCAACTTGAGTTAAATAATAAATAGATAGTTTTAACTTAATTTGATTTTATGAATTTTAATGGATTTATCTTATTGTTTTTAAATTGAATAAAGTAAATACCTTCTTCTAAATCAGAAACATTTATTGTGTTTTGCTGATTTGATAGGGCTTGTCTTTTAACAATTTTTCCTGTGAAGTCTATTAAAGTGATTTCGTCATCAGCGTTTTCTTTATAATCAATAGTTAGAATATCTACAACAGGATTGGGATATATTTTATAAGTTTTTGAAGTGAAATTTTCGGAGCCTAAATTATTTTCAATTTTACCTGTTACTACATCCCAATTCCCTAAACTTGTTAAAGACAAAGCATCAAAAGTTGCAGTAGCGTTAAAACTTCCAGTAAAATAAGTAGCTCCATTATAATATGATATTCCGCTTCCTTCATCATTTGCAACACTTGCGTATATTTTTCCCCAAACTAAGCTTCCATTATTATTCATAGTTCCTAAGAAAATATCTAATCCTCCTTTTTGAGTCAGAACATTTGTGTCGATAGTTACATTTCCGCTTGTTGTACTAATAAAATGAATATTTGTTCCATCATGAAAAATATCTGCTTCTTCATCATTTCCTTGACCACTAATTTGTTTTGTCCAGATATAGTTTCCGTTTTCATCGACTTTTGAAATGAAAGCATCAGTTCCAACGGCAGTTAAATTAGTACTTCCAAATGTGACTGTGTCGTTAAATCTTCCCGTTAGTAATAAATTTCCACTATTATCTGAAATGATTTTTGCAGCCAAATCAAAACCAGTCCCGCCAGTTTTGTTAACCCAAATGTTATTCCCAGACGAGTCATATTTAGCAATATAAATATCTGCATTCCCGTTACTGATAACTGAATTAGATCCAAAACTTGCGGTATTTCTGAAATAACCAGTAGTAAAAATATCTCCTGAAGAAGAAGCGTAGATTGCGTATCCTTTATCTAACCCAGTTCCTCCAGCGGTTTTTGCCCATTGTAAAACACCGCTAGAATTATATTTTGCGATGAAAATATCCCAACTAAAGTCAGTTTCATTAGTATTTAATAAAATTGTTGAACCAAAATTTGCATTACCTGAATAAAAACCTGTAACGTATACATCATTTCCTACTGCATATACATCTTGTATACCCACTGAACCGAATGTAGAACTAGTGAATAGGGTGTTATTCCAAACAACGTTTCCGTTTAAATCAATTTTTTGTAAAGACGAATTAAAATTGCTAAAAAGATAAAGATTAGAATTTCCATCATATGTAACACCGCTTTCTCCAACACCATTTATTGCCCAAATTAAATCTCCGTTTGAATTATATTTTACACAATAGTTATTGGATGGATTGGTAATCGTTGTTGTTTCAAAAGTTACTGTGTTTAAGTAGCTACCTGTAACATACACATTTCCTGTATTGTCTTGTGCAATATCATTACCTCTTTCGTTATTAGCTGATTTTCCTTGTCTGACCCATAATGAGTTTTGAGAGAAAAGCATTGATGAGAAAAGAAATAGTAAAAGAGTAATTTTTGTATTCATAATAAATTGATTTGAATTTATTACAAATTTATTCACCAAATGCTTTTGAAAAAATACGTAAAATGTCGTATTTTATATTTTTTGTAACGCTTTTATCTCATTACGTAACTTGACTGTGAGCATAAAATCTAAATACTTCAGAGGCTTTTTTTATTACAAAAAGTACCGAATTGACGAAGTAAATCCGCACTGTAGAGTTTTACATTTATTTGAGTTCTGAAAGTATCATTTTTTTTTGTTTTAAGGTATTCTTTATAGCTTTTTCTCTCACTTTTGGATCATTGCTATTGATCAATTCAAAATATTCAGTTGGAACAACTTGCCAAGACAATCCATATTTATCTTTACACCAGCCACAAGAACTTTCTTTGCCACCATTTGCTGTCAAAGCTGCCCAATAATAATCGACTTCTGCTTGGTCTTTGCAATTAATAACAAACGAAACAGATTCGTTAAATTTAAAAAATGGACCAGCTGCTAAAATGCTTAATTCCATACCTTGAATTTCTATAACTGCCGTTTCAAAATCTCCTCCGCCAGCTTCTGGTGGGTTTTTATAGTGATGATGCTCTTTTAGTTTGCCGTCTTTAAAAATGGATAAATAGTAATCTGCGACTGCCTTTGCATCTGTTGTTTCTACCCAAAGACAAGGTGTTATTTTTTGGGTTTTATCCATCGTTTTTGGTTTATTATTGTTGCAAGATGTTGTAAATAGTGTTACCGTAATTAGTGTTACTGATAATAAGATAGATTTACAGTTCTTCATTTTTTATTTTTTTGAAGTGAATACTAATTACTTTTTTTTTACACCTGACAGATTTTCAAAACCTGACAGGTGTGGTTTATACAAAGTTATGAGGTTTTTAGTTTTTTGCACGGATTGTAAATCCGTGCTATCGGGAGTTAATCCCAACTAAAATTTATTTCGTTAAGTCTATCTATCCTCCATTTGTTATTTATTGATTTATCATCTTTGTATCTAAATCGTAATTCAGCTTTTTTTTCTAATATTTTTGTAAATCTTGTATCTCCTCTTTTTGGTTTTTCATCTGGATAAATTTTTCTGAGTTCAAGGTATCCGGTAATAAATTTTTCTAATTCTGCTTTTCTTTTGCTTAATTGATAATCAAAATCTACTCCAATATCTATTAGTAATTCATACCTTTCTTTAAGTAATTTTCTTACTTCACCATTTTTATTTTTTCTACCAGTATTGTTTAATGTTCTTTGATCATTTAACCATTTAGCTAATTTTTTAATTTCAGGGTTTTTATCGGTCTGAGATGGATTTACATTTCCATGTAATTTTTTATATTCTTCAAGTTTAAAATAGTTTTCAAGCCAAATTTCATCTTTCGGAGTTGAGTAATTCCCAATATTTGGTGTTTCCCATTTAAAATTTATAGATTTCATTTTGTTTTCTTCATACTCAGTCCAAACTGGAGTTTGATTTCCTTTTCTTCTTTGTTTTTGTAAAGCGCACCATTGTCCTAGTGAAGCATATTTGTGATTTGGATTTTTATGTTGAGGAACATGTGCAAAGTTCATATTATGAATTTTCACATATTCTTTTAATTCTTCAAATCTTTCATTCCAACGTATTCTACTTTTTATTAATTTACCATCTTCAAACGGAAAGTCATTCTCTTCAAGTTGCTTGAGTATAAAAAGTGGAATTTCTTTTTGTTTATTTATTAAATATTTAATTGTTCTGAACCAATTAAAAAGTGCTCTATCTTCTGTTAATCTATTTACAATCCCGCCACTTTTTGGATTGTCAATTTTATATTTTAACCACTTTTCAAAAAATACTGGGAATTTCTCAACTTCGTTTTGGGAAAATTCTAAATCGTAATTTCTATTATTTATTATTTCATCCGGCAAGTCAAGGTTACCTAACTCAATAGAATTTACATCGAACTTTTCTAATTCTGGAAAAAAGTTTTCATCAATAGCATTATTTGATTTGGGAGTTGTTGAATGAATTTCATTTGTAACTAGACCTTTTTCAATCAAATTATTAAGTAGTTCAATTTTAAGAGGTTCAATGTTTGGATGGGATTTATCAATAAGCCTTGAAAAATAATTCTTTATTTGAGTTGTTATTTTATTTCCTTGATTATCACTTGTTCTAAAATCTAGTTGAATTGCACCTTCAACATTAACAAATAATCCTGAATTTGTTAAGTTTGTTGAACCAATTATAATTCTTGTCCAAGTTTTACCTTGAAATAAATAAATTTTTGGGTGGAAAATTAATGCAGACTTTGTGTTGAAAATATAAGTTTCAATTTTATTGTCTATCAGTAATTGTAGAGCTTCTTTAGAAGTTCCGTTATCATCTACACCAATGTAAAAAGTTAAATTTTTATAATTTTGAATTGAACTTAAAATTGAAGGTACAAGTTTTTTAACTCCAGCAATTGAAGCAAATGCTACAAAACCATAAAAACTTGAAAACTTTTTATCAATGAATGAGCTAACTAAAATATTTCCAACTGTATATTCATTTGTTGGGTCAAGTCCATGTCCAATAAAATTAATTTGCATTTTAAAGAAATTTAAAGGATATATTATTTAGCCAAATTTAACAAAAAAACCTACATCTTCTCCTGCAACGCATTGATCTCATCACGTAGTTTTGCTGCTTGTATAAAATCCAACTCTTTTGCGGCTTTTTCCATGGCTTTGCGTTTTTCACGAATGCGTTTTTCAATTTCAGGTTTTGATAAGTATTCTGTTTCTGGTTCGGCAGCAATTTTTGGCGCATTATCATAATGATAACTCGTAATTGGGCTTTTTGCCAATGGGTTTTCTATCGATTTATTCAATGCTTTGGGTTGTAAATTGTTAGCCAAATTATAGGCCATTTGTTTTTCTCTGCGGTAATTGGTTTCGTCTATGGTTTTTTGCATGCTATTGGTTATTTTATCGGCATACATAATAGCTTTTCCATTTACGTTTCGAGCTGCACGACCAACGGTTTGCGTTAACGAACGATGACTTCGCAAAAATCCTTCTTTATCGGCATCTAAAATGGCAACCAATGAAACTTCAGGTAAATCTAAACCTTCACGCAATAAGTTGACACCAATCAAAACATCAAACAAACCTTTGCGCAAATCTTGCATAATCTCAACGCGTTCAAGCGTATCTACATCACTGTGTATATAACGACAACGAATGGAAACTTTGGTTAAATATTTGGTTAATTCTTCTGCCATTCTTTTGGTTAAAGTAGTCACCAATGTGCGTTCATCAGCTTCGCAACGTATTTGAATTTCTTCAATCAAATCATCAATTTGGTTCAAACTTGGTCGAACTTCAATGATTGGGTCAAGCAAACCTGTAGGACGAATAATTTGTTCTACATAAATACCTTCGGTTTTTTGTAGTTCATATTCTGCTGGCGTTGCCGAAACATACAACACTTGGTTTTGCATGCTTTCAAATTCTTCAAACTTCAATGGTCGATTGTCCATTGCAGCAGGAAGACGGAAACCATATTCTACCAAATTTTCCTTGCGACTTCTATCGCCACCATACATGGCATGAACTTGCGAAATGGTTACGTGACTTTCATCGACAACCATCAAATAATCATCTGGGAAATAATCTAACAAACAGAAAGGTCTTGTGCCAGGCAAACGTCTATCAAGGTAACGCGAATAATTTTCTATCCCAGAGCAATAACCGAGTTCTTTTATCATTTCGAGGTCAAAATTGGTGCGTTCTTCCAGTCGTTTTGCTTCGAGATGTTTGCCAATGCTTTTGAAATAATCTACTTGTTTCACTAAGTCTTGCTGTATATCCCAAATGGCTGCTTGTAAAATATCTGGAGAAGTTACAAACATATTGGCCGGATAAATATTTAGCTTTTCGTAGCGTTCAATCACTTTTGAAGTTTTAGCGTCAAAAGCTTCAATTTCTTCAATTTCATCTCCAAAAAAATGTACACGAAAAGGTTCATCGGCATAACTCGGATAAATTTCTACCGTATCACCTTTGATACGAAATGTTCCAGGAAGAAAATCGGCTTCGGTACGCGAATACAAACTTTGCACCAATCGATGTAATAATTTGGTACGCGAAATAGTTTGACCGTTTTCTATAGAAATGACATTTTTTTGAAATTCTACAGGATTTCCAATACCATATAAGCACGAAACCGAAGAAACAACTAAAACATCTCTACGACCAGAAAGTAGCGCAGAAGTAGTGCTTAATCGCAGTTTTTCTAGTTCGGCATTGATAGATAAATCTTTTTCGATGTATGTTCCAGTAACGGGAATAAAAGCTTCGGGTTGATAATAGTCGTAATAGGAAACAAAATATTGCACAGAATTATTTGGAAAAAATTGCTTGAACTCTGAATAAAGCTGTGCTGCTAATGTTTTGTTGTGTGCCAAAACCAATGTTGGACGTTGAATTTCCTGAACGACATTAGCCACAGTAAATGTTTTTCCTGAACCAGTAACACCCAATAATGTTTGGTATTTTTCACCATTGAGAATTCCGTTTGAAAGTTTTTCAATGGCTTGTGGCTGATCGCCTGTGGGTTTATATTCTGAGATTACTTGGAAATTCATGTTTTATTGGAAATAACTTTTTTTACAAATTTAGAGGTTATTCTAGTTTGCTTTGTCCATAAAAAGAAAAAAATGCTTTTGGAGCATTTTTTTCAATTATTGATCTAAACTTATTGTTATTTAAACTGCAACGCCAAGGTTATAATATGCGAACTCAAACCATTGTTTCTTGTGTAATAACCATAGCGCATTTCTAAACTATGAATTCTTTTGATATTAAAAATTCCTTTGTCACTATCGGTCAAATGATAGCCTAAACCAATCATGTTACTACTGAATTTTGACAAATCATAATCGCTGGTGTAATATTCATCATTGAGCTGATGTTGATTGATAGCATCAAAATATTTTGCAGCGCTTTGAGTGTAAAAACGATAAGGAATTGACAATGAAGAGAATGGAGTGAGTTTTATACTCGGCTCTATGCTTATTGTATGTGAATTAATATTCCAATTGTCATAATAGTAACGATAGAATGTACGCAGAATAATTCTGTCATTCAAATAATAATTAGCTCTAACGCCGAGAGGAATTTTGAACCTAGTTGATGGTAATTTTTCTGAACGAACAGATAAATCATCAAAATATACTCTATTGAATTTTGTTGCCAATAATCCTTCTTGATAACCTATGTCTGCCAGAAAAGCCATTTGGAAATTCTTATTGATAACTTGCGAAAGTGTCAATCCCAAATTATAAGAAGTTCTTGGTTTTGTGTCCAAATGATTTGCATCGTTATCGGTTGGGTTGTTCCTTATTTCTATTGGTAAAATGACTTTCCAAGTGTCAAAAAACGCCATACCTTTTACTGAAAATTCTCTGTTTTTGTCTTTCGAAGTTTTAGTGTAACCTACATTCGCACCAATAGAAGTATAGTCAAACTCTGCTGAGAAAGAAAGACCAGCATTCAAGGCATATCTTTTTTCAACGTTTTCAAAATTATAATTAATAGAAGGATACACTCTAATATCTTGATAGGAAGCTGAGCTCACAGTACTTGGATCAATTTTATCTGATGATGCTGAGGTATAACTATCTACACCAACATTTACATCAAATGAATGGACGTTGTTTTTTGAATCTTTTTTGGATAAAATAACTTCAAAATTTGTAGCAATATCTGTTAGCTTTTCTGTTCCTTTTCCTCCTGTAACAGCGGAATTGTCGCCATCTTGAGTATAATAGCTAGAAACAAAATTGATTTCTTCAATTTTTAGTTTTTGTTTTTTATAAGTACTATTAATTGTATCGTTTTGAGCCTTAGATTGATTGGCAAACAAGAAAGCTAAACAGGCTGCGGTAATGATTCTTTTTTTCATTTTTTTCTATCTAATTACATCCACATCCACCACCAGTTTTTCCACCATTTGCTCCAGAGCTAGCTTCTCTGTATAATTGAAAAGTGTTTTCAAATTTTTCAGTCTTTTTTGCTGAAAGTGCCATTTCAGTATCGTTTATTTTTGATTTTTGATACTCTTTTACCGACTCGCATGATTGCAAAGCAATAGCAAGTAGAAACATGAAAATGATTTTTTTATTCATAGTACTTATTTTATTTTCAAGATTGCTGTTTTTATTCGTTTAGATGATGGTAATATTTTTTGAAAAGTAGGTTTTATCATTGTCATCAATTATGATGCAGCCAATTGTTTTTAGCTGATTAATAAAATCAAGCCCAACCTCAATTCCCATAACGGTTACTGGAGTTGCTAATGCATCAGCTATTTCTGCATTATCAGCAAGAATTGTTACACTTTTTATTCCAGAAATTGGATAGCCAGTTTTTGGGTCAATAGTGTGTGAATATTTTTTGTTATTGATAACGACAAACTTTTCATAGTTTCCAGAAGTTGCAACTGCTTTATCAGTAATTTTAAATGTAGAAAAAATGGATTTTCTTTGGTTAGGATCGGCAACGCCAATGGTCCAAGGTTCTCCATTTTCCTGAAAACCCCAAGCAGTCAAATCGCCCGAAGCATTCACAATGCCACTTTTTACATTTATTTCTTTTAATTTTTTTTTAGCCATTTCGGCAGCATATCCTTTACCAATTCCGCCAAAACCTATGCGCATTCCTTTATTTTTCAAAAAAACTGTTTTATTGTTCTCGTCTAAAATTATGTTTTCATAATTAATTAATTCTACCGACTTTTTTGCGGTTTCTACATCAGGAAGTGAAGTCATGTTGACATCAAAATTCCAAAATCGTTTGTCAATACTACCATAACTTAAATCGAAAGCACCTTGAGTTATTTTTGAAATAAATTGGCTTCTTTTTATCAATTGAAAAACTTCATCGGTCACTTCGATTGGTCCTATTCCTGCATTTTCATTTATTTTATAAGTAATGCTAGTCTCAGAAAATGTTGTAAGCAGTTTTTCTATTCTTTTTATTTCGTTAATAGCAATTTCAAAAAACTCTTCGGCTTGATTTTCACTTTGCTCAATCAAAGTAAATTCGAATTGATTACCCATTAATCGGGTTTGTTTTTTGAAATGCATTTGGCGAAATTATTTTAACTTTTCAATAAATTCAGGAACTGTTTCCGTTGGTAATTTTTCCCACTGTTTGATTATTTTTCCGTTTTCGTCGAGTAAAATTATCAACGGAAATAATCCATTTTGGTTATATTTTTCTGCCAATTTTTCGTTTTCCTCTGTTTGTTCTTTTGATAAAGCATTTTTCTTTTGTCGAGGAAAATCTGCATTGAAAACAATTAAATTATTTTGAGCAAATGCTTTAAAATCTTCATTTTCAATAAATGTTTTTTTAAATTTTACGCATGGAGAACACCAATCAGAACCAGAAAAAAAGAACAAAACCTTTTTATGTTCTTGTTTGGCTTGGTTTATTGAGTTTTGTAGTGTTTTTGTTTCTTGAGAAAAAGCTAAAAAGCTAATATTCAAGAATATGAAAATTAGAAACTTGTGCATTTTGTATATAAATATTTTAGGAACGTTGATGAATAATTGATTTTATGTTCTTGCTTAATAACGTATAGATGTTATTATTATTGTTTGATAGACATATTAAAATTAATCCCAACATTCAATTAGAAATAATTCGCCATTTTCAAATTGAATAGAAACCAAACCATCTTCAGCTACATGGTTGCTACTTCCTGTTCGATAGCCTAGATTTAATTCTTCATTTTTTAATGGATAAAAAAGATTTTCGGTTGTTATTCCTGAAACTTTTCCTATGGGAATTAGCGAAAGAATAGTGTTTTTGGCATACCATTTTTGGTAGTGATTTGGTAGTAAAAAAGCTTTAGAATGGTCGTCAAAAAAAACAATTTTCAGTTGATTTTTATAGCTTACACCAATGGTTAGATTATGTAACGTGTGGTCAATTCTTTTTCCTGTTGCCCAAACTACGTTTACTGCTTTGTGACCTTTTTCGATGAGATAATCAAATGCTTTTTCCAAATCAGTTTTGTCTTGATTTGGAGTATGAACAATTTCAAGCGGATATTGCGTTTCTTTATAAATATCAGGATTGAAATCATGGTCAAAATCACCCAGTAAAACATCAACTTTTATGTTGAGTTCATGAACGCGATGTATAGCGCTATCTAGAACGATAACCAATGGTGACCATTCTAGTAACTGACCAAGAAGTTCTGAGCTACATTCTTGACCATTTGCAATGATTAACGCTGGTTCTTGATCGTCGCGAACGATGTGATGTGATGACATTTACTCGATTATATATTCTTCAACAGAGGTTTTACTTAATCTAAAATAACCCAAAGCAAAGTTATCAAAGTTTGTTTGATTTATTACATTTCCTCTTATTGTTGATGTTGGCGTTGAAAATGGTCCAGCACTATTGGTTCCAGTTTGTGCCAAAAGTATGTTCATATAGTTGTAATAGTTTCTGGTGATGCCATTTAAAGTAAACTTGATGGTGTCGCCAGTTTTAAAATCTTCACTAAAGTATAATCCAAACATTTCATTATTTTCGAAAAATCGATCTTCTATTACGCCATATTCTGGAATTACTTTGTAAGGATCATCAATTCTAGCAAAATATTGATTGGTTTCATCAACCAAATCATTGAAGAAAAATTTAACTTCCGTTTGATTACCAAGCGGACCAGCATCATTTTTTTGCTCAACTCTCGTTATCGTTGGTGTATTTAGTAGTGCATCTGTTGCAGTATATACTTCTCCTTTATACACTACAGTGAGGTTATACGTTTCACCAACTACAGGAACAAATGAATTGCATTTGTAAGTTCCAGGTGTTTCTTCTTGAATAAAATTAAAAACATCTCCAGAACTGTTTGTAATATAAACAGAGGCATCAATTACTGGAGGAATTGTAGTTGAATAATAATCAGTTGTTGTAGATAATTTTATTTTTTGTTCGTTGCCAGTGGTGTTTTCATACCAATTAATTGAAGCTTCAACAACCAATCTTGGTTTTGCTGTTTCAAGGTCAACATCAATGACTTTTTCACAAGAGGTTGCAAAAGCTAAGACTACGATTAATAATAATTTTGATATTTTCATATGTTGATTAATTTGCTTTTTAAAGGTCATATGTAATCGCTCTATCTTGATTAATGTTTGTTTTGTTGTCAATGGCGATTTCATAGACTAAAATTTTACGTTATAGGTTACACTCGGAACAATACCAAAAATTGATAATCGCACAGCTTCATTTCTAGCGGTTTCATCATTTTGTCTAAACGTTATAGATGCAGCATTTTGACGATTATATAAATTATAAATCCCAAAAACCCATTCTGATTGCCATTTTCTATCTTTATTTTTTCTTGGAGTTAATGTTGCAGAAATGTCCAATCGATGATAGGCAGGCAGATTATTATCATTTCTTGAACTATAACTAGGAACAGTAATTCCTTCATATTCATATTGACCATTAGGATAAGTTACTGGTTGGCCAGTTTGGAAAAACAAATTGGCAGCAAAACGCCATTTATCATTATATTTATAATTGGCAACAACCACTAAATTATGTAGTTTGTCAAAACCAGTTTTATACCAATCGCCATTGTTTATTCCAGTTTCACTTGGAGTTCTTCCTTCCACTTTTTGTTCAGTTCTGGAAAGAGTATAGGAAATCCATCCAGTAATTTTTCCAATATTTTTTCGGTATAAAACTTCAAGTCCATAGGCTCTAGCTTTTCCTCTCAATATTACTTGCTCTATCGCTTCATTGGCAATTAAATTTGCTCCATCAATATAATCTACACGGTTTTTTACATCCTTATAAAAGGTTTCTATCTCGAGGGAATATTTGTCTTCTTTGAAGTTTTGAAAATACCCAATAGCATACTGATCCAATAGTTGAGGTCTCATAAAATAGTCACTTGGAGCCCAAACATCGAGTGGAGTAGGCGATTGCGTATTTGAAATCAAATGAAGGTATTGTGACATTCTGTTATAACTTGCTTTTACTGATTTGTCTTCGTTAATCACATATGAAAAGGCAAATCTTGGCTCCAGATTGTCAAATTTTGCTATTGTTTTGTTTCTACCATAATGAACTGTACCTATTGGTTCTGCACTTTCATAAATTGAAAAACTCTCATTAAAAACTACAGGTTTATTATCTTGATAAATATTTAATGTTTGTTCCCCTAGTCTCAAGAAATTGCTAAATCTGATGCCGTAGGAAAGAGAAATTTTATCACTAATTTGATGCTCAGCATCTGCATAAATTGCATTTTCTAAGGCATATTTTTTATCAAGTTGTCTAGGGTTTATGCTTGATGAGCTATTGGTAGGTTCAACTTTACCTGGATTAAAGTCATAATAATTGCTTTGAATACCATAGGTCAATTTAAGTTTATCCGTCAAATAATGTTTAAAATCATATTTTATGTTGTAATTTTTAATTCCACTATCCCAGTTTAAACCGATGAAATCTAGTGTTAATCCATAGTAATAATCAGAATAGATTAAGGATAAATTTGAAAATAGTTTATCAGAAAAAAGGTGATTCCATCTCAGATTTATTACAGCATTTCCATAAGTATTTACAAAAGAATCGTTGAGACTAAAAACATCTCTACCAAAATAACCAGACAGATAGAGGTTGTTTTTTTCGTTGATGCTATAACTCAATTTTGTATTCAAATCATAGAAGTAAGCTGAATTTTTGTTGTCAGATAGTTTTAAAAATAAATGTGCATACGAACCTCTTCCAGCAACAAGAAATGAGCTTTTCCCTTTGATAATTGGACCTTCGGCTAGAATTCTACTAGAAATTAAACCAATTCCACCATTCATGTGAAAATCATTTTTATTCCCGTCTTTTTGATAAATATCTAAAATTGATGAAAGTCTTCCACCATATCGGGCAGGAATTCCTCCTTTATAAAGCTTTAAATCCTTTATAGCATCTGGGTTGAAAACAGAAAACAGCCCAAAAAGATGTGAAGAATTATAAATTGTTGCTTCGTCAAGTTGAATTAAATTTTGGTCTGCACCACCACCACGAACATTAAATCCTGATTGACCTTCGCCAGCATTTGTAACACCAGGCAATGTCAAAATTGATTTTATAATATCTACTTCACCTAGGATTACTGGCATTTCTTTAATTTCTTGAATAGTTAATTTATTGACACTCATTTCGGGTTTTCTAATGTCAATTCTTTTCTTATTCGAAGTAATAACGACTTCTTCAAGGACTTGATTATTTTCAGTGATGAAGAAATTCTTTTTTAAATCGCTATTCAAATTGATAGTTTCGCTGATTGTAGAATAGCCCAAATAACTAATGGATAACTTGTAAATGCCTTTGGGTAAGGTGATGGAATAAAATCCATATTCGTTTGTTGTAGTTCCAGTTTTGGTTTCTTCCACAAATACAGAAACACCTATGAGTGTTTCTTTGTTTTTTGAATCGTAAATGGTTCCGCTGAGAGTAAATTTTTCTTGAGAAAACAATTTACTTGAAGATAAAAGAATAAGTAAAACAATAGTAATTTTTTTTAGCATAACATTTTTTTGGATGTACAAAATTCTTAATAAAAAGAATAGCTTGTTCATAATCAATTGTTAAGTTTTGGTTAATGGTAAAGCTTTTGTGCACTTTTTTTAAATATTTTTACATCGTTATTATTGAAGATGAAGGTTTATTTTAATTTATTTTTTCTTTTTGCTGTAATTACTTGTAATGCACAGTTCGATACGAATAAAAAAGTATTGAATATTGCGCCTGTAACAAGTAGTTCGGGTCAGGTTTCTACAACATCTTCAAGCTCTATAAAGTATCCAAGCATTTTTGACAAAAAAGACAAGCTACTTGAGAGTGTTTCTCTTTTGAAAAAGAAAGAGGAAAATCAAAAAAGCGTAATGGAAAAAGAGAACTTTCAAAATCCTTCCAAAGAATATACCGATAGAATGAATAAAAAAGGCGATGGAGAAATTTTGGAAAAATACAAAAGCGATAGTTTTCTTGGTCAGTTTAGAACAGGAACAAAGATAGTTAGTATTGCCTGTCGCGATCACGAAGCGCCAGATGGTGATGTAGTTAGGATTTGGCTCAATGATAAAATTGTTGTTGATGCTATTTTACTTGATGTAGATTTCAAAGAAATTTACCTCGATTTAGAAGAAGGTATTAATAAGATAGAAATCGAAGCACTTAATCAAGGAGAATCTGGGCCAAACACTGCACAATTTGTTATAAACGACCAGAAAAAAGGCATGATTACAACCAATAAATGGAATTTGACAACTGGAGTAAAAGCTAAATTGATTATTTTAAAAGAGAATAATACTTTAGAAAAGAAAGAATAAAAAAAGCCTCTTGAAGAAGAGGCTTTTTTTATTTATAGTTATGGATTATCCTAACTTGGCATCCAAATTCGTTTTCAACGCTTGTAGAAAATCTTCAGTTGAAAGATAATCAGCATCAGTTAATCCTTCAGGTTTTACTAGCATCGCTAAATCTTTGGTCATTTTACCGCTTTCAACAGTTTCAATACAAACTTGCTCCAAAGCATTGCAGAAGTTAATTAATTCTTGGTTGTTATCCAATTTTCCTCTGTGTTCTAAACCACGTGTCCAAGCAAAAATTGAGGCAATTGGGTTGGTTGATGTTTTCTTTCCTTGTTGGTGCATTCTGTAGTGACGTGTTACGGTTCCGTGAGCTGCTTCGGCTTCAACCGTTTTTCCATCTGGAGTTACTAAAACAGAAGTCATTAATCCTAATGAACCAAATCCTTGTGCTACCGTATCCGATTGAACATCACCATCGTAGTTTTTACAAGCCCAAACAAATCCGCCATTCCATTTCATGGCAGAAGCAACCATATCGTCAATCAATCGATGTTCATAAACCATACCGTGTTTATCAAAATCCGCTTTGTAATGTTGTTGATATACTTCTTCAAATATATCTTTGAAACGTCCGTCGTAGGCTTTTAAAATCGTGTTTTTAGTAGAAAGGTATAAAGGCCATTTTTTAGTCAAAGCCATTTGAAAAGACGAATGCGCAAATCCGTAAATACTTTCATCCGTATTGTACATTGACATGGCTACGCCATCACCTTTAAAATCGTAAACATTCCAAGTAGTAGTTTCACCAGCTTCGTTGGTGAATGACATTGTCAAGGTTCCTTTTCCTTTGATTACTTTATCGGTTGCTTTGTATTGATCTCCAAATGCGTGACGACCAATAACGATAGGTTTGGTCCAACCTTGTACATAACGCGGCACATTACTCATGATGATTGGCTCACGGAAAACGGTTCCGCCTACAATATTACGAATGGTTCCGTTGGGTGATTTCCACATTTCTGATAAGTTGAATTCTTTTACGCGCTCTTCGTCAGGAGTAATGGTAGCGCATTTGATACCTACATTGTATTTTTTAATAGCTTCGGCACAATCTATGGTGATTTGGTCTTTGGTTGCTTCTCGACTTTCAATTCCTAAGTCGTAATATTTGATGTCTAAATCCAAATAAGGAAGAATGAGTTGTTCTTTGATAAAACTCCAAATAATTCGTGTCATTTCATCGCCATCGATTTCTACAACCGGATTAGCTACTTTAATTTTTGCCATTTTAAGTATAATTTGTTGTTGTGTAATTATTTTTTTGCGGTAACAAATATAATTAATACAATTAGAAATTCTTTTATAACTAGTGGCGAAAACGATTGAATTATCAATTTGATATTTTAAGGAATATAAATTATGAATTTGATAATTTTAATGTAATTTTTTTGCATAAAAAAAGCCTCGAATGTTCGAAGCTTTTTTTATTGTTGGAAAGAATGTAATTATTTTCTTCTTTCTTTGATTTTTGCTTTTTTACCAGTAAGTTCTCTAAAGTAGAAGATACGTGCTCTACGAACTTTACCTCTTTGATTAACTTCAATTTTTTGTAAAGCTGGCATGTTGATAGGGAAGATACGTTCAACACCTACAGCACCAGACATTTTACGAATTGTAAAAGTTTCAGTTAAACCAGCACCTTTTCTTTGGATTACAACACCTTTGAAAAACTGTGTTCTAGTTTTTTCACCTTCTTTGATTTCATAATAAACGGTGATTGTATCACCAGCATTGAAATCTGGAAAATCTTTTTTAGCTACGAATTCGTCTTGAACGAATTTCAATAAATCTGCCATGATTTAAAGTTTTAAAAGTTTGATAATCAGTTCAACATTCACGATTTTCGTCAGAGGTTGAGCCAAATGTGGGCGCAAAGATAAAAATTAATTGATAATTGGCAATGGATAATTGATAATTTTTTAATTAAGTAACTTGCTCATTATCAATTATCCATTATCCATTGTTAATTGTCTAGCAAATCTGGTCGTCGGTTTTTTGTGTGTTCGTAAGCTTTATCTTCTCGCCATTTTTCAATATTGGCAAAATGACCACTAAGTAAAACTTCTGGAACTTTCCATCCTTTGTAGTCAGCTGGTCGAGTATAGATTGGAGGTGAAAGTAAATTGTCTTGAAAGCTATCTGTAAGTGCTGATGTTTCGTCACTTAAAACGCCTGGGATTAAACGGATTATTGCATCACAAAAAACAATAGCTCCAATTTCTCCGCCCGAAAGTACATAGTCGCCAATAGAAATTTCTTTCGTTATAAATTGGTCTCTAACTCTTTGATCAACACCTTTATAATGCCCGCAAAGTATTATTATGTTTTCATAAAGAGAAATAGAATTGGCCATTTTTTGATTTAGTGTTTCACCATCAGGAGTCATATATATGATTTCATCATAATGGCGTTCCGATTTTAATTTTGAAATACATAAATCAATGGGTTCAATCATCATTACCATTCCTGCTCCACCACCAAACTGGTAATCGTCAACCGTTTTTCTTTTGTCTTTTGTATAATCTCTAAGGTTGTGGAAATGTATTTCTACTAATCCTTTTTCAATGGCACGTTTCATAATCGAGGCTTCAAAAGGACTTTTTAGTAATTCTGGCAGTACAGTAATGATATCTATTCGCATGGGGCAAAGATAATTATTATTTCTTTGTTGCTTTTATTGAATATACCATCGGGATTTTGTTTCCAAATGTTTTAATTCTAAACTTATTGGGTTCAAATTCTTCAATTGCATTGAAGCAACTGTATGGCGAATAATCATATTCATTGAAAGAATTGATTTCCAAATTATTTGATATCAATGAATTTAAAATTTCTGAAATGGGATGATTCCAGCTAATAGTTTTTGTTGAAAGTTGGGCATCTTTTTCTGCATAAGTTCCCGTTTCTTCTTCAATGATTGGTTCAATATTGAAATAACTATAAAATACTTCTTTGAAATCATTATCATACATCCACACTACAGGATGAAAATCGGCCATAATGAATTTGCCATTTGGTTTTAGAAAATGAGAAACAACTTTTGCCCATTTGTCTAAATCGGGTAACCAACCTATTGTTCCATAGCTAGTGAAAACATTATCAAACTTTTCATTCAGGTGATTTGGAGCATCATATAAATCACAGCAAATAAAATCGGTATCTAATTTTAATTGATTTGCTATTTCATTTGCTCTTTCTATCGCTTTGTTGGATAAATCAATTCCTGTAGCTTTTGCTCCCATTCTAGAAATTGACATTGTATCTTGTCCAAAATGACATTGCAAATGCAAAATGTTTTTTCCAGAAATATCACCTAGAAGTTGAAGTTCTATCTCATTTAGAGTAGATTTTCCATCTAAAAAGTTTTGCATATTATAAAAATCTGATGCAATATGCACGTCGGTTTTATCATTCCAAGCTTTTTGGTTGATGTTTATATAATCAGGATTTTTTTCCATTAAACTCCAAATTGTTTAAGATGATGATCAGTATGTTTCCACATCAAAGCATCCCAATCTTCATAGGTCATTTTACCCCAAAAAGGATGATTCATTAATTTTATTGACGATTTTCCTTCGCTTGCAAAACGAGAAAAATTTGAAATCAATTCTGATTTGGCTTTCTCAAAATCAATTTCACTAGCAATGATAAACTCTTTTGCTGTTGGTGAATTCCTTTTTAATTCACCTCCATAAAAAACTTTTTTCTTGAGCATTCTACCAAGTAGTTTCATTAAAAAGTTGATTTTTAAATCTTGTTTATCAAAAGCCACATCAGTTGCAAGTTTGCAGTGCTGTAACATTTGTGCAGCATTCATTTTTCCCCAAAGAGGTTTAGTTTCTGGTGTTAGTTTATTGATTCTATATATGACTGAATCATTAGATTCTTTATTAAAAATAGACTCCATAGTTTATTTGAATTTTAATTCATTCAAAAATACAATTATACCTTTATTCTACAATATTATTTTACCTTTGCACACATTTAAAAATTGATTTTATTATGGAAAACGGAATATATGCTAAGTTTAATACCTCAAAAGGTTCAATTTTAGTAAAACTTACACATGATTTAACGCCTGGAACTGTTGGTAATTTTGTTGGACTTGCCGAAGGACAATTGGAGAATACTGCTAAACCAATGGGAAAACCTTATTATGATGGTTTAAAATTTCATAGAGTTATACCTGATTTTATGATTCAAGGCGGTTGCCCACTAGGAACAGGAACTGGAGATGGAGGTTATAAATTTGATGATGAATTTCATCCGAGTTTAAAACATGATAAGCCTGGAGTTTTGTCAATGGCAAATGCTGGTCCAGGTACCAACGGAACTCAATTTTTTATTACTCATGTTCCAACACCATGGTTAGATGGAAAACACACTGTTTTTGGACATGTTGTTGAAGGACAAGATGTGGTTGATTCTGTAGCTCAAAATGATTTGATAGATTCTATTGAAATTATTAGAGTAGGAGAAGAAGCAGAAAAATGGAATGCTATAGAAGCTTTCAGAACTTTTGAAGGCTCAAGGTTAAAAAGAATTGAAGAAGCAAAAAAGCAAGCTGAAGAATCTATGGAAAAAATCGCAGCTGGATTTGAAAAAACAGAAAGCGGTTTGAGATACAAAATCATTCAAAAAGGGAATGGTAAAAAAGCCGAAAACGGCAAAACAGTTTCGGTGCATTATCAAGGCGCATTAGATAATGGAAAAGTCTTTGATAGTTCTTATGCTCGTAAAAAACCGATTGAATTTCCATTAGGAAAAGGGTATGTAATTGAAGGTTGGGACGAAGGAATTGCGTTATTGCAAGTTGGCGACAAAGCTCGTTTTGTAATTCCATCTTATCTTGGTTATGGTTCAGCTGGTGCTGGTGGTGTTATTCCTCCAAATGCAACTCTAGTTTTTGATGTGGAATTGATGGATGTAAAATAAATTCTGAGATTAATTTCTACTTAAATATTTTAAACCGATAGCAAAAACTATCGGTTTTTTTATAGATTTACATAAACCAAAAATTTATTAATTATGAAAAACAAAATAATAGTAGTATTAGCGTTAGGTTTTTTGGCTTCGTGCGCTACTAAACCAGTTCAAAAAACAGAACCTGTAGTAACTGAAACAACTGGTGATGTAATGGTTGCTAATGGTAAAAATTTGTATGAAGGTAAATGTGGAAAATGTCATGATTTGCCAAAAACAAATGCATATACTGCTGAAAAATGGGTAGATATTTTGAAATGGATGCAACCTAAAGCAAAGATTTCTGATCAAGAAAGAGAAACTATTCATTTTTATTTAGCTAGACAACTGTAGTTATTTCATGAGTAATCTTATTTCTTGGTCCGATTTCGAAGCAATAGAAATGCGGATAGGAACAATTATTGAGATAAATGATTTTCCCAAAGCAAAAAAGCCAGCTTATCAATTAACGATTGATTTTGGTAAAGAGATTGGTATAAAAAAATCTTCAGCTCAAATAACTAAAAGATATTCAAAAGAAGATTTGTTGAATAAGCAAATAGTTGCAGTAGTAAATTTTCCTAAAAAACAAATAGGTAATTTTATGAGCGAATGCTTAGTTTTAGGTTCTATTAATAGTGATGATGTAGTGTTACTTACATCTGATTTGAAAGTTGAGAATGGTTTGCGAATAGGTTAACTTATTGGATAATATCAAAAAAGCCCAAAATTAATTTTGGGCTTTAGTTTTTTTTAAATATCATCGAAATCTATGTCAGTAAAACTACCTTTACCTTCTTCTTTTTCTGTTTGATATTCTTTCTTAAAATCTTTTTGATGTCTTTCAGAAATTACCTCTTCACCTTTGCTAGACAATACATATTCTGTCATTTCGTCAAGAATTTCTCTGAAAGCGGCAAAATCTTCTTTGTACAAATAGATTTTGTGTTTTTTGTAATGAAATGAACCATCTTCTTCAGTAAACTTTTTACTTTCAGTGATAGTAATGTAGTAATCATCAGCTTTTGTAGCTCTTACATCAAAGAAATATGTTCTTCTTCCAGCTCTTAAAACTTTAGAAAAAATTTCATCTTTTTCTAACATATCATTTTCTCTCATATTTTTTCAGCAATTAATAGTGTTTGTGTTTTTCAAAAATGATAATTTTTTTGATACAATGCAACAATTAATTTAATTCTTTTTCAGAAAGTTGTTTTAAATATAATTCTGAATAATATCCATCTTCATTTATCAATTGATTATGAGAACCTTCTTGAATTATTCTTCCTTCATCAAGTACAATAATTTTATCAGCATTCTTAGCCGAAGAAACTCTATGACTTACAATAATGGTGGTTGTGTTTTTGCTAATTTCGGTCAAATTATTTAAAATCTGCTCTTCAGTTTCTGTATCCACAGCAGAAAGACAATCATCAAAAAGAAGAATATTAGGTTTTTTTATTATCGCTCGAGCTATTGAAACTCTTTGTTTTTGACCACCAGAAAGTGTTATTCCTCTTTCGCCAAGAATTGTTTCATACTGATTGGAAAAAGCAATGATATTATCATGTACAACCGCATTTTTTGCAGCATTAATTACTTCTTCGTCTGTTGCATTTTCTTTACCAAATTTGATATTATTTTTTATAGTGTCCGAAAAAAGAAAAGCATCTTGTGGAACAATCCCTATACTTCCTCTTAGATTGTAAAGATTGAGTTCTTTTATGTTTTTATTGTCCAAAAGAATATCTCCCGAAGTTGTATCATATAGTCTGGAAATCAATGATAGAATTGTCGATTTTCCAGAACCTGTTTTCCCTAAAATTGCCAAAGTTTTTCCATTATCAACCTTAAATGATACATTTTTTAATGCTTCAATATTTGTGTCATCATAGGTGAAACTAACGTTTTTGAATTCAATTGCACCATCAATAGGCGTTTGTTTTTCTTCATGATTAATGATTTCAGGTTTGGTTTTCAAAAACTCATTGATTCTTTTCTGTGAAGCTTCAGCTTCTTGAACTAATGATGAAACCCAACCTATTGAAGCAACTGGCCAAGTTAGCATATTTACATATAATATAAATTCGGCAATTACACCTATGCTTTCCATTCCAGGTTCATGATTGATGTACATCATTCCTCCAAAATAGATTACAATCAAGTTGCTAACACCTATCAATGCAATCATCAATGGTCCAAACAAAGCTTGAACTTTTGCCAAATTCATACTTTTTGTTTTGCTTTCCTCTGCAAGTTCTTCAAGTTTTTCTTGGTATTGATTCTCTAAACTATATGCTTTTACAACTCTAATTCCAGAAAAAATTTCCTGAGTGAAACTAAATATTTTTGATAAATATTGCTGAAATGTTGTACTTCTTTTGTTAATTTCTTTACTCAAGCGAAAAATAATATAGGACAAAATGGGCAATGGGAGTAGAGTATAGAGCGTAAGTCTCGGTGAAACATTGTACATGTAGATTATTACTACCACAAAGCGTATTAGTGTATTAATAGTGTACATAACAGCTGGACCAACATACATTCTCACTTTGGCAACATCTTCACTAATTCGGTTCATTAAGTCGCCTGTTCTATTTCTTTTGTAGAAATTTTGATCAAGCACTTCATAGTGTTTAAAAACTTCATTTTTTAAATCAAATTCTACATGCCTTGACATAACAATTAGTGTTTGCCTCATTAAAAATGTAAGTATTCCAGCAATTAGTGTGGTTCCAATGATTAAAAGAATATTATTTAGCAATTCATCTTTAATCAATGCATGATTAGAGTTATTGCTATGGAAAGACTCAATGGCTTTAAATGATTTGCTAATTAGCTTTGGAGTAAATAAAGAAAATATCTGCGCAACAATAGTAATAATAATCCCAAGAAGGAAACTGTATTTATATTTAATAAAATATTTATTCAGATATTGAAGCTCTTTCATTATTATTATAAAAAATTAAAATAAAAATTAATTAAAGTGTTAAAAAACAACTTAAAATGTAATTATTGTTTTGATAAAATAAAATGATTTTATTAACAATTTGCTAATTATTTTGAAAGTTAATGCATATTATTGAATAAAACATTAATTTTGCACCTAGTTTTTGTAAAAAACAAAAATACCAATTAATTTTTATACTATGACTACAGAAATCACAACTCCAACAGAGTTAAAAAAAATGGATCCTGTCTTTGGTCAACTATCATTTGATAATCACGAACAAATCGTTTTTTGTCACGACAAAGATACAGGTTTAAAGGCAATAATTGGTATACATAATACGGTTATGGGACCAGCGCTTGGAGGAACTAGAATGTGGAAATATGCTAACGAATGGGAAGCATTGAATGATGTATTGCGTTTATCTCGTGGAATGACTTATAAATCAGCAATAACAGGATTGAACCTTGGTGGAGGAAAAGCGGTAATAATCGGTGACTCTAAGCATGATAAAACTCCTGAAATGATTACTAAATTCGGTCAATTTGTAAATTCATTGAGCGGAAAGTATATCACTGCAGAAGACGTTGGAACAACAACTGCTGATATGGATAGAATTCACAAAGAAACTAAGTTTGTTACCGGAATATCAGAAGAACTTGGTGGTTCAGGAAATCCATCGCCAGTTACAGCCTATGGAGTTTACATGGGAATGAAAGCTGCAGCAAAATATAAATTTGGTTCTGATAATCTTGAAGGAAAAAGAATTTTAGTGCAAGGAAACGGACATGTTGGTGAAACACTAATTAGCTATATCCGTAAAGAAGGAGCAGAAGTTTTTGTTTCAGATATTCATCAGGAAAAAATGGATGCAATGGTTGAAAAATATGGTGCCAAAATTTACACTGGTGACGATATTTATTCAGCAGATGTTGATATTTATTCTCCTTGTGCTCTTGGAGCAACTATAAATGATGATACAGTTTATAAAATTCAAGCAAAAGTAATTGCTGGTGCTGCCAATAACCAATTAGCAGTAGAAAGCATTCACGGAAAAGTGCTAAGAGAAAGAGGAATTGTTTATGCTCCAGATTTCCTTATCAATGCTGGTGGTATCATCAACGTATATGGTGAAATTGTAAAATATGAAAAAGGAGAAGCAATGCGTAGAACTGAAAATATCTATAATACTACCTTAGAAATTTTTAGCTATGCTGAGCAAAACAATATGACAACACAACAAGCTGCTATGCAGATTGCTGAAAATCGTATTGAACAAAGAAAAAAAGAAAACGCTAACAGATAATACTGTTGTCTAAAATATTTCTATTTTTGCAAAGCGAAAGATATTCTTTCGCTTTGTTAATTTTATAAAGTTCTTACAGGTGTTAAACAGAAGACATATTCGAATTAAAGTGATGCAATCCATATATGCGATGCATCAAAAAAATTCAGACGATATCGAGAAAGAGGAAAAATTCTTGATGCACAGCATCGACTCTATCTTTGATTTATATTTAACAATTCTTTCTGCTTTGGTTGAAATTCAAAAGAAGGAAATTGAATTTCTTGACGCTTCCAGCAAAAAACATTTGGCAACACCTCAAGAAAAAAATCCAAACAAAAAATTTATCCAAAATGCTGTTTTGAACACTATTGCTAATTCAACTTCTTTGAATCAAGCATTAGAAAAAAGAAAAATAAACAATTGGATTAATGACGATAGCTACATTCTAATATTGCTTGCTAGCATCAAGAACAGTGAAATATATGAACGATATATGCTTGATAAAAAATCATCTTTTGATGATGATAAAAAGTTCATATTAGATATATTCGAAAAAGTATTGGCGCCAAACGAAAAGCTGTACGAATATCTAGAAGACCATAAATTGACTTGGATTGACGATATTCCAGTTGTAAATACTCAAATCTTGAAGGATTTAAAAAACCTTTCGAAAGATAGCTCATTTGAAATTTGCAAACTCTACAAAGACATCGAAGACAAAGAGTTTGTTAGTCTATTGTTTAGAAAAACAGTATTAAACGAAGTAGAATTGGCTAAAGAATACATCGATAAAACTCCAAACTGGGATGCTGATCGTATTGCCGAAATGGATACAATTATTCTGAAAATGGCAATTTGCGAATTGTTGAAATTTCCATCAATTCCTGTAAAAGTAACTATAAACGAATATCTAGAATTGGCAAAAGAATATTCAACCCCAAAAAGTAGTATTTTTATCAACGGAATTTTGGACAATCTAGTGAAAGAATTCAATACAGAAAATAAAATCAAAAAAACAGGAAGAGGTTTATTATAATTATGAAATGCCATGAAATGAGAACCTTTTATAGGCATTACATCTTCTTTTAAATTAAAATATTTTATGCAGATGAAAAGAATATCATTACTTATGCTTTCGGCTACCATGCTGATGGTGTCTTGCAAAAAAGACGATGCTTCATCAAAAATTGATAATGCAACAGGCGAAATTGCTCCTGCAGATCCAAATGCTGTTAATCCAGAACCAAAATTAGCTGCACCAGAAGTAAATACTAATCCTGCTCCAAAACCTGTAGATGGCAAATATCCTCAAATGTCACTTTATGAAAAAGAGTTCAATTTTGGCGCTATTAATCAAGGTGATAAAGTAGAGCATACTTTTACTTTTAAGAATACTGGAGAAGCAGATTTGATAATTTCTGATGCAAGAGCTTCTTGTGGTTGTACTGTTCCAGAATATCCAAAAGATCCTATCAAACCTGGAGAAGAAGGAAAACTGAAAGTTACTTTCAATTCTGCTGGAAAAAGTGGTCATACTATGAAAACGGTAACAATTACTTGTAATACAGAAAAAGGAGTTGAACTAATCAATATTAAATCATTTATAAAAGTACCAAAAAAATAATCTGAATATATATGGGACAATTAAATCAAATATTACCTTTCGTTTTGATGTTTGTGATAATCTATTTCTTTATGATTAGACCACAACAAAAAAAAATGAAACAAGAAAAAGAGTTTGAAAACGGCTTAAAAGTGGGTGATAAAATTATTACCAAAAGTGGTTTTCATGGTAAAATAGTTGAGCTTGCAGAAGGAACAGCTATTATAGAAACTATGGCAGGAAAACTAAAAATTGAACGCTCTGCTATTTCATTGGAAATGACCGCAGCACTTAATAAAAAGGCTTAATAAAAAATCCCAATCATTGATTGGGATTTTTTATTTTCTGTATTTGTCATTCAACCCAATGTTTTCTAAAATCATTGGTTTTATTTTTTCAAAACGTGTTTCTTTTGTCTTTTCCTGCTTGGCAGTTGCCATGTATTCCCAAAACTCTTTTTGTTTATAAGGAGAAAATTTTTCAAAAGCATTTTTCAAATCCTTATCACAATTTAGTTTATTGTCAAAATAGTCACACTTCATAGCTTCTTTCTTTTCAGGTTTTATAGACAAACCTGCCTTTTCGTTTTCGATAGCTTCAGTTATGTAGTGTAAAATGAGTTTTTCGTTTATTTCGTCTTTTGATGTAAATCTCCATTGGCGCAAGCCTTTAGTCACACCTTCATTGGCATTTACTAGGACTTTTGCTTCATCTTTTAGGAAAACTCCATTCCAAAACCAAATAGTGAAAAAGTTTTTAAAACCACCAATACCCAAAACATTTTTGTTGTTGATGGTATATACTTCGCCACCCCATTTTTTGGTTTCAGTGAGTTCAGTTTTTTGGATGATTTCTCGTAATAGTCCAAGTTCTTCTTCCCACAAATGATTGCTTTGCCAAGGATTATTATCAGCCATTTACAATTATTTTTTCTTTTTTGAAAAATCGGTAGTAGCAGTTAGTTCAGCAATTTTAATAATTACATCTACAGCTTTCTTCATGCTCTCCACAGGAACGTATTCATATTTTCCATGAAAGTTGTGTCCGCCAGCAAAAATATTCGGACAAGGTAAACCCATGTATGATAAACGGCAACCATCAGTTCCGCCACGAATAGGTTTTATCAATGGTTTTATACCTAATGATTTCATTGCTTTTTCGGCCAAATCTACAATAAACATAACTGGTTCAACCTTTTCTTTCATGTTGTAGTATTGGTCTTTTATTTCAGTTATAACAATATCTTCACCAAATTGTTTTGCATATTTTTTGTTGAATTTTTTTGTAATGTTTTCAACCATTTTTTTACGCTCTTTGAATTTTTTCATGTCATGGTCACGAATGATTAGTTCTAGCTTGGTTTCTTCAATGCTTCCCGACAATTGCGTTACATGGAAAAATCCTTCATAACCTTTGGTTTCTTGTGGGATTTCATTTTTTGGTAATTCATTGATAAAATCATTGGCCAGCAACATTGAATTGATCATTTTTCCTTTTGCATAACCTGGATGAACGCTTTTTCCTTTGAATGTAATTTTTACACCAGCAGCATTAAAATTTTCATATTCCAATTCGCCTATTTGACTTCCATCCATGGTGTAAGCCCAATCGGCACCAAATTTTTTCACATCAAATAAATCTGCGCCACGACCTATTTCTTCATCTGGAGTAAAGCAAACTCTTATTTTACCATGTTTAACCTCTGGATTATTGATAAGATATTCCATAGCTGTTACAATTTCGGTAATTCCTGCTTTGTCATCAGCACCAAGAAGTGTCAGGCCATTTGTTGTAATTAGCGTTTGTCCTTTATAAAGTAATAAATCTTTGAAATAATTTGGCGAAAGAACAATGTTTTGTTCTTTATTGAGCACGATGTCTTTTCCGTCATAGTTCTCAACAATTTGTGGTGTAACGTTTGCACCTGTAAAATCGGGTGTAGTATCGAAATGCGCGACGAAACCAATGGTTGGCACTTGGTGTGAAACATTTGAAGGCAAAGTAGCCATTACATAGGAATGCTTGTCTATGGTAACATCATGCATGCCAATGGCTTTCAGCTCATCTACTAATTTATTGGCTAAATTCCATTGTTTTTCTGTGCTTGGAGTTGTTTCTGAATTTGGATCAGATTCTGTATCGATAGTAACGTAACTTATGAAACGATTGATTATATCTTGCATTTGATTATTTTTTTCAAATATACAAAAGATTGACTTTTCTAGTTTAAAGGGATTGAAATTTGAATTGACTGTATTTGTGAAATATTATTTATAGATTGGGTAGTATAAACCTATTTTATTAATTCAAAAAATCAATTTTTTAAGCACGGATTACAAATCCACGCTATCAAGTAGGCAGTATTTTTATTCCTTTATTTCAAATACTTTTGTAGTCTTTTTTTTATGTTTTTTATTTTACCATTTTATCTTAAGTATGGAAAAGAAATAGATAAAAACAATTAAAACATTAAATAAAAAATATATTTCTTTTGGTGGCTTTACTTCAAAATAGAAAATACAATTACACAAAATAAATGCAATAATTGGAAAATACTTTATATAAATAATTCGTAATTTACCAATAGGCTCAAAGCCATAATTTACTGTCAAGTTTTCATTAGTTTTTTTATACGTTCCTTTAAGAACATATAGAGCTGGTAAAAAATTAGAATTTGTAATAAGTTCAAAAGTCGAATTATCAAAATTTCCATAAAAGGATTTAGAATTATCATTAAAAATCGATAATATTCCCCAAGTAATTTTTAAACTTGGATTTCCAATTTTAGTATTGTCTTTTAATCTATTTCTAAATTCAGTTATATCTATTCTTGACTTCATCTAAGATTTTTTCGTTTTCTGATATAATGTTGCTAACAATGTGAAACCATTGACATTGTTCATCGTTGATCTTCTTTGTCACTAAAATAAAGAAAAAAATCCCTAATCTTTTTAGGATTAGGGATTGATATTAATACAAATTAATAAATCTATCGGGCATGGCTTCATGCATAATGGTATAAATTTTTTCAAAAACATCTTCTACAGATGGTTTAGAAAAATAATCACCATCAGTTCCATAAGCTGGTCTGTGTTCTTTGGCGGTTAGCGTTTGTGGTTTGCTATCAAGGTATTGATAAGCGTTTTGTTCATCTACAATTTGCTGTAAAATATAAGCACTTGCTCCACCAGGAACATCTTCATCAACTACCAATAATCTATTGGTTTTCATAATGCTTTTTACACAATCGTGTTGTATATCAAAAGGCAATAATGATTGCGCATCAATAATTTCTACGTCTATACCTATTTCTTGTAATTCCTTAGCTGCTTGTTCCACTATTCGAATGGTTGAACCATAGGAAACAACAGTAATATCGCTACCCGTTTTGATGGTTTCTACAACGCCAATTGGAGTTTTGAATTCACCAAGATTGGTTGGCATTTTTTCTTTCAATCGATATCCGTTTAAGCATTCAACTACCAATGCTGGTTCATCAGTTTCTAAAAGCGTGTTATAGAAACCAGCAGCTTTGGTCATGTTTCTTGGAACCAAAACATGAATACCACGAACCGCATTTATAATCATTCCCATAGGCGAACCCGAATGCCAAATTCCTTCAAGTCTGTGTCCGCGAGTTCTTATAATCAATGGTGCTTTTTGGCGACCATGAGTTCTGTATTGTAATGTAGCGAGATCATCGCTCATGATTTGGATAGCATAAAGCAAATAATCTAAATATTGTATTTCAGCAATTGGTCGTAAACCACGCATTGCCATGCCAATTCCTTGACCAAGAATAGTTGCTTCGCGAATACCAGCATCGCTTACTCGTAGTTCGCCATATTTCTCCTGCATTCCTTCCAATCCTTGGTTTACATCACCAATATTTCCGCTGTCTTCACCAAAAATTAAAGCCTCTGGATATTTATTGAAAATAGCATCAAAATTATCGCGCAATACCAATCGTGCATCGACTTCTTCAGCAGTTTCATCATAAGCAGCTTTTACTTCTTTTACCGAAGACACATTTGCCGATGATTGTGAATACAGGTGTGAACTGAACTTTGGTTGAATTTTATCCGTATAATTTTTTATCCAATTGGCTAGTGTTGTCTTACCACTTTCCTTGATAATCAATCGCAATACTTTGCGAGCTGTGGTAATGATATCTTTTCTAATAGGTTCTTTTATGGATGCTAAATCGTTAGCATATTTTTCAACAAAAACTTTATTATCACTAGAAGAAGCTATCGAATTTAATAGGTTTACCAATTCTGTTCGCTCATCTTTAATCGGAGTTGTGAAATTGTTCCAAGCAGTTTTTTTGCCTTCGAGAACTTCTTTTTTTGAAGTTTCATCTATTTCGTCTAATTCTTCGGCTGTAGCCAAATTATTTTCTATCAACCAATTTCGCATTTGAGCCAAACAATCAAATTCTGCTTCCCAAGCTAATCGTTCGGCATTTTTATATCGTTCATGACTTCCCGAAGTAGAATGTCCTTGTGGTTGTGTTAATTCCTGCACATGGATTAAAACGGGAACATGTTGTTCGCGAGCAATTTCTGAAGCTTTTTCATAAGTTGAAACCAGCGAAGGATAATCCCAACCTTTTACTCTTAAAATCTCATAGCCATTATTTTCCTCGTCACGTTGAAAACCTTTCAAAATTTCTGAAATATTTTCTTTGGTGGTTTGGTATTTTGCATGAACTGAAATTCCATATTCATCATCCCAAACACTCATTACCATTGGCACTTGCAAAACTCCAGCAGCATTGATAGTTTCAAAAAATAAGCCTTCACTTGTAGAAGCATTTCCAATAGTTCCCCAAGCTACTTCGTTGCCTTCTTTAGAAAAATGAGTAAGGTTTTCTAAACCTTTTACGTTTCTGTAAATTTTTGAAGCTTGTGCTAATCCTAGCAACCTTGGCATTTGACCAGCAGTTGGCGAAATATCGGCGCTAGAATTTTTTTGTTGAGTTAAGTTTTTCCAGTTTCCATTTTCGTCCAGCGAATGAGTAGCAAAATGTCCACCCATTTGACGTCCAGCACTCATTGGGTCAAAACTCAAATCGGTGTGACCATATAATCCGGCAAAAAATTGTTCAATTGTCATTGCACCTATTGCCATCATAAATGTTTGATCACGATAATAACCCGAACGGAAATCACCATTCTGAAAAGCTTTTGCCATAGCAAGTTGTGGTACTTCTTTTCCGTCGCCAAAAATTCCAAACTTGGCTTTGCCTGTTAGAACTTCTTTTCGACCAAGAAGACTACACTCGCGACTTATTCGAGCAATTTTATAATCGTTTAAAACTTCAGTTTTAAAATCGTCAAAAGTTATTTCTTTTTTAGTTTTTGTTTCAGTCATAACTCAAATGGTATTTCTCTTGGAAACAAATTTAACGAAAAAGTAATAATAATTGTAATAATGACTATAAAATAAAATTAAAAATAATGTAAAATTCAGGTAACAAAAGGGTTTATAAATAAATTATATCTAAAAAAAATAAGATAAATTAGAATATAATTCAAATATAGTTCAGGTTAGAACCATTTTCTTGTGAAAAGATTTAAAAGAGTTTCGGGTCTGAAAGTGGCAATAAACCTAATTCGTTCTCCATAGTTTTTTTCGCCAATTTCCCAACCTAAATTAGAATAAACAGGGAAATACAATTCAAAATAATCAGTAACAAGATTTAATCGAATTCCACTATCGTAAACAAATTGTGCAGCTGATTTTTTGTTTTTTATTGCACCAATATCGCCATAAACTTCAATCCAATTCCAAATGTTGGTGCTAATATTTGTTGTTGCCATCCATTGATTGGCAAATCGTGTTTCTAGTTTTGATTTGAAGAAACCATCAGTTACAATAGATTGTTGACTGAACAAGCCTGTTGTTTCTGAACGTCCAAGATAATCACTTTCAAAAAGATAATCACTTGGTCTATCTAACCCAAAATCGAAATAATTGCTGGTGTTATTGTTATAAATGAATGTTCCTGTAAATACACGAATGTTCAATTGTCGGTTATTATCAAAAAGTTTTCTGAATTGAAATTCAGAAGCTATTTTCCCAAAGCTATTTGAAAACTGCATATCACCCATAAAATTGAAATGATGGGTTACTTCGGTTTTTGAATTTATAAATTTTGCATTGAAAATACCATAGTTTTCAGTGTTTTCTGCGGTTGTAAAATTGGATTTTTCTTTGTTTACAGATATGTATTTCAACATCAACATTGATTTCTCGTTGTTTCTAAAATCGTCTGGTCGAAAACGCATGATTATTGATGGATTTATCTTTGTGTAGTAGGCATCTGGTGCATAATGAAGATAATGACCATTGAGTAAATACTTCATTTCATACAGATTTCCACTTCGGATATAATGGTTGACATATAGAAATCCTTTTCCAGAAAAATTCTTGGTTTTTGTTGAAAAAGTAGGATTGAAATCGAATATAAAAGGTTTGTCTAGAATAGTTTTGTTGTGCAATCGCATACCAGGCAAAAATCCATCATATAAATTGTATTCAAGCGTTGGTACATACAGGATTTGATTGTAAACAGGATCTTCCAAATCTTTCATAAAATTGAATTTGATAGGTCTATTATTCAATCGAAATCCGTGTAGCGAACGCCAATTGTTTCTTTGGTTATACTCTGGAACTTTGTTTTCATAATTGATTACAATTCGGTCGGCATCGTTTCTAGGAATAGTAATGACGCTATCTTTTGGCAAAACTTCAAGCCATTTTTTGAAAACAACTTTTTTGTCTTTTATTCCATAAATTGGTATAGGAACATTAGTATTTGTTCTATTTTTTATGGAAAAACTTATGCTGTCTTTTGTCTTGGTAACTTTGTCAAATTTATAATCGATGATGTCTCTTGATGAAATGATTTTATCAAAAAACCAATCAATTTTTTTGTTTGATTTAACAGTTAGAATATTTCTAAAATCTTTGGGCTCGGTTTGTGATGATGTATTCAATTTATAAAAATTCTTAATCCCATCATGAACAATTCCTTCTTCAAGATAATCTTCGAGATATATAAAACTTAAACCAGAACGATATTTTGAAGCAATTTTTTCATTAAATTTTATCAACTTGTCTTTTGGTAAATCCAACTGTTGGTCAAGATTTTTACGAGCCATCAGCATGTAGAAATAACTATATTGGCCATTAAAACCAAGACTTACTAAGTTATAACCTCTCAGAATTTTTAGCTTTGAAACATTGCCCATCATTTTTGATTCAGGGTAATTTTCGTCAATATATTTCATCATCAAATACACTTGAATTCCATCATAAATCCAGTTGTCATTTCTAGGGTTTAATCGAATAGTATTGTGTAAATAGTTGTTGAGATAGGTTTTCAGAAATTTAATTTCAAATAAAAATTCATCGGGAAAAGGACTTATAAAAGCTGGTAATTGATTTAACCCATAAAATGGATTTCGCTCATAATCTGTTTGCGAAACGGTAATTTTTTTAAAAGGATAAGTACCCAAATTTTCTTTTACATAATTTGTGATTTTGTCAATCAAAATCGATTTTGAAATATCGGAAACACGACTATCTGCTAGGTTTGTGACTACTTCAATGTCATCATTTTTGAAACTAAAAAAATCATTTTTTTTCGATAAATAAAGGATGAACTCAAGTCTGTTTTTACCGCTTAACAAATGCTTAGTCTCTTTGTTATTAGTGGTTTTATTTTGTTCGTCTAAATCGGTAGAAAGGTAATAATCACTAGGAGCAATAATTTCTATGTCAAAATCTGAAAGAGCATTTGAGATATCATCAAGATTAAGATTGTTGTATTCAATAAAGCGATGATCTTCATATCGAGCAGGCGTTAAATACCAGTTTTTCAAGGTCAATTTACCTTGATTTCCATATCCATATTTTGTAAATTCATCTGACGGAAGCTTGACAGTATAAGTCAATTTTAGCGAAGTTTTTTCGTTAGGTAAAAGCTTTTCTTTTAGTCTAACATGAATTACATCATTGAATTTTGTATCTCTTTCCCAAACTGCAAATGAGTTATTACTATCGAGTATGGTTATATTCTGTGTTTTTCCTCTTTCCTTGTCTTTTGCTAAGTGAAAACCTCGTTCAAATTCGTCTGAAAACCGTTTTCCCAAATCAGTATTTTTATCGGAGTAGGCATTCATCCAATCGTTCAGAACAATGTAAGTAAGTGTATCATTTGATTGATTGAAATAAGTAAGTTCTTGAAAAACAGTCAATGTTTTCTTTTCTTCATCCACATTGATAGTCATCTTTGAATGATGCTGAGACCAAACTGTTTGGCAAAAAAGTAATATGAAAAGAATTTTTTTCAAGTGTTGATTATTTTTCAAAGAAATCATTCAGCACTAAAGTACTTAATTTTTTTGCACCTTCAACATTCATGTGTCCGCACGACGAAAAATATTTATCATCAACGACAGCATTTTCATAGTGATGAATCTCAGGATATATTTTTTTCATTTCTTGAAAATAATTGCCAAAATCTTTCATTGTATTTTGACACATGGGCAAAGAAATGGGAATAAAATTGATATTATTTTCCTTGCATAATTTTCTTATTTCTTCATAACCTTTATTTTTTTTTGGAGAAAATTTACTCATGTCATAATAAAGGTTTTTACCTCTGTTTTGCAAAGGATAAAAGCCACCCAAATCAAAGGTGTTCATTTTTTTGCTTTTTATGGATGCGCCAACTTCTCTGTAGCCAATTGCTTCATTGACCGCATAGCGATAAAACGGAATGTATCTGTATGAAAAATATTCAGGAATGTTTTTGTAATGCTCTCTTATGATTGGTGAAATAGGAAAATAGGGCAAAAAAGTTGCTCTAATATTATCTGAATGTGAATTGCTGTTGAGGTTCAAATCTACATCGAGGATGAGATTTTTTATTTTAAAATTTTTAGCAAGCATTAATTTTAGTGTCAATGCTGTTTCTTCAAGCTTTGAACCACTCATGGCATAGTTAAATGTTTTTATTCCTCTGCTATTGAATATTGACGGAACAAAATGATTTTCTGCTCTCGATGAACCTAATATGACTAGGTCATAATTTTTATCTTCGGTTGTTAAGACCAATTCTGTTTTGTTTCTTCCAGAAGTGTGACAAAAAACATAGGTGTAAAATACATCCAAACTAATCATTATCAGTAGAATGAGAACCAAAATTTTTCCTATGTATAATATAAATTGCTTCATTAAAACTGGAAGTATATGAAATTTTTATAATCTGAAAAAATGCCTAATGTTAGTATAGCGGTTATTGCCAACGCTAGTTTTATCCACGAATATTTACCCGAAATAGGTTCTATCTTGTTTCTGTTATTCCACTCAATTATCGAAAAAATAACAAGAAACACAATTAATTTTTCAACACTTCTACCAATGTGTAAATATTGAAAACTAAAAATATGATTGGTAAAAATTCTATAAATATAATCTACCGCTTGATGAATAGTATTGGCTCTAAAAAATATCCATGCAAGACATGTTATGGCAAATGTGAAGGCAATGTTGCTGATGATTTTTAAGGAATTCAAATTGAAACTCAATCTAAATTCGCCCATGTTGTTTCTGTTTTTGTTGAGTAGTAAAAGTGGTATGAAATAAACAGCATTCAGAAGTCCCCAAACAATAAACGTCCAGTTTGCTCCATGCCAAAATCCGCTTAGCAAAAAAATGACCATTACATTTCTAAGCTGAAATAGTTTTGAACCTTTACTTCCGCCAAGAGGAATATATACATAGTCTCGAAACCATGACGAAAGCGAAATATGCCAACGACGCCAAAACTCAGCAATATCTCTCGAAAAATAGGGATAATCAAAGTTTTTTAATAAATCTATTCCAAAAAGTTTTGAAGTTCCGAGTGCTATATCTGAATAGCCAGAAAAGTCACCATAGATTTGAAAAGCAAAATACACAGCTCCTAGAATAAGCGACATGCTATTCATTGTAGTATAATTGTCAAATATTTCGTTGGCATAAAGCGCACAAGTATCTGCAATAACAACTTTTTTGACTAATCCCCAAACGATTTGATAAATACCTTCTTTGGCTTTCTCAAAATCGAATTCTCTTTTTACTTTTAGTTGAGGTAAAAGATGCGTTGCACGTTCTATTGGTCCAGCAACAAGCAAAGGAAAATAGCTCACAAAAAGTGAATAATCGACGAAATTTTTCTCAGTTTTTATTCTTTTGTAATAGACATCAATGATGTAGGATAACCCATGAAATGTATAAAACGATATTCCAACTGGAAGTATCAGTTTTAAAAGAACTGGTTCAACATGGAAACCAAAACCGCTAATAAATTCTGTAGCTGAAACAGCAAAAAAATCATAGTATTTGAAAACAGCCAATAGTCCTAGATTTATGGAAATACTGAGCCAAAGCCAAAACTTTCGAATTGACTTTTTTTCGTTTTCTTCAATCTTTATAGCGGTGTAATAGTCTAGAAAGGTTGAAAAGATTAGTAGAAATAAAAACCTCCAATCCCAACAGGAATAAAAATAATAACTCGCCAGAATAAGAATTAAATTCTGATTTTTTTTTGATTTATTAGAAAAAAACCAATAGAAAATAAATACTATTGGAAGAAATACTGCAAACTTTAGCGAGTTGAAAAACATAGTTATAGTTTTCAAAAATTAAATTCCAAACACCAATTTTTTTTTGGAATTTGGAATTTAAAAAAGTTGAAATTTATCAGAAATTCGGGCTTAAATTGTATTTTTTATAGAAATTGTCAAGAACTTCAACAACTTCTTCTGCAGTATCAACCACTTTGATGAGGTTCATGTCTTCGGGTGAAGCATTTTTTTCTTGATCTATCATTACAGTTTTTACCCAATCCAGCAAACCAGTCCAAAATTGACTTCCAACAAGGATAATTGGGAATTTACCAATTTTTTTTGTTTGAATTAAAGTAACGGCTTCAAATAACTCATCGAGTGTACCAAATCCGCCAGGCATTACTACAAATCCTTGCGAATATTTTACAAACATCACTTTGCGGACAAAGAAATAATCAAAATTTAGATTTTTATCTTTATCAATATAAGGATTATGGTGTTGTTCAAAAGGTAATTCAATGTTTAAACCCACAGATGTTCCACCTCCAGAATGTGCGCCTTTGTTTCCAGCTTCCATAATTCCTGGTCCACCACCAGTGATAACACCATAGCCAGCTTTTGAAATTTTGAAAGCAATTTCTTCGGCTAGTTTATAATATTTGTTGTCAGGTTTTGTTCGAGCCGAGCCAAAAATAGAAACACATGGACCAATTCGCGCCATAGTTTCATATCCGTTTACAAACTCAGCCATTACTTTGAAAATTGCCCAACTGTCGTTAGTTCTTATTTCGTTCCAAGTTTTCTGTTTTAATTTTTCTTGGATTCTTTCATCTTCATTCAAAAATTCGTCTTTTATCATAATATCTAATTCTTCTTTTTATTGGTAAATTTTTGGCTAAAATAATCATTTATCAAAACATACCATTTTTATTCAACGAATGTTACACTAACAATTTTGTTGTTAGCAATTTCATAAATGGCAACTCCACTAAACTCAAAATCATTGAATTTGATTTGCTCTTCATCAATGATGATGTTTTTGCGAACAATTCTTTTTGAAATGGTACAATGCAATGTTTTTGCTTTGCCAAAATATTCTGTGAAATCTTTTCGCAATTGCTCTTTTCCTTCGGAGGTTAGTTTGTTGGGGAAATTGTAAATTTTCACATCATCAGAGTAGAAGCTAAGAAAGAGTTCAATGTCTTTTTGATTGTAAGCATCTACTTGTTTCTGAACAATGGTTTCGGGTGTTTCTTGTTGCGAAAAACCGTTTAACGAAACCAATAGCAGTAATAATAAATATATTCTTTTCATTGTTAATGATTTTATAGTTCTTTTTTCAAAAATTGTGCGGTATAACTTTTTTTATTTTTAATAATTTCTTCTGGTGTTCCTGTACATAATATTTCGCCGCCGTTTTTTCCACCTTCAAGACCAACATCTATAATATAATCGGCCAATTTTATTACGTCCATATTGTGTTCGATAATGAGAACCGTATTTCCTTTATCTACCAATTTATTAATTACATCCATCAATACACGAATATCTTCAAAATGCAAACCTGTTGTAGGTTCATCCATGATATAAAAGGTATTTCCTGTATCTTTTTTAGATAATTCGGTAGCGAGTTTTACTCGTTGTGCTTCACCGCCAGAAAGTGTTGTACTTTGTTGACCTAACGTGATGTAACCCAAACCTACATCTTGTATCGTTTTTATTTTTCTGTAAATTTTTGGAATATTTTCAAAGAAATCAACCGCTTCATCAACTGTCATATTCAACACATCTGATATTGATTTTCCTTTGTATCGAATTTCAAGTGTTTCTCTATTAAATCGTTTTCCTTGACACGTTTCACATTCTACATAAACATCTGGTAAAAAAGCCATTTCAATAGTTCTCACACCACTACCTTCGCAGGTTTCACATCTTCCGCCAGCAACGTTGAAACTAAATCTTCCAGCTTTGTAACCACGTATCATGGCTTCTGGAACTTGTGTAAATAATGTTCTTATTTCGCTAAAAACATCAGTATAAGTTGCAGGATTTGAACGTGGCGTTCTACCAATTGGGCTTTGGTCAATATCGATTACTTTATCAATATGTTCTAATCCATCAATTTTTTTGAATGGTAACGGTTTTTTTACGGCATTAAAAAAGTGTTCATTCAATATGGGATACAACGTTTCGTTAATTAATGTTGATTTACCAGAACCAGAAACTCCAGTAACGCAAATTAATTTTCCTAAAGGAAATTCCACTGAAACATTTTTTAAATTATTTCCGTTTGCACCAGTTAATTTTAACGTTTTACCGTTGCCTTTTCTTCTTGTTTTTGGAACTTTAATTTGCATTTTTCCACTCATAAATTGAGCAGTTATCGTGTTTTCTTTTAGCAATTGTTTTGGTGTTCCTTCACTAATGATTTTTCCACCATATTTTCCTGCTTTTGGACCAATATCAATAACCCAATCAGCACGTTCAATCATGTCTTTATCGTGCTCAACAACTAAAACTGAATTACCAATATCTCGAAGATTTTCAAGTGAATTGATTAAGCGCTCGTTATCTCGTTGATGCAAACCAATGCTTGGTTCATCTAAAATATAAAGAACGCCAACTAATTGAGAACCAATTTGTGTTGCTAACCTGATGCGTTGTGCTTCGCCACCAGAAAGTGATTTTGAGCTTCGGCTTAACGCTAAATAATTCAAACCAACGTCCATCAAAAACTGCAATCTCGATTTGATTTCTTTCAGAATTTCGGAAGCAATGGTAATTTGTTTTTCTGATAAATTATTATCTAATTCTTTGAACCAAATGGTTAATTCTGAAATATCCATGTTGGATAAATCGGCAATATTTTTATTAAGAATTTTAAAATACAACGCTTCTTTTTTCAATCGTGAGCCATTGCATTCTGGACATTCAATTTCGTCCATAAATTCTTTTGCCCAACGTTTTAGCGAAGTTGAATTGCTCTCGTCATATTGATTTTTAATAAAATTAGCAATTCCTTCAAAATCTATTTTATAATCTTTAGTAACTCCAGCAGCTTTTGATTTTACAGAGAATTTTTCGTTTCCACCATTCATAATCATATCCATTGCTTCAGCAGGAATGCTTGAAATGGCATCGTTTAGCGTAAACCCAAATTTTTCACCAATAGTTTCTAATTGTTTAAAAATCCAAGAAGATTTGTATTCTCCAAGAGGTGCAAAACCACCATTTTTAATAGAAAGTTTTGGGTTTGGGATAATTTTTTTCTCGTTTATTTGATTAATTGTTCCAAGACCATTGCAACTTTCACAAGCACCTTTTGGCGAATTGAACGAAAAATTATTAGGTTCAGGATTTGGATAGGAAATTCCAGTTGAAGGACACATCAATGTTCTACTAAAAAAGCGAACATCTTTGATATCGTGTTCAATAACCATCAAAATATCTTCACCATGATACATAGCAGTTTTAATGCTTTCTGCCAAGCGTTTATCTAAGTCATCATCATTACCAATTTCTAATCTATCGATGACAATTTCTATATCATGAGTTTTATAACGATCGAGCTTCATACCCGAAACTAAATCTTGAATTTCTCCATTAACACGTACCTTTACAAAACCTTGTTTGGCAATTTGTTGAAATAATTCGGCATAATGACCTTTACGAGCACGAATAATTGGAGCAAGAATATTGATGCGTTTTCCGTTATAATTTTCTTTGATTAACTCTTTGATTTGTTCATCTGAATAGGAAACCATTTTTTCGCCTGTGTTGTAACTGTATGCATCAGCAGCACGAGCAAAAAGCAAACGCAAAAAATCATAAATTTCAGTAATAGTTCCAACCGTAGAGCGAGGACTTTTGCTAGTCGTTTTTTGTTCGATTGCAATTACAGGCGAAAGACCATCGATTTTATCTACATCTGGACGTTCTAATCCGCCAAGAAATTGACGAGCATAAGCAGAAAAAGTTTCAATATAACGGCGTTGACCTTCGGCATAAATAGTATCAAAAGCCAAAGAAGATTTTCCTGAACCTGAAAGACCAGTTATTACCACCAGTTTTTCTCGTGGAATGGTTACATCTATATTTTTAAGATTATGCGCTCTTGCGCCAATAACTTCGATAAATTCTTCTGTGTTTTGCATATCAATTTTTGGCAAAATGCAAAGTTACAATTTTTGATTTAGGATTTGGGTATTTCATTATTTTGGATTTTTTATATTTGGCAAAAAAATAAAACATGAAACTTTTAGGAATTGGTTCAAGAATTAAACATTTAGAATTTGGTCTTGGTGTGGTTACTAATGTATCAACCAAACATTATTGGGTAACTTTTATTGAAAGCGGATTAGAAACTATTGAAATCGATGCTGATTTTGAAGTTATTGAAGCAGTTGATGGCGAAGTAGATACAGTAAGTTTTTATGAAGTAGAAAAAACACTGAAAAATTTGCTTCAAAAATATAGCGATATTACTCAAATCGTTCCTATTGCTGATAAATGGAAAGGCGGAAAGCTAGTTCTTGAACCTGGAACACCAACACAAAATAAAGAAGTTCCTATTGATGTTTTTTTTAATAAAATCATCATGGTTCGTGATAGATTGAGAGTAATGGAACAAAAAGTAAATGCTAGTAATCTTGAACAAACTGAAAAAATAGAACTGCAACAATATATTACTAGAATTTATGGAAGTTTAACCACATTTAATGTGTTGTTTAAAAGCACGAGCGATTATTTTGTAGGTGAAAAGACGAAGTGAAAAAAATCCCTTTCAACTGAAAGGGATTTTTTTATTCAATAATAAGTTCTTTTAGTTTGGTTCTATAACTTACTAAAATATTTATTTTAGACAAGCAACCATAGTATTTTCCTTTGTTGAGCACAATCAAAGTTTCGCAATGTGAAATCTCAAATTTTCTTATAGAATTCACGGTTTTTTCACCAAGGAAAATCAGTTCTTTGGGTTGAGAAATCAATTCTTTGAGTGTGAAGAACTTTAATCCATAAGGTTTGAATAAATGAGGTCTAACTTTTTCAAATTCTATAAGACCAACAAGTTCATTATCATTATTCAAAACAGGAATTATTCTTTGCGAATTTGATGAGAATATTTCAATAATCTTTTCTGGCGTATCTGTTTCGAGTATTGTTTTGTAATCGGTTTCTATAAGGACAGAAGTGTCTATACTTTGAAGAATATTATTGTCTTTATCGCTTGTGAAAACTTCACCTTTATCGGCAAGATGCTTTACATCCATAGAGTGTTTTTCAAATTGTTTCGACACAGCAAAACTAATTGATGACACAATCATCAAAGGAATCATCAAATCGTAACCACCAGTTATTTCACCAATAAGAAATATTGCTGTTAGCGGTGCATGAAAAAGTCCGCTTAGGATTCCTGCCATTCCTACTATGGTAAAGTTTGTAACGGGTAATGGATGAGTAAAATTTAAAAGATTTATCGATTTTGAAAGAAGAAAACCAAGATATGAACCCACAAAAAGTGAAGGAGCAAAATTTCCTCCATTTCCACCACTTCCTAGCGTTATTCCTGTTGCAAGAGCTTTTAGCAACATTGTGACACCAACAAAACCAAGAAGAACAACTTCATTTTTGTTAAATTTCTCTAACCAAGTGTTGTCCATCAATATTCCAGGATTTGATTCAGATAAGGTTTTGATGCTTTCATATCCTTCGCCAAAAAGTGTTGGGAAAAAGAAAATCATAATTGCTAGAATAAAGGAACCAATCAATGCTCTTCTGTAGCCTTTGTTTTTGAAATTGGCAAAGTATTTTTCTGTTTTTTGAAATAACTTTGTATGATATAAAGAGACAAAACCTGCTAGAATTCCCAGTAGTATGTAATATGGTGTATTTCGATAATTGAATTCTTTAACATTTGAAAAACTTAATATAACATCGTTGCTCAAGATGGCTGTAGATATTATTGCACCTGTTGCAGCAGAAATCATTATGGGTATAAATGCCGAAATACTAACATCTGTCAATACAACTTCAATTGCAAAAAGTACTCCTGCTATTGGCGCATTGAACGCCGCAGAAATACCAGCAGCAACACCACAAGCTAAAAGCAATAATCTATCTTTTTGTGAAAGATGATATTTTTGAGCAAAATTGGAACCAAATGCTGCTCCAGTAATGGTAATTGGACTTTCTAATCCTGCTGAACCACCAAGACCAACGGTTAAGGAACTAGTGATGATTTGTGCATACATTTGTTTTTTTGGAAGTATTCCACCTTTTTTTGCAACCGCATAAAGAATTCGTGAACTTCCTTTTTCAAGTTTTCCGTTGAGAAAGTTCTTGATTACAAAAACGGTTAGTAGAATTCCCGCAATCGGGAGAATACTATTAATATAAGGAAGTTTTAGAAAAGTATTGATTTTGTTGGCATACAAAAAAATGTTATGGGCAAAACTTTTTAGCAATATTACCGCAAGCGCACAAGTTATAGCAACCATTATGCTCGAAAAGTAAAGAAAATGTCTCTCAACAAGTTTTTCTTTCAATAGAAAAATCATGTTTTCAACTCTTCTGAAAACATTTCTGAAAATAACTTTGTAAAAAGGTGCTTTTTTTCCTGGCATTTTTTTTAACCTGAAAAGGATAATTGCAAAAGTACAATTTGAAATTTACATTAATGGGCAGATTTAATTAAAAGAATTTAATTTTTCTGTGCAATGAAGTTGGAGTTCTTCAAAAAAAGAAGTGAACTCTTCTTCAAATTCAGTGTAATATTCTTGAAGCTCAACCACTGATTCGTGCATCGCTACTCTGTTTTTGGTTCTATAATCCATTTGAAAAAGAATCATTTCCAGTCCTTTTATGGTAGCATAACTCACTAGCCAATTTCTTCCAATCATTGATGGTAACATGTTTTTGACTTTGTCAGTGAGGATATCAATATTAGCTTGCAAAAGATGGTAAAAAGTTTCTGCATAGGTTTCGAGCGGAATTTTAGAATAGTTGTTCCAGTTTTTTGCCAAAAAATGATCATAAAAAATATCCATGATAACACCCGAATAATGCCCATATTTTTCGTGAAGTCTATGTTTACTTTTTCTATATACAGGATGCATATCAGTAAAACTATCAATAGAACGATGCAGTAGTATGCCTTTTTTAATATCATCAGGATAATTTTCATAGCTGTGTCCACGAATGCTATCTGCCATGAAATTGCCAATTTTTATATGGTCATTTTCACCAGAAAGATATATGTGGGCTAGGAAATTCATTAAGATTTTTTTGTTTGATTTGTATTTTATCGATGATATGTTAGTAAATATAGAAAAAAAAACTATTATTTACTTTTTCATAAACCCAACTATTATATTTGTGCTACAATAACAAAAAATTACGATAAGAGATGACATTAATAAAATCTATATCAGGAATACGCGGAACAATAGGAGGAAAGGTTGGTGATAATTTAACACCAGTAGATGCAGTAAAATTTGCTTCGGCGTATGGGACTTTTTTAAAGCAAAATATTTCAAAAGATAAACTAAAAGTAGTCATAGGTCGCGATGCTCGAATATCTGGACCAATGATTCATAATTTGGTAGTAAATACACTTGTTGGTTTAGGAATTGATGTAATCGATTTGGGGCTTTCTACTACGCCAACTGTTGAAGTTGCTGTTCCGCTAGAGCAAGCTGATGGCGGAATTATTTTGACAGCATCACACAATCCTAAACAATGGAATGCTTTGAAATTATTGAATGCCAAAGGTGAATTTTTGAGTGGTGCAGAAGGCGCAAAAATTCTGGAAATTGCCGAAGCAGAAGCATTTGATTTTTCTGATGTGGATAGCTTGGGCGAAGTAACGCCAAACGATGCTTATATGGATATTCATATCGATGAAGTATTAGAGTTACCACTTGTAGATGTAGAAACGGTTAAGAAGAGAAAATTCAAAGTAGTGGTTGATGGTGTCAACTCTTCGGGAGGAATTATTATTCCAAAATTATTGGAACAAATGGGAGTTGAGTGTGTAAAATTGTATTGCGAACCAAACGGTCATTTTCCTCACAACCCAGAACCTTTGAAAGAACATCTTGGTGATATTTGCAAACTTGTCGTTGAGGAAAAAGCAGACTTTGGAATAGTAGTCGATCCAGATGTGGACAGATTAGCTTTTATTTCTAATGATGGCGAAATGTTTGGCGAAGAATATACTCTAGTTGCCGTTGCCGATTATGTATTGAGCAAAACTCCTGGAAATACAGTTTCTAACATGAGTTCATCAAGAGCATTGAGCGATATTACCAACAAACACAATGGTACTTATCAAGCTAGTGCTGTGGGTGAAGTAAATGTGGTTGAATTGATGAAAGCTACTAACGCTATTATAGGTGGCGAAGGAAACGGCGGAATTATTTATCCTGAGTTGCATTATGGTCGCGATAGCTTGGTAGGTGTTGCGTTGTTTTTAACCCATTTGGCAAACCTTGATATGACTGTTGCACAATTGCGTGCTAGTTATCCTCAATACTACATGAGTAAAAACAAAATTGAACTTACTCCGCAAATCGATGTAGATGCCGTGATGAAAACCATTGCCGACAAATACAAAACAGAAAATATCTCAACGATTGATGGTGTAAAAATAGATTTCCCTACCGAATGGGTTCATCTACGAAAATCAAATACTGAACCTATCATTCGCATCTATACCGAAGCACCAACACAAAACGAAGCCGATGTTCTAGCAGAGCGTTTTGTGAGTGAGCTAAAGCAAATAGCAGGTGTATAAAACGATAAAAAAACCTTTCCAAAATTGGAAAGGTTTTTTTATTTATTGTAAATCCACATTAAAACAGGTTTCTTTTTGGTTTGTAATATTGAGTCAACGATTTTCATATTATTGTTTGAAATTGTTGGGCAACCCCAACCTTCTGGTGTTCCATCTGGATAAACTTCAGAATCTGAAACTTTTTCCCAAGAATGAAAAACAATAAAGCGTGATTGAGCATTACTATTTGTTTTTTCAAGTCCATGTAGAACATATTTTACATTAATTCCCCAATTGCTCCATGCACGTTTCCCTATTTTATATTTTCCTAATGAAGAACAGTGACTTCCATCTATGTTACTAAAATCGGGGTTATCTTTTGAAAAGTCAAAACTCCAAGGATAATTGCCACAACCATGACCAACAAGCATACTCCTTGAAACTTCATTTTTATTAAAATCATAAATAAACAATCGATTTAAGCCTGAGTGAACACTCATATCGATGAGGATACAACAATTCTCATCAAATTTTTTTTTCTTGCAATATAGTAAAGCTTCTTTTGCTTTGTTTTCTATTCGTGCTACATTTCTTTTAGGTTTATTATTTATAGATTCTATTCTAAGATATCTATTGTAACCATAAGCACTAATCACAAGAATTAGTAATAAAACAACACTCTTTTTCATGTTTTAACTATCTGCATATAAAAACGCAAACTTTGTTAAAATAGTATTTAATAAGTTGTCTTAAAGCTATTTTTTACGACTTCTCGATACGTTTTGTTTCACAAAACACTCGAAGTGACGTGTTTTGCATTATTTGTCATTCCGAAGCATGAGGAATCTCTTTATGTAAAGATTATAGATTTTTCCTTTGTCAAAATGACAAAGCGTGTGTGTTTTACTTTTTTGTTAAATTGTATCTAGAGCTATTTTTTACGACTTCTCGATACGTTTTGTTTCACAAAACACTCGAAGTGACGTGTTTTGCATTGTTTGTCATTCCGAAGCATGAGGAATCTCTTTATGTAAAGATTATAGATTTTTCCTTCGTCAAAATGACAAGGCGTGTGTGTTTTACTTTTTGTTAAATTGTTTCGTCAGCTCGAGTGATTTTCGGTAGAAAATGGTATCGAGAGCTAATTTTTTCTTGGATCAAAATTTATCATCCATTCAATGCCGTATTTATCTCTAAACATCCCAAAATAAATTCCAGCTGGACTTTCATTCATAGGCACTTCAATGCTACCGCCAGCAGAAAGACCATCAAATAATTTTTTGGCTTCCTCTTGGCTTTCCGCATGGATGAATATCTTTGAGCGATTTTCATCTTCATTTACTCTTCCCATAAACTCTGGAACATCATTTGCCATCAAAAAGCTGTTGCCAATGGGTAACGAAATGTGCATAATCTTGTTGGCATCTTCTTCTGGGATTGGAAATTCTGCCGAATCGATATCTTTAAACCGCATAATGTCTTGAAATGTTCCACCAAAAACCGATTGATAAAACAGAAAAGCTTCTTCGGCATTACCATTGAAGTTGACATGAGGATTGATTTGTGCCATGAGTTTAGGATTGTTTTTATTGCATAGCTAAGTTAAAAATTATTACTCAACTCTAACAATATTTTACTGCAAAACTGATTCTTGAGGCAAAGAATGGATAAGTTATTGTTTGAGTTACTTATCTACAAGATTGAATATTTTTGAAAACTTTTTTTCTATATGCTTCCGCATAAAGTTTCGGCAGCTTACTTTTACGTTTTCTTTTCATTTTTCGTTCCGCTGATTTTAAAGAAACAAAATCATAAGTTGATTTTTCAAGCATAATGAGTTCAATAGTATCACAATCTTCTTTTATTTCAACTTTCTCAGTTTCCATTCCAGTGAATACAAATTCAAGGCTTTTGATTTCAGGCGCAAATTTGAATTTAAAGTTACCATTCATATCAGTTGTGTCGACAACTTTTGAATTACTTTCAATGATTACCCAAGGCAAAGCGGTTAAATCTTCAGCTATTACTTTTCCTGTAATTATGCGTTCTTGACTAAACGATGTTTGGAATGCTGGAAGACAAAGAAAAGTTATGAATTTTATATTGGTTATCATAAAAATATTTGAATGCTTTACTATTGTATAGCTAATGTAATAATCTTTTCCAAAACACTATAAATTAATGCAATAATATTCTCCAAAACGCATGAAGGTATTGGTAAAAAGAAACTCCACCGTGGCGATGGAGTTTTTTTGTTTTTGATGATAATGTTTCGTCAGCTCGAGTGATTTTCGGTAGAAAATTGTATCGAGAGTTATGCTTGACAACTTCTTGATACGGTTTGTTAAACAAACCACTCGAAGTGACGCTCCAACATAATTAACCAACAAAACTATTTTTTAATCACCTTTATGGTTTTGTTATGAACACCTTGTTTCAGATGAATAATATACATTCCCGAAGCATAATTTCTGCCTATTTCTTGAACAGCTAATTCGCTAGATGGAATTTGTTTTTGTTCTATTATTTTTCCAAAAATGTCATACACCATTAGTTGTACATCTTCTTTGCTGTCTGATTCTAATGTTAGCTCAATAGAGTTTTCAAAAGGGTTTGGACTAGCAATGGCTTCAAAAACAGTTTTGTTTTCATCAGGTTGCATCATTCTTGGGATTGGAGGCGAAGTAATGATACATGACGTAGTACTATAAGGCGACCATGTTCCCGATGTCATAACAGCAACTTCTACTTTGTATTGCGTATTCATGCTGTAAAATCCTGGAAGTGTCAAAAACTCATTCAAGTTGAAATAGAATTGATTGGAGTTGGTGTGTGTTATTACCAGTTGTGTCAGTGGAACAATAGGATTACCCGAAGCATCGAGTTTTGTTATCAAAAATCGATATTGTGTTACACCTGCTAAACTTGATGTATTGATGTTGGTAGTTTTAGAAGGAATAACCGTTCCACAGGCAGTGGTTAAACTAGGTACATCGGGAGTTTTTATATAACAAGCATGTCCATATACTGGCTCTAGTGGTAGTACAGGGAAAGGAGTAGTTGTTTTCATCGCTACTTCTACTTTGTAAATAGTGCCATAATTAAAACTAATTCCGCTAACGTAGCTAGAACCATTGAATAATGTGTTGGTATTGGCTGGAACACTTGGGTTATAAACACTTGTTAGATTGAAAAAATGTACATTTCGCTCTTTCCATTGCACTTCGCCAGTATTCATGTTGGTTATTCTGAATCTATATCCAGTAACATAGGCTGTGCTTGTTGTTGATATCAACGCGCTGATAGACGACAACTGATATGGTGATGATAGTGTGCCACATTGTGTACTGGTAACTTGTGATACACCTGTTGGTGTAACAAGATTTGGTGTCGATATAGTACATGCTGTTCCATAATTTCCCCATACGCCACCAACCATAACTTTTACTCGAATGTTATAATTTGTTGAATATTGATAATTCGCCAAGCTTGATAATTGAAAATTAGGAACGTTTCTTGTTATTGTTTGTACCAATCCTGTTGTAGTATCAGTTATTTCAAACATATAACTTGTAGCACCATTCACACTCACAGCACCAATCAAGCTACCCAAAGTGGGGATTGTTGTACCACATACACTGTTTTGGATGGTTGTAGTTGGAGTAGTAGTGTTAGGTGCTTGAAAACGAATATCGATAAAAGGAATAATGTTATTTAAGAAAACTGGGTTAGCATTTACATCATAAGCCGATGCGCCAAGAACATTTATGTTGCCAAATGATTGTGGAAAAGTAATAGGACTAAACGAATTATGATGTACTACTCTACCAATAGTGTTCAGCAATCCGCTAGGTGTTCCTGCATAGTTATTTTGAATTCGTTCCAGTTTATAAACTCTACCTGGATATAATGTTACAGGAGAACTTGGCGTTACATATGAATTTGTAATAGTAGAAAACAAATGATGATCGTCATAAATAACAGCATTGTTGCCCACATCGGTAATTTTTATTTCATAGGTTCTTGTCGCCATTTCGGGTTGTGCTTTGTAGCCAATGCTGCAAATGGTTTTTTGAGTGTTGACACTAAAAGTATAGCTATGTACTTGCAAGTCTATAGTATCGTCAATGGAGTGATTGTTAACATAAGCCAATCCATAAAATACATTATTGAAATCGGATGTTGTAGTATTACAACTATTATTTGCTAAATCTATATATCCTGATAGCATAAAACCACCAACGTCGTCAAAATAATTTATTGTAGCTCTTATTTTCCATGTTCCAACTGCTGGAGATGAAATAGAATTGGTAATCATGTTGCTAATAAAATAAAAGTTTGATGAAACTACAGTCAGTGGAATAGTTGCACCAGTTGGAGGAACCAATTCAAGAGAAATAAGTGTATCATCGAATGCAACTCCAAAATTACAATTTAAGCTAGTAGTTCCTGATGTTACATTAAACGAACGTTCATATACATAATTACCAGGAACACTAAAGTAATTAGTTACATTATTTAACCATTGTGCATTTGTACCAGAAATTGGAGTAGGCTGCCAATTAAATGTGTATGTTGGAACTACAATTGCTTGTTGAGGAATAAATCCTCCTGGACCTGCTACAATGTTCCAATATGGATCAGGTGTGTTTTGTGATACTGATAATCCAGCAGATGAAACCCCAGTACTCACATTGATAGTTTGTGCGTAATTATTTAATCCTATGAGCAGTATTAAATAAAAAAATAGTTTTGTTTTCATGATTATATAGTTTTGTTTTCCCTACTTTATTATGGCTTTTCGGGTTTTGCCTTTTTGCTCTAAAAGCACATTACAAAACTGCAAACTCCTTGATAATCAATTGATGGGTGTGTAACTAAAACCCAATCCGTTTTTCAACTAAAAAAAACTCCGTTGTTTAACGGGGATTGAAATGGGTAATATAACCCATTATTATTTTGATAGTTATGAGTTACTTTGTTAAAAAATTTCTACATTTAATAACTAAAAACATATAATTATGACAACAAGAACTTTAAAAATTATTTTAGCCGGAGTTTTAGGAGCATTTGCTTTATACATTTATTTTTTTCCACCCAACACAGGCACAGACGTTGTAATTGTTGACGAAAAAAATGACACTATTAAAGCACCTATTGACACTACATCTTTATGTATGGATTATAAAGAATACAATCCTAGCACTTTGAATACAGGTCTTATTAGAGATATGGTTGAGATATACAAAGCCAATCAGTTGCAGTCCATCCAAGGTTCAACCACAAATCCAATTACTAATGATGCCTATTCGGTTTGGTTTGATTTAGATACAATCAAAAAGTTTATTTACCACATAGAAAAAGGTGTTCAAAAGAACAGTACTAGAACAGAGAAATTAGGGTTGCGTTTTTATTATGGTGCTTATCCTAAAAAAATGTTTTGGGGCAAAGCTAATGGCTACGAAGATTTAGAAGAGTTTTTACAAGATCCTGTTAAAGTCGCTTATGAAAACAAGCATACCATTGTAATGATGCCAACTATTGATAATGGTGGGAAAATTATTGATTTCAATCCATTTGATAAAAACACTTATGCAACGGGAATAGCCAAACCTACAAGTCAATTTAATGGTGAACCAAGTAATGACCCAAATAGTCAAATTCCTGTAATGGCATTAACAGGTTCAGGTAGCACAAACAATGAAACTGACCCACAAAAAAGAACTGCTGCCAGAAATCATGGAACTTTAATTCCTCCTGGAAATGTGTCAGAATTAAGTTTTTAATATTCGTAAAGAAATATGCAAAAAATTCAAATCATTTTCTACAATTTAATTCCTTACACTGAATTATTATGTATGCTTTTTGGCTTTTTTCATTTTAAAAAATTGAAGAATACATATTGGAAATGGTTTGTGTATTATATGGTTTTTATTACAATAGTTGAATTTTTTAGTTTATACTATTTAAAGTATTTTCCTTATTTGCGTAAATATTATTTTGATTTTTTTGTAATACCAATTGAGTTTCTTTTTCTTTATTGGCTATATGCTAAAAAATCTTTACAAAACGAAAAGTTATACAAGGTAAGTTGTGTTATTTATTTAGTTTTCTATTGTTTACATTTATTTATTTTAGATTCTGTCAGAATAGTAAGTTCCATGAGTTATACAGTGGGTGTTTTTTTATTAGCTATCATGGTTTATTTAGAGTTTGTAAAACAAATCAAATCTGACGAAATTTTAAATTATCAAAACAATAAAATGTTTTATATCAATGTTGGTGTTTTACTATTTTACATTGGAACACTTCCGTTTTTTGCTTTTGATAAAATATTGTATGAAAACAACAAAGAATTATGGAACAACTACTTTACTTTTTTTCTAATTTCTGTTAATGTAATGTATATATTATTCATAGCATCGTTTGTATGGGGAAAACCGAAATCTTGATTCCTATTATATTATTCAATCTATTTTTTATCCTTTTTATCATTGGGATAGTCATTTTTATTCGTCAATACAAGCTAAAGAAAAAAGAACACAACATCATGCTACAAAGTCAATATGAAGAGCATCAAAAAGAGCTTCTTTCTAATCAAATTGAAATTCAAAAACAAACCATGCAAGACATTGGAAGGGAAATCCATGATAATATTGGTCAAAAACTAACCCTTGCTAGTTTATATTCTCAACAATTGGCTTATGAAAACAAAGCACCACATATCAATGAAAAAATAGATGGCATCAGCGAAATTATAAACCAATCGTTAACAGAGCTTCGAGCATTGTCAAAATCTTTAACCGATGACACCATCAATTCTAGAGATACTATCGACCTCATTCAGCATGAAGTTGATAAAATCAATGAGTTAAAAAAATGTGTCGTAAGCTTTAGTTTCAATGAAAAGAATATAAAACTCAACTATCAAATAAAGAGTGTTTTGTATCGAATAATTCAAGAGTTTATTCAAAATAGTCTTAAGCATTCCAAATGTAAAAACATTAAAATCAACCTAGAAAAAATAAATAATAGTCTAAAGCTTGTTCTTCATGACGACGGAATTGGTTTCGATATAAACAGTGTTTCCAGCAAAGGAATAGGTTTAGTTAATATGAAAAAAAGAGCCGAAATTATTCATGCCGATTTTAATGTTGAAAGTTCTATAAATAATGGAACACAACTAACAATTTTTCTAACTAAAAAGCAATAGACACTTTCTAATTTATTAATGTTCAAACAGATGAAAAAATCAATAGTTATAGTAGATGATCATATATTGATAGCCAAAGCTTTAAGCGGCATTATTGCCAATTTCAATAATTTTGAAGTGCTGTATGAATGCGAAAATGGAAAAGAATTTATAACCAAACTCCAACAAAACAGCAAAATTCCCGATATAGTTTTACTTGATGTGAGCATGCCTGTTATGGATGGATTTGAAACTGCAAACTGGCTCAAAGAAAATTATCCCGATGTGCTCGTCATGGCACTAAGCATGCAAGATGACGAAACCAGTGTTATCAAGATGATACAAAACGGAGCTAGTGGTTACTTGTTGAAAAACACTCATCCTTCTGAATTGGAAAAAGCCTTAACAGCTTTGGTAGATAATGGCTATTTTTATCCCGATTGGGCTGCAAAAAAAATATTCAAAAACATAGGAACATCAAGCAAGAATAACGAGGCCAAAGTGCACATCACCGACCGTGAAAAAGAATTTCTAAAATACGTTACTACCGAAATGAGCTATAAAGAAATTAGCGAAAAAATGTTTTGTAGTCCTAGAACGGTAGAAAGTTATAGGGATAATTTATTTGAAAAATTAGAACTAAAAACTAGAGTAGGATTGGCGGTTTATGCCATAAAAAATGGATTAGGATAAAAGGTCACTTGCTCAGTTTGGAAATAATTTTTTCAACTCTTTTTCTTTTTGTTTCTTTCTCGAGGTCGTTTATCCTCAACGATAGCGTTTTTAGGAAAACAGGTTTTTGCTTTTCAGTCAAAACAGGTAAAAAACGTTCTGCATACATCGGCAACTGATTGGGTAAACTTTTGAGCAATTGCTCATTAAATAGCAAAAAGGCATCTTCCTGATAATCTTTGGTTTTACATAGGTTTATCAATATTTGCATGAGGTTGTCTTTTGTAATAACACTACCTTTTTCTGCGGTGTCAATCAGTTTTGACAAATGATGATAAAGTTCTTTTGGTTTTACTGCCGCAACTGTTCCTAGTGCAATCATTGCTCCCCATTGCATTCGGTTATTTTTTGAATCCAATTGTTCCATAAAGGCATTGACATGTTCAGCAATCAACTCGGGTTTGAGGTAGCCAATTTCATAAAGCGTTTTGATACTATCGTGGCGAATGTTTTTGTCTTTATGTTTTAGTAAAGATACAAGCTCTGCAACCGAATCACTATCATTTTTTTGAGCAATATTTTTTGCCAATTCCTGATTAGGTATTTCATCACGACGGTTGAGCGAAGTAGCTAATAGGTTCAGTACGGACATAATTTTATTTGATTACAAAATAGTAAATCACCAACCAAATTCCAACAAATGATAATCCAGCATATAAATTGTTGAGGTTTTGTTTAAGATCTTTTTTTACCAAAAGACGATACAAAACCCAACCCACAAATGCAACAAAGAAAACCAGCGGCATATAGAATCGTAACATAATTTTTTAATTTTAATTTTTATAATTCAGTTGTTTTGCTTTTTCTACTAAAGACAAACTCAAAGAGTAAAATTAGTAGAAATCCAGCAGCATAGCAAACAATATCTGCTACAGAAAATGAATTTCCAATTACTGTTTTTGCTAGTTTATTATTTTCCAAATTTAATAATGCTATAAAATTGAAATATTGCAATCCTTCAACAAAAAATGAAAAAAGCAATACACCTACAGCCGTTTTTATTACTGGAGTTTTCAAAAATGCTTTTATAAAAAAATAAATGAGCAATACCACAAGAACATCACCAAAATATGGTCTTATAAAAGCATCATGAACCCAAAGCGCAATGGCAATTTCTGTCAAAAATAATAGTACAAATCCCGAAAAATAAAATCTATTAAATTTCAAGAGTTTACTAACTATTTTTGAGGATTTTCATCAAAATTTACCATCCAGTTGATGCCAAATTGGTCTTTGAACATTCCAAAATAAGCACCCCAAAAAGTAGATTGCATAGGCATAACCACAAAACCACCAACAGATAGGCCGTTGAACAATCTATCGGCTTCTGAACGGCTATGCGTATTTATGGATATCGAAATATTATCACCCATTTTTACATCGCCACTTTGCGAAGTACTATCGCTTCCCATCAAGATTGTATCGCCACCAATAGGTAATGAAACGTGCATAATTCTATTTGCTTCATCAGCACTTGGTGGAGGACAATTAGGATCATCGCTTGGTGGCATATCGCCAAATCTACCCATGTAAACAAAATCGCCACCAAAGATGGATTTATAGAACAAAAAAGCAGCTTCACATGTTCCGTTGAAAATTAAATATGGATTTACATTTGTCATATTTATGATTTTTTTAATGAAAAGTAAAAGTAAATATTTTAACAATTGTTGAATGTTAAAATATCGACAAATATCTGAGCAATGCTATTTTTTTTAATCGACGAACGGCAAAAGATTTTTGTAAATAGCTGTTTAATCGAGTTTTGTAGTATTTTATCGATTTAATGATGTAGCATGAAACAAGCGAATTACTTTTACATCATATTTATTCATTGAATGATTTGGAAGAAACAACAGCAAACCAAAAAATATAATTCAATAAATCAAAACAAAACAATCACTCTGAACCGCCTACGTCAAAGGGCGGTTTTTTTATTGGGAATATTTAGAATTAAATAATTCAACTTTGATTTCTTTCATTTGGTTCAAACTATTATGTTAAAGTTTCATTTTAGTAAAACTAATAAAAACTTTTTAAAAGAGTTTTTTTAACCGTTGCTTCTAGTTTTTTTAAACAAAAACCATAAGTCCAAATCCTAAAAAAAATAGTTATCTTTGCGTTCGTTTTATAACAAAAATACCACTGGTTTATGGCAATGAATAAAAATACAGTCCTTGGTTGGGCTACGTTTATCATGATTATTATGGGATTGTTACTAATAGGTCTTGGCGTTTATAGATACGCAGATGTTGCAGGTTGGGGATTTGGAGCAGTAGGAATAGGTTTCCTTGCCAACGCTTGGGTTTTCAACGCACTAAAAGGAAGAGTTTAAAAATAAAAGTTTATAAAAATGTCAGACGATAAGAAAGTAATATTTTCCATGTCGAGAGTAAATAAAATTTACTCTTCAACAAACAAACAAGTATTAAAAGATATTTACCTCAGTTTTTTCTATGGTGCTAAAATTGGTATCCTTGGTCTAAACGGTTCGGGTAAATCATCATTATTAAAAATTATTGCTGGTGTTGACAAAAACTACCAAGGCGATGTAGTATTTGCTCCAGGATATACCGTTGGGTATCTTGAGCAAGAACCACAGCTAGACGAAAACAAAACCGTTATCGAAGTAGTTCGCGAAGGTGTAGCTGAAATTGTAGCTATACTTGATGAGTTCAACAAAATCAACGATATGTTTGGTCTTCCAGAAGTATATGAAGATGCTGATAAAATGCAAAAACTAATGGATCGCCAAGCAGAGTTGCAAGACAAAATTGATGCTTGCGGTGCTTGGGAACTTGACACCAAGCTAGAAATAGCAATGGATGCACTTAGAACACCAGATGCCGATACACCAATAAAAGTACTTTCGGGAGGTGAAAAACGCCGTGTAGCACTTTGTCGTTTGTTACTTCAACAACCAGATGTGTTATTACTCGATGAGCCAACAAACCACCTTGATGCCGAGTCTGTATTGTGGTTAGAACAACATTTGCAACAATATGCAGGAACAGTAATAGCCGTAACGCACGACCGTTATTTCCTTGACAATGTTGCTGGTTGGATATTAGAATTGGATAGAGGTGAAGGTATTCCTTGGAAAGGGAATTATTCTTCTTGGCTTGAGCAAAAAGGAAAACGACTTGAACAAGAAGAAAAAGTAGCTTCCAAAAGAAGAAAAACATTGGAACGCGAGTTAGATTGGGTTCGTCAAGGAGCAAAAGGAAGACAAACTAAACAAAAAGCACGTTTGCAAAACTATGATAAACTACTCAACGAAGACCAAAAACAACTAGAAGAAAAACTCGAAATCTATATTCCCAATGGGCCAAGATTAGGAACCAATGTTATTGAAGCTAAAGGTGTTGCCAAAGCTTTTGGAGATAAGTTGCTTTATGACAACCTTAATTTTACGTTGCCACAAGCAGGTATCGTTGGGATTATTGGTCCAAATGGTGCTGGAAAATCAACCATTTTTAGAATGATAATGGGTGAAGAAAAACCAGATGCTGGAGAATTTACCATTGGCGACACTGTAAAAATTGCTTATGTCGATCAATCACATTCTAATATTGATCCTAACAAATCGATATGGGAAAACTTCTGTGATGGTCAAGAACTTATTATGATGGGTGGAAGACAAGTAAATTCTAGGGCATATCTTAGTCGCTTCAACTTTGGTGGAAGTGACCAAAACAAAAAAGTTTCAACGCTTTCTGGAGGTGAACGCAATAGGCTACATCTAGCCATGACACTCAAAGAGGAAGGTAACGTATTGCTACTCGATGAGCCAACAAACGATTTAGATATCAATACCTTGCGAGCATTAGAAGAAGGTTTAGAAAATTTTGCGGGTTGTGCTGTGGTTATCTCTCACGACCGTTGGTTTTTAGATAGAATTTGTACACATATACTAGCTTTCGAAGGAAACTCTGAAGTGTATTTCTTTGAAGGTGGTTTTTCTGATTATGAAGAAAATAGAAAAAAACGATTGGGTACAGACATCACTCCAAAAAGGATTAAATACAAAAAATTAATTAGAAATTAATAGTTGAATTAAAATCCCGAGAAATCGGGATTTTTTTTAAATAAATTCTATATTTGAACACTCAACTTAACCTAATGATTAGAACTAGTTTAATCAAATTTTTGCTGTGCTTATTGTTTCATCTTCCTTTATTGGCGCAGGACAATAATGAAGATAAGATAAAAAAAATTGAGATGAATCTCAACAAAGCAACTGAAGCTTTCAGTGAGTTGCACTTTGATAAATCTGTTGAGTTTTCAAAAAAAGCACTTATAATTTCCTTTGAAATAGACGATCCACTCTATATTGCTCAAGCCTACAATTCTATAGGTGTTGTGTACGACGAATGTTCGCAGACTGATAAAGCTATTGAGTTCTATGAAAAAGCATTGTATTATGCAAAAAAAGTGAACAACAATAAACTCAATAACTGGATTTATGGTAATCTAGGAAGCGTATATTATTTTAATCAAATTGATGTTGAAAAAGGGATAGACTTTTATAAAAAAGCGTTGTACTATGCCGAAAAAGAAAAAGATTCTATGCAAATAGAGTTTACTAGAATGAACATTGCTAGTGCCTATTTTTCTCTGAACAAATTCAAAATTGGTGAAGACTATATCAAAGATATCAAAGCAAAGATATTGGAATCGGGGAACGATGAGAACAAGTTATCACTTTACACGCTTCAAGGGATCTATGAAAGCACCTATAATAATCCTGTAGAAGCCGAAAAAAATTATTTCAAAGCATTAGAAATAGCCAAAAGCAATGGCTACGAATCAATGTTAATCAATGTCTATGAAAACATGATTCGACATTATAAAAAGTATAAAAACAAAAAGCTTGAAGATTTTTATCGGGAAAAATATAATGAACTAAAGGAAAAAGTTTATTCTGAAGATAAGCTTGAAAATATTGATAAAACTTCTGTTGAAATACAGCTCGATGAACAAAGAGTTCAACTTGAAAAAATAGAAAGCGAAAGTATCAAAAACCGCCAGAAAGTTAAAGAGTCGAAACTGGTGGTTATCATGTTTGTAGTTATTGTGATTATTTTACTCCTGTTTTTATTGGTGCTTTACAAAAATATTAAAACAAGAGAAAGACTAAACGATGAACTTCGCGAAACAAATGAAAAACTAAAAATTGCAAAAGAAAAAGCAGAAGAAGCATCGCAGCTCAAAACGCAGTTTGTTTCCACCATAACACATGAGCTTAGAACTCCTCTTTATGGCGTGGTTGGGATAACCAATATTATTGTTGATGAACACAAGGAATTGGGCAGTAGTCCACATTTAAAATCATTGAAATTTTCGGCCAAATACCTACTTTCTTTAGTAAATGACATCCTTCAAATCAGTAAAATTGAAGAACGCAAAATAGTATTAGAAAATCTTATTTTCAATTTGCCCGATGAGGTTTCTACTATTATAAATTCAGTTGAATATATAGCCGAAAAGAACAACAACAAACTCATCGTTGAGATTGATACTGAAATTCCAGAATTTTTGATTGGGGACAAATTGCGCTTATCTCAAATTATAATGAACCTTGTAAGCAATGCATTGAAGTTTACAAAAGAAGGTAAAGTTATAGTTTCATGTGATTTGAATAGAGTAGAAGGAACAAAACATTATATCGAATTCAAGGTAAAAGATAATGGCGTTGGTATTGCAAAAGAAAACCAAGAAAAGATTTTTGAAAAATTTGTTCAAATAGAAAGAAAAGAAGAAGATTATCAAGGAACAGGATTAGGTTTATCTATTGTGTCGAGTTTGGTGGAACTTTTTGGAAGTAAAATTCACCTTGAAAGTGAGGAAAATATAGGAACAACTTTTTCTTTTATAATTCCTTTTGAACATGATGCAGAAAAATCGCAGGAAATAATCAACAATATTGACGTTGACTTGTCAGAAGATAATGTTTATAGAATTCTAGTTGTAGAGGATAATAAAATCAATCAAATGGTAACCAAAAAAATTATCCAAACGAACAATATGGAATGTACCATTGTAGATGATGGATATGCTGCTTTGGTAGCGCTCGATAGAGAGGTTTTTGATATTATTTTGATGGATATCAATATGCCGTTGATTAACGGATTTGATACAACCAAAAGAATTCGCGAAAGAGGTATAGAAATTCCTGTAATTGCCTTAACAGCTTTTGATAAACATGAAGTGACAGATGAAGCTTTCAACTCAGGTATGAACGATGTCATCGTGAAACCATTTGAACCATCAAAATTGTTTCAGGTCATTATGAACCAAATTCATAAGAAAAAAAGCGATAGTTAATACCATCGCTTTTTATTTTTCTTTGAGTTATCAGATTTTCTAGATTTTCCAGCCGCATTTTTATTTTTGTTCCTAAAATCGGGCTTAGCCTCTGGATTTACTTCTTTATCTTTCCAAGGATACGGATGCTCTTTTATAACCTTTACGTCTACTTTGATGAGTTTTAGAATATCTTTCCAATATACTTCTTCGTCTTTTCCACAAAAAGATATCGAAATACCATTATTTCCTGCTCTACCAGTTCTTCCTATTCTGTGAACATAGGTTTCGGGAATATTTGGTAAATCAAAATTGACAACATAAGGTAAACTTTCAATATCAATTCCTCGTGCCGCTATATCTGTTGCAACAAGTACTGAAACTTCTTTGTTTTTAAAACTTTCCAATACTCTTTGTCGTGCCGTTTGCGATTTATCTCCATGAATAGCTTCGGCATTTACACCATTCTTTTTTAATGATTTTACCACATTGTCTGCTCCATGTTTTGTTCTAACAAAAACCAGAACGTTGCTCAGATTTTCATTTCTTATCAAGTGATAGAGTAAACTACGTTTGCTTTCTTTTTCTACAAAATAAACTTGCTGTTTGATGATTTCTGCTGTAGAAGAAACTGGCGTAACGGAAACATATTCAGGTTTTTTCAAGAAGCTATCAGCTAGTTCACGGATAGCCATGGGCATTGTTGCTGAAAAAAGTAATGTTTGTCTGTTTTCAGGAGTTAATTTGATGATTTTTCTAACATCGTTGATAAAACCCATGTCGAGCATTAAATCTGCTTCATCTAAAACCAAATGATGCAGATGGTCTAGATTGATAAAGTTTTGTTTATGTAAATCGAGTAATCTTCCTGGAGTTGCTATCAGTATATCGGCACCTTTTTTTAGCTGATTTACTTGATTTATTTGCGAAACACCACCATAAACGGTTATTTGTCTAAGATTTGTATATTTTGAATAGGTATCAAAACTTTCGCCAATTTGAATAGCCAACTCTCGTGTAGGCGTTACCACAAGGCAACGAATTTGTTTTGTCCTTTTTGAAGAACCAATTACACTATGAAGATAATGAATTATAGGAATGGCAAAAGCAGCAGTTTTTCCTGTTCCAGTTTGAGCACAACCTACCAAGTCTTTTTCTTTTAAAATAATTGGTATAGCCTTTTGCTGTATTGGTGTTGGCTCGCTATAACCTTCTTCTGTGACTGCTTTTAGTAAACTTCTATGTAATCCTAACTCTTCAAATGTCATACTAAACTAAATTTTGACAAAGGTAAGATTAATTTAGGCGTTGTTGAGTTCTTTTTTTGCTTTGATAAAATCAGTTACTAAATAACCAATCAATTTGCCTACTAGTTGATTGTTTTTTTCATCGCCTAGTTCTGGTGCGCCTTCGCAAATATGCAAATAATGAGCATTTTTATGTTTGCCAAATACATGAATAAAATGACGAACTTCTTCCACCGAAAAACCACTCATAGTCATAGCACTGCTGGCAACATTGGGTAAAGCATCAAGGTCAATTTCCACGCCATATGGATCATTTTTGATGAAATCAAAAGCATAATTCAACTCCTGAGAAAAGTTTTTTTGATGTCTAACTTTTATTTCATCATAGGTGTTGAAACGCACTTTGTCTTCAATTTTTTTCAATATGTCTAGAACGTTTTTTGAAGTATAATTTTCATGTAAACCAAAAATGAAATATTTTTTTAGAAATCCTTCTTCAAAAGCATAAGAAAAACCATTACCGCTGTGTCTTCCTTCTAGAATTCTAAAATCGGAATGTGCATCAAAGTTTACCGCATTAATTGGTTTTCCTAGTCCCAAAGCTGTTCCTTTTATATTTCCATAAGCATTGTTGTGTCCACCACCAATGATGATTGGGATTTTTCCACATTTGATAATATTGGTAACAATATGGACAACTTCTTTATCAATTTGTTCTACTAATTGGCTAAGTTTTTTTCGTTCAAGTGTATTATTAAAACTCAAAGATTTTGCCTCTTCCATCAGCGATTTGACTTCAATAGTTCCCAAAATGATAATCTGGCTTCCTTTGCAAAAGCGATTGTGCTGAATATTAGCAATACTTTTAATAGCACTTTCCCAAGCAGAAGCTGCGCCTGGTCTTCCATAATTGGCTCGTACACCTACATCTTCAGGAATGCCTAGTAGGACAAATGGTGCTTCGGAGTTTTTTAAAAATTCAAAATAATTAACACCTTTTGGTATAGTAATCATTTTTTCACCAAATTTGACTTCACCACTTCTATGGCTTGTAACTTTAGCTAAATCGGAGGCTGAAAAAGGTTTTAAACAATCCATGGTTTAAAAATTATAGACCAAAAATATAATATAAATTGGTATATTACGTTACTAAATAAAATTATTACATTTGTTAAAATAAAAAATAATATTTATGGAAAATCAAAACAGTAATTCTAAATTAAAGGGTATCATAGCACTATTGGCTATATTGTTGGTAGGAAGTTTGGTGTATATATTCAAACTTACTTCTGATGCAAAAACCCTTGAAAACACAGTTGTGACAACAAAATCTGAAAAAGATGCTGTGATGAAAGACCTCGAAGAGCTTAAAGCAACTTATGATGCTGCTATTGCAGAAAACACTTCTATGTCTGACGAATTGATTGCAGAACGCGATAAAGTTGAAAAACTTATGGCTGAATTAAAATCGGCTAAAGGTGATGTAGCTTCTCTAAGAAAATACAAAGAACAATACAATGCTTTGGAAGTTAAAATGAAAAACATGATGGAAGAAGTAGCTGTTTTGAAAACTAAAAACGAAAAGCTGACTACAGATTTAGATAGTACTAAAGTAGTTTTGGAAGATTCAAAAAAATACAATCAAGTTTTGGTTGGCCAAAACGAAGAATTGGCTAAAACTGTTGAAAAAGGTTCAAAACTTACTATAACTAACCTAAAAACTGGTGCTTACAAACTAAGAAGTTCTGGGAAACAAATAGAAACCGACAAAGCAAGTAGAACAGATGTGTTGAAAGTGAGCTTTACCATTGCAGAAAATAGTATAGCAAAATCTGGAGATAAAACATATTACATTCAGGTGATTGATGGCAAAAACAACGTTCTTGGCGATAAAGCAACCGTTGCATTTGGCGATAAATCGTTGACTTACAGTTTTACTTCTACAGTTAAATATGAGAACAAAACCGTTGACGTTTCTGAACAATTGAGAGGAAAAGATTTTGCGGCAGGAACTTATTTTGTGAATGTATTTGACAAAGGCGAATTAGTATCTAAATCTAGTTTCTCACTCAGATAAATTTTAAAGTTATACAATTGAAAAAGCTCCTTAATGGAGCTTTTTTATTCTATAAACTTTCCATCAATCATTACTTTATCAATAAGGTTACTGCCAAATCGATAGGGAATTTCATAGTATGAATTCAATTCTTTTGTAATAATGATATTAGCTTTCTTGCCTTCAGTAATACTACCATGTGTGTTGGAAATTCCCATAGCATAAGCGCCATTTATGGTTGCAGCATTGATGGCTTCTTCTGGCGTCATTTTCATTTTTATACAAGCTGTGGCTACCACAAAATTCATGTTTCCTGATGGAGTTGTTCCAGGATTAAAATCGGAGGCAAGTGCTAGTGGTAAACCTGCATTTAGCATTTTTCTGGCTGGCGTATAAGGAATGCTGATAAAATAGGAACAACTAGGCAAAGCTACTGGCATAGTAGAAGAATTTTTCAAAACCTCAATATCTTCATCAGTAACTATTTCAAGATGATCAACAGTCAACGCTTGGTGTTTTACACATGCTTCAATCCCGTTGATGGCAGTAAATTGATTGACATGAATTTTTGGTATCATTCCATATTTTTTTCCTGCTAGCATGATTTGTTCCGTTTCCTCAACCGAAAAATAACCTGTTTCAAGAAAGGCATCAATGTAATCGGCTAATTTTTCTTCTGCAATTTTTGGTAGCATTTCGTTGATGATTACATCAATATATGCTTGGTGGTTTTCTTTGTATTCTTTTGGAAAAGCATGAGCGCCAAGAAATGTAGCTTTTATTTTTATTGGATAATTTTCTGCCAATCGCTTGATGACACGTAGCATTTTTAATTCTCCATTAACAGTAAGTCCATAACCCGATTTTATTTCTACAGCTCCGGTTCCTTGAAGCATAACTTCTTCAAGTCTTTTTTTGGATTGATGGTATAATTCATCCTCAGAAGTTTCATTGAGTTTTTTTGCAGAATTCAAAATTCCGCCACCACGATTGGCTATTTCTTCATAACTCAATCCGTTTATTCGGTCAACAAATTCTTGCTCGCGATTACCTGCATAAACAATGTGTGTATGACTATCACACCATGTTGGTAAAATTATTTTGCCATTTACATCAATAACTTTATCAGCTTCAGTAGGACATTTTTCCATACTTCCAAAATCCAAAATAATATCATTCTCTATAAGCAAGAAAGCATTTTTAATCGTTGGAAGTTCAGCCATTTCTGCTCCAGAAACTTTGTCGATATTAGTTTCTCTTGTTTGGAGAAGTTCTTTGATATTGATGAATAATGTTTTCATCTGTGTAAAATAATTAAAATTAAAAAAGATGGAATACCTATTTTATCCATTTCCGTAGAGTTTGCAATTATTGTAATAGATATTTCATGAAATGAATTTTGGTAAATTTACTTTAAAATAATAAATATTCTTATTTTTAATAAAAATTACTCCGTGAGAAAAATTAAATACAAAAAAGGAAGAAAAGTACAGCCTTCGATGTTAGAGTACACAGGAATTCATAAGCAAACAAAAACTGAAATACAACTCTTTTCGTTTGATACTAATGACTTGGTGGAATATAATGAGTTTCATGTTTCTCAGCTGGAGAAATGTATTAATTTTTCAAAAGTAAATTGGCTGAATGTTCATGGACTAAACGAAACAGAAACTATAAAATCGATAGGCGATTATCTAAAAGTTGATAGTTTTATGCTTAGCGATATTCTAAACACAACTAAGAGAACAAAAATAGATGAGTACCATGACGTGTTGTTTTTTAATATCAAGTCACTTTTGCCTGCAACTGATGATAAAATAAACGTTGAGCAGATTAGCTTTTTGTTGAAAAAAGATATTTTGGTTTCCTTTCAAGAAAAGCGAAGCGATTTTTTTACGCATATTCGAGAACGTATTAGAACACATTCGGGAATTGTTAGGGATAAAAAAGCTGATTACCTGTTGTATTTGTTGCTAGATGCTGTGATGGAAAATTTTTATATTACTATCGAAAATGAAGAAGATAAAGTAGAAACGCTTATTAATCTTTCTAAAACTACCTCAAGACCAGAAATCCTTGAACAAGTAGAAAAACATCGCGATAACTTTAATTTTTTGAAACGTTCTATTATTCCTCTGCGTGATTCTTTGTATTCAATCAAAAGCATGAAAGACGATAATGTTTTTAACGCCATAGAACACGAAAATTATAGTTTCTTTTCAAGATTACATCAAAAATGTTTAGAGCTTTTAGAACAAATAGACTACGATTTGACCACGCTTGAAAGTGCTTCAAATTTCTATTTTTCTTCTCAAAGTCACAAGATGAATGAGGTTATGAAAACACTCACAGTGGTTTCAGTTTTTTTCATGCCATTGACTTTTATTGTTGGGGTTTATGGAATGAATTTCGATAACATGCCTGAACTACACTGGAAGTATGGTTATTTCATTATTCTGGGAATAATGTTTGTTCTTTTGCTGGGAATGATTTATTATTTCAAAAAAAGGAAATGGTATTAATCTTCAATTTCTTCTGAAACAGTTTTGTTCAAGATGTTTTTTAATAGTAAATAGCCTATCAATCCTGCCACTAAAGATGAAATAAGTATCATTATTTTTGCATTGCTAATATGCTCATCATCGTTGAAAGCGAGTAATGTGATGAATATAGACATAGTGAAACCAATGCCACCTAAAAAGCTAACACCAAAGATTGATTTCCAATTTAAATCTTCTGGAAGTTGACAAATTTTACTTTTTACAGCAGCATAACTGAATATTGAAATCCCTAAAAATTTACCAACAATTAATCCCAAGGCAATCCCAATTGTATAATGATGAGTTAAGGCATAATGCCAGTCTGAATTAATGATAATAGCAGTATTTGCTAACGCAAAAACGGGAAGTATAATAAAAGCTACAGGTTTATGTAACCAATGTTGGAGCAGGTATGAAGTAGATTTTTTATCACCATTACCAAACGGAATTGCAAATGCCAACAACACACCAGAAATGGTAGCATGTACACCTGAATTTAGCATAAAATACCACATTGCAATTCCTAGAAGAAGATAAGGAATGAGATTTCTAACCTTCAATCGGTTCATGATTAGTAATACTCCAAAAATTCCGAGAGCAATTCCTAGATTCAGTAAATTCAAATCATTTGTATAAAAAATTGCAATAACAAGTATTGCTCCTAAGTCATCAATTACCGCCAAAGCAGTTAAAAAAACTTTTAATGAAGTAGGAACTTTGTTTCCTAAAAGAGAAAGAATTCCCAATGCAAAAGCTATATCTGTAGCCATAGGAATTCCAGCTCCAGATTGTGTTTCAGTTCCAAAATTCAAACTCAAGTAGAGTAGAGCAGGAACAATCATTCCGCCAAGAGCTGCAAAAATGGGTAAGGTAGCTTTTTTTAAATCGGACAACTCACCTATATATACTTCGCGTTCCAACTCTAATCCAATTAAAAGAAAAAAGATGGCCATTAATCCGTCGTTTATCCAATGTTCTAATGAATGCCCGTTAATGTCTGTATGCCAAAAATGGATGTAATTTTCAGAGAAATTAGAATTTGCCAAAAATAGAGAAAGCAAAGTACAACCAATAAGGATTAATCCACCTACTTTTTCACTTTCAAAAAAATCTCGAAATAACTTTGTTATCTTCATTTTTCAAAAATAAAAAAAAATCGCCCATTTTTGGGCGATTTTAAGTTATAATTGGTATTAAATTAGGCTTATAAAGCAGTAATTATAAATTGACTTCTTCTGTTCAACTGATGTTCAGCTTCTGAACATTGAACACCATCAGCACATTTGTTTACTAATTGTGTTTCTCCATAACCTTTTGCTGTCAATCTGTCCGCAGAAATACCTTTACTAATCAACCACTGCATAGTAGATTTTGCTCTTCTATCAGATAATTTTTGGTTGTATGCATGTGTTTGACGACTATCAGTATGTGAACGGATGTCAATTTTCATCGTTGGATGTTGTTGAAGCACATCTAAAACTTTAGCTAAATCAATTGCTGCATCTGGACGAATGTTCCATTTGTCAAGATCAAAATAGATTAGATTGATTTTGAACACATCAGCTATATCATCACCAGGTTTAACTGGAGCAACTGTTTTTTCAAGTTCAAAGTTAAGTTCTGTTCTTCCGGTGTCTTTTCCAGTGATAACAGGTGATTCTTTGGTGTTATACTCTGGTTTTTCTACACGAACATAGTATTTTGTTTCGGTTTGAAGTTTTGGAAACTCATAATATCCGTTTTTATCAGTTTTGGTTTCAGCTATCTTATTGAATTTTTCGTCCATTAAGGTTACTGTAGCATCTGGAATTAGTTCTTTTGAAACTGCATCTGTTGCAACACCAAAAATTGCTTGCTCACGGAAAAGTTCTTTTAACTCAAGGAACTTATAAATATCATCGCTACCATTTCCTCCATCACGGTTAGAGCTTAAAAATCCTCTTTTGGTCTCTGAATTGATAATAAACGCAAAGTCATCTTTTGGACTATTAGCTTCTTCACCAATGTTTAAAACTAAACCTTTGAGAGAACCATCTTCAGCTATTTTTGTAGCATAAATATCCAATCCACCTAAACCTGGATGAGCATCAGACGAAAAATATAATTCGTTTTTTGCAGTAACAAAAGGATATGTTTCTCTACCTTCTGTATTGATAGTTTTTCCAAGATTTTCTGGAGTTCCAAAAGTTCCATCGTCATTAATTTTCACTTTGTATATGTCTGATTTACCAAAAGAACCAGGCATATCTGATGCAAAATATAATGTTTTTTCGTCTGGGCTAAGCGCTGGATGAGCAGTTTGATAACTATCGCTATTGAAAGGAAGTGGAGTAACATTAATCCATTTTCCTTCGGCATCTACAGTTGCTTTATATATTTTTAATAAAGTAACTTTATTAGCATCATAACCTCTTTTATCCAAATAGTTATTTCTTGTGAAATAAACTGTTTTACCGTCTTTTGTAAATACAGGTGTTGCTTCATGGAATTTACTGTTCAATTTGTTTCCAAATTTTTGAACAGCACCTAGTGAACCATCTTCACCCATATCTGCTGAATATAAGTTGGTAAAATATTGTCCTGTCCAAGTATGTATTCTTTTAGAAAAGTTTCCTGTATCACGAGCAGAACAGAATACTACTTTTTTATCCACAAATGAAGGTCCATAATCTGAATATTCTGAATTTATTCCAGCATTTTCCAGTTTAAATCTTCCAGAGTTTTTCTTTATTTCGGCAAGATAGTCTCTGTTTTTGTTGAATAATTCAGCACGTGCATCATTTCCACTTTTAGCATTAAAACGAAGCATCATTTCATCAGCTTTTGCATAATCTTTTGTAGCTCGAAGTGCTTGCGAATATCTGTAATAGAACTCAGCTTCTTGATCTGGATTTGTTGCAAATAATTCACCATAATATTTTCCAGCTTTTTCTAAATCAGCATTGAAATAATATGAATTACCAATTTTCAAAAGCATTTCAGGTGATTTATAACCTTTTTCATAAAGACGTTCATAAGTCTTTATTGCGTCTATATAGGCATACTTTTGATATTCTTTGTTCCCTTTAGATTCTTTTCCACCTTGTGCAAAAAACGTAAGCGATGAAAGGGTAAAGATTGCTATGTATAAAAATTTATTTTTCATGACTTATTAGGTATTAAAAGAATCTAGGTGATACTAATTTATTAACTCTGTTGAATAATTCAAATCTTAAGAACACCTCATGCGAACCTGAATTGAAGTTCTTTAAATTTGTTGTTTCTCTGTCATATCCGTAACCAACATATAATCCATCAGTGACTTGAAAACCAGCCATTGCACTCCAAGCAGCATCCCATCTGTATGCACCTCCAAGGACAAGTTTGTCAAAAAACATGAAGTTTCCTGAAAGGTCAACTTGTAGAGGAGAACCAGTTACCATTTTTGTTAAAAATGCTGGTTTGAATTTTACATTTTGAGATAAATCGAAAACGTAACCTCCAATAGCATAGAAGTTCATTCTTTCTTTAAATACTGACACATCGTTGTCGTTGTATTTAGTGTCTTGAAGGAAATTTGGAACAGATAAACCAAAATACAATTTATCTGAATGCAAATAAAGACCAGCTCCAAAATTTGGAGAAAATTCACTGTTGAAGTTTTGTAGATTAGGGTCGTTTGCATCAGCTGGATTTAATTTATTTACATCTAAATTAAAAATGTTTCCAGTTGCTTTTAAACCAAATGATAATTTATAGTCTTCTGACATTTGAACAGAATATGATAAATCAACTGAAATTTGATTTTCATTGGTTGGTCCAATTTTATCATTTACAAATGAAACTCCTAATCCTAAGTTACTTTCATTAAATGGTGTGTTTAAAGAGAAAGCATTTGTAACTGGTGCGCCATCTAAACCAACCCATTGAGTTCGATGTAAACCAAATATACTCATTACTCCTCTTGATCCTGCATAAGCCGGATTGATATTTATGGTGTTATACATGTATTGGGTGTACTGTGCATCTTGCTGAGCAAAACTGCTATAACACATAAACATCATTGCGAAAATTAAAAATTTTGTTCTCATATCTTCTTTTTTTACCTGAGGGTTTTTCAACCCTCAGGAGTTAGTAGGTTTATCTTGTAAGGTATAAGTATCCGTCTTTAGTTACTGTTGCACCATCAGTAGTTGTGTACTGAATAATATAGAAGTAAGTTCCGGTTGGCAATTCCGCTGATTTGTCCACAGTAACTCTACCTTCAGAGATACCAACAAATTTTCTGGTATTGTTGTCATAATTATTAGTTTCATAAACTAATACACCCCATCTATTGTATATCTCAACTTTATTTGTAGGGTAACATCCAAAGTCTTCAATATTTTCAATGTTAAAGAACTCGTTGAAAGCATCATTGTTTGGAGTGAATGCATTGTGAACTATAACTAAGTCACAAGGTAATACACCACAATCAGTTTTAACATCAACTTTCACATTTACCTTTTTAGGACAAGGACTATCATCAGAATAAGTGTATGCAAATGTATATACTCCAACTGGAATTTGATATGCATTGAATCCTGTTCCATTTAATCCTCCAACATTATCAACGTTTGTCCAAGTACCATTTGTAGGTGTTCCTGCTGGTAATAATGTTGTTAAATCTATAACATCAAACTCAGCTTGGTTACACGCTTCTTTCATTATTTCTGTAACTAATTCTGTTTCTAAAGTTACATAAATAATTTGTGTATAAACTTCAGAGTTATTACCACATGCATCACTAGCAACCCAAGTTCTTGTAATTGTATATGTATTATCAACTACCGCAGACTCTGTTTCAGTGAATTGGACATTTACAACTCCTGAACAATTATCTTGGAATTCAGGTTGAGGTGCAGCAGGTATTTCACTACATGTTACAGATGCTTTTGGATCTATTTGTGATGTAAGTACTGGACCTTGATTATCAACTACAGTTATAGTTTGTGTTAAAACTACCGCTGGATTTACGTTGTCTGTTACAGACCAAGTTCTTATGATAGTGTATCTTCCAGGACAATCACCGTTCATGATTACCTCATTTGGAATAACTGTTACAGGACCACAATTGTCAGTAGCAGTTAAAACATCCATTGGTGGAACATTTTCACAAGAAACTTGCATGTTCGCAGGTGCATTTTGGTCAAATACAGGAGGAACTGTATCTGGTGTTGCAGAAATAATTACTTCTGCAGAAGCACCCGAATTACATCCATTTACAGTAGCTATAACTGTGTAAGTTCCTATTGGTGCTGTAACCACGGCTCCTGATATACTTACTCCAGTTGATGGTGTTACTGTATAAGTAGCATTTGCATCAAAGTTAGTAATTGTAAAACTTCCTATTGTTCCTGAACATGTAGGATTAACTACTTGTCCTAAAACTGGAACGGTTACAGGTTCTCCTATTACATCCCACTGACAAGTTGATGTATTAAATGTTGCCGTTTGGTAACATTCTACCGCAGGTTGTTCAGGTTGTGTACCAGTATTATCCCAAGCACAAGTAGTAGTGTTGAATACGAAATTATCCCAACAATTTACTACAGCAGGTTGTTCAGGTTGTGTACCAGTATTATCCCAAGCACAAGTAGTGGTGTTGAATACGAAATTATCCCAACAATTCACTACCGCAGGTTGTTCAGGTTGTGTACCAGTATTATCCCAAGCACAAGTAGTGGTGTTGAATACGAAATTATCCCAACAATTTACTACCGCAGGTTGTTCAGGTTGTGTACCAGTATTATCCCAAGCACAAGTAGTGGTGTTGAATACGAAATTATCCCAACAATTTACTACAGCAGGTTGTTCAGGTTGTGTACCAGTATTATCCCAAGCACAAGTAGT
>NZ_BMIM01000002.1 GCF_014642275.1 Flavobacterium lutivivi
TTTGTCGATGGCAACGCATCTGGACCAGTTGTTGATTCGAATCCTTCTGTTTGCGAATATCCCGCAACTGCAAAAAAGAAACTCAACAATAACAAGGTAATTTTTTTCATAATGAAATTTAGTTGATTGATTAATTTTTTGGGTTTTGAGGCTCAAATTTAGAAAAAATTATGAAAAAAACAGGAATTAATTTTTTTTAATTAAAATAAATTCGGTTAAAATGGGAATTTTTAGTATAATAATTAATTTTGCAACAATAAATTGAAGGATGTTAGAAAAAGAAAAAACAATTTTTGAAAAAACCGTAATCGTTGGGATTGTAACTCAATCGCAATCTGAGGATAAACTCAATGAGTATCTTGATGAGTTAGAATTCTTAACATTTACAGCTGGTGGAGAAGTCGTTAAAAGGTTTTCTCAAAAAATGGATAAACCAAATCCAAAGACTTTTTTAGGAACTGGTAAAATGGAAGAAATAGCCAATTATGTTAAAAATAATTCTATTTCCACAGTTATTTTTGATGATGAATTATCACCATCGCAGCAAAAAAACATTACTAAGATTCTGGATTGCAAAGTATTAGACAGAACCAATCTAATTCTTGATATTTTTGCACAAAGAGCCGAAACATCCTATGCTAGAACACAAGTTGAACTGGCTCAATGTCAATATTTATTACCTCGATTATCAGGAATGTGGACACACCTCGAGAGACAAAAAGGAGGAATTGGGCTTCGCGGACCTGGTGAAACTGAAATTGAAACCGACCGAAGAATTGTTCGTGATAGAATTTCTTTACTCAAAGAAAAAATCAAAACAATAGACAAACAAATGGCTATTCAAAGAAGCAATAGAGGCGCAATGGTTCGTGTTGCTCTTGTGGGTTATACCAATGTTGGAAAATCTACTTTGATGAATGTTATTAGCAAAAGTGAGGTTTTTGTGGAAAATAAACTTTTTGCTACATTAGACACTACTGTTCGAAAAGTGGTTATAAAAAACTTACCTTTTTTGCTTTCTGATACCGTAGGTTTTATTAGAAAACTACCTACTCAACTTATTGAATCATTCAAAAGCACGCTGGATGAAGTTCGTGAAGCCGATTTGTTACTTCATGTAGTAGATATTTCGCATCCCGATTTTGAAGACCACATCAATTCAGTAAATCAAATTTTGCAAGAAATCAAAAGTGCAGACAAACCAACAATAATGGTTTTTAACAAAATTGATGCCTACAAACATCTTGTTATAGATTCTGATGATTTAATTACAGAAAAAACCACTAAACATTATACACTCGATGAATGGAAATCAACTTGGATGAGTTCATTGGGTCAAGAAAACACGTTGTTTATTTCTGCAACAAACAAAGAAAACTTTGAAGAATTCAGAGCCAAAGTGTATGAAGCTGTTAGGAAAATACACGTTACACGTTTTCCGTACAACAAGTTTTTGTACCCAGATTATAAAGATGCTAAAGAGGAATAAGACCTATTGCAAATAGAAAATATACCCAACATTGAACCAAATGTTCCAATCATTAGCTCTGTTTTCGGTATAAATTTTTGGATCAGGATTTAAGCCATCAACCCAGTTTGAAAAATAATATTGAACTCGCAAATCAACCATTAAATCTGAAAGTTCCGTAAGTTTATATCTTGTTCCTACACTGCTAACGATTGACCAAACAGTTCCTGCTTTATTAGTTGTAGCGTTGTAATACTTAATAGGCGTAGATATTGGAGTATTCAACGGACCAAGTGTTGATGAAGCCTCAGGATCATAAAAACTGAATTGCCCACCAAGACTAATAAAAGGTGCCCAAGCTCCAATGGTTGAAGAAAAATCTCTGATACTCAATGGATAATATTCCAATTGCATACCAATATTGGTAACCGCAGTACTTCCTCTCATAGCTCTTAATTGATCAGCAAACAAGGAAGTTTTCTTTGGATCAACCCATTTACCAAAATGTTGCAACTTTGTTTTATTGTATGAAAGTTCACTTCTTAGCTTGAAGTGGTCATTGAAATACGTTTCTGGTGTATAACAGTTACATTCTGCTCTATATGAAAAATTAAGATAGTGAATCAACCCAATCCCATAACCTGTATTACCAGAGTTTGTTTCAAAGTCATGTCTTTCACCATAGTCAGACTGAAAAGCAACTGGACCAGCAATTACTCCTATTTCATGTGAAAAACCAAACTGTGCTTTGGCTGAATTTGACAATCCAAGCAAAAAAGCAAAAACGATAATAAAATATTTGGGCGTTTGCATACTATTTAATTCATTTCTCGACAAATATATAAAAACATCATTCAGAATTAAAATAATTTCAAAATTTGTTCATTTTTATCACTTTTTCTTAATCTACAAACCTCAAAATTGCTATTGATGTTTGCCAAAACAACTCTTTTTTCAGCTAAATCAAAGCAACAAACAACAAATTAAAAAAAACATCTACTATATTTTAATAAAATGTATATTTGCCTGACTTTACGAAAACGATTTAAACAAACAAATTACAAATTAATATTATGTCACAAAGTGTTAATGCTTTTTTAGAAGCTGTTGCTAAAAGAAATGGGAATGAACCTGAATTTATGCAGGCAGTAAAAGAAGTTGCAGAAACAGTAATTCCTTTTATTGAAAATAATAAAAAATACCAAAACAAAATGCTTTTGGAAAGAATGGTCGAGCCAGAACGTGTAATTATGTTCCGCGTAACTTGGATAGATGATGCTGGAAATACTCAAGTAAATAGAGGTTACAGAATTCAAATGAACTCGGCAATTGGACCATACAAAGGTGGTATTCGTTTTCATCCTTCGGTAAATTTGAGTATTTTGAAATTCTTGGCGTTTGAACAAGTATTTAAAAACTCATTAACAACACTACCAATGGGTGGTGGAAAAGGTGGTTCTGATTTTGATCCAAAAGGAAAATCAGATAACGAAATCATGAAATTCTGTCAAGCATTTATGACGGAGTTGTCTAAACACATTGGTGCAGATACTGACGTTCCTGCTGGAGATATTGGAGTTGGCGGAAGAGAAGTTGGCTATATGTTTGGTCAATATAAAAGATTAAGAAACGAATTTACAGGAGTATTAACTGGAAAAGGAATCACATTTGGAGGTTCGTTAATTCGTCCTGAAGCTACAGGATATGGCGATGTATATTTTGCACAAAGCATGCTAGCAACAAAAGGTCAATCATTTGAAGGAAAAACAGTTGTTGTTTCTGGTTCAGGAAATGTTGCTCAATATGCTATAGAAAAAGCTACTCAACTTGGTGGAAAAGTTGTTACTGCTTCAGATTCGTCAGGGTATATTTATGATGCAGATGGTATAAATGCTGAAAAATTAGCATATATCATGGAAATCAAAAATGTAAACTACGGAAGAATTTCTGATTACTTAAACAAATATCCAAATGCAAAATTTGTAGCAGGAAAACGTCCATGGGAAGTAAAATGTGATGTAGCTTTACCTTGTGCTACTCAAAATGAATTAAACGGAGAAGAAGCTCAAATGCTTGTAAACAATGGTTGTATCTGTGTTGCTGAAGGTGCAAATATGCCTTCAACTCCAGAAGCTATTGAAGTATTCCACAAATCAAAAATATTATTTGCTCCAGGAAAAGCATCAAATGCTGGTGGAGTTGCTACTTCTGGTTTAGAAATGTCTCAAAACTCTCTACGCCTTAGCTGGACAAGAGAAGAAGTAGATGAAAGATTAAAAAGAATCATGGCCGATATTCATGAGTCATGTGTAAAATATGGTTCCGATGGAAGCGGATACGTTGATTACGTTAAAGGTGCCAACGTTGCTGGCTTCGTAAAAGTTGCTGATGCTATGCTTGCCCAAGGAGTCGTGTAATAATTATAACCAACCAAAACGAAAATGCCTCAATTGAGGCATTTTTTATTTAAAACATATTAAAGTTTATCTTTTTGCGTTATATATATTTGTAATCAAATAATTTTATGAAAAACCTATTCCATTTATTGACTACATTTTGCTTTCTCTTGGGTTTTGGTCAAGAAAATCTACAATGGAAAGGCTATTTTTCATTCAATCAAGTAAAAGATTTATCTGAATCTTCAAACAGAGTTTTTGTTGCTGCCGAAAATGCCATTTTTACTAAAAACTTTGCAACAGGAGAAGTAAGAACCTCAACTACTCTTCAAGGTTTATCTGGCGAAACAATTACGGCCATGTATCATAGCGATGCATTCAACAGAACTGTTCTTGGATATCAAAATGGGTTGATGGTAGTTATCAACGATTCTGATGGAAGCGTTTTAAATGTGGTTGATATTATCAATAAATCAATTCCAAATAACATTAAAAGAGTAAATCATTTTTTTGAATATAACGGAATACTCTATGTATCGTGTGATTTTGGTATAGTACAATATAAATTGTCAACTCTAGAATTTGGTGATACCTATTATATTGGTCCAAATGGTCAAGAGATTAAAATTCATCAAACCACTGTTTTCAATAACGAAATTTATGCCGTTTCGCAATACAATGGCATTCTTAAAGCTAACATAAATAATCCTAATCTGATTGATTTTGCGCAATGGCAAACTTGGGATTCTGGTTCATGGAATGGAATAGTTTCTTTTAATAATCAAATTTATGCTTCAAACAACAACAATCGATTGTACAGAAATAATGGTGGTGGATTTGTAGAAGTTTTAAATGTTGGTCAACCCATTTTAGACCTGAGAACTTTTGGTGAAAATATGATTCTTACTTCTGCGAACCATGTTTATGTATTCAACTCATCTGGAATTCAATCGGCACATATTCAATCTACATTGATAACTGAAGAAACCGTATCGTTTACTTGTGCAACCGTTCAGAATAATACAATATATATAGGTACAGATGATAATAGTTTAATTAGTCTTCCTCTGAACACTAATGACTATGAAATTATTATGCCTGATGGACCAAGTAGAAATAAAATTTTCTCTATTTCATTTTATTCAAATACTCTTTGGGCTGTGTATGGTGGTTATGACATTTCGTATAATCCCTACACGTATATTGGTTACAATTTAACTCAATTTGGAGTTAGTAAATTATTTGAAAATCAATGGAAAAACATTCCCTACAGCGAAATGCTTGGCGCTAAATCCATATCTCGAATAACTATTAATCCCAATGATGCAAATCAAGTTTTTGCAAGTTCTTATCATAATGGTTTAGTAAAAATTGAAAGTGATGTTCCTACAGAATTACTCAATGGAACCAACTCGGGTTTAGAAAGTTTAGTAAGTGGAAATTTAACCGAAGCCATTAGAATAGGTCCAACTACATTTGACAAAAATGGCAATATGTGGGTTGCAAATGCCAGAGTAAAAAATGGGTTAAAAGTATTGAAAACCAATAATCAATGGCAGTCTTTCAATATGGAAAACATTTTGCAAGACTACAGCTCAAATGGTGATTATGCTGCATTACTTGTCGATAAAAACGGAACAAAGTGGATGGCTTCCAATAATGATGGGGTTATTGCTTTTAACGAAACGGCAAATGAGTTCAAAAAGATTATGGAAGGAGAAGATGCCGGAAACCTTCCTTCCAATGATGTTAGAGCAATAGCCATTGACAATAGAAGTCAACTTTGGATTGGAACTAACAAAGGCTTAAGAGTTCTTTCTAGTATTGCTGCCTACAACAGTGATAATCAAATGAAAGCTAATTCAATTATCATTTTAGAAGACGGATTAGCCCAGGAATTACTCTACGAACAATTTATTACAGACATAAAAGTTGATGGTTCAAACAGAAAATGGATTGGAACTGCGGACTCTGGAGTGTTTTTGTTTTCATCCGATGGGCAAAAAACAATTTATCATTTCACCAAAGATAATTCTCCATTACCTAGCAATACCATTACCGATATTGATATAAATGACGAAACAGGCGAAATCTTTTTTGCAACTGAAAAAGGAATGGTTTCTTTTTTAGGAACATCTACAAAACCTTCAGATAATTTAGATAACGTATATGTTTATCCAAACCCAGTTCGACCAGAGTTTGTAGGAACAGTAAAAATTGCTGGTTTAGTTTCAAAAGCCAATATCAAAATAACCGATATTGGAGGAAATTTGGTTTATGAAACCACTTCCGAAGGTGGAACAATAGAATGGGATACAACTGCTTTCGGAAAATACAAAGTTGCTTCTGGTGTATATATGATATTTGTTGCCTCTGAAGATGGTTCAGAAACTACCGTAAAAAAAGTAATGATTGTTAGATAATTAGAATGCTAATAAAAACCAAAGCTATTGTAATTTCTTCTTTAAAATATCAAGAAAAATCATTGATAGTAAAGTGTTTTACGCAATCTGATGGATTAAAAAGTTATTTTGTTCCCAATGCCTTTTCGGCTAAAAAATCAAACCAAAAAATAGCCTATTTTCAGCCTTTGACTATTCTGGAAATTGAAGCAAATCACAAGAATAAAGGAACTCTTGAGCATTTCAAAGAAATTAAATTAGCACATAATTACCAGAGCATTCCTTTTGAAATTACTAAAAGCACTATTGTTCTTTTCCTCTCCGAAATTTTACATTACAGTTTCAAAGAAGATGGAAATAATGAAACTCTTTTTATTTTTCTCGAAACCGCATTGCTTTGGCTCGATAATCATGATGATATTTCAAATTTTCACCTGATACTTCTATTGGAGTTGACGAAATTTCTTGGGTTCTACCCTCAAATTCCAAAAAATGAAAGCAATTATTTTGAAATGATTGAAGGAGTTTTCACTGAATACAACGGAGTAAGCTGTCTAACTGAAAATGAAACCATTTTGCTGAAAAAACTAATGGAACTTAAGCTCGATAATTCCCAAAAACTTTTCACGGTAAATGAAAGACAAAATTTACTCAAAATCATCGTCGATTACTATTCTATACATATAGAAAATTTTAAAAAACCTAAATCTTTAACCGTTTTAAAAGATGTTTTTGCTTAAAGAGTTTTTTTCATAATTTTTGTGTTATTTAGCACAATTCATAGAATTTATTTTAAATACAGTCAAAATGACCTCACTTAATAAATTAAAGATTTTTGTTTTTCTTTTTAGCTTCATTACCGGAATTGGGCAAAATACAAAGCCAAAATCATATATCATTAAAAAAGAAGACAATTATATTATTGATTTAAAAAGTGATAAACTTTCAATAGTCTTATTTTCTGAAGAACAAAAATGGGTTGGAGACAAAGACAATATTTATGTAAACCATAACCGCATTGATTATTCAAGCGCATTTGAAGAGATAAGCGATATTGAAGCCTACAGCATTTCTCCTGAAAATAAAAAAGAAAAAGTTAAATATATACAAACCGAAGATCGTCAAATAGATGCTATTTTCTATCATGACATGAAATTCAAATACTATTCATTCCCTAACTTAAAAGAAGGTTCACAAACTTATTCTTCATATAGGAAAACGTTTAAAGTGCCACAATTGTTGGACACTTACTATTTTAAAGACAATATTGATTGTAAAGAATCCAAAGTAACCCTAAAAGTATCCAACAAAGTTGAAATTGGTTATGTTTTACAAGGATACGATACCGATTTGATTCAATTTTCAACAGTAAAAGAAGGCGATTACACCATTTACACATGGCAATTGCTCAATAGCACTAAAGTTGATTACTATGAAGATGCTCCAAATCCATCCTACTTTTTACCACATTTAATTTTTTACATCAAAAACTACACTGCCAACACAGGTAAACAAGAAGTTTTAGGTTCTATAGAAAATTTATATAAATACTATTATCAAACCATTAAAGACATCAACAAAACTGATCAAACTGCATTAAAAAATCAAACCGAAACATTAACTAAAGGTCTTAAAACCAATTCAGAAAAAGTAAAAGCCATTTTTGACTTTGTTCAAACCAAAATTCATTATGTAGCTTTTGAAGATGGAATGGGCGGATTTGTTCCAAGAGAAGCTGCCGATGTTTTTCAAAAAAAATATGGCGATTGTAAAGACATGGCTAATTTGCTAAACGAAATGTTGCATTATGCTAATATCGAGTCCTACATTGCATGGATTGGAACACGTCACAACAATTACACTTATGAAGCAGTCCCAACTCCAATAGTAGATAATCACATGATAACAGTGGCCAAAGTTGATGATAAATATATTTTTCTTGATGCAACTGGTCAATTTACAGCTTTTCCTTCGTTTACTCCGTTTATTCAAGGGAAACAAGCATTGTTGAAAATTGATGCAAACAATTATAAAATAATTTCAGTTCCAATAATTGCTCCCGAAGAAAATAACCATAGTGGATTAATTCAATACCGTTTTGAGAATAATAAATTAATTGGTAAAGCTGAATTTAAACTAAAAGGTTACAACAAATCGCGTTTTTTAGGAGTTTACAAATCTGCTATTGATAAAAATAAAGTACTAAACGAGTATCTTTCTCGTTTTATTAAAAATTTAAGCGCTTCCAATGTTGAAGTTCAAAACGATAACTTATCTCAAAATCCATTAGAAATAAAACATAGTTTTGAACTTGAAAAATGGGCAAAACAAATCGACAATCAAATTATTTTTAAACCTATTTTGTTGTTTCCGTTTTCAAACGAGCAAATTGATGAAGATAAAAGAAAAGTGCCTTTAGAGTTTGATTTTAAAAAATCATTTGATTTCGAATATGAAATAACATTATCAAAAGATTATAAATTGGAATTCGTACCTGAAAATTATACATTTTCAAATGAATTACTACAGGTGAATATCAACTATAATCTAAAAAACGATAAATTAATAGTAACACAAAACTTAAAATTAAACAAATTACTATTAGAAAAAAACAATTTTTCAGATTGGAATGCCGCCATTAAAAGCATAACAAAACAGTATAATCAAAACATTATTTTTACTAAAATATGAAATCAAATATTCTAAATAGACACCAAAAAAATTCTTTTTGCTTAAATACTAAATCTTTTCTTTTATTCTTTTTATTTGCTCACCTTTTTGCTTTTTCTCAAATCGAAGAAGTAAAAAACTATGAATGGGAAGCAGTTCCTAAATTTAACGAAATTCCGAAAGAATTTGAAAGTTATCCTGCAGTAGTTTTAAAGGATTACCGTTTTTATGAAAACCGAATCGGAAGTTATACTTATAAAGGATTTGTTGTAAAACATTGCGCTATTAAAATTCTTACCAACGAAGGAGTAAATAATTTCAACAAGGTTTCAATCGATAAAAAATATGTTCGTGATTATCGAGATATAAGAGCAAGAGTAATTAAAGAAAATGGAACAATAGAAGAACTTCCTAAAGAAAGAATCATTGAAAAAGAAAATTCAGATGAACGCCAATTTGTTTTCGAAGGTGTTGAAAAAGGCGATATAATTGAATACTTTTATGTAATTAAAGACTTTCCTGTATTATCTGGAGTAGAATATTTTCAAAGAACAATCCCAGTCATAGAAGGTAAATTTCAAATAAACGAAATTCCAAACACTTTAACTTATGCGTACGGATACAATGGAATGACCGAAGCTTCTACCCAAAAATATAAAATCTTTGTTGTAAAAAACCTGGCTGCTTATCAGTTTGAAACAAATGCAACAAATTATGCAAATCTAGCTAAAGTTCACTACTTTACTCGAGTGTTTAGTTATGGTTTTCAAGACTTTTTCCGCGATTTAAATTATTACGCAGATGGAACAAATGCTAAAACCATGGTTAAAGAGTTTATAACAGATTTGAAATTAGATGATATTACAATACCACTTGATGAAAGGTTGAAAAAAATGGATATTTATTTAAAAACCAATCTTGAATTAGATTATCAGCCTAGCTATAAAAAAGTATTTGAAGATAAAAAGATAACTCCTAAAATGGTTTTGAATTTGTACAAAGATGTGCTTGACTATCTTAACATAAAGTACAACCTAATTGCTTCTACCGATAAATTTGAAGACCGATTTGACGAAATACATGTAGTTCCTCAAACACTTTCAGAAATTATGATATATATACCTGAAACCAATAAACGTTTAACTCCATTTAACTATTGGATACCTTATGGTCCAGCAAGCAATGTTTGTATAAATAATACTGGTGTGATGTTCCGAACAGAAGGTAAAAACAATAAAAATGTTTACTATGATTTCGTCACAATCGATAGTCCGACCGTAGATGAAAATCTTGTAAAAACTAATAGCAATATTACCATCGATGAAAATATGGAAATGGTCAATGTTAACAAAAAAATGGAAACAACAGGTTATCGCTCCTATTACTCAAGATATTACATGAAATATGTTACAGAAGACAAATTGAAAGATTACATTAAAGAAAATGTATTTCAAGACATTAATGTTGACATCAAAAACTATACAATATCAAACAAAGAATATGAATTCAATTATGACAATACTAAGCCCTTTACTTTTGACGCTCAAGTCCAAATAAAAGAATCTTGGATTGAAAATGCTGGTAAAAATTATATATTTTCTATAGGAAAAGTGATTGGTAAGCAAACAGATTTATACCAAGAAAAAGAACGAAAATATGCTGTCGATTTATATTATCCAAAAAAATACATTCACACTATAACACTCAATATTCCAAATGGATATACAATAAAAAACATCGATAATTTAATTTTTAACAAACAGTTGAAAGACGATGAAAATAAGGAAATAATTGGTAGTTTTACTACGATAGCCAAAATAGAAGGAAACACTTTAAAAATCTCAATTGAAGAATTTTACAATTTCACACATCTAGAAAAAGAAAGATACAACGAATACCGAGATTTAATAAACACCGCATTTGATTTTTATAAATCTTCAGTTGTCATTTCAAAATAAAGTCTCCGTAAATTTTACACTTATAAAAACCTAAATCTTTAACCGTTTTAAAAGATGTTTTTGCTTAAATCTTAAAAACACAATTAGTTTTCTACACAATCACAAAAACTCACAACTCATAACTCATAACTCACAACTATTTATTACTTTCGCAAACTGATTTAAGAAAACGACAAAATGAGTACTAAGTTTACTGAATACAAAGGACTTGACTTGCCCACAGTAGCATCAGAAGTTCTTGATTTTTGGAAAAAAAATAACGTCTTTGAGCAAAGTGTAACTTCTCGTGAAGGCGCAACACCTTATGTGTTTTTTGAAGGTCCACCAAGTGCCAATGGTTTACCGGGAATTCACCACGTAATGGCTCGTGCTATTAAAGATATTTTTTGTCGTTATAAAACTCAAAAAGGTTACCAAGTAAAGCGTAAAGCGGGTTGGGATACTCACGGTTTACCTGTAGAACTTGGAACTGAAAAAGAATTAGGAATCACCAAAGAAGACATTGGAAAAACTATTTCGGTAGAAGAATACAACGAAGCGTGTAAACGAACCGTGATGCGTTATACCGACGTATGGAACGACCTTACCGAAAAAATGGGTTATTGGGTTGATATGGAAGATCCGTATGTGACCTACAAATCCAAATACATGGAAACCGTTTGGTGGTTGTTGAAACAAATTTACAACAAAGATTTACTATACAAAGGCTACACTATCCAGCCGTATTCTCCAAAAGCTGGAACGGGTTTATCTTCGCACGAAGTGAACCAACCAGGAAGTTATAGAGACGTTACGGATACAACTGTAGTGGCTCAATTTAAAACAAAATCGGAAACGTTACCTAGCTTTTTACAAGGTTTTGGCGATGTTCACATTTTGGCTTGGACGACAACACCTTGGACGTTGCCAAGTAATACTGCTTTGACAGTTGGTCCAAAAATTGATTATGTTTTAGTAGAAACTTTCAATCAATACACTTATCGTCCAACGAAAGTAATTTTGGCCAAAAACCTTGTTGGAAAACAATTCGGTAAAGGATTTTTTGCGTCAAATGAACCATCTGATTTTGAAAATTTCAAAGAAGGCGACAAAAATATTCCATACCAAATTTTAGCAGAATGTAAAGGTTCCGATTTAGTCGGAATTCGTTACGAGCAATTGATGCCTTTAGCTTTGCCATATCAAAATCCTGAAAATGCTTTTAGAGTAATTTCTGGTGATTTTGTTACAACTGAAGATGGAACAGGAATTGTACATACTGCTCCAACTTTTGGTGCAGATGATGCTAAAGTTGCCAAAGAAGCAACGCCAGAAGTGCCACCAATGTTGGTTTTAGATGAAAATGGAAATCCTGTTCCTTTGGTTGATTTGCAAGGTAAATTCATTCAAGGTTTAGGAAATTATTCGGGTAAATACGTTAAAAACGAATATTACAACGATGGTGAAGCTCCAGAACGCTCAGCCGATGTGGAAATTGCTATTCAATTAAAAGAAGAAAATAAGGCTTTTAAAGTTGAGAAATATGTTCACAGTTACCCACATTGTTGGAGAACTGATAAACCAATTTTATATTATCCGTTAGATTCTTGGTTCATCAAAGTAACCGAAATCAAGGATAGAATGTTCGATTTGAACGAAACCATCAACTGGAAACCAAAAGCAACTGGTGAAGGTCGTTTTGGAAATTGGTTGAAAAATGCCAACGATTGGAACTTATCACGTTCACGTTATTGGGGAATACCATTACCGATTTGGAGAACCGAAGACGGAACAGAAGAGATGTTAATCGGTTCTGTAGAAGAATTGTATGCAGAAATTGAAAAATCTATCGCAGCTGGTTTCCAATCAGCAAATCCATTCAAAGGTTTCGTGGTTGGAAATATGAGCGAGGAAAACTACGATTTAGTTGATTTACACAAAAATGTAGTTGATAATATCGTTTTGGTTTCGCCAACTGGTAAAGCAATGAAACGCGAAAGTGATTTGATTGACGTTTGGTTCGATTCGGGTGCTATGCCTTATGCACAATGGCATTATCCATTTGAAAACAAAGATTTGATTGACGAAAATAAAGCATTTCCGGCCGATTTTATTGCAGAAGGAGTTGACCAAACTCGTGGATGGTTTTATACTTTACACGCCATCGGAACGTTAGTTTTTGATAAAATTGCTTATAAAAATGTTGTTTCTAATGGATTAGTTCTAGACAAAAACGGACAAAAAATGTCGAAACGTCTCGGAAATGCTGTTGATCCTTTCACCACTTTGGCTGAATATGGTCCAGATGCTACTCGTTGGTATATGATATCCAATGCCAATCCTTGGGATAACTTAAAATTTGATATTGAAGGTGTTGCAGAAGTTCGTAGAAAATTCTTTGGAACATTATACAACACGTATTCGTTCTTTAGTTTATATGCCAATATCGATAATTTCAAATATGCAGAAGCTGAAATTCCATTAAACGAAAGACCTGAAATCGATCGTTGGATCTTATCAGAATTACACACTTTGATAAAAACAGTTGATGAAGCTTATGCAGATTACGAACCAACAAAAGCTGCAAGAGCTATTTCAGATTTTGTTCAAGAGAATTTGAGTAACTGGTACGTTCGTTTGTGTAGAAGAAGATTCTGGAAAGGCGAATACGGAACAGATAAAATAGCGGCTTATCAAACACTTTATCCTTGTTTGTTGAATGTGGCGAAACTTTCGGCTCCAATAGCGCCATTTTTTATGGACAAATTATATACCGATTTAGTTAATGCAACTGGAAGCGAGCGTTTTACTAGTGTTCACTTGGCAAATTTCCCAGTTTCGGTTGAAAACTTTGTTGATAAATCGTTAGAGAGCAAAATGATGAAGGCACAAACGGTTTCGTCACTAGTTTTATCTCTTCGTAAAAAGGAAATGATAAAAGTGCGTCAACCGTTACAAAAGGTTATGATTCCTATACTTGACGAAAATCAACGTGCAGAAATCGAAGCAGTTTCCGATCTAATAAAAGCCGAAGTAAACGTGAAAGAAATTGAACTTTTAGACGATGCATCAGGTGTTTTGGTGAAGCAAATTAAGCCCAATTTCAAGACTCTTGGTCCACGTTTTGGAAAAGATATGGGTTTGATTTCCAAAGAAATACAAAATTTTTCACAGGAACAAATCAATGAAATTGAAGCCAAAGGATTGATAACGCTTGTTATTTCAGGAAAAAGCATAATTTTAACATCCGAAGATGTCGAAATAAGTTCACAAGACATTCCAGGATGGTTAGTAGCAAATTCTAATGGAATTACAGTTGCTCTCGACATAACTTTAACAGAAGAGTTAAAAAACGAAGGAATTGCAAGAGAATTAGTTAATAGAATACAAAATATTAGAAAAGAAAGTGGTTTTGATGTAACAGACAAAATAAATGTTCAGTTGTTAAAAGAACCTATTTTGGAGAAAGCAGTAAAAGCCAATGAAATCTATATAAAAGCAGAAACATTAACTGAAAATTTGATTTTTGTTGACCAATTAAAAAATGGTATAGAAATTGAGTTTGACGATATTAGAACTGGAATATTAATTTCTAAATAATTAAGTAAGATTATGGTTGAAGAAAAAATTAGATACTCAGATGCTGATTTGGCAGAGTTCAAGGAAATTATTTTAAAAAAAATTGAAAAAGCAAAAGCTGATTTAGAATTAATAAAAAGCGCCTATATGAACGATTTGAATAATGGAACCGATGACACATCGCCAACATTCAAAGCGTTTGAAGAAGGAAGCGAAACCATGTCTAAAGAAGCCAACTCACAGCTTGCTATCCGTCAGGAAAAATTCATCAGAGATTTGAAAAATGCTCTTTTTAGAGTAGAAAACAAGACTTATGGTGTATGCAAGGTAACAGGTAAATTAATTTCGAAAGAACGATTGAAAATTGTACCTCATGCTACAATGAGTATCGAAGCAAAAAATTTACAGCGATAAGCTATTTGTATTAAAATATTTAACGCTCCTTTTGGAGCGTTATTTTTTAGAAAAAAAGATTATTTTTGCGCATCAAAAAAACCAATAATGTCACTAAGAGGTTCCATTTTATTCATCATTGTAATTCTTGCTATAGATCAAATTTCAAAGATTTATGTAAAAACTAATTTTATTTATGGCGAAGCTGGACAAATTGACATAACAAACTGGTTTAAAATACTTTTAATTGAAAATGAAGGCATGGCTTGGGGAACAAAAATCCCAGGGCAATATGGCAAATTGACGCTTACTGTTTTTAGAATTTTTGCAGTTATGGGAATCGCTTACTGGCTGTACGACTCAAGCAAAAAACACAGTTCAAATTTTTTGATGGTTGCTATTTCTTTAATTTTTGCTGGTGCTGTTGGAAATATTATTGACTCCATTTTCTATGGTGCCTTTTTTGATGACAGTTACGGACATTTAGCAACATTATTCAGCGAAAACCCTTATGGAACTTGGTTTCATGGAAGAGTAGTCGATATGTTTTATTTCCCTATCTGGGAAGGAAATCTTCCGTCATGGTTGCCTATTTGGGGTGGAAAAGAGTTTAAATTCTTTAATGCCATTTTTAATGTTGCTGATGTGGCAATATCTACTGGCGTTGGAATTTTGATTGTTTTCAATAAAAAAGCTTTTGCTAAAAAGACTTCTCTTGGAAACGTATCGTAGCTGATGGCGTTACACAATAATCCAACCTAACATCGTTAGGACTTGATATAATTTTATCTTCTGGTTCAAAAAAAGACAGCCCAATTTTCAAGGCTTCAGGTTTACACTTCGATAAGAATTTATCATAAAATCCTTTACCATAACCTACTCTATTTCCATCTAAATCATAGGCCAAAAGAGGAACAAAAATGACATCAATTTTTGAAACGGGAACTTCTATTCCATCGACAGGTTCTGGAATTCCGTATTGATTTTTTTTAATTTTAGTATTATCTGTTAATAGATAATGCGTCATCTCTACTGTCAAAAAATCACACTTAGAAACCACAATTTCTTTGTCTTTTCCAGCTAAGATTTGAAGGATGAATTCCGTGTCGATTTCTTTATGTTCTTCAATAGTTAAAAACAAATGATAGTAGGTTTTATCCCAAATGTCTAATAACAACAATCGATTAGCGATAGCCAAACTTTTATCTTCAATTACTTCGGGAGTTAAACCTTGTCTTAATTCTTTGTATTTTTTTCTTAAATCTTTTTTAAGCATAAACAGACGCCTTCAATTCGTCTATAAAAGTAGTTAAATGTTGTACTTCTACGTGATTCATTAGTACAATTTTGTACCATTTGTTTTCGTGATTATGAGTTTCAGGAACTAAATCATATTTTTCTGCAATTTCTTTTGGAATAAATTCTGCGTGAATAGTAACAATATTCATAAACGGTTCACGGAAATATTTGATGTTTAATTTGTCCAATTCATTACACAAAAACTGCGTTCTCATTTGCAAAACACTGATTTTTTCAAACCATTTGTGCGGTCCATATGTAAATAAAATCATCCAAACCGCAATTGCATTAGCACCCGAACGACTTCCGCAAAGCGTTAAATCCATTCCTTCTACATATTGTGCTTCTTTGGTTAACACATTTTCGATTAATCCTTTTCGGCAAATAAAAATTCCTGTTCCATAAGGCGCTTGAAGCATTTTGTGCGCATCAATTGTAATCGAACTGATATTCGGATTACTGAAATTTATAGTAGAATTTTCATTGCTAAACGGATAAACAAATCCGCCATAAGCGCCATCAATATGAAGTTTGAAAGCTACATTGTGTTTTTCAAGAATAGTAATATAATCTTCTGGATTGTCAACAGAACCAAACATGGTAGTTCCCATATTGGAAATTACAATGAAATATTTTTTGCCGTTGTTTTTTGCTTTGACTATGATTTCTTCTAAAGCTGTTTTGTCAATCACTCTATTTTCAAACGAAACCGGAATTTTCAACCAATCCAACTGCAAAAGGTTTGCGCCTTTCGGAATAGAATAATGGGTATCTTCTGATGCCAAAATCACAATTTCTTCCAATTTTGCTTCCTTTTTATACATGAAAAAGTTGCGATACATCCAAATCGCTTGAATGTTAGCTTCTGTACCGCCTGGAGAAATATACCCGTCAAATTCGTTGGGTTTTGATTTAAAAACATCTACTGCAAGAACATTCAAAACTTCTTTTTCTAATTCATGCGTGCCTTTAAAAGCACTTTCAGAATCACCCAAAGTGTGACATCCAATGTGATTTGGATTAGCAACAAATGTTTGTAAAACAGGTGCATCTTTAAGAAAGTCAGCGTCAAAAAACACTTTTCCGTCCAATTTTGATGCTGGATAACCCAATGAAGTATCTTTTGCGAAATTCACATTTGCTTTTAAAGCGTTTTGTATTTTGGTTTTGCGTTCTTCTTTTGGGAGTTTTTTCCAATAAATCATACCTATAATTTTCGCCAAAACTACTTTAACCACTTAATATAAAACATGATAATTGTTAGTTTTGTTAATTGCGTTTATGGAATTTGTTTTGTGTAGAATTTAAAGTTAAATTTGTTTGAAGAATATTTGAAAACTATTTTTTTTATTCTTTTCTCTATTTTCTTAAACAATGACCAATCCATCTTTAGAACTTCAAATACAAACTTTGCCAGACAATCCTGGTGTCTATCAGTATTATGATAAAGAGGATAAAATTTTATATGTAGGAAAAGCCAAAAATCTCAAAAAAAGGGTTTCTTCCTATTTCAATAAAGTGCACGATAATGGAAAGACAAATGTACTGGTTCGCAAAATTGTAACCATAAAACACATTGTCGTTTCATCAGAACAAGATGCGCTTTTGTTGGAAAATAATTTGATTAAAAAACTTCAACCGCGATACAATGTTTTGTTGCGAGATGACAAAACTTATCCGTGGATTTGCATCAAAAAAGAACCATTTCCAAGAATATTTCCCACACGTAGAATGATAAAAGATGGTTCAGAATATTTTGGACCTTATACCAATTTCAAAACGGTAAATACGATTTTGGATTTAATTAAAGAACTGTATCCGTTGCGAACTTGTAATTTCGATTTAAGTCCTGCAAACATTGATAAAGGTAAATTTAAAGTGTGTTTGGAATTTCATATTGGCAACTGCAAAGGCGGATGCGAAGGTTATGAATCTGCTGAGCATTATCAAATTCAAGTCAACGCTATTCGTGAGATATTGAAAGGAAATTTCAAAGAAAGTTTGAAGGATTTTAAATCAAAAATGCAAGAATTTGCAGCCAATATGCAATTTGAAGAAGCGCAACAAATCAAAGAGAAAATTGAAGTTCTCGAAAATTATCAATCGCGCTCCACGGTTTTAAATCCGAAGATTTCCAACATCGATGTGTTTTCCATTATTTCTGATGAAACTATGGCTTATGTCAACTTTTTACAAATCGCACACGGAGCTATTATTCGTTCGCACACCTTAGAATTAAAGAAAAAATTAGACGAAACCGACGAAGAACTTTTGGAATTGGCAGTTGTCGAACTTCGCGAGCGTTTTCATTTGACATCCAAAGAAATTGTGTTGCCTTTTCCTTTGAATTTAGGAGAAAATGTAAAAGTTACCGTTCCGCAACTCGGTGACAAAAAGCAAATCTTAGAATTATCCGAACGAAACGCCAAATATTATCGATTAGATCAATTAAAACAAATTCAAATAGTCGATCCAGAACGTCATACGAATAGAATTATGGCGCAAATGCAAAAAGATTTACGACTTTCTGTAGAACCGCGTCATATTGAATGTTTTGATAATTCGAACATTCAAGGAACTAATCCTGTTTCGGCATGTGTGGTCTTTAAAGATGGAAAACCATCCAAAAAAGACTACCGCCATTTCAACATCAAAACGGTGGAAGGTCCAAACGATTTTGCCTCCATGGAAGAAGTGGTGTACCGTCGTTACAAACGCTTATTGGATGAAAACCAACCATTACCACAATTAATCATCATCGACGGAGGAAAAGGACAACTTTCATCAGCCTTAAAAAGCATTGACGATTTGGGTTTACGCGGAAAAATTGCCATCATCGGCATTGCAAAACGATTGGAAGAACTTTTCTATCCTGGCGATTCCGTTCCGTTATATCTCGACAAAAAATCGGAAACACTAAAAGTTATTCAGCATTTACGAAACGAAGCACACCGATTTGGAATAACTTTTCACCGTGACAAACGAAGTAAATCAGCCCTAAATTCGTCTATTGAAACTATTCCGGGAATTGGAGAAAAAACAATGTTGACACTAATAAAGCACTTCAAAAGTGTTAAAAGATTAAAATTAGCATCAGAAAAAGAAATTTCAGACGTTGTCGGTGCATCAAAAGCGAAAAAAATTTCCGAATTTTACGGAGAAAGTAAATCTTCCTGATGTAATATGAAAAAAATATTTTGGCTGTTTCTAATTTTCTTTTTTCTGCAAAATCTATTTGCTCAAGAAACAGTTACCAAAAAACCAAAAATTGGTTTAGTCCTTTCTGGTGGTGGAGCAAAAGGATTAGCTCATATTGGCGTATTAAAAGTCTTAGAACAAGCAGGTGTAAAGGTGGATTATATCGGTGGGACAAGTATGGGTTCTATCATTGGTGGTTTATATGCTAGTGGTTACAATGCTCGTCAGTTGGATTCAATATTTAATGCTACAAATTTTGACGAGTTACTACAAGACTACATTCCTCGTTCATCAAAAAGTTTTTACGAAAAAAGGAACGACGAGATTTATGCATTAACGTTACCATTTCAAAATTTCAAAATAGGTTTCCCACTTGCTTATTCAAAAGGAATGTATAATTACAATCTTTTTGCAAAGCTCACTTTTCCAGTAAGAGATATCACTGATTTTAGCAAACTTCCCATTCCCTTTATCTGTATGGCAACCGATATTGAAAAAGGCAAACCTGTTGTTCTAAACAAAGGTTACTTGCCTCAAGCAATGTTGGCAAGTTCAGCAATTCCTTCATTATTTGCTCCTGTAGAAATTGATGGAAAGCTTTTGATAGATGGTGGAGTTACAGATAATTATCCTGTGGAAGAAGTCAGAAAAATGGGTGCCGACATCATTATAGGCGTTGATGTTCAAGACAATCTAAAAGATAGAAACAACCTTAAAAATGCTTCCAAAATATTAATTCAAGTTTCTAATGTTGAAATGATAAACAAAATGGAAGCTAAAAGAAAACTAACAGACATCTACATAAAACCAGATATAACTAATTTTTCTGTTATATCCTTCGAAGAAGGTAAAAAGATAGTAAGAAATGGTGAAGAAGCAGCTTTCTTGGTTTTTGAACAGTTAAAAAAAATCGGTGATACAACCCGTGTTTTTAAACCAGTGATTAAACCAAACAGTAATGACTCAATATTTATTGGAAAAATTGATGTAACCAAATTGGATAATAATACACGAGCATTTGTTCTTGGAAAACTTCATTTTAAACCAAAATCAAAAATATCTTTTTCAGATTTGCGCAAAGGAATAGACAATCTAAATGCAACTCAAAACTTTAGTTCAATCAATTATATCATTGAAAAAAAATCTGATGGAGATGCTTTGAAAATTAATCTAACAGAAAATCAAATAAAGACTTTTTTAAAATTTGGTTTGCATTATGATGGTTTATACAAAAGTGCATTATTGTTTAACATTACTCACAAAAAATCGCTTTTTAAAAATGATGTTGCTTCCTTTGATTTAGCTCTTGGTGACAACATTAGATACAATTTTGATTATTATATAGATAACGGATTTTATCTGAGTTTTGGATTAAAAGCTAGATTTAATACTTTTTCTAGAGACATTACTAATGATTTCAATAATGGTCAAACATTTCAGCAATTTGGAATAAATTCATTTAATATCAACTATTCTGACTTCAGTAATCAAGCGTACGTTCAAACTGTTTTTATTCAAAAATTTCTAATTGGCGGAGGAATAGAGTTTAAGCACCTCAAAATAAAATCAAAAACATTGGATACAGAAAATCAAATTTTTGACAACAGTGATTATTTGGGTGTTTTTGGCTATTTTAAATATGATTCATTCAATAACAAATATTTTCCAAAAAAAGGATGGTATTTTGATGGTCATGCTACTTCTTATCTTTATTCATCCGATTATAGCAATACATTCAAGAGATATTCAATTATTAAAGGAGATGTTGGTTTTGTCAAAACTTTCTATAAAAAATTTACCCTCAAAATTAATTCAGAAACTGGTTTTTCTGTAGGTCCAAAAAGTTCTCCATATCTTGATTTCATTCTTGGAGGATATGGTTATATGACTATAAATAATTTCAAACATTTTTATGGTTATGACTTTGTAAGCCTTGCTGCTGATAGTTATATAAAATCTTGTTTAACAGTAGATTATGAATTTATTAAAAAGAATCATCTGAATTTTTCGGCTAATTATGCCAACGTTGAAAATAAACTATATTCAACGGGTAACTGGTTAAAAAAACCAACATATAACGGATATGCTTTAGGCTATGGAATGGAAACAGTTATTGGACCTATCGAAGTTAAATATTCTTGGTCACCAGAATTAAGCAAAGGATATACTTGGTTCAATGTTGGATTTTGGTTCTGATAAAATGATACCTATTCATTTATTAAAATAAAAAGTTATATTTGAAACCTATTAAAAACCAAAAAACTAAAATTTATGTCTATTTGGAGTAAAAAATCAATCACTCAACTTCTAGCTGAAGCCGATGACTCTGAAAAAGGGTTAAAAAGAACATTAACAGCTTGGTCGCTTGTTGCTTTAGGAATTGGCGCTATCATTGGAGCAGGACTTTTTGTTAGAACTGCAACAGCTGCTGCGCAAAATGCAGGGCCATCAGTAACGATTGGGTTTATAGTCGCGGCGATTGGTTGCGCTTTAGCTGGATTGTGTTATGCCGAATTATCTTCTTCAATTCCGATTTCTGGAAGTGCATACACCTACACATATGCTACAATGGGAGAATTATTAGCTTGGATTATAGGTTGGGATTTAATATTAGAATATGCAGTAGGTGCTGCTACTGTTGGTATTGCTTGGAGTGAATATTTAAATAATCTTCTGGTCAATGTCTTGCATACAAGTCCAATACCTTATGAGTGGAGTCACTCTCCTTTTCAGACATCAGCAGATGGTGTTACGGGAATAATAAATTTACCAGCTCTTTTTATTGTAGCCGTTATTAGCCTTTTATTAATAAAAGGAACTAAAGAGTCCGCTTTTGTTAACGGTATAATTGTTATAACAAAAGTCGCAATTGTTGTAATGATTATTGTTTTTGGATGGCATTTTATAAATCCAGCAAATCATGATGTGTATATACCACCTACATCAACCTACACTGACGATTCAGGAGTAACTCATAATTTTGGTGGTTTGATGGGAATACTTGGTGCAGCAGGAACTGTTTTCTTCGCATTTATTGGTTTCGATGCTGTATCAACAGCTGCACAAGAAACAAAAAATCCAAAAAGAGATATGCCAATAGGTATTTTGGGTTCTCTGGCAATTTGTACAATCTTATATATATTATTTGCTCATGTTTTAACTGGTGTTGCAACTGTAGATGATTTTAGAACTGGGGGAAAAGAAGCATCTGTAGCTTTTGCTATAAATAAGTACATGGTCGGTTATAAATGGCTGGCTGATTTTGTTACAGTTGCTATATTAGCTGGTTTTTCATCCGTTATTCTTGTAATGCTTCTAGGTCAATCAAGAGTTTTCTATTCTATGGGTAAAGATGGTTTATTACCTAATATGTTTAGTGATTTACACCCAAAATTTAAAACACCTTATAAAGCAAATCTTATCATTCTTGTAATAGTTGGTTTGTTTGCCGCATTCATACCTGGTGATGTTGTTGGTGACATGACCAGCATAGGCACATTGTTTGCTTTTATTTTGGTTTGTATTTCAGTAATAGTACTCAGAAAAAAAGAACCTGATATGCCTAGACAATTTAAAACACCTCTTGTTCCTATTGTTCCAATTTTGGGTGTTTTAGTTTGTTTATCTATGATTTATGGTTTGGGTTGGACTAATTGGGCAAGACTAATTGGATGGTTGGCTCTGGGACTGATAATTTATTTCGGGTATAGTAAGAAAAACAGTAAACTGAACAACTCGTAGGATATCAATAATTTTTTATAAAAAGGCATTAATTATTAAATAAATATAGTTAATGCCTTTATTTTTTTATTAAATCTAAAAATTTCCGATATTTGTGTGATATGAAGCCTTATTGGACAGAATTACTTATCCTCCTAAAATTCCTCATTAAGAGAAATCCTGAATGAGTAGAGCTAGTGTGCCAGTTAGTCAATAAGACAATTCTTAACTATTGTTATTGACACATTTACAAATTGTCTAATCAACACATTAACGAAATGCCTATATATCACAAATTAGGAAAAATTCCACATAAACGTCATATTCAATTTAGAAAAGAAAATGGCGATTTGTACTATGAGCAACTTTTTGGTACGATTGGTTTCGACGGAATGTCAACAAATATGTATCACGAATATAGACCAACAATGGTTAAAGAAATCAAAGGTCAATATTCTGTAGCTCCAAAAATTGCAAAAGCAAACAATATTCAATCCTACAGATTGAGAGGTTTTAATATTGCTCCACAAGATGATTTTCTTGAAAGCCGAAAAATCGTTTTAACCAATTCAGATTGTCATATTGTTCTTGCGGCACCAAGAAAATCTACAACCGATTATTTTTATAAAAATACTGATTCTGATGAAGTAATTTTCATTCACAAAGGAACAGGAAAGCTAAGAACGATGCTTGGAAATCTTGATTTCAAATATGGAGATTACTTGGTAATTCCCCGTGGAATGATATACAAAATCGATTTTGATACCGAAGATAATCGCCTTTTTATTGTAGAATCGCATCGTCCAGTTTACACACCAAAGCAATATAGAAATTGGTTCGGGCAATTATTAGAACATTCACCATTTTGTGAACGTGATATTCGTCGTCCAGTAGAGTTAGAAACCTATTGCGAAAAAGGAGAATTCTTAATCAAAATCAAAAAGAAAGATGAAATTTTTGATATGATTTATGCATCACATCCTTTTGATGTGGTTGGTTATGATGGATACAATTATCCTTATGCCTTTTCTATTCACGATTTTGAGCCTATAACTGGTAGAATTCATCTTCCGCCACCAATTCATCAAACATTTGAGACAGATGCTTTTGTGATATGCTCTTTCGTTCCAAGACTTTACGACTATCATCCACAATCTATTCCTGCACCATATAACCACAGTAATATTGATGCTGATGAGGTTTTGTATTATGTTGATGGTGATTTTATGAGTAGAAACGATATTGAAGCAGGGCATATTTCATTGCATCCAGCAGGAATTCCTCATGGTCCACATCCTGGAGCAGCAGAGAGAAGTATTGGTAAAAAAGAAACCCTTGAATTAGCAGTAATGGTAGATACTTTCAAACCTTTAATGGTTACGGAAGAAGCTATGAAAATTGCTGATGATAAGTACTTTCAATCTTGGTTGGAGTAAAAAATTAAACACAACTCTTGGGAAATATTCCCATTTAAAAAATATTTAAAAAATGGCAAAAGAAGTAAAATCTGTTGAATACGGACTAGAAAAAATATTTGAAGGAGCACAAGATTTCCTTCCTCTTTTAGGAACAGATTATGTTGAGTTTTATGTAGGAAACGCAAAACAATCTGCACATTATTACAAAACTGCTTTTGGTTTTCAATCGCATGCATACAAAGGCTTAGAAACAGGTTCAAGAGATTCTGTTTCTTACGTTTTGAAACAAGACAAAATCAGATTAGTGCTAACTACACCATTAAAAAGTAGTTCACCAATTAATGAGCACATAGTAAAACACGGCGATGGTGTAAAAGTAATTGCACTTTGGGTTGAAGATGCTCGTTCAGCTTGGGAAGAAACCACAAAACGTGGTGCCAAATCTTATATGGAACCAACCGTTGAAAAAGATGAACATGGCGAAGTAGTTCGTTCAGGAATTTATACTTATGGCGAAACTGTTCACATGTTTGTAGAGAGAAAAAATTATAATGGAACATTTTTACCTGGATTTGTTGAATGGAAATCAGACTATAATCCTGAACCACTTGGTTTAAAATATATAGATCACATGGTAGGAAATGTTGGTTGGGGTGAAATGAATAAATGGGTAAAATGGTATGAAGACGTTATGGGATTTGAAAATTTCCTTTCATTTGATGATACTCAAATCCATACTGAATATTCGGCTTTAATGTCTAAAGTAATGTCAAACGGAAATGGAAGAATTAAATTCCCAATCAACGAACCTGCAGAAGGCAAGAAAAAATCACAAATTGAAGAATATTTAGATTTTTATGAAGGCTCTGGTTGTCAACACATTGCTGTTGCTACAGACGATATCATAAAAACAGTTGCAGGATTAAAAGCTCGTGGAGTAGAGTTTCTTCCACCACCACCACAAGCATATTATGATGAAATTCCAAATCGACTTGGAGCTCACAGAGATATGATGAAAGAAGATATAAAAGAGCTTCAAAAACTTTCAATTCTTGTTGATGCGGATGAAGAAGGATATTTGTTACAGATATTTACAAAACCTGTAGAAGACAGACCAACATTATTCTTTGAAATCATTCAAAGAATGGGTGCAAAAGGTTTTGGAGCCGGAAATTTTAAAGCACTTTTTGAAAGTATTGAAAGAGAACAAGCTTTGAGAGGTACGTTATAAACCTTTAAAAACATTACAACCAAAACGCAAATTTGTTAAATAATATTTAATTTTTATCTTCAAAAAAGACGTGTTGTTATTAATTTTGTGTTAAATTCAATATTTTGCTTGGAATTCCACAAAAAAACAACTTATCTTTGTACCATCAAAAAGGAAGGAGTGGTTTCCTTCAATTTTTGGATAAATTTTTCATAATTTATAGTTTTTTGGTTGGTTAATAGCATAAAAACTCGGTCATAATTTGACCGAGTTTTTTTGTTTTCCTATTTTTGGAACAATAATTGCATCCTTGATAGGAAAAGTTAAATCATTATGCGAAAAATAATAGTACTAACAATCATTTTTATAACCTTTGGGTTTACAACTACCCAAAAACCTGAAGCATATGATGTTGGTGAATGGTTCAAATTTAGAATTCATTATGGCTTTATTAATGCTGGCTATGCAACGCTAGAGGTAAAAGAAGCCACAAAAAACAATAAAAAAGTATATCACGCTATAGGAAAAGGATATACAACAGGAATGTCACGTTTTTTCTTTAAAGTAGATGATACTTATGAAAGCTATTTTGATAAACAGACCAATAAACCATACCAATTTGTTAGAAAAATAGACGAAGGTGGCTATACAAAAAATCAGGAAGGATTTTTTAATCAAGATGCTAACAAAGTACTTGTAAAGGATTATAAAAACAAAAAGGAAAAAACTTTTCCGGTTTCAGAAAACGTCCAAGACATACTCTCAACTTTTTACTATCTAAGAAATCACCCAAACATTGACAAACTGAAACCAGGAGAATCAATCATTGTTGATATGTTTTTTGACGATGAAACGTATAAGTTTAAGTTAAAATATTTAGGAAAAGAAGATTTAAGTACTAAATTTGGAACTGTTCCAGCAATGATTTTTAGACCATTAGTACAATCTGGTAGGGTTTTTAAAGAAGAAGAAAGTCTAACCGTTTGGATTTCAGATGATGAGAATAAAATTCCACTTCGAATCAAGGCAAGTTTAGCAGTTGGTTCGCTCAAAGCAGATTTGGATGGTTTCAAAGGATTAAAAAATCCTTTTATGATTAAAGTAAAAAAATAATGAACAACCTAACTGACACCAACTCGATATTAGAAGCATTAGAAGAAAAATTTGATGCTATAAAACAAAAAACTGAAACACATCTCGAAGGTTTATTATGGTCAAAACCAATAACCTATTGGGATTATATTCAAACCGATGCACTACTGAATCTACAAACTCAGAGAACGGTTCTGCCGGACGAAATGGTGTTTATAATGTATCATCAAGTCAACGAACTATTGTTCAAAATGACTCTTTGGGAAATAGAACAACTTTGTCATACCGAAAAACCTTCTACTTCATTTTTCACTGAAAAACTAAGACGAATAAGCAGATATTTTGACATGCTTACAACTTCGTTTGACATCATGGGTGATGGAATGGAAGTTGAACAATACATGAAATTCCGCAATACTTTAACTCCTGCGAGTGGTTTTCAAAGTGCTCAATATAGGCTAATTGAGTTTGCTTCGACAGATTTAATTAACCTTATAGATTACAGATTTAGAGCAACGATAGATAGAAATACCCCTTACAGTCATGCATTTGAACATCTATATTGGCAGGCTGCGGGAAAAGATCATCAAACTGGAGAAAAGTCATATTTAATTCAAGCCTTTGAAAAAAAATATGGTCAAGAATTTCTTCGTTTTATGGAAGAATACAACACTATCAATATTTGGCAAAAGTTCAAACAATTACCAGATTCTGGCCAAAAAAATCCAGAATTAGTAAAAGCCATGCGACATTATGACTATACAGTCAATATAACATGGGTTATGGGACACTTTAATGCGGCAAAAAAATATATAGAAAGTGGTCAAGGAAATGGCGAGGCAACTGGTGGAAGTGACTGGAAAAAATATATGTTGCCAAAATATCAACGAAGAATTTTCTTCCCTGAACTTTGGTCTGAAGAAGAATTGCAAAACTGGGGTGAAAACGTATAACAATGATTTATAAGGTTTTAAAAAAAATCCCTTTTCTTTTTATCCTTTTTTCTTTATTTATTTCTTGTAATAAATCTGAAGAAGAAAAAACATTTCATGCAAAAAAATATCCAAGACTTATAGAATTTGGTTTCAATCTAAATGATTTTAACATCGTTAACGACACCATAAAAAAAGGCGACACATTTGGAACAATAATTGAAAAACAAAACCTTAACGGAAAACAAGTTTTTGATATCGTTGCTCAAATTAAAGATACTTTTGACGTAAGAACCATCAGAATTGGAAAACCTTTCACACTTTTAAGAAGCAAAGACAGAACAAATAAGCTTCAATATTTGATATATCAACCTGATAGACTAAATTACTACATTGTAGATTTTAGAGACTCAATTCAAGCACACAAAAAAATACGTCCTGTTACTTATAAAACAAAAACAATTGCAGGAAAACTAAATGGTTCACTGTCAGAAACTCTGGTAGATTTTAAAGTTGATCCTTCATTAGCTCCAAAAATTGCTAAAATATATGCTTGGTCAATCGATTTTTTCAAGTTAAAAAAAGGCGATGAATTTGCATTAACTTTCACAGAACGTTTCATAAACGACACCATTTATGACGGTGTGGATAGCCTAAAAGCTTCCTTTTTTGAATATAAAGGGAAAAGAGTTTATGCTTTTCCGTTTGCGCCAAATCCAAACTCTGAAAAAGTAGATTATTACGATGAAAATGCAAAAGCGTTGAAAAATTTCTTCTTAAAAGCACCTTTAAAATTTGTAAATATTACTTCTCGCTACACAAAGAGTCGTTTTCATCCAGTACAAAAAATTTGGAAAGCACACAACGGAACAGATTATGCAGCGCCGACTGGAACTCCAATCATGACAACTGCATCTGGTATTGTTGAACAAGCTGGATATACCACTGGAAATGGAAACTTTGTTAAAGTAAAACATGATAAAACCTACTCTACTCAATATCTTCACATGTCAAAAATTTTAGTAAGAAGAGGGCAAAGAGTAACGCAAGGTCAAGTCATAGGAAAAGTAGGAAGCACAGGACTTGCAACTGGTCCACACGTTTGTTATCGTTTCTGGAAAAACGGTCAACAAGTTGATGCATTAAAATTAAAATTACCCAATTCTTCTCCAATAGAAGAACGTTACAAAGCAAGCTATTTGAAAAAAATGCAACCTCTTAAAAGAGTTTTAGATAGCGTTGCTACAGCTTCGATTAAAAAATAATTTCCAACTACAACGTTAGCGTAGTTTTTTGTGTTTTTACCATCAAAAGTTTATTTCTAAATTTGCTTCAAATTTTTTTATAAAATGGCTTTATCTACAATAAATCCAACTTCTACAAAAGCTTGGGAAAAACTCCAAAATCATTATTTGGAAATAAAAAACATTTCTATGCAAGAAATGTTTGCAAAAGACACTAATCGTGCAGAAAAATTTCATATAAATTGGAATAATTTTCTAGTAGATTATTCTAAAAACATTATTTCTGAGGAAACCCAAAAACTACTATTAGAACTCGCTACAGAGGCTAATTTAAAAAACGCAATAGAGAAGTACTTCTCTGGTGACATTATAAACCAAACCGAAAATAGAGCAGTACTTCACACCGCACTTCGTGCTGATGAAAAAAGCGTTATTTTGGTTGATAACAATAACGTTTTACCCGAAATAATTGCCGTAAAAAATCAAATAAAGCAATTTACTAACGAAATTGTATCAGGCAATCGAAAAGGATATACAGGAAAACCATTTACAGACGTCGTAAATATTGGAATTGGAGGTTCAGACCTTGGGCCAGCAATGGTTGTTGAAGCTTTACAGTTCTATAAAAATCATTTGAATGTTCATTTTGTTTCAAATGTTGATGGTGATCATGTAAACGAGATTATTAAAAAAATTAACCCTGAAACTACACTTTTTGTGATAGTTTCAAAAACTTTCACAACACAAGAAACACTATCAAATGCCGAAACAATTCGTGCTTGGTTTCTTGAAAAAGCTCAACAAGAAGATGTCGCAAAACATTTTGTAGCTGTATCGACCAATATTAAAAAAGTAACAGAATTTGGAATTTCGGAGCAAAATATTTTCCCTATGTGGGATTGGGTTGGAGGAAGATTTTCACTTTGGAGTGCTGTTGGGCTTAGTATTGCGTTGAGTGTTGGTTATGAAAATTTTGAAAGCTTGCTAAAAGGTGCCAATGAAATGGATAATCATTTCAAAAACACTCCATTTGAAAAAAATATTCCAGTGATTTTGGGATTGCTTACTATTTGGTACAACAATTTTTTTGGCGCAGAAAGCGAAGCTTTAATTCCTTACACTCAATATTTACAAAAGCTAGCGCCATATCTTCAACAAGGAATTATGGAAAGCAATGGAAAAAGTGTAGGTCGTGATGGAAGACCCGTAAATTATCAAACTGGAACTATCATCTGGGGTGAACCAGGAACAAATTCTCAACACGCCTTTTTCCAGCTTATTCATCAAGGAACAAAACTTATCCCAACTGATTTTATCGGATTTGTAAAACCACTTTATGGCAATCAAGATCATCATGATAAATTGATGTCAAACTTTTTTGCGCAAACAGAAGCTTTGTTGAACGGGAAAACCGAAACACAAGTAAAAGCTGAATTTGAGAAGCAAAATATTTCTGGCGACAAAGCAGATTTTCTACTTCCTTTTAAAGTTTTCACTGGCAATAAACCCACAAATACTTTATTGATTGAAAAACTAACTCCAGAAACTCTTGGCTCACTCATTGCTTTGTATGAACATAAAATTTTTGTTCAAGGTGTCATCTGGAATATCTTTAGTTATGATCAATGGGGTGTTGAATTAGGAAAACAATTGGCAAATTCTATTCTTGAAGAAATTGAAACCAAAACTGTAAAAAAGCATGATGCTTCTACCGAGTTTTTACTCCAGTATTTTTTAAAAAACAAATAATCTCAAAAACCTCAACTTCGTTTGAGGTTTTTTTAGCCTTATTACCTATATTTGTTAAAATAAAAATTTGACTATGTATAATTTTCTACAAAAATTTCATTCAGGTTGGGCTTATTTAGCACTTATTTTATTGTTCATTGCTGCTGCTAACTCTTTGATAGGATATTTAATCAAAAAAGAGTTTACTGCCAAAGACAGAAAAATTGCTTTGTTTGGTTTGATTGGTGTTCATGTTCAGTTACTAATAGGTTTTGTTTTATATTTTGTTTCTCCATTGGGTTCAAGTTCTTTTGGATTAATGAAAGATGCTGCGTTAAGATTAACTTCGTTAGAACATCCATTGATAAACATTATTGGAATTATACTAATTACTATAGGTTGGTCTAAACACAAAAAAGCAGAAACTAGCGAATTAAAATTTAAACCTCTAGGATTTCTATACTCAATTGGTCTTTTATTGATTTTGAGTAGAATTCCTTGGAATTTATGGTTCGGTAATTAATTATTAAAAAAATTAAAGTCCTCAAAAAGGGCTTTTTTTATCGAGGTATGGTTTTTGTAAAACAAAATATTTAAAAATACACACATGAAATTGTATTCATATATAATCGTAGTTTGTTTGTTTTTTACAACTTTTTTTGTTGAAAAAAACCCCCAACAAAAAGAGAAAACAAAACAAAAAGAGAAAACATCTCAAACCGCTACAAAAGAAACTCAAAATAAGGAAAAAGCAACCACAGTAGCAATCAAAGAAACCAAAGAAAAGGTTGAAGCTACTTTGAAAGTTGACACATTAAAAGTAAACTTAAAAGATGTTGTTACCCAAATAGACACTTTGGAAAACTACAGTTTTAAGTTTTATAAAAAAAATGCTCACGCTTCCTATTATCATCAAAAATTTCACGGCAGAAGAACAGCAAGTGGGAAAAAATTTGACAACAATGGTTACACTGCTGCTCACAAAAAACTTCCTTTTGGAACGAAAGTAAAAGTTACCAATGAAGCAAATGGAAAATCAGTAATTGTTGAAGTTACCGATCGAGGACCATTTTCAAAAGTTCGTGAAATAGATTTGACAAAAAAAGCCTTTATGGAAATTACATCAAATAAAAATTCTGGTGTTGTTATTGTAAAACTTGAGGTAATGGAACCCAAGAAGTAAATGATTTACCATTCTTTATAGGGCTTTTTTACTAAATAAGAATTATAAAATCGTTCATCAGAAGTAACTTCGTTACCCAACCAAATAGGCTTTTCAAAAGTTTCAAATTCGCTATTGAGTTCTATTTCGGCAATGATAAGCCCTTCATTTTCTCCTGAAAAAACATCTACCTCAATTATGTGATTTCCCGATTGAATTTCATATCGAATTTTGTCAATAACCCCTTTTTCACAAAGATTGAGCAACATTTCGGCTTCTTGTAGAGGGATTTCTTTTTCCCACTCAAGTCTAGTAGTTCCAGATGCATTACTCTTCCCTTTTACCGTAATAAAACCTTGAGTATCTTTGATTCTAACTCTAACTGTTCTTTCCGGATTAGAATTCAAATAAGCCTGAACAATTCTTTTTTTTCTAAATGCTTGATCAATAAAATCATTTGAAATCACCAAAAATTTTCGCTCAATTTCTATCATTTTTACAACAATATTTATTGCCAATTTACAAATTTATAACGAGTATTTGCTATTTTTACGTGTAACTTAACAAGGCAGGAGTGATGAAATTAAAAAATAGAAAAGCTAATTGGAACTCCATTGGAAATTTATTTTTATTTTACAACAAACCTGACACTTTAGAAAACGACGAACTAAGTTTCATCATTGATTTAGTAGAATATTATCGACCTGTTGAACCCAAAGACGAATCTGTCATTTCTATTGAATCGCTAATTGAGTTTCTTAAAAACAACCCTGAAGACAACTCTTTTTTTAAAGAATATATTCATACTAAACTCCTTTATAAAAAATTTAGCAGGATGCTTTCAGACTCTGGTATTTTGCAAGACTCTGATTTTATGTATGAAGTTAAAAAGAGATTATTTGCAAAAATTCTACCTTTTCAACCAGAAAAAGACACACTAGAATATATATTAAATCAAGTTTTCTTTAAATCAGATGATCCTGTTTGGATAAATAAAATTCCTTTGGAGGAATTACAAAGTCTTTTTCAAATACTTGATTTTAAAGACATATATGCTTCTGTAGAAGAGAAAAGCCCGCTGAATGAACTTATAAAAGCTATGGGATTACTTTCGCAAAGAATGAGCGGAAGAGCTATGGAAAGTGATGTTATAAAAATGGTTCCAGAGTATGAAGAAAAGGAAAGTCCCTTTGTAGCTTTTGAAAAAGAAATGCTTTTGGTAACCAAAAAAATACTAGAAAATAAACCTCATTTTATTGAAATCAATGACGAAAGCTACAAGCAAATGTTGGTTTTACATAAACAATGTGAAGAATATGTAGACTCAGCTTTTGCGAATAGTTCTAAATATGGAATTTCTTTGAAAGTAAATCAAAGTCTTTTAAGAATTAGACAGCAATTACACAGAATAAAGATACTGGTTACAACGCTTATAGTACAGAGAGAAAGTGATAGAACACGAAACTCAATTCAGCTTATTTTGAGGTTAATAAAGTATAATTGCCAAAAAAACAATGTTCGCCAGCTCATAAATGAAAGTACACAACTCATATCCTATGAAATAACTCAACATACTGCTAGGACTGGAGAAAATTATATCACTGAGAGTACTTCGGAATACTTTTCGATGCTTCGTGCTGCCATTGGTGGTGGTTTTATTGTTGGGTTTCTGTGCATTTTCAAATTATTATTATCCAAACTAGAAACCAGCGGATTTGGCCATGCTTTTTATTATAGTTTAAATTATTCTTTAGGGTTTATAGCTATTTATATATTTGGATTTACATTGGCAACAAAACAACCTGCAATGACCGCAGCAACTATAACAAAAGCTCTTGAAACGGGTATGAAAAAACAAACGCAAAATGAGAATAAACACAGTTCTTTTGCTCAACTCTTCGCTAGATTATTTAGGTCACAGTTTATAGCTTTTGTTGGCAATGTTTTTATGGCGTTTCCAGTATCTCTTTTAGGTGTTTGGCTAATAGATTATTTTTTTGGAGTAAATATTGCCTTTGAAAAATCTGCAAAATTAATTAATGACCTATCGCCTATTACTTCTGCGGCTATATTTCATGCTGGGATAGCTGGTGTTTTTCTTTTCTTGTCTGGAATTATTTCGGGAAATGTTTCAAACAAAAACAAACACAATAACGTTTATTACAGAATAAAAGAACATCCAATTTTGAAGCAAAATTTTGGCATTGAAAGAACAAATAGAATTGCAAAATGGTTTGAGAACAATTGGGCAGGAGTTGTATCAAATGGTTGGTTTGGTGTTTTCTTGGGTAGCACTGCTTCTATTGGTGTTTTTTTAGGTTTGAACCTTGATATACGTCACATTACTTTTGCTAGTGGGAACTTTGCTTTAGGATTATATGGTTCAAAATTCATAATTGATATTCCTACTTTAATCTGGTCAATTGTTGGTATTGGAGTTATTGGTTTTATGAATTTTATTGTTAGTTTTTCCCTTTCATTAGGATTAGCTTTTCGTTCTAGAAACATTCCTATTTCGGAAATAAAATTATTAAATAAAGCCATTTGGGCACATTTTAAATCAAATCCAATTTCCTTTTTTATACCTGTAAAAAGCAAATAAAATGGAACACAACGATAGTCATAGAAAAATTATTCATATAGATATGGATGCTTTCTATGCTTCTGTGGAGCAAATGGATAATCCAGAGCTAAAAGGAAAACCAATAGCTGTTGGCGGAAGCGAAATTAGAGGTGTAGTTTCAGCGGCGAGTTATGAAGCTAGAAAATTTGGCGTTCGCAGTGCTATGAGCGGAATTCAAGCAAAGAAAAACTGTCCAGATTTAATATTTGTACGTCCGCGTTTTGAACGTTACAAAGAAATTTCAAAAAAAATAAGAAAAATATTTTTCGAATATACCGATTTGGTTGAACCTCTTTCGTTAGACGAAGCATATCTTGATGTAACTCAAAATAAAAAAGGAAATCCCAGTGCAACAATTATTGCACAAGAAATTAGAAAGAGAATATTTGAAGAAGTTGGATTAACGGCTTCTGCTGGTATTTCTGTAAATAAATTTGTTGCTAAAGTTGCTAGTGATTATAACAAACCCAATGGTCAAAAAACAGTAAATCCTGATGAAGTAGAAAGCTTTTTGGAAAAACTAGATGTCAAAAAATTCTATGGAATTGGCAAAGTTACCGCTGAAAGAATGTATCATTTAGGAATTTTTACCGGTTATGATTTAAAACAAAAATCTGTTGAATTTCTCGAAAAGCATTTCAGTAATAGTGGTCACTATTTTTATCAAATTTGTAGAGGCATTCACAATAGTCAAGTAAAACCAAATAGAACCATCAAGTCTATTGGTGCCGAGAGAACTTTTAATGAAAACCTGTCTTCAGAGATTTTTTTAGAAGAAAAGATTATTAGTATTGCTAAAGAGCTTGAAAAAAGATTATTGAGTTATAAAGTTTCTGGCAAAACCATTACGCTCAAATTAAAATATTCTGATTTTAGTCTTCAAACTAGGAGTAAAACTCTGCCTTACAATATTGCTGATAAAAATCTTATTATCGACATTGCCAAAGAGTTACTATATCAAGAAAAACTTCGCGATTCTGTTCGGCTTCTAGGACTATCACTTCATAACCTTAATACTGAAAATTCTAAAAAAGAAGTTCCAAAAAAAAGTATTTCTGTTCAACTGAAATTTGATTTTAAAGAATAAAAAAACCGGCTAATGCCGGTTTTTTGAGTTATTTTAATCTCTACTCGATAATTTTGATAACAATCGGAGAAATTCAATATAAAGCCATACTAACGTAATCATTAATCCCATAGCTCCATACCATTCCATATACTTTGGATAACGTTCTTGAACGCCTTTTTCAATTTGATCAAAATCAAGAAATAAATTTAAAGCTGCAATTACAATTACAAATGCACTTATTCCTATGCTTATCCATGAATTTCCATAATGAACAGGCTGAAAACTTGTAAACATAGATAACAACCAAGTTATCAAATAATAAGTAGCTATTGCTAGTGTTGCAGCAACAACTACCGAGCGGAATTTTTCTGTTACTTTTACTATTTCGTACTTATACAGACCAAAACATACCAAAAATGTAACAAAAGTACAGCTAACAGCTTGTATCACAATTCCAGGATACATGGCTTCAAAAATAGCCGAAATTCCTCCAATAAATAATCCTTCAAACAATGCATAACCTGGCGCAAGATAGGATGAATATTGAGGTTTAAAAACCGAAATAAGTACTAATATGAAAGCTACAATTGCTCCTCCAATAGTAAAAACCATGGGATTATAGCCAGCATAAGTCATCCACCAAGTAACAGATGCCGAAGCTACTAAAAGCAATAGCATTATAAAACTCTTATTAATAGTTCCAGACACAGTCATTGTTTGACCATAATCAATCACATTACCTTGATTTTGGATTACTTCAGCATCAACAGATTCTGCTTCTGCAAAGGTTTTGTTTTTAAAAAAAGGATTTCTAGATTCCATAGTTTCAAATTTATTTTCTCAAATATAATAATATTTTATTCAATTTCAGAAATTCTTAAGGTGTTCACCATACCTTTATCAACAACTGGCATTGCCGCAAGGTTTACCAACATATCTCCTTTTTTTACATACCCTTTTTCCTTTGCTATCTGATTAATGTCTTCTACAGTATCATCTGTGCTTACAAACTTGTCATAATAAAAAGCGTTTACACCCCAAAGTAAACTTAACTGCGTTAGAATTCTTTTATTGGAAGTATAAACCAAAACATGTGCCTGAGGTCGCCAAGCAGAAATTTGAAAAGCAGTATATCCACTATTTGTCAATGTTGAAATAGCTTTAGCTTTTATTTCATTAGCCATCAAAGCCGCGTGATAACAAATTGACTTTGTGATAAATCGTTTTGTTCTAACATGTGGAGGATTTTGTGGCACTTGAATAAGCGGAGAGTCTTCGACAGCTTCAATAATCTGTGTCATCTTTTCAATTACTTGAACAGGATAATTTCCAACAGAAGTTTCTCCTGAAAGCATCACTGCATCTGCACCATCCATAACAGAATTAGCTACGTCATTAACCTCAGCACGAGTTGGGGTTAGACTAGTAATCATTGTTTCCATCATTTGTGTTGCCACAATTACAGGAATTCTAGCTGTTTTTGCTCTATGAATGAGTTTTTTTTGAATTAATGGTACTTCATGAGCTGGAATTTCCACACCAAGATCGCCACGAGCAACCATCAATCCGTCACAAAAAGCAACTATTTTATCTATATTTTCTACTGCTTCAGGTTTTTCAATTTTGGCAACAATTGGAATTTTATGAGTTGAATTTTTCGCAATCAAATCTTGAAGTTCTTCTAAATCTTTTGGTGTTCTAACGAATGAAAGCGCTATCCAATCTACATGATTTTCTATTGCAAAAAGAGCATCTTTGATGTCTTTTTTTGTTAAAGCAGGAAGAGAAACTTTTGTGTTTGGTAAATTAACTCCCTTTTTAGATTTTAATGGTCCACCTTGAACAACGACTGCTTCTACTTCTGTTTTTTTATCAGTTTTTGTAACTTCAAAGATTAGTTTCCCGTCGTCTAATAATATTCTTTCGCCAGGATTTACATCATTTGGAAACTCTTTGTAGTTCATGTAAACTCTTTGTGCTGTCCCAAGGATATCTTCTGCGGTTGTAAAAGTTATAACATCACCTTTGTTCACAACAACATCTTCTTTCATAACGCCTACACGAAGTTTTGGACCTTGCAAATCGGCAAGAATAGCGGTGTTGTAGCCAAACTCGTCGTTCAGTTCTCTAATAATATCTATCCTTTCTTTTACATCGCTGTAATCTGCATGCGAGAAATTAATTCTGAATACATTTACTCCAGCAAGTATCATTTCGTTTATCACTTCTTTGGAACTGCATGCAGGACCTAGTGTTGCAACAATTTTGGTTTTTTTATTTGTTGGCATATTTTTCTAAAAAATTAGATTGTTTTTTGATTTTATTGTATAAAAATCCACTTCGTATGCTGTGGAAACTTTGTTGATAGACTGCATTTGAGCCACTATGTTTGGAATTGATATTACATTTTCAGGAATTGTAACTTTCAACATATAATCGGCTTTTTTGAATTCAGGAATAAGATAAACTCTACTTTGTACTGTTTTCTTTTCTATCGAAAAAAGGTCATAGGCAGTAGTGGTAAGATTTTCATGAATTTCTGCTTTGTTTTGAATTAAATCCCAATTAGCAAAATGCTCTTCATCCTCATAATTAAAAAGTGTAAAACCTGAACTTCCATGAGTGGTTACAATTTTTAAATCATGATTGGCTTTACAGAGTTGTATACTCAATTCTTTGTTTAGATGATAGGCCAATCGATAATCTTCTAGAGTTGTATGAATTGCAAAAAGATAGACATTGTCATCTTCTAACTCATCAATATTAAGTTTTTTAACGATCATTAATCCTAATAAAACAAGTTGTAAATATAACACATATCCATTACATTCTATGCAACAAATAGTTATGTTAACGTAATTTTATAAACGAAATCGTTATAGTTTTTGAGAATTTAGGATTTTTTTGCATTCATTTTTTCTTTTAATGCAAAATAGGCTCGTTGTGACGCCTTTTCTTCAGCTTTCTTTTTTGAGGTTGCTCTTGCTTTAGAGATAATCTTTTTGTCTATATATAGCTTAACGCCAAAATATTTTTGACCATCATTTCCATTATCATCAAAGATTTCAAAATAAAATGATTTCTTTTCTTTTTGGCACCATTCTATCAAAAGGCTTTTGTAGCTAATTACTTTTCCTTCAAGTTTAGCAATATCAACATAAGGAATTATCACTTTCTTTTGAATGAATTTTTCGCAAAAATCATATCCTCTATCCAGAAAAATAGCTCCTACTAATGCTTCAAAAATATTTCCATGTATGTTTTCGCCAAAATGCTGTACTGGTACTTTGCTTTCAACAAAATCAATTAAATTCAAATCTCTTCCTAGTTCGTTAAGATGTTCTCTACTAACAATTTTTGAGCGCATTTTTGTTAAATATCCTTCATCGCCTGTAGGAACTTGATTGTACAAATGAGCAGCTATTACTGAACCTAACATGGCATCACCAAGAAATTCTAAACGCTCATAATTCATTGGATTTCCTTGATTATCAACTCTATTTGATGATCTATGAGTAAATGCCTTTTGATAGAATAAAATATTTGTTGGCTTAAAACCTAATATTTGTTCCATTTTGGCAAAAAAAATCCCGTCCTCATTTGAACGGGAATTTTTAAATATTTTTTTAATAAATTTCATTTATTATTAACCTTCATATTTTTTGAAAAGCACACAAGCATTGTGACCTCCAAATCCAAAAGTATTACTCATAGCCACTTTTACATCTCTTTTTTGTGCTTTGTTCAATGTTAAATTCAACGTTGGATCTATATTTTCATCAACAACACTATGGTTTATTGTTGGTGGTACAATTCCATTTTGAATTGCAAGAATAGAAGCAATAGCTTCAATAGCTCCAGCAGCTCCAAGCAAATGACCCGTCATTGACTTGGTAGAATTAATATTAATGTTTTTGGCATGATTACCAAAAACTGCACTGATTGCTTTTAACTCAGCAACGTCTCCAAGCGGTGTTGAAGTTCCGTGTGTATTGATGTGGTCAACATCTTCAGGTTGCATTCCAGCATCTCTAAGTGTGTTTTCCATAACAGCAATTACACCAATTCCTTCTGGATGTGGAGCGGTTAAATGGTAAGCATCGCTCGATAAACCTCCACCACCAACTTCACAATATATTTTTGCTCCACGAGCTTTCGCATGTTCAAGTTCTTCCAAAACTAATGCTCCAGCACCTTCGCCCAAAACAAATCCGTCACGTGTTGCATCAAAAGGTCTTGAGGCAGTTTCTGGACTTTCATTTCTTGTGGATAATGCTTGCATTGAATTAAATCCACCCATTCCGGCAATGGTAACTGCAGCTTCAGAACCACCAGAGATTATAACATCACACATACCCAGACGGATGTAGTTTAATGCGTCAATAAGCGCATTTGCAGATGATGCACAAGCCGAAACAGTTGTATAGTTTGGTCCTCTGAATCCATTTCTCATCGAAATGTGAGCTGGTGCAATATCAGCAATCATTTTGGGGATAAAGAAAGGATTAAATCTAGGCGTTCCATCACCTTGAGCATAACTAATAACTTCTTCTTGAAAGGTTTCTAAACCTCCAATTCCAGCGCCCCAAATTACACCTACTCGATTTTTATTAACGTTTTCTTCTGTAATACCAGCATCTTTTATAGCTTGTTCACTAGCTACTATTGCATACTGAGCGAATTTATCCATTCTTCTTGCTTCTTTACGATCTATATAATCTTCAACGTTGAAGTTTTTTACTTCGCAAGCAAATTTTGTTTTGTGTTTTTCAGTATCGTAATAAGTTATTGGTGCAGCGCCACTTTTACCATTTACAAGTCCATCCCAATACTCTTGAATACTATTCCCGATGGGAGTCAACGCTCCAAGTCCAGTAACTACAACTCTCTTTAACGCCATAAATAGTTTTTTTAGAAATAACTTTAAACAATGATACCCAAGCTACCATCAAAAAAAAGATTAAGACTTGGGTATTCAATATATTTTGTTAGATTATATTTAATCTAATTATCTTTTTTTGTAAAAATAATAAAAACCCGTAAAAGTTAAACTCTCACGGGCTAATTTTCATTATTATTTTTTTGCTTCTTCGATGTAAGAAATAGCTTGACCTACAGTAGCAATGTTTTCTGCTTGATCATCAGGAATTTGAATATCAAATTCTTTTTCGAATTCCATAATTAGCTCAACAGTGTCTAATGAATCTGCTCCTAAATCGTTTGTAAAGCTTGCTTCTGTTACAACTTCGTTTTCGTCAACGCCTAATTTGTCTACGATAATCGCTTTAACTCTTGATGCAATGTCTGACATAATTTCTAATTTTTAATTTTAATTTGTTGGCAAAAATAAAAAACTTTATTTTATAACAACATTTTTGTTAGTAAATGTGACTACGAAAATAAAAAATTAATTTTTAAATTCACACATCTTTTTCATTCTAATTACAGTATTTATTCTTTTTTTTGTATCAAAATTTCAATAGAACAAATGAAAAAAATAGTTCTTTTTGCTTCTGGAAACGGTTCCAATGTAGAGAATATCATACAATTTTTTAAAAATAATAAGAGTGTTTCTATAGTCGGAATATTTTGTAACAATCCACATGCCAAAGTGCTAGAAAGAGCTGAAAATCATAAAATTGAAGCTACTATTTTTAATAAAACCGAGCTCAATGACACGTTAGTTTTGGAAAAACTGAATCAACTGCAACCCGATTTGATTGTTCTAGCTGGCTTTCTACTAAAATTTCCTAGCCACATTATAGCTTCTTTCCCAAAAAAAATAATCAATATTCATCCTGCTTTATTGCCAAAATATGGTGGCAAAGGAATGTATGGCATGAATGTGCATCAAGCTGTTATTGATAATCATGAAAAAGAAACTGGCATAACAATTCACTATGTAAACGAAAATTATGATGAGGGTGAATTTATTTCCCAGCAAGCTACAAATATTGAAAATTGCAAATCCGCAGAAGAAATAGCCTCCAAAGTCCACGAGCTAGAACATGAATTTTTTCCAAAAATCATTGAGAAAATCATAACCTAAAACTTCTTCCATTGAAAAAACATGAAGTACATATTTATACTGATGGCGCAGCCAAAGGAAATCCTGGAAACGGCGGTTATGGCGTGGTGATGGAATTGGTAGGCACAAACTACAAAAAAGAATTTTACGAAGGATTTCGATTGACTACCAATAATCGAATGGAATTGCTTGCCGTAATTGTTGGTTTAGAAAAACTAAACAAACCTAACATGAGTGTTTTAGTAATTTCTGACAGTAAATATGTTGTAGATGCTGTGGAGAAAAAATGGGTTTTTGGATGGGAGAAAACCGGTTTCAAAGGCAAGAAAAACCCCGATTTGTGGTTGCGCTTTTTAAAAATTTACCGTCAGCATCAGGTGGATTTCAAATGGATCAAAGGACATAATAATCATCCGCAAAACGAACGCTGCGATGAATTAGCAGTCTACGCTTCTGGATTACCAAATTTATCGATTGATGCATTTTATGAAAATGAAGACGGTAAACTTCTTTAAACTAACTTTAGGCTTTGCAACTTTACGACTTATGTGTATCTTTGCGCCTTTAATTTGAAATTCAACTGATGAACAAACTTTTAATAGTAGGAACGGTCGCTTTTGATGCTATCGAAACACCTTTTGGGAAAACAGATAAAATACTAGGTGGAGCAGGAACTTTTATCGGACTTTCAGCTTCGCACTTTAATTTAAAATCAGCTATCGTTTCAGTAGTTGGTGATGATTTTCCACAAGAATATATTGATTTATTAACCGCAAGAAACATTGATGTTTCAGGTTTGGAAGTTGTAAAAGGCGGAAAAACTTTCTTTTGGAGTGGTCGTTACCACAACGACATGAACTCAAGAGATACTCTTGCAACAGAACTTAATGTTTTGGCCGATTTCAATCCAATTGTTCCAGAAAATTTCAAAGATGCCGATGTAGTGATGTTAGGAAACTTACATCCATTGGTACAAACTGGCGTATTAAATCAATTGACGGCAAAGCCAAAGTTAGTTGTTCTTGACACGATGAATTTCTGGATGGATTGTGCTTTGCCCGAATTACTTGACGTTATTAAAAGAGTAGATGTAATTACCATTAATGATGAAGAAGCTCGTCAACTTTCTGGTGAATATTCATTGGTAAAAGCCGCTGCAAAAATCCACACAATGGGTCCAAAATATGTGGTGATTAAAAAAGGAGAACATGGCGCATTATTGTTTTATAACGAACATATTTTCTTTGCTCCTGCATTGCCTTTAGCAGATGTTTTTGATCCAACTGGTGCTGGCGATACCTTCGCAGGAGGATTTGCAGGTTTTGTAACGCAACAAGGGGATGTTTCTTTTGACACGTTGAAAACTGCAATCATTCAAGGTTCAAACTTAGCTTCTTTTTGTGTAGAAAAATTTGGAACCGAACGCATGGTTGAACTCAAAGAAAGCGAAGTGAAAAATCGCTTGAAACAATTCAAAGCTTTAACACAATTTGAAATAGATTTACAATAACTTTATGCCTCGAAATTTCGGGGCATTTTTGTTTTAAAATACACACAACTTACAACAACATGAGCGACGCTATTAAACACGAATGTGGCATTGCATTACTTCGATTAAAAAAACCGTTAGAATTCTACAAAGAAAAATACGGTTCTGCTTTCTATGGCATTCAAAAAATGTATCTATTAATGGAAAAGCAACACAACCGCGGACAAGATGGTGCCGGTTTTGCTTCTATAAAGTTTGATGTTGAACCTGGAGAAAGATACATTAGCCGTGTTCGTTCCAATAAATCACAACCTATTCAAGATATTTTTGAACAAATTAATGAAAGAATTGACGAGGAATTAAACCTACATCCTGAATACAAAGAAAATGTAGCTCTTCAAAAAGAAAATATTCCATACATAGGCGAGTTATTTCTTGGGCATGTTCGCTACGGAACTTTTGGAAAAAATAGTATTGAAAGTGTTCATCCTTTTTTGCGTCAAAATAATTGGATGCACAGAAACCTAATCATTGCTGGAAATTTCAACATGACCAATGTTAAACAACTTTTTGACAGTTTGGTAGAACTTGGTCAACATCCAAAAGAAATGGCTGACACAGTAACCGTCATGGAAAAAATAGGTCATTTTCTTGATGATGAAGTAACCGATTTGTATCAGGAATGCAAAAATAATGGTTTATCAAAAAGGGAAGCTTCGCCAGTAATTGCTGAAAAACTTGATATAACCAAAATATTAAAAAGAGCTTCTCGTGGCTGGGATGGTGGTTATGCAATGGCTGGATTACTTGGTCATGGAGATTCGTTTGTTTTTCGTGATCCTGCAGGAATTCGTCCGGCATATTTTTATGAAGATGAAGAAATAGTTGTTGTAGCATCAGAAAGACCTGTTATACAAACTGTTTTCAATGTTTCTTTTGATAAAATACAAGAATTGCTGCCCGGAAATGCCTTGATTATCAAAAAAAATGGTTTGGTTTCTCAAAACGAAATCATTACACCTACAGAAAAAAAAGCATGCTCCTTTGAACGAATTTATTTTTCTAGAGGAAGTGACTCAGAAATTTACCAAGAAAGAAAAGAATTAGGAAGATTGATATTGCCATCGGTACTCAATGCTATTGAAGACGACACTGATAACACTGTTTTTTCTTATATCCCAAATACTGCTGAAACTTCTTTCTTTGGGATGGTGGAAGCTGCAAATGATTTTCTTAATCAAAGAAAAAACAAATACATCCTCGATAACCGAAAAACACTAACTAGAGAAAAACTCGAGGAGATTTTATCTGTAAAAATCCGAACAGAAAAAATTGCTATAAAAGATGCTAAACTAAGGACTTTTATAACAGATGATGCAAATCGTGACGATTTAGTAGCGCATGTTTATGATGTGACCTATGGAGTTATTAAACCAACGGATAATTTAGTAATTATTGACGATAGCATTGTTCGAGGCACTACACTGAAAAAGAGTATTCTGAAAATGATGGATAGATTAAATCCTAAAAGAATTGTTGTGGTATCATCAGCTCCGCAAATCCGTTTTCCAGATTGTTATGGAATTGACATGGCAAAACTGGAAAGTTTTATAGCTTTTCAGGCGGCAATCGAACTGTTGAAAGAAAAAAACCTTCAACATATAATAGACCAAGTTTATAATAAGTGTAAAGCGCAAGAAAACATAAAAGATGTTGATGTAGTAAATTATGTAACCGAAATTTACAATCCTTTTTCAGATGAAGAGATTGCAAGTAAAATTGCAGAAATGCTTCATTCATCTGACATAAAAGCGGATGTAAAAATCATTTTTCAAAAAGTTGAAGATTTACACAAAGCCTGTCCAAAAAATCTAGGCGATTGGTACTTTACGGGAAATTATCCTACACCTGGTGGAAACCGAGTTGTTAACCGAGCTTTCATCAATTTTTATGAAGGAAAGGACGTTAGAGCATACTAATTTTAACATTTTTTGAACTTAAACGATTTTTGATGCAGTTCATCTAAAATATTTGAAAAGCATTTTTTTCTGACCGTATATTTGTGGCTACCATAGCATTAGTAGGTTAAGTTTATGGTAGATTTGGGGCAAAAAGGGTGAAAAGAAATTTTCACCTTTTTTATTTTAAAAACATTTCAACTTCTCAAAAAGACCTATTTTACTCACATAACAGGTTATTCCGCACATATTTTGAATGAATTTTAACATTTTATAGAATAATGTTATTAGATTTGTACTACCATAGTATTTAGTGTAGGTTAAGTTTATGGTAGATTTGGGGCAAACAGGTGGAAGTAATTCCGCCTGTTTATTTTTTTATAAAAAAACCCGATTGCTACATCACAATCGGGCTAATTAATTTCATTTGCCTTTTCTATTACTTCTCGGTAACATAAAGTCTTATCACTTCTGTCCAATTTATTACATTGAAAAAAGCTTCTATATAATCTGGTCTGCGGTTTTGATAGTTTAAATAATAAGCATGTTCCCAAACATCCATTCCAAGAATAGGAAAACCTCCACAACCAGTATTTGGCATCAATGGATTATCTTGATTAGGCGTAGAACAAACTTCAAGTTTTCCTCCTTTGTGAACACACAACCAAGCCCAACCAGAACCAAAACGAGTTGCTCCTGCTTTAGCAAATTGTGCTTTGAATTCTTCAAAAGAACCAAAATCTCTTTCGATTGCTTCGGCTAATTCACCTGTTGGTTTTCCTCCTCCATTTGGTGACATAATTCTCCAAAAAAGGTTATGATTGTAGTGTCCGCCACCGTTGTTTCTAACTGGCATATTATTCATATCAAGATTGATAAGAATGTTTTCTATAGTTTTTCCTTCTAAATCTGTTCCTGCAATGGCAGCATTTAGGTTTGTAACATAGGCATTATGGTGCTTGGTGTGGTGAATTTCCATCGTTCTTGCATCGATATGTGGTTCCAATGCATCATAAGCATAAGGTAATTTTGGTAATTCGAATGACATAATATTTTTATTTACGTTAATTAATTAATTGAATTCAAATTTAAACATTTAACTTCGTAAAAAGAAATTATACTTGTTAATAAACCTATAAAAATGGATTTTCCTCTACAGCCTAAGGATTTAAAAAGTGATATAATTCACCTTGTTCCGCTGACGGAAAATGATTTTGAGGATTTATATGCTGTTGCAAATGACGAATTACTATGGGAACAACATCCGAACAAATTACGTTATCGACGAGATGTTTTCAAGAATTTTTTTGAAGGTGCAATGCTTTCTGGTGGAGCATTTATCATTAGAGATAACGCCACAAATGAAGTTGTGGGTAGTAGTCGCTATTATGATTATGACAAAAAGAACAAATCTATACTCATAGGTTACACGTTTATTGGAAGAAAATTTTGGGGAAAAGAATACAATAAATCACTAAAAAAATTAATGCTGGATTATGCTTTTCAATATGTAGATAAAGTTTATTTCCATATTGGTGCTTTAAATATTCGTTCGCAGAAGGCTATCGAAAAAATTGGCGGTATCAAAGTTGATGAATTTGAAGTAGAGTATTATGGCGAAGACAGTAAGTTGAATTTTGTTTATATAATTGAGAAAAAATAATGCCGAAAAACGCTTTCACATTATACAACGCTTCGGCTGGCTCGGGAAAGACTTATACTTTGGTAAAAGAATACCTTAAAATCATTCTTCTATCAAAAAAAGATGATGCTTATAGAAATATTCTTGCCATAACTTTTACCAACAAAGCTGTAAATGAAATGAAAACTCGCGTGGTCGATAGTCTTTATGCATTTACACAAGAAAATCCAACAGATAAAGTTTTCCATTTAATGCAAGATATTAGCATTGAAACTGGACTTAGCATTGTTGAAATTCACCAAAAAGCAAAAAGCATTATCAAGAATTTGATACACAACTATGCCGCTTTTGATATTTCGACCATCGATAAATTTACGCATAGAGTAATACGAACATTTGCTCACGATTTGAATCTTCCAATAACTTTTGAAGTTTCTTTGGATACAGATGATTTATTAAAAGAATCTGTCGACTCATTAATTGCCGAAGCTGGAAACGATGAAATATTGACGAAATTATTAGTGAATTTTGTCATGGAAAAAACAGACGATGACAAGTCTTGGGACATATCGAGAGAAATAATCAACACTGGAAAACTTTTGCTTAATGAAAATAATCGTGAGGAGTTAATTCCAGTTGATTCCAAAAGAATTGAAGATTTTATACTTCTAAAGACAAAAATCGAAAATGAAAAAGACAATTTAGAACAGCAAAACATCAATCTTGCATCACAATTACTAGATTTTATTAACCAAAAAGGTATTGATTTAAAATCATTTAAAGGAGCATATTTCCCAAAACACATACAAAGCATTGCAGAAAATCGTTTTAATCAAGACACAAAAAAATATTTTAATCCAGAAGATATTTCTATCAACAATAATGTAAAAGACAAAGAGATTATCGAAGATAATATTCCCTATTTCCTTGCTCAAATGGGTTTGATTTATCAAAATTTTGAAAAAATAAATCTCTACACTGCGTTTCTAAAAAACATTACACCAATTTCGTTATTGAATACTTTGAACAAAAAGTTAAAAGAAATTCAAGAGGAAAGAAACATATTGAGTATAGCCGAATTCAACAAACTCATCTTTGAGCAAATTCAAAATCAGCCAGCACCATTCATTTATGAACGAATGGGCGAAAAATACCGCCATTTTTTTATAGACGAATTTCAAGACACGTCAGAAATGCAATGGAAAAACCTAATTCCGTTGATAGACAATGCGCTTTCTGGTCAATCAGACGATGGAACAAAAGGTTCTTTAATGATTGTTGGCGATCCAAAACAGTCCATTTACAGATGGCGTGGTGGAAAAGCAGAACAGTTCATCGATTTGAGCAATGATGCCAATCCTTTTTCCAATCCTGATAAAAAAATTGAAAACTTAGATACAAACTACAGAAGCTACTCTCAAATCATTGAATTCAATAATGATTTTTTCAAATTCCTATCGCAGTATTTTGAAAATAAAGAATACAAGAAATTATTTGAAGAACAAAGTCATCAAAAAACGAATTCGAAAAAAGGTGGTTATATAAACATCCATTTTTTACCAAAAATTGATAAAAAAGATTATGCCGATGAAGAAAAAATTGAACCTGAAACCATTTTTATCGAAACAACCCATGATAAAGTTGTTGAAGCAGTCAATAAAGGTTTTCAATATAGAGATATTGTTATTTTGGTTAGGAAAAATGAAGAAGGAAGTGCCATTGCCAATTTCTTGACCGAAAAAGGAATTCCTATTGTATCGTCAGAAAGTCTATTGCTTTCAGCTTCATCTGAAGTACAATTTATTATTTCGTTTTTAAATTATTTGAATAATCAAAAAAATCAGGAAGCCAAAGCGCTTTTTCTCTACTATTTGAGCAGAAAACAAAACAATTATTCTACTCATGATTTCATCAATAATGGAATACAACAAAAAAATGAAACAGATTTAGAAAATTACTTAACTGAATTTGGTTATACAATTTCTTTCAAGAATATTCGAAAAAAATCATTGTTCGAAATCGTTGAATGGCTTATAGAAACATTTATTTCAACCGAAAATCAAAATGCTTACACTCAATACTTTCTTGATCTAGTCCTGGAAAATGAAACCCGAAAACAATCAGGAATTGACGAATTTTTGAGTTATTGGGAAACCAATTCCAATAAGTTGAGCATTGCCTCACCAGAAGGAATTGATGCTGTAAGGATTATGACCATTCACAAATCAAAAGGATTAGAATTTCCAGTTGTAATATTCCCTTTTGTGAAAAAGAACTTTTCATATGCTCCAAAAGACAATATGTGGATAACCGCTGAAGAGAGTTTTTTTGAATTGCCAAAAATTTTAGTTGGAAAGTCAAGCAAAATTGTAAATTATGGAGAAATTCCTGCTCAAGAATACTTAAACAAAAAAGAAGAAGAATTATTGGATGAAATAAATGTGTTATATGTAGCATTAACACGTGCTGAAGAACAATTATATATTATTTCTCAACACGAAACAAAAGCTAAAACAAGCAACAAATATCCTAATGCGCAAAGCACATTTTTAATAGAATTCTTGGAAAACAGACATGAATATAATCCCGAAAAATCTATTTATGAATTTGGGAATAGTATCAAAGTTTCAGAAAATAATCATCAATCCAAGTCAACAAAAAATATTCCTACTATTGATAAAAAGTTGCCTTTCAGAAATATAAAAATTGCACAAAAAGAAGGCTTGATGTGGAATACAAAACAGCAAAAAGCCATTGAATATGGAAATATTATTCACGAAATTTTGGCATCAATAACAACAAAACAAACCATAGACATTGCTCTTGAAAAAGCCATAGAAAATGGTCTTATTCAGGTTTTACAAAAAGACGAAACCAAAAAAACCATCGAAAAGATTGTTCTCAATGATGAACTTTCTCCTTTTTTTGACGCTGATTGTAGCGTATTGAACGAGCAAATCATTATTCAAAGCGAAGGAACTATTGTAAAACCCGACAGAATGGTTTTGAAAAACGAAAACGAAATTTATCTTTTAGATTATAAAACTGGAACACATCAAGCCAAATATGAAACTCAACTAAACAATTACAAAGAAGCCATCGAAAAAATGGGTTACAAAGTCACTAAAAAAACGTTGGTTTATATCAGCGATACAATCGAAGTTGTAAATTTGTAAACAAACAAACGAAATAAAATGTACGGAAAAATTCAACAACACCTTCAAAACGAATTACAAACCATAGAAAACAATGGTTTATATAAAAAAGAAAGAATTATAACTTCTCCTCAAGGCGCAGAAATCACGGTAAATGGTGAAACGGTTTTAAATTTTTGTGCCAATAATTATTTAGGATTATCATCGCATCCAGAAGTTATAAAAGCCGCAAAAGACACTTTAGATACGCATGGATTTGGTATGTCATCTGTTCGATTTATTTGTGGAACGCAAGACATTCACAAAACATTGGAACAAAAAATTGCCAATTTCTATGGAACCGAAGACACAATCCTTTATGCAGCAGCATTTGATGCTAATGGAGGCGTTTTTGAACCTTTGTTAGGTGAAGAAGATTGTATAATTTCAGATTCGTTAAATCATGCTTCCATAATTGATGGCGTTCGTTTGTGCAAAGCTGCACGTTACCGTTATGAAAATTCCAATATGGAAGATTTGGAAAACCAACTCAAGAAAGCTGTTGAAGCTGGTCATCGTTTTAAACTTATAGTTACTGATGGTGTTTTTTCAATGGATGGATTGGTTGCTCCGCTAGATAAAATTTGTGATTTGGCCGACAAATATGATGCAATGGTTATGGTTGATGAATGTCATGCAGCAGGTTTTATTGGCGCAACTGGCAAAGGAACACTCGAAGCCAAAGGCGTTATGGGAAGAGTTGATATCATCACAGGAACATTAGGAAAAGCACTTGGTGGAGCAATGGGTGGATATACAACCGCAAAAAAAGAAATCATAGAAATACTGCGTCAACGCTCAAGACCATATTTATTTTCAAACTCATTAGCTCCAAGCATTGTTGGTGCATCAATTAAGGTTTTCGAATTGTTAGAAAGAGACACAACACTAAGAGACAAACTCGAATGGAATACAAATTACTTCAAAGAAGGAATGAAAAAAGCGGGTTTCGATATCATTGACGGCGATTCTGCCATTGTACCAGTAATGCTCTATGATGCTAAACTATCACAAGTGATGGCAGATGAATTATTAAAAAAAGGGATATATGTAATTGGTTTCTTTTTCCCAGTTGTTCCAAAAGACAAAGCAAGGATAAGAGTTCAGCTTTCAGCAGCACATTCAAAAGAACATTTAGACAAGGCAATTGATGCATTTACAACAGTTGGAAAAGCCTTGAAAGTGATTAATTAACCTATTTTTTTACATAATCTACTGTAAATGATTACAAGATTACCACTTTTTAACATTTTGATTTTGAAATTAGGCAATTAGATATTACTTTTGTCCCGTTATAATTATTATAATCTAATCAAATTAAGTATGAAACATCTTAACAAATTATTTGCTGCTGTGCTAATGTTAGCTGGTTTAAGCTCACAAGCACAAGATAGCAACAACCCATGGGCAATCTCGTTCGGGGTTAATGCAGTTGACACTAGATTTAGTGCTGCTTCAAAATTAGAAGATCAGTTTTCTGAATTTTTTAATGCAAAAGATCACTGGAACATTTTGCCTTCAGTATCATATTTGACAGTTTCTAAATATGTAGGAAGCAATTTCTCTTTCGGAGTAACTGGATCTGTAAACAAAATTACAAAGTATGTACTTCCAAGAGTTGGTGATGCAGACTACACTGTGGTAAACCCAGGCGATTTGAATTACTATGCTGTTGATGGAGTTATCAACTACAGCATGATGAACTTAATCAAATCTAAAAAATTAGATCCTTCGGTTCACATTGGTGGAGGTTACACATGGTTAGGTGAAGAAGCACACGCTGGAACTTTAAACGGTGGTTTAGGTTTAGCTTACTGGTTTTCTGATAACATTGGTTTATCATACCGTGCAACTTACAAACAATCATTTGAAGATGTAAGAGAAGATATGCCTTCTCACGTTCAACATTTTGCTGGTCTAACTTTCAAATTTGGAGGTAAAGATACAGATGGTGACGGAATTTATGACAAAGACGATGCTTGTCCTGAAGCAGCAGGTTTAAAACAATTTAACGGTTGTCCTGATACTGATGGTGATGGAATCGCTGATAAAGATGACGCTTGTCCAGAAGTTGCTGGTCCAACTGAATTCAATGGTTGTCCTGATACTGATGGTGACGGAATTGCTGATAAAGATGATGCTTGTCCAGAAGTTGCTGGTTTAAAAGCTTTCAATGGTTGTCCTGATACTGATGGTGATGGTGTAGCTGACAAAGCTGACAAATGTCCTACAGAAAAAGGTCCAAAAGAAAATGCTGGTTGTCCTTGGCCAGATAGAGATGGCGATGGTGTACTTGATAAAGACGATAAATGTCCAGATGTAAAAGGTACTGCTGCTAACAATGGTTGTCCAGAAGTAACTGATGAAGTTATTAAAAGATTGAATGATTATGCTAAAACTATCTTATTTGATACTGCAAAATCTACTTTCCAACAACAAACTTACCCAGTGTTAGAAGCTATGACAGCAATCTTAAAAGAATATCCTTCTTCAAACTTCTCTATCGAAGGTCACACTGATAGCGATGGTAAAGATGCTGCTAACCAAACTTTATCTGAAAACAGAGCTGCTGCTGTTAAAAACTACTTAGTTGAGCACGGTATTTCTGCTTCTAGATTATCATCTGTAGGTTTTGGTGAAAGCAAACCAATTGCTACTAACAAAACTGCTGCTGGTAAAGCTTTAAACAGAAGAGTTGAAGTGAAATTAGTAAGTAGCAACTAATTTTATCTTAAAATAAATCTTAAAAACGTCCCGAATTCGGGACGTTTTTTTATTTTTATACTATGTCAATACCTTCTTTTTTAAATATTTTAGCTAAACAAATTCTGAGCAAACATTCAGAAAACCTTACTGATGTAGTTATAATTCTTCCAAACAAAAGAGCAAAAATTTTTCTTTTGGAAGCATTTAAAAACAATATTTCACAAAACATCTTTGCTCCAAAAATTGATAGTATAGAAGATTTTATTCAAGACATTGCTGGCATCAGAAACATTGAATCTATAGAAGTTCTTTTTGAGTTTTTCAAAGTTTATAAACAATTGAATGCTACTGATGCTGAACCTTTTGAAAACTTCGCCAATTGGGCAAAAACATTACTTTCTGATTTTAATGAAATAGACAGATACCTTATTCCTCCGAATGAAATTCTAAAACATTTAGAAAACATAAAAGAAATTGAACATTGGTCTCTTCAACCCGAAAAGACCGAATTGGTTCTAAAGTATTTAGAATTCTGGAAAAAATTACCAATATATTATCATGAATTATACAATCACTTAAAGGGAAAAGGAATTGGTTATCAAGGATTAATTTACCGAGAAGCTGTCGAAAATTTGAACCATTTTACAAACGCAACAAAAAGTAAAAAATACATTTTTGCTGGTTTTAACGCACTCAATCAAGCAGAAGAAAAAATAATTCAGCACTTGTTAGCAAATGATATTGCTGAAATATATTGGGATATAGATGAAACATTCATCAATGATTTACAACATGATGCTGGGCTTTTTCAAAGAAGAATAAAAAATGAATGGAATCATTATAAATCAAATGATTATCAATGGATTTTTGATGATTTCAAAAAGCAGAAAAACATACAAATAATCGGTACTTCAAAATCTATTGGCCAAGCGATGATTTGTGGCGATTTGGTTCATCAAATTGCGCTTAAAAATGAATTGCAGCAAACCGCAGTTATACTAGCCGATGAAAATTTGTTGTTGCCTGTTCTATATTCTTTACCAGATAACGTTGCATCGCTCAATATTACAATGGGTTTTGTTGGAAAAAATAATCCAGCGCAAATTCTTATCCAAAAAATTTTTAAACTCCATCTTGGAGCAATTGGCAGAAAATCTGGCAATAGTTATATTTTTTATTACAAAGATTTGCTCGATGTTTTGAACCATCCATTGGTAGAACCTTATTGCGATAGCAAGTCACTTACCGATTTTATAAAGCAAAACAACTACACCTTCATTTCATTAAAAAAAATCAAAGAAATTAGTTCATCTACAGATGCATTTTTCAATTCAATTATTGATGAATGGAATGATGATACAAACGAAATTTTAGAAAGATTACTAGATGTTTTGCTTCAAATAAAATCCTATTTAGATTATGCTAATGAAGATGAAAAAATTGCAAATGCATTTGTTTTCTCGCTCTATAAAGCCATTATTAAACTTCAAAACAATCTAGCAACATTTGAAGAAAAGATTGAACCAAAAACGCTTTACGCCATTTATAAGCAAACGGCAGATTTGATAGAAATTTCTTTTCAAGGCGAACCTCTAGATGGCTTGCAGATTATGGGAGTTTTAGAAAGTCGTGTGTTAGATTTCAAAAATGTGATTATCACTTCTGTCAACGAAGGAAAATTACCCGCAGGAAAAAGCCAAAATACTTTTTTGCCCTACGATTTGAGAATGCATCACAAATTGCCAACATTCAAAGAAAAAGATGCTATCTACACCTATCACTTCTATCATTTGCTTCAAAGAGCAGAAAACGTGTATCTCATTTACAATTCGGATAGTGACGGATTTGATGGTGGTGAAAAAAGCCGATTTATTACCCAACTAGAAGTAGAAAACTATCATAATCCAACTGTTGAAATTTATAACCCAATAGTTCCCGAAAAAGCCAATCAGCCTTTATCGATTGAAAAAACAGCTGGCATTATTCAAAAATTAACCGAAATTGCCGAAAGCAAAAAAGGATTTTCGCCTTCTTCTTTAACGTCCTACATTAGAAACCCGATACAATTCTATTTTCAAAAGATTTTAAAACTTTCTGAAACCGAAGAAGTCGAAGAAAATATAGCAATAAATACTCTTGGGACAATTATTCACGGCGTTTTGGAAGAATTATACAAACCATTGATTGGCAAAATATTAATCCCAAAAGACATCGAAGATTGTTTTGAAAAAATTGATGAAAAAGTCACCGAACAATTCAAAAAAGAATACAAAGAAGGCGAAATAAATCAAGGAAAAAATTTGTTGGCTTTTGAAGTGGCCAAACGTAACGTTTTCAATTTCCTAAAAATGGAACTCGAGAGCCTTAATCAAGGCGATGAAGTTCAAATTATTAATTTGGAAAAAGAAATTTTTGGCTCATTGACCATTCCAGAAACTGGTTTTACAATTCATCTTGGAGGAAAAGTGGATAGAATTGAATACCGAAACGGAAAAATCAGAATCATAGATTATAAAACTGGAAAAGTTGAACAAAAAAACCTAAAATTGAATACTTGGGAAGGATTAACAAACGACATTAATAACGAAAAAATAATCCAAATTCTGACTTATGCCTATATGTTTAAAAAGGAAAATCCTAATGATGAAATAGAAGCTGGAATTATCTCGTTCAAAAACATGAAGTCAGGATTTATGCCTTTCCGTTTCGATAATAATGATAGTATTACCGAAGAAATATTAGAAAAATATCAAGAGCAAATGATTGTACTTATCAAGGAGATTTTTAACCCTGAAATTCCTTTTGAGGAGAAAAAAGTTTAGCATTTTTTAAGGAAATCCAAAAGCACTTTCAACAAATCCTTTTCGTTTTCAATATGGCTCATGTGTCCATCGGGAAAAGTCGTTAATTCTACCGATGTTCCTTCAATTTGGTCAATATTATCATCATAAACCAAAACACCATCTTTTTTACCTAAAACCAAGTGAATAGGATATGGAGCAAAATGCAAAATCACTTCTCTGTCTTTGCGTATTTTCATGCCTTCGAGTGCCGCAACAATGCCTTGCAAAGGTGTTTTTAGTGCTTCGAGTTTTACTTTTTCAATTTCGTTGTCCAGCCTTTCGCGATTATCTTCACTAAAAAGATTGGCAATACTCATCCTAACAAACGTTGCATAGTTTTCTTTGACGGCAGCAATCGCTCTATCTCTATTGGTTTTTCGTTCATCGCTATCGGCACGAGAAGTAGAGTTTTGCAGAAAAATTCCTTTCACACTATCAGGATATAATTCTGCAAATGCCAAAGCCACATAACCACCCATGGAATGCCCAACTAGAACCACTTTTCTAATCTTGAGTTCATGCAAAACATGATGCACCATATCCGCTTGATCTTCCATAGTATGTACATAACCCAAACATTCTGTTGCGCCATGACCAAGCAAATCGATGGTTATAACACGATGTTTTTTTGAAAGCTCGGGAACAAAGGCTTGCCACATGGTTTGGTTTTCCAAAAAACCATGCAAAAGCACAACAGCTGTACCTTTTCCTTGGTCTGTATAAGCGATTTTGGTGTTTTTGTAGATGATGGTTTTCATTGTTACAAAAATAAATTTTAACCCCGAATTCACGAATTATTTTTTCACAATTTTGTCATTTATATGAATTATGAAAAGTGATTCCTCGACTGCGCTCGGAATGACAAGATTGTGTTTAATTTCCTATCTTTGAGAAAAGAGATTTCTATTATGAATAGATTAATTATTATTGGTAACGGTTTTGATTTGGCGCATGGATTACCGACGAGTTATAAAGATTTTATTGATGATTATTGGAGAGGAGTAATTTCAAATCTGATTTATGAGAAAAAATATGAAGATGATTTATTAAGTATTGATATAACTTTTGGTATGAATGATTTATGGTTTAAACATGACTTTGAAAAAACAGTAAAAGACTATTCATCCCTTTTTAAAATTCTAAGAAATACAGATGGCAAAATAAATTTTAGTTTTAAAAATTCTTTTTTAGAAAAGATAAGTGAATTAAATCAGGTCCAAAACTGGGTTGATATAGAGAATGTTTTTTATGAAGAATTATTAAAAACCTTGGAAAAAAGCCCAATTCCTGATTTTACTTGGCTTGGTGTTGAAAGCCCAAAGAACAAAAATATAATTGATATTAATAATGATTTTGAAAAAATTAAATTTTTATTAGAACATTATTTACATGATAAAGTTGAAACAAAATACAAACTTGAGAACAATAAATCTAATCCTTTTTTGGAGTATATTAAAGATTGTGAAAAACTAACAACAGGCAAATTGAATCAGTTTTATAGTGAATTACCTTTTAATCTAACTATTGAATTAAATAGACAATTATTAGAAAATCCATTTCCAGATAAAATTCAACATCCTGTTTTACAGATAACTAATTATTTTTTAAACTTTAATTACACGGATACACTTTTAAAATATTTTGAGGTTTTAAATATCAATGAAAATCAGATTAATCATTTACATGGCAGATTAAGGGTTGAATTAAATCCTCTAAATTTTGGATTTGGAGATGAAATGGATAAAATGTATTCAAAAATTGAAGATAAAAATGATAATGAATATTTAAAAAACATAAAATCATTTCAGTACTTAAATACGCCAAATTACAAAAACTTGATGGATTTCATCGATGGTGAAATATTTCAAGTTTACATCATGGGACATTCATGCGGTTTATCAGATAGAACTTTGTTGAATACAATTTTTGAACATAAAAATTGTTGCTCTATTAAGGTTTTCTTTCACGAAAAAAAAGACGAAAAAGGGAATGTAATTAGTGATAATTACACAGAAATAATTCAAAATATTTCTCGCCATTTTAATGATAAAAAACTAATGCGCTCCAAAATCGTCAATAAAACACTTTGTAAACCTTTACCACAAATTCAATTACCAAAAAAGCAATAATTTTTCATGTTTTTGTCATTTCGAGGAACGAGAAATCTCATAAAAAGTTGCCAATATAATGTGATGCTTCCTTCATCAGCATGACAAGATTGCCAATAAAAATACTATTTTTGATTCTCAAAAACAAACACCAATGTTCACACTCCAACAAATCCAAGAAGCACATAGCAAAGTAAAAAGTGGCGCCGATTTTCCAAAATATATGCAAGACATTATTGCGCTTGGTGTAACTTCTTTCGAGACTTTTGTGTTTGATAATCACACCAATTACTACGGAAAAGATAATTATCATATTGCTGACGAAGGTTTTCCCGAGACACTTTCTGTTGCTGATGAAAGCAACGTAGAGCAATTCAAATCAGACTTAAAAGCGCATCAACAAGGCAAAACCGATTACATGACTTTTCTAAACGATTGCGCAAAATCGGGCGTAGAAAAATGGATGGTAGTTATGGATAAAATGACTTGCAGCTATTATGATAAAGCTGGAAACGAAATGGTTGTGGAAACAATTCCGTCGGTTTAGTTTTTGAACAAAAAAAACGGTTCACCAAAGCAAACCGTCTTTTCTCTTTTTTGTTGTATTTATTTTCTAATTAAGCATTCATTATCGCTTCAATTTCCTCTACTTCAATCGGAATATTTCGCATCAAGTTAAACGCTTCTCCTTTTTCTTGAATCACCATATCATCTTCAATACGAATTCCGAAACCTTCGGCTGGAATATAAATTCCTGGTTCAACCGTAAACACCATATTGGCTTGCATTGGTTCGTGCAACAATCCATAATCGTGTGTGTCTAAACCTAAATGGTGCGATGTTCCGTGCATAAAATATTTTTTATACGCTGGCCAATCTGGATTTTCATTTTGAACATCGGCTTTGTCAATCAATCCCAAACCTAAAAGTTCCGAAGTCATGATTTTTCCAACCTCAACATGATATTGTTTCCATAAAGTTCCTGGAACGAGCATTTTGGTCGCTTCATTTTTTACTCGTAAAACAGCATTGTAAACTTCTTTTTGTCTATCAGTAAAACGTCCCGAAACTGGTATCATTCTCGTCATATCACTGGAATAGTTAGCATATTCAGCACCAACGTCAAGCAAAACCAAATCGCCAGCTTTACATTGCTGATTGTTTTCGATATAATGCAACACATTGGCATTATTTCCCGAAGCAATAATTGGCGTATAAGCAAAACCTTTCGAACGATTGCGTAAAAATTCATGCGCAAATTCGGCTTCGATTTCATATTCCATTACGTTTGGTTTCACAAAATTCAAAACTCGACGAAATCCTTTTTCGGTAATATCACAAGCTTTCTGAATCAAATTGATTTCTTCACTTTCTTTTATCGAACGCAAACGTTGCAAAATTGGGTTAGATTTTTCGACTTTGTGTGCTGGATAATTTTCTTTCCACCATTTCACGAAACGTGCTTCACGAGTTTCAGTTTCAATCACTGCGCGATAATGCTCGTTGGTGTTGATGTAAATTGTATCGGCATAAGCCATTACTTCTTTCAAAGTTTTATGAAAATCTTGTAACCATATCACCGATTTAATTCCCGAAACCTCAAAAGCTCTTTGTTTAGTCAATTTTTCTCCTTCCCAAATGGCAATGTGTTCGTTGGTTTCTTTTAGAAAAAGAATTTCTTTCAAATGTTCGTATGGCGCATCCGGAAAAAGCAACAAAATACTTTCTTCTTGATCAACACCGCTTAAATAAAAAATATCTCTATGTTGCGCAAAAGGCAAGGTAGAATCAGCTGAAACTGGATAGATATCGTTCGAATTGAAAACGGCAACACTGTTTGGTTTCATTTGTGCCGTGAATTTTGCTCTGTTTTTAACGAACAAATCGCGGTCTATTTGATGGTATTTCATATGTAAAGTAATTAGTGAATAGTAAGAGTGAATGGTTAAAAGCTTATTTAATTAGTACAAAACTACTCAAACCAAGATATAAAAAAGCAAGCCAAATGGCGTTATTTTACATTTTTACGAATGCGACTCATGTTGCGGGTAGAAATTCCCAAAAAGGAAGCCAAATAATGCAAAGGAACTTCTTGCAATAACTTTGGTTCTGTTTGAAGTAGTTTTTTATAGCGTTCTTCTGGTGTAAGCGTCAATAAATCAATACGATAATCATCAATAAGCATGATTTGTTTTTCAATTAAATTGTGGTAAAACTGCTTGAAAACTTCATTGTTTTTCATCAATTTTTGAAAATTTTCCAAGTCAATTACTTTCAAACTACAATCAGATATGGCTTTGATACTTTTGCGAGAAGAGATTTTATTCAAAAAACTATTCAAAGATGATGTAACCGAATTACGAAGAGCTAAATAGGTTGTTTTTTCTTCTCCATCAACAACAATTGCATGTTGCAGAATTCCGCTTTCGATATAACAAAAAAGCGGGCAAATTTCATTTTCGTGAACCAAAAACTCGTTTTTTTTCAAAACAATCGACTGAAAATTATCTACAATTTGTTTAACCAATTCTTCATTATCATTCTGATTATGAATGATAAAAGAATTGATATAAGTATTCAAATTTGTATTGATTTCAGATGCTTTCACATGGTAAAGATAATAGAAAATGTATTGATTTTTAGAAGTTCACAGCTTGCATAAATTCAACAAAATTAAACACATTTTAAATTCATTATAAATAAGCGCGAAAAGGTTGTAGTTATTGTTAAATAGCTTTATTTTTGTTCTGATTTTTTTAAAAACACAATTACAATCAAATAAAAATTATGGCAAAATCTGCACTTCTGAAGTCATCAATTGCAAAAAAATATTGGATGGCTCTTACGGGTTTATTTTTATGCTTGTTTTTGACTGGTCACTTAGCAGGAAATTTGCAGTTGTTAGTTCCTAACAATGCGCTAAATTTCAATAAGTACGCTTTGTTTATGACCTCAAATCCAGCGGTAAAATTACTTTCTTATTTAACGTATTTATCTATTCTTTTCCATGCTGTTGATGGTTTTATGTTGACCATTCAGAACAAAAAAGCAAGACCAATTGGTTATGCAAAACAAAATGCTGCAGCAAACAGCAGCTTTTCTTCAAGAAACATGGCGATATTGGGAACTTTGATTTTAGTTTTCATCGTAACGCACATGGTAAACTTTTGGGCGAGAATGCATTTTGACAAAAACATGCCTTTACAAACCATCACTGTTGAAGTAATGGGCCAAAAGCAAGAATTATACATGATGGTAAATGGTGGTTATATGCCAACTAACCAAGTTGCAAAAACAGCTGAAGAAGCAAAGAAAAATGGCGCTCCAACTTACATTGCCAACAAAACAGATTTTATGAATACACAAGCTAATGTAAAAGTTGGTGAAGGATATAAAGATTTATATAAAATTACTGTTGATTTCTTCAAACATCCAAAATTTGGTCTAATAGCAACAATACTCTATGTGTTATCGATGTTTGTGTTAGCTTTTCACTTACTACACGGATTTCAAAGTGCTTTTCAATCATTGGGGATAAACAATAAGTTAACTCCTGCTATAAAAGCGTTTGGGAAGTTTTTTGCAATTGTAGTCCCGTTATTGTTTGCTATAATTCCTGTTTACATTCATTTTATTTTAAAATAATCAACTCAGATATATTATGAAGTTAGATTCAAAAATACCAGAAGGTCACATTTCAGAGAAATGGACTAAATATAAAGACCATTTAAAACTTGTTGCTCCAAACAACAGACCAAAGATTGATATCATAGTTGTAGGAACTGGTCTTGCTGGCGCATCTGCTGCTGCATCTCTTGGAGAAATGGGTTACAACGTAAAAGCATTTTGTTTCCAAGATTCGCCAAGAAGAGCACACTCAATTGCTGCGCAAGGAGGAATAAATGCTGCAAAAAATTATCAAAATGATGGCGATAGTATCTATAGATTATTTTATGATACCATCAAAGGTGGTGATTATCGTGCTCGCGAAGCAAACGTTCATCGATTAGCCGAAGTTTCTGGAAACATCATTGACCAATGTGTTGCTCAAGGTGTTCCTTTTGCTAGAGAATATGGTGGTTTGCTAGACAACCGTTCTTTTGGTGGAACTCAAGTTCAAAGAACTTTTTATGCTGCGGGACAAACGGGTCAACAATTACTTCTTGGAGCTTATTCAGCATTATCAAGACAAATAGGTCTTGGACGTGTGCAAATGTACAACCGTCATGAAATGTTAGATTTAGTAAAAGTAGATGGAAAAGCACGTGGTATTATTGCTCGTAACCTAGTTACAGGAGAATTAGAAAGACATTCTGCTCATGCTGTAATTATAGCTTCTGGAGGTTATGGAAATGTATATTTCCTTTCTACAAATGCCATGGGAAGTAACGTAACTGCTGGATGGAAAATCCATAAACAAGGTGCTCTATTTGCTAATCCTTGTTTTGTCCAAATTCACCCAACGTGTATTCCTGTTCACGGAGTTAATCAATCAAAATTAACATTGATGTCAGAATCATTGCGTAATTCTGGTCGTATTTGGGTTCCAAAAAAGAAAGAAGATGCAGAAGCAATTCGTGCTGGAAAATTGAAGCCAACACAAATCGCTGAAGAAGATAGAGATTATTTCTTGGAAAGAAGATATCCTGCTTTTGGTAACTTAGTACCACGTGACGTAGCTTCAAGAGCTGCCAAAGAAAGATGTGATGCAGGCTACGGAATTGAAGCAAACGACACTAACGAAGGAGTTTACCTTGACTTTTCTACTGAAATCCAAAACAAAGGAAAACAAGCGGCTTACGCCAAAGGAAACCATAATCCAACACCTGAAGAAATCACTGCTTTAGGTAAACAATGGTTGGAAGAAAAGTACGGAAACTTGTTTACTATGTATCAAAAAATCACCGACGAAAATCCGTATGAAACTCCAATGAAAATTTACCCTGCGGTTCACTATACTATGGGTGGAGTTTGGGTTGATTATAACTTACAATCAACAATTCCTGGTTGTTTCGTTGCTGGTGAAGCTAATTTCTCTGATCATGGTGCAAATAGACTTGGTGCATCAGCATTGATGCAAGGATTGGCTGACGGATATTTTGTACTTCCTTATACTGTTTCAAATTATTTAGCTGATGATATCCGAACAGGAAAAATTTCAACAAGCTCGGCAGAATTTGACGAAGCAGAAAAAAGAGTAAAAGATCAAATAAACAAATTCCTTAGTAATAATGGTTCCAAATCAGTTGATTATTTCCATAAAAAACTTGGAAACATCATGTGGAATAAAGTAGGAATGGGAAGAAATGCACAAGGTCTATCAGAAGCTATTTCTGAAATTGCTGCACTTAGAGAAGAATTTCATAAAGATGTGTTCGTTCCAGGAAGTGCCGATGAATTAAATCCTGAATTAGAAAAAGCACTTCGTGTTGCCGACTTCATGGAATTAGGTCAATTGATGGCAATGGATGGACTTCAACGTAATGAATCTTGTGGTGGACATTTCCGTGAAGAATATCAAGATTCTGAAGGAGAAACACTTCGTGATGACGAAAACTTCTCATTTGTTGGTGCTTGGGAATACAAAGGCGAAGACATTAGCAAAGAAGAACTTCATAAAGAAGAATTGAAATACGAGTTTATTAAAATAGCCGCAAGAAATTACAAATAATAGAGTTATGAGCGCAGCAAAAAATATAAATATTACCCTTAAAATTTGGCGTCAGAAAAACTCCAAAGCTAAAGGAAGTTTAGAGACTTATACCTTAAATGAAGTTTCTACAGCGAGTTCGTTTTTAGAAATGTTAGACCAATTAAACGAGCAATTAGTAAACGAAAGAAAAGAACCTGTTGCTTTTGATCACGATTGTCGTGAAGGAATTTGTGGCATGTGTTCTTTATTCATAAACGGTAGAGCTCATGGTCCTGATACAGGTATTACAACTTGTCAATTGCACATGCGAATGTTTAAAGATGGCGATACCATTTACGTTGAGCCATGGAGAAGCAAAGCATTTCCTGTGATTAAAGATTTGGTAGTTGATAGAAGTTCTTTCGATAGAATACAACAAGCTGGAGGTTTCGTTTCTGTAAACACATCTGGTAAAACAATGGATGCCAATGCTATTCCTATTCCAAAACACGATGCAGATAAATCTTTTGAAGCTGCAGCATGTATTGGTTGTGGTGCTTGTGTAGCAACTTGTAAAAATGGTTCAGCAATGCTTTTTGTTGGGGCAAAGGTTTCACAATATGCGCTTTTACCACAAGGAAAAGTAGAGGCAACACAACGTGTTTTAAACATGGTACGCCAAATGGACGAAGAAGGTTTTGGAAACTGTACAAATACTGGTGCTTGTGAAATTGAATGTCCAAAAGGAATTTCTTTAGAAAATATCGCTCGCATGAATAGAGAATATCTCAAAGCAAGTATGAAATAATACTTTCGATAGTTAAATAAAAAAGCGGACAGATTTGTCCGCTTTTTTTTATTGTTCTCATATAATTAACTAAAAAGTTACTTTTTTTTAAGATAGAAATTAAAAACTATGAAATTTGTTAATCTAAACAAAACATTTTTTACATACTTTTGTTTGCCCTAAATATTTCAAAATGACCAAGAAGCACTATACCAAATGAAAAAACTATTTGTTTTTTTTATATTATTATACACAAAAAACCTTTTTTCTCAGGTTGGTATTAACACAACCTCACCAAATGCTCAACTAGATATAGTAGCTTCAAACACGTTTTCACCTTCTAATCAAGATGGTATTTTAATCCCAAGAATAAATTCTTTCCCGGCAATAAATCCAACCGCTGCGCAAAATGGAATGTTAGTCTTTTTAACAACTGTTTCCGGAACAAATCAGCCTGGTTTTTACTATTGGGATAATGCTAGCAACAGTTGGCAAAGTATAACAAAAGCTGGAAATTCATGGAATATCAGTGGTAATTCGAACACAACAAGTGGTACAAACTTTATAGGAACCACAAATGCACAAGATATTGATATAAAAACTAATAACATTCTAAAATTTAAACTCACTCAAAAAGGACAACTTCAATTCTTAAATAGTGGAAGTTCAATATTTATTGGGCAACAAGCTGGAGAAAATGATGATTTAAGCAATAATCAAAACATCTTTTTAGGAAATCAAAGCGGTCAATTCAATACATCAGGATTTAATAATATTTCAATAGGCGATAGTTCTTTTAAAAAAAATACAATAGGTTTTTATAATATCGCTTTAGGAATCAATTCGCTATCGGAAAATACCATAGGAAATTCAAACATTTCTATAGGAGTTGATGCTATGAAAAACAACACTACAGGCGGAAATAACACCTCAGTTGGGACATATTCATTGTTAAATAACACCACTGGAAACAGTAACAGTGCTTTTGGGCTAAATGCTCTAAATCTCAACACTACTGGTAGTAGTAATATTGGTATAGGAAATAATTCTTTATCAAAAAACATTGATGGATATCAGAATGTTGCCGTAGGTTCAAACGCTATGACATCAAACATAAATGGTTTTTTTAATACTGGTATTGGGGATGCATCTATGTTTAAAAACTCTTCAGGAAATTATAATACTGCCATTGGTTCATCCTCTTTATATTATAACACCACAGGAAGTAGCAACACTGCTGTTGGGGCATCTGCTCTTATTGGCAACATTTCTGGAAACAGCAACACAGCTACAGGCATTTATGCTTTAAAAGCAAACACTACAGGAAATAGTAACACAGCAGTAGGTAGAGATTCAATGACAAATAACACGATTGGAAACAGTAATACTTCAATAGGTGTAAATAGCATGGCGACAAATTTGGACGGAAATTTTAACACTGCTGGCGGAACAACTTCAATGTTTTCCAATAGCTCTGGAAGCAATAACACCTCTTTTGGCGTTTCATCTTTGTATTTTAATACAAGTGGATCGTTCAACACTTCTATTGGAACGACATCTATGCTCAATAATACTAGTGGCAACAATAATCTTGGTATTGGTTTTAATGCTTTGAGTGTTAATTCTTCGGGTTCTTTAAATACAGGAGTTGGTTCAAATGCAAACACTTCTGCAAATAACCTTTCAAATAGCACTTCCATAGGAAATCAAGCGATTTCAAATGCTTCAAACAAAGTTCGCCTTGGCAATACGCTAATAACTGTCATAGAAGGTCAAGTGCCTTATTCAAATCCTTCAGATGCTCGCTTTAAATTTAATGTAAAAGAAAATATTCCTGGACTAGATTTTATTTTAAAATTAAAGCCCGTTTCCTATAATTTTGATACAGAAAAATTTGAAAAACATTTAACTCAAAATTTACCTGATAGTTTAAAAATCAGCTTTGAAAAAAATGATTTTTCTGAGAGTAAATCAATCATTAGAACTGGGTTTTTAGCCCAAGATGTAGAAAAAATCATCAAGTCTATAAACTATGATTTTGACGGATTACATATTCCTGATTCGAGCAACCCAACCGATAATTACTCCATTGCGTATAGCCAATTTGTTGTTCCTCTGGTAAAAGCAACACAAGAGCAACAAGAGTTAATAGAAAAGCAAGCTAAAGAAATTGAAACCCTGAAATCTGAAAACGAAAAGCTCAAAAAAGAACAAGAAAAACAAAAAATACTTCTTGAGAAAATTGTTCAAAGGCTTTCTGAATTAGAAAAAAAATAAATTGTTGTATCTTTGATAGACAAACAACAACTAATGAAAAACTTCTTTTTAATCGCTTTCTGTTTCCTCTTTAATTCTGCTTTTTCTCAAAATTTCCATCAATATGTAAACCCAATGATTGGAACTGATGGTCATGGCCATACGTATCCTGGCGCAACGGTTCCATTTGGTATGGTGCAACTTTCCCCAGATACAAGAATTGATGGAAGTTGGGATGGATGTTCGGGTTATCATTATTCTGATAGTATAATTTATGGATTTTCACACACACATCTCAACGGAACAGGTTGTAGTGATTTTGGCGATATCATGTTGATGCCAACAATGGGTGATCACAATTTTATTCCAAATGAGTACGGTTCTACATTTTCTCATTCTAATGAAAAAGCAACTGCTGGATTTTACTCGGTCAAGTTAGATAAACACAATATAGACGTTCGTTTAACTACATCAACTCGTGTGGGTTTTCATGAATATACGTTCAATCAAAATGGTCAAGCCAATATTATTTTAGACTTAAATCATCGAGATAAATTATTGGAAGGCGAAGTTAGAATAATTGATCAAAAAAGAATTTGGGTAAAAAGACGAAGTGAAGCTTGGGCAAAAGACCAATACGTTTTTGCATTAATTGAATTTGATAAACCATTAGAAATTTCAAATGTAAAATGTAATGGTGAAAAAGGAAAGCGATTTACAGGAACTGAATTGGCGCTTAGTTTCTCCAAACAAGTAAAAAAAGGAGAAAAAATACTTGTAAAAGTGTCGCTTTCGCCAACTGGTTATGAAGGTGCAGAACTAAATGCTTCTGAAATTACAGGTTGGGATTTTGAAAAAGTTAAGCAAAATGCCGAACAACTTTGGGCGGCAGCATTATCAAAAATTGAAATCACTTCTAATGACAAAGATAAATTAGCAGTTTTCTATACAGCTTTATATCATACAATGGTTCAACCAAATATTGCGCAAGATATCGACGGAAAATATCGTGGTCGTGACAATAAAATTCACGTTGCCGAAGGTTTTGATTATTATTCGGTTTTCTCGCTTTGGGATACGTTTCGTGCAGCACATCCATTGTATACTTTGATTGACAAAAAACGAACTGCCGATTTCATCAATACGTTTCTAAAACAATACGAACAAGGTGGAAGATTGCCGGTTTGGGAATTGGCTTCCAATGAAACGGATTGTATGATTGGTTATCATTCGGTTTCGGTAATGGCAGATGCTATGGCAAAAGGAATTACTGGTTTTGACTATGAAAAAGCATTCGAAGCCGCAAAACATTCGGCAATGTTAGACCATTTAGGTTTGGATGCTTATAAAAAACAAGGATTTATTTCGATGGATGACGAGCATGAAAGCGTTTCTAAAACCTTAGAATATGCTTACGACGATTGGTGTATAGCGCAAATGGCTCAAATTTTGAATAAAAAAGAAGATTACGAATACTTCATGAAACGTTCTCAAAACTGGAAAAACATTTTCGATTGGAATACCGGTTTTATGCGACCAAAGAAAAATGGCGGTTGGGACAAACCTTTCGATCCAAGAGAAATCAATAATAATTTTACCGAAGGTAACAGTTGGCAATATTCGTTTTTTGTGCCACAAGATATTCCCGGAATGATTGAAGCGTATGGCGGAAACGAAAAATTTGAAGCCAAACTAGACGAAATGTTCAATTCTGAAAGCAAAACTACAGGTCGCGAACAAGTTGACGTTACGGGTTTAATAGGTCAATATGCGCACGGAAACGAACCAAGTCATCACATGGCGTATTTGTACAACTACATTGGAAAACCTGAAAAAACCACTGAAAAAGTTCATTATATTTTAAACAATTTCTATAAAAACACGCCTGATGGATTAATTGGCAACGAAGACTGCGGACAAATGAGTGCTTGGTATGTGTTGAGTGCTATGGGAATTTATGATGTTACACCTGGTGACTTGTTATGGGAAATTACAGAACCTTATTTAAAGAATGTTAAAGTAAGTATTGATGGTAAAAAACCTGAATATATCAATCAACCTAATGAAAAAACTAGAATTCTACCTCAATTTTCTATGGATTATCAAGAGAAGATAGATTTTCCTTCCATAATTCCAGTTCCAGTGATTGAAGCAGAAAGTAAATCATTTAAAGATAAATTGAAAGTAGAGATTTTATCAAACAATAAATCTGATGAACTCTATTATCATATATTTGATAAGGATACCAGTTTAATTTTAACACCTTATAAAAGGTATGATAAATTAATAACTATTGAGAAAACCTCAATGATTGTAGCTTATGCTGAAAACGGTGGAGTTAAAAGCAACGTAGTTTCTGCAACCTTCTTCAAAAAACCAAACAATTACACGATTGACATTAAATCAAAATACAATCCACAATATCATGCTGGTGGAAATGACGGTTTATTAGATGGAATTAATGGTACAACCAATTGGAGAAAAGGCTATTGGCAAGGTTATCAAAGTCAAGATTTTGAAGCCATTGTTGATTTGCAAAATGTAAAAGAAGTATCCAATTTTAGCGCAACATTTCTGCAAGACCAACGTTCTTGGATATTAATGCCAACCAAAGTGGAATATTATAGTTCATCAGACAATGTCAATTTTACATTAATCACATCAATTGCCAATGATGTTGATCCAAAAAAAGATGAAAACACTATTAAAGATTTCAATTTCACTTCATCAAAACCTATAAACGCAAGATACATAAAAGTGAAAGCGTATAATCTTGGAAAACTTCCAGAATGGCATTTGGGTTATCCTTATAATGGCGATGCTTTTATTTTTATTGATGAAATAACTATTAAATAGTAATTAGTGATTAGTAAAGATTAAATAGCTTTTCACTAATCACTTTTCACTTTAAAAAAATGAAAATAGCACTAATCCAAACTTCCCTAATCTGGGAAAACCCAACTGAAAACCGAAGTCATTTGGCACAAAAAATAACTGGTTTTATGGAAGATGTTGATTTGATTGTCTTGCCCGAAATGTTTTCGACTGGTTTTACGATGAACCCAAAAGCCGTTGCCGAAACCATGAAAGGCGAAACGGTTGCTTGGTTGCAACATTTGGCGAAAGCTAAAAATTGCGCCATCACAGGAAGTTTAGTCATTGAAGAAAAAGGAAAATTTTACAACCGATTGGTTTTTGTTTTTCCTGATGGTGAAATTAAACATTACGACAAAAGACATTTGTTCTCTTTGGCAGGTGAAGACAAGGTTTACAATACTGGAAAAGACAAATTAATTGTAGAATACAAAGGTTTTAGGATTTGTCCGTTGATTTGTTATGATTTGCGCTTTCCAGTTTTTTCTCGAAATGTCGAAAATTATGATGTATTGCTTTATGTTGCCAATTGGCCAAAAATCCGAACCAATGCTTGGGATATTTTGCTAAAAGCGCGTGCTGTAGAAAACATGAGTTACACAATTGGCGTTAACCGAATTGGTTCTGATAATAACAACCACGAATATGTTGGACATTCGCAAGCTGTTGATTTTCTTGGAAATTACCTACTCGAGCCACAAGAAACCGATGGTGTTTTTATCGTCGATTTAGATAAAGAAAAACTTCTCGAAACCAGAAAAAAACTGGCTTTTCTTGAGGATAAAGATAAATTTGAAATATTTTAGTTATCATCCTGTGTTCAGTCGAACTACTATTTCGTACTTCGTATTTCTTACTTTGTACTTAAATTAAAAGGTTGTTCCACATCCCAGTTGGCTCGAACATCGATTTCCTTTGGAAAATAAATTACCTCTTCTGGCTGTCGTTTTTCAAGATAACTTCCTGTATCCCAAACACCGTTTCCGTTTTCATCATAAATTATTCGAAGTGTGTATAATAATGGTTCAAGAGCTAAAAACTCAACTGTTGGATTTTTTTCTGTAATCATTGCAGCCTTTATTTTTCCATCTTTATCCGTCAATTGAACGATAATTGGAAATTTTTTTGCTCCTTCAAGTACAACTTTCAAATTTCCGTACTCGGTCATATTTTTAGTTGTAACTGTATATTTTAGAGTATCGTTTACAGAATCGAAGAAATCTAAAAATGCTCCTGGAAATGCTTGAATAGTGTATTTTTCAGAAGGTTCTTTGTCAAAATCAATGAAAAATTCTCTATTAAATTCATCATATTGTGCTTTGAAATTAACTTTTGTAGAGTCTTTTCTAAAAACATTGATTTTAGATTCATCAAATTTTACTAATGGTGTTGAGCTATTCAACTGAAAACGTTCTCTAAAGGGTAAAATTCCAGTAATTTCAGCAGTGATAGAAAGCGAATCTCTCTTTTGATTTTTTAACTTCACCATATAGTTTTGATGATATGAGCCGTTTTCAACCTCAACACTCAATGAGTCTGCTTTATATTCGCGATGCCATACTTGCAGCGAGTCCTTTTTTGGAAATTTTGTTACCATTGAAGGTATTATATCATTTCCTTTTTTCAATGTAATTTTAGTGTTTTTAGGATTTCCCTCATAACCTACAGCTATTTTATTTCCAGAAATTTGCGATGGTTTAAAGGACTTAAAAGGAAGAACTTCCTTAAACAATTCTACTTCATAAATAGTATCCGAAGGAACATTAACATATTGTTTTTGAAAACCTATTTTGTCTGTTTTTGGGTTAAACTTGTTGTTTCCATTGTCTTTCAAAGCAATTAATAAATACTTTCCAGCTTTTAGATTATCAAGTGTAACTATTTTAAGACTATCTAATGTATTGGTTATATATCTTGGTGTTTCTTTGTAGATAGTGGAATCATTGAATTTTTCATTTATTTCATAAAGCATTACAGAAACAAAATTATCGGTCTTTTTTTCTAAAGCATCTTTTACTTTTACATTCAATTTAAGTGAATCGATATATGTTCCTGTAGAAAAAACATACTTAAATTGCTGATAAGGATTTCCTTCATTATTATCTTCGATACTTTGTCCAAAATTCAAATTATACGTTGTATTAGGCAGAAGTGTATCTTTAATTTTTATAGTAATGGTTTTAGAGGCATTTGTTGGAAGAATTTCTGGTTGATTTTTGAATGGCGGTGAAACAATAAGTTGTTTGTTAACATTTTTGAGTTTAACATATTCATCAAAAACCAATTTGATTTCTTTACCATTAAAGTTTGTAGAAAAGTTTTTAGGAAAAGAACCTGTTAATACTGGAGCAATGGTGTCTTTGTCGCCACCAGTAATTGTTCCTCTTTTGGCACAACTAGTGATAATGATGGCAAAAAGAATGACTATATATTTTAAATTTTTAGGAAACATAATCTAAATTTAGCCACAAAATAACGATTATATTCATTTGCAACGAAATGTTTTTCATGAAATTTAACTATGTGACATAGCCATGCAAATGATACTAATTCTGGAATCAGGAATTTTTTGTAATGCTTTTGCACATGTTTCGAGCGTAGAACCTGTAGTTATCACATCATCAACTAGAATAAAATGCTTGTTGTGATGCTTTTCGTCAAAAATTACGTCAAATACATTTTCTTTAATTTCTGTTCTGCCCAAAAGATTTTTTTTGGTTTGTGTTTTCGAATATACTTTTCTCACCAAAATTTTATCTTCAAACGGAATATTTAGTGTTTTTGATAATGCTTTCCCAAATTCATCAACTTGATTATATCCGCGTTCTTTCAATCTTTTTTTATGTAAAGGAACAGGAATGATAAAATCGGCCGATTTTATTACTTCAATGTCTTTTAGCTCTTCGCCATACCAGTAACCTATCATTTCGCCTATTTCTTCTTGACCTTTATACTTCAATTTATGCATCATTTCTTGAACAATTCCCATCTTATGAAAATAAAATTTAGCCGAAGCAAATTCTAAATCCAACCTACCATAGAACTTTTTTACAAGTTCATTTTCAGGATTTTTGTGGAAATTTGTTAACGGAATTTCATTTCTGCATGCTGTACAAATCACCACTTCATTGCTCAATAAAAATGATTGACAACCCGCGCAAGATTTTGGGAAAAATAAATTCGTTAGGTGTTGAAGCATTGTAAAACATTAAAAATCAAAAAGTGCTTTGACTTCTATATCAAGAGCTTTAGCAATTTTGATTATTGTTGTTAGTGATGTGCTTATTTCTGCTCGTTCAATTCTACCTATTTGATTGATTGGGATATTAGCATCATTAGCCAACATCTCTTGAGAAAGACTTTTTGCCAACCTAATTTCTCTTAGTCGACTTCCAAACTTATATAGAAACAATTGTTCTTCGATTTCCACAATTGAAATTTCCATATAAAGCAGGTTTTTAATAAACACATATTTGTGTTATTAAAAATAATTTTCTATGTTTGAAAGAAATATACTAATTTTAACCCTAAACCAGATTAATAATGAAACCAACAACTAAAATTCTACTTCTTTTTTTAGCAGTTATTATGAGTTTGATTTTCACAAGTTGCGAAAAGGATTTGTATGAAGATGCGATAAAAGAAAATTCAAAATTTAAATATGAGGTCTTGAGGGGATTTAATGCTCAAAAATCGTTTTATAAACTTAAACAGAAACTAAATAAAAAAGAAGAGTCAACTTTAGATACACGCAATAGAATATTTGACTTTAATATTGGAACCATTAGTTATGATGAGGTGATTAAGGTTGTTGATAGCTTAGGAAAAGAAAACTATACATTTGAAGTACTTCATCCACTAACTAGTGATACTAAATTTTTTAACTTGGTTTTACAGGAAAAAGACAATTTATATGTTATAAAATTATTGGAATATACAATGACCGAGGAATTTTCAAATCAATATAAAATCAATCATGATTTAACAAATTTTAAAGGCACATTAATATCCTATACTATCTATAATGAAACTCCATGCCCAGAGCCTAACTTATTAATAAATATTGGAGAAGTTCCAATGAACTCTAACATTGGTGGTGGTAGTGGAGACAATAGTGGAATACCGAGTTCTGGTCCTGGTATTGGAGATAATAGTGGACACGGTACTGGTGGTAATCTAACAGTAATGTTACTCGCTTTAGATTGGAGTATTATTGATCCTAGTAGTAGTAATAATAATTCTGGGGAAAATCAACTTCAACATCATATTATTCTATGGAGAACTTCTGAAACCATAAACACAAATAATGAAAACTCTGAACCTGTTGATCCATGCGCAAATAATACTCAGATTGGAGTTTTAGCTCCTGTAGATAAATGTTCAAAAACATTTCTCGAAGGTTTAAGAAATGAAGAAAGAATGTGGCTTTATAACCATAATGACATCCACAACGAACTCATGGATTTTATTTCAAAAAGTGCAAATTGTGAAGAAGCCAATACTCTTGCAAATGATATAATAACTCAATGCATTTTATATTCTAATACTTTTCCCTCAATTAAACCGTTTCTAATTGAGAAACAAATTGATGATAGCCAGCTTGATGATTGCTCAAAAGGGATTTTAAATAAATTAAAACAAAACCACGCTATTGCTAAAATAATTGCTAGGTTTGATAATCCTAGTACACCTTTTTCAATTAATTTTAGCCAAATTCCTAACTTGTTGAATCCAAGTGGTCAATCAGTTTTTGGAAATACATCAGCAACTCCAACAAATTATGTTTATGATATTAAACTCAATTCGAATTATTTTAAAAATGACGGTGCAACAAAATTAGGTAAAGCAACAACAATCGTTCACGAAATGATACATGCCTTGATAATGAGTGTAATACAAAATTCCGGTAATCCAAACAACACCGATTTAACCGATTTTCCTGAGATATGGAATGAATATGTTGTACAAAAAACAGGCAGTAATAATGAGAGTAATCATATAACTATTGCAAATCATTATGTGAATGTTATTGCAAGTGCTTTACAAGAGTTTATTACAAATACACCAGTAACAAATGACTCTCAAATCGAACAAATTTACAAAGATTTATCTTGGAGTGGACTTTTCAGACCAGGTCAACCTTCTCCATTTGATAGCACTATTTTAACCCCACAATATAGGGTTCAAGTAAATTCAAGAAAAAATGCGGAAATGTTGAATACCGAATACAATGGTGTTAATCCTTCAAATAATCCATCATGTCAAAACTAAAATTTTATATTTTTTTTGCTTTAATCTTTTTAATTACATCTTGCTCTTCGATTAAAAACAATAATGAAGTTTTAGCAACTGTGATAAAAGATTTAAAAACTCCGTATAGTTTGCATCACATAGATAGTGTTGAAATTGTAGACTTTCAATTTTTAATTAATAAAAAGTTACTTGATGGCTATAAGAAACAAAAGGTAATAGCTTCTAATAATGGTTTACAGTCTTCAGATGGAAGTTTTGAATGGGTTGATAAAAAGCATGAATGGATATTAAATGATGATGAGATTGATTTCATGATTAAAGAACTATCTAAACAAAAAAAAGGATTTTGGGAAAAGAAAGATTTTATCAAAAATCAAGAGTTTATCCAGTTGGTTGATTTTAGTACGTTTTATAATCCATTTGTGAAGGATAAAGAAATACAAGAGAGGATTAAAAAAGAAAAGTTTGTTTATTTCTTCTCAAAACCATTATTTAATCGAAAGAAAGATATTTTTATTATTCAATACGAGACTTTATTATTGCTTAATTCCAGAACCACTTTGATTTATAAAAAAGAGAATGGAAAATGGAAACATCTTGCTGGTCTATATCCTCACGGGTAAATTTATTATGTTTGGAATAAAAGTAAAAAATACTGTATAATTTAAACTATACTTTTTATTTTTAAATCTAGTAATAAACTCAAAATATAATCACAACTGTAATTAGTCATTTATGAAAAAAATTTATAAAATATTCATTTTTTTTTCTTCAACAATTCTTTTTTCACAAGAATATAAAAAAGATTTGTATTTATTGATTGATAACAACACTCAAATAATTGCTGAAGGAAATGGATATACATTTACCTTATATATAAAAAGTAAAGACCAAAAATTTTCGCATGATGTTTACACATTTTATATTAATAATGACGGATTTGAAATTAAACCATTAAAAGATTTGGCAAAACCAATTTCTATTGACACACTAAATTTAAATAAACAATTTGATTTTTTTAATAATAATTCAGCCTGTCAAAGTCATGAAGAGCTAAGCCTCAAGAGAATTTTTTTAGTTAAAGAAGTCCAGAAAGACAATAAATCAAATAATATGCAATACAGATGTTGGCCTGTAATTTATGCTGGCACTCAAAAAGATATTATAAAGACATCTCCCGACTTTTCTAATAAAAAATATTTTGAAGAATAGTTTTTTAAAATAACATGATAAATACATTAACAGTTTTAAAATATCTGTGGTTAAATTCAATTATTTTCTCAAAGTATAATTATTCGCCAATTTCATAAGCCTACTTTTTATATTTTTGCACCACTATGGCAAAACAAGACGATTTATTTAAAAATGTAGTTTCGCACGCAAAAGAGTACGGATTTATCTTTCCGTCAAGCGAAATTTACGACGGATTAAGCGCAGTGTACGATTATGCGCAAAATGGTGTTGAACTCAAAAAAAACATCCGCGAATACTGGTGGAAAGCAATGGTGCAAATGCACGAAAACATTGTAGGTCTCGACGCGGCTATTTTGATGCATCCAACTACTTGGAAAGCGTCGGGTCACGTAGATGCGTTCAACGATCCATTAATTGACAATAAAGATTCGAAAAAAAGATACAGAGCCGACGTTTTAATTGAGGATTATGCCGAAAAATTAAACCTGAAAGCTAAAAAAGAAATCGAAAAAGCCCGTGAGCGTTTTGGCGACGCCTTTGACGAAGAACAATACAAAACCACCAATCCACGTGTGATGGAATATTTGGCTAAAGAGCGAGAAATTCTTGAACGTATGGGGAAATCGTTGGGTTCAGGCGATTTAGAAGATGTAAAAGCCTTGATTGAAGAATTGGAAATTGCCGATCCAGAAACAGGTTCACGCAATTGGACCGATGTGAAGCAATTCAACTTGATGTTTGGTACCAAATTAGGCGCTTCTGCTGAAAATGCCATGGATTTATACTTGCGTCCGGAAACGGCACAAGGGATTTTTGTAAACTTCTTGAATGTGCAAAAAACGGGCCGCATGAAAGTGCCATTTGGTATTGCGCAAACTGGAAAAGCATTCCGAAATGAGATTGTTGCCAGACAATTCATCTTCCGAATGCGTGAATTTGAGCAAATGGAAATGCAATTCTTCGTTAAACCTGGTGAAGAAATGAAATGGTACGAGTATTGGAAAGAAACACGTTTGAAATGGCATTTGTCATTAGGTTTGGGTGAAAAAAATTACCGTTTCCACGACCACGAAAAATTAGCACATTACGCCAACGCAGCCGCTGATATCGAATTCAATTTCCCATTCGGATTCAAAGAATTGGAAGGAATTCACTCAAGAACTGATTTCGACTTAAAAGCACACGAGCAATATTCGGGTAAAAAATTACAGTATTTTGACAACGAAACCAACTCTAATTACGTTCCTTATGTAGTAGAAACTTCAGTTGGTTTGGATCGTATGTTTTTGGCCGTTTTCTCTACGGCTTTAAAAGAAGAAACCTTAGAAGACGGTTCTACACGTACGGTATTGTCATTACCAAGCGTTTTGGCGCCAACCAAAGCGGCCGTTTTACCCTTGATAAAAAGAGACGGTTTACCTGAGTTAGCACAAAGTATCGTAGAAGAGTTAAAATGGGATTTTAACGTTGCCTACGACGAAAAAGATGCTGTAGGAAGACGTTACCGTCGTCAAGACGCGCTAGGAACGCCATTTTGCATCACAGTAGATCATCAAACCTTGGAAGACCAAACCGTAACGATTCGTCACCGTGATTCTATGGCGCAAGACCGCGTTAAGATTTCAGATTTAAGAGGAATCATCAACGAAGAAGTATCGATGCGCAATTGGTTGATGAAGACGAAATAGAATAAAATAAATTATATTTAATAAACCCAAAATCAATGATTTTGGGTTTATTATTTTAGAATCTATACCCTATAAATAAATCTCCTCTAAAAGAAGCGTCAGGAGCAGTATTAGAGTTTCCTAAAACTCTTCCGCCGCCAATAAGAATTTCAAAAACAAATCCAGTATTGTTTATCCATTTTTTACCGACACACAAGCCTAATGAAGCAGCAGAATAGTTCTCATAAATATTATAATCATCTTTATCTGTATAACCCGTTGCATATTTTCCAAAACCTTCAATAAAAAAACCCTTGGCTCCAAATTCTTTCGATTCTTGAAAATAAAATCGTGCAAAAGGTGTTACAGAAAAATCTTCAGGATATGAATTGCTTTTGTCAAAGTTCACTAAAACAGAAGATCCAAAGGTGAAATCTTTTGTTTGGATATATTCATATGTCCCTTCAAAAATTGAACCTGCTAATAGTTTTACAATGCCTATTTTAACTTCATGTTTTCTATCAAATATTGAATTTGTTGTTTGCGAAAAACTTTTGTTGAAGTTTAATATCAAAAAAACTAGTACTATTTTTTTCATAAAATTATTTTTATAAAATTCAGCAGAAACTGTGCCAATTAAATTTATTGCTAATGCAAATTAAAAATATGCATTATAAAACTATAAAGTTCGATAAAAACACTACTTTCGTTTAACGAAAATTTAAGTTTTTTGTCGAATATATTTTAACAGTCAATAATTATTGGTAATATTCGCATGAAATAGTTCCCCAAAAACTACTATAGCTTATTAATCTTCTATGCTTTGTTTATTCTATAAGCTGAGCAAACAATGAATTACACATTTGTCGTTATTGATGATAATCCAGAAGATATTTTGAAAACCAAAGCATTAGCCGAAAGTTTTCAAAATCTTACTTTTATTGGTTCAGCTCAAAACTATGATGACGGGATAGATTTAATTCTTGAATTTCAACCAAAGTTAATTTTCTTAGAAATTAATCCTTCAAAAACAGACAGCAACTTGTCTTTTAGTTTCATTAGTGAATTATATCGTTATCTAAAAAACGTTCCCGAGATAATCATAACAACAAATACTAAAGAATATGCTTTTGAAGCATTAAAATATGAAGTGATTGATTATTTATTGAAACCTCTAAATGTAAGAGATTTTAGAAAAGCTGTTTTCAAATTATTCAGGGATATAGATGTAAATTATACTATTGTTCAACCACCTGTTGAACAAATTCAAACTATTGAAGCAATAAAACAATCTCAAAATATTACAGAAACTAATACAGAAAATATTGAAGATAAAGTTTCTGAAAATACTCAAGAGTTAGAAAACGAAATCAATGATGAAGTTAGTGCTTTAGATACGAACATAATTGATGAAGATAAGACTGATTTTTCAACAGAGCCAGAAATTGAAATAGAAAACCCATCTGATGAATTGATAGAAAGTACAGATGCAATTCTAAACACTGAAGTTAAAGATGGTATAGATACAATTGAGATTAATGAGATTGAAGAAGACAAAAATCAACCTTCTGAAGATTTAATTTATGCTAAGCAAAAACCATTAGTGATTTGTGTGAAATCGTATGGTGATTATCGATATATCGACTCTGAAGACATTCTTTATTTCGAGGCAGATAATAATTCAACAGATATTCATTTGAATAATGGAGAAATGATAACTGCATTTAAAACATTAAAACATTTTGAAAATGTATTGCCTCAGAATCAGTTTTTGAGAATTCACAACAGTTATATCATTAACATAAATCAGGTTTCCAGAATTCATACAGGAAACACCGTTTGTTATATTAAAAATTCTACCACCAAACTTCCTTTTTCAAAATCCTATAAAGACAATGTGGATTTAATTATTCAAAAAATTGCTGGTGGAAATTATTTGGAGATATAGAATCAATTCCAATTTATTTTTAAAATCTTTCCTGTCATAGATTCCAAAACCTCATTAGAGTCGATTTAAGACACTTTTGTTTTATTGAATCTACCGCCACGTTTTATTAAAAAAACACATTTAAAACGAGTCTGTATCAGCTATATGAGTCTAATTTTAGCTGAAAATCAGAAAAGTGTAAAAATCATTCACTCAAATTTGGGTATCATTCACTATCAAACAAATGCATTCTACCATAAACACCTGATTTCATAATGCTTGACAGAGACTACCGTTGTAGTTTTACATCGTGAAAAAGTTTCAACACCTGATCAATGTTGATGCAGCTATCACAGAAAAAAGTAAAACAACTTAACAAAATAAATGTCTCAAATTATGAAAAAATTAATCTCAACATTCGGCTTATTAATGTTAATGATGGTAGTCACGTCATTTACAACTCCAAACGAAATTGGTGGTACAAGTTCTAAACCAGTATTAGAAATTGGTGGTACTAGTTCTAAACCAGTATTAGAAATTGGTGGTACTAGCTCTAAACCAGTATTAGAAATTGGTGGTACTAGCTCTAAACCAGTATTAGAAATTGGTGGTACTAGCTCTAAACCAGTATTAGAAATTGGTGGTACTAGTTCTAGACCAGTTTTAGAATAATAAATATTAAAATCAACATATTTAAACCGTCATTTCCATGACGGTTTTTTTTATTGCTCTAACTTTATTATTTTTGGTCAAGATAAATCCAAATTCTTGAAAGGAAAATTACTTTTTTTGATGTTATTATTGTTTTTCATTTCTTGTAAAAAGAATAATGGAAAGCATCCTTTTTCAGAAAAAAATACTGACAGCATAGAATACTATTATCAAAGGGTTTTAAATCAGAATCTTCCTGATAAAGAAAAGAACAAATCTATTTTTCGAGCATACGATTTACTTCAAACAGCAGATAACAACAACGAAAATCGTAAAAAAATCGCAAAACTGACTTTTGATTTTTACTATATAGATGATATAAAAATGTTTGACAAATCATCTAGATTTTTATTATCACTTTCGGAGGAAGAAAAAGACACTGCTAATCTAGGTAAAGCCTACAGATGTAGAGCAATATTTTACAATGGCGAAAAAAAATTAGATAGTTCATTTTATTTTTTTAAGAAAGCTGAAAAAATTTACACAGCTCTTAACGACAAAGAAACATTGTCCACAATTTTAATGAACAAGGGGATTATTCAGTTTTCTCTTGGAGAATTTTTGGGAGCTGAACTATCGTTAAACAAGGCATACAATTATTTTAAGCAAGAAAATAATTATCAAAAGCAATATTTAATTCTCAATCAGCTTGGTTTGGTTTCAACTGAATTAAAAGAGTATGATAAAGCTCTTTTTTATCATTATCAAGCGTTAAAAGCAGCTCAGTCTATTGAAAATAAAAGTAGCGAGGTTAATACTTGCTATGGAAACATTGGTTATCTATTTATTAGACAAAAGAAATATAAAGAAGCTATTTCTAGTCTTAAAAAAGGGCTAGAAAACCAAAATTTAAAAAATATTGATCCCGTTCTTTATGCAAATTTAATTGACAATCAAGCATATGCTCAATTGCAAATTAGTGATTTTCAGAATTTACCTCAAATGTTTTTTGAAGCACTTGAAATTAGAAAAAAGCATGACAACCTAACCTCAGTAATTGGAAGTTACACACACATTTCTGAATATTATAAAAAATCTAACAATAATATTAAAGCAATCGAGTTTTCAAACGAAGCGCTTTATGAAGCAAGAAAGTCCAAGATTGCCAACAATATTTTAATTGCCTTAAAACAAGCGCAAGAAGTTGATAAAGAAAAAATCCCTATTTACACTGAAGAATATCTAAGATTAAATGATAGCTTACAAATTGCAGAAAGAAATTCAAAAGACAGATTGTCTCGAATTGAACTCGAAACCGATGAGATTATAAAAGAAAAAGACAAACTCGAAGAGCAGAACAGAACCTTACTCTATTTATCGCTTGTGGTTGGTGTCATCTTAACCCTTTTGTTTATACTAAGAGCTCAACGCGCAAGAACAAGAGAATTATTATACAAACAAGCGCAACAAAAGGCAAACGAAGAAATCTTTAACTTGATGATGTCGCAACAAAACGTTATCGACGAGAGCCGAAAAGAAGAAAAACAAAGAATAGCTAGAGATTTACACGATGGCGTATTAGGAAGAATGTTTGGTGTGCGTTTAAATTTGGATAGCTTAAACTACAGAAATGATGCTGAATCAACAGAAAAAAGGCATCAATACATCAATGAGTTAAAAGATATTGAACAAGACATTCGCGAAATATCACATGACTTGAATAGAGAAAAACAAGCATTAATCAATAACTTTATCTCTATTATCAATAAACTATTGGAAGAACAAAGTCATTTATTTTCTACCAACTTGAAATATTATATTGATGATAAAATCATTTGGGATAAAATAAACAATACTAGTAAAATTAATCTATATAGAATACTTCAAGAAAGTTTACAAAATATAAACAAATATGCCGAAGCAAAGCATATTTTTGTAGAACTAAAAAAAGAAAATGATAATATTGTATTGAATATTGAAGACGACGGATTAGGATTTGACGTAACCAAAAAAAGTAAAGGAATAGGTGTTCAGAATATGATTTCAAGAACGGATGAATGCCATGGAATAATTGATATTACGTCGAAAAAAGGTCATGGAACAAAAATTTCAATAAAAATACCAATAGAAATAAATACAACAAATATAATTTAGCCATGAATAGTCCAATCAACGTATTGATTGTAGATGATCATCCTTTTATCATCGAAGCTTATAAAAATGCGATTAACAAATACAGTCAGCAAGGATATGAATTTACTATTAGCCAAGCTGGTGATTGCAAAAAAGGGTATGAACTGATTACTGATGAAACAAAAAGTTTTCAGATGGCAATGTTTGACATCAGTATGCCTGAATATGCAGAAAAAGGAATTCATTCGGGCGAAGATTTGGCTAAATTAATGCGTGAAAGAAAACCAGATTGCAAGGTTATACTTCTAACCATGCATTCTGAAAAAGATAAAATTAATAACATCATCAAAAACATTAATCCTGATGGATTAATCATCAAAAACGATATAACTTTTGATGAATTGATTTTTGCTATTGATAAAATTATTAAAAACGAAAATTATTATAGCCAAACTGTAATTAAACTCGTTGGACAAGCAAAATATCATGATTTGGATTTAGACACACTCGATACGCAAATTATTTACAACATTTCGAAAGGATTAAAAACTACCGAAATGAATAATCTTCCGTTATCTATTAACTCTATTGAAAGTCGTAAAACAAGGATTAAACAGGTTTTAGAAATTCCAAACGCTACAGATTTAGAACTAGTTAAAGTTGCTAAAGACAAAGGTGTAATTTAAACCCGTTACGCATCCAAAGCGTCCCAACCTCTTGCTTTTAGAGGAATTTTTGTGTTGGCTCTAGTAATTAGGTTTACTCCTTCGCTAGCTTGAGTTATATGACCAATTACGGTGAAATTTGGATTGGCTTTTATCTTATCAAAATCTTCTAGAGGAATTGTAAAAAGTAGCTCATAATCCTCACCGCCATTGAGAGCTATAGTAGTAGAATCGATATTAAATTCTTCGCAAACGTCAATAAACTGTGGATCTACAGGTATTTTTTCTTCAAAAAGATTACAACCCACGTTGCTTTGCTTACAAATGTGCAATAATTCTGAAGAAAGCCCATCAGATATATCAATCATAGCCGTTGGTTTAACTTCTAGTTTTTCGAGCAATTCTTTGATATCGGTTCTTGCTTCAGGTTTTAATTGTCTTTCTATTAAATAAGTATAAGCATCCAAATCGGGTTGATTGTTTGGATTTACTTGAAAAACTTGTTTTTCTCTTTCCAATACTTGCAAACCCATATAAGCTGAGCCTAAATCGCCTGAAACCACCAATAAATCATTTTCTTTAGCGTTATTTCTATACACAATCTCATCTTCATTAGCTTCGCCAATTGCTGTAATAGAAATGATTAATCCTTTTTGAGAAGAAGTCGTATCGCCACCAATTACATCAATATTATAAACTTTTGCTGCCAATGCAATTCCGCCAAAAAGTTCTTCCATCGCTTCGAGAGGAAAACGATTTGAAACAGCAATCGAAACTGTTATTTGGGTTGGTTTTGCGTTCATTGCCGCAATATCTGAAAGGTTCACAACAACAGCTTTGTACCCCAAATGCTTCAAAGGCATATAACTCAAATCAAAATGTACACCTTCAATTAACAAGTCTGTTGAAACAACTGTTTTTTTGTTTTTAAAATCTAAAACCGCAGCATCATCACCAATCCCTTTTAGTGTAGATGAGTGTTTTATATCAAAACCTTTGGTTAAATGATCTATAAGTCCAAATTCTCCTAGTTGTGATACAGGTGTTCGTTGAGGATTTTTATCTTCGAGCATAGCAAAATTATTTTGGCAAATTTACAAAGTTGAATCGGTAATTGCTAAATAAAAAAACCCAACAACTTTCGTCATTGGGTTTTCCATTATCTATCAGTCTATTATCTGCTATCTAAAACTAATCATTCAACTTCAATACCGCCATAAACGCCGATTGAGGAATTTCTACATTTCCTACTTGTCGCATGCGTTTTTTACCTGCTTTTTGTTTTTCGAGTAATTTACGTTTACGAGAAATATCTCCACCATAACATTTTGCAGTAACATCTTTACGCAAGGCTTTGATGGTTTCACGAGCTATAATTTTTGCTCCAATCGCCGCTTGAATAGGAATATCAAATTGTTGTCTTGGTATTAATTCGCGCAGTTTTTCACACATTTTTTTACCAATATTATAAGCGTTATCCTCGTGAATTAATGCCGATAATGCATCAACTGAGTTTCCGTTTAATAATACATCAAGTCTAACTAATCTTGAAGTTCGCATACCTATTGGGTGATAATCAAACGAAGCATAACCTTTGGAAACGGTTTTTAATCTATCATAAAAATCAAAAACAATTTCGGCCAATGGCATATCAAAATTAAGTTCAACTCTTTCAGTTGTTAAATAGGTTTGATTAGTAATTTGTCCACGTTTTTCGATACACAAACTCATTACATTACCAACAAAATCAGCTTTGGTGATAATAGTTGCCTTGATGAATGGTTCTTCTACTCTATCTAGTTTTGATGGTTCAGGTAAATCGGAAGGATTATTGACTACAAAAGGTATTTCGGGTTCTTTTTTGGTATAAGCAAGATACGAAACGTTTGGCACAGTAGTGATTACCGTCATGTCAAACTCACGTTCCAATCGTTCTTGGATAATTTCCATATGAAGCATTCCAAGAAAACCACAACGGAAACCAAAACCAAGTGCTGCAGAACTTTCGGCTGTGAAAACTAATGACGCATCATTCAATTGCAATTTCTCCATCGATGCACGCAAATCTTCATAATCTTCGGTATCAACAGGATAAATTCCAGCAAAAACCATTGGTTTTACATCTTCAAAACCATGAATCATATTGGTTGTTGGTGTTTTTGCATCAGTAATAGTATCACCTACTTTTACTTCTTTGGCTTCTTTAATTCCAGAAATTAAATAACCTACATCACCTGTAGAAATAATATCTTTTGGAACTTGATTTAGTTTTAATGTTCCTATTTCGTCGGCAAAATACTCATTGCCAGTTGCCATAAATTTAATTTTTTGTCCTTTACGAATTTCACCATTTTTTACTCTAAATATTACCTCAATTCCTCTAAAAGGGTTGTAAACACTATCAAAAATCAAAGCTTGTAACGGTTCGTCCTTGCTTCCTTTTGGTGCAGGAACTCTTTCTATAATGGCTTCAAGAATTTTGTCGACACCAAAACCTGTCTTTCCAGAAGCATGAATAATTTCTTCTAATTTGCAACCTAATAAGTCAACAATATCATCGCTTACTTCTTCAGGGTTTGCAGAAGGTAAATCTACTTTATTGAGAACAGGAATAATTTCTAGGTCATTTTCTAAAGCTAAATATAGATTAGAAATGGTTTGTGCTTGAATACTTTGTGCGGCATCTACAATCAACAATGCGCCTTCGCAAGCAGCAATTGAACGCGAAACTTCATAAGAGAAATCCACGTGACCTGGTGTGTCGATAAGATTTAGAATATATTTTTCTCCTTTATATTCATATTCCATCTGGATTGCGTGACTTTTTATGGTAATTCCTCGTTCACGTTCCAAATCCATATTGTCTAAAAGCTGTGCTTGTGCTTCACGAGCTGTAACGGTTTTGGTAAAATCCAAAAGGCGGTCAGCAAGTGTACTTTTTCCGTGGTCAATATGTGCAATGATGCAAAAATTTCTAATATTCTTCATTATCCAAATTCAATATCAAGTTCAAATTTCAATAGCAATTCAAATGCATTTAATCTGCAAATATACTCTAAATTCGCCAGCTTCAAAGCACAAAGAAGCCTTTATTCATTTGTCTATTATCTATTCTTTTAAAAGTCGTATTTTTGTCAAAATTTTTCATCAAATGCCAAAAATCGGTAACATACAATTACCTGAATTCCCTTTATTACTCGCTCCAATGGAGGATGTGAGCGATCCACCATTTCGTCGTTTATGTAAACTTCATGGTGCCGATTTGATGTACTCTGAGTTTATTTCGAGTGAAGGACTTATTCGTGATGCAATGAAAAGCCGTCAAAAATTGGATATTTTTGATTATGAACGACCTGTAGGTATTCAAATTTTTGGTGGAGATGAAGAAGCTATGGAAATGTCTGCCAAAATTGTTGATACTGTTCAACCTGATTTAGTGGATATAAATTTTGGCTGTCCTGTAAAAAAAGTAGTTTGCAAAGGCGCTGGAGCAGGCGTTTTAAAAGATGTAGATTTAATGATTAGGCTAACAAAAGCCGTTATCAAAGGGACTAATTTGCCTGTTACGGTAAAAACCCGTTTAGGTTGGGACGAAAGTTCTATAAACATTGATGAAGTAGCCGAAAGACTTCAGGATATAGGTGTTCAAGCTTTGACAATACATGCAAGGACAAGAGCTCAAATGTATAAAGGACATTCTGATTGGTCGCATATAGCTAGAGTAAAAAACAACCCAAGAATTACAATGCCAATTTTTGGAAACGGTGATATTGATAGTCCCGAGAAAGCTTTGGAATACAAAAATAAGTATGGAATAGACGGAATAATGATAGGTCGTGCGGCTATAGGTTATCCATGGATTTTTAATGAAATTAAGCATTATTTTAAAACTGGAGAACATTTGCCTCTTCCATCAATGAATGACAGAATTGAAGCTGCAAAAAATCATTTGATATGGTCAATGGAATGGAAAGGCGAACGCATTGGGATAGTAGAAATGCGTCGTCATTATACTAATTATTTCAAAGGGATTCATGGTTTCAAAGAGTTCAAACAAAGATTAGTAACTACTGATGACCATAACGGGTTAATGAGTATTTTTGATGAAATCAGTGAAGTATATGCTGATTATCAATTCTTTTGATTAAATATATCTTTCGAAACTCTACTACTTGCAATATAGCTAGCAAGAAAGCCCAATATCATAATTGTAAGCATTACTACAGCAACATTTTTTACACTAAAAACTACTGGATAGGCCAAGTTTTGGGTAATCATTATTAGTTTGAATTTCTGCTGAAGTAATACAATTATTACCCCTAAAAACAACCCAATAATTCCACCTACAACACACATCAATACGCCTTGAAGAAGAAAAATTCTTTTGATGTTTTTTATTTCAGCTCCAAGACTAAGCATTGTCTTTAAGTTATACTTTTTATCTAAAATCATCATGATTAATGCTCCAATGAGGTTAAATAATGCAATAATGATTACTAGAGTAAATATTAAATATACAGCTACATTTTCAGTATTTAGCATCTTGTAAAGCGTATCGTTTAACTCTGCTCTTGTTTTGATTTTAGCTGATTTTCCAAAACATTTCTTTAATTTTTCAGCCACTAAATTTTCATCTGAACCTGGTTTTAGCTTTATTTCAATAGCAGAAAACTCCTCTTTTTTGAATTCTAGAAGTTGTTGTGCTAATTCTAAATCACAAAAAACATATTTACTATCGAGCTCTTCACTTATGGCATAAATCCCAACGGGAAAAAGAACCGCTTTGTTAAAAGCTTCCGCTTCGCTTTCTATAACTCCTCTGCCTTTTCTTGGAACATAAACCTCAAAAGGGTTGTTAAAATCAAATAATCCAAGTGATAATTTTTCTGAAACTCCATAACCTATTACAACTTCAGCCGTTTTCTCTGTTAACCATTTTCCATTAAAGAGCTTATTTGAAACAACGTTTGTCTTGATAAAACTTTTGTCAACACCTTTTAAATAGGCAACCTGTTCTTTGCCATCAAAAAAAAACAAAACTCTTTCTTCAATTACTTTACTGAAATCCAAAATCTCATCAATTTCACTGATTTCTTTATTCTGTTGATTAGTTAAAACTATAGTCTTACCAGTAGAAGGAATGATTTTTAAATCAGGATCAAAATCATTGGAAAATGAAAGACTAAATTCTCGCAAACCACTAAAAACAGACAAAACAACAAACAACGCAAGAGTCCCTACTATTATTCCAACAGATGCAATTTTGCTGATAATGTTAATAGCATTGTTCTTGCTTTTACTAAAAAAGTATCTTTTGGCTATGTAAAAAGAAAAATTCAATTACTATGATTTCTTACGTTTAATAAGTAATTCTGGGTTTTCTATTGGATTTTCATTTCCCGAAAGAGCTGAGTCAATTTTTTCTATATAGTCCAAAGAGTCATCTATATAGAAAATTAAATTAGGAACTTTTCGTAGCTGTAATTTAACTCTTTGAGCTAAATCATGCTTAATAAGAGGTGTGTTTGATTTAATTGCTTCCAATAATTCTTTTGCTTTTTCTTGCGGAAAAATACTCAAATAAACCTTTGCAATTGACAAATCAGTAGTAACACTCACTTTGGACACAGAAATTATTAAATTGCTTATGCTGTTTTTTCTGATTTCGCCTTGGAGAATATCTACTAGGTCTTTTTGCAAAACATTTCCAATTTTTCTTTGTCTGTTAGTTTCCATATTGCAAAAGTATAATTTTTTAAAGCAATTACTATTAAATAAGCTTCTATTTGGCAAAATTTTGAGTTAATTTTGCTAAACATATTATCAATTAACATGAGAAAAATAGAACATATAGGAATAGCCGTTAAAAGTCTTAATGAATCAAACTTACTTTTTGAAAAGCTTTTTGGAAAACCTCCGTACAAGCAAGAAGTAGTAGAAAGTGAAGGTGTAAAAACTTCTTTTTTTATGAATGGTCCCAATAAAATTGAACTATTAGAAGCAACCAACCTAGAAAGTCCAATAGCAAAATTTATAGAAAAAAAAGGAGAAGGAATTCATCATATCGCATTTGATGTAGAAGATATTTATAAGGAAATCAACCGATTAAAAGACGAAGGTTTTGTGGTTTTAAATGAAATCCCAAAAAAAGGCGCTGATAATAAGCTCGTAGCTTTTCTTCATCCAAAAGGCACAAATGGCGTGTTGATTGAATTATGTCAAGAAATAGCTTAAAAAAAGTTGCAACGAAAAAAAATTAGTAGTAATATTGCAACCTCTAAACTGGTCCTATAGCTCAGTTGGTTAGAGCACCTGACTCATAATCAGGTGGTCCCTGGTTCGAGCCCAGGTGGGACCACAAAAAAAGGCCTCTCAAAAGAGGTCTTTTTTATTTATAATAAATTTAAATTTTTTTCGTTCTTAAATAAAAAGAGAGTATTTTTATCTGATATTGTTGATATTATGATATAATTGCGTAGTTTTGCGCCGTTAATTTTAGATTAAATTCTTTCTTTGAAAGCATAATTTATTTTGAAGATTAGATTTTTTTTATACTTTTACGCCCAATGAGAGCTATCATGAGTAGATTTTTTATGTTTTTATTGCTGTGTTTATTAATAACAAGCACCACTTTTGCAGCACCGCCGCCGCCGCCGCCATCTACGCCGCCACCGCCGCCTGGTTTACCTATTGATGAGTGGATACTACCATTTATGATACTTTCAATGGTATTTGGATACATTAAATTCTCAAAAAAAATAAAAAAAGCTTCAAATTAATTTGAAGCTTTTTCATTTTCTGATATCATATAGTCTATTGACGTACTTACCTATAACATCAAACTCAAGATTAACACTAGAACCTACTTTGATGTTTTTAAAATTTGTGTTTTCAAATGTATAAGGGATTATTGCTAAACTAAATTCGTTTTCTTTAGAATCAACTACAGTAAGACTAACTCCATTAACGGTAATTGATCCTTTTTCGATAGTAATATTTCTTGCCTTTGCATCATATTCAAAAGTAAAATATTTACTTCCATTCGCATCAATTATCGCCTTACAAACACCTGTTTGATCTACATGTCCCTGAACAATATGTCCGTCTAATCTATCCCCTAGCTTCATTGCTCTTTCAAGGTTAATTAAATCGCCTTTTCCCCAATTACCAATAGTAGTCTTATCGATAGTCTCTTTTATTGCGGTTACCTTGTACACGTTATTCTCAATAGCTACAACGGTTAGACATATTCCATTATGGGCAACACTTTGATCTATTTTTAATTCAGCACTAATTTCTGAAGACACAAAAAAATGTAGATTTTCATTTTCTTGGATAATATCTTCTATCTTTCCTATTGTTTCTATTATTCCTGTAAACATAAATGGTTTTATTTTACTAAATTTGCACTTCAAAATTAGCACAAAAAACAGTACCGATGAAAAAAGCTGAAAATATAATTGTAGGTATTTCGATAGGCGATTTAAATGGAATAGGTAGTGAAATTGTTCTAAAAACATTTGAAGACAGCAGAATGCTTGAGCTGTGTACTCCTGTTATATTTGCTAACGTGAAAATTATTTCTTTTATCAAGAAAAACTTTGAGCTAACAGCACAACTTCACGGAATTGACAAAATTGATCAATTGGTTCTTGGGAAAATCAATGTTTTAAATGTTTGGAAAGAAGGAGTAGATATAAATTTTGGAAAGATTGATGACAATGTAGGCAAATATGCAATCAAATCATTTGTTGCAGCAACAAATGCTCTAAAAGAAAATCAAATAGATGTATTAGTTACTGCGCCTATTAATAAATACAACATACAATCTGAAGAGTTTAATTTTCCCGGTCATACTGATTATCTTGATAAACAATTAGAAGGAGAAGCATTAATGTTCATGATTCAAGACAACCTTAGAGTTGGTCTTTTGACGGATCATTTGCCAATCAATGAAGTTTCAAAACACCTGAATGAAGAATTAATAAACAGAAAAGTTCGAACTATTAACGAAAGTCTAATTAAAGATTTCAAAATTAGAAAACCAAAAATTGCTGTTTTAGGATTAAATCCTCATGCAGGAGATAACGGCGTGATAGGTAAAGAAGATGAAGAAATAATAAAACCAGCAGTCAAAAAGTTATTTGATGAAGGTATAATGGCATTCGGTCCTTTTTCTGCTGATGGTTTTTTTGGCAATAGTTTATATGAAAAATACGATGCCGTTATTGCGATTTATCATGACCAAGGTCTTATTCCGTTTAAAACCCTTTCTTTTGGACAAGGTGTAAATTATACGGCGGGTTTAAACAAAATAAGAACATCACCCGATCATGGAACAGCATTTGAAATAGCTGGAAAAGGAGTAGCAGATTATAACTCATTTAAAGAAGCTGTTTATCTTGCAATAGATATTTATAATTCAAGAATTGAGCATCAAGAATTGCTTAAAAACCCTTTAAAAATCAAGCAAAAACAATTATAAACAAAAAAATGTTGATAAGATTCTTGTAATTGCAATAATTTTATATCTTTGCACTCCTGAATCTTTTGAGGTAAATTGATGTTTTTATGAAGAATACAGGAGATTTTTTAATCCCGTTTATAGGTTTAAAAATAGGAAAGCATCATTTTGATTATCAAATATCTAAGGAGTTCTTTGAAGAGTTTGGTTTTGATGAATTTGAAAGTTGCCTTATAAATGTACAGATTGTTTTAGAAAAGAAAACATCTCATTTAGAAATAGGTTTCAAACACAATGGCTCAGTTAATGTGCCATGTGATTTGACTGGAGAAAATTTTGATTTATCCATAAAAGGTAAATTAAAATTAATAGTAAACTTTGGTGATGCATATAATGATGACAACGAAGAATTATTGATTCTGCCACATGGAGAACATCAAGTTGATGTAAGTCAATATATTTATGAAATGATTGCACTTTCAATTCCTCAAAAAAGAATTCATCCAGGAGTAAAAGATGGCACATTAAAATCTGAAGCTCTTGACAAATTAAATGAATTGCAAAGCAATATAAATAAAGAAAAAAAAGAAGAAGAAATTGACCCAAGATGGGATAAATTAAAAAAACTGTTAAACGGATAAAAAGTATAGAAAATGGCACATCCTAAGAGAAAAACCTCGAAAACCAGAAGAGACAAAAGAAGAACTCATTATAAAGCAACTGTTGCTCAAATTGCAACATGTCCTGTAACTGGAGAAGCGCATTTATACCACAGAGCTTACTGGCACGAAGGTAAAATGTACTACAGAGGACAAGTAGTAATCGATAAATCTGTTGCAGAAGCTTAACAGATTAATATAAAATATAACAAACTCTCACTTTGTGGGAGTTTTTTATTTTAGAAAATTCTTTAAATACTTATTTTATAAAACATTTTTTTGTAATTTCCACAACTTTTCTTAGCAAGAATTTAGAAGAGTAAAAACCACTATTATGAACAATATTACAGCCGCAATTACAGCAGTTGGAGCTTATGTTCCCGAGTTTGTTTTGTCAAACCAAGTTCTTGAAACTATGGTTGATACTAATGACGAATGGATTACAACAAGAACAGGAATCAAAGAAAGAAGACTCCTAAAAGAAAAAGGTAAAGGCACTTCATATCTTGCAATAAAGGCAGCACAAAATCTAATTGAAAAATCTAAAATCAACCCTGCCGAGATTGATTTGGTTATAATGGCAACAGCAACACCAGATATGCCAGTTGCTTCAACAGGTGTTTATGTGGCTACGCAAATTGGTGCTATAAACGCTTTTGCTTTCGATTTACAAGCTGCTTGCTCAAGTTTTCTCTACGGAATGTCAACAGCTGCTGCTTATATTCAATCGGGTAGATACAAAAAAGTGCTATTAATTGGGGCTGATAAAATGTCTTCAATTATTGACTATACTGATCGAGCTACTTGTATAATATTTGGCGATGGTGGTGGCGCAGTTCTTTTTGAACCAAATCATGAAGGTCTTGGACTTCAAGACGAATATCTTCGCAGTGATGGTATCGGAAGAGAATATTTAAAAATTGATGCAGGTGGATCTATTTTGCCACCAAGTATTGAAACAGTAGAAAACAAACAACATTTTGTTTTTCAAGATGGAAAAACAGTTTTCAAATATGCTGTATCTGGAATGGCAGATGTGAGTGAAAAAATAATGGAGAGAAATAATCTAACCAAAGACGATATAAATTGGTTGTTGGCGCATCAAGCAAATAAAAGAATTATTGATGCAACAGCACATAGAATGGGTTTAGATGAAGAAAAAGTATTGGTAAATATCCATAGATATGGAAATACAACATCTGCAACTTTACCCCTATTATTGCATGATTTTGAAGATAAACTAAAAAAAGGAGATAATCTAATATTTGCTGCTTTTGGTGGCGGATTTACTTGGGGTTCTATTTATTTAAAATGGGCTTACAACAAACAATAAAACTAAAAACTAACTCATTATGGATTTAAAAGAAATTCAAAACCTAATCAAATTTGTTTCAAACTCAGGAGTTGCTGAGGTGAAATTGGAAACAGGTGATATCAAAATCACAATTAAAACAACTGTTGAAGGTAATACTCCAGAAATTACTTATGTACAACAAGCTCCAGTTGCTCAACCAGTTACTGTTGCTGCTCCTGCTGCTCCAGTTGCTGCTGCTCCAAGTACTCCAAGTGCTCAATCAGTAGATGACAATTCGAAATATGTAACGATTAAATCACCAATGATTGGAACATTCTATAGAAAACCATCTCCAGACAAGCCAGTTTTTGCTGAAGTTGGAAGTTCAATTCAAAAAGGTGATACGCTTTGTATAATTGAGGCTATGAAACTTTTTAACGAGATTGAATCTGAAGTTTCTGGTAAAATTGTAAAAATATTGGTTGATGATATGTCGCCAGTAGAGTTTGATCAACCATTGTTTTTAGTTGATCCGTCTTAAAAAAGTTAGAAATTAGAAATTGGAAGTTAGAATTTTCTTTCTTCAAAAATTGTCTAATTGGCACATTGTCTAATTATCTAATTGAAAAACTATGTTTAAAAAAATACTTATAGCCAATAGAGGCGAAATTGCACTTCGTGTCATAAGAACATGTCGTGAAATGGGCATAAAAACAGTTGCTGTTTACTCAACAGCTGATGCTGAAAGTTTACATGTAAAATTTGCAGACGAAGCTGTATGTATTGGTCCAGCGCCAAGTAAAGAGTCATATTTAAAAATGTCTCATATTATTGCTGCTGCCGAAATTACAAATGCAGATGCAATTCATCCAGGATATGGATTCCTTTCAGAAAATGCAAAATTTTCAAAAATCTGTCAAGAGCATGGAATAAAATTTATTGGAGCTTCTCCAGAAATGATTGAAAAAATGGGCGACAAAGCCACTGCAAAAGCTACTATGAAAGCTGCTGGAGTTCCTTGTGTTCCTGGTTCTGATGGAATTTTAGAAGATTTAAAAGAAGCCAAAAAAGTTGCCAAAGAAATAGGTTACCCAGTAATGATGAAAGCAACTGCTGGTGGTGGTGGAAAAGGAATGCGCGCTATTTGGAAAGAAGAAGAACTAGAAAAAGCTTGGGAAAGTGCTCGCCAAGAAGCTGCTGCAGCATTTGGAAATGATGGTATGTATATGGAAAAACTCATTGAAGAACCAAGACATATCGAAATTCAAGTTGTTGGTGACTCTTACGGAAAAGCATGTCACTTATCAGAAAGAGATTGTTCTGTTCAGCGTCGTCATCAAAAACTGACAGAAGAAACTCCTTCACCTTTTATGACAGAAGAGCTTAGAAATAAGATGGGTGAAGCAGCTGTAAAAGCAGCAGAATTCATTCAATATGAAGGTGCTGGAACGGTGGAGTTTTTGGTTGACAAACACAGAAATTTCTATTTCATGGAAATGAATACTCGTATTCAAGTTGAACATCCAATTACTGAGCAAGTTATTGATTATGATTTAATTCGTGAGCAAATATTAGTTGCTGCTGGTGTGCCAATTTCTGGTAAAAACTATTTACCTCAACTACATTCTATTGAATGTCGTATCAATGCTGAAGATCCTTATAATGATTTTCGCCCATCACCAGGAAAAATAACTGTTTTGCATGCGCCTGGAGGTCATGGAGTTCGTCTTGATACTCACGTTTATGCTGGTTACACCATTCCACCAAATTATGATTCTATGATAGCAAAGCTGATTACTACTGCTCAAACAAGAGAAGAAGCAATTAGTAAAATGAAACGTGCGTTAGATGAATTTTACATTGAAGGAATTAAAACCACAATACCTTTTCATAGACAATTGATGGATCATCCTGATTATGTGGCTGGAAATTATACCACAAAATTCATGGAAACTTTCAAAATGGAAGAACCTGAATAGAAACAAATAAAAAGCCCAACTTTTTCAAGTTGGGCTTTTTATTTAAAGAGTTTCTTTTAACCATTTATAAAATTCATTTTGCCAAACTAAGGCATTTTGAGGTTTCAGCACCCAGTGATTTTCCTCTGGAAAATACATAAATCGGCTTTTTATACCGCGTAGTTGAGCAGCCTGAAATGCTTCTTGTCCTTGACCTATTGGCACACGATAATCTTTTCCTCCTTGAATAATTAAAATTGGTGTATTCCATTTCTCAACCATTTTTATAGGATTGAATTTTGAGAATGCTTTTTGAGCAATCGCATTGTCTTTTTCCCAATATGGTCCACCATGATCCCAATTATTAAAGAAAACTTCCTCGGTAGTTCCATACATGCTTTCTAGATTGAAAACACCACAGTGTGAAATAAAGGTTTTAAAACGATTATTATGAATGCCTGCAAGGTAGAACACCGAATAACCACCATAACTAGCTCCAACAGCTCCTAAACGCGATTTATCAACATAACTTTCTTTGGCCACATCATCAATTGCAGAAAGATAATCATCCATTACTTGTCCACCCCAATCTTTGGAAATTTGTTCATTCCATTCACGTCCGTGACCATACATTCCGCGACGATTTGGTGCAACGACTACATAACCTTGCGATGCCATTAGAGAGAAATTCCAACGGAAAGAATAACTCTGTGTCAATGGTGATTGTGGTCCGCCTTGACAATAAAGTAGTGTTGGATATTTTTTGTTTTTATCAAAATTTGGAGGAAGAATTACCCAAACCAACATTTTCTTTCCATCTGTGGTGGTTACATATCTTCTTTCATATTTTGGAAGAGAAATTTTTGAATATGCTTCATCATTAGTTTTTGTTATTTGTGACCACGTTTTTTTCTTTAAGTTATAAGAATAAATTTCGGCCGCATGGTTCATATCTGTTCTAGTAACAATGATATTATCTTCAGAAAAACCAACCAAATCATTCACATCAAAATCGCCATTTGTTACTTGTTTTACTGTAACTGCAATTTTGGTTAGTCCAGGGAAATTAACTTCAAAAAGCTGTTTTGTGCCATCAACAGGAGCAGTAAAATAAATTTTCTTTCCGTCATTACTCCAAAGAATATTATCAACTGTTCCGTCCCAATTGGCAGTTAAATTCATGTCCATTCCTTTGAAACGAACAATGATATCATTTTTATCGGCTTCATAACCATCACGCTTCATTTGAAGCCAAGTTAAGTTTCCTGTTGGGGAAAATATTGGGTTTGTATCATAACCCAAATTACTCTCGGTTAAGTTTTTAGTTTCTTTTGTTTCAATATTATACTCATATAAATCAGTATTAGTAGAAATAGCATAATCTGTGCCTGCCTTTTTCTTGGATACATAAATTACACTTTTGCTATCAGGAGACCAAATGAAATCTTCATCGCCACCAAATGGTTTTTGAGGACAATCATATGGTTCATCTTTCATTATATCGATAGGTTTTGCTTTTCCTGGTTTATTAATTGCCAACAAAACATGATTATGTTTGCCGTCATTCCATGTATCCCAATGACGATAATCTAAGCCGTTATAAACTTGTACGTTGGATTTTTCCAATTGAGGATAGAAATCCTTTCCTAATACGTTTTCTACTTTTATCTCATCTGAAGAAAGGATGTATTTTCCATCTGGAGAAATATTTTTATCTTTTACCAAATCTTTAGTTTCCGCAACCTCAACAGGCATTCCACCTTCAACTGGAATGGTGTAAAACTTAGTATTGGATTTGTTTTCCTCTATAGATGGTGTAGAAACTTTATAAACTATCTGTTTTCCATCTTTGGAGATTCCAATGGGAGTAACTCTACCGAGTTTCCATAGTGTTTCGGGAGTTAATGATTCTTGGGCTGATGCTGTTACTGCCATAAAAATTGCTAAAGTGAAAAATATTTTTTTCATTGCTATATTGGGTTAATTTGATGCAATAAATATATCAAAAAACTTTTGATGAATTGATGAGAAAAAAGAAGGCATAAAAAAAGCAGAGATAAAACTCTGCTTTTTTATACTTAAGAAATAAGTGTTATTCTTTAGTTAATTTTAAAAATACTAATTCTCCAGCATCACTATAATTAAATTCTAGTTCAGTTGCTGTGAGTTTTGTAATGATGTAATTCATATGCATAACTTCACCATCGACAGTATATGTTAGTGTTAATGTATGGTTAACACGGTCATAACTTCCCGTTACAGACTCGTCTTGACAGCTTCCATCAACAGAGGAAAAATCATGAGTCGCAAAAGTCATGTCATCATTGAAAACTATATTGTCATTATTGCATGTTGCATCATTAACATATTGAGCAAAATCAATACCTGACTGACTGTTCATGTGTCCTTCTTCTGTAATAATCCATTTACCAGCTAAATAGTTTTCTTGGATATAGTTCACAGATTCTTCTTTATCATCACAAGAATTAAATACTATAGCAAGTGATGCAAAAAAGATTATGCTTTTAATTTTTTTCATTTTATACTAGATTAGTTTCCAAAAACTTTAAAGTTATCCACTTGAAAAGCGCCATCTAAAGTTGTATCAGTACCTGAACCTTTGAACTTGAAAGCTACATGCACATTTGTACCACTTATGTTAGAAATATTAATTGACGATTTTAGGAAAACATACCAAGATGTCGCTTTTACTGGTAAATTTGCTTGCAATGGTGTCCAAGTAGCAGTTGAAACGTTTATACCATCAAAATCAGTTGAAATTAATACTTCTAAACTATTGTTGGGAGAATCTACGTCAAGGTGATGCTGAGCAACTTCAAATTCTAATTGTTTTGTAGTGTAACTAGATAAATTAATAGCAGGAGAAATTAACCAACAAGTATTTGTTGCGCTTCCTGAACTAAAAGCACTAAATTCCGCATACCCATTTCCTTGATATACTTCTTCTTTCCAAAGTTTAGTTCCTTCTGTAGCTATATTATACCATCCTGTGATATTTAAGTTTGTTCCATCAATTGCTTCTTGAAAATCCTGTTGAAAAAATGGTGGAACTAAGGCAAACCGAGATGAAGTAAGCATAATATCTTTTTGTGAACGAGCTAAAAACTGAAAAGTATCACCATATTTAGTTAAAACACCTCTAACTTTTCCGCTCTTATCACTAACTGATTTAGATGCAAAATTTGAATAAGAACTTGTTCTGAAAACAATTTTTGTACCAAAAACATTTGTTAAATAGTGATTGGTTGCACCTCCAATGTCGTTATTAGGATCATAATATGTTTTGCCAACTGCATTATCATCAAACTGAATATTATCTATTTCAATAAGTTTATTTAAATAACTATCACTTTGAACGTCAAGAATACTAACTTTTTGAATTAACACGTCTTCGCTTTTTATTTCACAAGAAGGTTGTACTGCTAATCTAAAATCAGCTTCGGACATTCTACCTACAGAAGCCGCTCCAGAAGAATCTACATATAAAGACCCTATTCTCATTCCTCCATCTTTAATGTCTGTATATAATCCATCCATTTTAATTAATACTTTTCTTCCTGGTTCATAATTGATAAAAGTATTTGTAGCATCAACAGGGATACTAAATGCTCTTGAGCCATCAAGAGTTTGAAAAGAAATTGATTTGAAAAAATTTCCAGCAATATCGCTAGAAGTAACATAAGCTTCGATAACGTCAGAAACTCCAGGAACAATGTTTTCGTGAAGAGCAACTGTCGAAGTAGCAAGGATTTGAGAAACCTCTCTGTTTTTTACTAAAGTAGTTCCTGTACAACCTGATAACTCTGGTGTACTGTAGTCATCATCCTTAACACAACTTGACAATATTCCTGTTGTAAGAGCTACGAAAAGAGCAGATTTTAAAATTGTTGTTTTCATATTATCTTTTTTTTGTTTTTTAGAAATTAATGTAAAGGTTTACGAAGTAAGTTCTTCCATAACCATAAAAATATTTTGGAGCAAAAGCAGGTGTTCCACTAGACACATCCTGATTTAACTCTCTATAGTTAGAATTTCTTGCTTGCTCAAAACCTCCAGTTTTGTATGTAACATCAAAAACATTGTTTATACTAGCAAAGAAACCTAATGTTTGACTTCCTATTTTCCAAGATTTTCCTCCAGTTAAATTAACTAAAGTAAAGTTATCAAATTTTTCTTGTTTCAACAAAGCATCACCTCTTTCTTGAGTAGCTTCAGCAAATGAGCTTCCATTTACACTAGCAGGATCAATGTAGAATCTATCGGTTCTAGTGATTGGTGCAATAGAAACATAGTTATTGGCTAAATAATTCACATTAGCTCCTATCCACCAAAATTTTGGGTCTCTATATTCTAAACCAAATGAAGCTGCAGTCTGTGGCATACCAGCTTGTTTGTAGTTTTTAATATGTGCAACTCCATAATCTATAAAAGGTGCAATGTTCGTTTCAGATGCTAAACGGTCAATACTTACACTCAAGTTAGGGTTGTTAGCATAAATATATTCACCATAAGTTGCTGCTGCAGTAGCCTTAAGTGTAGAAGTTATTGGGTATTCAAGACCAAACTCTACTCCCATATTTCTTTTTTCTAAACCTGTAACCGTTTGGGCTACAAATGAATTTGCTTCGTTCAATTCTGTAGTTGCATCATCTATACCAGCACCATCACCGTAGAAAAATGCAGTTTCTGTTTGGTCTTGAATACGAGTAAAGAAAGCGGTCAATCTTGTTTTTAACTTAGGTGAATTAATAACAAAACTCAAGTCTGCACTTGTAACCGTTTCATTTGATACACCATTAGTAACGTTGTTATTAACACGAGCATTATTAAAAGTATTTCTAAGCGAAGGAGCTTTAGACATGTAAACACCATTAAAAGTTATAAAATGTTTTCCTGTTATCTTATATGTCAATCCTCCTTTGAAACCAAAATTGTCGAATGTTTTTTTACCGCTATAACCTAAAGAGTTTGTAGCATAGTATCCATTTTTGTACAAACCTTCTCTTTCATATTCTGATCTAGAGAATGATTGGCCTAAATAGAAATCAACTTTTTTATATGTAAATTTAAATTGAGTAAATATGTCATATTTAGTAGCATATAAATTGTAGTTGTAGCCAAAAGTATCACCTACTTCAACCTGTTTATTAGGATTGTTCAAATCCGTTTGTTGTTGATTTCCTGAACCAAAAAGTGTAATATCTGTAAAATAATTTCCACCTAGAAGATCTAACAGGTTTTTAAAGTTGTGAGATTTTAATTTAGTGAAATAACCTCCAGCGTTCATTACAATATTATCAGCAATTTGAGAACTCAATATTGCATTTGCATTCCACTGTCTATCATCAGTTCTATCTTCATATAAAATATATTTAGCTCCTTCACCTGCGTTATTTGCTAATTCATTTGCTCTATACATTTTTTCCCAATCTATTTGAGGATTAGTTAAAAAAGCAGCGTTTGAAGCTCCAATCAAATCTGGTGTTGGAATACCACCAAGACCACCAGGTAAATAAGCAGATGGATTTGTCAACTGAACAGTTGCTGGATCATTTTCATATAAAGAAGTGAAGTAGCTAGGTAAGTTTCTATAGTAAGTAGGATCAGGATTATTCACCCCTTGATAATCTATACGACTATTACCTACTTTACCAAACTGATAAGATAAATTTAGATTTAAGTTGGTTTTAGAAGATATCTTCCAATAATCACTCAAAATAAATATTGGTTCCTCTATTTCCTTAATTCTTGAATTTCTCTTTTCTCCATTTTGCCAACCCCAATATGAATTGTATGTTTCACTTGTTAAATCAGTTACTTCTTTTGTGTTTGGAGAATTTTTCCCTCTTCTATTCACTGCATATATTGAAGTAAAATTCAATGTGTTATTAGAAGACAATCTTTTTTCAACACTTGCAAAAAATGAATTTGCATTGTACGTAGTTCCATCGAAATAAGCTGCATCATCAACTGAAAATCTTCTTGATGCAGAAATTACATAAGCCCAACCATCATTTCTCATACCAGAAGCAACTGTACCCATTAATCTACCATTGTAATTTGTATTGGTTCCAGCAAAAGAAACTCTGTTTCCTCTTCTGTAAATTGATGCTCTCGTGTTGATTTCTTGAGTACCAAGTATTCCTCCAAAAGTATAATCTGAAGGCGCAGAACCCATTGTAAATTCTTGGTTTCTTGTAGCATCATTCAATCCACCCCAGTTACTCCATTGTGGTCTTCCGTCATATATTTTATTCATAACCACTCCATTAATCATTGTAGTGGAATATTCATTATCTAAACCTCTAACTCTAAAACGAGCTTGTCCCCAGTTGAAAGCCGCAGCCTGTTGAAATGCATCTCTAGATGCTTGCAATAATCCTGAAGTACTTTCAGAACCACTATTGTCATCACCCAAATCATTATCGGTAATAGAAACTAAACTTAATTGTTGCTCAGCAGTAATATCTTCTTCCAAAACCACTACTCCAATGTCAAGCGTTTGATTTTGTGATACTTCCAATGAAAACAATTGATCTTTGTAACCTGCCGTTTTAACCAAAAGGATTTGATTTCCTGCAGGCACATTTTTAATTACAAACTCTCCCGTTCCATCTGTTACTGAAGTCAAATTCAAATTTTGAACAGCGGCAACAACGTTTTGCAACGGTTTTTGAGTTTTAGAATCAACTACTTTTGCTTTAATACTACCTCCATTTTGGGCTATAACCAAAACAGACTGCAACACAAGCAAAGTACTAAAAATAAGTTTTTTCATAAATAAAATTAAATTAATTTATCTTTTTTGAAATGTTAATAAAAACATAACAGCCCGCAAATGTACATCTTTTAATATAATTATTTACTTTTGGCGCGAAGTTTGTAATATTCTTGATGTAAAATTAATATTCGTTTTATGAAAATAAAAAAATTAATAGCGGTTTTCTTTGCTTTTTTCGCAATTTATACCTCTAATTCGCAGTCAAAAAAGTATTCTATTCATACAGTTGCTTTTTATAATTTTGAAAATCTCTTCGATACAATCAATGGTCCAAACATGGATGAAGAGTGGTTACCAAATGGTGTTCAAAACTGGACTTCTAAAAAATATCATCAAAAACTACACAATCTTTCAAAAGTTCTATCCGAAATTGGAACATCTGAAAACCCAAATAATTCCCCAACTCTTATTGGTGGTGCTGAAATTGAAAACAGAGGTGTTTTGGAGGATTTGATAAAAGAACCTTTGCTAATCAATAAAGACTATGGAATAATCCATTTTGACTCTCCTGATAAAAGAGGAATTGATGTTGCATTGCTTTATCAAAAAAAACACTTTAAACCAACTAGTTACACAAATATTCCTTTATTAATCTACAAAAGTCAAGAGGCAAATGTTTCAAAAAAAGACAAAGAGAAAGAGGAATCTACAGATGATGTTGTCCAAGTTACTCAAGAAAACGATCGTGTATATACTCGTGACCAATTATTAGTAACAGGTTATCTTGATGGTGAAGAAATACATATTATTGTTAATCACTGGCCATCGCGTTCTGGTGGAGAAAAGAAGAGTTCTCCTTTTAGAGAAGCAGCAGGAAAATTGAACCGCAAGATTATGGACTCTCTTTTTGCGATAAATCCAAATGCAAAAATCATCACAATGGGAGATTTGAATGACGGTAGTTATAACAAAAGTGTGAAAGAAGGAATCAGAGCAAAGAGAAAAAAAGAAGAAGTAAAACAATTTGATATTTACAATCCTTTTGAAGAAATGTTCTACAAAGGAAATGCAACTCTTTTTTATCGTGATGCTGGTGATATTTTTGACCAAATTATGGTCAGTGAACCTTTGATAAGAAAAGAAGAATACACATCATATCACTACTGGAAAGCTGGAATTTTCAATAAACCATATTTAATACAAACCACAGGACAATACAAAGGTTATCCGCTTCGTCATAGCATGACCGAAATTGGCTATAGCGATCACTTTGCGGTATATATTTATCTCATCAAAGAAATGAAATAACAAAAATAAGGTCAGCAAAATTGCTGACCTTATTTTTTGTAAATTTACTCCACTAATTTTAAAGCAATGGCAGTACAAAAACCTTTCAATCTTACTAAATGGATTGAAGAAAACAAACATTTATTAAAACCGCCTGTGGGCAATAAAAATCTATATGTAGATTCTGGTGATTATATTGTTATGATTGTTGGTGGACCAAATGCTCGCAAAGATTTTCATTATAACGAAACCGAAGAATTATTTTATCAATTGGAAGGCGAAATAACCGTATATGTTCAAGATGAAGGTAAAAAGAAAGCTATGAAACTAAGTGCTGGTGATATGTTTTTATTACCTGCAAAAGTACCTCATTCGCCAAGTAGAACTGCAGGTTCAATAGGACTTGTTGTAGAGCGAAAAAGAGAAGGAAAAGATATTCCTGATGGTTTGCTGTGGTTTTGTGAAAATTGCAATCACAAATTATATGAAGTTTACTTTGAATTGCATGACATTGAAAAAGATTTTTTAGCTCATTTTAACCATTTTTATAATTCTGAAGCATTACGAACATGTGAAAAATGTGGAACTATTATGGAAAGTGATGAGCGATTTGTAACCAAATAATATTGTATTACCTTTGTACTAAATTTTAAAAGAATTAAAATGTCAACAATAACAACATCTTCGGTAGCAGAACAATTTGGCATGACCGAAGCATTAGAAATATTAGGTGTTAAATCCCTAAATCAAGGAACATCTACAGGAAATAATTGGTTTTCAAATGGAGAAAAAATTGATAGTTATTCGCCAGTTGATGGACAATTAATCGCATCAGTTACTACAACAACTGCTGCCGATTATGAAAAAGTAATGCAAACTGCTAGCGAAGCATTTAAAACTTTCCGTTTGATGCCTGCGCCAAAGCGTGGTGAAATTGTACGTCAGTTTGGAGAAAAACTAAGAAAATACAAAGAACCACTTGGAAAATTAGTTTCTTATGAAATGGGAAAATCATATCAAGAAGGTTTGGGCGAAGTTCAAGAAATGATTGACATTTGCGATTTTGCTGTTGGTCTTTCTCGTCAATTGCATGGTTTAACAATGCATTCTGAACGTCCAGGACACAGAATGTATGAGCAATATCATCCACTGGGAATTGTTGGAATTATTTCTGCGTTTAATTTTCCAGTTGCGGTTTGGTCTTGGAATACTGCATTAGCATGGATTTGTGGTGATGTTTGCGTTTGGAAACCATCAGAAAAAACACCTTTATGCGGAATTGCATGTCAAAATATCATCGCCGAAGTATTAAAAGAAAACAACCTTCCAGAAGGAATTTCGTGCTTAATCAACGGCGATTATAAAGTAGGCGAAATGATGACACATGATAAACGTGTTCCTTTAGTTTCTGCAACGGGTTCAACTAGAATGGGTAAAATCGTTGCACAAGCTTGCGCTGCTCGTTTAGGAAATTCGCTTCTTGAACTTGGCGGAAACAACGCTATTATAGTAACTCCAGATGCCGATATCAAAATGACGGTAATCGGTGCTGTTTTTGGCGCTGTAGGAACAGCAGGACAACGTTGTACTTCAACCAGAAGATTAATTATCCACGAAAGTATTTATGACAAAGTAAAAGACGCTATTGTGAGTGCTTATGGACAACTAAGAATAGGAAATCCGTTAGATCAAAACAATCACGTTGGACCACTTATTGATACACATGCTGTAGAAATGTATAACAAAGCATTAGAAAAAGTAGTTGCCGAAGGCGGAAAAATTCTAGTGGAAGGTGGAGTTCTTCAAGGTGAAGGTTATGAAAGCGGTTGTTATGTAAAACCAGCGATTGCCGAAGCACAACCTCATTTTGAAATTGTACAACACGAGACATTTGCTCCGGTTTTATATTTACTAAAATATTCTGGTGATGTTCATGATGCAATTGCGATACAAAATGGTGTAGCACAAGGATTATCATCAGCGATTATGACCAATAATTTGCGTGAAGCTGAAGCATTTTTATCAGTTGCTGGTTCTGATTGTGGAATTGCCAATGTAAATATTGGAACTTCTGGAGCAGAAATTGGTGGTGCTTTTGGTGGTGAAAAAGAAACTGGTGGCGGAAGAGAAAGTGGTTCTGATGCTTGGAAAGTGTATATGCGCAGACAAACCAACACGATAAACTATACCACCAACTTACCGCTTGCTCAAGGAATAAAATTTGATTTATAGTTTTTTGAGAAAATAGAACAAAGAATAAAGAGAATAGAAAAACCGTAACACAAAATGTTGCGGTTTTTTGTTTGGAGTAATTTCGTATATTTGGGTGTAATAGGCAATATTTATTCAAACTTTACGTTTAATAAAATGTATTATATTTGCTAAGTGAGTACACGAGTAGAAAATATAAATAAAGAGATTATCGAATGGGCAATCATCAGAAATGGTAATAGCCTGAAAGACTTTTATTCAGAAAATACAAATGTTGAAAAATGGATAAAAGGAGAAAAGTTTCCAACAGTAAAACAGCTCGAAGATTTTACTCACAAGGTTCATGTCCCTTTTGGATATATGTTTTTACAAAAGCCACCTGAAGAAAATATACCTCTTCCTTTTTTTAGAACAGCAAATAATCAAGCTACAAATAAAGTTAGTTTAAACGTATTTCACACAATACAAATTATTCAAGACAGACAAAATTGGCTAACAGAATATTTGCAAGAATTAGACTTTCCAAATTTAGAATTTGTTGGAAAATTTAATGTCAATGATAGTTACAACACTATTGTTGATGACATTAGAAACACGCTTAAATTAGAGGTAAATTGGGCAACAAAACACAATACATGGGAAGAAGCATTAGATTTCATTACTCATCAGATTGAGGATGCTGGAATAATAGTTACTTACAATGGAATAGTAGGAACAAATACTAGAAGACCTATTGATGTCAATGAATGTCGAGGCTTTGTACTTGTTGATAAAAAAGCTCCTTTTTTATTTGTAAATGCTGCAGATGCAAAAGCAGCACAAATTTTTACTTTAATACATGAACTCGCCCACGTATGGTTAGGAGAAAGTGCCGGTTTTGATAATCAAAACTTAATTCCTGCTGATGATCCAATTGAAAAATTATGTGATCAAGTAGCCGCTGAATTTTTAGTTCCTCAAACTTATCTAATTGAAAAATGGAAAACTACTCAAGATTTCAAATACTTAAGTAGAATCTTCAAAGTAAGTCAAATTGTTGTAGCAAGAAGAGCACTTGATTTGAAACTCATTAACAAAACAGATTTCCTTAATTTTTACAATCAATATATTCAAGAAGTTAAGGATAAAAAAGATAGCCAAGACTCTGGTGGCAATTTTTATTTTACAGCAAGAAAAAGAGTAAGTTTAAGATTTGCTTCTTTCGTAAATAACGCAGTTAAAGAAAATAAATTACTTTACAGAGAAGCATATAAATTAACAAATTTGAAAGGTGACACATATAATAAATTTGTTACCGAATATTTATTCCGATGATATACTTGCAAGACAGTAATGTTTTTATTCAAGCTCATCGAATGTATTACCCTTTCGATGTAGTTCCAAGTTTTTGGAAGAAATTGATTGATTTGGCTGATAGAGAAATTATTTACAGCATTGACAAAGTTAAAAAAGAACTCTGTGATATTTCAAGACCAGATGAACTTTCTAACTGGTGCGTAAATGATATTAATATTGATTTTTTTGTTGATACATCTTCATGTGTAGATAAGTATAGTGAAATTGCCTTATGGGTTAACTCTCATCCAAATTACTCACAAAATGCGAAAGATGAATTTTTAGCAACTGACTTAGCAGATCCATGGCTTGTTGCGTATGCTATTAAAAATAATTGTACTATCGTAACACTCGAAACTAGCGACCCGAACTCCAAGAAAAGAATAAAAATCCCTGATGTTTGTATCCATTTCGGGGTTCCTTACACAACACCTATACAAATGTTCCGGGATTTGAGAGAATCATTCTGATAAATACTGCTATAATAGCGGTTTCGCACAATCGCTAGACTTGCATTTGCTATTTCGCCTTCATAGAGAGTAATCTAGTGGTTACAATCTCATCTTTAAAAGAAATTTTGTAGGTTTGTTTGGTTCGTACTTGCAGTAGCAAATGGTGTAAGCCGTCGAACGCTGTGTGCTATCGATTGAATATCAATAATAAAAATTATATGAAATTTACCCTAACCTTTTTATTACTATTTATAACGTTTAACGTTGTGTCTCAAGATATAACGCTTTCTGAACAATACGAAAACGATAAATTTATAGTAAACTATCCAAAAGGTTGGAGAGTTTACACTGAAAGTGCATCTCATGTTCTTGTGCTTTACCCACCATCACTTGGCGATGAATATGAAACTAGCGTGAATTTCTTTTTAATGGAAGAAGAAAAGGAAATAACCGATTTTGAAGCATATTTAAGACAAGCAAGAGGAATGTTTGAAATACGTGCTGATGTAAATACTAGTAATATTCTTGATAGTAAGAATGGAAAATGTATCCGTTTTGATTTTACTATGGATTTTTATGGTACCAAACTTACCGGAATACAATATCGCTACATAAATAAAGCATTAGTTTATAGTTTGTCATTTTCGGGTGAAGAAAAATCATATTTATTTTATAAAAATGTAGCCGAAGAAGTTATGAAGAGTTTTCGATTTAAATAAATCCAAAACAGCATTCAATACAATCAACCATTCACATAAAAAAACAAAACCCTGAAGATTTCAGGGTTTTTTATTCTATAATCACTAAAAGTGTTACTTCGTTTTCTTTACGTATTGCGTCAAAATATAAATGTTTTGGTTTTCTACTCTTCCTTCAATAAGGTTAGCATCATCCCAAACGAGTTTAATATTATGAACTGCTGCACCACGTTTTGCGGTAAAGGTTGCGCCTTTTACATCTAAATCTTTTATCAACACCACAGAATCGCCATCTTTCAAGATGTTTCCGTTAGAATCTTTGTGGACAATTTTTCCTTCATCATCTTGGTCTTCGCCAGTTGCTTTTGCCCATTCTAATGCTTCTTCATCTAGATACATCATTTCTAGCAAATCATGATTTTTCAATCGTGCTAGCATTCGCCACGAAACCACTTGAACAGGAAGATTTTCATTCCACATGCTATCACTCAAACCACGCCAGTCATTTGGGTTCATGGTTTCAGGATTTTCTATTTGGTCTTTTAAATTTTTTGAAATTAAAATACAGTTTTCTGGTGTGGCTTCTGTTTTGGGTTCAACTAAATAAACCAATAAATTCTCATCGGTTCCAGAAATTTCACAAACAGAACCACTTCTATCTCTAAGTCTTTTTTCGGTAACTATACTCATTTCTATAAATTAAAAGATGCGCCAATAACAAACATAAACTGATTGTTGTAGTGTTCAAAACCATTTACATCGGTATCATATCGAGCAAGAGGAACTGAAGCTTCTGTAAAAACACCAAAACCATCTGTAAAGAAATATCTTGCGCCAAGATGTCCGCCAAAGTTTCTTAAACCAAGGTGTAAACCTGGATAAATATCTATGTTGTCATCTAGTTTGAAAACGTTTCCAATATTAGCATTAAAACGAACTTTTAGATCAGCTCTATCTTCAAATCTTGGTTTTACGTCTGCAATTTTATCTGCGTTGAGCATATAACCAGCCACAATACCAAAAGACATGTTTTCACCAATACCAAAATCAGTAGAAATGCCAATTCCAGTTCCGCCTTCTTGAAGCGTCAAACCTACTTGTCCTTTGATGTCGCCTTTACCTTTGTATGCTTGTGCATTTGCAAAACCTGCAATTAACAAAATTGAAAGTGTTACGATTTTTTTCATCTGTACAAAATATTTAAAATTAAGGAAGATGGAATACTCTTGTTGTCCATTTCCGGTGAGTTTGAAATTTTTACAAAAGTAATTCAAATATGTTAATTTCTTCCTCTTTCGCTTGGATAAAGTGTTGGTAATGGCTCACTTTGCCAGAATTCTTTGCTATCAACATCCATAATTGATAGTTTTCCTCTAAAAGCTGCTCCGGTATCAATATTCCAAATATTGGCTTTGTTTACCGGAATAGTCATGTCAATTCTGGTTACTGGAGTATGACCAATATAGATTTCTTGATAATGCGTAAATCTTTTTGGATAGAGCGAACTCTCTTTGCTAATGGATATATCCAATGCTAAAGCTGTTTCCCAAAGTGTTCTATCCCAAGAAAACAACTTTGGAAAATATTCATATTCTATACCGTTCATGTTAGTAAATCCAGCATGAATGAACAATCTGTTTTGTTCATCTAGATAATAATCTTCTAGTTTATCCAAAAAGTCGATGTGCTTCAATCTTTGTTTATACGAATAACTTCCGTAGGCTAGAACAGTGGCTTCACCACCATGCTTATACCACATTTTTACATCAAAATTCTTGGTGTTTTCTGTTAACCAATCGAGCAATAACTCATCATGATTTCCTTTTATAAAAATGCATTTTTGGTGTTGGGAAAGTTCTATCAAAAAATCTATAACTTGAGGCGATTGGCTCCATCCATCTACATAATCTCCTAGAAAAATTAGCGTATCATTTTTTGAAACAGCTGCTCGTTCAAAAATTTGATGCAATGCTCTCAATCCGCCGTGAATATCGCCAATAACTAATGTTCTACCCATAAAATTATTTTCAACAAAAATAGAAATATGATTTTATTTACCACCATATTTTACTTTTCGAAATACACGCATCACTTCTTTAAAATTGTTGTAAATATTTTTGTTCAAATTTGATTTTAACAACAGCTTTGCCTCGATAAGTTTCTGTTTTGCTTCTTCAAAACCATTCAAATAGCAAATCATTAAAGTATAAGGAATATTCTCGAGGTCTTTTTGTTCGGTATCTACAAGTTGTGTTCCTTTTTGAAGCTTATTCAACAGAGCAAGATTTGAATTGTAAATATGATGAAGCATTTTTCTATTGTACTGTGGCGGTTCAAAAAGCATTTCGGTTTCTATTTTATAGTATCCATTGTCAAAAAAAGTGAGTTTTTGTTGCTCTAATGGATAATAGCTGGTTTTATCATTCAATCCCAACGGAACATACTCCGTTATGGTAAACGAATTTTCATCAAATGAAATGGTAACATCATCTTGAGCAGAATAGAAGAGTTTTACTTGTTCGTTTACCAACTCAATATCTACACGCGAAAGAAAATTTTTATCTCTAATTTTCTTTGGAATTCCTGCCCAACAAATGACAAAAAGTTCTTTAAAAACTTTGTATTGCGAAAGCATATCGCCATGTCTTTCGACCATAAAATTCATAACACCATCCAACGTATGTGCAATGCTATTTCTCGAATTATTCTCTATGCTGATAATCGTTTCGACATTTGTTTTGGAATAAGGTATTTTTTCTTCTGTTGGAATTGAATTACTTCCTACTCTCACAAAGCTAGTTCCAGCTGGTATAGTATGAATTCCTTTCTTAAAAAAAGATGTTTTTGATTTTGGTCTAATCGTAACCAACCCTACAACTCTATCTTTTGGCAAATTGGGAAAAGGTACATTTTCATATTGGATTTTTGGAGGATTTTCGAGAAAAGCATTCACAAGATTTTGAATTCGGCTATCATCAAAAAAATCATCTCCAACTATTTCATTGCTTTCATCTTCAACACCAACAACTATATAGGAATTATTGGAAGGATTAGAATTAGACAAGGCACAAATATGCTTCAGGAACTTAGCTTTTCCTTCTTTTGAATGTAGATTAAGCTGTCGCTTCTTGTCATAAAAACTACTCTCATCATTGTGAGCTAAAAGATTTTTGATAAGAAGACGTTTGTTAATCATTATGAAGCACGATTTACGAAGTACAAAGTACGAAGTAAATCAACAACTTCACACCTCTAACTTCTAACTTCGTATATTTTAAGGCACTTTATTCCCCATACTTTCTGTCCAAATAGCAAACCAGTCTGTTTTTTCCATTGGTAACGAAACCGCTTTCATGAGTTGTTGAATTCTTGCAATATTTACAGTTCCTGCTACAGGAATTATCTTTGCTGGATGTTGCAAAACCCATGACAACAAAATAGTATCAGAACCTACTCCATATTTTTCAACGAGTTGAACTAGCAATCTTTTCAACCTTCTGGTTTGTTCAATATCTTCTCTAAAAACTGTTCCGAGAGGATTCCAAGAAAGTGGTCTGATTTTATGGATTTGCATATAATCAAGGCTTCCATCAAGCATAGCTTCATGATGCGTAGCCGAAAATTGAATTTGATTGCAACAAACTTCGGTTCTTGATCGAATTAAATCCGTTTGTGAAGAGGTGAAATTTGATAATCCAAAATCAATTATTTTGCCTTCTGTTTTTAATTTAGAAACCGCTTCGGCTATTTCATCTGCGACCATCAAAGGACTTGGTCTGTGAAGTAGTAAAATATCTAAATAATCTGTTTTTAAATTTTTTAGTGAATTTTCTACAGACCAAATGATGTAATCTTTTGAGTAATCATAATGTTTTATAGGATTATTTCTTCCTTTTGTATGTTGTATCCCACATTTAGAAATCAACTGAATTTTCTCTCTTGCAATACCACTTTCTACAAATGCTTTCCCAAAATCACTCTCGGTAGTATAATCGCCATAAATATCAGCATGGTCAAAAGTGGTTATTTTGTTTTCTGAACAAATTGAAATGAGATGAGCCATATCTCTAGTAGATAGATTTTTATCCCAAATTCCCCAATTCATTGTTCCAGCTATAATAGGTGAAATTGTTGTTTTCATCATATAAAATTGATTATTGATTAAAATTTAAAAAAATTATTATTTTGCCACAAATAAAAATCGATTAGTATAAGGTCTTAAAATTATGAAAAGAAAATCATAAAACATCCTTAATATTAATCATTTTATTTAACATTTAACGCATTATTAACAACATCAATAGGATTAAATTTTCACTTTTGAAATGTTAAAATTTTAAACACAATTAAAGTTACTATAAATACAGATATGGAAGAAAATGTTGCTGCTTTAGACATAAGAGCTATAAACGAAAAAATAGAAAGAGAAAGTGCTTTTATTGATTTACTAACGATGGAAATGAATAAAGTAATCGTTGGTCAAAAACACATGGTAGAACGATTGCTTATAGGTTTGCTAGGTCAAGGACATATTCTACTAGAAGGTGTTCCAGGATTAGCAAAAACATTGGCTATAAACACACTATCACAAGCGGTTCACGGTTCATTTAGCAGAATTCAGTTCACGCCAGATTTACTACCTGCCGATGTTATTGGAACAATGATTTACAACATCAAAGCCAATGAATTTTCAATAAAAAAAGGACCAATTTTTGCCAATTTCGTTCTTGCCGACGAGATCAATCGTGCACCAGCTAAAGTACAATCGGCTTTGCTTGAAGCGATGCAAGAAAAACAAGTAACTATTGGCGATACAACATTCAAACTTGACAAACCTTTCTTGGTTCTTGCAACTCAAAATCCAGTAGAGCAAGAAGGAACGCATCCTTTACCAGAAGCGCAAGTGGATCGTTTTATGCTAAAAACAGTTATCGATTATCCAAAAATTGATGAAGAACGATTAGTAATTCGTCAAAATTTGAAAGGCGGATTTGAAAAAGTAAATCAAGTGGTTTCATTGGAACAAATTCTTCGTGCTCAAGAAGCTGTTCGAGAAGTATATATGGACGAAAAAATTGAAAAATATATCCTCGATATCATTTTTGCTACTCGTTATCCAGAAAAATACAAACTAGAAAATTTAAAACCTTTAATTAGCTTTGGTGCATCGCCACGTGGAAGTATCAATCTTGCAAATGCAGCAAAATGTTATGCATTTATCAAGCGTCGTGGTTATGTAATTCCCGAAGATGTTCGTGCTGTGGTTCACGATGTATTGCGTCACAGAATTGGAATTACTTACGAAGCCGAAGCCGAAAACATTACTTCGGTTGAAATCATCAACAAAATTGTAAACGAGATTGAAGTACCTTAAATTTTAGTTGACAGTTTTCAGTTATCAGTTGGCAGTAATTCTGCTTTAACTGACAACCAACAACCGACAACCGACAACTGAAGAGAAATGGAAACCAAAGACTTACTCAAAAAAGTTCGTAAAATAGAAATCAAAACCCGAAGATTGAGCGATCATATCTTTTCGGGTGAATATCACACATCGTTCAAAGGTCGTGGAATGACTTTTTCTGAAGTGCGACAATACCAATATGGCGATGATGTTCGTGCTATTGATTGGAATGTAACCGCTCGATACAACGAACCTTACATTAAAGTTTTTGAAGAAGAAAGAGAACTCACGATGATGTTGATGGTAGATGTTTCGGGTTCTGAAAGTTTTGGTACAAAAAATCAATTGAAAAGCGAAATAGTAACCGAAATTGCTGCTACGATGGCGTTTTCGGCAACACAAAACAATGACAAAATTGGGTTGATTTTGTTTTCAGATGAAATCGAATTGTATATTCCACCAAAAAAAGGAAAATCACATGTTTTGCGCATCATTCGTGAACTAATTGAATTTCAAGCAAAAAGTAAAAAAACCAATCTTTCACAAGCATTAAAATTCCTTTCGGCAACACAAAAGAAAAAAGCTATTGTGTTTTTGATATCCGATTTTATGGTCAGTGATGATTATGAGAAAACTTTGAAAATAGCAAGTAAAAAGCACGACATTACCGGAATACGAGTATATGACATTCGCGAAGAAAAAATGCCAAACATAGGTGTTGTAGAAATGGAAGATGCAGAAACTGGAAAAACAATGACGATTGACACTACTTCAAAAAAAATTAGACTACATTATGAAAAAAACTATCTCGATAAGGTAAATTACTTCAAAGATATTTTTTCTAAATGTGGTTCGGGAATAGTAAACACAAGAGTTGACGAAAGTTATGTAACGAAATTATTAGGTTATTTTAAATCAAGAAGTTAAAAAATGAAATTCAGATTATTATTAATTTTACTGTTTATTTCAAATGTGATTTTTGCCCAAAAAATCACAACTTCGGTTGATTCTACAAAGAAAAAAATTGGTGCAGAATTCAAACTTACACTTAAAACTGAAGTTGATACTGCTGCAAAAGTTTTATTTCCAAAATCTAATTTTTTTGGAAACCTTGAAGTAATTGAGAGCTACAAAATTGACACTATTTCCAATGGTAATAAACACCAACTTATAAAGCAATATGGTTTAACACAATTTGATAGTGGAAAATATGTAATTCCTAGAATTAAAGTACTTATCAACGGAAAACCTTTTTATTCTGATAGTCTAAAAGTAGAAGTAAATGATGTAAAAGTCGATACTTTAAAACAAAAAATGTATGACATCAAAAACATCATTGCTGTTGAAAATGACTATGGAAATTGGTGGATTTATCTGTTGATTGTAATAGCGCTTCTTGCAATTGGTTATTTTGGCTATTCCTATTTCAAGAAACAACCTAAAAAAGAAAAACCTATCGTTGAAGAATATAAATCGCCAATAGAAAAAGCTACTTCGTTACTTCAACAATTAGAAAAAAAGGAACTATGGCAACGTGGTGAAGTGAAAAATTATTATTCTGAACTTACTGATATTGCTCGAAATTATATTGAAGAAGAAATCAATATTCCAGCAATGGAAAGCACAACATCAGAATTAATTGAAGGGTTACGAAATGCTGCCAAGCAAAAAAAATTAAAGCTTTCTGCTGAAACTGTTGAAAATCTTGAAAAAGTTCTCAAACAAGCCGATTTGGTAAAATTTGCCAAAGTAAAACCTCTTGATTTTGAAATTGAAGAAGATAAAAAACGTATTTCGAGTTCAATAATAACCATTCACAAATCAATTCCTGAAATTGTTGAAGAAAAAGACGAACTTGACCTTTGGAACCAACAACAAAAAGAACTAGCAAGAATTGCCAAATTGAAGAAAGAGAAAAGAAAAAAAGTTATTATCTCAATTGGTGTAGTAGCTGGAATATTCTTACTAACAATTGCCGGCTTAATCTATTTCAAAGGATTTGACTATGTAAAAGATAATCTTATTGGTCATCCAACAAAAGAACTTCTTGAAGGCGAATGGGTAAATAGCGAATATGGTAATCCTAGAGTAAAAATTGAAACACCAAAAGTTTTAAAACGAACGGATATTTCAAAAGCAATGCCTAAACAAGCCATGACAAAAATCAAAGAAATGCAAATGTTTGGTTATGGAAGTATGCTAGATGATTTTTACATTGTTGTTTCAACTACTAAATTCAAAGAGCAAATTCCTATCGATTTAGACAAAGCAATTGAAGGTTCAATAAAAACTATGGAACAACGAGGTGCGCAAAACATTATTGTTAAAACCGAAGATTTTGATACCCAAAAAGGAATATCAGGTAAAAAAGCATATGGAACATTAACCGCTTTTGATTCTGTTTTGAAAAAGAGCGAAAAAATGTACTACGAATCGCTAATCTTTGGTCAAGATGGTGGCTTGCAACAAATAGTAATTATGCATAAAGAAGGTGATAAATACGGACAAGAAGTTGCCGAAAGAATCCTTAATTCAGTAGAACTAGAAACTCCAGCGCCATGATGAAAGACATAAGTTTTTTAAATCCTGAGTTTTTTTGGTTGTTACTTCTACTTCCAATAGTAGCTTTATGGCAATTACTGAAATACAAAAAGCAAAATGCATCTATAAAAATTAGCTCTATTGATGGATTTAAAACAAACTGGAAATCAAAATTAAAACCATTCCTTTTTATCTTAAGATTGCTAGCATTGAGTTCTTTAATAATAGCAATGGCAAGACCTAGAAAAGTTGATATAAGTAGCCAAACCAAATCAACAAAAGGAATAGATATTGTTATGGCAATTGATGTTTCTGGAAGTATGCTCGCCAAGGATTTAAAACCCAACAGAATGGAAGCACTAAAAAAAGTAGCTGCAAATTTTGTAGAAGGAAGACCAAATGACAGAATTGGAATAGTTGTCTATGCTGCCGAAGCCTACACCAAAACTCCTGTAACAAGTGATAAAGCATTAGTACTTGAAGCGATTAAAGGCATTAAATACGACAATGTACTTCAAGACGGAACTGGAATAGGAATGGGTTTAACAACAGCTGTAAACAGGCTGAAAGATAGCAATGCTAAAAGTAAAGTTATCATACTATTGACAGATGGAGTGAACAATGCAGGATTTATAGAACCTGAAACTGCTTCGCAAATTGCAAAAGAATACGGAATAAAAGTTTATACAATTGGTATTGGAACCAATGGAATGGCAATGTTTCCTTATGCTTATGCTCCAAACGGTGGCTTTTTATTTCAAATGATGAAAGTAGAAATCGATCAAGAATTGATGAAAACCATTGCCCGAAATACTGGCGGAAAATATTTTAGAGCCTCCAGCAACAGCAAGTTGCAAGAGATTTATAATGAAATTAATAAACTAGAAACATCAGAAATCAAAGAATTGAAATTTTATGATTATGATGAAAAATACAGGCCATTTGTGTGGATTACTGGGATTTTAGTTTTAGTTGAATTTGGTTTACGAAATACGATTTTTAGAAGTTTTATTTAATTAAAAACTTAATAAAATTCAAAGCTGATTATGTACGAATTAGAAGAAAAAGGATATTTTTATTTGCTGTTGGTAATTCCTGCAATGGTTTTACTTTTCATCTACTTATTGTATTGGAAAAGAAAAAAACAAACGGAATTCGCCGATGCTGACTTGATAAAAAAGCTAAGTCCAGAAAAATCTTTTTTCAAACCAATTTTAAAATTTACTCTCATCCTTTTAGGAATTATTTGCCTGATTATAGGATTGGTGAACCCAAAAATTGGAACAAAAATGGAAACTGTAAAACGCGAAGGTATTGATATTGTTTTTGCGATAGACGTTTCAAAAAGTATGCTAGCCGAAGATGTTGTTCCTAGCCGATTAGAAAAAAGCAAGCAATTGGTTTCTCAGCTAATAAACAATTTTGCCAACGATAGAATAGGAATCATAGCATACTCAGGAAGTGCTTTTCCTGTATTACCAATTACTTCAGATTATGCTGTAGCAAAAATGTTTTTGCAAACAATGAATCCAGAAATGATTTCGGCGCAAGGAACATCTATTGATCAAGCCATTACTCTTGCAACCACTTTTATAAATAAAAAAGATAAAACCAATAAATTATTAGTCATCATTTCTGATGGCGAAGACCATTCTGATAGCGCAATTGATGCTGCCGAAGAAGCCAAAAAATTAGGAATGAAAATCATAACAATTGGCGTTGGTACAGAAAAAGGTGGAACAATTCCTTTAAAACGAAATGGTGTTGTAGAAAGTTTTCAGCGTGACAAAAACAATGAAATAGTTGTGACCAAAAGAAATAGCGAAGTGCTACAAGCTATCGCCAAAGCTACAAATGGTGGTTATGTTGATGGAAACTCTACAAAAGACGTTGTAAATTATATTAAAAATGCATTGAATAACATCCAAAAAACTGAATTTGAAAGTACTCAAATGGCCGATTTTAAATCACAATTTCAATGGTTTTTAGGTTTCGGATTCTTCTTCTTGTTGCTAGAAATGTTTCTTTTTGAAAAAAGAACAAAATGGGTTCGAAAAATGAATTTATTTAATGAAAAAGATTAGATGAAAACAATTTTAACATATTCATTAATCCTAATTTCTTTTTGTGTAAATGCTCAACAAAAAGAAAAGGACAAGTTTTTACCCAAAGGAAATGAAGCTTTTGAGGAAAAAAACTATGTTGATGCCGAAGCAGATTATAGAATATCACAATCAAAATTTCCAAAAAAAGCTATTTCGGGATATAACCTCGGAACAAGTATTTACAAACAAAAACAAACTTCTGAAGCTAAATACCAATTTGCGAATGCGTTAAAAAAATCCAAAAGCAAAGCTGAAAAACATAAAATTTTTCATAATCTTGGTAACTGTTTGATGAATGAAAAAGATTATGAAGGCGCTGTTGATGCATATAAAAATGCTCTGAGGAATAACCCTAACGACGAACAAACTCGTTATAATTATGCATTAGCAAAACTTTATTTAAAAAATAATCCTCCAAAAAGTAAGGACGATAAAAACAAAAATAAAGACCAAAAGCAAAAAGAAGAAGAAAAGAAAAACAAAGACAAGAATAAAGACAAGAACGATAAAAATAAAGATCAAGACAAAGATCAAGGTGATAAAGAAAAAGACAAACAAAATCAAGAAGGAAACCAGAAAAAAGACAAAAACGACAGCAATAAAGAAGATGGAAAACCTCAGCCAAATCAAGGTGGAATATCTAAGCAACGATTACAAAATCTTCTTGATGCTGTAAATAATGAAGAAAAGAAAGTTCAGGATAAAGTAAAAAAACAAAAAGCATTAACTCAACCACAACAAACCGAAAAAGATTGGTAATCAATAAATGAAAATGAACTGAAATGAAAAGAATAGTTGCATTATTATTTTTAATCATCGGAAATCTTGCAATGGCTCAAGTTCAATTTGAAGCCAAAGTAAGTAAAAATTCATTAGGGCTAAATGAACGGCTTCGCATTGATTTCAACATGAATGCAGATGGAGATAATTTTAATCCTCCTAATTTTGAAGCAAGTGGTTTTCGAGTAGTTGGCGGACCAAGTCAATCTGTAAGCCAATCTTGGATTAATGGGAAAGGTTCATTCAACAAATCCTATTCCTATATTTTGATGCCAACTCAAAAAGGTTCATTGACTATAAAACAAGCATCTATAGAAATCAACGGACAGATTTATAAAACATCACCCATAAAAATCAATGTTACAAATGCTGTTCAGTTGCCAAAAGACCCTAATGAATCACCTGCAATTTCGGCAGACGATAATTTATACTTGGTTGCAGATATTTCTAATAGCAATCCATTTGTAAACGAACCAATTACAGTAGTTTATAAACTATATTTTAGTTACAATATTGGAATAACAAACTGGCAAGAGTTGAGCAAACCAAAATACAATGATTTTTGGAGCCAAAATATCGACATCAAACAGCTTGTTGCTCAAGACGGAATGTTCAAAGGAGAAAGATACAGATATGTTGTCTTGAGAAAAACCGTTTTATATCCACAAAAATCGGGCAAGCTAGAAATTGAACCATTATCGTTAGACATTGACTGTCAAGTTCCTACAAATAGAAGAAATTTTTGGGGACAAGTCTTGATGACTGAAGACAGTAAAAGAGTTTCGGCTGGAAGCAAAGTAATAAATGTAAAACCTCTACCTGAATCTGGAAAGCCAGAAGATTTTAGTGGTGCTGTTGGTAAATTTGTTTTTCAAGTAACACCTTCAAAAACCGTATTAAAAAACGGAGAAAGCCTCGATTTGAACGTAAAAGTAGTAGGCACAGGAAATTTAAAATTATTCAATCTTCCAAAACCTGTTATGCCTTCTGCTCTAGAAATGTATGAGCCAGAGCATAATGAAAATGTTTCTACACCGTTATCTGGCATGACAGGAAGTATTTCTGATAAATACACTATTATACCACAATCAAAAGGCAATTACCAAATCAAGCCAATGTCGTTTACATACTTTGACTTGGGAACAAAATCATATAAAACCATTTCTTCAAAAGAAATTCTCATCAATGTTCTCGATGGTCCAGGAATTGCAGCAACTAGCAATGATAGTCGAAATAATGACATAGCCAAAAACAAAGTGGAAGTTGCCAAGTCCTTTGCTTTTATCAAGCAAAAAACCAATTTGGTTCCTATCGAAAAAGATGATTTCTTGGGTTCAGGACTGTTTTATTCTCTGGTGTTTCTGCCATTTTTAGCCATTCCTTTTGTAGTTATTGCTAGAAAGAAAAAAGAAGCTAAGGATAGTGATATTGTAGGCAATAAGATAAGGAAATCCAATACTTTGGCCAAAAAGTATTTATCCGAAGCTCAAAAACACCTCAACAACAAAGAACCTTTTTATGTTGCTTTGGAAAAATCGTTGCATAATTTCTTGAAAGCCAAATTGCATATTGAAACATCTGACATGAGTAAAGATAAAATTCGTGAAATTCTAGGCGATAAAAATGCGGATAATCAAACCGTAACAGAATTTATATCGTTGGTTGAAAATTGTGAATTTGCAAGATATGCGCCATCAACAAGCGTTTCAATTCAACAGGATTATGACAAAGCCATTCGTTTAATTTCTGATTTAGAAAAACAGATATCATAGCCATGAAAAAGATTTTATTGATACTTTCTATACTTGTCTCTCAATTTTTTTGGGCTCAATCGGCTTTTGAAAATGCCAATAAACTCTATCAACAAGAAAAATACCAATATGCCGCTAACGCATACGAAGGAATTATCAACTCAGGCAAACACTCGGCAGAAGTCTATTTTAATTTAGGAAATTGCTATTATAAATTGCATAAAATTGCTCCTTCGATATACAACTTTGAAAAAGCATTACAACTTAGCCCAAATGATGAGGAAATAAAAACAAATCTCGACTTTGCCCGTAAAATGGCTCTCGACGATATAAAAATAATTCCAAAAGTTGGTTTTCATAAACTCATCTCCGATTTTACTTCAACCTATTACTACGACACTTGGGCTTGGATTACTGTCGCATTGGGATTTATATTTTTTCTATTCTTTTTGGGGTATTATTTTTCTGCAACAACGTTTAAAAAAAGGCTGTTTTTCACAGGAATGTTTGCGGTCATTGTAGGTATTGTAGTAAGTGCATTTTCTGGAATTTATGAAAAAAACAGGGTTTCAAACGAAAGACCAGCAATAGTTTTTTCTGAATCTGTTGTAGTAAAAAGTGAGCCAAAAGTAAACGCACCAGACTCTTTTACACTTCATGAAGGAACAAAAGTTTATGTGCTCGAAAGTACTTCAAACTGGAAAAAAATAGAACTTACTGATGAAACTACTGGTTGGATTGAGAGTTCAGCAATAAAAGAGTTGAAATAACCTTTATGTTTATTCTAAAACTAGTTCTAAAATAATTCTTTTTAATAATTATCTTTGCCAACCCAATTTAGATTTCGATTTAATTCATGAATCTTGAATCTATAATCACAAATCAAATGTCAAGAGACGAACAATTAAAAAACCGCTGGGAAAAAGTAGTTGAAATTCTGTCTAATCAGTTTGCCGATGGTGAATTGTTGGATTTGGATGCGATTATTTACCTAATTGGTGTACAAGAATTGGGCAAAGTAAAACAAACTTTCAAAAAAGACGAAAAAATCAACCTGATGCACATTGCTATTTGTCGTCTGCTTGAACCTTATGGATTTTATGAATTTGATTTTTTCGACAAAGATGGTTGGCCTCATTACAAAGTAAAAGAGCAGTTACCAGCACTCAAAGCTGGAGAACAAACCATTTTGATGAAAGAAGCTATTGTAAATTATTTTGTTGAAAAAGAGGTTATTGATTAAATGAAGAGCAAATAGTGAAAAGTGATTAGCTTTTTACAAACGTTTTTTCAGCTAATTACTAATTACTTTTCACTAATCACTAAAAAACCCTAAATTTGCACCTTCAAAAGATTGACCGATGATTGATAAGATTAAACAGCATATAGAAGAAGCTAAAGCATTCAATGATAAAAACAAAGAGGCTTTAGAAAATTTCCGTATTAAATATTTAGGAAGTAAAGGTTTGCTTAAAGAACTTTACAACGAACTAAAAAATATTCCAAACGAACAAAAAAAGGACTTTGGACAAGTTATCAATACGCTTAAAAATGTAGCCGAAGAAAAACTTCGCGCTATTACCGAAGAACTTGAAAGTAAAGAAGAAGTTAAAGGTTTATATGGCGATTTAACTCGTCCTGCTGAACCTATTTCAATTGGTTCGCGTCATCCTATATCGTTGGTTAAAAATCAAATTATAGATATTTTTTCAACCATTGGGTTCAATGTTTCCGAAGGTCCAGAAATTGAGGACGATTGGCATAATTTTACGGCGTTAAATCTTCCAGAATATCATCCGGCAAGAGATATGCAAGACACGTTTTTCATTCAAACCAATCCTGATGTTTTGTTGAGAACACACACTTCATCGGTACAAGTGCGTTATATGGAAAACAACAAACCACCAATTCGTACGATTTCTCCAGGAAGAGTTTTTCGTAACGAAGCTGTTTCCTCGCGTTCTCACTGTATTTTTCATCAAGTAGAAGGATTATATATTGACAAAGACGTTTCGTTTGCCGATTTAAAACAAACGCTGTTGTATTTCACTAAAGAAATGTTCGGAAAATCTAAAATTCGCTTGCGTCCATCTTATTTCCCGTTTACTGAACCAAGTGCCGAAGTAGATATTTATTGGGGTTTAAAAACCGAAACTGATTATAGAATTACTAAAGGAACAGGTTGGTTGGAAATCATGGGTTGTGGAATGGTAGATCCAAACGTATTGAAAAACTGCAACATCAATCCAGATGAATATACAGGTTTTGCTTTTGGAATGGGAATTGAGCGAATTGCGATGCTTTTATACCAAATTGGCGACATCAGAATGTTCTATGAAAATGATGTGCGTTTCTTGGAGCAATTTAAGTCGAGTATATAGATTTAAGAATGATGATTAACGATTTTTGATTTAAGAATTTTAAAATCTGCAATCAACAATCGTTAATCTTAAATCAAAAATCCTATGAAATCAGACATCACGATACCAAAAGTAGAAAACGTATTCCTTGCTGCTATTCAGGAATGGAATGATGATTTTATGGATAACGTTTGGAATGTTTATCTAATTAACGATTCTGACTTTGATTTAGACAGCGTAATGGTCGTTTCAAAAGCTTTTGGAACCATTGATGGTGAGATGAAAAAAACGTCGCTTCTGCGTCATGCTTTTATGAAAGTTCCAAGTGTTTCAGTGGTAAAAGTAGAAATGATTGAGAAAAGTGTTTTAGCACTCAACAATGAGTTTATGGTTACTTATTTCATCGGAAATACTTTGTATGACAAAAAATTTACCTTTCGTAAAAATATGATTAACGAACGCGCCACCGAAGAAGTGCCCATTATTTGGAAAAATGGTGTTGTGGTGAAGTAAAGAGAACAGAAAATGGACTAATTCATTATTTACAAAGTCTATTTTCTTTTTTCTATTCTCTATTTTCTAATCTAACTTTTCTGTTAACTTTTTAAAAGTACTTCTAGCGTCTTTTCCCTCATACAAAATTTCGTAAACAGCATCAATGATTGGTGTTTTTGCTTTATATTCTTGGTTGAGTTTATAAGCACTTTTTACTGCATAATAACCTTCGGCAACCATACTCATTTCCATCATAGCACTTTTTACAGTATAGCCTTTACCAATCATGTTTCCAAACATTCTGTTTCTAGAAAACACCGAATATCCAGTAACCAATAAATCGCCCAAATAAGCAGAATTATTGATGTTACGTTTCATTTTATGCACTTTTCGAATGAATTTTTTCATTTCACGAATGGCATTACTCATAATTACCGATTGGAAGTTATCGCCATAACCCAATCCGTGAGCAATTCCAGCCGCAATTGCGTAAATATTTTTTAGCATGGCGGCATATTCCGTTCCAATAATATCGTCTGAAATTTTGGTTTTAATATAATTTCCTTCAAGAGCTTTTGCCATCACTTTAGCTTTTTCCTTATCTCCGCTAGCAATAGTAAGATAGGAAAGTCTTTCGAGAGCAACTTCTTCGGCATGGCATGGACCAGTGATTACGCCAATGTTTTTATACGGAATAGTATATTGCTTATGAAAATGTTCTCCAACAATCAAAAATGTCTCGGGAACAATACCTTTTATCGCAGAAAAAATTACTTTTTCTTTTAAATCAACCGTAAGGTTTTTCAATTCACTATTCAAAAAAGCTGAAGGAATAGCAAAAATGATGTAATCTGCATATTCTACTGCTTGGTTTATATCGTTGGTAAGTACTAATTTATTGGTATCAAATTCTACTGAACTCAAATAATTTGGATTGTGCTTATAGGATTTAATATGGTCAATAGCCGATTGATTTCGCATGTACCAACAAACCTCATCGAGATTGACACACAGCATTTTTACAATAGCCGTAGCCCAACTTCCGCCTCCGATTACTGCAAATTTCAAATTATTTTTCATTGTTTAGTTTGATTTGTTCTTGTCGTTCAAAAATACAGATTTTATTCTATGATGAACTTAAGATTTATAGAAATATATAGTTAGAAAATTTTTTTGGCACATAAATTGAACTATCACAAATAACTAAATTTTTTGGCTTATGAAAACTATAAAATTACTCTTCGCTATCATTTCTGCATCAGCAATGTTTTCATCATGTACTATCAATGAAGATGGGTTTGTAGATAATGGAATTTCCTTGCCAGAACTTATGGAAGGATATGATTTATGGTATGTAGATTATCCTAGTACAACAGGAAATGGTGATGTGCCTTTTTTAACAAGAGCATTTACTGTTTCATTTTTAAACGGAAATCTTTATGCAAACAACAATTTAGTTGGAATTGGTTCAACTGGTAATGGATTTGGAATAAAAGTGGGTTATTATGATTATACACCAAATACCATCCGTTTCTATCATGACCTTTATGGCTATTATGAATTAGAAGTTTATCAAATTTCGGCAAACGAAATAAAACTTTATGACAGATACTCAAATACTACCTACTATTTGATTGGTTATCAAAGAAGTAATTTTGATTATGACAGATTGTTTTATGACAATATTCACTACTTTTTACAAGAATATAAAGCTTGGGAAAAGGTTTATACCAGCCAAGAAGGAACTCCAAACTTATTTGACAATGAGAATTTTGTAAAATTTATGGCTGGAGGAAGTGACGATACTTTCAAATCTTCACAAGATATTCCGGGCACAAATTTAAACTCGATTTATTGGGATTATACTGGATATTACACGGTGTACAATGTTTCTGGTAACTATTATCAAAAGGTTTTACAACTCAACTATGGTTCGAATGATGTAGAAAATTTTAACCTTAGTATAATAAATGACGGAAGAATACGTTTATATCATATAGCATCTGGAACAACTTATGAGTTTCAAGGAAGAGGATTTATCCAATATCTAAGACAGAATGCTATGAGAACAAAAACAAAAAATAAGGTTTTAGGTTAGGTTAATATTGTTGGGGTTAGTTAAAAAGCGGTCAAGATTTGACCGCTTTTTTTAATAGCTCATTTCAACGATTTCGCGCACTTTTTCTAAAGTAATATTTTGTTTTTCGCCCATCGCTTTCCAGCCGCGTTCTTCAAAACGATTAACGATAAAATCGGCTGTTTTTTCAATATTTTCTGCGTTTTCAGAAATTCTAGTTTTCATTCCCATGATATTGAAGAAATTAATGGTTTTATCAATTGCATCATTGGCAACATCTTCTACATTTCCTGATAAATTCCATACTCTGTGTCCATATTGTGCCAATTTTTCTTTTTTGGTTTCAAACATTACTTTATACAAATTTGGACCAATAATTGCCAACGTTCTTGCATGGTCAATGTTATACAAAGCTGTCAATTCATGACCTATCATGTGTGTTGCCCAATCAGACGGAACACCTTTTTGGATTAATCCGTTTAAAGCCATCGTAGCACACCAAACAAAATTGGAAGCTAATTTATAATCGCTTGGATTTTCAACCACGCTTGGACCAATTTCTATTAAAGTTTTAAGAATGCTTTCGGCAAATCTATCTTGCAGCATCGCATCATGCGGATAAGTAAGATATTGTTCCATGACATGTGTAAACGCATCTACAACACCATTTTGTAATTGACGTTTTGGTAACGACGTAATCACTGTTGGGTCAACAATTGAGAATTTTGGAAACAAAGCACTTCCGCCAAGTGTTAATTTTTCTTGAGTTGCTGCAATAGTTACTACAGCACCAGAATTCATTTCGCTTCCTGTTGCTGGCAACGTTAATACTGTTCCAAATGGAACAACATTTGCACCTTCTTTAAATAAAATTCTTTTTCTTAAAATATCAGCTTCATCGCCTTCAAAATGTACTGCTGCCGAAATAAATTTCACGCCATCAATAACACTTCCACCACCAACTGCAAGGATAAAATCGATTTTTTGTTCTCGAATAATTTGAACCGCTTTCATTAAAGTTTCAAAATGTGGATTGGGTTCAATACCACCAAACTCTATTACTTGGTGCTTATTCAACGCATTTGTAACTTGATTATGAACACCATTTTTAAAAATGCTTCCGACACCATAAGCTAGTAAAACTTTGGCATTTGCTGGAATTAATTCAGAAAGTTTTTGGATTTGGTCTTTACCAAAAATATAATTTACGGGATTATATAATTCGAAATTGTTCATTGTAAAAATATTTAGAATGCAAATTTACAAAACGAATGAACGAACAAATGGTAAAGTAATGTTAAGGGTTTAAGAACTTTGCTATTTCTGTATGATTATTTGAAATAAAAGTGACTAAATATTGATTTTCTTGGTTTTCAAAAAAGATATACCAAGTAGTTCTTGAATTGCTTTTGTAAAATATATATTTAGAACCTAAATGATTTAGAAACAGAGGAGTTAATTTTGATGGAAGGGTTGCAATATTTTGTTCTATAAAGTCAATAAGTTTATCTTTATAATCAATTGCATTTTCAAGATAAATAAAATAGTCTTCTTTGTAAAGTATGTAAATCAGCTCATTTATAAAAAATTCAACATCTGATTTATAGAAAACTTTTATTTTTTCCATTCCAAAGATTTTAAAAACTTTGTGGTACGTTTTTTCAATTCATCAGCGGAAATGGCCGTTTCTAATTCTTTTTTAAAGTCAAATGAATTATGTTGTTTTCTAAAGGTATCCAGTTGATTAATAACAGTTTTATCCTCAACAGAAGACAGCCATTTTATTAGTTCAATTTTTTTAGTTGCAACACTCATAATACGATAATTTATTCAAAAATAAAAATAATTTATACAACTACTTATTAATCAATATTATTTTTTATAAAAATTATTATGCTCCACATATTCCCAAACTTTATGCGGTAACATAGGTGCAACATTCTTTTTGTTTTTAATACTTTCGCGAATAAAGGTTGATGAAAGTTCAATTACTGGTGCGCCAACACGATGAATTTTACTGTGATTTACAAATTGCTCATCTATTTCGCCAGAATTTAATCTTGGATAAACGTAAATACCATGATTTTCTAGAATGTATTCATAGTTTTTCCATTTGTGAAGCGAATTCAGATTGTCTTCACCCATGATTAAACAAAACTCATATTTAGGAAATTTATCTTGAAGATGTGCAAGAGTGTTTACCGTATAATTGGGTTGTGGTAATTTGAATTCAATGTCAGAAGCTTTTATTTTTGGATAATCTTCTGTTGCCAATTGCACCATGTGAAGTCGTTGGTAATCATCGAGCAACGTGTTCTTTTCTTTATGAGGATTGTGAGGTGTAACCACCATCCAAATTTGATCTAAATCAGAATACTCAGCCATATGATTAGCAATAATCAAATGCCCAACGTGGATTGGGTTAAACGTTCCGAAATAAAGTCCTATTTTCATGAAATTAGTAAATAGTAATTAGTGAAAAGTGATTAGCTTTTAAGTGTTTTTGAGAAAGCATTTATCATTTTACTTTCTTCTTCAATCAAAGATAATATTTCATTATATAAATTGTCATCAGTAACAAATTCTAATTCTTTTGCAATTATTAACTGAGTTTCTAGTTCATTTAACGAACCTCTAGAAATATCTAAAAAATGGCTTAATGATTTATCGGTATTTCTACCATAACCTTCAGCTATATTTGACGGAATTGAAACAGCAGCTCTTTTTATTTGAGAAGTTAAAGCATATAATTCTTCTTGCGGAAATAGTTTCACCAATTTGTAAACTCTGACAACTAAAACAATTCCTTTTTGCCATATCAGCAAATCTTTATATGAATTTATTTTACGCAAAACCGACTATTTACTAATTACTCTTTACTATTCACTTATACTAATAAATTCCTTCACTAATTGATACGCTTCTTTCTTTGCCTCATCCAAATCATAATTTTTGATGATTTTGTCAAATTGTGGCGCAGTTGCTAATTCAACGTGGGCTTTTGCTATACGCATGTTTATTTTATCATCACTTTCTGTAGAACGTTCTTTTAAACGGCGTTTTAGTTCGTCAACACTTGGCGGTTTTACAAAAACAGCTAATGTTTCTTCAGGAAATTTCTTTTTTATACGCAATCCGCCAGCAACATCAATATCAAAAATTACATTTTTTCCCATTGCCCAAATGCGTTCTACCTCGCTTTTCAACGTTCCATAAAAGTTATCGCGATACACTTCTTCCCATTCTACAAAATCTTCGGCTTTAATGTGTTTTTTAAATTCTTCGATAGAAATAAAATAGTAATCTTTTCCATTTACTTCTTCACCACGCAAAGCACGTGTAGTACACGAAACCGAAAACTCGAGATTAAGTTCAGGTTGGGCTAATAAATGTCTTACTATAGTGGTTTTCCCTGAACCTGATGGTGCTGAGAATACGAGTAGTTTTCCTTTTTGCATTGTGTTGTGTTTATTTCCTTTGAGGTTTTAAAACCTTACAGGAATTTTATTTTGAATAAGATTTAATTTCTAAACCTTTGTTTAGTTTTTTATAAATTTCCTTTAACTGTTTTTTCTTCTCTAAATTATAAATTTTGAAAGACAACAATATAAAAATGGAAATAAATGTCAAATAAATTGTTGTAATAAAAAATATGCCTGAAAGTTTAGCTTTCGAATAATCAAAATCTGTAAAAAAAATATTTAAAGAAATAAACAAAAGCAGATAACTCAATTTCCCAAAGGGATTTAATTTTGAAGTAATTGAAACTATCTCTTTTTTTGAATTCAATTTAAATACAAATATTGGGTAAAAAACTGCATTCCATATATTGAGTTGCCAAATTTTTATTTCATTCTCCCCAATTTCTCCAGCTAAAGAATAATCACGCTTGAAAATTGCAGAAAAGTGGTTTACAAAGGTGTCTTTTCTTTTTACTTCAATTATTTTTACAATATCAGATTTTATTAAATTCACATCATTTTCTATAACACATTCAAAACTTGTTCCTTAATTTTCTCCAATTCATCTTTCATCATCACCACTAATTTTTGCATTTCAGAATGATTAGATTTTGAACCCATAGTATTGATTTCTCTACCCATTTCTTGAGTGATAAACCCAAGTTTTCTACCATTGGCTTCTGTTCCTGCGAGTGTTTCTATAAAATAATTTAGATGATTTTCAAGGCGCACTTTTTCCTCGGTAATATCATATTTTTCGAGGTAAAAAATCAATTCTTGCTCAAAACGATTTTCATCAACATTAACTTGAAGTTCATCAAGTGCTGTTCGCAATCTTGATTTTACTGTTTCTACTCGCTCTGTATCATATTCTACCGCATTATTCATTAAAGTCATAATATTTGCAATGCGATGTAAAAATTCTTTTTCAAGCGCAACGCCTTCGCTTTTCCTGAAGCTGTTAATATTTTCAATTGCCTCATCAATTACGGTTTGAATTTGTTTCCATTCATTTTCATCAATTTCGTCACGTTCTGTTTTTAATGCATCTGGCATTCTTACAGCCATTTTCATTAATTCGGTTTCATCGGCATTTGGTATTACTGCTTTCATTTGATTGATGTAACCTTTTACTATAGGAACATTAATTTTTGATGTGGTTTCTTCGCCAGTAATCTCAATAAATAGAGAAAAATCAATTTTTCCTCGTTCTAATTTTTGCGAAAGCAAATTCCGTAATCCCAATTCCATTTCACGATAAACAGAAGGCATTCTAGTATTTAAATCCAAACCTTTTGAGTTTAGAGACTTTATTTCAACAGTGATTTTTTTGGTTGGTAATTGTAATGAAGCTTTACCAAAGCCAGTCATTGATTGTATCATTCTATTTTTTTAATTGACATCAAATATAAGAAAAGTAATTAGTGATTAGTGAATAGTCATTAGTAAATAGCCATTAGTTTTAGTTCATTTTGTAGCTAATCACTCTTTACTAATCACTTTTCACTTTAATAGTTACCAAATAAACCCCAACAAAAATTAACACTGCGGAAATGATTTTAACGAAAGTAAGTTGGTCTTTTCCTAAAGCCAATGCAAAAATAGTGGCAAAAAGCGGTTGTAAATAAATAAAAACGGCAACAATTGTTGGTTTTAATTCACGCATGGAAACAAGGTTTAACAAATAGGTCAAAAAAGTAGAAAAGACCACTACAAAACCTATTTTCCAAATAATGTCTACTGGAAGATTTGCAAAATCAATAGCTTGAAATTCGCTCCAACCAAAAGGCAAAACCATTAAAAAACCAAAGGTGTAAATCCATTTTACAAAGGCAAAAGCGTTGTATTTATCCATTAGTTTTTTTACGATTATCAAATAAAACCCATAGGAAACAGCATTAATAAAAACCAGCAGATTTCCTAGTGAGGCATTTGGCGCATTTACCATAGATTTTCCATAAAGAATAAGTGTTATCGTTCCAGCTAAGCCCAATAGTAAACCCACAACTTTTCTGCTTTGCATTTTTTCTTTCATCAGTATTGCAGAAAGAACTAAAACAATCATTGGTGTGGTTACCATTAAAACTGCACCCATAATGGGCGAAGTATAACTTAATCCTTTAAAAAATGTGAGCATATTGAGTGCAACACCAAAAAATGCTGCTGCAATAATTCGAGGAAAATCTTGTTTTTGAATTTTTTCAGACGAAAAAAATGGCGCTATGAGCCAAAACAAAATCATTGAACCGCCAACTCTCATAGAAATAAATCCAAATGGTTGCACATACTTTGGCATTACATCTTTAGCAATAGTAAAGGTTACACCATAAATTATGGAAACCAACGTTGCGGCAACAAGTGCCCAATTTCGCTTACTCATTACTTAAAAAATCTATGGCTTGTTGTACCACTTTTGGACTATTGCCAACAAATATTTTATTGTCAATAATAATTACTGGTCGGCTTAAAAATGTGTAATGTTCAAGGATGTATCTTTTAAAATCAGTTTCCGAAAGTTTTTCATCTTTCAATCCCATTTCTTTATACAATTTTGCTCTTTTGCTAAACAAAACCTCATAACTACCAGCAAGTTCATGCATTTCTTCAAGCTGTTTTACAGTAATTTGTTGTTCTTTAATGTCTTGAAAGACAAAACTATCAGTCTTTGGTAACGATTTGATAATCTTTAGACAAGTATCGCAAGTTTTGAGATAATATATTTTTCGCATAGTTATATTGTTTTTTCGTCACTTCGAGTGATTTTCAGTAGAGAAACAACTGAAAATTGTATCGAGAAGTCTATATGTTTTGTTCTCGATACGTTCGCCTTAGGCGAACACTCGAACTGACGCTATCTAGTTTAATAAATTATGTTTTAACTTTCAAAACACAAAAATACTACTATGTCAATGTATAATTTGTTATTTTTATCAAAAAAATCTCATGGAAGCAACTTTTAAAATTTGGGAAACCAGCAGAAAAAAATATTTGGAACTCATTGAAAATTATTCATTAGAGCAACTCAACAAAATTCCACAAGGTTTTAGCAATAATTTGGTTTGGAATTTAGGTCATATTATTGTTTCACAGCAAGGTTTGGTTTATCGTCTTTCGGGTTTAGCTGTAAATGTTTCAGACGAAATGACAAACAAGTATAAAAATGGCTCTCGACCAACTTGTGACACTACACAAGAAGAAGTTGATGAGTTAAAAAGATTACTTTTTTCATTGATGGAACAAACCAAAGAAGATTATGCCAATGGAAAATTCACAACTTACAACGAATATACAACTGGAACAGGTTTTCACCTAGCATCAACAAAAGAAGCGATAGAATTTAATAATTATCACGAAGCTATACATTTAGGTTTTATGATGAATATTAGAAAATTCATATAATCTAATTATTTTTGCACAAACAAATCAAAATAAATGAAATTCAATACTAAAGTTATACATGGTAATCAACACCATGAAAAAGTAACTGGAGCAGTAATGCCGCCAGTTTTTCAAACCTCAACATATGCACAGGTTTCACCAGGAAAACCTGTTGGCGATTACGAATATTCTCGTGCGGCAAACCCAACACGTCAAGCACTTGAAGATGCATTAGCATCAATAGAAAATGGAGCAAGAGGTTTAGCGTTTGCTTCAGGTTTAGCGGCGACAGATTGTTTGCTTCGCCTATTTAAAGCTGGCGACGAAATCATTGCCATGGATGATTTATATGGTGGAACATATCGTTTATTTACTAGATTATATAAGGATAGCGGTATTAAATTTCACTTTGTAGATATGAATGATTTGGAGAAATTCCAATCATTAATCAATGAAAATACCAAATTGGTTTGGGTAGAAACACCAACCAATCCTTTGATGAAATTAGCCGATATTCAAGAAATTGCCAAAATCACTAAAAAACACAATTTGCTTTTTGCTGTTGATAATACTTTTGCGACGCCATATTTGCAAAAACCATTAGATTTAGGCGCAGATATTGTTATGCACAGTGCAACCAAATATCTTGGCGGACACAGTGATGTCATTGCTGGCGCATTAATTATAAAAGATGCAGCACTTGGTGATGAACTGCATTTTAAACAATTTGCAACTGGTGGAACACTTGGTCCAATGGATAGTTTCTTGGTTTTAAGAGGTATTAAAACGTTACATTTACGCGTTCAACGCCATTGTGAAAACGGCGAAAAAGTAGCTAACTTTTTAGCTAATCATCCAGATGTTGATAAGGTATTTTATCCTGGTTTGCCTGATCATCCATTTCATGAAATTGCAAAAAAACAAATGAATGGTTTTGGCGGAATGGTTTCGTTTACTTTTAAAAGTGGTAAAAAAGAAGATGCTATTTCGTTTTTAGAAAAACTAAAAGTATTCACGCTTGCTGAGTCGCTTGGTGGTGTAGAAAGTTTGGCAAATCATCCTGCGTTAATGACACATGCTTCTATTCCTGAAGACAAACGATTGGAAGTTGGAATTACCGATGATTTAGTTCGATTGAGCACTGGCGTTGAAGATATTGATGATTTATTAGCTGACTTAGAACAAGCGTTTAGATAAAATATAATAAAATTAAAAGATGAAGTTTACTTTTTTATTATTTTTTACTCTATTTACTACACATTTTAATCAAAATGATAATGAAAATTTTTTAGTTGAAAACAATCAAGTTGTTTGGCAAAAAATATATGAAACAGAATTATCAAAAGAAACTTTAATAGACAAAATTAAAACTGCTGGAAAGTTTGAAAACATAAACATATCTAGTGATAAACTAACCGCTGAAATCAAAGATTTATCAATTGATTATAAAGGTTACGGGGAAAGTGAAATGTCAACTCCAATGTATCTATCAAGAAGTTTTGTTAAAGCTTTTTGTATGTTTGAATTTAAGGATAAAAAATATAGAGTTACTTTTAAAAGTATAAAATTTGTTCAAAAATATGATGATGCTTTGAGTAAAATGGGTGAAATAACAGATATTGAAAATTTTGCCTTGTCCAAAAAAAACACAGAATTCAAAAGTGGTTTTTTAAAAAAGCCATCCAAAATTTTGAACCATACTTTTTCGAAAGTGACAGAATTTAAAAACGATATTGAAAACAATAAATGGTAACAAAAAAAGCCCTGAATCTTCAGGGCTTTTTTTGTATTTAAATCAGTTTCTATTAAAAACCATAGCTTACTCCTAAACCAATAACTTGACGCGTTTGGAAACCTCTAAAAGCGTTATCGTCATAAATCGTTTGGAAAGCAAAATTTGTTGTTAAATACTTGTTGATTTTCATTACTACATTCAATGTATAATCGATATCAACATTTTGTGGATCTTCTAAATAGTTTGAATACAAATTCAAGATATTTTCAAAAGAAACATTTTCCATCACATTAAACTTGTAATAAGCGTTTATAGCTGCTCCAAATTCGAAACGAGTAGTTTCTCCTTGTTTCACACCAAAAGATGGTCCAAATTCAGTAAAGTGTTTGTGAACCATAACCAATTTTGAAGTTGCTGGAGCAATGTTTACTTTTAAGTTATCGCTTTTTTTCCACAACATACCTGGTCCAAATTGGAAATAAGCAGGTGAAAAGAAATGTGAATTTTTTACATTTTTTGTATCGTTAAAATCATCTGCTGAATTATTTGGTGTGCCATTGTCATTCAAAAATTCCACTTTCGCAAACCCAGAATCAAATTGAGTTTGGAAATTAAAAAACAATGAGTAATACCAATATCCACCAGCTTTTCTACCAGCCAATGAATTGAACACTAATCTATCATCAGATTTTTGAACATCTTGACCTTTAATTTTTGTTAAACCATAACCAGCAATGATTTTGTTATCCCAATTCCATTTTTCGCTTTTGTAATTGAAATCATAGTTTAGTCCAATATTTCCTGAAATATTGCTTTGCCCACCAGCAAGCCAGTTATTGAAAGTTGCTTGATTTGCTAAGAAAGTAAAAGTACCTTTTTTAGTCCAACCATTAGGTTTTTCTTCTTTTAGTTTTGCAGCAGCTTCTTCATTTTTTTTAAGTAATTCTTTCTCATTTACCTGAGCAAAAGCGCCATTTATGGCAAAAGCTAGGATTACTGAAAATAAAATTTTTTTCATTTTTAATTTGATTTAAAATTTGCGGGTGCAAAGGTACAAATACATTTGGCAAATCCAAATCAACAAACAAATATAAGTTGCTGAAAAATAATTATTTAGATTTTTTGAAAAGAGGAACAGCAGAACAAGCTTCGCCATACATGATACTTTTGGCTACTTTTTGAAGTTCTTGTATTGCTATAATGTAAGCCGTTTCGGGTACTGGTTTTTTTGAACAACCTTTCAAAATAACTGGTTTATCCTGATAATATGAATAATCTATTTTTGATAAAATATCTTGATAAAACGCTATATATAAATCATTTATATTTCCTAAAACTACTTTTTTTGCAAAAGGAGAAACATAGGTTGTTACCAAAATACTTGCCCAAGCTGGTAGTATCGCATCTGTAGAGCAATGTATTGCAACTAAATGATTCTGATATTGTGACCAATCATGATTTTTAAGCGACTCTCGGAAATCCTTTTCTTTTAATAAAATTCCTTCAAATAGCCATTGTGCAATGTCGATTTGAGTACTAATTTCTTTTGGATAATAATCCTCTAAATCGAAAACTTCGAGCGATGAATTGGCAACTTTATTTATTATTTCGTCCATTTTTTTAGTTTTCAGTCGCAGTTATCAGTCGCAGTTATCTGAATACTGTGACTGGAAACTGAATACTAATTAAAGCATTCCTAATTCTAATTTGGCTTCTTCACTCATCAAATCTTTGCTCCATGGTGGATCAAAAGTGATTTCAACTTCACAAGATTTTACATGTTCAATTTTTGATATTTTTTCTTCTACTTCTCTAGGCAATGTCTCTGCAACTGGACAATTGGGTGAAGTTAATGTCATCAAAACTTTTACTTCATTGGCTTCATTAATCATCACGTCATAAATCAATCCTAGTTCATAAATATCCACAGGAATTTCTGGGTCATAAATTCCTTTTAGAACTTTTACAACATTCTCTCCTAAATTGATATCATCTTTAAATTCTTCCATATAATTTATTCGTATTTAACAGACTTTAATTGAATTGTTGAAAAAAGTGACGCATGACTCTTTAGTCCATAAGTACTATCAACAAAAATTATATCAATATTTATTTTATTATTAAGTTCTTCATCAAATTCAACTAAGTTTTTCTCAAGATATAAATCAGTTTTTCTAAATTAGTTTCCTCTTAACTTATCTTCCGAATAAAAAATAATTTCATAATCTAAATCATCAAAAGTTTTTTCATATTTCACATTCGGGTAATTATAGTAAACTTTTTTTCTTTTATAATCTATTTCAACCTGATAACTAAAATTTACATATTTTTCTTTAAACAATTCTGTAAATATTCTTCTTGTTTCATCGTCATCTCTTTGGTAATTCAAAATTGTTTTGTTTTTCTCTAAATACACAGTTCCAAATATTGATTCATTACCGTGGTATAAAATACTTAATAATTTGACCTTATTTTCACCTAAAAACTTTTCAACTGGAATAAATGAACAAATTTTTAAACTATCATTTGGATTCTTACAAAGTGTGCTTTTTAAATCAGGGAAATCTATTTTAAATAAAATAGTATCAGCATAAACTTTTTTGTTTATTATGCTATAATTTGAGTGTTTTTTAAATTCAAAATAAATTTTCTTTGCATCCAAAGGCATTTTAATACCATTCTCTTGAGAGAATCCTTTGTAAATAATTAAAAAAATCAATAATCTAAAAACTGTTTTCATAGACTACTTTTTTGCTTCGAATGCTAAAGCATACATTTTTATTTTTTTTATCATAGAAACCAGTCCGTTAGCACGTGTTGGCGACAAATGTTCTTTTAAACCTATTTCGTTTACAAACTCTGTATCTGCATTAAGGATTTCTTTGGCTGTTTGGTTAGAAAATGCTCTGATGAGGATTGCAATAATTCCTTTAGTCAAAATAGCATCACTATCGGCTGTGAAAATTATTTTGTCATCAACTTTATCAGCGTGTAACCACACTTTTGATTGGCAACCGTTGATAATATTTTCCTCTGTTTTATACTGTTCGTCTATTATTGGCAGTGTTTTTCCTAATTCGATGATATATTCATATCGCTGCATCCAATCATCAAACATTGAAAACTCGTCAACAATTGCGTTTTGTATTTCTTTAATGGTCATTTTTTGGCTTTGCTAATGAAACTATTTTGTTTACAAATTCTTCAATTTCTTTTGGTGGAAAACCGTGATCAAACTGTGTAGTTTCATAATTTTTATCTTCAAATCTTATTTTCAAATCAGCTATCGCTGCGCCATCATAAAATCTTTTTTGAGTAGGATCTTTCAAATTTGGAATTTCCTCCAAATTAATTTTTTGAAAATATTTTACCAATTCATTCCAATCGTTGTCAGATATATCAAATTGTTCCATTGGTGTATTGCCATTTCTATCTCTAGAAATAGACATTTTTTTATTGGAAATTATCACTTTTTGAAAAAAGCCTCTTGTGTTGGCAGTATATTGAACAACTGTGTTTTCCAAATTATTTTGATATTCATTGGTACAACCTTTTGCCATAAAAAGCGTTAAAAAAATCATTGTAATTACTTTCATATTTTTAGTTTTTAGGATAACATTAATTTAGCTTTTTTAACAGAATCAACTAGTTCATCTACTTCTTGCTTAGTGTTATAAAAAGCAAAACTCGCTCTTATTGTTCCTGGTATTTTATAAAAATCCATCACAGGTTGAGCGCAGTGATGACCAGTTCTTACTGCTATACCAAGATTATCTATAATCGTGCCAATGTCATAGGGATGAATTCCTTCAATATTAAACGAAATTACTGAAGCTTTTTCTTTGGCTGTTCCATAAATTTTCAAACCATCTATTTCTAATAATTTCTCGGTAGCATAAACCAGCAACTCATGCTCATGATGTGAAATTGCTTCAAAACCAATTTCATTCAAATAATCTACTGCTGTTCCTAGTACAATTCCTCCAGCAATATTGGGTGTTCCGGCTTCAAATTTGTGTGGCAAGCCAGCATAGGTTGTTTTTTCAAAAGTAACCGTTTCTATCATTTCTCCACCACCTTGATACGGATGCAATTTGTTTAACCATTTCTCTTTTCCATACAAGATTCCGGTTCCAGTTGGTCCACACATTTTGTGTCCAGAAAAAACATAGAAATCACAATCTAAATCCTGAACATTGGGTTTCAAATGTGGAACGGCTTGTGCACCATCAACCAAAAAAGCAGCTCCAACTTGATGCGCCATTTCAATCATTTCTTTGATAGGATTAATAGTTCCCAAGGCATTGGATATGTGATTAACAGCAACTATTTTGGTTTTTTCGGAAAGTAGTTTTTTATATTCTGAAAGGATTAATTCCCCATTTTCATTCATTGGAATCACTTTCAATTTTGCTCCCGTTCGCTCGCAAAGCATTTGCCAAGGCACAATGTTACTGTGATGTTCCATGGCAGAAACCAACACCTCATCATCTTCCTTCAAAATAAAAGCAAATCCATTGGCAACAGTATTTATACCATGAGTTGTTCCCGAAGTAAAAATAATTTCGTGTGAAAACTGCGCATTCAAATGCTGCTGAATTTTTATTCTTGAAGCTTCATAAGCATCTGTAGCCAATTGGCTCAAAGTATGCACGCCACGATGAATATTTGCGTTTATTTCTTGATAATATTTTGAAATAGCTTCAATTACTACTTTGGGTTTTTGCGATGTGGCACCATTATCAAAATAAACTAATGGTTTTAACTTCACTTTGGTTGAAAGTATTGGAAAATCGGCTCTTATTTTTTGGATATCAAACATTTTATTTAGAAAAATTCTAAATACAAAAGTAATACATTATTCTTCCAATTTCAATATTAATATTTACATTTACTTATTGACATATTAAGAAAATTTATAATGAAAAAATTCCTTAAAATATTAGCGGTTTTACTTGTGTTAGCTTTAGTTTATCTTCGAATAGAAATCTATCCACAACTTGATTTGATTTCGGGTTTCTCTGCTAAAAGTGTTGCTTCGGGACATTTTATTGATGGTCGAACTCTGGAAACCATTCAACAAGGTGATAATGATATTGACAAAGTGGATTGGGCAACCAACGAAATTAATGACGCGGAACGATTTGTGACTTCAAAAGTTTACGGATTAAAAAGTCGAAAAGCCATCTATCGCGAAGGTTTGGGTGCCACTTTAATCAATGATGATTTTGATGTTTCCAAACCGTATAATGTTCCGAAAAGAGCTAAAATCAATACTAATTTGCCTTTTCCTTATGGAAATTTGGAACCAAAAGACACTGTTTTTTCAAACATAGATTATACCAAATTAAAGGCTGTTGTTGACAATGCTTTTGACAAAAAAGGAGAAAAAAACAAACGAACTCGTTCGGTAATTGTGATTTATAAAGACAAAATTATAGCCGAAAAATATGCCGATGGTTTCGATAAAAACTCGCGAATTTTAGGTTGGTCGATGACTAAAAGTTTGACCGCAACTTACTTCGGAATTCTACAAAAACAAGGCAAATTCGATATTATGAAACCCGCGCCAATTGCGGAATGGAAGAATGATGAACGTTCTAAAATTACCACAAACGATTTGCTACACATGAACTCTGGCTTAGAATGGGAAGAAGATTATGGTAAAATTTCTGATGTGACAAAAATGCTTTTCATTGAAGAAGATATGACCAAATCACAAATCAATAAACCACTAGTTGGAAAGCCGAATAATACATGGAATTACTCTTCGGGAACAACTAATTTATTGAGCGGTATTTTGAGAAAACAATTCAAAACGCATCAAGAATATTTGGATTTTTGGTACAGCAGTTTGTTTGATAAAATAGGTATGAATTCGGCACTTGTCGAAACTGATATGGCTGGAAATTTTGTAGGTTCATCTTATGGTTGGGCAACAACTCGCGATTGGGCGAAGTTTGGCTTATTGTACTTACACAAAGGCAATTGGAATGGCGAACAACTCTTTGATGAAAGTTGGGCAAAATACGTTGCTACACCAACTAATACTTCCAACGGAAATTATGGTGCACAATTTTGGTTAAACGCTGGCGGAAGATTTCCAAATGCACCAAAAGACATGTTCTACGCAAGTGGTTATCAAGGACAAATGGTTGCAATTTTTCCAAGCCAAGATTTAGTTATTGTTAGAATGGGTTTAAAAGAAGATCCTGAATTTGATTTTGATGGATTGTTGAGTGGCGTTGTTGGGAGTTTGAAAAAGTAAATATGATTTAAGTCAGTTGATTTTTTTCAATAAAAACCTACTTTTGTCAAAAATTCAATTTTAATATCATGAAAACAAAATTCATCTTATCGCTGTTTGTATTTACGTCACTTTTATTAACTTCTTGTAGCTCAGATGATGGCGAATCAACTGGAACATCAACTGGAAATTATTGGCCAATGGCCGTTAACAATTCGTGGATATTTGATAATAATGGAGTAAATGAAGAAACAAAAATAACAGGTACAAGTACATTTAGTGGTAAAACATACTACAGACTGAATGATGTTTACACTTCTGGTGTGTATGTAAAAAATTGGGTTGCAAAAAAAGGAGCTACTTATTTTCAAAGAGTTGATGATGTAAATGTAAATGAACAAGGTGTAAGTATTTATTTCAAAAGTTACGAAATACCTATTTTTAGAGATGATTTGAATGTAAACCAACAATGGTCTGGAACAGTTAAAACTAAGATAACTTATACTTATAATGGGCAAAGTACTTCACCGAGCTCAAGAATTGAATACACTGGAACAGTGCTTGAAAAAAACGCTTCTGTAACTCTGAATGGCAATACATATAACGATGTAATCAAAGTGAGGCTAACTGTAAAAGTTGTTATTGACACACAAATAACAACGACAACATCCGAATATTGGTTTGCTAATGAAGTTGGCCCGATTAGAGAATACACCAATGATTCAGGAGATATTAGCGAGCAAACTCTTATTAGTTATACATTGTATTAAAAAAAGAGCAACAAAATGTTGCTCTTTTTTTATAAATCAAACCCTAAATTAACGCCTAATTTATTGGCGATAATCTTAGTAATTCGTTGTTTCAATTCAGGTATTTTGATGCTTTCGATAACTTCGTTAGTAAAAGCATACATCAATAAAGCTTTAGCTTCTTTCTTTGGAATTCCGCGTTGTTGCATGTAAAACATGGCGCTTTCGTCTAATTGACCAATCGTGCAACCGTGAGAACATTTTACGTCGTCGGCAAAAATTTCCAATTGTGGTTTGGCGTTGATGGTGGCTTTATCGCCAATTAAAATATTGTTGTTTTGCTGAAAAGCATCCGTTTTTTGGGCTTCTTTTTCTACGAAAATTTTTCCATTGAAAACTCCGGTTGAACTATCAGCCAAAATGGTTTTGTAGTTTTGATGACTTTCGCAATTAGGCGTTGCATGATTTACAAGTGTGTAATGATCAACGTGTTGCTTGTCGCCGATAATCGTAATTCCTTTTAAAGTACTATCAATTCGCTCTCCAAAATGATAGAAATTCAAATTATTTCTAGTGATGTTTCCGCCAAAAGAAAAGGTATGAACCGAAACTCTACTTTCTTGTTTTTGAGAAATATACGTGTTGTCAATTAGGTTTGCCGATTGCAAATCGTTTTGAATTTTGTAATAATCCACAATAGCGCGTTTTTGCGCAAAAATTTCGGTAACAGAATTCGTCAACACAGGGTTTTCATTCAACGATTGGTGTCTTTCAATAATTTGAACGTGAGCATTTTCACCCACAATCACCAAATTTCGGGGTTGTACCATCAAGGCATTTTCTTTACCAGTAGAAAAATAGATGATTTCGATAGGTTTTTCAACCACTTTACTTTTAGGAATGTTGATGTAAGCACCTTCATTTGCGAAAGCAGTATTCAACGTAGTCAAACTCTCTTCTTTACTGGCAACTTTGTTGAAATACTCATCGATAATCATTTTGTATTTAGGCTTGTTCAATGCAGACGACATCAAGCAAACGTCTAGACCATCGTGCGTGGTAGCCGATAAAAACGAACTGTATTTTCCGTCAATAAAAATGACTTTATACGTGTCAATTTCGTGAAGAAAATACTTTTTAACCTCAGCAAATTCAATGGCATTCTCGTGTTTCGGAAATACGGTAAAATCGTTTTTTAAAACAGCATTTAACGATGTATATTTCCACGCTTCTTCCTTTTTAGTTGGAAAACCTTTATTTTCAAAGTTTTTAATAGCCGAAGTACGAACATCATGAAGTTCTGAATGAACATCAATTTGCTCTTCAAATGCCATGAAAGACGATACTAATTTTTCTTTTAAATCCATTTTTTTCCTGTTTTTGTTTCAGGTTTTTTTTGTTTAAAGTTTCAATTTATTGGAATTTGTTCCCTTTGAAGTCTTTTTTATTTAGATAAGTGATAAAGTTTTTAATCTTTCCACTTAAGTTTTCATACTTATTTTTCAAATCCAAAAACTGTTCTTCTGAAATATATTCGTAATCGAAAAGTCTATAAATTTGTGATCTTGATTCTCCTGCCGAACCTTTTGCAATAGAGAGAAATTGACGAAACTCAATATTTCCATCTCTTTCAAATCCTTCAGCAATATTATCCATAACAGAACCTGATGAGGCTTTAATTTGATCTTTAAATCTATAATCAGTTTTTAAATCCGTATCTTTTGAAATTAAATAAATTTCTTTTGCGAGTTTTCTTGCTTCTTGCCAAATTTCTAAATCTTCAAACTTTGTTATTGTCGCCATAATTTATAGTTTCAGGTTTCAAGTTATTTTAGTTTCAGGTCCTATGTAGCACAACTTGAAACCTGAAACTTGAAACAAATCTTTAAACAAGTTCTGACTTTATCCAATCGTATCCTTTTTCTTCAAGTTCTATTGCCAATTCTTTTCCGCCCGATTTTACGATTTTTCCGTCCATTAAAACGTGAACGAAATCTGGAATAATATAATCTAACAAACGTTGGTAGTGCGTGATTACTAACACCGCATTGTTTTCGTTTTTAAGCTTGTTTACACCATTGGCCACAATTCGAAGTGCGTCAATATCCAAACCTGAATCGGTTTCGTCTAGAATCGCGATTTTTGGTTCTAACATTGCCATTTGGAAGATTTCGTTACGTTTCTTCTCACCGCCCGAAAAACCCTCGTTTAACGAACGTGATAAGAACTTTCTGTCCATTTCTAATAATTCGGATTTCTCACGAATTAATTTCAGCATTTCGTTGGCAGGCATTTCTTCTTGTCCGTTAGCTTTTCTCTTTTCGTTAATAGCCGTTTTAATGAAATTTGTAACAGAAACTCCTGGAATTTCTACTGGATATTGAAACGACAAGAAAACACCTTTGTGTGCTCTTTCCTCTGGAGCTAATTCAGAAATATCTTCTCCTTCCAAAAGGATTTCTCCTTCAGAAACTTCGTAATTTTCATTTCCGGCAATAATGGAAGAAAGTGTTGATTTTCCGGCACCATTTGGTCCCATAATCGCATGAACTTCTCCTGCTTTTATCTCAAGATTAATTCCTTTTAATATGTCTTTGTCTTCAACTGAAGCGTGTAAGTTGCTAATTTTTAACATTTTATTCTTTTATTTTAAACCATTAAGGTATTAAGATTCATTAAGATTTATCCAACAGAACCTTCTAACGAAATTTCTAATAATTTTTGTGCTTCAACGGCAAATTCCATTGGTAATTTATTCAAAACTTCTTTACTGAAACCGTTTACGATTAACGCAATAGCTTTTTCGGTTGGAATTCCTCTTTGATTGCAATAGAATACTTGGTCTTCACCGATTTTGGAAGTCGTAGCTTCGTGTTCGATTTTGGCTGAAGCATTTTTACTTTCGATGTACGGAAAAGTATGCGCACCACAATTATTCCCCATCAAAAGAGAATCACATTGTGAAAAGTTTCTAGCATTATCGGCATTAGCACTAATTCGAACCAAACCGCGGTAACTGTTTTGTGATTTTCCGGCAGAAATTCCTTTGGAAATAATCGTTGATTTGGTGTTTTTACCTAAGTGAATCATCTTCGTTCCAGTATCAGCTTGTTGGAAGTTATTGGTCACAGCAATCGAATAAAATTCTCCAATTGAATTATCGCCTTTCAATACACACGAAGGATATTTCCAAGTTACAGCCGAACCTGTTTCTACTTGCGTCCATGAGATTTTGGCGTTTTTCTCGCACAAACCTCTTTTGGTTACAAAGTTAAAAACACCACCTTTTCCTTCTTTGTTTCCTGGATACCAGTTTTGAACGGTTGAATATTTGATTTCAGCATCATCCAATGCGATTAATTCTACAACTGCGGCGTGCAATTGATTTTCATCACGACTTGGCGCCGTACAACCTTCTAAATACGAAACATAACTGCCTTCATCCGCAATTAAAAGAGTTCTTTCAAATTGACCTGTACCAGCCTGATTGATACGGAAATAAGTCGATAATTCCATCGGACATTTCACGCCTTTTGGGATATAACAAAAACTTCCATCTGAGAATACAGCCGAGTTTAAAGCCGCATAAAAATTATCCTTTTGAGGCACAACCGTTCCTAGATATTTCTGAACCAATTCAGGATGTTCCTTAATGGCTTCGGAAATACTCATAAAAATAATGCCTTTCTCAGCTAATGTTTTTTTGAAAGTGGTCGCCACCGAAACCGAATCGACTACAATATCCATAGCGATATTGTTCATTTTTTTCTGTTCGTCAATTGAAATCCCTAACTTTTTATACATCGCCAAAAGTTCGGGATCAACATCGTCTAATGTTTTATTTGGATCGGCTTTTTTGGGAGCAGAATAATAAGAAATAGCTTGAAAATCGGGTTTATCATACTGCACGTTTGCCCATTCTGGTTCTTCCATTTCTTGCCAAGCGCGGAATGCCTCAATTCTCCAATCAGTCATCCATTGCGGTTCTTCTTTCTTTTGAGAAATAGCACGGATAATGTCTTCGTTCAATCCCACAGGAAACGTTTCCGAATCTAGTTCGGTGTAGAATCCGTATTCGTATTCTTTATTTTCTAATTCGACTTTTAAATCGTCTTCAGTATATTTTGCCATATTTTTCTACAACGAAAATGATTCCCCACAACCACAAGTTCTTGTCGCATTTGGGTTATTAAAAACAAATCCTTTTCCATTTAAACCTCCTGAATATTCTAAAATAGTTCCAGCTAGATACAAAAAAGATTTTTTCTCAACAGCTATTTTCACATTATTATCTTCAAAAACTTTATCGCTTTCTCCTATTTCTTTGTCAAATTTTAGTTCATAAGACAAACCTGAGCAACCACCACTTTTTACGCCAACACGAACATAATCAGTAGCAGCGTTAAAACCGTCTTCTTCCATCATGGAGACAATTTTTTTACTTGCTGATTCAGATACTTTAATCATAACTTCTATTATTTGTCTTTAGTTTATTATTTTGATTTTGTCTAAATTAACGGCAAAGATAAATCATAAAATAGATTTTTCAACTAAACCTAACATTTTTATAACTATATTTAGATAGAAAATGTTTATAAAACGTGGTTTAAAAAAGGTTAATTTTTATAATTTGCAATCCGTTTAACAATTAGACTAAAAAATATGAAAATTTATCCCATAGAAGCTGGAAATTTTAAACTCGATGGTGGAGCAATGTTTGGCGTTGTGCCAAAAACTATTTGGAATAAAACCAATCCTGCCGATGAAAATAATCTTATTGATATTGCAGCACGTTGTATGCTTGTTGAAGATGGAAATCGATTAATACTAATTGACACTGGAATGGGCAACAAACAATCGGAGAAATTTTTTAGTTATTATTCGCTTTGGGGTAATGAATCATTAGATAAATCATTGGCAAAACATGGTTTTCATCGCGATGATGTGACCGATGTTTTCATGTCGCATCTACATTTTGACCACTGTGGCGGAAGTGTAAATTGGAACCAAGATAAAACAGGTTATGAAGTGGCGTTCAAAAATGCTAAATTTTGGACAAATGATAATCATTGGGATTGGGCAACAAAACCAAATGCAAGAGAAAAAGCTTCTTTCCTTTCGGAAAATATATTGCCAATGCAAGAAAGCGGTCAATTAAACTTTATCCAAAGACCAAATGGTGATTTTGGCTTTTCAAAAGAAATGAATTTTGATATTTTCTATGTTGATGGGCATACAGAAAAAATGATGATTCCTCATATAAGATACAAGGATAAAACTATTGTTTTTTGTGCCGATTTAATACCAACTGCTGGTCATTTACCATTACCCTATGTTATGGGATATGATACTAGACCATTGTTGACTATGCCCGAAAAATCTAAATTCTTAACCTCAGCTGCTGAAAACAACTATTTTCTTTGGTTAGAACACGATGCACACAATCAAATTATAACTGTTGAAATGACTGAAAAAGGAGTTCGAATGAAAGAAGTTTTTCGTTGCGAAGATGTCTTAATTTAGTGTTAATTGGGATTATTTTAAATATTTTTTGCTATTATTTTACTCCAAAAACATTTCAAAATGAAAAGAACAGGTGCAATTTTATTGTTATCGTTTACAACATCTTTGGCATTAGCCCAATCTTCGGTATCTTATCAAGCTAAAAAAGACTCGCTGAGCGAAATAGAACTTCAACGCTGGAGTCATCTTGATTTATTGAAAGATTCTATACCAGGAATGAGCGTTGACAAAGCCTACAATGAACTTTTGAAAGATAAAAAAGGAAATAAAGTTATCGTTGCAGTCATCGATTCCGGTGTTGATATAAATCATCCGGATTTGAAACCTGTTATTTGGACAAACAAAAAAGAAATTCCAAACAACAAAAAAGATGACGATAAAAATGGTTTTGTTGATGATGTACATGGATGGAATTTCCTTGGAGAAGCTAATTTAGAAAATTATGAGTTTGTTAGAATTCTAAAAAAAGGCGATGATGGTTCTGAAACCTACAAGAAGGCCTTAGCAGATTATGAAAAAAAATACAATGAAATAATTCAATACAAAGAACCTGTTGACATGCTTGTAAAATCAGATAAAACAATTCGTGAATTCTTAAAAAAAGAAAGCTACACTCTTCAAGAACTGAAAGATGTTGCTTCAGTAAAATATGAGCTTTTTCAAAGCAAAAGAATCTTGTTGGCTTATGCAGAAGATACTGGTGAAAATTTCAGAACAGAATTAGAGGAATTTAAAGATTACGTTTATGATCAATTGAATTACAACCTCAACAAAGACTTCGATGGAAGAAAAATTCTTGGCGATAATGCTGATGACCTTAGCACAAAAAAATATGGAAACAATGTAGTTTACTCGAAGTCAAGAAAAGATTCGTCACATGGAACTCATGTTGCTGGTATAATTGCACAGCTTAAAAATAACGGAATTGGTGGTGATGGTGTTGCCACAAATGTTGAAATTATGCCTATTAGAGCTGTTCCAAATGGAGATGAATATGACAAGGATATTGCTTTAGCCATTAGATATGCCGTTGATAATGGAGCAAAAGTCATCAATGGTAGTTTTGGAAAAGACTATTCGCCTCATAAAGATTGGGTTTTTGATGCTATAAAATATGCTGAAAGTAAAGATGTTTTGATTGTTCATGCAGCAGGAAATGATTCGAAAAATATTGATGTTGAGCCAAATTTTCCAACAGATGAAATTGAAGGAAAAGAGTTTGCCAATAATGTAATTACAATTGGTGCAATTAACCAGAATTATGGCGATAAAATGGTTGCTGATTTTTCAAATTTTGGTGCTACAAATGTTGATGTTTTTGCTCCAGGTGTAAAAATCTATGCTACAATTCCCGAAAATAAATATAAATACGAACAAGGAACATCTATGGCTTCGCCAAATGCCGCTGGAGTTGCTGCATTGATACGTTCATATTATCCAAATCTGAAAGCTTCACAAGTAAAACAAATCATCATGCAATCTGGAACTCCAATTGACTTGGTGGTGAATGTTGGTGAAAATGGTGAAACAAAAAAGTTTTCAGAAGCGTGTGTTTCAGGAAAAATTGTGAACGCTTACAATGCTTTGAAAATGGCAGAAGAAATGTCGAAAGAACTAAAAACCAACCCAAAATTATAAACTTAAAATGAGGTATTTATCATTACTATTTTTTATTCCTTTCTTGGCATTTAGTCAATCTAATCAATATTGGCAACAAAAAGCAGATTACAAAATGGAGGTTTCAATGGATCTAAAAACCTATCAATACAAAGGAAAACAAGAACTCGTTTACACTAATAATTCGAATGATACTTTAAAAAAAGTTCTCTACCATTTATACAATAATGCTTTCCAACCTGGAAGCGAAATGGATATTCGTTTACAAAACATAAAAGATCCAGATGGTCGAATGGTAAACAAAGTAAAAACTGCTGACGGAAAAGAGATTAAAGAGAGTAAAATTGCCAAACTAAAACCCAACGAGATTGGTTTTTTGCACATTTCAAACTTTGAACAAGACGGAATTTCATCAATAATAAAAGAAAAAGGAACTATCCTAGAAGTGACTTTGACAAAGCCAATTCTACCCAAAACAAGTACAACTTTCACGCTTGATTTCGAAGGACAAGTACCTGTTCAAATTCGTCGTTCTGGGAGAAATAATAACGAAGGTATAGAACTATCGATGGCACAATGGTATCCAAAAATTGCTGAATTTGATTTTGAAGGTTGGCATGCTGATCCTTATATTGCTAGAGAATTTCATGGCGTTTGGGGAAATTTTGATGTAAAAATTACTATTGATAAAAATTATATTCTTGGCGGAAGTGGATACTTACAAAACGGAAACGAAATAGGTTACAACTATCAAGATGATGGTGTAAAAGTCAGCATTCCAAAAAAACAAAAAACACTTACTTGGCATTTTATTGCTCCAAATGTTCACGATTTTACTTGGGCTGCCGATAAAAATTACATTCACGACAAATTGGTTAGAGCAGATGGTGTTACGCTACATTTTCTTTACAAAAACAATCCTGCGATTATTGATGTTTGGAAGCAAGCACAACCCAAAACGTCACAAATAATGGATTTTTACAATAAAAATATTGGCAAATATCCTTATAAGCAATATTCTGTCATTCAAGGTGGCGATGGCGGAATGGAATATGCCATGTGTACACTAGTCGTTGGCGAAGGTAAACTTGATGGCTTTGTTGGGTTAATTGCTCATGAGTTTGGACATTCTTGGTTTCAACATATTCTAGCAAGCAACGAGAGTAAACATGGATGGATGGATGAAGGTTTCACGTCATTTATTGAAGATTTAGTGCTGAATGAAATGGCGGAAAAGAAAGCTGTCAACCCATTTGTCGGCTCCTACAAAAGTTATTTAAATTTGGCAAATTCAGGAAAAGAACAACCGCTTTCTACGCATTCTGATCGTTTTGATTTGAACTCTGTTTATAGTATATGTTCGTATAGCAAAGGAGAACTTTTTCTTTCACAATTAATCTATTTGATTGGAAAAGAAAACACTATGAAGACTTTGAAACGCTACTTTGATGAATTCAAATTCAAACATCCAACGCCAAACGACATTAAGCGAACTGCTGAACGAGTTTCTGGAGCAGAACTTGACTGGTATTTAACAGATTGGACGCAAACCACCAATACCATTGATTACAGCATCAAGGATGTTTCTGAAGTAAATTCTTCCACTAATATTACTCTTGAAAGAATAGGAAGAATGCCAATGCCCATCGATTTGGTTGTTGAATATGTTGATGGAACAAAAGAGAGTTTTTACATTCCTTTGCGTATGATGTTTTTTGAAAAAGAAAACCCAACTCCCGAAATGAAACGAACCGTTTTGAAAGATTGGGCTTGGGCTGAACCAACATTCACATTTAGTATTCCAAAATCAAAATCGTTAATAAAAAAGATAAGTATTGACCCAAATGGTTTTATGGCTGATATAAAACCAGAAAACAATTCTTTTGAAATAACTAAATAAAGCGCTCATGAAGAGTGCTTTTTTATTTTGGAATAGAATTTGTAGATTTACCACAAATAATTAAACCATGAAATACTTCAAAATACTGATTGTTCTATTTATTCTAGGAACAGGATTTCAAAAAGCATATTCACAACCTATTCGTTTTAAAACAAGTAGCGTTAGTTTTACAGACAAAGATGAAAAAGGTTCATGGAATGAATGGTCAGATTTTGTTAAAACAAATGTTCTAATTACCGTTGATGCAAAAAAGAATCTAATCGTTGTTAACTCGGCAGAAGTTCAGTCGTTTAAGATAAAATCATATGGTGAAATTCAAGATAATGATGAAGTAAATATTGTTCCATTTGAATGTGTTGATAATAAATTTTCTAAATGCACCATTTTTATCATTACTAAAAAGAAAGAAAATAACCGAATGCAATTTTACATCAACTATAACGAAGTGAAATTTGTTTATAATATTTACAATGATTAAGTATGCCTTTTACTTACTCTAAAGATGAAAAACTAAAAAGCAAAAAACTTATCGAAACCCTTTTTACAGAAGGAAAATCAGTAAGCAAATACCCTTTGCGATTGGTTTATTATCAAGTTGATTTTGAAAACAATTCTAATATAAAAATAAGCGTTTCTGTTTCAAAAAAACATTTTAAGAATGCAGTCGATAGAAATTATTTTAAACGTGTTCTTCGAGAATGCTATCGATTGAATAAGGATTTACTAACTAGCGGTTTAGAAAAAAAATATTGCTTTATGTTTTTATACCAAACCAAAGAGAAATTACGTTTTGAAGAAATCAATCAAAAAACCATTCAGCTTTTCGAAAAATTTAACGCTACTATTCACAAAGACAATGAAAAAGATGAAAATTAGAACTAAAAAAAGATATATAATTCCCGCTGTTTTATTTGGGTTCTTGTTTATTGGTGTTAGTTTCAAAGATGATTTTTTTGAAATCGCAAAACAGATTGAAATTTTCACCAACGTATATAAAACGGTCAATCAAAATTATGTTGACGAAACAAATCCCGCAGAATTGATGGACAAGTCAATAAAAGCAATGCTTGCTGATATTGATCCATACACAAACTTCTTTAACGAACAGGATGTAATTAAATTTAAGATTAATAACACTGGCGAATACACAGGAATTGGAGCGATGATTACTCGCAAAGATGATAAAATCATTATCAAAGAACCCTACAAAGGTTATCCTGCAGATAAGGCTGGTTTAAAAGCTGGCGACGAAATAATTCAAATTGGCGATGTTTTACTTTCAGATTTTAAAGACGATGCTTCTCAGCTAATGAAAGGAAGCAAAAACACCAAGATAGACATCAAATTTCTTCGTCAAGGAAAACCGATGAATGCTCAAATCGTATTAGACGAAGTAGAGCTAAAAGCTGTTCCTTTTTTCGGGAAAATAGACGAAAAAACTGGATATATTGTTTTATCACAATTTAATAAAAAAGCATCTTCAGAAACCAAAGAAGCTTTAGAAAAATTGAAAAGCGAAGGCGCAACTCAAATTATTCTTGACCTTAGAGGAAATCCTGGTGGATTATTGAATGAAGCCGTAAATATTTGTAATCTTTTTGTTCCAAAAGGTGAAATTATTGTTACCACAAAATCTAAAAATGATAAGTACAACAGTACCTATAAAACAAATCGTGAACCTGTTGATACCGAAATTCCATTAGTAGTAATTGTAGATGGAAAAAGTGCTTCGGCTTCAGAAATTGTCTCGGGTGCTTTGCAAGATTTAGATAGAGCAGTTATTGTAGGAAGTAGAAGTTTTGGAAAAGGATTAGTGCAACGTCCATTTGATTTGAGCTACGGAACTCAAGTAAAAGTGACTATTTCGAGATATTATACACCTTCTGGAAGATGTATTCAAGCTTTGAATTATTCAAAAAAAGACAAAAACGGAAAAGCAACTAAAACAGAAGAAAAAAATTATAACGCTTTCAAAACAAAAAATGGAAGAACCGTTTATGATGGTGGAGGAATTTTGCCCGATGTTGAACTAGAAGAAACCAAGCAAAGTTCTATAGCTGAAGCTTTGATTAAAAATGAAGCTATTTTCAATTATGTAACTAACTATTATTACAAAAATCCAAACTTGGGCGATAAAATCCCAACTATTTCTGAAGCAGATTTAGCAGATTTCAAAGCATTTATCAAAAAAGAAAAAATAGATTTTGATACCGAAACCGAAGTTGCATTAAAAAACATGCTTGAAAAAGCTAAAAAAGAAAAAATAGATTCCGAAATAACCTTGGAATATCAAGCTTTATTAAACTCTTTACAAAAAAGTGAAGAGCACTTGATTGATAAAAATGCCAAAGAGATAAAAAACCTACTGTTAGACGAAATCATCAAAAGATATCAATACAAAGAAGGATTGTATCAATATTATACAAAAAACAATTCTGAAATTAAAAAAGCTGTAGCTTTGCTCAATAATTCTTTAGAGTATAACAAAATTTTGAAAAAATAATGCGATACCTTCGATTTTTGCCCTTTCTGTTTTTAAGCCTTTTTGTTCATGCACAAGAAGAAGTTGTCCACTCCGTTTATTTTGATTTTGATAAATTCAATCTCGATGATAAGCAAGGCGATGAATTGATAAAGTTTGTTAAAGCTATAGATTCTACAAGAATTGAATCAATTCAAATTTTTGGTTATACTGATGATGTTGGCAAAGAAGCATACAATTATAAACTTTCGACCAAAAGAGCTACTGTTATTCAAAATAAAATGATTGAAAGCGGTATAAAAAACAAAATTATTGTAACCATAGAAGGAAAAGGAAGAATATTGATTGACGATGATATCGTAGAAAACCTTCCCGAAAAACGCTCAAAAAATCGCCGTGTAGATGTGGTGATGAACTTGAAACCGTTGCCTAAAATCGAAATTCCTGGTTTTTATAATTCCATTCAAAAAAAGCACATTGTTGGTGATCACATATATTTGGATAACATTTTATTTGATAGAGGAAGTAGCAAGCTTACGCCTAAAGCAAAAGCAGAATTAGATAAAATTGCTAAGCAATTATTCAAATATAAAACCCTTGAATTTGAAATACAAGGACATGTTTGTTGTACGCCACCATATCAAAAAGAAGCTATCGATAGAGATACACGAAAAAGAGCTCTTTCTACCAACAGAGCTGAAGCTGTATACAAATATTTAATTTTCAAAAGAATATCTAAAACTCGTATGACCTTCAAAGGATACGGAAATACAGTTCCACTTGGTAAAGGAGCGGAATATGATAGAAGAGTAGAATTAGTAATATCTAAAGTCTAAATCCTTTTCATTTGTATATGTGGTATATCATCTTCTAGATATACATCACTGGTTTGTATAAACTCATGGCTTTCATAAAAACTCTTCAAGTATAATTGAGCCGAGATGGTGATTTTATGTTCCCTAAAATAATGCCTAATGCTTTCAATAGCTTCTCGCATTAGTATATGTCCTATTTTTTTGTTTCTACCATCAGCATGGACAACTACTCTTCCTATTGAAGCTTCTTCAAAATAATCGTTTGGTTTGAATAATCTTGCGTAGGCAATAATTTTTCCATTATGTGAACCCAAAACATGTAATGCTTTCTTGTCTTTGTCATCAATATCAAGATAAACGCAGTTTTGCTCCACCACAAAGACTTCACTTCTTAGTTTTAAGATTTGATATAGTTCTTCTAAAGAAAGTGTCTCAAATCGCTTAGTTTTCCATTCTAATAACATTTTGCTTTATTTTGAAATTTTTATTGTCTTTATGATTGCTTCTGCTTCAAACATTAAATCTCTTTTTTCCTTTGATGGAGCATAACAAAATCCCTCAAGAACAATAATCCTGTTGTTTTTTTTATCTTTAATAGCATAATTAATAAACGGACCAGACATATAGTCATTTTTCATTAACCAAGTTCCTTTTGTTTCAAATGCAATATTACCTCCAACATCTGTTTTGCTGAAATATGGCGAATATGCTTCGTCTGTTATCATTTTCGTTTTTGAACCACGCGTTTTTATGTAGAGTTTACCAACAGAATCTCGAGTTCTAACAATATCAGTCACTGCTTTTGAATTGTGAATATAATTGTAAGGAATTTGATAAATCAACAAACTAACATTTCCGCTGGTGATTTCTTTTTTGAGCCAAATGAGTTTTTTTCTGGATAAAACTGTTTCGTACCCGAAAGGTATGGAGAGTTCAATATTGAATTTGTTTTGGATTTTTTTTGTGTCAATCAATGAATCCGAAAATATCTTCTGACATTCAGATATTTCAGCATCTCTCATTTTTTTTATCACTTGTTGATAGTGCTTTTCTAACAAAAATAGAATTTCGTCAGTAGATTTTCCAGTAATGTGTATGGTGTTTTGTGGGGTTGAAAATTCATTGACACGCATTTCATATCTGTTGAAATTTCCTTTTTTAATGATAATCATGTTTCTACTTCCTGTAGAAAATCCTTCAAAAAGCTTAGCAGGATATTGTTTTAAAGTAAAAAGCGGTTCTTCTTGAGGTAATCCAAGAACAGGCGAAGCAAATTTATTTCTAATACTATCTCCAACTTCTGAATTCCATAGTTGATCGTCTATAATTACCGAAATAGTATTTACCGCTTTCGAATCCTCTTGACTGTAAGAATCTGTCTTTTTTTGGCAAGAGCTAGAAAGTATCAAAAAAATCCAAAAAAAAAGGGTTTTATTCATGATGATGAAATAAAACCCAAATTTATGGAAGATTTTACTATTTATCCGTTAATTTTTAATTTCATTCCCGGTTTTAAACTTTCATTCTTGATACCATTCCACTTTTTAATATCTGAGATTGTAACTCCAGGATATTTTTTTGCAATGCTGAAAAGCGAATCACCTTTTTTCACTAGATAATGTTTAACATTGTTTCTATCATTATTGGCGATTTCTTCTTTTTTGTTTGGTTTAGAATTGGCAACAACAATTAATTTCTTAGAAACAATCATTTTATCGCCAATTTTAACCGTGTTATCTTCTATATTGTTCCAATCTTTTAAATCGGAGATAGATACATTATATTTTTTTGCAATGTTTCCAAGATTATCACCGCTTTTAACAACATATTCTACTGTTTTGGTTTCGGTAACAGGTGATGATTGTTCAGCAACATCGTTATTTTCTTCTTCGTCTTGATGTATCAAAGATAATTTTGAACCTAACTTGATATTACCATCATTTAACTTGTTCCATTCTTTTAAATCTTCAACTTTTACATTGAATTTTTTAGCAATAGTTAACAAGTTATCGCCTTTTTGAACGATATAAAAGTCGCTTGGGTTTTCATCATTATTATTTTGAACATCAGCAATTTCTTCTGATTGTTTTTCAATAACTGGTTTGTTCTGTTTTATTTCTTTTCTAACTGTAGTAACTATTCTTTCGTTTTTAATAATTTTCAGATTAGCTCCAGCGTTAATATTGTTCCCTTTTATTTTATTCCATTTTTTGATTTCTGCAATAGTCACACCGTTTTTATCGGCAACTTCGCTTAAATTATCTCCTCTTTTAACTTTATAGAATTTAGTAACGTCTTTATAGCTGATTACTTTTTCTTCCTTGTAAGTCTTCTCATTTCTATCAACAGTTGCAATAGTTTGTTGTGATTTAGTAGAAGTTGTGTCAACACCTTGTTTCGTTTGCTTGATTTCTTTCACAGCAATTGCTTGTGATTCCTCTGTAGCAATAGATTCTTTTGTATAAATTTTTAGGTTTCTACCTAATGGTGCTTTGTTATTTCGCAAATGATTCCACTTTTTCAATTGTGCCATTGTAACACCATATCGATCTGAAATCTCACTTAAACTATCGCCTTTCCTCACTTTGTGATACTTAACTCTTGAAACTTTTGTAGCAGTAGAGTCATTGCTTGCCAATAATGTTTGTAATTGGAATGGTTTTTCTCTAAGGTTTTCTTCATATTTTATGTATGCATATACTTTTTCCTCATTTGAGGTGAATAATGCAATTTTATCAATAGGAAGTCTCAAGTAATGCTCTTCACCTGTAACAAAAGGAACAACTTCTCTTTTGTATGAAGGGTTAAGAAACTGTAATTCAGCAACCGAAACATCAAGCAAATCAGAGATTTGTTTGAAAGTCATTGAATTTTTTATAAGAATTGTATCTGTTGCAAAATGGTTGGCAACTGCTCTATCTGGCTTTATTCCATGCTCTTTGTGGTATTCAAATATATACATTGTAGCAAGGAAAGCTGGCAGATAACCTTGAGTTTCTTTTGGTAAATATTTTCTAATATTCCAATAATTTTGCTTTCCTCCTGAACGTCTAATGGCTTTTGCTACATTTCCTGGTCCAGAATTATATGAAGCTAGAACCAAATCCCAATCACCAAAAATTGCATACATGTTTTTCATGTATTGAGTTGCAGCATTACTAGATTTTAAAGGATCGCTTCGTTCATCAACATAGGTATTTATATCTAGCCCATATTGTTTACCTGTTTGATACATAAACTGCCATAAACCAGTAGCACCAACTCTAGAAACTGCTCTAGGATTCAAAGCCGATTCTACAACAGACAAGTATTTTATCTCCAGTGGAATATTTTGTGCCGCAAGAGATTCTTCAAACAAAGGGAAGTAAAATTGTGAAACTCCCATTAATCTCTCAAAAGCGCGTTTTCTATTTTTTAAAAAAGATTTGATAACATTCTCCAAACCAACGTTATATTCAATGTTGAACGCTGATTTTTCATCAAGTTTTCTTAACCTTTCTTTCAAAAGTTCCGTTGGAAGTTCATAATCTACCTTTTCATCAACATTAATGTTTTTGATATCTAATGTCAATTCATTGTATAAATCTAAACTCGCCAATTCTTTCATCCACATACTATCGATACAAGAGGCCATTTTATCTTGGACAAATGTAGCTTTGATGGAGTCCAGAACTTGTTTTTTTGTTAAAGGAACTTTTTGAACGGCTACAGGCTTGATTGTATCTTGAGCCATAGACACATGACCAATTAACAACAAGGCTAACGTAGAAATTTTAAAAATTCTATCCTTCATATTTGTGGTATTTTTTATTTTATCTAAATGCTCTAAAGTCTTAACGTATTTAGAACCAAATTATTATAAAAATTAACTTTTAATTCAAAATTGCTGCTATTCCTGGAAGCACTTTTCCTTCTAGCATTTCGAGCATTGCTCCACCACCAGTAGAGACATAGCTCATTTTTGGTTCAAGACCAAATTGTTTTACTGCTGCCACCGAATCACCGCCACCAACTAGAGAAAATGCTCCATTAGCAGTAGCTTCTGCGATATAATCACCAAGAGTAATGGTTCCTTTTGCAAAATTTTCCATTTCAAAAACTCCTAAAGGTCCATTCCAAAGTATTGTTTTGCTTTCATTAATAACTTTTCTAAAGTTTTCAAGAGATTTTGGACCTGCATCCAAACCTTGCCAACCATCAGGAATATGACGAACATCTACAATTTTTGTTTCTGCATCATTAGAAAAAGAATTAGCAGCAACAACATCAACCGGAATGTGAATCTGAACATTTTTTGCTTTGGCTTTTGCCAAAATATCTAAAGCTAAGTCTAGCTTATCATTTTCACAAATTGAATCTCCCACATTTCCACCCAATGCTTTTACAAAGGTAAATGTCATTCCACCACCAATAATCATGTGATCTACTTTGTCTAAAATATTTTCTATAACAGTAATTTTTGAAGAAACTTTTGAACCTCCAAGAACAGCGGTAACTGGTTTCACAGAATTGTTCAAAACTCTATTCAAACTATCGATTTCTTTAGCCAAAAGCAGTCCAAAACATTTATTTTCTGGGAAAAACTGAGCAATTATGGTTGTAGAAGCATGAGCTCTATGTGCAGTTCCAAAAGCATCGTTAACATAAATATCGCCAAATGAAGCCAGTTCTTTTGAAAATTCTACATCTCCAGCTTCTTCTTCAGCATAAAAACGTAAGTTTTCGAGTAATAAAATTTCTCCTGGTTTTAGGCTATCAACAGCATTTTTTGCGTGAACTCCTCTGCAATCATCAACAAATATTACAGGGTTTTTTAACACCTCTGCGGTTTTTGAAACGATATGTTTCAATGAATATTTTTCTTCTTTACCTTTTGGTCTGCCCAAATGTGACATCAAAATTACGCTTCCACCATCAGCAATAATCTTATCAATGGTAGGTTTTGCTGCTTCAATTCTATTAGTATCAGTTACATTGAAATTATCATCAAGCGGAACATTAAAATCTACTCTGATGATGGCTTTTTTATCTTTAAAATTGAAGTCGTTAATTGTTTTCATTTGGTTTATAAAAAGAATTCAGGTTTTTGCAAAGATAACAAATTTATTTTTCATCGATTATTTTTAGCCTTTTGGCGGTTATTTTTAAGAAATTATTAAGATATAATATGCTTTTTATCAAATAATTATGTTTTTGATGATGAGTATTTATAGCATTGGGTTTAAAAATCTATAATCCAAAATAAGTATATTTGCTTATGCAATTTGAAGAAATATTAGGTCAAGAGCACATCAAAAGTCATTTGAAAGAAAGTGTTCGGTTAGGAAGAATTCCTCATGCTCAATTATTTGTTGGTCCAGAAGGCTGCGGCAATTTGGCTATGGCTGTTGCATATGCAAACACTATTTTGAATTCTGAAAACAATGTTCTCTCGAATAGTTTTTTATCTCATCCAGACTTGCATTTTATTTTTCCTAACACAACAAATGACGATGTAAAAAAGAATCCAAAGAGTTCTGATTTCTTAGATAATTGGCGTGATTTCCTTTCCAAAAACATTTATGGAAGTCTTATGGATTGGTATAAAATATTGGGAATAGATAACAAACAAGGGGAAATAAGAGTTGATGATGCTACAGAAATTATAAAAAAATTATCATTAAAATCTTTCAATGGAGGTTACAAGATAATGATCATTTGGATGGCCGAAAAAATGAATATTTCAGCTTCCAATAAATTATTGAAATTGCTGGAAGAACCTACCGACAAAACATTGATTATTCTTGTTTCAGAAAATGAAGAAGATTTGCTTCAAACCATAAAATCAAGATGTCAAATCATCAATTTCAATCCTTTGCCTGAAACTATTATTGCTAACGAATTGGTTACTAAATACCAGATTGACAATAATTTAGCACATAAAATTGCTCATCAATCGCAAGGAAATTACAATAGAGCTCTGCAACTTCTTGAACCAGATGATGATGATAAAATATTTGAGAATTGGTTTGTAACTTGGGTTAGAACTGCTTTTAGAGCAAAAGGAAATCCTTCATCTGTTAATGAATTAATATCTTGGAGTGAACAAGTTGCCTCATTGGGAAGAGAAAAACAAAAGCAATTTTTAAATTATTGTATTTCAATGTTTAGACAAGCGCTGCTGTTGAATTATCAATCAGAAAAATTGGTATATATCGAACCAAATGTTGATGGTTTTAAGTTCGAAAAATTTTCAGAATATGTCACTGGAGAGAATATTGTTGAAATTTTCAAAGAATTATCTGAAGCTATTTATCACATAGAAAGAAATGGCAACTCAAAAATAATTTTGACAGATTTATCAATAAAACTAACTAGATTGATTCACAAAAAATAAAACTTATGAATAATTCAGCTTCGATTTTAGTATTGATTTTTATAGCCATAACTTTTATTCAATCTGGCTATGATAAAGTTTTTGATTGGAAAGGAAATGTTGAGTGGTTAAAATCTCATTTTTCAAAAACGATTTTAAAAAATCACATTCCTTTAGCTTTAGGATTATTAGTCGTATTGGAAATAATCACTGGAATTTTATCTTTGGTTGGATGTGTGGAATTGTTTGTAAATGGAGGAAGAACATTTGGTTATTATGGCGCTATTTTTTCTTCTATAACCTTGATTATCATGTTATTTGGTCAAAGATTAGCCAAAGATTATGATGGAGCAAGAACAATTGCAATATATTTTATTCCATCAGTATTAGCCGTTTTTTGGTTGAGCTAAAATAAAAAAACCGGCTTAAAACCGGTTTTAAAATTATTTCTTTTCAGTACTTGCCTCATCTTTTTTATCAGAAGATTTGTACTTTTCGTTTACAAGTTTAATAACATCTTTTGTAATGTCATAGTTGTCTTTGGCGTATAAAACAGAAGCTGCTTCACCAGTTCCAAAGATATAATCAAATCCTTTTTCCTTTCCATAGTCTTTGATAACTTTTCTGTAGGAACTAACTAGAGAATCTAACTCTACGCCGCTTTCTTCCTGTAGTTGTCTGAGCATAGCTTGTTGAGCATAAGTTAATTGCTGTTCCTTTTTTTGAAGCTCTGCACCTTTTTGTTGAGCCCAAGCCATACCATTTGCTTGTGCATTTTTCTGGAAATTAGCCGCTTCACTTTGAAACTTTGAAACTTCCGCTTCAAGCTGACTTCCCATAACTTTTGATTTGTCTTTATATTTCGCTTCTATATCTTTCGCTTCTGTTGATTCTTCCATCAATTTAGCTGTATCAATGTAAGCTGTTTTGAATTCTTTGGTTTCAGTCTTTTTTTCACATGCAATAACTGCTAGTGCTAGTGAAAGGATTAAAATTGTTTTTTTCATCGTGAATAATTATTGGGCAAAAGTAAAAATATTTTTTTAGTATAAGTATGTAAATATTATTGTACTGTTGTAATTATGATTAGAATTACCTTAAATTGAGCTAAAGCTAAATTTTTAAGTAATTTCTTAATTCTTGATAACATATATATGAGAAGAATATTCCTTTTTACTTTTGGCAAATTGATTAGATTTAAAACCAACCCATAATGCTTTAATAAAATTCATACTTCCATTTTTATATTTTTCAGAAAGCAAGCTTACATAATAGCTGTCGAACTTCATTGGCAAAACGTCTATTAATTTCATATCTTTTTCAGCAAATAGAAGTTTTATTGATTTCTTTGAAAAGTGCCAAAGATGTCTTGGAACATCAAAAGCAGCCCAATATTCTTGATAATATTTAGCGTCAAATGATTTAAAATTTGGTACAGCAATGAAAATGGTTCCATTAGGTTTTAGAAGCCTTTTGAGTTCAGCAATTTGATTGTTTAAATCGGGAACATGTTCTAAAACATGCCACATTGTGATAACATCGAAAGAATGATCTGGTAAAGATGCTAAGTCATTTGAAAATTGAACACCTTTTGATTTTGCAATATTTTTTGCTTTTTCGCTAGGTTCAATTCCCATTATATTCCATCCATCTTTTTTGGCTGCAATAAGAAATTCTCCCGTTCCAGCTCCAATATCAAGTAAATTTCCCTTTGATGAAAAAGAGCTTATTGTTTTTAATTTATTCTTAATGGCATATCCTTTAACCAGTTGATACACTTTTTCAAAAACTGAGCGTTTTCCATCGGTATGGGAAATATAATCTTCACTTTCATAATAAGAAGGTAATTTTTCCAAAGTTGGCTTCGGAAAAGTAATCAACATATCATATTCAGGATTATAATGCAGATCAAAAATTTCTTTTGAAACCGAAAAATCTTTTACTTTATTAAAAAAAATATTGTTCTTAAAACTCATGAAATTGCTTTGTTTATTAGGGTTTTTAAAATTAGTTTCACGTGAAACATTTTTAAATACGAGGTTAGAGGTACGAAATACGGACTTTTTAATTTGTACTTCTAACCTCGTACTTCGTACCAAAAATCATCTTCCCATGTGTATTAATAAAACTGATATATCTGCCGGAGAAACACCACTAATTCTAGAAGCTTGAGAAATGGTAATTGGTCGAATTTTTGATAGCTTCTGCTTTGCTTCTATCGACATGGACTTGATTTTATGATAATCAAAATTATCTGGTATTTTCATTTCCTCAAGTCTAGTTAATTTTTCGGCATTATTTCTCTCTTTTTCTATGTAGCCAGAATATTTCACTAGAATTTCTGCTTGTTCTACTATTTCATCATCTAAATTATTCTCAGAAATATAGTTTTTCACTTTTTCAAATTTCACTATATCACTTAGTTCTATTTGCGGACGAGAAAAAACTTTGAACATTTTATCCGATTGAACCATTGGTGAGCTTCCATTTTCAATCAAGATAGGATTTGCTTCATCTGGCGTTAAGCTAGTTTCTTTGAAAAAATCAACCATTTTATCACTTTCGCTGAACTTGTACTCCATTCTTTTCATTCTAGACACCGAAGCTAAACCAATTTCATAAGATTTTGGTGTTAAACGAAAATCTGCATTGTCCTGACGAAGCAATGTTCTATATTCTGCTCGCGATGTAAACATTCTATAAGGTTCTTCAGTGCCTTTGGTGATTAAATCATCTATTAGAACACCTATATATGCCTCATCTCTTCTTAAAATCATCGGCTCTTGCTCTCTAACTTTTAGAGCTGCATTAATTCCTGCCATTAATCCTTGTGATGCAGCTTCTTCATAACCAGTTGTTCCGTTTATTTGACCTGCAAAATATAATCCGTCAACGAGTTTTGTTTCTAACGTATGTTTCAGCTGTGTTGGAGGAAAATAATCATATTCTATAGCATAACCAGGTCTAAAAAACTTTACATTTTCAAAACCAGCTACTGAACGAAGCGCTTTGAACTGGATATCTTCGGGCAAAGAAGTTGAAAATCCATTAACATAAACCTCAACTGTATTCCAACCTTCGGGTTCAACGAAAAGTTGGTGCCTTTCTTTATCAGCAAAGCGATTAATTTTATCTTCAATAGAAGGACAATATCTTGGGCCAATACTCTTTATTCTACCATTAAACATTGGACTTCTATCAAAACCTTCTCTCAAAATATCATGAACTTCTTGCGAAGTATAGGTCATGTGACAAAGTTTTTGATGGGTTAATGGCTTAGTTGCATCTGAATATGAAAACTTAGCAGGATTTACATCTCCAGGTTCTTCTCTCATTTTAGAATAATCTAGAGAACGACCATCAACTCTTGGTGGTGTTCCTGTTTTCATTCTACCAGCTTCAAATCCTAACTTGACTAAATCTTCAGTAATTCCGTAAGCGGCACTTTCGCCTGCTCTTCCACCACCAAATTGCTTTTCTCCAATATGAATCAATCCATTGAGAAAAGTTCCATTAGTTAAAACAACGGTTTTTGATTTGATTTCAATTCCTAGTGAAGTAACAACACCTTCAACTTTATTGTTTTTTACAATAAGTCCTTTAACCATCTCTTGATAAAAATCAAGATTAGGTGTGTTCTCCAGCATTAATCTCCATTCTTCAGAAAAACGCATTCTGTCACTCTGGCATCTTGGCGACCACATTGCTGGACCTTTAGATTGGTTGAGCATTTTGAACTGAACAGCTGTTTTATCAGAAACAATTCCAGAATATCCGCCAAGAGCATCAATTTCACGAACTATTTGTCCTTTAGCAATTCCACCCATAGCAGGATTACAAGACATTTGAGCAATGTTTTGCAAACTCATTGTAACCAATAAAGTTTTACAACCCATGTTGGCGGCAGAAGCAGCAGCTTCGCAACCAGCATGACCAGCACCAACAACAATTACATCATATTTTTCTAAAAACATATTCTAAAATAAATGTTTCACGTGGAACAAAAAAAGGAACATCTAATGTTTCACGTGGAACATGTTAATTTTTTCTTCTTCTTTTCGCCTCATGATTTCTTCTTCTTCATTGGATTTGTCTTTAAAACCACAAAAATGAAGAACACCATGAATAATAACTCTTTTCAACTCATTATCAAAAGAAGCTCCAAAATCTAGAGCATTTTCCTTTACCCTATCAATTGAAACAAAAATATCACCACTTATAACATCAGATACTGTGTAATCAAAACTAATAATATCAGTATAATAATCGTGATTTAGATATTGCTTATTGATTTCAAGCAGATATTCATCATCACAAAAAATGTAGCTTATTTCTCCAATATTTTTATTTTCAGAATGAATAACATCTGATATCCATGTAGCATAAACATCTTCATTTTCAAGAGAGAAATCACATTCGTAATTAAAACTAATCATTGTTTTTAAAATATTCTTGTACCTTTTGGTTAAAATTGGAGCGCAAAGGTAATACTTGTCTGTTTAATATTTCAATACTATTTAAATATTGTTTAAGTTTATCAGGTAAAGCATTCGTTTGATTAATAAAATCCTTTCTATTTGTTTCAGATTGACGCTTTTTATCTTGACCTTGTTGCTGAACAGCTTTCTCTAGTTTTAATAGTTCATATTTAAGATTCAAAACCTTTTGCAGTGTTTCGTTATTGAACCCTTTGTTAAGAAGTTGCTTTTCTATTTGCTTCATTTGATCAACAGCATTTTGACCTGAGCCACCAATTCCTTGCTTATTTAATTCCTTTTGAAGAGCTTCTCTCAATTGTTGTTGTTCTTTATAAATTTCCATTATAGCTTTTGCGTCACCTTCACCATCTTCTCCATTTTCCCCATCTTTATTTCCTTGAGAATTTCCATTACCACCAGATTGCCCGCTTTTACCATTTTTGCCGCTTTTTCCTGAAGAATCTTTACCACTTTGACCTTCTTTACCACTTTGACCTTCCTTTTCACCTTGTTCGCCTTCTTGTCCGTCTCCTGGTTTTTCTCCTTTTTTCATGCCTTTCTTCATTTTTTCTCCAAGACTTTGCTGCTTTTGGATAATATCAGGCAATTGCATGTCGCCTTGTCCTTGTCCTGGTTTTGGCTTACCTTGACCAGAACCAGACATTTGCATCTCCATTTGCATACCGTTTAGAATATCGCTCAACATATCTGCTAATTTATTAGCAGAAGAAACAGCATATTGTTGATGTGAATTACCTTTAGGAACATTTGCTTCTGCAAGATTTTCAATAGCTTTATCAATATTATATTGAACATTTCCAATCTCTTTTGTTACATCTTCCGCTATTTTAGGATTACGAAGTGATAAGGCAAAAAGACTATCATCTACATGTTTAAACTGTTGTTTTAAATCTTGTTGAATTTTTAAATTCTTAGTGAATGATGGTGAACCTCTTTTAAGATTTTTGAATTGCTTCATCACATCTTCTTGAGAAAATGAATATGAGAGTAAATTATCAAGTATTTGACGTAACATGGCAACATCTTCATCCATTTGTTCCATTTCGCCAGAAGCCATCATTTCCATCATTTGCTCACTCATTTGCTTCATTTTCTTAGAAGCACTTTTTTGTTTAGGCTTAGCTTTATCTTGTTGTTGTTTTTGTAATTGATCCTTTGCTCCTTTTAAATCTTCATCAATGCTCTTTTCCTTTTCGTCGGTTTTTGGTAAATCCATAGGAGATTTAAGCTCTTTATTGTCTTTTTCAAGGTTATTGAGCTCTTCCTGAATTTTATCAAACTCTTTATTAATTTCATCTTGCTTTTCAGCATTATTATCTTTTTGATTTTCAGAAAGTTTATCCTGTTTTTCAGAGAGTTTATCAAGCTTATCGGCTATTTGTTCTGCTTTTTTCTCAACATAATATCTTTTTGTAAGCTCAAGCAACTGCTCTAAAGATTTTTTTTGGTTTTTTGAATTTTGTTTGAACTTATCCATCTTCTCAAAAAACTCTTCTTTACTAATTTTATCGTTAAGTTTTTTTAGTTCATCTAAAAGCTTTTGATTTTTCTCCAACTCTTTTTGCGATTTTTCTAATCGCTCTTGCAACAACTCCTTTTCAGAGTCTTTCTTCTCTGGATTAAACTTTTCTAGGTTTTCTTTCATCTTCTCCGAAAACTCTTTCATGAGTTCGTCTTGTTGTTTTTGGCGTTGCAGAAAATCATTTATTTTTTGTTGTTCTTTATATTCCAATTCATCTTTCTCTTTACCCATTTTTTGGAGTTTATCCATTTCAGATAACTGCTTGTCTTGAGCTTTTAAAGACTTTGATAAAGAATTGATGTTTTCATTTTGTTGCTGAAGCATTTCATCTTGCTTTTCGGTTTCAGTTTCAATTCTACTACTGAAAACTGATGATTTGGTGCTTTTGAAATTGTGAATAGCATCATTATCAAAGATTTCAAAATAATATTCATAGGAAACTCCTTCTTCAACGGGAAGATTACTTGGAAAAGCAAAAACAAACTGATCGAAAACATCTTTTTTCACATTCAGTATTCCACGTTTAGCAAGATTTGGTTTATCTTTTGGATAAAAAACTATCTGAAGCTTCGATAAACCATAGTCATCAGAAACTTGTCCGAGCAAATAATTTTTGCCTACTTTTAGACTATCTGGAGCATTATTTACATTAATTGCAGGAAATTGGTCTTTGATTACTGAAATTTGATAATTGAGCTTCTCATAATTTTGAACTTTGTTATTAGAAGTCAAAATCTGGTAATCGATGTTTTGCATGATACTTTTAGAAAACAAGAAAGTGTTTTCATTTTTTGAGAAAGAAAATTTTCCATTCGCATCAAGCCAATCCACTTTCTGAGTGGCAAGTGTATTCATTCGCCAAGTAACTTTTGTTCCTTCGGGAATGATTGCATTTCCTGTTCCTTTTATTACTTCAGCCTTTTTGTTTAAATAACTTGGAAAGTTCAAAACCATTTCAAAATTTGCAATCGAAGGAACAGTAACCACTTTTAACTCATATTCATGCGAAGAAATCTCGTTGGCTTCAAAATGAAATTCGGTATTTTCGTTAGGTTTTGGAATAACAAATTGAAAATTACCATTTTCATCTTTTTCCATAAAATAACTTTCATCGCCAATGAAAATCATAGGATTTTCTGGAACAACTTTTCCAACTGTTTTAACTTTTACTAGAAAATCTTTGTTTTGCTCAGTTGTTAATGAGTTGTTCAATAATTGAAATTCGAATGGTGCTGGTGGAAGAAATTGTTGCTTATAATTAACCACACGATTTAAGCTTTGAGTAATCAAATTACTATTCCCAGAAATATAGAAATAGGCAAAAAACAACAGCGGGATTATAGCTAATGGAAGATATTTTTTGTTTTTACCAAAATTTATTGCGTTACTAAACGGAATGGGTTGCAAACTACTTGCCTTTTGATCAATAGAAGCAAGAAGCAATTCTGATTTGTTTTTATCTTGAGAAAGCTGTAAAAAATTAGTCAGCTTATCTCCTACTTCGCTAAAATGATTTCCTATAATCTTTGATGCTTGGCTGTAATCAATTCCTTTTTGAAGTTTAAATAATTTAAAAATTGGAAAAAGAATAAATCGAAGTAAAAGAAACAGTTCAACAGCTATAAAAGTCCAAAACAATATGGTTCTTGCGGTTGGTTTCAACCAAAGGAAATACTCAACAAAAAGCGTGAATAAAAAATACAACAAACCCAATCCTACAAAGAAAATTGTTCCACGTAGTAATTCGTTAGTATAAAACTTTCTGATAAAAGCTTCTAATTTGTCGTAAATGATACTTGATTTATCCAAAATTTTTCTCTTTTGTTTATAACCGATAAAAGTACAAATTTATACATACAATGAAAGTTAAAAATTTGACAAAGGAAAACACTTCATTATTAAAAACTTTGTACTTCTAACTTTGTACTTCTAACTTCTGATTATCTTTGCAAAAAATTTAAATAAAATGTCAAGACCTGTTAGAGTTCGTTTTGCACCAAGTCCAACTGGACCATTACACATTGGTGGTGTTAGAACTGCGTTGTTCAATTATTTATTTGCCAAAAAACATAATGGTGTTTTCTATCTAAGAATTGAAGATACTGACCAAAATAGATTTGTTTCTGGTGCAGAAGAATATATTTTTGAAGCACTTGAATGGCTTGGAATTTCGCCAAGTGAAACCGTTGGAAATAATGAAAAGTTTGGACCATATCGTCAGAGTGAAAGAAAACATTTATACAAACAATATGCCGATGAATTAATTGAAAAAGGTTGGGCATATTATGCTTTTGACACTGCAGAAAGTTTAGAAAATCACAGAAAACAACACGAGGCACAAGGAAAAACATTTATTTACAACTGGCACAATCGTGAAAAATTAGATACATCATTAGTTATTTCTACAGCAGAAACTCAAAAAAGAATTGCTTCAGGTGAAAATTATGTAATCCGATTTAAAACTCCTGTAAATGAAACATTGCATTTACATGATGTTATTCGTGGCGATATAAAATTTGAAACTAATTTATTAGATGATAAAGTGTTGTATAAAAGTGATGGAATGCCAACCTATCATTTAGCGAATATTGTGGATGATCATTTGATGGAAACTTCGCATGTAATTCGTGGCGAAGAATGGTTACCAAGTTTACCTTTGCATCATTTGTTGTACAAAGCTTTTGGCTGGAATGCACCAGAATTTGCGCATTTACCATTGATTTTAAAACCAATAGGAAACGGAAAATTATCTAAACGTGATGGCGATAAAATGGGATTTCCTGTGTTTCCTTTAAATTGGAAAAACGAAGACGGAACAATTTCTTCTGGTTATAGAGAAAGTGGCTATTTTCCTGAAGCTGTTGTAAACTTTTTAGCTTTATTAGGTTGGAATGATGGCACAGATCAAGAACTTTTTTCGCTAGAAGAATTGGTAGAAAAATTTGATTTGAATAGAGTTCATAAAGCTGGAGCAAAATTTGATCCTGAAAAAAATAAATGGTTTAATCATCAGTATTTGCAAAAGCAAAGTGATGAAAGTTTGGCTGAAAATTTTAAACAGATTTTATCAGAAAAAAACATCTCGACTGCGCTCAGTGTGACAGATGAAAAGTTAATAAAGATTGTTTCTTTAATAAAAGAACGTGCTAATTTTGTTTCTGATTTTTGGGATTTAGCAGATTATTTCTTTGAAGCTCCAACAACTTATGATGAAAAAGCAGTCAAAAATTGGAAAGAAGAAACACCAAATTTGATGAAAGCGCTAATCGTTGAATTAGAAAAAATTTCAGATTTTAATGCTTCGGCTTTAGAAGAAAAAATAAAACCTTGGTTATTAGAAAATAAAGTTATGCCTGTTCTAAGATTGTGTCTAGTTGGTGCATTAAAAGGAATTGATTTATTTCAACTGATGGAAATTCTTGGAAAAGAAGAAACCATAAAAAGAATAGAAAAAGCTGTTGAAAGTTTATAAAAATAAAAAGTCCCGAAATAATCGGGACTTTTTATTATAGGTTTATTACCACTTGACCATTTATACTTCCTAGATTTCCTTTGAATTTGTCGTTGTTGTTCAACAAAATCAAAGCATCATCTTTGTTGAGTTTATTTAGGAAATTAGTAAACCCATATTCATAGAAAATAACCGCGCGAACTGTTTTTGTTCCAGCCGAACAGCCAAGATAAAAATTACCACTTAATTGAGAAACATCTAGTATTTGGTCTGCTCTAAGCAATGTTCCTTTCAATAATTTTGTCTCATCAGAACTTGCTATTTTCATTTTACCATTGATTTGTAAAACTGGTCCAAAATCAAGCGAAACATGATCTTCTACTACATTATAGCTCAATAATAAACGGACTTGAACTCCTTGAATGTTGTATTTTATCTTTTGGTCAAAAGTAGATTCGAGTGAAAAATTATTAGAAAAAAATTGCATTCCATAAATCATGCTCCAATTATTGTAATAATTACCTCGAACAGAAAGTCCGCCAGCAAAACCTAATTCCGGTTTAGCGTTAAAATTGTTTGTGAATAAAGTTGTTTGCGAAACACCTGCAGAAATCCCAATTCTATTACCATCGCGATAACCATATTGAGCAAAAGACATAACTGAAAGCATCAATAAAGATGCTAAAAAAAGATTTTTCATTGTTTGATTATGAATTATTTTGTAACAAACATACTGTTATTTTCGTACAATCAACTCACAACCATTAAAATTATTCAAAAATGCCTTTTTTAATTATTCTTTTAGTCTTTGGACTAGTTATTTTATTTTCTTCTTTTTTTACTGTTAAACAACAAACGCTAGCAGTAATCGAAAGATTTGGAAAATTCAACAGTATTCGTAACTCAGGTTTGCAATTGAAAGTTCCTGTTATAGACAGAATTGCAGGAAGAGTAAATTTGAGAATTCAACAACTAGATGTAATCATTGAAACACAAACAAAAGATAATGTGTTTGTAAAAATGAAAGTTTCAGTTCAGTTTAAAGTAATTCAAGAACATGCTTATGAAGCTTTTTACAAGCTAGAATATCCTCATGATCAGATAACTGCCTATGTTTTTGATGTAGTTAGAGCCGAAGTTCCAAAGTTAATTCTCGATGATGTATTCGTTAGAAAAGATGACATCGCAATAGCTGTAAAACGCGAATTGAACGAAGCTATGATTGCTTATGGATATGATATCATCAACACGCTTGTAACTGATATTGATCCTGATATTCAAGTGAAAAATGCAATGAACCGAATTAATGCTGCCGAAAGAGAAAAAACTGCAGCACAATTTGAAAGTGAAGCACAAAGAATTAGAATAGTAGCAAAAGCTCAAGCAGAAGCCGAAAGTAAAAAACTTCAAGGTCAAGGTATTGCTGATCAACGTAGAGAAATTGCACGAGGTTTGGTAGAAAGCGTTGAAGTATTAAACAAAGTAGGTATTGGTTCGCATGAAGCTAGTGCATTGATAGTAGTTACGCAACATTATGATACGCTACAAGCTATTGGTGCAGATACAAACAGTAACTTGATTTTGTTGCCAAATTCACCTGGAGCTGCAACAGATATGTTGAATAATATGGTAGCAAGTTTTGCGGCAAGTAATTTAGTTGGTGAACAAATGAAAAAGCAACCAAAAAAGTTGAAAAACTATAAAGATCACACTTCCACAGATTATAATCCTTCGGATACATCAAATCCTGAATCATAAAAAAAGCGGCATCAATTGCCGCTTTTCTTTTTTCTATTTATCCACCAATTTATTAGAAAAGGTATTGCCAACTTTGCAATAGTTCCTACTGGACCAGAAGTTATTTTTTGAGTTGTACCTATTATTGAGCTAAGACTTTTTACGGATAATCCAAGGAACTTGTGTTCTCCGTCATCTGTTGGAAAAATTGTTTCTTTGGTATCATCAATGCTTTTCATCAACTTGTGATAGCTCAATTGCTTTTGAATTTTGAGTATTTCAAGTTCATGATTTATTTCTTCAAACGAATAAAATTTTTTCTTTTCCATAATCAATCATCAAAAAATATATCCGAAAAAATATCAATAATTGGTTTTTCAACAATTTTGTTTTTAACCAAATAAATTACAATTCCGAGAACCAAATATATACCTCCAACTATCAGAAAACCAAGTGAATTACTATTCAATGCACTTCCTATAGCTAATGCTCCAGCTATCGAAAAAAATAATAAAACCATAACAACACAAATCGTTATTAAAAAAATTTTCAATAACATAGTTGTTGACTTTATCGCAATTTTAAAACCCAATAAACGATAATAAGCAATATTACTTTCTATAAAAGCTTTAGCGTTTTCTTGAACTTCTTCGGCGTTTTCTTTTAGTTTTTCAAAAGGCATTATTTTCTGAATTTAGCATTTTGCTTTTTTAAATCTGCTAATTTTTCTTCTAGAAAAGTAATCACATCATCTGCTTTTTCACTTGTTGATGCAAGAACACCATCCAACTTTTCTTTTAAGTTTTGAGAAGAATCGTCAAACTGATTTTCTACTTTGTCTTTAGCCGAATTTAATTTTGATTTTAAATCATCAGTCAAATCATCTAGATTCCCTTTGATTTTTTCTCTAGTCTTTTCGCCTTTGTCTGGAGCAAATAAAATTCCTAAACCAACCCCAATTGCTGCACCTGCCAAAAGAGCCAAAATGGTTTTGTCATTTTTCATAATTAAAATTTTTACTTTTCTATAAAGTTAGTGAAAAAAGGAAAAAAAAGTAGTTAAGATATTCTAAAAAAGGTAAAAATCATTTTAAAGCGATTTAAAGAACTTTTTACATATAAAAAGTAAAATCTATTTAGTCGTTTTTTATGATTCGATATAATTAATTTATGAAAGTCATTTTTAATCACAAAAAATTATGTTTTTTAATTTTAAAATAGATTTTATAAATAATAAAAAAACTCGCTAAATAGCGAGTTTTCTATCAATATAATTTATTAAGAATTATTCTTTACTTTCAATTTTTGCCCAAGTGTCTTTTAGACCAACTGTTTTGTTAAAAACTAATTTTTCAGAAGACGAATCTTTATCTACACAAAAATATCCTAAACGTTGAAATTGAAACTGATCAAGATTTTTAGCAGATTGCAAACTAGGTTCAACATATCCGTTTATAATTTCTAAAGAATTTGGATTTATAAATTCTTTGAAGTCAATTTCTTTATTTCCATCAGGCATTTCATTGGTAAATAATCGATCATAAACTCTAATTTCAGCTTCTATTGCATGTGAAATTGAAACCCAATGTATAGTTCCTTTTACTTTTCTTTTACTAGCTTCGGTTCCACTACCTGATTTACTTTCGTTGTCATAAGTACAATGAATTTCAGTAATATTGCCTTCGTTATCCTTTATAACTTTCTCACCTTTAATGATATAAGCATTTTTCAAACGAACTTCTCCACCTAATTGTAAACGGAAAAATTTCTTATCAGCTTCTTCTTTGAAATCTTCTCTCTCAATATAAAGTTCTTTGGAAAAAGGTACTTTTCTATACGTCATTACTTCTTCCTCAGGATTATTTTCTGCTTCTAGCCATTCTTCTTTTCCATCGGGATAATTTGTGATAACAAGTTTTACAGGATTTAAAACTGCCATAACTCGTGGAGCTGTTTTGTTCAATTCTTCACGAACACAGAATTCTAGTAGAGAAACATCGATTAGATTAGTTCTTTTTGCAATCCCAATTGTCTTGGCAAAATTACGAATTGCCATTGGCGGATAACCTCTACGACGCATACCAGAAATGGTGCTCATTCTTGGATCATCCCAACCATTAACATGTTTTTCTTCAACTAGTTGCAATAATTTTCTTTTTGATACAACCGTGTGAGATAAATTTCTACGAGCAAATTCTCTTTGTTTTGGTCGTACTTTTTTATCATCATAAATTTGGTCCAAAAACCAATCATACAATTCTCTATGAGGAAGAAACTCAAGTGTACAAAATGAATGAGAAATTTGTTCTAAATAATCGCTTTCGCCATGAGCCCAATCATACATAGGGTAAATACACCATTTATCTCCTGTTCTATGGTGATGTTTATGTAATATTCTATACATAATTGGATCACGCATCAACATATTGGTGTGCTTCATGTCTATTTTTGCACGAAGAATATGTGTTCCTTCTTCAAATTCGCCATTCTTCATGCGTTCAAAAAGGTCTAAATTTTCTTCAACCGAGCGATTTCTGTATGGAGAATCTGTTCCTACTTGAGTTGGAGTTCCTTTTTGTTTCGCCATTTCTTCAGAAGATTGGCTATCAACATAGGCTTTTCCTTTTTTTATAAATTCAACTGCCCAATCATATAATTGCTGAAAATAATCAGAAGCGTAGCACTCGTTAGCCCATTGATAACCAAGCCATTCAATATCTCTTTTTATAGCATCAACATACTCTTGTTCTTCTTTTGCAGGATTGGTATCATCAAAACGTAGATTTACAGGTGACTGATAATCAATACCTAAACCAAAATTTAAACAAATAGCACTAGCATGACCAACATGTAGATAACCATTGGGTTCTGGAGGAAAACGAAAACGGAGTTTATCCTTTGATAAACCATTTTTCAAATCTTCTTCTATGATTTGTTCTAAGAAATTCAGCGATTTTTCTTCGGTTGACATAATAATTTTCTATCTTTTGGCAAAGATAGAAAATGTTTAAAGTTTAAAGTTTAAAGTTGTTTAAATTAATTGGAAAAAACCTTTTAACTTTGAACTTGAAACCCAATTAACTTGAAACTAAAACAAAATGGGAACAATAAAATTACAAAATATCAGAACTTTTTCTTTTCACGGATGTTTGGAAGAAGAAGGAAGAATAGGTTCAGATTATAGAGTTGACCTCGAAGTAAAGACTGATTTGAGAAAATCTGCTCTATCAGATGATTTAAAAGATACTGTAGATTATGTTCATTTGAACAAAATTATAGTTGAAGAAATGGCAATTCGAGCCAAATTATTAGAGCATGTTGCCCATAGAATAGTTGTTAGAATATTTAAAGAACTTCCATCTGTATCGAGGATTGTTTTATCTGTTTCAAAACTAAATCCTCCTATTGGTGGTGATGTAGAAGCAGTTACTATAGAAATGGAAGAATATAGAAATTAAATTTTGAAAGATGGATTGAACAAATTCCAAATTTTTAAACTTTAGACTTTTAAACTTTAAACTTTTTAGTATATTTGCCCACCAAAGGCATCGTGGCCGAGCGGCTAGGCACCGGTCTGCAAAACCGTATACTCCGGTTCGAATCCGGACGATGCCTCGAAAGAGTTACAGAAATGTAGCTCTTTTTTTTATTGTAAATTTTTAGAAAAAATTAATTAAAGACATGTTCGAATCCGGACGATGCCTCGAAAGAGTTACAGAAATGTAGCTCTTTTTTTTTATTGTAAATTTTTAGAAAAAATTAATTAAAGAAATGTTCGAATCCGGACGATGCCTCTAAACGAAACCTTCATGGATAAAGTATAGCGAATAGCAGAGAAACCTTCGAGGTTTTTTGTCATTCTGAACGAAGTGAAGAATCTAAAAAATAATTAAAGACACGTTGGTGATTGGTTATAGGTCTTGATAAAATTTGTCGAAATCTTAATGACAAAACATAGCGAATAGTAGAGAAAACTTTGAGGTTTTATTGTCATTCTAAACGAAGTGAAGAATCTAAAAAAATTAGAGTTTAATCTTAGATTATCGAGGTAAATTAAAAATATTTATAAACAATTAGAGTATTTATTTATGTTCTTCTAGTTGCTCAAACGCTTTGCCTACAATTTTTTGCTCTTTTGGAAATAGACCTTGAGAAAGTAGAAAAATACCAGAAATTATTAGAATTAAGCTAATGAATTTTTTGATCAAAAGAATGTTTTTTGGGTTTAATTTATTTCTTAATTGCTTTGCTAATAATATTTTAAAAATATCAGTAACAAAATAAGAAAGTATTAATGTGCTAAAAAAAGTTATCATTCTTGATGCTTTCAACTCTAGCTGCGGACCAATTGTGATTAGTATTGCCAACCAAAATCCTAATACTCCAATATTGATAAAGTTTAGAAAAAAACCTTTTATGAAAAGTGATAAATAATTGTTTTTTGCTAATTCTGTTGGGTCTTCTTCATCAATATTTTTTCGTAATTCATTTCTATTTTTTATGAATGAAATTATACCATAGGTAAGCATGACCAATCCACCAAAAATGAATAATGCTGGATCATCTTTTATACTTTGAATTAATCTGTAACTAGAAAAATAGGCAATTAAAATAAATACTATATCAGCTAAAACAACTCCTAAATCAAAAGATATTGCTGCTCTAAAACCTTTTACAACGCTGGTTTCAAGTAGTACAAAAAAAACTGGACCAATCATGAAACTTAAAAAAAATCCAAGCGGAATGGCAGAAACAATATCTTTTAGTAAAATCATAGTTTGTTTTTTGACACTGCAATTTAGAATTTAATTTTAATATTTAAAATAAAATCTATTTTGCTTCTTCAATTGAACCGCCAGCAATGATTTTTTGATCGATTTGTTTTGGTTTACCATAGATAGTAATGGTTCCACCAGCTCTTACTTTTGCATCAACAAAATCAGTAGCAAAAATATCTGCTTCTCCGCCAGCATTTCCTGTAATAATGGTTTGAGAAGTCTTTAGATTTTTAGCTTCATAAATTCCTCCAGAATTTACAATAACTTCTTGACTTTTAGCGTTTCCCTCCAGTGAAACTGTTGAGCCATTTGCAGTTCTAGCGGTTAGTCTATTTACATTTAAAAGAAGTTTTATTTGTGAACCTTCTTTAGCAATAATTTCAAAATTATTGGATTTTATTAGATTACCACAAGCAATTCTAGAACCTTCATTTGCTTCAACAGCAGTTAGTTCGTTAAAATAAACTGTAACAGAAATATCATCACCATCGAGCATTTTGGTTAATGACATTCTTATTTTTAGTTCTCCATTTTTATTGACTAATTCTACTTGATTAGCATATTTCCCTTCTATAACTACTTTATTTTCGTTTGAAGGTTCTAGGTAAACATCTATTTGGTCAAAAGCGGTTATTTTGGTAAAATCACCAACATTTTTCTCTATTTGTCCAAAAGCTATTGAACTTAAAAATAATATACTAAAAACTAGCTTTTTCATATTTATTCCTTTTTTCGGATATAAGTGTAATCTAATTGTTTTTTTACTAAATCGGCATTTTTTACTTTTACATAAACCTCATCACCAAGCTGAAGCATTCCTTTATACATTTCGCCTACATAAGCATATTGCTTTTCGTCAAATACATAATAGTCTTCTTTTATATCACGAATGCGAACCATTCCTTCACATTTATTTTCTATAATTTCAACATAAATTCCCCATTCGGTTACACCAGAAATTACGCCAAGAAACTCTATATCCTTTTTATCTTCCATGAATTTTACTTGCATGTATTTCACAGAATCTCTTTCGGCATTTGCAGCAAGTAATTCCATATCACTACTGTGTTCACATTTTTCTTCATAATCATCTTCATTTGCGGTTTTTCCACCATCAAGATAATGTTGTAACAATCTGTGAGCCATCACATCTGGATAACGACGAATAGGTGAGGTGAAATGGCTATAATAATCGAATGCTAATCCATAATGACCAATATTTTGAGTGGAATATCTTGCTTTGCTCATGGCTCTAATTGCAAGCGTATCGACAAGATTTTGCTCTTTTTTACCATTTACTTCTTCCAATAACGAATTTAATGATTTTGATATTGTGTCTTTTGATTTAAAATTTAGAGAATAACCAAACTTAGAAATCACAGATTGTAAACCAATTAGTTTATCCTCATTCGGTTCATCATGAATTCTATACACAAATGTTTTCTTTTGTTTTCCAATAAATTCAGCTACTTTTCTGTTAGCAAGAAGCATAAATTCTTCAATCAAATGATTAGCATCTTTTGATATTTTGAAATAAACTCCAGTAGGTTCATCAGCTTCATTTAAATTGAATTTTACTTCTACTTTATCAAACGAAATTGCTCCAGCAGTCATTCTTTTTCTTCGAAGAATTTTTGCTAATTCATCTAGTTTTAGAGTTGCTTGAGTTACTGCATCAGAAGCTTTAAATTCATTTCCAGTCAATGAAATTTCGGCTGGAATTGTACTCGATTTTGTTTCAATAATATGTTGCGCTTCTTCATAAGCAAATCGTTGGTCAGAGTAAATTACTGTTCTACCAAACCAACTATCAACAACTTCTGCCTTTTGATTTAATTGAAAAATAGCCGAAAAAGTATATTTTTCTTCTTGTGGACGAAGCGAACAAGCAAAATTTGACAAAACTTCGGGTAACATTGGCACAACTCTATCCACAAGGTAAACCGAAGTTGCTCGTTTATATGCTTCATCATCGAGTATAGTTCCTTCTTTTACATAATGAGAAACATCGGCAATATGAACACCAATTTCATAATTTCCATTTTCTAAAACTTGAAAAGACAATGCATCGTCAAAATCTTTTGCATCTTTTGGATCAATAGTAAATGTCAAAACATTACGCATATCACGACGTTTGGCAATTTCTTCTTGAGTAATCGATGTGTCTATTTTATTTGCAAAAGCATCAACTTCTACAGGAAAATCATAAGGCAAACCATATTCAGCAAGAATAGCATGAATTTCGGTATCGTGTTCACCAGGTTTTCCTAATACTTTTATAACAGAGCCAAAAGGAGAATCGGCTTTTTTTGGCCAATCTTCGAGTTTTACGAGAACTACATCACCATGTTGCGCATCATTAAGTTTATTTTTTGGTACAAAAATATCAGTGTACATTTTAGCATTAGCAGTAGTTACAAATCCAAAGTTTTTTTGAATATCAATAACACCTACAAATTCTGTTTTCGCTCTTTCAATGATTTCAATAACTTCGGCTTCGGGTTTTCTAGAACTTCGTTTATTATAAATATATACTTTTACTTTATCACCATCCAAAGCATGATTGAGGTTCATAAAAGGGATAAAAACATCGTGTTCTAGTTCGTCACAAACAAAATATCCAGTTTTTCTAGAAGTCATATCAACAAAGCCTTCATACACTTCTTGACCAGAAGCTTTGACTAAATACTTTCCAGGTTCAGTTTCTATAATTACTTTTTGAGCAGCAAGAATTTTTAAATCTTTAATAATTTCATTTCTACTCTTGGTATCATCTACTTCGAGTATTGCAGCTATTTGTTTGTAATTGAAAGGTTTATTTGGACTTTTTGAAAGGATTTTAAATATTTTTTCGGAAAAGGTTTTATTTTTCTTTCCAAATCTTTTTGGTTTCTTACTCATAATTCATTTCTAATAAAGTTTAAAATTAATGAATAGTAATTAGTAAATAGTAATTAGTGAAAAGTTTTAATTAAAAAATAACATTTACTATTTTTATAAAAAGTAATCCAATGAAAGATTTCATAACCATAGCAGTCTTCAATTTTCCTCAAGAAATTGCAGTTTTAAAATCTATTCTAGAAAACGAAGGTATTGTTCATTACTTTGAAAATGAAACTATCGTTTCGGTAGATCCATTTGCAAGCTTAGCCTATGGCGGAATAAAACTAAAAATTCATCCAAACGATAGAGAAGTAGTTCAACAAATTCTTGACAACTTAAATACAAACTTGAAAATTGTTTAAAACAAAGAGTTTTTAACAACAATTAAAAACAACAAAAGAAAATTGAAATTTAAAATTAATTTTTGATGTTTATTATGGTGTGTTGATAATGATGAAAACTTTTTTAAGTTTTATTTTTTTGAAAAGTTATATAAACTTATACAGAGAAATTAACAGTGTTACGAAATTGTAAAGTATTAAAAATGAATTAAAATTAAGTTTTTATTAACAGTTGTTAACACATTCTTTTTAATAGAAATTTTTGATAAGTTTCATTGTTAATTTCTGTTGAAAATAGAGTTTTTTATGTGAATAATTTTTAAAGAAAAAATCAAAACTAAATTTGATTTTCTCATTACAATTTTTGCTTATAAAATTTTGAATTGGATTTATAAAAACTTCTAATTTTCTATTCAAAATTATTAACAACCTATGTTAATTTATAATTATCAGAATATCAGCTAATTGTAAAAATTGATTAACAATGTTAAATTTATATTATTTAAATAATTGATAATCAGTTATTTAATTTTGTTTAATATTATTTTAATTAACTCACATTATTAAGTAATTTTGTAGAAACAACATAATCTTTCAAAAATGATAATTTCAATAGGAAACGACCACGCAGGTCCAAATTACAAAAAAGCAATTGTGGATTATTTACAATCCAAAGGTCACGAAATAATCAATCATGGAACTGATACTTTTGATAGTGTTGATTATCCAGATTTTGGTCATCCAGTTGCTTATGATGTTGAGAGTAAAAAAGCTCATTTTGGTATAGTAATTTGTGGTAGCGGAAACGGAATCAATATGACAGTTAATAAACATCAAGATATTCGTGCAGCACTTTGCTGGACAAAAGAAATTGCACAATTGGCTCGCGAACATAATGATGCAAATATTATTAGTATTCCAGCACGATTTACTGCTATTGAACAAGCTGTAGAAATGGTAGATACGTTTCTAAATACTGCTTTTCAAGGCGGAAGACATGAAAGAAGAGTTCACAAAATTGCTTGCAGATAATGTCTCACAGTCATTCTCATGTTCATATTCAAAAACACGAAGTAAAAGCAAGTAACCTTGTTTTTTCTATAATTCTAAATTTAGTAATCACAATTGCTCAAATTGTTGGCGGAATAATTTCAGGAAGTCTTGCATTAATTTCGGATGCTTTGCATAATTTTTCTGATGTATTATCGCTAGTTTTTAGTTTAGTTGCTCACAAACTTTCTCGTAGAAAAGCGTCAATAGATCAAACATTTGGTTATAAACGTGCCGAATTAATAGCTGCTTTTGTCAATGCTGCCACATTAGTTATTGTTGCTTTTATATTGATTTATGGCGCGATAGAACGTTTCTTCAATCCACATCCTATTCAATCTGGTTTAGTCATTTGGTTAGCACTTCTTGGAATTGTTGTTAACGGACTTTCAGTCATTTTTTTAAAAAAAGATGCAGACCATAATCTAAATATGAAATCAGCTTATCTGCATTTATTAACAGATATGATGGCATCTGTTGCGGTGCTTGTTGGCGGATTATTAATGAAATTTTATGGATGGTTTTGGGTAGATAGTTTAATGACAATTTTAATTGCCATTTATTTAATTGTTGTTGGAATTGATTTACTTAAAAAATCTACAAAAATGCTAATGCTTTTCACACCAGAACACATTGATATAAAAGAAATTGTTCGTGAAGTTCACAAAATAAAAGGCATTGGGAAATTGCATCACATTCATGTATGGCATTTAAATGAAGAAGAATTACATCTCGAAGCGCATCTTGATTGTGCAGAAGATATAAAAATGAGTGAATTTAATGATTTGCTTCATGAAGTAGAAATGGTTTTATTCAACAAATTTGGTATCAACCACATCAATATTCAACCAGAATTTAAAAAAGAAGATCCGAAAGATTTTATCGTTCAAGATTAATTTATGACCAACATACAATTCATTCAAAACCAAACAAATATTGTTTCAAAAAGCATTGAAGCCACAATAAAATTACTTCAAGAAGATTGTACCATTCCTTTTATTTCTCGATATAGAAAAGACCAAACCGGTAATCTTGATGAGGTTCAAATTGAACAAATCTCAAAACTCAACAAGCAGTTTGACGAAATAGTAAAACGAAAAGAAAGCGTTCTTTCATCAATAGAAGAACAAGGATTTCTAACACCAGAATTAAAACAAAAAATAGAAAACAGTTTCGATTTACAGGAGATTGAAGATTTATATTTGCCTTATAAAAAGAAAAAGAAAACCCGTGCAGATGTCGCTCGTGAAAAAGGATTAGAACCTTTGGCAAAAATGATTATGAGCCAAAATGTAGATGATGTAGAGTTTCTTGCTTCAAAATATATTAATGACAAAGTTGCCAATGAAGACGAAGCACTACAAGGCGCAAGAGATATTATTGCAGAATGGATAAACGAAAACACTTTCATTAGAAAAAATCTGCGACGACTATTTCAACGAAAAGCTATTATTTCAACCAAAGTAGCAAAAGGTAAAGATGAAGACGAAAATGCTAAAAAATTTTCGCAATATTTCGATTGGGCTGAACCCATTTCAAAAGCGCCATCACACAGATTATTAGCCATGTTGCGTGCAGAAGCAGAAGGTTTTGTCAAACTTAATATTGAAATAGAAAAAGAAGAAGCGATTGATTTTATTGAAGAAAATATCATCAAAAAAAACAATGACACAACAGAACATCTAGAACTTGCAATAAAAGACAGTTATAAGCGATTACTCGAACCAGCAATTGCTAACGAAACGTTGCAAGAAGCAAAACAAAAAGCCGATATAAAAGCTATTGATGTTTTTTCTGAAAATTTGCGTCAATTGTTGCTTGCGCCACCATTAGGCGAAAAAAGAATTCTTGCCATAGATCCTGGTTTTAGAACAGGTTGCAAAGTGGTTTGTATAGACGAAAAAGGTGATTTGTTGTACAACGAAACTATTTTTCCTCATGCGCCACAGAATGATACGGCAATGGCAATGAAAAAAATTAAATCGATGGTTAATGCTTATAATATTGAAGCCATTTCTATTGGTAATGGAACAGCAAGTCGCGAAACCGAATTTTTTATCAAGAAAATAGCTTTTGATAAGTCGGTTCAAGTTTTTGTAGTTTCAGAAGCTGGTGCTTCGGTTTATTCTGCAAGTAAAATTGCACGCGACGAATTTCCTAATTATGATGTAACCGTTCGTGGTGCGGTTTCCATCGGTAGAAGGTTGAGTGATCCATTGGCAGAATTGGTAAAAATTGATCCAAAATCTATTGGTGTTGGACAATACCAGCACGATGTGGACCAAACCAAACTGAAAGAAGAATTAGATAACACAGTAATTCGATGCGTAAATTCTGTTGGGATAAATATCAACACAGCCAGTAAATCGTTGTTGAGTTATGTGAGTGGAATAGGAGAGAAGATGGCAGAAAATATTGTTGCTTTTCGTAGTGAAAATGGTGCTTTTGAAGATAGAAAGCAACTTAAAAAAGTGCCACGTTTGGGCGAAAAAGCATTTCAACAAGCGGCAGCATTCATTAGAATTAAAGACGGAAATAACCCGTTAGACAATTCAGCAGTGCATCCAGAAGCGTATGGAATTGTGGAAAAAATGGCAAAAGATTTAAAAATTTCTCTAACCGAACTTATTGGTAACAAAGAAAAAATCAGCCAAATCAAACCAGAAAATTATACCAATGAAACCGTTGGAATTCTGGGAATAAAAGATATTTTAAAAGAACTTGAAAAACCTGGACTTGACCCACGAAAAGCAGCAAAAGTTTTTGAATTTGACCCAAATGTTAGAACCATCAACGACTTGAGAACAGGCATGATTTTACCAGGAATTGTGAACAATATTACTGCTTTTGGTTGTTTTGTAGATATAGGAATAAAAGAAAGCGGTTTAGTTCACATTTCCCAACTCAAAGCAGGTTTTGTAAGTGATGTAAACGAAGTGGTCAAAATACACCAACACGTTCAAGTAAAAGTAGTTGAGGTTGACGAAGCTAGAAAAAGAATTCAGCTGACGATGATACTTTAATAAAAAAATTCCAAATTCCAATCATGTTGTTGGAATTTGGGATTTATAACTTTTAAAAAAAGGTTTTACTTTAGTTTCAGTATCCAAGAACTCATTTTGTCTAACACGATCGGTGAAATAGATTGTTCTATTTCGGCATATTCACTAACTGCGCCTGTTTTTGCCTCTTGAAAAGGATGGTTCATGTTAGGACATTCAACAATTTCAAACGATTTGTTTTTTGCTTTTTCTAAGGATGCTTTTATTCCAGCTAGGTTTTCTTTTGCACTTACCTGAGAGTCTAAACTTCCGTTCAAAGCCAAAACAGGAACTTTTACTTTGCTCCAATACTCATCAGGATTGAACTTTAGGAAATAAACAAACCAAGGATTTGCCATTTTTTTTGCCTCATTGTCAATCATATTTTCCAAGTCTTTTTCGGCAGGCAACTGCTCTTTTGGGAGTTTATTAAACTCTTCTTTCATCAGCATTTTCAAAGGTGTTTTCAAATCATTTGTTTTAGCGTTTCTAATAAAATCATAAATTTTAGTATTCATGACTTCGTTTCGTTTTATCTCTTCATCAGTTGCGCCTTCTAGTTTTGCCAAAGCTTTTGATTGCAGTTGCAATAATTGATCAATAGGAATTCCTGGTCCAGCCAATGAAATTACAAATTTTACTTTATCGTTTTGCGAAGCTACCATTGGCGCAATCATTCCGCCTTCGCTGTGTCCTGCAAGTCCAATATTTTTATATCCTCTAGCAGCTAAAAAATTGACTGCTGTGTTGATATCGGTAGCAAAGTTTTGAGAAGTTGGTATAAAATTTCCCGCTTCAGAACCACCAATTCCTCTATCGTCAAGACGCAAAACACCAATTCCTTTTTTGGCAAAATCATCGGCAATAACCCAAAATATTTTATGTCCAAAAACTTCTTCATCTCTATTTTGAAGACCAGAACCAGTAATCATAACCACAATAGGAAAATCTTTTTTATTTTTTGGTGTTGTCAATGTTCCAGCCAAAGCGTTGGCATCAATTGGATTTTTAAATGAAACATCTTCAATGTTGTAATCAAAAGGTGGTTTTGGCGTTTGCGGACGATTCATTTTTTTTTCGCCACCTTTTGCTCTTGATAGTACTAATGGCAAACTCATATCGCCTTGGCTAAATTTTCCTTCAAGTTTATCGCCTTTTAGAGTTCCTTTGTATTGAATTCCCATGTTGGAAGCATCCAAAATGAGTTCATTGTTTTCAAATGTTGTTTTACCAACAGGAATATCTTTTGCGCCTTGTGCTGGACTATCCATAGTGGTAATAAAACCTGTTTCGCTAGGTTTTACATTAAATATTACAGGAAGCTTTGTTCCTTGAATGTCAAGTTCTCCAGCCCATGAACCAACGATTTCTTGTCCAAATACAGGCGAAAGAAGTAAAAGAAAACAGAAAAGTAAAAAAGAATTTTTCATAAATAATGGTTTAGATTAGTGGTAAAATGATTCTAGAAAGTATTTCGGCAAAAAGAATAATTACTCCAAAAAAGACATAATGCAGCGGTTTTTTGACATTGGTAGCCGTTTTAAAACCTTTATAAAGAAGCACAATAGAATAAACCAATAACGAAATTAAAACACAGGTTATTAGTAAAATCATTGCTAAGTCAAAAGGATTTAATGACAACTTTCCTATGGCTTCTGGATTTTTTTTGATTTCATTATCTAGGGATTGTAAAAAAGGGAAAATCAATAATAGCGACATGAAATAAAAAGGAACTCTAAAAAGTAATGCAGCGTTCAAAACATCTATAAATCGTGTTCGTTTATTAATTATTTTACCCAATAAGAAAAGCAAAACAGTAATCAACACGATATGCAATGAATTTTCTTTTAGCGCAATGAAAAATGTAGTTTGTGGGTTCAGATGAACTTCTATTAGTCCATCAAAAGTTGCTCCAGAAAGAAAGGTAATGTAACTTCCAATAATAGAAGCAATTATCCCAAAAATGAAAATATTTTTTTCTGAAAATTTATCAAAAGGATTCAAAAGGAGTTGCCAATTCATACTATTTAGACTTTTTAAGTTCGTTAATTTTTTCAATCAGGTCATCCATTTTGTTCCGCATGGTAGGATATGAATTTCCTGCTTGTTTAGCCATTTCTTTGATGCTACCACTCGAAAGAAAAAATTCAAGGATAAAATCTTGCTCTTCACGGCTCAATTTTAGATAGAGTGGTAAGTCATAATTTCCATTGACTTCGGTTTCGCAGCGATCACATTTCATCTGACTTACCCGAAGAGAATTTTCACAACTTGGACAAATTACTGGTAGTTTCATTTAATAAAGTTAAAATTACTTTTAACAAAATTAAAAAAATATGTTTAAAAACTTAAAAAATGTAAATATTTTTTAAAATATATAATAAGCGAATTATAAAATAAGGCAACAAAAAATCCCAAACGCTGATAGTTTTCAGGGTTTGGGATTTTATTTTTTGTGTTTTAAAAAACTATTTTTTTTCCTCTTCTTTTGAGTTTGAAGGTGATTTTTCTTCGCCTTTAGCGGCATCTTTAAATTCTTTTACACCAGTTCCAAGTCCTTTCATCAATTCAGGAATTTTTTTCCCTCCAAATAATAATAAAACAACTACTAGTATAACCAACCATTCGGTTGCGCCTAATCTTCCCATGATATATTCTTTTATAGCTTTCGCTAGATTTTTACTCTATTAACTTGGGCAAAGTTATAAAGAAAAAGTTTCTATTGATAATTAACATGAAATAATTAACAATAATCTTCGTTATTACTATTCCCGATTAGCGTTTTTAAAACGCTATATTTGTAATGACAAAAGTCAATTTATGTCTGAAAAGAAGCTTAAAAGAAAAAAAATAAAGAAAAAATTATTTACAAAAAACCGATTGGTTATTTTGAATGAAGAGACTTTTGAAGAAATTTTTTCTTTAAGATTAACACTCATGAATGTTTTTGTAGTAGCAACTTTGGGTGCTATTATCATCATTTTTGTAACTACCTTTATTATAGCTTTTACACCTCTACGAGAATATATTCCAGGATATGCATCTACCGAATTAAAGAAAAATGCAACGGAACTTGCTTTGAAATCCGACTCGTTGCAAAAAGCTTTGAAGAAAAATGAAATATATATTCAATCGGTAAAAAAAATATTGACAGGCGATTTAGAATATGCCAAATTCAACAAAGACTCAATTCTTTCTTCTACCGATAATTTAATCACTATTGATTCTGAAAAACTCAATCCTACAGAGGAAGAACTAAAACTGCGTGAAAGCGTAAAACAAGAAGATAAATACAATCTTTTTGAAAAAGCAAAACCCAAAGTAAAAATCGTTTTGTTTTCTCCACTAAAAGGTTCAATAACTGAGCAATACAATCCAAAAAAGAAGCATTATGCAGTTGATGTTGCGGTACCAAAAAACACCGCAATCAAATCGGTTCTTGGTGGAACAGTAATTTTTGCCGATTGGACTCCATCTACAGGATACGTGGCGATTGTTAGACATAACAATGGTTTTATTTCTGTTTACAAACATGCAGCATCTCTCAATGTAGAGCAAGGTGATGTTGTGAAAACTGGTGAAGCAATTGCACTTGCTGGTTCTACAGGACACGAGTCAACAGGTATTCATTTGCATTTTGAACTCTGGAAAGATGGTTACCCAATCAATCCAACTACTTTTATTGAATTTGAATAGTATGGAAAAAACGATTGTATTTATTCTTGAAAACACTTTTTTTCTATCATTTTTGGTTGGAGTTATTTTCTTTATAGCTTCATTTATTTCGCTAAAATTTCCGCCAAAGAAGATTAATTATCTCTATGGTTACAGAACAAATTCTTCTATGAAAAACCAAGAAATTTGGAATTTTTCGCAACGGTTTTCTAGTTTCGCAATGATGAAATCTTCAGTTGTGTTGATATTGTTATCACTAACCAATTTTTTCTTCCAACTTGATGAAAAATTTCAGTTGATAATTGGTTTAGGCTTAATTATCTTGGCAACTATGTTTGTATTTGTTTCAACAGAAAAAGCTATCAAAAAGAATTTTACAAATAGTTAAAATTATGTCGATAAAATCCTTTGCAGCCAAAATATTCGCAAAAGTTGTGCACAACAAAACACAAGCTTGGGCAAATAATCCAGTCGAAACGCAACAAAAAGTTTTTCAGGATTTAATCAATCAAGCAAAAGACACCGTTTTTGGTAAAGATCATCATTTTGAAAAAATAAAAACATTTCAGGATTTTGCCCATCAAGTTCCCATTCGTGATTATGAAGAACTTCGACCATATATTGACAGAGTTGTAAAAGGCGAGGAGAGCATACTGTGGCAAGGCAAACCAATTTATTTTGCTAAAACTTCGGGCACAACATCTGGAGCAAAATATATTCCGTTGACCAAAGAGTCAATGCCATATCATATCGAAGCTGCTCGAAATGCCATTTTGAGTTATATACACGAAACCGGAAAAGCTGATTTTGTTGACGGTAAAATGATTTTCCTGCAAGGAAGTCCAATTCTTGAAGAAAAAAACGGAATAAAACTTGGTCGCCTTTCTGGAATTGTAGCCCATTTTGTTCCAAAATATTTACAGAAAAACCGAATGCCAAGTTGGGAAACCAATTGTATTGAGGATTGGGAAACCAAGGTTGATGCCATTGTTGAGGAAACCATAAATGAAAACATGAGTGTCATTTCAGGGATTCCTTCTTGGGTACAAATGTATTTTGAAAAGCTTCAAGAAAAAGGAGGAAAACCTGTTGGCGAAATTTTCAAAAACTTCAATTTGTTTATTTATGGTGGTGTGAATTATGAACCATACAGAGCAAAATTTGAAAAGCTAATAGGAAGAAAAGTTGATTCTATTGAATTATTTCCAGCTTCCGAAGGATTTTTTGCCTACCAAGATTCGCAAAAAGAAAAAGGAATGTTACTGCTTTTAAACTCAGGTATTTTCTACGAGTTTATAAAATCTGACGAATTTTTTACCGAAAATCCTAGACGTTATACCATTGGTGAAGTTGAGTTGGGTATAAACTATGTTTTACTGCTTTCTACCAACGCTGGACTTTGGGCTTACAATATTGGAGATACAGTTCAATTCACGAGTTTAAAGCCTTACAGAGTTATTGTTTCGGGTAGAATAAAGCATTATATTTCTGCTTTTGGCGAACATGTCATTGGCAAAGAGGTAGAATCTGCGCTCAAAGAAGCGATGGAAAACACAACCATTAGCGTCAACGAATTTACTGTTGCGCCACAAATCAATCCGCAAAGTGGTTTACCTTATCATGAATGGTTTATCGAATTTGAAAACGAACCAGAAAATCTTGAAGAATTTGCCTTAAAAATTGATAATGCGATGCGCAAGCAAAATGTATATTACGACGATTTGATTGTTGGAAACGTTTTGCGAACCTTAATTATAACAAAAGTTAGTAAAAATGGTTTTCAAGATTACATGAGATCTATTGGCAAACTCGGAGGACAAAATAAATTACCTCGATTGAGTAATGATAGAAAAATTGCAGACTTTTTTACAAAATAGAATAAAGATGATAGATAAAAGATTGATTTTTATTTTACTTATAATTTCACAATTTACTTTTTCTCAAATCAAAGGAATTGTAAAAGATTCAATTTCAGGAGAACCTATTCCTTATGTAAATATTTGGGTAGAAAACGAAAATATAGGAACAACTTCAGAGGAAGATGGAACTTTTACAATCAATGCTAATGAAGAAAAAAAACTTGTTTTTTCGGCATTGGGTTATGAGGAAAAGGAAATTATTTCAAAAACTAAAACTATTTTGCTGAAACCAAAGTTTTTTCAATTAAATGAAATTGTAATTCAACAACCTAAATTGGCTGAGGAAATAGAGATAGGAAATTATGAAACAAATGGTTTTAGATTTGGGGTTGGAAACATTAATTCAGCAGTTTTTTTCAGACCAGATAAAGAAATGTTAGCACATCCATTTCTAAAAAAAATCAAGTTTATGACTAAATCAAAAGTGGATAATGCAAAAATAAGAATTAGGATTTTGAGTAACAATTCGAATAACTCGCCAGATAAAAGTTTACTTGATGAAGAAATAATTATTACTGTAAAAAAAGGCAAAAACAAAAATCTGATAGACTTAAGAGACTTCCATTTTAAAATTCCAAAAGAAGGATTTTTTGTGTCTTTTGAAAAGTTATTGATAGAATCAAATAAGTATTTTGATGAATTTACGTATAAAGACAATAGAGGAAATAAAGTAACTCAAAAATCAATGTCTATTGAGCCTGAGTTATGTTATGTGCCAGAAGAAAAAGATATCGTGTGGCAATCATCGATGAATGGTAAATGGATAAAGGCTAGTAAACAAATATTAGACAAACCAAAAAGCTATGAAAACTTATTAATGAGGAAATACCACGATAAATACTTAATGCCTTCAATGAAAATAATCTTAACAAACTAATGAAATTCATTTTTTTTCTTTTAATCACTTTACCTCTTTCCGCACAAATCAAAGGAAATGTTGTTGATGAAAACAACAATCCGATTCCTTATGTGAATATTTGGGTAGAAAACGAAAATATAGGAACAACTTCAAAAGAAGATGGGACTTTTACAATCAATGCTAATGAAGACAAAAAACTTGTTTTTTCGGCATTGGGTTATGAAAACAAAACGGTTTCTCTTAGCGAAGGGAATAAAGTAGTTTTAAAACAAAAAGAAATTCAACTTAAAGAAGTTGTTCTACAATCACGAAAGGAAACCAAAGAAATTGAAATAGGCAATTCAGAAAAAATACATCACAAGCAATTATCAGGAGATAAACCCTGGATTTATGCAAAACTCTTTCCTTTTAAACAAGAGTATGATGATACACCTTTTGTAAAAAAAATTATTTTTTACTCCGATAGCGAAATAAATAATGCAAAAATAAAGATCAGAATATTTGAATTCAATGATACTATTCCAACAGAGGATATGCTACAAGAAGATTTGATAATTTCTGTCAAAAAAGGAATGCGAAAGAATAAGATTGATGTAGAAAAACACAACATTAGGTTTCCAGAAAAAGGAATAGTCATTGGTCTTGAATGGTTGATTATTGACGAAAACAAATTTGATTTTGAGTATAAAGACTTCAAATCGAACAATACAATTAAAGTGACTAGTTATGCGCCTTCTTTTATTCTAAATTATTTTGATGAAGACAACTCTTTTAGCTACTCAGGTGGAAAATGGTCAAGGAGAAAGAGAGTAGATTCAAAAAATAATAAACCTTGGGACAACGAGCTTATGACGCCAGCTATAAATTTAATATTATCTAACTAACCACAAAAACCGTATATTTGCAGGTTAGAAAAAATACTTTAATGAAAGAAATTAAAAACATTTCGCGCTCACGAGCGCAAGAGTCTTCGGCAGCTATCGAACGACTGTACATTACCATGAGACATTTATTCAACAGAGGTTTTTATAAACCAATGGGTGTTTCGGGGGAAACATTAAGAGAAGCATTATTGCTTCTAAGACCAGAAATTTATGGAAGTATTGCAGAAGAAAAAGTAGAACTAAACGGTTTGCTTTATGTAATAGAAAGACTTCCAGTAGGCATTGAAGAATGTCGTTACATCAATTTAACTTCGGATGAAGGGTATTCAAAATCACATTTTCAAGCCATTGTTCCTCCAAAAAGAAAACGCAATTGTTACCGAATTGACGAAGAGCAAATGAATGTTGAAATCACTCGAGGTCGTTCAGACATTTACGATATTTTAACACATTTGACTTTTATTTTCATAGAGTCTCACAAGATTAAAAATAGAGTTTTACTTGATGAAATTGAGGTTGAAGTTACTCGTGATTGGCAAAAACTAGAACAAGCAGTTTTACAGAACAAAAAGTTATCACAAAAAGATAAAGAAATTGCTATCTCTCATGCTTCAAATGTTTTGGGAAGAAGTTTTTCGGAAGTTTTAGATATCTATGACAGCTTTGCAACCACAGAAAAACCAGATAGATTCCTACATGTAATTTATTGGTTAGGGAAACTTGCCATCGAAGAAGTGGTAGATAATAATAAACGCACAATTACTTTTAGTCCTATACTAAGAGAAAGGCTAGGGCATCATATTCATGGTGAAATTTGGGCAAACAACATCAAGAAAGTATTGAAAGACAATAACCTTCTCGAAAGACCAATTCACATTATTAGTGCCAATATGCATAGTGTAATGAACTCCATATTTGCACCTGCTGTTTTGGCATCAAAATATAAAGGAAAAGCTGAATATCAGATTTATGAAGACTTGAGCGCATCTGCAAATAAGGAATTGCGTCAAAAAGTAGAAGAATTTGCCCTTCAAAACGGAATGATTTCTATGCCAGATGAGTCGGGAACAAACATAGATGTTCAAATTTTTGACACTGCTAAATTCGACTGGAAAAAAACTGCTTTTCCAAAAGCCAAAATAGATAAAAAAGCACCAGTAATTATAGTAATGGATTATGCTTTTGGTGAGCAAGCTTTCGAAACAATCGATGAGCTTTTAAAACCATATAAAAGCGGAAAAGAAAAAAGCTTCCTAGATGTTGAGTCAGTTTCAATCATGGGTAAGGCAGGAATTCTAGAAGGTGGAAAAGGTGACATTATGATACCATCAGCTCACATCAATGAAGGAACAGCCGATAATTATCCTTTCGATAATGAATTGACCAAAGAAATGTTTGATGGAAACGGAATACCAGTTTATGCTGGTCCAATGATTACCGTACTAGGAACATCACTTCAGAATAAGGATTTATTGAAATTTTTCCACGAATCAACTTGGGAAGTTATAGGTCTAGAAATGGAAGGTGCTTATTATCAAAAAGCAATTCAGTCAGCATCCAAAATTAGAAAAAGCATTCCACAAGATGTAAAAGTTAGATATGCCTATTACGCTTCAGATAACCCACTAGAAACAGGAAGCACACTTGCTTCTGGAGGACTTGGAACTACTGGTGTAAAACCGACTTACCTTATTACAATAAAAATTTTAGAACAAATATTTAATATCAAATAAAATGAATAATTCGCCTCAAAATAATGATAGTCAAGAAATTGATTTATCACAGATTTCAAGAAAAATAGGTGGTTTTTTTGATGGAATAATTTTCAACATTTTTAGAATAATATTCTTTTTAAAAAGAAATATTGTTTTGGTTGGAATATTATTAGTTCTTGGAGCTGGATTGGGATATTTTCTAGATAAAACCAATAAAAACTATGAAAACCAAATAGTGGTTATTCCAAATTTTGACTCGGTAGATTATTTGTATTCTAAAATTGAATTAATCAATTCCAAAGTCAAAGAAGGAGATACAATTTTTCTAAAAAATGTTGTTGGAATTAAGAACCCTAAGAAACTAGGTTTGATAGAAATTAAGCCCATAACTGATGTGTATAAGTTTATCAAAGACAAAGACAATAATTTTGAAATGATTAAGCTAATGGCAGAAGATGGTGATATCAAGAAAATTATTGAGGAAAATGTAACCAGTAAAAACTATCCTTATCATTTGATAACCTTTTTCACCTCAGAAGAAACATCATTAGACAAAACGATTAACCCAATTTTGAATTATCTTAATCAGTCTGATTATTATGCAAAAATTCAAAAAGAATACGTCAATAATGTAAAGGTTAAAATGATTGAAAACGATACAATTATCAAACAAATTGATGGTTTTTTGAACAGTCTATCAAAATCGATTAATAGCTCACAAAAAAGCGATAAATTGGTTTATTACAATGAAAATTCGCAGCTAAATGATGTTATCAAAACAAAAGATCAATTAGTTTATGAACAAGGTTCACACAGACTTGAATTGGTTAATTTGGATAAAATCATAAAAGATAATAGCGTTACTATAAATAGTAAAAATAGTACAGGTGTAAATGGGAAAATGAAATTTATAATTCCATTATTTTTTATTCTAATACTAATTTTATTAAAAGTTTTTAGAAAAGTGTATCAAAAACAACTTTCAAAAGTAAATAGTTAAAAATGAAGGGAATTATTTTAGCTGGTGGTTCAGGAACTAGGTTACATCCACTAACATTGGCGGTGAGTAAGCAATTGATGCCTATTTATGATAAACCAATGATCTATTATCCATTGTCAACCTTGATGTGGGCTGGAATAAATGAAATACTAATCATTTCTACACCACATGATTTGCCACTTTTTAGACAATTGCTTGGCGATGGTTCTGGTTTAGGTTGTCGATTTGAATATGCCGTTCAAGAAAATCCAAACGGATTAGCAGAAGCCTTTATCATTGGCAAAGACTTCATTGGTGAGGACAAAGCGGCTTTAATTCTTGGTGATAATATTTTTTATGGAACAGGTTTGGCCGAACTGCTTCAAGCCAACAATAACCCAGAAGGTGGAATAATTTATGCTTACCATGTTCATGACCCAGAACGATATGGTGTTGTTGATTTTGATAAAGAAGGGAATGTACTTTCTATTGAAGAAAAACCTCAAAACCCTAAATCGAATTATGCTGTTCCAGGAATTTACTTTTATGACAATACTGTCGTAGAAATTGCCGCAAATATACAACCAAGTCATCGTGGAGAATTAGAGATAACTGATGTAAACAAAGAGTATCTGAAACGAGGAAAACTTAAAGTTTCCATACTCGATAGAGGAACAGCTTGGTTGGATACAGGAACATTCCAATCGCTGATGCAAGCTAGTCAGTTTGTTCAAGTAATTGAAGAACGACAAGGATTGAAAATTGGTGCTATTGAAGAAGCCGCTTTCAAAATGGGTTTTATAGATGCTGAACAATTAAAAAAATTAGCACAACCGTTATTAAAAAGTGGTTATGGAAATCACTTATTAAGTTTGATATAAATTTTTGTTTCAAGTTTCAAGTTTCAGGTTTCAAGTTTTTGAAATTGAATTTGATTTTTGAATTTGACATTGAATAACTATGAATTTCATACCAACAAAGCTACAAGGTTGTTACATTATAGAGCCAAAAATTATTCTTGATGAACGAGGTTATTTCATGGAAAGTTTCAATGAAAAAACATTTCAAAATGGAATAGGACAAGCGGTGCATTTTGTTCAAGACAATCAATCGTTTTCTTCCAAAGGCGTTTTACGCGGATTGCATTATCAAACAGGCGAACATGCACAAGCTAAGTTAGTTCGTGTGTTACAAGGCGAAGTTTTGGATGTAGCTGTTGACATTCGTCCAGATTCGCCAACATTTGGTCAATATGAATCAGTACTTTTATCAGAAGAAAATCAAAAACAATTTTTTGTTCCAAGAGGTTTTGCTCACGGATTTTTGGTCTTGAGCGAAACAGCTACATTTTTTTATAAATGTGATAATTTTTATAACAAAGAAAGCGAAGGCGGAATTATCTACAATGATGAAACGATAAATATCAATTGGCAATTTTCGTTGGAAGATTTGATTATTTCCGAGAAAGATAAAGTACAACCAACATTAGAAAACGCCAAGAAAGCATGGTAGTTTTAGTTACAGGAAGTTCGGGACAATTAGGTCAAAGTTTGCAGTTTATTGCGCCAAATTATCCGCAAATAGACTTTGTTTTTTGTGACTCAAAAAAGTTAGACATCACTAATCTCGAAAACTGTAATCAAGTTTTTGATCAATATAAACCCAATTTTTGCATTAACGGAGCAGCATATACTGCAGTTGACAAAGCCGAAAGCGAACCTGAAAAAGCATTTGCTATCAATGTAAATGGAGCAAAAAATTTGGCTGAGGTTTCAAAAAAGTTCGATACTATTTTACTTCATATTTCTACTGATTTTGTATTTGATGGCAATCGAGATGTCACATCGAGCGCAGTCGAGATGCCATATACAGAAATCGATATACCCAATCCAACAGGAGTTTATGGACAAACAAAATTGGATGGTGAAAAAGCGATTCAAGAATTTTGGGACAAGCATTATATTATTAGAACATCTTGGGTTTATTCACAATTTGGGAATAATTTTATGAAAACCATGTTGCGATTAGCATCAGAAAGGGATACGATTTCAGTGGTAAACGACCAAATTGGTACACCAACAAATGCTGTTGATTTGGCGGAAGTTTTGGTAAAAATTATACTAACCGACAACCGACAACCAACAACTGATAACTTCGGAATTTACAATTTCAGCAACGAAGGACAATGTTCATGGTATGATTTTGCCAAAAAAATCTTTGAAATCAATAATATAAGTATAAATTTACTTCCAATACCAACGACAAGTTTTCCTACACCAGCAAAACGACCGAGTTTTAGTGTTTTGGATAAAAGTAAAATAAAAACCGTTTTTGGGATAGAAATTAATAATTGGGAAGAAAGTTTAAGAAATCAAAGTGAATAATAGTCCTAAAATATCAATCGTAAGTCCGGTTTATAGAGCCGAAAGAATTGTTGAGAATTTGGTATCCGAAATTCAAAAGACAATGCAACAGATGGATTTGTCTTATGAGATTGTCTTGGTAGATGATAGAAGTCCTGATGATTCTTGGCGAGTAATGAAATCACTTTCAGCACGATTTGATACTGTTAAATCCATTCGATTGAGTAAAAACTTTGGTCAACATCCAGCAATTATGGCTGGTTTGGCTAATGCTTCGGGCGAATGGATTGTTGTTATGGACTGTGATTTGCAGGATCAACCTAAGGAAATTATAAAATTGTATCAAAAAGCTCAAGAAGGTTTTGAAATTGTTCTGGCCAGAAGAGTACAACGATCGGATACTTTTTTGAAAAAATTATCATCAAAAATTTTCTCAAAAGTGTATAGTTTTTTTACCGAAACAAAGTATGATAATGAAATAGCCAATTTTGGAATTTATCATAGAAAAGTAGTTAATTCTATTTTAGAAATTTCTGATTATATTAAGTTTTTTCCATTATTTGTCAACTTTGTTGGGTTTAAATCAACGTCAGTTATTGTTGAACATGCTTTTCGTGAAGAAGGAAAATCAAGCTATAGTTTTTCTAAATTGGTAAGTTTAGCATTCAATACCATTATTTCTTTTTCTAACAAGCCATTAAAACTGTTTGTGAAATTTGGAATGATAATATCGTTATTATCATTTTGCGTCGGCATTTATTATATATATCAAGCGTTACATAATGAAATTGCAGTTTTGGGCTTTACATCTTTAATTGTATCCATTTGGTTTTTATCTGGAATAATAATAACAACCATTGGCGTTGCCGGAATTTATGTTGGAAAGATTTTTGACCAAACAAAAAACCGTCCTGTTTTTATAATTGACGAAATTGTATGATAGTAGTAAAGAAATGGGATTCAGATTTTTTTAATCTAAAAATTGGTGAAGTAAATTTTACTGATTGTAAAGATTGTTCAAATTTTGCTGATTTTGATTTACTCTATATTGTTTCAGATGAAGATTTTGATTTACAAATAGATGGTTTTACAAATTCATTTTCTGAACAAAAAGTAAAATTTCACAAAAAACTGAGCGAAATTTTTCAGACTAATGAAAACGTTTATTCACATTCAGAAATAGAATATAACATTCAAGAGTTATATCAATTAGCTTTTGAAAGCGGAAAGCATAGTCGATTTTTACTCGATAAAAACTTAGGCACAGAAAAATTCAAAGAATTATATCGTCTTTGGATAGATAATTCCATATCAAAAACTTTTGCAGACGATGTTTTTTTGTATAAAAACAATCAAGAAATTGCTGGTTTATTAACCTACAAAACCACTGATGATAACGCAACAGTAGGATTAATTGCAGTTTCCAATAAACATCAAGGAAAAGGAATTGGCGGAATTTTATTGAAACATTTAGAAACTATTTTATATCAAAAAGGAATAACGAGCCTAACGATACCAACGCAATTTGAAAATAAACAAGCGTGTAATTTTTATAGTAAGCAAGGATATTCTATTTTTGAAAATACCTTTATAAAACATTATTGGAAAATATGATACCATTTAATAAACCTTATTTAACAGGTAAAGAAACACAGTATATTGAAGAAGCTGTTAAGTCTGGAAAAATTTCTGGTAACGGAATTTTTACCAAAAAATGTCAAGATTTTTTTGAAACAAATTATAATATCAAAAAAGCACTTCTAACCACTTCTTGTACTGATGCGCTAGAAATGGCAGCAATTTTAATCAACATTCAAGAAGGCGATGAGGTAATTATGCCTTCTTATACTTTTGTTTCTACTGCAAACGCATTTGTGCTTCGTGGCGCAAAAATTGTCTTTGCCGATAGTATGCCAAATCATCCAAACATTGATGCATCAAAAATAGAAGCATTAATCACTTCTAAAACAAAAGCGATTGTTCCTGTTCATTATGCTGGAGTTTCATGCGATATGGACACGATTATTGATTTAGCAAAAAAACACAATCTATTTGTTATAGAAGATGCGGCTCAAGCTATTGATAGTTATTTTACAGGAAAAGATGGAAAGAAAAAGGCATTAGGTTCAATAGGACATTTAGCCGCTTTTTCTTTTCATGAAACCAAAAATATTATTGCTGGTGAAGGCGGATTATTAGCTATAAACGATGAACAGTTTATCAATAGAGCCGAAATTATTTGGGAAAAAGGAACCAATCGTTCTTCATTTTTTAGAGGAGAAGTTGATAAATATGGTTGGGTTGATATTGGAAGTTCATTTCTACCATCAGAAATTATTGCCGCTTTTCTTTGGGCACAACTCGAAAACCTTGAAAAAATTCAGTCCAAAAGAAAGGAAATATGGAATGATTATTATTCCAAATTAAATGATTGGGCAAATGAAAACGAAATTAGTTTACCAGAATTGCCATCTTATGCAACCAATAATGCACACATGTTTTATTTGGTTTGTAAAAATTTAGAACAAAGAACCCAACTTATAGAAAGTTTAAAAGCAAATGGTATAATGGCGGTTTTTCATTACATAAGTTTGCATAAAAGTCCCTTTTATCTAGACAAACATGATGGAAGGATTTTACCTGAAACGGATAGATTTACCGATACATTAGTAAGGTTGCCATTTTTTTATGAACAGAATGTAGATAAAATAATAGAAGTGCTTTTAAAAGTCGAATTGTGAAAATAGTTACTCGATTTGTCTATTCACCAGGAACAGGAATACCTTTCTCATTTCCTAATTTAACGACAACAATATTTTTAAACATTCTAATAGACTCATAATCAGGCCATGTTGGCATTTTAGACATAGAGTCTCTTATTACATCAAATTTTTCTTTACTATCTATCATTTTATAGTCTGCTATATCTGCTTCCCTAAAAAAATTAATTATTCTGTAGTTATTTCCATTATCCCAATTAAATACTGAACCACCAAAAACTTCAGCATCTTGTAATCTGAATTTTTGATGATACTCATACGGGAAATAACCATAGAAATAAACCAGTTTTTCTGTCGACGAAAAATTTGGATACTTAGTTTGAATTATATTGTCAATTTTTTCGGCAGTTCTCTTATCATTTTTGTAAATTTTATTGACGGTATAGAAAAGCTTTGTTACAAAGTAAATGTTTGTGATAGTTATTAATACTATAGCAATTTTTGAAATATCAAAAGAGTGTATTTTAGAATGATATAGTACAAAGACTATTAAAAATGCAAAAACAAGATTAGAGGTTAAATACAAACGTGGAGGATGATAACCATTTGTAATAATGGTCGACATAAGGAAAGGCATGAGTAAAATAGCAAAAAGAGATAAAGAACGAATGAGAACAAGTTTTTTTTCTATAAAAAAACGAATAAACAAGAATATACTTACTAGTAATACGACTACGAATGTTCTTTCCCCATAATAAAAACCGCCAACTAGATTTTTAAACCAGATGGAACAAAACTCTAAAAACTGATTTTTCCCATTTACGCCGCCTCCAACGAATGAAGTAAGATAACTGCTGTTCTCAGTTTCTGGACAAATTATTTTTACAGAAAGATAATATAATACTAATGAAACCAATGTCAGGCACCCAAAGAAAAAGCTCTTTTTTATTTCTACCTTCAATTCGAACGAATCTTCATAAGTGCTCTGAAAAAAGTAAATAATGTATATTGCTGGTGGCACTAATATGAATGCTTGGTATATGGAAAGTGTAAACATTAATATCAGAGCGATTAGTATAAAAAGTGATATCTTTTTAACCGTAGACTTCATCTCAACTGCTTTTGTGAATAATTCCACACATAAAACAGATAATAGAACACCTAAAGCGGCAACATCTGCCATCATTCCAAAGACAACTTGATAGGAAATTTGAGGAAAAGTTATAAATAGGGCACAAAAACAATAGGCAAAAAAATTCTGAAACCTAAATAGCTTAGCAATTCGAACAGCAGCAATACTAAATAAAAAAAGGCTTAATATAAGCGAAAAATATTGTAAATGCCCTTTAAAGAGATGGTATCGTATTAAATTTTGCCCCCATCGACCCAAATCTAATCCATAATCCGCGTAAATCGGAATTTCATTATCAATGCTTATGGTAAAATTTGTGAGAGCAAAACCATAGGTTAATATGGCTAATAAAAAAGAAAACAGAAATAATTTATAAATATTTTCGTCTTTAATCTTTATTGAATGTGTCATGGATATTGAGATGTATAATGTGACAAAAATAATTTAAATTTGTTAATTACAAGGATAATTATTTATTTTACACAAAAAAATCGTAATACATTAATTAACACAGAATGAAATTAAAAAATTTATTTATAGTACTGATTTTAGCTGTAATCGTAGTAAGTTGTAAAGACGAAGCAAAAAGCACAGAAAATGAAGCTCGGGGTCAAGAAACTAATGTTGCGGCTAACGCTTTTAAAGTAACTCTTAATTTTGTTGCTAAAAATAATGATGATTTTTGCCTACTTTATACCGAAGACGGATCACTTGATTTTAAAGATGGAATTTGGAAAGAAGTTAAAGGATCGGATAGTGACCAAACAATTGAATTCACTTTGCCGGAAAATGCATTTCCAACGCAGTTAAGAATGGATCTTGGTAAAAATCAAGATGAAATTTTGTTAAAGACTGTAAAATTTGAATACAACGGAAAAAGCAGAGAGATTAAAGGTTTTGAAACAGGAGTATTCTTTAGAGCAGATGCTTCAAAATGTTCCTATGATGCTACAATGGGTATCATCAAACCTATTGTAAAAGATGGAAAAAAAGAGGCAATTTCTCTATATCCAAATGAAAAAGTGATGGCGGCAGAGTTGCCTAAATTGAAATAACAAACTATACAAAATAACGAGAAGCCATAGAATTTTAATTCTGTGGCTTCTCGTTATTTTATCTATTTTTGAAAAAAATACAGAGTTACAAGGCGGTAATGTTAAAAGGGGAAATAACAAGTAAACTTAAAAGTCAAAAAATAAAAAATTTTATAATTTATGGCTTAGGTCAGGGCGTAAATATATTAAGTCCATTATTAATAACCCCCTATCTAATTTTTGTTTGCGGATTAGAAAAGCTTGGAGTTATAGCTATGGGTCAATCTTTGGCTTATATTCTAATAGTAATTGTTGATTATAGCTCGTATGTTATTGGAGTTAAAGAGATATCTATCAATCGTAATGATAAGACTAAACTAGAGGAACTGTTTAAAACTATTTATTTTGCAAAGCTGTTTCTGGTGTTTTTAGTTTTGTTAATTGTTTTATTGCTGGTTTGGTTCATTCCTTTTTTTAGCAATAACATTTCAGCGATACTATTTAGTTTCTTTATAATTTTAGGTCAATTTGTTAATCCGACATGGTTTTTACAAGGCGTTGAAAACTTTAAATGGATAACAATAATCAACATTTTATCAAAAGTTATTTATGTTGTCGGTGTTTTCATCTTCATCAAATCAGAATCTGATTTTGTTTACGCTAATTTTTGGTTAGGTTTTGGAGCAATTATATCTAGTTTGATAGGGTTAATTTACATTGTAAGAATGTACAAATTTAAGTTTAATCAAATTTCAATCATTCAAGTAAAAGAATTATTGATAAATGATTTTTCTTTTTGTGTTTCCCAATTGTTCTTTGCTGTTAGAAATTATTCCACAGTATTAATTATTGGTTTTTTTTCTGGTGAATATACCGCAGGACAATTCAAAGTGATTGAACAGATAACGAGTCTTTTCAGAACCTATCTGCAAATGTTTTTTAAGTTTTCCTATAGTTATGTTTGTTTCGAAGTCGATAAAAGCATAAATAAAGGACTGCTTTTGTGGAAAAAGTTTAATGGCTTAAATTTTATATTGGTGCTCGGACTACTTCTCCTGACATTTTTATTTTCGCATAACGTATTAGTTTTTTTTAAAGTTGACAATAGCATTATTAAACAGTTAGAATTTTATCTACATATTGCACTATTAATTCCGTTTTTTACAGCAATTACATTACCTTTAGAGCAGTTAATTTTCAGTTTGAATAAAAATAAGATTTACATTATACTTACAATTGCAACAACAATTTTTAATATTGCAGGAATTTCATTTTTAATGATTTTTTTTGGATTACTTCAAGTATTTTTTCTGTTAATAATAACTGAGATATTCTTGATAACAATTTATTTTTCAATATTAAAAAAGTATTTTACTAAAACTAAAAGCATATCATGAAAGGCATTATAAAATTACTTTATAAGAAAATTTATAATAAATTAAACTATGATGTTCAAAAGGCATTATTGTTGAACGGAAAAATTCTATCGGAATTAAATAACAACAAGCAAAAGATAAAATCTCTAGATGAAGTTGAATTTCAAGTATTCTCACAAAGAGGAGAAGACGGGATAATTCAGTATATCATTAACAAAATAGAAATCCCAAATAAAATATTTATTGAATTTGGAGTTGAAACCTATAACGAGTCAAATACTAGGTTTTTATTGATGAATAATAATTGGTCTGGATTAGTGATTGATGGAGATTTTAAAAACATAAAATATATTAAGGAAGATTTTATTTATTGGAAATATGATATAACAGCAATTCAAAGTTTTATTACAAGAGATAACATTAATGAATTAATATCATGTTACACTTCGCAAAAAGATATAGGATTACTTAGCGTTGATATTGATGGTAATGATTATTGGGTTTGGGAAAGCATTAATTGCATCAATCCAAGAATAGTAGTTTGTGAATATAATTCAGTATTTGGGCCAAATAAAAAAGTTACTGTTCCATATAAATCAGATTTTGTGAGAAGTAAAGAACATTTTTCAGAGCTTTATTTTGGAGCATCTTTAGCAGCATTTTGTCATTTAGCCGAACAAAAAGGATATGATTTCATTGGAACATCAAGTGCAGGGGTTAATGCATACTTTGTTAGAAAAGATTTGTCTGAACCTTTCATGAAATATAGTGCTTTAGAAGGATTTAACGAGTCTGCTAATAGAGATTCAAAAGGAAGAAAAGGTGAATTAATCTTTTTAAGACATCACGAAAGAATACAAATGATAAATGAACTTAATGTTTTTGATATTGATACCAATCAAAACGTCAAAATAAAAGACATTTTATAATTGACGAAGTTGTGTTAAAGGAATTAAAAAACAACTTACAATAATTCAAATGATAGAAGGGAGTTCTAAAATTACATTTTATCAATATCTATATGCTATTTGTATAGCAGTACCTTTTATTAATAATTATGAGCTGACATTTTTTGTTTGGTTTTCAACCGTTTTAATAACTATCTCGAATAGATACTCATTAAATGTAATTAAATATCTCGCTTGTTTTTTAGTCATCTTAGTAATATCATTCATTGCCAGTTTCTTTAATGCCGAAAGCACTTATAATTTTTTTAGAGATATTGCATACTTGTTTAAACCAATAATTGGAATTTTGGTAGGATATCAACTATACAAGAAATGTCAAGGTAAGTTCTTTTCAACAGTTATTTACACGGGCATATTTTTATCAACAATCCATCTTTTAATCGTTCTAATTACATTTCTAAGATTTCACACAATTTCCGTTAATTTACTAAGGGAATATTGTGGATATCACAGTGATTATGAAGTATATGTTTTAATAATTTTATTGTTTTATAAAAAATTCCAACTCTGCTTGTCAACTAGAACGGTATATCTCTTTATTTTTCTTGTTTCAGCATCAAGCTTTTTGTATTTATCTAGGACAAATTTTATACAATTTATCGTTCTCTACATTGCTATAAAAGGCTATTTTGTAATTAATAAAAGGTCAATTACAGTAATTTCATCAGTTATTTTATTTGTGATTTTAGGGTATACAGCCATATATCATCTAAATCCTAATCGTTCGGGAAAAGGAATAGAGGCTTTTTTATATAAGATAAAAAATGCTCCAATTGAAGCTTTTAAAACAAAAATTAATAAAGATGACTGGAAGGATTTTAATGACAATTATAGGTCATATGAAAACATCTTAACAATAAAACAGGTTAGTGCAGATGGCACACAATCAATATTATTTGGAAAAGGCTTGGGATCAACCGTAAATCTTGGGAGGGAAATTTGGACCAATGATGGAGAACTTATACAGTACATACCAATACTTCATAATGGCTTTGCAACTGTTTTTCTTAAATCTGGTATTTTTGGTGTATTGTTCCTGATTATTTTCATGATTTTGTTAGGAATACATAAAAAAACCAATTTAATTTCCGTTCAGAATATTAATTTATTACTTGTGGGGACAGCAGTTTTTCTTATAGTTTCGAATTGGGTTTTTATGGGATTGTATTTGAAACTAGATAATAAATCAATCTTATTAGGATTTATGATTTGTTATAGAGAAATTCTAATGAAAAATGAGATTGTACAAAGCGCAGAATCAAAACAGCTTTTATGAAAAACACAAAAATATTTGTTGATTGTCATGTTTTTGATGGTAATTTTCAAGGAACAACCACTTATCTTAAAGGACTATATTTAGTCCTTTTAAAAGAAAAAGACATTCAGTTCTATTTTGGTGCATTCAACACAACATTTCTCGAAACTATATTTGGAAAACATGACAATCTCTCTTATGTGAGTTACAAATCCAAAAATAAATTTTACCGATTATTGATTGATATTCCTAGAATTATCAAAGAAAATAAGATTGATTTTGCTCATTTTCAATATGTAATTCCACCAATAAAAACATGTAAATATATAGTAACTATCCATGATGTTTTATTTTTAGATTTTCCTGATTATTTTCCTTTTTTGTACAGAGTAAAGAATAAGCTTTTATTCAAAAAAAGTGCTAAAAACGCTGACATTGTACTGTCTGTTTCAGAATATTCTAAAACACAAATTCAAAAACATTTTAAAACTCAAAAAGTTGTTGTCACACCCAATGCAGTTGACCCAATTTATTTAGAAGAGTATGATAAAAAGCAAATTCAAGCACAAGTTGAAGTAAAATTCAAAGTAAAAAATTATTTTCTGTTCGTAAGTCGATGGGAACCAAGAAAAAACCACCATCGTCTTTTGAAAGTTTTTGTAGAAAAGGAATATTATAAAAATCATTTATTGGTTTTTATAGGAGATAAAGCCATTGAAAATATAGAATATAACAACTATTATAAGTTTTTACCAAAAGAAATAAAAGCAAAAATAATTTCCTTTAACAAAGTTAGTTTTCAAGATTTATTATTGTTTGTTCGGGGTGCAGATTTGTCAATTTATCCTTCTTTAGCCGAGGGTTTTGGTATTCCACCATTAGAATCTTTGGCAGCAAAAATTCCAACCATTTGTTCCAATACAACTGCGATGTCAGACTTTAAGTTTTTCGAAAATTGTCTTTTTAACCCATTCGATTTAGAAGACATTAAAAATAAAATAGAAATAGGTTTAAAAGACAACAGAGTCGCTCAAAAAAAAGATGCTATGGAAGATAAATTCAATTGGAAACTAGCGGCAGAACAATATAAAAAAGCTATTTCTTAAATAAATTAAATTCAAATCTATTTGTTATGTTTGCATGTAGAGAAAAAATTGTAAAACACAATAAAAATTGATGAAAATAGCAATACTTGGAACTAGAGGAATTCCAAATTATTATGGAGGTTTTGAACAGTTTGCTGAATTTTTTTCGGTATATCTTGTTGAGAAAGGGCATGAGGTGTATTGCTATAATTCTCACAATCATCCATTTCAAGAAAAGGATTTTCATGGAGTTCATATCATTCATCAGCGTGATCCTGAGTATAAATATGGAACTTTTGGGCAGTTTATTTATGATTACAACTGTATTATTGACGCCAGAAAAAGAGATTTTGATATCATCCTTCAGTTAGGTTATACAAGCAACTCTGTTTGGTTTTTTCTTTTGCCTAAAAAATCTATTATCATCACCAACATGGATGGTTTAGAATGGAAACGTTCAAAATATTCACGTCCAGTACAACAATTTCTGAAATTTGCTGAGAGATTAGCAGCCATTAGTAGCGATTATCTAGTTTCGGACTCCATTGGAATTCAAAAATTTTTAAAAGAGAAATACAGAAAAGAATCAACCTATATTGCCTATGGTGCGCACCCTTTCAATGAACCCAATGAGGCTTTTTTGGAAAAATATGACGTTCAAAAAGGGAATTACAACATGATAATGGCTCGTTTTGAACCAGAAAACAATTTTGAAATGGTTCTTGATGGTGTTGCAACAAATGATGATAAAACGCCTATATTAGTAATTGGGAATCACAATACTAAGCATGGTGAGTACTTGAAGAACAAATATAAACTTCAGGCTAACATTCGTTTTATTGGAGCGGTTTATAATTTGGAACACTTAAATAATTTAAGATATTTTTCAAATATTTACTTTCACGGTCATTCTGTAGGTGGAACAAATCCATCTCTTTTGGAAGCTATGTCATCACAAGCCTTGATTGCTGCTCATAATAATGATTTCAACAGAGGTATTTTAAAAGACAACGCCTTTTATTTTTCTAATTCTGTCGAAGTGAAAAATATTCTCCAAACAATCAAAAAAAATGATAACTTGCAATTGGTTCAAAATAACCATCAAGCTATAGTAAATGATTTTAATTGGGAGAAAATTAATGGAGAATATTTACAACTCTTTGAAGAATGCTTTTCAAAATCTGATAAAAGAAAACAAAGAAAATAAAACCCTCATACCTTTTTTTCTTCTTCTTGTAACGATTCCATTTCCTTTTGCTGTAAATAATATTGCCTTAGGTATTTTTATAATATCTGCAATAATAAACTTTAAAAAACATCAAGGATCCGTTACTAAATTATTGGTTTTGCCTATCATACTTTATTTATTGATGGTTGTTTCTTGTATATGGTCTATTGATAAAAACGAGTCATTTAAAGCTTTATCAAAAGAAATCCCACTGTTACTTATACCGGTTTTTTTCATGTTAAAAAAACCTTTTACCAAAAATCAAAAGAAAAGTATAATTGAATTTTATAGCCATTCAATGGTATTGCTTGCGATTTTTTTTCTAGTTAGAGCCGTTGTCAGATATTTTATTAGTAATGACTCTCGAGTGTTTTTTTATCATGGAGAAGATTATGTAGATTATGGATTAGTACCAAAATTATTAAATGCTATACATGTATCCGTTTTTGTTGCAGTAGCATTTTTCCATTTTTTTTCAAAAGAAAAAACATCCTTTTTAGACAAAGCATTTGCACTCATTCTTTTCGGATTTTTGTTGTTGCTTTCATCGAAAAATATTGTCATTACAGTCGTTTTACTTGTGCTGATATATATTTTCTTTTTTTCAAAATCCGGCTACAGAATGCGATTGCGAAACATTATTGTCTTGGGATTAATTGTTGCTTTAGGTTTATCTATAGGCAAAATAAAGCAACGTTTTGAAGTTGAGTTTTCAAGTAACACAAAGCGAAGTCTCAGCGCAGATGTTGTAAATGGGATTCCTCAAGGCGTTCACTACGTTAGTATAAAAGAAGCATGGACAAATGAAACATTTACCCCAAATGATTATTTTCCCGGAACAGCTTTTAGGGTTTATCAATTAAGAATTTTCAAGGAGTTTTTAAGTGAAAACAATATATTCTTTACTGGATTTGGTCTCAATGCTTCCTATCCAATGATATACAATAAAGCAGTATTCTACAATCTTTATATGGGTAATGATGGTTACCACGACAAAAATTTTCATAACCAATACATTCAAATTTTTGCAGAATTAGGAGTTTTTGGTTTTTTAATCATCATCATCATGTTAATTTATAATTTAAAAAATGCAATTAAGAGTAAAGATTTTGTCTTTTTTGCTTTTGCATTTCTAATGATAAGTTTATTTTTGACAGAATCTTTTTTATGGAGGCAAAGAGGAGTAGTCTTTTTTACTGCTTTTTATTGTTTATTTAACTCTGGATATCTTCATATAAAAGAACCTAAACAAAACGAATGAAAAGAATATTAATAACTGGAGCTGCCGGATTTCTTGGTTCGCATCTTTGTGACAGATTTATAAATGAGGGTTATTATGTTATCGGGATGGATAATCTAATAACAGGAGATTTGAAAAATATCGAACACTTGTTTAAACATCAGAACTTTGAGTTCTACCATCATGATGTAACTAAGTTTGTTCATGTACCAGGAAAGCTAGATTATATTCTGCATTTTGCTTCTCCTGCAAGCCCAATAGATTATCTGAAAATACCCATTCAAACTTTGAAAGTTGGCTCTCTTGGAACTCACAATTTATTAGGTTTAGCCAGAGTTAAAAAAGCAAGAATTCTTATTGCGTCAACTTCTGAAATCTATGGTGATCCGTTAGTTCATCCACAAACAGAGGATTACTATGGTAACGTAAACACTATTGGACCAAGAGGAGTTTATGATGAGGCAAAGCGTTTTCAGGAGTCAATCACTATGGCATATCACACCTTCCATAATGTAGAAACTAGAATAGTTCGCATTTTTAATACATATGGCCCAAGAATGCGACTGAATGACGGAAGAGTTATACCAGCATTTATCGGTCAAGCTTTGCGCGGAGAGGATTTAACTATTTTTGGAGATGGAAGTCAAACTCGTTCTTTTTGTTATGTTACAGATCAAGTAGAAGGCATATTTAGATTATTGCATTCTGATTATCATTTGCCAGTAAATATTGGTAATCCAGATGAGATAACGATAAAGGATTTTGCGGATGAGATAATTAAACTCACAGGTACAAACCAAAAAGTTGTTTATCACCCATTGCCAATTAATGATCCACTACAAAGACAACCCGATATTACTAAAGCAAAGCAAATTCTTGGTTGGGAACCAAAGGTTTCCAGAGAACAAGGAATGAAATTAACTTATGATTTTTTCAAATCACTATCAAGTGAAGAGCTTTTGAAAGAAGAGCATAAGGATTTTAAAAATTATATACATTAAAATTAATTTATGCATCACACAGGAAGATATTCAAAATATATCCGTCCGATAAGTATTGTTCTTGATGTAATGGTCATTACATTATTAAGTCTTTATTTCTTCAAAGATTTAAAGCTTAATATGTATGTGTATATAACATATCAAACGTTTGCTTGGTTGCTTATTGGTTTTTTGGTAAAATTCTACGAAGTTTTCAGATTTACAACACCTGTTGAAATTATATCAAAACTATTTAAGCAATTTAGCATTTTTCTTTTAGCGATTATAGCTTTTTTTCCATTTCAGAAAACAAGTATTTTCAGTGGAAAAGCAATAGCTATTTTCATGATAATAAGTTTTGTTATAATAGTTCTTTTTAAGTATTTCTTTTTTTTCTACTTAAAAAAATACCGATTGATGACTCACAATAATTATAGAAATGCAGTAATTATAGGGTATACTCAAGAGGCAATAAGATTGAAAGAAGTATTTGAAAACAGAAAAGATTATGGATATAGATTTCAAGGTTTTTTTTCTGATAAAAAACAAAATTCTGAAATCAAGGGTAGAATAGATGATATCAAACCATACGTCATTCAAAACAAAGTGGATGAGATATATTGCTCATTGAATGAAATTTCTAATGAAAAGCTCAAAGAATTAGTTGAATTTGCAGACGATAATAAAAAAACGATAAAGTTCATTCCTGATACAAAAGACATTTTTTCAAAGAACCTTAAGATTGATTATTATGAGCTTTTTCCTGTTTTGTCTTTGCAAAAAACACAACTTCATAATCCTGCAATAATTGGATTAAAAAGGTTTTTCGACATACTTTTTTCTCTATTCGTTATAGTTTTTATTTTATCGTGGTTAATTCCTTTGATAGGAATAATTATTAAACTTGAGTCAAATGGACCAATCTTTTTTAAGCAAGGTCGACCAGGGATTGACGAGAAAGAATTTTTTTGCTACAAATTTAGGTCAATGAGAATTAATGGTACTACAGAAAAAGAAGCCTCAAGAAACGACCCTAGAGTAACAAAAATTGGAAAATTTCTAAGAAAAACTAGTATTGATGAATTACCTCAGTTTTTCAATGTATTATTAGGAGATATGTCAGTTGTAGGACCAAGACCGCATCTTTGGTCTCAAAATAAAGCGTATGCAAATAAAATAAAGAAATATATGGTTCGCCATTATGTTAAACCTGGAATTACAGGATTAGCACAAGTAAAAGGTTATAGAGGCGAGATAGAAACAGATGAGGATATGATAAACAGAATAAAATATGACGTATTTTATATTGAAAATTGGTCATTTGCTATGGACTTAAAAATAATTTTTCAAACAGTTATCAATATCTTCAAAGGGGAAGAAAAGGCATATTAAAAAACTCTTTCTTCAATTAGTTTCTCAATTTGTGTGTCTAAATTAAATTGATTTTTTGCTTTTTCAAATACTCTCTTCTTTAAATCATTCAATTGACCTTTAGTCAAATTTGAAATTTCTTTAATTTTTGAATTCAACTCATTGTAATCCCCAACGTTTGCAACCCATCCCAATTCGTTCTCAAAAACTATAGTTTCTCCTTCGCCACCACCAAAATATAGAATAGGAAATCCTAATGCTCCATATTCAAATATTTTTGAAGGTACTGAACCATAAATTCTTGTTTTAAGTGGCACTATTGCAACATCAAAGGACTCTATTTTCTTGTGTAATTCACTTCTTTCTAACATTCCGTGAAAGAAAATTTTTGACTTTTCTTGTGAAGCAAGTAACATCTCAATTTGCTTTTTCTCTGCACCATCACCCAAAATGTGTAGTTCAATGTTTAATCCATTTAAATCAATTTTTTCACACAACTCAAAAACTCCTTGAGCTATTCCTAAAAGACCTGCATAAAACACTTTTATTGGCTCATTTTCATTTGTTTTCAACTCAAGATGATCGACATTATGGTCAGGAAAATTTCTGTATAAAAAGCATTTTTTGTCAGCAAAAATGTTCTTTATGTGACTTATTATTTCGTTTGATTGTCCAAGTATTATGGTCGATTTTTTGTATATAAATCGCTCCATAAACAAAGAAAACTTATGTGAAAAACTACCCGCTTTCAATGCATTTAATTCTAAAGCCGCCAAAGGCCAAAGGTCAGACACATTTAGAATTATTTTTTTGTTTTTTAATGATAAAATAAAAACTGAAATAAACGATAATAATAATGGTGGAGATTGAACAATTACTTTTTTAGGTGTTCTTTTGAACAATAAATAAAAAAACAAACTCAATGAAAAAGACAAAACTGATAGAATTCTTATAATCAAATTTTTACTCACGCTTGGATAAATCCAAAGCCTTTTTACTATTATATTATCTCTATTTTCTGTTGCAGAAAATTTGCCTTTATATTCGGGGAATAATTCTCCTTTTGGGTAATTTCCTAATGGGCAAACAACTGAAACTTTATAATTGTTTTGATACAATTTCAAAGCCAATTGTTCAATTCTATTAGCAGCAGCACCTTTTTCGGGCGGATAATAATTGGATATTATTAAAATTTCTTCCATTATTTTGACAACAAAATGTCTATAATTCTTTCAGATGCTTTTCCGTCCCATAGCTCAGGAATTCCACTTTTTTTAGCTGAGGTTTTTAGAAATTCAGAATAAATTTTCTCCAAATTTTCAACAGATGTTCCAACAAGGTTGTTAGTTCCAATGGTGATTGTTTCTGGTCTTTCGGTATTGTTTCGCATAGTGAAACAAGGTATTCCTAGAACAGTTGTTTCTTCAGATAAACCACCGCTGTCAGTAATTACAGCAAAGCTGTTTTTTACTAAATACATAAAGTTTAAATAACCTTGTGGTTCAATCATGAAAATGTTTTTTACATCTAATTTTTTTTCTCCCAAAATAGCTTTTGTTCTAGGATGTATGGGGAAAATTATTTTTTTACCATTAGCCAAATTATCTATTCCTTCTAATAAATTTATTAGCGAATCCACTTCATCAACATTGGCTGGGCGATGCAATGTTAGAACAATATAATTTTTTATATCAAGTTGAAATTCATTCCAAAAACTAGGTTGTTCAAATCTTGATTGATTTTGATAAAGAGTATCTATCATAACATTCCCAACGAAGTGAATGTCTTTAGAATTTGCGCCAAATTTTTTAAGATTTTCAGAGGCTTTTTCAGATGTAGTAAAGAAATAATCTGTAATACTATCGGTTACTATTCGATTGATTTCCTCAGGCATAGTCATATCGCCAGAACGAATTCCAGCTTCCACATGTGCCACTTTGGTATTTAGTTTTTTTGCAACTATTGTGCAAGCCATAGTCGAATTTACATCGCCAACCACAAGAACTAAATCACGTGGAAATTTGATTAATTCTTTTTCAAAAGCAATCATTATGGCCGCTGTTTGTTCAGCCTGTGAACCACTTTTTACTTCTAGATTTGAATGAGGTTTAGGGATATTTAATTCTTCAAAAAACGTGTCGCTAAGATTTTTATCATAGTGTTGCCCAGTATGAACCAATCTATAGGAAATATCTATCCCAGCAGATTTTTTGTTTTCAATCGCTCTAATGATAGGCGCTATTTTAATAAAATTTGGTCTTGCTCCAGCAACTATGGTAATTTTCATTCTTTTTAATTTAACAGAGAAACAAATTGTTTTAATTTACCACTTTTTCCTCTTTCTAATTTATCTTTTTTAATAAAAGTAAAATTTAAACCAGTTTCTAAATATGTAGTAATGGCTTTTTCAATGTCTTTTATTTGGTTTTCATTTAGTTCAATTGAACTCACATATTCGATGTCAAAAGTATCTATTTTTGTTTGTTTTATAACAAATTCCTTCACATTTCCGTCATCTTCAATGATGCTTTTAGTAACATAGTAAAAAGTTAATCCTGGAGATTTTTTTCCACTTGGGAGAATTGCTATATCATTAGTTCTGCCTATTAATTTCTTTAGAATTGGTTTTTGTAGAGTACTTTTTTCGTCTAAAATTCCAATATCACCAATGTCATACCTGATAAAAGGATGAGCTTTGTTAAATAGGGAAGTAATTACTATTCTGCCTTCTTGCCCATTTGGTAATGGGTTGTTGTTTTCGTCCAAAATTTCCACATAAAGAGTTTGGCTATTTACAATCCATTCATCATTGATGTTTTGAAAAGCTATCAAATCGAGTTCAGAAGCACCATATTCGTTAACTACTGGAACACCAAATTGTTTTTCCATCAATATTTTATCTTCTTCAAAAAGCATTTCAGATGTAACTACACAGCATTTTAAAGATGGACAAACATCTTTGAGAATGATGTTTTTTTGTTTTAAAAATTTGGCAAATAAAACTATTGAGCTAGTATAACCATTGATATAATCAAAAGATGTTTTCCTGAACTTAATAAGTACAGTTTCCAATACTTTATCAGAAAGGTCAAATATAGGGAAACGGTAACTTTTTTTGATAAAATCTTTCAGTCGCTCTTTTCTATAGCCAATGAAATCTAAAGGAATTCCATAAAATCTAGCTTGTTTAGATTTGTTAAAATCAATTCCGTGCTCATTAAATTTATAAATAATATTAATCCATGTTAGTGCATGGCAAAACTTGTCTTTGGCAAAAATAAAAGGATCACCACTTGAACCAGAAGTTTTGTTGATGTAAATATTCTTTTTATTATAGCCAGATGATAGACGCTGTAAGAGAGGTTGTTGAAAGTCTTTTTTTGTCATTATAGGCAAATCCTCCCATCGGTTAATTTCTTTATCTTTAATCAGATTTTTATATAAAGGATTGTTTTTAATGTGAAAATCAATAATTTCATTTTTACTATTCTTCAAAAACTTTATATACTCTTCATCATTTTTTTTAATGATCTCATTATAAAATTCTTCAGCCTCTTTAAGTGGAAAACCGTTTATTTTTAGACTTAAATTAAAAATTTTCAACATAGATAAATAAAAAAAGGGCTAACTTTTGTTAGCCCTTAAAATTACAATTTATTTTTATTAGTTTTTCACAACTTTAATAGTGTCAGTTCTGTTTCCTGCTTTGATTTCAAATAAATAAATTCCAGCAGCATAATTTGAAACATCAATTGTATTATCTATTCCGCTCAATTCATTATTCATCATCACTTTACCAGACAAATCTGTAACTTTCAAATTGAAAGCATCAGCAGATTCTGCAGTAATTGAAACAAAATTGTTAGCTGGATTTGGATAAACTTTAAATTTAGAAGGAGTGAAAATTTCATTAGAAAGGTTTCCACTCAATTTAAAAATACCACCAGTAAGAGGATCAGTGCTGAAACCTCCACACCATCCAGTAGAACTATCAAACATTGAAACTACACCTCTTTGTGTACCAGAGTCAATAGATGTCCAAGTAGTGCCATTGTCTAAGCTGTAAGCTGAACCAGGTGTTCCAGCAGGAGTAGAAGTAGCAGTTAAAGCAGAAGTAGCTACTAAAATGTTAGTATTTGGAACATAATCTAATACATAATTTGTACCTGTGAATGGGGAAGCTGCAGACCATGTTGTACCACCATTTGTAGTAGTGTAAAAAGTATAAGTAGTATTTACTTTTTTCAAAAGACATCCATTATTTACTGTACTAAAATGAACATTTCCACTTTGAGTAGTTCCACTAAAATCTGTCAATGGAGCTTGCGATACAGTCCAAGTTACTCCCATATTAGTTGATTTTAATAATCGCCCTTTGTTTGTTGGCAACCAAATAGTCGAGCCAATATGTCTAAATCCGCCATTGTATCCGTATTCACCAGATAAAGGATTTGGGATACTTGAACCAGCGACTCTCGTCCAAGTACTACCACCATTATTAGATGTATAAATTTCAAATTCACCTCCTTCAGGATCGCCAAATGCTACACCATTGTTGGCATCAAAGAAAACTACTCCATTTAAAAAAGATTCTCCTGAAGTTGAAAACTCAGAATTTGTCTGTAAAGTCCATGAAGTACCACCGTTAGTTGTTTTATATATACCACCAAGACCTGTAGTTGAGTCGATTGCACTAATCCAAGCAGTAGTACCACTAATTGGAGAAATGTTGTTTAAACTCAGAGAAGGGTCACCAATATCAATAATTCCTGCTGTCCAAGTGCTTCCACCGTTAGTCGTTCTGGTAAACTCTTGAATATTATTAGTAGGATCAGTTCCGTCATATGCTAAAGCCCAAACAGTATTAGCATCAACAATTTGAATTTCATTTACACCTCTACTTGCTACATCAAAACCTGTGGCTTGTTCAACCCAGCTTTGAGCATTAGCTAAAATAGTGAATGAAAAAAATGAAATAGATAGTAAAATTTTCTTCATAGTTTTTGTTTTTTAAATTATGTTACCAAATTAAGAAATAAATTGTTACACAAAAAGAATAAACTACCTAATTTTGCAAACATTAAAATCAACACAACAACACATGACTATTTTATTACTTGGTTCAGGAGGAAGAGAACATGCCATTGCATGGAAAATTCTTCAATCGAACAGATGTTTAAAACTATTCGTAGCACCAGGAAATGCTGGTACTGATGCAATTGCTAAGAATGTTTCATTAAATATTTTAGATTTTCAAGCTATTAAAGAATTTGTTTTGAAAGAAAACGTTCAAATGGTTGTTGTTGGTCCAGAAGATCCTCTAGTTCATGGTATTTACGATTTTTTCAAAAATGATAATCAATTAAACAATATTCCAGTTATTGGTCCTTCAAAAATTGGTGCACAACTTGAAGGTAGTAAAGAATTTGCTAAACAATTTTTGATAAAGCATAATATTCCAACTGCTGCTTACAATAGTTTTACGGCAAAAACAGTTGAAAAAGGGTGTGATTTCTTAGAAACTTTGCAACCTCCGTATGTTTTAAAGGCTGATGGTTTGGCTGCTGGAAAAGGTGTTTTGATAATTCAAGACTTAGAAGAAGCAAAAACCGAATTAAGAAATATGTTGGTTGGTGAAAAATTTGGGCAAGCAAGTTCAAAAGTAGTTATCGAAGAATTCTTAGATGGTATAGAATTGAGTTGCTTTGTATTAACCGATGGAAAAAATTATAAAATTCTTCCAACCGCGAAAGATTATAAAAGAATCGGCGAAGGAGATGCTGGTTTGAATACAGGAGGAATGGGAGCAGTTTCTCCGGTTCCGTTTGCGGACTCTGTACTGATGGAAAAAATTGAAGGCAGAATTGTAAGACCAACTATCGAAGGCTTGCAAAAGGATGGAATTGAATACAAAGGTTTTGTTTTTATCGGTTTGATTATTGTTAAAAACGAACCAATGGTTATTGAGTACAACGTTAGAATGGGTGATCCAGAAACAGAAGTTGTGATTCCTAGAATCAAATCGGATTTGGTTGAGTTATTCATTTCGACTTCAAATCAGACTTTGGACAAATTCTCTTTGGATTTAGACACAAGAACAGCAGCAACTATTATGGTAGTTTCTGGTGGTTATCCTGAAGATTATGGAAAAGGCTTTGAAATTTCGGGATTAGAAAATATTGATGGCTCAATTGCCTTTCATGCAGGAACAAAACTAGATAATGGAAAAGTAGTAACTAACGGCGGAAGAGTGATTGCTGTTACTTCTTTTGGAGATACTTTTCAAGAAGCTACAAAAAAATCTTATCAAAATATAGATAAACTACATTTTGATAAGATGTATTATAGAAAAGATATTGGTTTCGATTTACTTTAAGAAAGAATGAGCTGTGGTATCTTGATTATCTTCACCACTTTCTTTATGTTTTTTTAGTTCTTTACACCAGTACACAATGTATTTCATGCAGATGAGAATAAAGATCCAACTGATTAAATTTGCTAACCACCAGTTTTTCAATTCCAAATGACGAAGAAAGTCAAGAGGTAAAAACAAAAAGTCAACAAACAAAGATTGTATTGCTTCGAAAAACGATTTCATTGTTATAAAATATTATATTTACAATTACAAAAGTATAAAATATCATCATGTTTACAAGTCTTTTTAGAAAATCTACGTTTATAAATTATTTTTTAGTAATTTTTACTCTATTTATTTTCTATTTCTTGTTTCAATTTCGTCATCAAACGTACCAAAAAAGCACTTTTTTAGAAATAGTTTTTCAAATAAGCATTCTTACAGCATCTTTTTTTCTTGTAAATTTTATTGTTAAAAAAAATGGGTTAACCAAAAACAGTAGTTACCCCATCTTGTTCTTCTTGTTGTTGCTGGCAATGTTTCCTGGAGTTTTTATTAACCTAAAATTATTGATTGCTAATTTCTTTCTCTTACTTTCTTTTAGAAGGATGATTTCATTACAATCGTTAAAGGCGCCAAAGCAAAAGATATTCGACGCTTCAATGTGGATTTTTATTGCAAGCCTTTTCCATTTTTGGTGTATTATTTTTATAGTATTGGTTTACATTTCCATAATTTTTCATGTTTCGAGAGATTATAGAAACTGGATAATCCCTTTCATAGCTTTCTTCACTTCGATTGTGGTTTTTTTTCTTTTTTCATTGGTGTTTGAACCGAGTTTAATCAATAGTTTCAAAGAAAACCTTTCTGTGAATATTGAATGGAACTATTTTGTCAAAAACTATCAAAATGGAGTTTTATCGCTCTATCTTTTAATAGCAATTTATTTTACTTTTTCAATGGTTTTTACCCTTACAAATAAGCCACTGATACTTCAAGCATCTTATAAAAAGATGATTTTTGGAGTATTTCTAGGGATAATTGTTTTTTTGATAACACCTTCAAAAAACCACCAAGCTCTGCTATTTACTTTCTTTCCACTGGCAGTTCTTGCAACCAATAACATAGAGTACTCTCAAAACAAAAAGTATCAAGAAATAGTTTTGATTATGGTGTTGATTATTAGTCTGCTAAGTTTTTATTCAAAATTATAATTTACTACCATAAGCCAAATCACCAGCATCGCCAAGTCCCGGAATAATGTAGTTTTTTTCGTTGAGTTTTTCATCAAGTGCTGCAACCCAAAGATGACAATTTTCAGGAAGATTTTTTTGAAGATAATCAATTCCTTCAGGTGCGGCAATAACAACTGCGATGTGTATTTCTTTAGGTTTTTGTTCTAAGTGAAGTTTATGCAAAACAGCAACTATTGATTGTCCTGTTGCTAACATTGGGTCAATCAGAATTAAATTTTTGTCTTCAAAACTCGGCGCAGCTTGATATTCAACTAAAATGTCAAATTTATCATCGTTGTCATAATGATGACGATACGCAGAAACAAACCCATTTTCGGCATCGTCAAAAAAGTTCATAAAACCAGTATGCAAAGCCAATCCAGCACGAAGAATAGAACACAAAACCACTGGTTCGGCTACAGTTGTAGTATGTTTTATGCCAAGCGGAGTTTGTACGTCAATTGCTTTATAATCCAACGTTTTGCTTAATTCATACGCCATAATTTCACCAATACGTTCAATGTTTTTTCTAAAACGCATACTATCTTTTTGGATAGAAACATCACGAATTTGTGCTAAAAAATGGTTAAGAATACTATTTTGTTCCGAAATATAATGGATGTGCATGATAAAGGTTTAAAGTTTCAGGTTTAAAGTTTCAAGTCAAATGTATAAAAAGTATATTTGCAAATAAAATTTACAGTTATGTTTTCACAGTTTGCCTTTCCAATTTTTGAACAAAGCATAAAAGATTATCATATTATCGACGATGTATATCAACCAACGCTAAATCCTTATGAAAAAGGAAGTATTGAAGCTTTGTTGTATGCAAAAAATTGGGTAGATACTGTTCAATGGCATTATGAAGACATCATTCGTGATCCAAATATTGACCCAGTTGCAGCTTTGGATTTGAAAAGGAAAATCGATGCTTCCAATCAGGTTCGTACCGATATGGTGGAATATATTGATAGTTATTTTCTTCAAAAATATGCTTCGGTTCAGGTAAAACCAAATGCCAAAATTAATACCGAAAGTCCAGCTTGGGCAATAGATAGATTATCGATTTTAGCCTTGAAAATTTATCACATGAATGAAGAAGCAACTCGTGTTGATGCATCGGCAGAACATAGAGCAAAATGTCAAGAAAAACTAAATGTTTTGTTGGACCAAAAAAACGATATGTTTACTTCAATAAACGATTTATTGACTGACATTGAAAAAGGTGACAAGTTCATGAAAGTGTACAAACAAATGAAAATGTACAACGATGATGACTTGAATCCAGTATTGTATCAAAATAAAAAATAAACTTCTTTTGTCATTTCGACGAAGGAGAAATCACATCAACAATATGAGATTCCTCGTTCTTCGGAATGACAAATTTACTCTCAAATTTTGCCAAAAAAACTACAACATATCGCCGTAATTCGACTTTCAGCAATGGGCGATGTTGCCATGACAGTTCCAGTTGTTAGAGCTTTTGTTGAGCAAAATACAAACACAAAAATCACAGTTGTTTCTCGACCGTTTTTCAAACCTTTTTTTGACGGAATTCCCAATGTAGATTTTTTTGCCGTTGATGTAAAAGAACGACACAAAGGCTTCTTCGGGTTATTGAAATTGTATTCCGATTTAAAAAAATTAAACATCGATGCTGTTGCCGATTTGCACAACGTTTTGCGTTCTCAAATCATCCGAATATTATTCTCATTATCTGGAAAAAAAGTTGCCGCAACCGACAAAGGCAGAGCCGAAAAACGCGCATTAACTCGCGCCGAAAATAAAGTTTTCCAACCGCTAAAAACAATGGTGGAAAGACATGTTGAAACCTTTAAAAAACTCGGTTTCTCCGTTGATTTATCTTCGCCAAGTTTTCCTGAAAAAGCCATTTTATCAAATGAGATTTTAAGTATTTCAGGTGAAAAACAAAATTCAAAATGGATAGGAGTTGCGCCATTTGCACAATATGAAAGCAAAGTATATCCTTTGGATTTAATGCAAAAAGTAGTTGATGAATTGGCTTCAAACAATCAAAATAAAATCTTCCTTTTTGGTGGTGGAAAAGAAGAAACCGATAAACTAAATGCTTTATCAAAGCAAAGAGTAAACATTGTTGTTGTTGCTGGAAAACTAAAATTCAACCAAGAATTACAACTCATTTCCAATCTTGATGTAATGCTTTCTATGGATTCTGGAAATGCACACATTGCCGCAATGCTTGGCGTAAAAGTTATTACACTTTGGGGAGCAACACATCCTTTTGCAGGTTTTGCACCATTCCATCAACCGTTTGAAAATTGTTTAACTTCTGATAGAGAAAAATATCCTTTATTACCAACTTCGGTTTATGGAAATAAAAAGGTAGAAGGTTATGAAGATGTAATGCGAAGTATTGCGGTAGAAGAAGTTGTAAAGAAAGTAGATGATTTAAATTAGCCAGCAACTAATCTAAAATTAACTTCATATACCTTATTATTGTTAATTTTGAATGAACCAATAAATGAATGTTCAGGACACCAATCAACATCTTTTTCATATTTTTCTTCATGAACAGATAAAATAAACGTGTTGGATTTTTTATCAAATTCAATTTTTAATTTATCAATGCACTCACATTTAAAATTCTCAAATAAACACTCCTTTTCAATTTTTTTTCCTTTTTTCAATTCTTCAATTTTAATATTTTTTAAAAAATCTTTTAAAACTTTATAATTAAATGGAGTTGGAGAAACTTTGTTAAATTGATTAAATAGAGTTTTAATTTTTGTTTCATCAAATTTTTGACTGTAAGCATTAGTAATACAAATTGTTGAAATACAAAATATTAAAAATAAATTCATTAATCGTCTATACATCATCATAATCCACATATATTTCTGCTGATGTAGGATGTGCTTGGCAAGTAAGAATCAAACCTTCGGCTACTTCTTTATCAGTAAGTATTGAGTTCTTTTTCATTTCAGCAGAACCATTGGTGATTCGAGCAATACAAGAGCTACAAATTCCGCCTTGACAAGAATATGGAGCATCAATTCCTTGTTTTAAAGCTGCTTCGAGAACGGTTTGTTTTTGCGACATTTCAAAAGTGGTTTCATCATCATCAACCATAATCGTGATTTTGGTATGACCAGATTGATTGCCAATACTTGTATTCTCTGCGGTTGAAGCAGAAAATAATTCAAATTTAATGTCTTTTTCGGCTACATTATGTTCTTTTAAAACATTGGAAACCAGATTAATCATTTCCTCTGGACCGCAAAGGTAGAATTTAGAAAACTCTTTTTCTTTGTGTTTGTTATTTAGAATAAAATTCACAACCGATTTATCAATTCTTCCAAAAAGCTCACTTTCGCTAGATTTACTAAAAACGTAATGAATAAAAAATCGACCAACATATTTCAGTTGTAAATCGTGAAGTTCTTGATGAAAAATAGTTTCTTCTGGCGATTTATTACCATAAACCAACACAAAACTGCTTTTAGGTTCATTTTCTAAAACCGATTTGAGTATTGCCATTACTGGTGTAATTCCGCTTCCAGCAACAAAACCTGTATAATTTCTTTGCTTTTCTGCGTTAGGTTCGAAAGTAAATTTCCCTTCAGGTTGTCCAACTTCAAGAATATCACCAACTTTCAAATTTTCGTTGGCAAATTTTGAAAAATGACCATTTTGAACCGATTTAATCGCTATGCGAAGTTCACCGCTGTTTGGAGAAGAACAGATAGAATATGCACGACGAATTTCTTGTCCATCGAGCGTCAGTTTTAAGTTAATGTATTGTCCAGCGGTAAATTTGTATGCCGATTTTAATTCGTTTGGAATATTGAAAGCCACCGAAATTGAACTTGGTGTCTCACGTTTTATATCTTTAATTTGAAGTTTATAGAAAGTTGACATGAAAATATTTTTTACAAAGGTAAGAATATCAAGTTCAAAAATCAATTTCAAAAATCAACTTCAATAACATAATCCAGCATCAATTTTTTACCTAAGAATATTATGTATATAAAAAACTTATGTATATTTGTTCCGATGTAAAATAAGATTGCTTCGTAAACTCGCAATGACATGAAAAATTCACAGTTATATAAAGGAAGTTTGACCACGATAGTGATGAAACTATTGGAAGAAAACGGCAGAATGTATGGTTATGAAATTACACAAAAAGTAAAAGAAATTACCAAAGGCGAATTGAAAATCACCGAAGGTGCGTTGTATCCAGCGTTGCATAAACTAGAAGCCGAAGGCGTTCTTGAAGTAGAAATTGAAAACGTAGATAACCGTTTGCGAAAGTATTATAAGCTTACCGAAAAAGGAACTGCCGAAACCGTAAATCGATTGGCAGAACTGGAAGAATTTATCAAAAACATGCAAAGTATTGTAAATCCTAAATTGGCGTAATTATGAAACTAAATCAAAATCAAATACAATTTATTGACGGTTATCTACAAAGCAATGATGTTATTTATGTTGATGTTCGAGCTGAAATGATTGATCACATTGCCACTGGCGTTGAAGAAAAAATGAAAGTTGAAGATATTGATTTTCACGACGCATTTGTAAGTTATGTCAATTCAAATCGTAAAGAGATTTTTAGTATGAATAAAAAGACTTGGCAAAGTACTTTACCTGAATTGAAAAATTATTTTCGTTTTTTTCTAAAACCAAAAAGTTTGCTTTCTATAGCATTAATTACCATATCGTTTTTTACATTTCAGGAAACAATCGTTTATACTTTTCTAAAAGAAGATTTATCGTTTTACTTTTTGCTTATTTTCTTGAGCTACTCTGTGTTGAGTATGATTTATTTTTGGGGAATTAAAAAAGAAAGGTATTATTTTATAGAAAGAAGCAATATAGTTTTATCGATTTTATATTGGTTAAATCTATTGATATTCAAACCATTTGAAAAACAAAAATATATTTCAGATATATTAACAATCGGTTTCATGTGTTTGTTTGCGGTATATGTTCTTTATGTTATAAATCAGTTGAAAAAGTTTTTTAAAACAAAAATGATTACAAATTAAGAATTATGAAGCTATCCGCCGAACAAATAGAAAGATTATACCAATTTACGCGTCAGCATTATGTGGAATACTATGATTTGCAAACCGAATTAGTTGATCATTTAGCTAATGCTATTGAAGAACAATGGCAACAAAATCCAAAATTATCTTTTGAAAATGCCTTGCAAATTGAATTCAAAAAATTTGGCGTTTTTGGGTTTATGGATGTTGTTGAACAAAGACAATCTGCTTTGAATAAAAAATACAATAAATTGGTTTTAAATGAATTGAAAACATTTTTTTCAGTTCCAAAAATCATCGGAACAATTTCTGCCGTTGGAATAGTTTTCTATTTGTTAAGATATTTACAGGAAAGCTTGTTTATCGTTCAGACTCTCTTCTTTTTCTTGATAATTTCATATTTTATCGGAATATCAATTCTAATGAGAAGAAATAAAATTAGAAGAAAGCAAAATGGTAAAAAATGGCTCCTAAAGGAAATTATTTATGGCTATAGTTCTATAGCAGGATTGATTAATATTCCAATCCAATTTGCAATACATATCGATGATGCAAAATATAATGATGGTTTTCTAATATTAGTTAGTTTTCTACTAATTATATTAGCATTAACTGAATATGTCATGCTGATTTTAATCCCTTCAAAAGCCGAAGATTTTCTAAAAGAAACTTATCCTGAATATAAAATGATACAATAAAATTCGTGTTCTCGATACATTTTTTGGTTCGTCAGTTCGAGTTTTTTCTGAAAGAAAAAGTATCGAGAACCGAACCAAAAAATACTCGAACTGACGAATTTTTTACAGTATTTGTAACATTTTACTACCTTTAGAAACTAACTATCACAACCAAAAACCTAGTTTATGTTCAAACATTTTATCTGGCTAGAGTGGAAATCTTTTTTCCGTTCGGCATCTTTCGGTTCCAATTTGGCGATGAAAATCATCATGGGATTAGTTGCGTTGTATTTTTTGGCATGTTTTGCCATTTTGGGTGTAACGGTTTTTTTCATTTTGAAAAAAGAAGGTCTAGAACCATTAGCAACCATCAACAAATTCATGATTTACTATTTTGTATTTGATTTAGTCATTCGCTATTTCATGCAAAAAATGCCCGTAATGAACATTAGACCATTATTGACTTTGCCAATAAAAAAAGGAACGATTGTTCATTTTTCTTTGGGTAAAACAGCTTTGTCTTTTTTCAATTGGACACATGCTTTGTTTTTTATTCCGTTTACAGTAGTGTTATTGATGAATGGTTATGGTTATCAAGCCATTTTGTGGAACATAGCAATGTTTTCTTTGGTCTATTTTAATAACTTCATCAATGTTTTAATCAATAATAAAAATGCTGTCTTCTATTCTGTATTAGCCGTTTTTGTTGGCTTAGCATTAACACAGTATTATAAAATTTTTGATATAACAACATATACACAACCGTTTTTTCAGGGAATGTATAGTACTAATTATTTGTTTTTGCTTCCAATAATTTTATTGGTTTTGTCTTATTATTTTTCATTCCAATTTTTCAAAAACCGTCTAAATTTAGATGAAGGTTTGGCTAAGAAAAGCGAAGTGGCACAAACAGAAAATTATACTTGGTTAGAACAATTTGGAACACTTGGAACGTTTCTAAAAAATGACATTCGATTATTACGAAGAAACAAACGCTCCAAAACGACATTAATTATGAGTTTTGTTTTCATTTTCTATGGATTATTATTTTTTACAGGTTCTGTTGATGCCTACAATAATCCAGCGATGAAAGTATTTGCAGGAATATTTGTTTCGGGAGGATTTTTATTCACATTTGGGCAGTTTATACCTAGTTGGGATAGTGCTTATTATCAATTACTAATGAGCCAAAATATTCCATATAAAGAATACATTAAATCTAAATGGTGGTTGATGGTAATAGGAACAGCAATATCAACAATAATTGCATCATTCTATCTCTATTTTGGACTACACACCTATTTGATAATAGTAGTAGCGGCGATTTTCAACATTGGCGTAAACTCTCATTTGGTAATGTTAGCTGGAGCATTTGTAAAAACACCAATCGATTTAACAACGAGCAAGCAAGCTTTTGGCGACAAACAAGCATTTAACGTTAAAACTCTATTGATTTCGTTGCCCAAAATGCTTGTCCCAATGGCACTATATGCTGCAGGATATTATCTTTTTTCTCCTAATATCGGGTTGCTTTTTGTAGCATTGGCAGGAGTTATTGGATTTATGTTTAGAGATTTTATGTTTTCAAAAATTGAAAAAATCTACAAATCTGAAAAGTATGCAACCATTGCCGCATACAAACAAAAAAATTGATTACTATTTACTAACGACTTATTACTAAAAAATGATACAAGTACATAACCTTTCAAAAACATATAACAACGGAGTTAAAGTATTAAATGTTGAAACGCTAGAAATTCCAAAAGGACAAAGCTTTGGACTAGTTGGTAACAATGGAGCAGGAAAAACTACTTTTTTCAGTCTTTTGTTAGATTTAATTCAACCAAGTTCTGGACATATTACAAACAACAACGTTCAAGTAAATACTAGTGAGGCATGGAAACCTTTTACAGCAGCTTTCATTGATGAAAGTTTCCTTATAGGTTATCTAACCGCCGAAGAATATTTCTATTTCATAGGCGAATTACGCGGACAAAACAAAGCCGATGTCGATGCGCTTTTAGCAAAACATGAAGAATTTTTCAATGGAGAAATCTTGAAAAGCAAAAAATATCTTCGTGATTTGTCAAAAGGAAATATGAAAAAGGTTGGTATTATAGCCGCTTTAATTGGTAAACCAGAAGTTGTTATTCTCGATGAACCATTTGCTAACCTTGATCCTACAACCGTTAACCGTTTGAAAAAAATCATCAAAGAGCTAGCAGATGATGCCAACACAACAGTTTTGGTTTCTAGCCATGATTTGGCTCACACAGTTGAGGTTTGTAATAGAATTGTTGCTTTAAATAAAGGAGAAATTGTAAAAGATATTCAAACATCGCCTGAAACTTTAAAAGAATTAGAAGCCTTTTTTGCTGTATAATTGTATCCTAAAAACGGCTTACAACTATAAAACACATAATTTCATTTTTATGAAGCCAAATTATCAGTTTGAGGATTATAATTATTGGTCAGAAAACAATTTAATTCAATTAGAAAGAAAACTTGAAAACGAAACTGCATTTGATGGAATTGTAAAAATATACAGTTTAAAATCTAACATAAGTGAATTAAATAAACTTTTATTAAACAAGTATTTTGGAGATTTTATTCATTACTCAGAAAGCGGAGTTTTTTTAAGAATGTTTGAAAATAAAAATTCTTGGCCAAAAACTAGCTTGATTTATGTAGATTTTAAAAATTATAATTTAACCGAAGTTAAGAAGACTAATTCTTCATGGAATGTTTGGTTCGTAAATGATTTAGGAAATAGAAAATATTCAATAGAAATTAACCCAACTGAAAAAATAGAATTCGAAACGCCAATATAAAAAACACTTTTAAAGTTACAATTTCTTAAATCCGAAAATTTATAAAATACTTTAAATAGCTGTATCGTTTTTAAAAAACATACGGCTATTTTTTTGCTATTTCAAAAAGAAACGTATTTTTACCAGTTAGTTATACTATTATAGCCTTTAATACGTTAATAAATAAACGTTAGATTTTGAAAACGAATACTTCACGATATATAGCTTTTCTTGTGGTTTCAATGTTTCTGATAGCATGTTCTACCAGAAAAGACACTTTTCTTTCTCGAAATTCACACGCATTGAGTACCAAATACAATATTTTGTATAACGGTGGATTGGCTATGGAACAAGGACTTATAGATTTAAGAACTCAGTACAAAGACAATTTTTGGGAAATTTTGCCAGTTGAACGAATGCAAATTGATGACAAATCAATGTTGCCAGGTGAAAAAAAGAACAGCAATTTTGATCGTGCTGAAACCAAAGCTACAAAAGCAATCCAGAAACACTCTATGAACATTCAAGGTTCAGAGAAAAACCCACAAATGGATGAAGCACATTTAATGCTAGGAAAAGCAAGATATTACGAACAAAGATTTGTTCCTGCTCTTGAGGCTTTTAATTATGTTTTGTACAAATACCCAAGCAGTGATAAAATTTATGAGGTAAAAATTTGGCGCGAAAAAACCAATATGCGCTTAGACAATGATGCATTAGCGGTAAATAACCTTAGAAAACTTTTAAAAGAAATAAAATTTAAAGACCAAATCTTTGCTGATGCTAATGCCACATTGGCACAAGCTTTTTTGAATTTGGAGGAAAAAGATAGTGCAGTTGCTAAATTAAAATTGGCTCGAGATTATACCAAACTAAATGAAGAAAAATCGAGATATAGTTTTATTCTTGGCCAATTGTATGACAAAATGGGTTACAAAGATAGCGCATACGTTGCTTATCAAGAAGTAATTGATATGAACAGACGTGCAGCTAGACAATATGTAATTCATGCTCATATCAATCAAGCAGCGCAGTTCGACTATAAAAATGGCGATACTATAGCTTATCTAAAAAAGTTTAATGATTTAATTGAAGACAGAGAAAACAGACCTTATCTTGATGCATTATACCATCAGATGGGTAAATTTTATGACAACAAAAAAGATTTTGTGCAAGCAAAGAAAAATTATAATCTTTCGCTGAAAAAGAAAACACAAGACACCTATTTAACAGCATCCAATTACAGAAACTTAGCAACAATATATTTTGATGATGCAAAGTATGCTACTGCAGGAAAATATTATGACAGCACATTGGTTAATTTAAAACCAAGAACAAGAGAGTATAATGCCATAAAAAAGAAAAGAGAAAACCTTGAAGATGTTATAAAATATGAAGCTATTGTTCAAAAAAATGATAGTATTCTTTCTTTAACAAAAATGAACCAAGCGGATAAAACAGCTTTTTTTCAAAAATATATTGATAAACTAAAAGAAACCGAGGCAAAACTTCAAAAAGAAACTGAAAAACTAGAACGCATAAAAGCCAATCAACAAGATACTGGTGATGCAAATGCCTTAAAAAATAAAACTGAACAACCAACAGCTAATACAAATCTAACAGGAAAATCAAATTCGTTCTATTTCTACAATCCAACGACTGTTGCTTTTGGAATGAAGGAATTCGCAAAAATTTGGGGCAAAAGAGAACTAAAAGATAATTGGAGAATATCGTCATTATCATCTAAAGACGAAAAAGACGAAAATGAAGTTACAGAGGATGAAAAAGGAAATGCTAAAACAGATAAGCCATCTGAAGAACAATTTTATAATCCCGATTTTTACATAAGCCAATTACCTTCTTCTCAAACAACGATTGATAGCTTGTCCAAAGAAAGAAATTTCGCCTACTATCAGCTAGGAGTTATTTATAAAGAGAAATTTAAAGAGTATAAGTTAGCAATAGACAAGTTTGAAAAACTGTTGACTTTTAATCCAGAGGAAAGATTGATATTGCCGTCAAAATATAATTTATTCAAATTATATGAATTGACAGATAAAACCAAAGCAGAAAAAATTAAAAATGAAATCATAGCTCAATATCCTGATTCAAGATATGCTCAGATTTTATCCAACCCATCACTAGAACTTCAAAACTCCAATGAGTCGCCAGAAGGCACATATCAAAACCTGTATAAGCAATATGAATCTGGTGATTATAAAAATGTTTTAGTTCAAACGGAAGCTGCAATTAATAAATTTAACGGGGAAGAAATTTTACCAAAACTGGAATTACTCAAAGCGAATGTTATTGGTAAACTGAATGGATTAACAGCCTACAGAAGTGCATTAAATTTTGTTGCATTGAATTATCCAAATGTAGAAGAAGGAAAAACAGCTGAAAAAATGATTGCTGTCAATATCCCAAAACTAGAAGCATTGCAATTGGGCAAATATCAATCTGCAAGTTGGAAAATGTTGTATCCAACTAAAGATTTTGATGACAAAGCAACAAAAACGCTGATTGAAAAGATCGCGAAGTTCATCAAAGAAAGAGCTATGGATAAACTTTCCATCTCTAAAGATATCTATACAATGACCGACAATTTTGTTGTAATTCATGGTTTGAAATCTGAGGAATATGCCAAGGGAATAGCCTCTATTTTAAAAGAAGTGAAAGAATACAAAATTCAAGAAATACCTATTATTATTTCATCAGAAAATTATACGGTTGTTCAAATAAAGAAAAATTTACAAGACTATCTTGATGGTAAATTGGTAGAAAATCCAAAACAACCAAACTGGGATGGAACATTTGAAAGACCAGCACCGCCAAAAGAAGAACCAAAAGAAGAGCCAAGACAACAAGAAGTTCAAGCTCAAAAGCAGGAGATTAAAAATAATGTAAAATCTCAAAAAAATAATTCGCTCAACACTAATTCCTCAATTGAGGAAGATGACAAAAATTTTGGTCCACCACCAGCACCATCTGGAGGAGGAAAAACAGGAAGATAAAGTTATGTTTGAAAAAAAACCAAAATCATATACAGAATTATTAGGGAAAACCAATAGAATTGTTGAAGGAACAATTATCAAAGGAGATATTGAAACTTCGGGCGATTTTAGAATGGATGGACATTTGATTGGAAATTTTCAAACAAAAGGGAAGATTGTAATAGGTCCAGCTAGTTCTGTAAAAGGAGATATTATTTGTAAAAGTGCTGACATCGAAGGCAAGTTTGAAGGTAAAATACAAGTCCTCGAAATTCTTAATATAAAATCGAAGGCAAGCATTCATGGCGAAGTAATTTGTGGAAAATTAGCAGTTGAACCTGGAGCAGACTTTAGTGCGACTTGTCAAATGAAACCTATCTCAAAAACCCATCATCATGGACAACCAGCAGAAGAAAAAGCAACGCAATAAATGGCTTGCTTTGATAAATATTCCTATCCAAATGGGAGTTATTGTTTTTCTTTTTGCTTCATTGGGAAACTGGCTCGATGAAAAATATCCAAACTCAAACGATTGGTATGTTAAAATATTTGTTATGCTTGGGGTAGCAATTGCGTTTTATAACATCAACAGACAATTGAAAGAAATCAATAAAAACGATGAATAACTTTGGTTTGAAAAAAGAGTTTGTTGTTTCCACAAAAATCATTTTAGTTCTTGCTTTAATAGGATTTATGATTGATTTTTCAATTTACAAATTACTATTTCCAGAACAAGCTTTGCATTACCCAATATTTATCCTATTTATTATATTTACGATAATGTCATTCTCTATAATGACTGTTTTAAACATTATCCGAAAAAAAAATATAGATTATGTAGGTTATACTTATTTGATGATTACGTTTATTAAAATGATAATAGCCTACTTATTTCTTAAACCCATTTTAAATAATTCTACAGAAAATCAAATCTTCGACAAAGCCAATTTTTTTCTCATTTTCATTTATTTTTTAATAATTGAAACCCTTTTAACTATCAGAATTTTAAATAATAAGCAGTAAAAACAACAAAAATTAAATATTCCTTCAAAAAAACTAAATCGAATACTTTTTAATATTAATTAAAATTGTACTTTTGCACCGAAATTTTAAGAAATATTTTTAAGACAAAATTTAGATATGGTGTTTTCAAAAAAACCACTTCATTTTATAATTGCAACATTAATTGCTTTTTTGCCGTTAATTAATTTTGCAAATCCAAACACAGATACAACAGCTGTTGAAAAACAGACAGTTGAAGCTGAAGCTCACACAACTGAGCACAATTCAGAAGAACCAAAAGATTTAAAAACGGAAATAAAAGAATTTATTTCTCATCACTTATTGGACTCATACGATTTTCATTTGTATTCTTATAAGGATGATTCAGGTACAGAAAACCACATAGGTTTTCCTTTGCCAGTTATTTTATGGGATAATGGTCTTCAAGTTTTTTCATCGTCAAAATTTCATCATGGAGAACATGCCGCAGAAAGTAATGGAAACTTTTACAGACTTTTTCATGGAAAAATTTACAAAGTAGGTTCAGCTGAGGAACAAATAAAATTAAATGAGCATGGTCATGCTGAAAATGTAAAACCATTCGATTTTTCTCTAACTAAAAACGTATTCATGATGTTGGTGGTTTCAATCATCATGTTTTTGTTATTTACCAATTTAGCTAAATCGTATGCTAAAAACGGTGGAATAGCAAAAGGTGCTGGTCGATTCTTTGAGCCAATTATTCTTTATATAAGAGACGATATTGCTATTCCAAATATTGGGAAAAACTATAAAAAATATATGAGTTATTTATTGACTATATTTTTCTTTGTATGGTTTTTAAATTTATTTGGACTCACTCCACTAGGAGTAAACGTTACAGGTAATATAGCGGTAACAGCTTGTTTAGCTTTGCTAACTTATCTGATTACTACTTTTACTGCAAAAAAAGATTATTGGGGACATATTTTTTGGATGCCTGGAGTTCCAGTACCAATGAAAATAATTCTAGCACCAATTGAACTTCTGGGAACAATTATCAAACCTTTCTCATTAATGATTCGTCTCTATGCAAACATCGTTGCTGGTCACGTGGTTTTGATGAGTATCATCGGATTGATGTTTATTTTTAAAAACTGGCTAGGAAGTAGTTTGTCATTTGTGCTTGCTTTTGCTTTATCATTATTAGAGATTTTAGTTGCCGCTTTACAGGCATATATTTTCACTATGTTATCAGCACTTTATTTTGGTGCGGCTAATGAAGAACATCACCACGATGATGCTCATCATTAATAAATTGAATGTTTAATTAAATATATATACATTATGACAATTCCAAACATTGTAGGTGCAGGTTTAATCGTTATCGGTGCTGGTTTAGGTATCGGTAAAATTGGTGGTTCAGCAATGGACGCTATTGCTCGTCAACCTGAAGCTTCTGGAAAAATCCAAACAGCTATGCTTATTGCAGCTGCTTTGATTGAAGGTATTGGTTTCGCTGCATTATTTGCATCTTAATCAAAAAGAACAACAACAGTTAGAACGGTTGGTTGTAGCTGTTGTTTTTAAAAAATAAAAAATTTCTAAAAATTAGAATTCATTATATATGGAAAAATTAATAGAACAATTTTCGTTAGGTTTGTTTTTTTGGCAATTCATCCTTTTTGTAGGATTGATTTTTTTACTAAAAAAATTCGCTTGGAAACCAATTCTTGATGCGGTAAATGAAAGAGAAGAAGGTATAAAAAACGCATTGCTTTCTGCAGAAAATGCAAAAAAAGAAATGCAAAACTTAAAATCTGATAACGAAAAATTATTAGCTGAAGCAAGAGCTGAGCGTGATGCAATGATGAAAGAAGCTCGTGAAATCAAAGAAAAAATGATTAACGATGCTAAAGTTGAAGCTCAAACTCAAGGTGAAAAAATGATTGAGCAAGCAAAAGCAGCAATCGAAAGCGAGAAAAATGCTGCTATGGCAGATTTGAAAAATCAAGTTTCTAGTCTATCATTGAGTATTGCAGAAAAAATATTGAAAGACGAATTATCTAACAAAGAAGCTCAAACTAAAATTGTTGAGAAAATGTTAGATGAAGTAAAATTAAATTAATCAATATGTCAAGAGCAGCGATAAGATACGCAAAAGCGATTATTGATAATGCAGTAAGCAACGGAAAAACAGATTCTGTAAATAATGATATGAATAACATTATTGCAGCTATAAACGAAAGCCATGAGCTTGAAGTTTTTCTAGCAAGTCCAGTTGTTCCTTCAGAAATTAAATTAAAAGCCTTGTTTGAAATTTTTTCAGACTCTAATGAGGAAACAAAAGCCTTGTTCAAACTTCTTTCAGCTAACAAAAGATTTGGAATCCTTCAGGAAATAGCTTTGAAATACAAGACTTTGTACAATGAAGTAAATGGTCTAGAAATTGCAAAAGTTACTACTGCGGTAGCATTAACACCTGAACTTGAAAGTAAAATTTTGGCAAAAGCTGCAACCATGACTACCAAAAAATTGACAATTGAAAATACAGTTGATCCGTCAATAATTGGAGGTTTTATTTTAAGAATTGGAGACATGCAATTTAACGCATCAGTTGCCAACAGATTACAAGAATTAAAAAGAGAATTTAGTAATTAATTACCATTAAATATATATACAATGGCAGAAATTAAAGCTGCTGAAATTTCAGCAATATTAAAAAAACAATTATCTGGTTTTGAGTCAGGTGCATCTTTAGAAGAAGTAGGAACAGTACTTCAAGTAGGTGATGGAATTGCTCGTGTGTACGGATTATCAAATGCACAATATGGTGAGCTAGTTCAATTTGAAAACGGTTTGGAAGCAATCGTTTTGAACCTTGAAGAAGATAATGTTGGGGTTGTACTTCTTGGTCCTTCAGCAGGAATTAAAGAAGGTTCAACTGTAAAAAGAACTCAACGTATCGCTTCTCTAAAAGTAGGTGAGCAAATGGTAGGACGTGTAGTAAACACACTTGGAGAACCTATCGACGGAAAAGGACCAATCGGTGGAGATTTATATGAAATGCCATTGGAAAGAAAAGCTCCTGGAGTTATTTTCCGTCAACCAGTAAACGAACCATTGCAAACAGGTATCAAATCAGTAGACGCAATGATTCCTGTAGGTCGTGGACAAAGAGAGTTAGTAATTGGTGACCGTCAAACTGGTAAAACAACAGTTTGTATCGATACAATTCTAAATCAAAAAGAATTTTATGATGCAGGTCAACCAGTATTTTGTATATATGTTGCAGTTGGACAAAAAGCTTCAACAGTAGCAGGAATTGCTAAAACTTTAGAAGATAAAGGAGCTATGGCTTATACAGTAATTGTAGCCGCTAATGCTTCAGATCCTGCACCAATGCAAGTTTATGCACCATTTGCTGGAGCAGCAATTGGAGAATATTTCCGTGATACAGGTCGTCCAGCTTTGATTGTTTATGATGATTTATCTAAACAAGCAGTTGCTTACCGTGAAGTATCATTATTATTAAGAAGACCACCAGGACGTGAAGCATATCCTGGAGACGTTTTCTACCTTCACTCAAGATTATTAGAAAGAGCTGCAAAAGTTATTGCAGATGATGATATTGCAAAAAACATGAACGATTTACCAGAGTCTTTACGCCCAATCGTTAAAGGTGGAGGTTCATTAACAGCTTTACCAATCATTGAAACTCAAGCTGGTGACGTTTCTGCATATATCCCAACAAACGTAATTTCGATTACAGATGGACAAATTTTCCTAGAGTCAGATTTATTCAACTCTGGTGTTCGTCCTGCTATCAACGTTGGTATTTCGGTATCACGTGTTGGAGGTAATGCACAAATTAAATCAATGAAAAAAGTTGCTGGAACATTAAAATTAGACCAAGCACAATTCCGTGAATTGGAAGCTTTCGCAAAATTTGGTTCTGATCTTGACGCAGCTACTATGAATGTAATTGAAAAAGGAAAAAGAAACGTTGAAATTTTAAAACAAGCAGTAAATGATCCTTATACAGTAGAAGATCAAGTTGCAATTATTTATGCAGGTTCTAAAAACTTATTGAGAAGTGTTCCAGTAAACAAAGTGAAAGAATTCGAAAAAGATTACATCGAATACTTGAAGAACAAACACAGAGATACTTTAAATGCTCTTAAAGCTGGTAAATTAGATGATAATATTACCGATGTTTTAGAAAAAGCAGCTAAAGAAGTTTCAGCAAAATATAATTAATTTTAAGTGAATAGTGAATAGTGATTAGTTAAAAGCTAATTACTATTCGCTAATTACTAATTACTAAAAAAACATGGCAAACTTAAAGGAAATACGTAATAGAATTACTTCCGTTCAATCTACGATGCAAATTACATCGGCGATGAAAATGGTTTCTGCAGCAAAGTTGAAAAAAGCACAAGATGCTATTACAGCTATGCGTCCGTATGCCGAAAAATTAACGGAATTATTACAAAGCGTTAGCGCAACTTTAGAAGGCGATGCAGGAGGTCAATTCACAGCTCAGAGAGAAGTGAAAAAAGTACTGATTGTAGCAATTACTTCCAATAGAGGTTTGTGTGGAGCTTTCAATTCAAATGTCATAAAGCAATCAAAAACAATTGCTGATAGCTACGCTGGATTACAAGTTGATATTTTTGCCATTGGTAAAAAAGGAAATGATGTATTAAGAAAGACAAACAATGTAGTGGAAAACAAAAGTGAGGTTTTTGATAATTTGACTTTCGAAAACGTTGCTGAAATTGCAGAACTGTTAACATCAAAATTCGTTTCGGGTGAATATGATAAAATAGAATTGGTTTATAATCAGTTCAAAAATGCTGCAACTCAAATTGTACAAACAGAGCAATTCCTTCCATTAGTCCCAGTTCAGTCTAGTCAGTCTGCAACAGCAGATTATATATTTGAACCTTCAAAAGAGGAAATAGTTGAAACATTAATTCCAAAGTCACTAAAAACGCAATTGTATAAAGCAATTAGAGACTCTTTTGCAGCAGAACATGGTGCACGTATGACGGCAATGCACAAAGCAACAGACAACGCAACAGAGTTGAGAAATCAATTAAAATTAACCTATAACAAAGCACGTCAAGCTGCAATTACTGGAGAAATTCTAGAAATTGTAGGTGGAGCTGAAGCGTTGAATGGTTAATAAGAAAAATATATTTTAACAAAAAGAGTCAACAAACGTTGGCTCTTTTTTTATTCATTCAATTTAATACCTATTTTTGTTTGATAATATAGAGAAGCTTCATTTTGAGTTTATATAAAAATCTTTTTAAGCAAACCGCTATCTATGGATTGGCAACTGTCTTGCCAAGAATGATTAGTTTTTTACTTAATCCATTATTTGTTTATTATTTAACTGATAAAAGCAAAATGGGTGAAGTCTCTGTTATTTTTTCCTATTTAGTTTTTTTCAACGTGGTGCTTTCCTATGGAATGGAAACTGCTTTTTTTAGATTTTACAATAAAGAGGAAGATAAAAAAAATGTGATTTCTACAAGCATGATTTCCCTATTTTGGTCTTCAATAGGATTTTTGTTAATCTCTTTATTATATAGAAACACACTTTCCAACTGGTCTGGAATTGGTGTGGAATATATAACATATACGGTTTGGATTTTGACACTTGATGCTCTTGCAGTTATACCTTTTTCTAAACTTAGAGCAGAAGGCAGACCAATAAAATATGCGATAATTAAGATAACAAATGTTTTAATATATCTTCTATTAAACATTTTTTTTCTTGCATTACTTCCAAAAATTGTTTCAAAAAACCCAGATGGTTTTTTTAGCACGTTTTATTTCGAAAATTTTCAAGTAGGTTATATTTTTATCTCAAATTTGGCTGCTAGTTTGGTGACACTTTTAGTTCTCATTCCCGATTATTTTGATATAACTTGGAAATTTGACAAGCTTCTTTGGGGTCAAATGATGAAATATGGATTACCAATTCTGATTGCAGGAATAGCTTTTGCCATCAATGAGCATTTTGATAAAATTCTACTCGATTGGATGCATGTAAGCATGTCAGATATTGGAGCATACTCAGCATGCTATAAAATAGGAATGTTTATGGTTCTTTTCAGGACGGCTTATACGCTTGGTATAGAACCCTTTTTTTTCAGTCATGCAGGTAATGAAAATGCACAATATACTTATGCCACAATAACAAAGTACTTTGTCATTTTTGGTTCATTAATTTGTTTGATTGTTATTGCTTTTGCTGATTTATTTAAAGAAGTAATTGTCCCTAACGATAGGTATTGGGATGCAATGAAAGTGGTTCCACTCATAGTACTTGCAAATTTCTTTTTGGGTATTTATACAAATCTATCAGTTTGGTATAAATTGATTGATAAAACAATAATTGGAGCTTATATTTCTGTTATTGGAGCATTAGTAACTTTAGTTTTAAACATACTGTTAATACCAAAAATTAGTTATTATGGTTCAGCTATAGCCACTATTGCTGCCTATGGAACCATGATGATCATGTCCTATCAATTAGGGCAAAAAAAATATCCAATACCCTATGATTTTAATAAGATTTTCAGTTATCTTGGGTTGACCATAGTTTTTTCTGCCATCTCGTTTTACATCCCTTATGTCAGAGAAAACTATTTCATAAAAGTAGCTCTAATAGCTGTATTTTTATATTTCATATACACTAGTGAAAAAGAAACATTACAAAGAATAATAAAAAGAAAATGACTATAAAAATCATCAATAAATCTCAACACAGTTTACCTAGTTATGAAACCATTGCTTCGGCTGGAATGGATTTGAGAGCAAATTTATCAGAACCAATACTGCTAAAACCATTAGAAAGAACTATTGTAAAAACAGGTTTATTTATAGAATTACCCATCGGTTTTGAAGCACAAGTAAGGCCAAGAAGTGGACTTGCAGCCAAAAAAGGAATTACAGTTCTAAATTCTCCTGGTACAGTTGATGCCGATTATCGAGGTGAAATAGGCGTTATTTTAGTAAATTTATCCAATGAAGATTTTGTTATCGAAAATGGTGAACGAATAGCTCAATTAATCATAGCCAAACACGAACGTGCCGAATGGATTGAAGTTCAAGAATTGTCTGAAACATCTCGTGGCGAAGGCGGATTTGGAAGTACTGGAGTGAAATAGTAATCAGTTTTACAATATTACAATATACAATTAAGAAATATGAAAATAATAGTACCAATGGCAGGTCGTGGTTCTAGATTAAGACCACACACATTAACCATACCAAAACCATTAATTCCTATAGCAGGAAAACCAATTGTTCACAGACTAGTTGAGGATATAGCTGGAGTTCTAAATCAACCGATTGAAGAAGTAGCTTTTATCATTCATGAAAGTTTTGGAAAAAAAGTGGAAGAAGAATTAGTAGCAATTGCCCAAAAATTAGGAGCAAAAGGAACGATTTATTATCAAAATGAAGCTCTAGGAACTGGTCATGCTATTATGTGTGCAAAAGAATCGCTTTCTGGCCCAGCAGTTATAGCTTATGCTGATACTTTGATTAGAGCAAATTTTGATTTAGACACAACTGCTGATAGTGTAATATGGGTTAAACAAGTTGATCAACCAGAAGCATTTGGGGTAATCAACTTGAATGAGAATAATGAAATAATTGAATTAGTAGAAAAACCAAAAGAATTTGTTTCTGATTTGGCTGTTATAGGAATATACTATTTCAAAGAAATTTCCGTTCTAAGAGATGAGCTTCAATCTGTTCTTGATAATAATATCATTCATGGTGGCGAATATCAAATCAACGATGGAATAAAGCAAATGATGGCAAAAGGCATGAAATTTGTACCAGGACAAGTAGATGAATGGATGGATTGTGGAAACAAAGATGTAACAGTTGAAACTAATGGAAGAATGCTAGGATTTTTGCATCAAGATGGAGAAAAACTTGTTTCAGACGATGTGAAAATTGAAAATTCAACGATTATTCCTCCATGTTATATAGGTGAAGATGTGGTTTTAATTAATTCTACTGTTGGGCCAAATGTTTCTCTTGGAAAAGGAACACATTTAATCAACGTAAAGATGCAAAATAGTTTAGTTCAAGCACATGCACATGTGCGCAATGCTAAACTAAATAATGCAATGATTGGTAATCATGCCTCATTTAATGGCGATTTTACAAGCATAAGTATAGGAGATTTTTCTGTTTTGGAATAGATGAAAATTAATTTGAAATATTTGTTTTATATAGGAATGTTGACCATTTCTACTATTTCTTTTGGGCAAACAGAACCAGAAGATGTCGCAAGTGTTTCAAATGAATTTCAAGATAATTTTTTCGAATCACTCAAGCAAAAGGGAATAGAAAATTATGATAAAGCAGTTGAATTTTTAGAAAAATGTCAACAGCTTGAACCCAATAATCCAGTAGTATATTTTGAACTAGGTAAAAATTATTTGGCACAAAAAAAATATAAAGAAGCCTATGATAATTTTGAAAAAGTAACCCAATTTGAACCCAATAACCGTTGGGCTTGGCAAGGAATGTATGACGTTTGTTATGAAACTCGTGATTTTAACCAAGCCATCATTATTGTTGAAAAATTGATAGAATTCAAAGGCGATTATAAAGAAGATTTGACGTCACTTTATATGGAAACAAACCAATATGACAAAGCGTTGACCTTAATAAACGAGTTGAACGAAAGTATAGGTAAATCTGAAAAGAGAGAATTGTATAAAGCTCAAATTCTCAAAGACGAAAAGTATCAAAGTGTAGAAAAAAATAATCTTCTAGAGCAAATAAAGAAATTCCCAAAAGAAGAATCCAATTATATTCAATTGATTTACTTGTATTCGCAAAGTAATCAAGAAGAAAAAGCACTTGATATTGCAAAAAAGCTAGAAAAGGAAATCCCAACATCTGATTGGGCTCAAGTTAGTTTGTTTAAATTTCATCTCAACAATAACGATGGAGCAAATGCTGTAAAATCAATGAATATTGTTCTTCCGAGCAAAAAAATTGATAATAAAATTAAGCACAGAATCCTGAATGAGTTTCTAATTTTTGCCAAAAACAATCCTCAGTTTGAACCAGATTTGGATAAAGCAATTGGTTACTTCAAGGATGATAAACAGGTTTTGGTTGCAAAAGAAATCGGTAAATTTTATTATTCAAAAAAAGATTGGAATAAGGCAATTAAATACTTTGAAATGCAACTTTCCAATACTTCTGATGATGTGGAGTTGCAACTACTTTTATTACAATCCTATACAGAAACCCTGAAGTTTGATTTGTTGGCAAAAAAAGCAGATGAATTAACTCAGCTCTATCCAACACAGCCACAATATTATTACTATGCAGGTTTGGCTTTCAATCAACTTCAAAACTTTAAAAAAGCAAAAGAGTTTTTAGAAACGGGTTTAGATTTTGTGGTTGATGACTATTCGTTAGAAATTAATTTCTATATTCAACTAGGTGAAGCTTATAACGGACTTGGTGATATGAAGAAAAAAGATAGCTATTTTACAAAAGCCAATGAACTTATCAAAAAACAAAAGAAATAATATGTCGAAGAAAATAAGTGTGCTTTTCATTATGTTTTTTTTGGTTTCTTGTAAACCCAAAGCAGTTGTTGCAGAGAGTCATGCTTCTGATGCAATGAGTTCGAAAAGCATTATCGAAAACCATTACAAAATAAATCCCGACTTCAAGACGTTATATATAAAATCAGCAGCAGATTATGATGATGGAAAACAATCCTACAACATGACAGCTGAGATTAGAATAAAAAAGGATGAAAAAATACTAGTTAGTATTCGCTTTCTTGGAATTACCATGGCCAAAGCCTTGATTACTCCAACAACAGTAAAGTATTACGAAAAAATGGGAGGAAAATTTTTTGAAGGAGATTATGAATTGTTGAGCAATTGGCTAGGAACTGAACTTGATTTTCAAAAAGTGCAAAATCTTTTCATAGGGCAACCAATAGATGATTTAAACAAAGGGAATTATCAAAGTCAGATTTTCGAAAATTTGTATCGATTGACAGGAAATGACAACCAAGTTGAGAAAGCATTCTACTTCGAAGGAGAAAGATTTTTATTAAAAAAACAAGAAATCACTCAACCCGAAAAGCAACGAATGGTTTCCATAAACTATCCTTCATTTCAGGAATATTCATCATTATTTTTGCCATCTAGTTGGACAATTTTAGCTAATCAATCAACAGGTAGAACAACAATAAAAGCCGATTATAACTCAGTTGCCATCAATGAAGAAATGAATTTTCCCTACAGTGTTCCCGATGGATATGAAAGAATAGAAATTAAATAAATTTTTAAAAAATAATATGTCTAAAAAACTTTTAACCATACTCTTTTTTTGTTTTGCCTCGCAGTTGTGGTGCCAAATAACGCAAGAACAACTTGAGGAAAGAAAAGCCAAAATTCAAGCCGAAATAAGAGAAAAAGAAGAGCTTTTAAAATCAATGAAAACCAAAGAAAAATCGGTTATTAATCAATTATTGATACAAAAGGAAAAAATTGGTTTAAAAGAAAAACTCATTCGAACTACAGAAAGTCAAACGAAGATTTTGAGTAATGATATTTATGTCAATCAGTTAAAAATTAATCAGCTCAATAGAGATTTAGAAAAACTCAGAGAAGATTATGCTGAGATGATAAGAAAATCATACAAAAGTCGTTCTGAACAAAGCAAATTAATGTTTCTTCTATCATCCGAAAATTTTTTCCAAGCCTACAAAAGACTTCAATATATGAAGCAATACGCTAGCTTCAGAAAAATGCAAGCCGAGGAAATAAAAAGTAAAAGTCAAGAATTAGAAGTTCATAACAAGGTAATTGGTGAACAAAAAAGCGAAAAAGAAAAACTGATTGAAGAAAACGAAAAAGAACGAAAAGAATTAGAAAAAGAGAAACAAGAGCAAGAAAAAATAGCCAACCAAATAAAAAAAGATAAAGGCAAGATTGCAGCTGAAATAAAGAAAAAGCAACAAGAAACAAGACGCATTGATTCTCAAATCCAAAAATTGATTCGCGATGCAATTGCAGCAGCAAATAAGAAAACTGCGGCAGCAAAAGCCAAAGCAAACCCAAAAACAACCACAGCAGCAGATACTAAAAAAACTGAAACATCAGCCAAGATAGTATTAACTCCCGAAGGACAATTGGTTGCTAATAATTTTAGAGCAAACAAAGGAAGACTTCCTTGGCCAGTAGAGAAAGGAGCAGTTTCTTTACCCTATGGAGATCAGCCGCATCCTGTATATAAAACACTTACAGTTCACAACAGTGGTGTAGAGATTTCAACTGAAAATGGAGCAAATGCACGTGCAGTTTTCAATGGCGAAGTGGCTAATGTAATTGTTCTTTCACCAGTGAATAAAGCAGTAATGATACAACATGGTGATTACTTCACAGTGTATCAAAACTTGAGTAGCGTATCAGTTTCAAAAGGAGACAAAGTTTCTACCAAGCAAAGTTTAGGTAAAATTAGAACCAATGGAGAAACAGGTAAAACAGTTTTGAAATTCATGATACTACAAAACACAACTTACAATAATCCCGCAAGTTGGTTGAGTAATATGTAAAACAAAAAACCCTGAAAATTTTCAGGGTTTTTTGTTTTTATTGGAACAACGCCTTTAGTTCAGTAGCATCATGAGGATTCATTTTGCCAGCAAGAACTAGGCTAAGTTGTTTTCTTCGTAAGGCAGCATCAAAACGAGCTTTTTCTTCATCTGTTTGTGGCTCAAGAGGAGGAACAGGAACAGGATTTCCCATGTCATCTACAGCTACAAAAGTATAGATGGCTTCGTTGGCTTTTATCTTTAAACCTGACTCTCTATCTTCAATCCAAACATCAAGATAAATCTCCATTGATGATGTAAAAGCTCTAGAAACTTTTGCTTCAACAGTAACAACACTTCCTAGCGGAATAGATCTGTTAAAAGCCACATGATTTACTGATGCAGTAACAGTAATTCTTCTAGAATGTCTTCTGGCTGCTATACTTGCTGCACGATCCATTCTGGCTAGTAATTCGCCTCCAAATAAGTTATTCAATGGGTTTGTTTCACTCGGTAAAACCAAGTCTGTTAACACGGTAAGTGAATCAGAAGGATGTTTAGGTGTCATCGTTTTTTTTGCAAAGGTATTTGATATTAATTAAAATAAAAAATCCCGAGATTTTCGGGATTTTATTTTATTTCTTCAATTAGCAACCAAGCATCTTTGTTGTCTAATTTTTGAATGTCTTTCATCGCTTTGTAGGCTTCTGCATAGTTAGGATAACTACCATAAAGCACGGGATATAAACCATGTTTATTCTTAGAAATTCTCTTTGCTTTGAAACCAAGTCTCAACAAAGTTTGATATGCTTTTTCGGCATTTTCCTCTATTCTAAAAGCTCCTGCAACTACATGATATGGAGTTTTAATATCATCATTTGGAACAGTTAATGTTACAGATGGCAGTGGATTTTCAATAAAGAAAGTAGCTTCTTGAATTTTTGCATTTACTTTTTGCTGAACATTTTTTTCAACCAATAGAGTTTGCGCAGCTATTTGCTCTTCATGATTTTTATAAAGCTTAAAACCAATTCCTCCGCTAATTCCTAATGAAACAACAAAAATTGCGGCATATTTTAACCAAGAATAATTTGCTCTTTTTTCAGGAGTAATTGCTATTGGTGCTTTTTCTTCAAGGGTTTCAATTTCTTCTTTATAGATTTCTCTTTTAACTAAAGGAGAACCGAAAGAAGATAAACCAAAAGATTCTTTCAAAAAATTGACTTGATCAATAGGAGAAAAAACAATATTCTTTTCAGTATTTAGAATAAAGCCACCAATATTTTTCAAATTTATTTGACCTATTTCCTGTAGCATTTTCAACCAAGAGTTTACTTCTGTTTGAATAATATTTACTGCTACATCATAGTTTATTTTTTCCTCATGTGCCAAATGACTTGCCAAAAGCCCATCATTGTTTTTGATATAAGGATTAAAAGAAATTATTTTCTTTGGAGGAAAGAAAGAATGTGAACTCTCATCAATCTTTGCCGATTGGTAATCAGTCAAAAAAGCCCCAAATCCTGGGACGGTAACACATTGATATCGGTATAAAAGTTGTGAAATATATTGTTCAATCTTCATGTTAACAAAAATAAATAATCAATATTTGTTTCAAAAAATTATTCACAAATTTTATTAACAATTACAATAATAAATTATCTAAATTGACCCACAAATAGTTACTATGAATTTTGAAGATTTATTTTACATTTTAGCATTACAAAAAATAGAAGGTGTAGGTGATATTGTTGCCAAAAAATTGATTAACCATTGTGGTTCGGCTAAAGAAATTTTTTCTGCAAAAAGTCAACATCTAAGAAATATAGATGGAATAGGTGAAGTGCTTTTGAAAAACCTTAAAGAAAAATCAGTATTCCAGAAAGCTGAAAGCGAATTGAAATTCATTGAAAAAGAAAATATTTCTGTAATATATTTCAAAGACAAAAACTATCCAGAAAGATTAAAGCATTGCATTGATGGTCCAGTTCTTTTATTTCAATCAGGTAAAATTGATTTTGAAACAAAAAAGATTATTAGCATTGTTGGGACAAGAAATATCACCTCCTATGGAACAGAATTCACCAAAAAATTAATTGAAGATTTAGCCGTTTTCAACCCCATTATTGTTAGTGGTTTTGCCTATGGCGTTGATATTGTTGCGCATCAGGCAGCAATGGATAATAATTTGCAAACGATAGGTGTTTTAGCTCATGGCCTTAATCAAATTTACCCCAAAACGCATAAAAAATATGTTGCCAAAATGGAGCAAAATGGTGGTTTCATGACCGAATTTTGGAGCACATCAAATCCTGATAAAGAAAATTTTGTTAGAAGAAATAGAATTGTAGCAGGAATTAGCGAAGCAACTATTGTTATAGAAAGTGCCGAAAAAGGAGGTTCATTAATTACAGCAAATGTCGCCAATGATTATAGTAGAGATGTATTTGCTGTTCCAGGAAGAACTACTGATAAATACAGTCAAGGATGCAATGATTTAATCAAAACTCAACGAGCGCATTTATTGACTTCTGCTGCCGATTTAGCCTATATATTGAATTGGGAAATAGAAAACATTAAAACACCAACTGTTCAGAAACAACTTTTTGTTTCTCTTGATAATGATGAACAAAAAGTTTACGATTATCTCCTGAAAAATGGAAAACAATTGCTAGATGTTATTGCTATGGAATGCGATTTTCCTATTTTCAAAATTTCTACTATCTTGCTCAACATGGAACTCAAAGGTGTTATAAGACCTTTGCCAGGAAAACTTTTTGAAGCGTTATGAAAATGAATATAATTAATGTTGCAAATTTACTTTCTTTAAAAAACAAATCACTTGCAGAATTGAGCGATTTGGAAATTAATGAATTGGATAAAAAAATAGATGATGAAGGAATAAATGTGGATAAAAAAGCTTTTTTGAAAGCATTGAAAAACTATCCAAATTCGTTTCAGTTTGTTCTAAATGACAAATCATTATTCAATTTTTTTACTGATAAAAATCTGCATAAAAATCAATTTTCGAATGACAACCTTATTGTTGATATAAGAGAAATTCAATTTTTTCTGAAAACATTTCTATTTGATGAAATATCTTTTTTTATCGACAATAAAATGAAGTCTAACGAATTTGAAAAATTAGCAGAATTGTCGGGTTCATTACGATTTTTGCCAGATGATTTGAGTAAAAAAATCGTTCAGCAAACGGTTGAAAAAATAGATTTTGCCTATCATTCTTTTTACCCTGTTCCAAAAGATTTTTCAAAAATAAGTTACCTTAAAAATTATTATTTTTTCATATTGATAAACAATATCAATGATCCTATCATTGAAGAAAAAATGAAAGCACTTTTCACTGCTGTGAAAAAATATTTTCAAAACAGCAAAGGTTCGGAGTTTTCAAAACAGGTTTTTTCAGCAATGAAGTTTTATACCCCAACAGACAAAAGTTTTTCGGAAGAGATAAATCACATAAAAGAAAAAGCTGAAATTAGTTTTAGTAGTATTCACTTTGGTAAAAGGAAATATTATTGGCTTTACGCAATAGTTTTGGTATTGGTTATTTATAGAGGAATTATGTTTTATAATGCTTTTTCTAGCCAGTTTCCTGTCAATAACGATTATGAATCAGAGGATTATTATGAAGAACCAAAAATTGATCGCTACTATACTAACATGAAATTTCAGATTGATAGTTTTCAAACATTTTTGGCAGGTTTCAATGAAAAACAGGTTCGAAACTTAAAAAAATCTAATATTAAAACAGGCGATAATCCATTTGAAACATTCTATAATTATGTAACACCAAAAGACAATTTTGATTTCATAAAAATCACAAACAATACTAATTATGATTTAATTCTTTTGGAGAATAATATTGTTTATGACAGTATCAAAATGCCTAAATCAGCCTATTTTATAAAGGCAAATGATGTCTTGCATTTAAAAAATTCAGAGACGTTAGCTAGCGAAGTTTTCAATGTTTATTTTGGCAAAAATCTGTCCTCTTTTCAAACAGAAAGCTATCATTTATTCATTAGAAAAGGTTCGATGGTAGAAAACCGTTTTAGCGAGTTACATCCACAGTCAAAAACAATCCTCAAAAGAGATATCAAGATTACAGATGATATACAACTAACGATAAAAAATGGAGGATTGGAATTAAAATAGTTTTAGAAATTTATATTTCAAACCCCAATTTTTCCCTTACTCTTTTCAAAACGCCATCAGCAATTTTCCCAGCTTTTGCAGCACCTTTTTCTAGTAATGCATCTACTTCGTTGAGGTTGTTGATGTAGTAGTTGTATTTTTCTCTTTCGGTTTTAAATCGTTCGCAGATTAGTTCAAAAAGAGCTTGTTTTGCATGACCATAACCAAAATCTTTATTTTCATTAGCATAACGAATTTTCATTTGAGCTATTTGTTCTGCATTAGCAACCAATTTATAAATCGCAAAAATTTTACAAGTATCAGGATTTTTTGGCTCTTCTAATGGTGTACTATCAGTTTCTATACTCATTATTTGTTTACGCAATACTTTATCATCTAAAAAAATATTGATAATATTTCCTCTAGATTTACTCATTTTGTTTCCATCGGTTCCAGGAACATACATGGTTTCTTCTTGAACTTTGGCTTCGGGTAAAACAAATGTTTCTCCCATTTGATGGTTAAACCTTGCGGCTACATCACGAGTTATTTCTATATGTTGTAATTGGTCTTTTCCAACAGGAACAAAATTCACGTCATATAGAAGAATATCAGCAGCCATAAGCATTGGATAGGAAAACAATCCAGCATTAACATCTTCTAGTCTATCAGCTTTGTCTTTGAAAGAATGTGCCAAAGTCAATCTTTGAAAAGGGAAAAAACAACTCAAATACCAAGACAATTCGGCTGTTTGAGGAACATCACTTTGGCGATAAAAAACAACTTTTTCAATATCTAAACCACAGGCTAACCATACCGCAGCAGTGCTATAGGTATTGTTTCTCAATTCTGAACCATTTTTTATTTGTGTTACAGAATGTAAGTCAGCAATAAAAAGAAACGTTTCGTTTTTTGGATCTTTAGATAATTCTATCGCTGGAATTATAGCTCCTAGAAGGTTTCCTAAGTGTGGTGTTCCTGTGCTTTGAACGCCAGTTAAGATTTTCGACATGATAATTGTTTTTTTGCAAAGTTAATCCTTTACTTCAAAAATTAATCTTCTTTGATTATTTTTGACACTATGAGATTTTTCAAGATTATTTTTTGGATATTATGGAGAATATGGTTCTATGTTTTGGTTTTACTGCCAATTTTAGTGCTATTTCCATTATTAATTATTTCGATATCAAAAGAAAAATGGTATCCTTACTTTTTTGTTCTTGCTAGGATTTGGGCTAGGTTCATTTTATTTGGTATGGGATTCCGAACTAAAGTGATATATGATCAGGAAATTTTGCAAGGGAAGAGTTATATGTTTGTTGCCAATCATACATCTATGACAGATATTATGTTGATGCTTTCTGTAACTAGAAATCCTTTTGTTTTTGTGGGGAAAAAAGAATTGGCAAACATACCTTTATTTGGGTTTTTCTATAAAAAAACATGTATTTTGGTTGATAGAAATAGTCAAAAAAGCAGATTTGAAGTTTATGAAAGAGCTCAAAAGAGACTTAATCAAGGTTTGAGTATCTGTATTTTCCCTGAAGGTGGTGTTCCAGATGAAAATATTATTCTAGATGAGTTCAAAGATGGCGCATTCAGGCTTGCTATTGAGCATAAAATCCCTATTGTTCCAATGACATTTTATGACAATAAAAAAAGATTATCATATACTTTTTTTAGTGGTAGTCCGGGAATTATGAGAGCAAAAATTCATCATTTTTTTGATACTATGAACTTGACTATGGATGCCAAAAAGGAAATTAAAGAAAACGTTAGAGAAGTTATACTTACTGAGCTGATGAACGACATTAAAACAAAATAGCACTGAATTTCAGTGCTATTTTTAGTTATCAAAAATGATAACCTAACTTAACTAATTTAAACAAACTAGAATTTATAGCTTAACCCTGTATAAACCCCAAATAGATATGGTTTGAAATTACCTGAACCAGAGCTAAAAGTATTCAATTGATACTTGAATGTAGGTTCAAGGTTATATTCCAAAGCTTTTAAAATTTTATATTTCATTCCAATGCCAAAATTGGTGCTAAAATGAATAGAGTTTAGATTATTTGCTTCTCCTAAAACCATATTCATCGAGTTGGAAGTTAATGAAACTTCATTTTCATTAAGAAGTAAAGTACTCATTCCTGCAATAACATTTAAACCAAATTTTTTATCAATTAAAGCATAACTCATTTCGAGGGGAATTTCAAAATATCCAATTTTTTGATTTATTACACCTTTGTTATTCTGCACAATATTTGTTTCTTCAGGAGCAACGAATTGGCTTGAAGCAAAGTCTTGTACAATAATATTGGAAGCATCTGGAACCATGTCAATATTTGTCATTCCTTTACTGAATAAACCTGCTGAAAACGCAATATCATTGGTGTTGTAATCTACAACAAATTTGTTTACGCCAGTTCTTAGCGTAATTTTGTCACTAGCTCTATAGGCTACACCAACACCAAGACTTAAACCAGTATTATATTGTTTTGAGTTTTTGCTGAGTGTTCCATCAATAGGTGAACCACTGGAAAAAGAACCCATAAATACAGGAGCAATATTTGAGGCAATTTGCCATCTGTTATTTACAGGTTCTTTGTTTGTTTTGCTTTCTTTTTCATTTAGCAATTCTCCCAACGTATTTTTTTTCAAGTTGTTAGGCTGTATAGAGTCATTGTCTTTCAAATTATTTTCTTGAACAGCAACGCTGTTTTCAGAATTTAATTGTTTTTTAGGCTCTACAAGGTTTTTTTCCAGGGTTATTGATGGTAAAGATGAATTAGTATTATTTATCGTGTTATTTTCTAGAGCTACTTGCTTAGTATTGTTTTTATCATAAGTCTCTTTGTTATAACTTTTTTCTTCACTGTTACTAGCAATAGAGTTGTTATTAACTCCAGATGTTAAAGTATTGTGCTGTTTTCTTGTTTTTCTAAACGTAACCTTTTTAATATCGTTGACTTTTGTTTTCTCCGAATTATTTGTGCCAATGTTATTTGCATCAATGTCATTTGTGTTAATTTCATCAGCATCAACGTCATTTGTTGCTACGTCATTTATTGATGTGGACTTATTAATGATTTGGTCATTATTTATTTTATCTTTTTCACCATCCTTTTTTTGGTTGCTACTCGAGTTGTTTTCAATGTTTACAACAGGAACATCTTGATGGTTATTTTGTTGTAAAAAACCACCTTTTGTAACAATAAAAAACCCAATAATAAAAACAGCAGCTACACCAGAAAACATCCACCACAATGGAATTATTCTGCGTTTTTCTTTTTTCTCTAGTCTTGATTCTATGATTTCCCAACTCTCCAATGGAGCATCATGTTCAAAATCCTTGAATCTTTCCTGAAAAAGTCTTTCTATATCTTTTTTCTCTATCATTTTGCTGATGGAAAATTTGTATTCATACTCGTTTTGTAATTCTCTATTTTATTTTTCAAAATCAATTTGGCTCTCGATAAATTTGATTTTGATGTGCCAATTGAAATATTCGTCATTTCGGCAATTTCTTGATGCGAATACCCATCCATGACGTATAGATTAAATATCAATCTGTACCTATCGGGCAATTCTTGAATAATTTTTAATAAATAATCTAAATCAATGTTTTCGTCGTCAAGTTCTATTTCATTGTCAATTTCTTCTTTCTCTGGAACAAGGTTTAAAAATGTTTCTTTTCTATACTGTTGAAGAACATGATTTATCATTACTCGTTTCATCCAACCCTCGAAAGAACCTTTGAATGAATATGTTTTTATTTTTTCAAAAATCAATAAAAAACCTTCCTGAAAGTTGTCTTGAGCTTCTTCATAATTACGTGAATACTTTAGGCAAACGCCAAACAATTTTGATGCATAGATGCGGTATAATTGTTCTTGCGATTTCCTGTCATTATTCTTGCATTCATGTATGAGTTGCTTTAAATCCAAATTGCAGCAAGTTTTCTGTTTTTTAATTTACTGGTATTTCATATTCTAGAAAAATATTATTTCCGCTTTCATCTTTACCTTTCCAGAATTTAAAAATATAAGTTCCATTGCTGGTAACATTAAAATTGAATGAACACTCCTGAACATTATCAGTAAGTTCTTGACAATTATTTCTTTCCTCAACAACACTTTCTATTGCTACTGTTCTAATATTCAAATCTTTGTCATAATAAATACTGTTGTAATAATGACAAGTAGAAGGTCTAGTGTAATACATTTTTATAGGATATGTATTTCCAATACTAAATTCTGTTGGAATATCAACACTATCTACTGGCAAAAGTTCAAAATGGAAATTTGAACCATTATCAAGTGAACAAGATGCCAATAAAAAAACGAGGGCAAATGAGGCTAAAATTCTTTTCATTTTTTTAGAAAACTTTTTCTGTTAGATAATTAATTTTTAAAAAGGTTGCGTCTAATAAATAAAAAAACCTGCCGAAGCAGGATTTTGTTAATTTTCATGACCTTCTTTGATGTGGTCTTTTATCAGTTGTTCTAGTTCTTCTGCTAGTTCTGGATTGTCTTTTATCAAAGCTTTTACAGCATCACGACCTTGACCTAATTTTGTTTCGCCATAACTAAACCACGAACCTGATTTTTTGATAATTTCAAATTCTACAGCCAAATCAAGAATTTCTCCAGTTTTAGAAACTCCTTCGCCATACATGATGTCAAATTCTGCTGTTTTGAACGGTGGCGCTACTTTGTTTTTTATAACTTTTACTTTTGTTCTGTTTCCAATTACGTTTTCACCATCTTTAATTTGCGATGCACGACGAATATCCAATCGAACAGAAGCATAAAATTTTAATGCATTTCCTCCTGTTGTTGTTTCTGGATTTCCAAACATTACGCCAATTTTTTCTCTCAACTGATTGATAAAGAAAACAGTACAATTTGTTTTGCTGATAGTTGCGGTCAATTTTCTTAGAGCTTGTGACATTAATCGGGCGTGTAATCCCATTTTTGAATCACCCATTTCACCTTCAATTTCACTTTTTGGTGTCAATGCAGCAACCGAGTCAATAACCACAATATCAATAGCGCCAGAGCGTATAAGATTTTCTGCAATTTCCAACGCTTGTTCTCCATTATCGGGTTGTGAAATGATAAGATTTTCGATATCAACACCAAGCTTTTCTGCATAATGTCTATCAAAAGCATGTTCAGCATCTATAAATGCGGCTATTCCGCCAGCTTTTTGAGCTTCGGCAATTGCATGAAGCGTCAAGGTGGTTTTACCAGAAGATTCTGGACCATAAATTTCTATAATTCTTCCTTTTGGATATCCATTTACTCCTAGTGCTAAATCCAATCCCAACGAACCTGATGGTATAACTTCAACTTCTTCTACAGCTTTGTCTCCCATTTTCATTACAGTTCCTTTACCGTAAGCTTTATCGAGTTTATCAAGTGTTAGTTGTAATGCTTTTAATTTGGCTTCTTTTTCTGAACTCATTTTGTCTGTAATAAATTGTTTTGCGTTTAATTTCTGTAAAAATACTTCTTTTTTGATTATAAATTCAACAACATTTTAAGATTTATAAACAATCTAAACCCAATTATAATCCTTACTTTTGTATTCAATTTTTGTTAAACTATGGAAAAACTGGTTTCTTATCCGATATCAGTAGTATATTATTTGTGTTTTGGATTAACATTGGTTGTTTTTCATCCAATTCAATGGGTTTGTTTCAATGTTTTTGGTTATAAAGCACATAAAAAAAGTGTAGATTATTTGAATTTATTTTTGGTAAGATGTACCAATATTCTTGGAACGAGCTATACTTTTAAAAACAGAGAAATTATCCCTAATGATGTGCCAATAATTTTTGTTGCCAATCATCAAAGTCTATATGATATTATCGGAATTATATGGTATTTAAGAAAGTTTCATGCTAAGTTTGTCAGTAAAAAAGAACTTGGAAAAGGCATTCCGAGTGTTTCATATAATTTGCGTCACGGTGGATCGGTTTTAATTGATAGAAAAGATCCGAAACAAGCCTTGCCAGTAATAAAAGGCTTAGGCGAATATATAGAAAAGTATCATCGTTCGGCAGTAATTTTTCCTGAAGGAACAAGAAGCAAAACTGGAAAGCCAAAAGAGTTTGCTCAAAGCGGTTTAAAAATTCTGTGCAAATATGCGCCTTCGGCATATGTTGTGCCAATTACCATCAACAATTCTTGGAAAATGGTCAAATTCGGTGCTTTCCCAATGGGATTAGGAAATAAATTAGAATTTACAATTCATGAACCACTAGCAGTAAAAGAATACTCTTTTGAGGAATTAATGCAGAAAACAGAAAGTGCAGTTGTTAGCGCAATAAAAAATAATTAAACAATAAAAAATATTTTTAATGTCTTTAAAAAATGTCAGATTAGAAGTGATGCAGTTTTTGGAAAAGAACATCGATAGCTTCGTAGAACAATTTTTAATTCCGGTTGAAAAAATATGGCAACCAACCGATTTTTTACCAAATTCTGAAAGCGAAAATTTTGCCGATGAGGTAAAAGAACTTCGAGAAATTGCCAAAGATTTACCTTATGATTTTTGGGTAGTGCTAGTTGGAGATACTATTACCGAAGAAGCTTTGCCTACCTATGAAAGTTGGCTTATGGAAGTAGAAGGTGTAGATAATGAAGCTAGAAATGGATGGTCTAAATGGGTTCGTCATTGGACTGGTGAAGAAAACCGTCATGGCGATTTGCTCAACAAATATTTATATTTATCCGGTCGAGTGAATATGCGCGAAGTAGAAATCACTACACATCATTTGATTAATGATGGATTCGACATAGGAACAGGAAAAGATCCTTATAAAAACTTTGTTTATACCAGTTTTCAGGAATTAGCAACCTATGTTTCACACAATAGAGTTTCGAAAATTGCAAAAGATTATGGCGATAAAAAGCTTTCGAGACTATGTAATATGATTGCTGGCGATGAAATGCGTCATCATCATGCTTATTCAGAATTTGTAGATAGAATTTTCAAAGTTGATCCTAGCGAGATGATGTTAGCTTTTCAACACATGATGAAATTAAAAATCACAATGCCAGCTCATTTCTTGAGAGAGTCAGGAGAAAAAATAAGTACAGCCTTTGAAGAATTCTCAAATTCTGCTCAAAAAATAGGAGTTTATACGGCTAGTGATTATGTTGATATTTTACAAAAACTGATTGACAGATGGCAGATTGACAAAATATCAGGACTAACAGATGAAGCAGAAAAAGCACGAGACTACTTGATGAAATTGCCAGCTAGAATGGCAAAAATATCTGAAAGATTAGTCCTTCCGCAAGAAACAAAAATTTTCAAATGGGTGCAACCTGCTTTGATTAGCTAAAAAATATTAACGAAATCCTTTCAAAAAATGAAAGGATTTTTTTAACCATAATTTCATGTCAGTAATAGACAACACGATACTTTTTGTAAAACAAAAACTAGAAAATGCAGAAGCTGGACACGATTGGTTTCACATCGAAAGGGTTTTTAAAAATGCCTTATTGATTGCTCAGCATGAAGAATGTGATATTGAAATTGTAAAGTTAGGCGCATTGCTTCATGACATAGCAGATAGTAAGTTTAATGGTGGAGACGAAACGATTGGTCCAAGAATAGCGCGTGAATTTCTTGAAAGTCAAAAAATTGCAGAACCAAAAATTCAACATGTAGTAGCTATTATTGAAAACATCTCTTTCAAAGGCGGAAATTTTGAAAAGAAATTCAATTCCAAAGAGCTCGAAATTGTACAAGATGCCGATAGATTGGATGCTATTGGAGCTATTGGTATTGCTAGAACTTTTAATTATGGAGGTTTTAAAAATCGACAATTGTACAACCCCAATATTCCTCCAAAAATGAACATGTCTAAAGAAGAGTATAAAAACTCTGAAGCACCAACTTTAAATCATTTTTACGAAAAACTTTTGTTGTTGAAAGACAAAATGAATACCAAAACCGGAAAAGAATTAGCCGTAGATAGGCACAGATTTATGGAAAATTTTCTAGCTCAGTTTTATGCTGAATGGGAAGGTGAAAAATAAAAATAGAACCAAATTTGGTTCTATTTTTTATTTATAAAGTAACTTTCAAAAGTTGCTTATCACTACCTCTTCTTCCCAAAAAGTAAACCGCATTATCTATAGTTACTCCTTTTGAAACCATGAAAGGTACTGCGTTTTCTTCATCGTCAAGAATTTCTTCATATTCAAAATCGCCATTTGTATCTACTTGTATTATATTAAGATTGGATTTATTTTTTCTAATTTGACGAAACTCAATTCTATCATTCTTTAATTTTTTGACTTGTTCTTTTGAGTTTATAAAAAAATAATTTTTATCATTATTTAATATTGATGTATAAGAGAGAAAACCATTATCTTCTTGAGCTGTTGATTGTTTTTTATTAATATTTCTTGCCCACAATAAATCTCCTTCTGAATTTAACTTTGCTAAAATTATATCATCAAAACTATAACTTGTCGTTTTAGTAGGAGCTGATTTAGAAGCTGAAATAAAACCATAATTATTGTAACTTTCAGATACATATTCTTCTTCTGCATTTATAAGAATCTCATTATTGCTATTGAAAAATACTTTTTTGAAGGTAATTGTTTTTAACGCATTATATTTTTCAGAACCATATTTGTCATTAAGGAATTGCGAAGTAAAAGGATTATACTTAGATGATTTTAAATTTAATGTATTGGCATCAATTTTTAAGAAACAAATACCCTCATAAGTATTTTCATCTTTATTTGAGTAAAAGCCAATGCTAATCAATTCATTATCATGAAAATATGTTCTTAATGAACCTATATAATGCTCATTAACTTCAATTCTTTGCGATTCTTGATTCTCATTTGTGATTCTAGAAATATCATAAAAATATTTTCCTCCTTCCTCTTTTTTCATTGAGTTAGTAGTATATCCTTTTGCTATCAAGTATATAGAATTTCCATCATTTGAGACAAGTATATTTTGGAAAAAACATTTTTTCTCTTTCATGTTATTCTCATAAATTACATCTATTTTCTTTTCAAGTTTATTATCAAATAGGTATAGTTTTAAGCCATCTGTTTCATCGCTTCTTCCATCGATTGCTATTGCAAAAGCAGTTTTAGTTTCGTTTAGATATAAAACAATATCAGAACCTATACCTTTATTTTCTATGTCTAATGCTTTTTTATAGTTAAAAATATTATTATTGGAAAAGAATATTGATTTAAAAATATTTAAATTAACAAACTCATTTTCAGATTTTATGATTCCTGAATTATTATTTGCCCAAATTCCTTTTACTCTTTCATAGTATTTACTTTGTAAATTCAAGGTTCCGATTTGTTCAATATTATCTTTCGGCAAACGGAATAATTCTTTGTTTGTAATCTTGAAATCTTCTGATAAAATGTTATCAAAACAGATAAATGATTTTTCATTTAAATCATAGCAAACTTCAACAAAATGAATGTTATTCTCAATTGTAAAAATTCCAATCATCAAATTATATTTCTGATAATTAGGATGCTTCATTTCAAAATCAAATGCTTTTTTTAATTGAAATTTACTATTATATTTCTCAATATAATATCCTTGACCTTGAGAAAACATTGTGCTTCCATTGTAGGAGCGAACCAATAGAAGTTCTTTTTTTTCATTTATTTCAGATAACACTATGTTTGTGTTCTTGAAATCATCTCGAAAAACTTCACTTTTCTGTAGTTTATATTGAATTTTTTGAGCAAAAAAACTATTTGATAGGGCAAATAATAAAAAGAGTAAATACTTTTTCATAAAATTATTATTTCCCAGTAAAACTTGCTTTTCGTTTTTCTAAGAAAGCAGTTGTTCCTTCTTTAAAATCTTCGGTACCAAAGCATTTCCCAAAGTTTCTAATTTCAACGTCAAATCCGTCAACATCGTGTTTATAATTGGCATTGATAGCTTTAATAGCTTTGCTAATTGCCATTGGCGAATTTTTCATGATTTTTGCAGCAATACCTTTGGTAAATTCCAACAATTCTGCTTGTGGAACAACATGATTTACCAATCCGTAAGATTTTGCAGTTTCGGCATCTATCATTCCAGCAGTCATGATGAGTTCCATTGCACGACCTTTTCCTATAAGTTGAGGTAAACGTTGCGTTCCGCCATAGCCAGGAATTACGCCAAGAGAAACTTCTGGTAAACCCATTTTGGCATTATCTGAGGCAACACGAAAATGACAAGCCATTGCCAATTCTAATCCACCACCAAGTGCAAAACCATTTACGGCAGCAATAACTGGAGTTTTTAGTTTTTCGACAAAATCAAACAATAATTCTTGCCCTTGAGCAGCCAATTGAGCACCTTCTTCAATTGAAAAATTTGCAAATTCCGAAATATCTGCTCCAGCAACAAATGCTTTTTCGCCTTCGCCAGTAATAATTATAACTTTTACCTCTTGATCGTTTTCAAGAATTTCGAAAGCGTCATGCAGTTCTTGAATAGTTGCTTTGTTGAGCGCATTTAGCTTCGAAGGTCTGTTAATAGTAATTTGTGCTAAATGATTTTCGTTTGTGATAATGATATTTTCAAATTTCATAATTCTAATGATTTGATATGGGTAATGTTACAGTAAAAACAGTTCCTATTCCTAGTTCTGTTTCAAAAGTAATAGTTCCTTTGTAATTTTCTATAATGTTTTTGATAATTCCTAAACCTAAACCCATTCCGCTAGTTTTGGTCGTAAATTTTGGTTCAAAAATTTGATTGATATTTTCGGCTTCAATTCCAGTTCCATTGTCTCGAACTTGAATAACAACAAAGTTGTTTTCTTCTTTTACAGAAACATTTATTTTCTTTGTTTCTTGAGTATCTGGAATTGCTTGGATTGCATTTTTCACTAAGTTGGTAATTATTCTAACCAATTGAGTTCGGTCAATTTTTGAAACTATTTCTTCTTTTTCAGTTTCAAACTCGATGTAATCTTCATTAAAAATATCCAACGAAAACTCCACAACTTCTACAACATTTAGTGTTTCATTTTGTTGAGCAGGCATTGAAGCAAAATTTGAAAAAGCTGATGCTACTGAACTCATCGTGTCGATTTGTTGTATCAACGTTTTTGAATAATCATCGAGTTTTTGTTTAAGATTTGGGTCATTAGCATCAAATTTTCTTTGGAAACTTTGAACCGTTAAACGCATAGGAGTAAGCGGATTTTTGATTTCGTGCGCCACTTGCTTTGCCATTTCGCGCCAAGCTTGTTCTCGTTCGCTTTGAGCAAGTTTGCTAGCACTTTCTTCAAGCTTATCAACCATTTTGTTGTAGGCAGCAATCAATGAGTTGATTTCACGACTGTTTGCTTCAATTACAATTTTTTCGTTCTTTTGGTTTAGTCCTGTTTTATTAATTTTATCAGAAATTGTTTTTAATGATTTCGTGATGTAGGATGCTAAGAAATATGCCAAAGCAAATGCTATAATCAGCATAAACGAATATACTTGACTAAGTCTTAACAAGAATTGGCGCAATTCTGTTTCATAAAAACCGTCATCTTCAACATAGGGAATATTTAGAATACCAAGAGGTTTAAACTTATCGTCTTTTATTTGACTGTAGGACGAACGATTTTTTACTCCGTCAATATTTTTTATATCTACATACCTTTTTTCTACAGATGATTGAACAAGCTTTAGAATATACTTGGGAATTGGCGGAGCTATTTTATCAACGGTAAAAGAACCTTTGGAGGATTTTAATAACTTTCCATCAAGAGAATAAATATTGATTTCGAGATTATGAATATCGGCTAATTCGTGAATTTTATCTTTAAAAATTAATGGAAGATTTTCAGGAGTTAACGGATAGGTTGTTGTAGAAAGCACATAGTTGATATGCTCTTTTATTGCAAACTCTTTTCTGTCTAATCTTTCCTGATGATAATCTCTTGCTTCGTTTTTAAACTGAATGATAGAGATTGAAGCCATCAAAATAGAAGCTATCAAGATAACAATAATCATCGATAGGAATATCCTTGTACGAAGTGAAAGTTGAGATATCTTGAAGTTGTTCATTATAATAGTGATTAGTGACTAGTGATTAGTGAATAGCTACTTACTCTTCACTCATTACTAATTACTTTTTTCTCTTAATCGTTTATAAAACTTAAATCCAAGCATTATTAAAACTGAAAATAAAACAATTCCAATAACGCCATAAATCCAATTGATTGCATTTTTTAAAATTACTAAAAAAACCACAGCAAAAAGAATAATCGTTGCGCCTTCGTTCCAAAGTCGCATAAAATTGGATGAATAGTTGAAAATATCTTTTTGTAATTCTTTATAAATCAAATGACATTTTATATGGTATGCAAGTAGTAAAACTACAAAACCAAGTTTCACCTGCATCCAAGGCATTTGCAACCAAGCTGGCATTAAATGCAATAACCACAATGCAAAAAAGATAGCCAATATTGCGCTTGGCCAAGTAATAATAAACCAAAGTCGATAGGTCATTATTTTGTATTGGTTTAATAAAATTTCTCTTTCGGGAGAAGGTTTTTCGTTGGCTTCAATTTGATAAACAAACAAACGAACAATATAAAACAAACCTGCAAACCAAGTGATTACAAAAATTAAGTGCAAAGATTTTATGTATTCATACATATCAACAGCTATTTACTAATCACTATTTACTACTTACTTTGTTTAAAATCTTTTATCCAATTGGCGACAACTTCACACCATTCGTCTTCATCATTCAAACAAGGAACAGCAAAGAATTCCTTTCCACCGTTTTCGATAAATTCTTCGTTAGCACGCATCGCAATTTCTTCTAAAGTTTCCAAACAATCGCTTACAAAAGCTGGTGTAACCACGGCTAATTTTTTAATTCCTTTTGCTGGCATTTTGTTGATTTCAACATCTGTGTAAGGTGTTAACCATTTGTCGCCTGCTAAACGAGATTGAAAGGTTTGGCTGTATTTTCCTTCAGGAATTCCAAGTAATTCAACCACTTGTCGCGTAGTTTCGTAACATTGATGACGGTAACAAAACTCATGTGCTGGCGAAGCAGTAACACAGCATTTATTGTCTATTGTACAGTGTGATTTGGTTACATCAGTTTTACGAATATGACGCTTTGGAATGCCGTGATAGGAAAACAATAAATGGTCATAATCAAATCCTTCTAAATGTTTTTTAATAGAATTTGCCAATACTTTTATGAAATCGGGTTTGTTGTAAAAAGCAGGAACTTTTGTCAGTTTCATTTCTGGAAATTTAGTTTTAACCAGTTCATCTGCCAAAGCCCAAATAGTTGTGGTTGATGCCATTGCATATTGCGGATATAAAGCCAAAAGCATTACGTCAGTTACGCCTTTTTGTTTTAATTCTTGTAAACCTTTTTCTATAGTCATTGTGCCATATCGCATCGCTAATGCTACTGGAACATCAACTAATTGTTGCACTTTTTCGTGCATTTTTTTTGAAAAAACAATCAATGGTGAACCTTCATTTGTCCATATTTTTTCATAAGCTTCTGCTGATTTTTCTGGACGAGTTCTTAATATTATACCTCTAACTAATAACGCTCTTAATAAATAAGGCACATCAATTACATATTTATCCATCAAGAATTCATCAAGATAGGGTTTTACATCTTTTGGCGTTGGACTTTCTGGCGAACCCAGATTTACTAATAATACTCCTTTCATTGATTTATAATACTATCTATTTGTTTTTGCATTTTTTGTTCCCAATTTTTTCCATTTCGTTTTTCAAGGTATTCTTGGGTAATTTCATCATATTTTTTTTCAGCTTGAGTTAATTCATCAGAAACTATACAAGTTGAACTTTTATACAAACCAAATATTCTTTTTATACTGTCTTGTTTTTCTATTAAATATTGTTCTTTTTTATCTCTAGGCGGTAATGGTAATCCATGAGAGAATAATTTAACACTATCTTTTTCAATATCATTCTTAGCCATTTTCTCATATTCAAGTATTAAATTGCTTTCATTTTGTTTACATGAAAAACAAAAAATTAATAATATGACAAAGAGTTTTCTCATCAAACATTAACATTCAAATTCATCAAATATTTTTTTGGTGTTGTGCCAAATTTCTTTTTAAAAGCTGCAATAAAATGACTTCCTGTGCTGTAGCCAATTTTTAATCCTACTTCATTTACATTATATGATCCGCTATCCAATAGTTGTCTGGCATAATCCATTTTATAATCAAAAAGAAATCCATAAACGGTATCACCATAAATTTGTTTGAACCCCATTTTTAGTTTCTTTAAACTCAACCCAACTTGCTCCGAAAGCTCTTCAAGACTTGGTGGTTCAGCCATATTAGCAATGATGATTTCTTTAGCTTTTTTAATTTTTAAAACATTTTCTTCATCAATCAAAAACGGACAATGCTCTGCATTTGGGTCTTCACTTCGGTTAAAAAACAAACTTAAAAGTTCATATCCTTTTCCTTTGTAATATAAATTTTTTATCGAAGGACTAAGGTTGTAGTGAAAAAGCTGGCTAAGCACAATTGCCATCGATGGACTAATGTCGTTTTCTTTATAATATTTTCTGTCTTTGTTTTCTTCACTCAAAAACGGAATGTTTTCAGTGTCATTTGAAAAAAGACTGTGGAATTTTTTTATAGAAACAATAACCGAAATCACCCAAGAATTTGGAGCAAGTTCAACGTTCATTGGCAATTCTTTTTGAGGATTGTAAAACAGCAAAGATTTTTCTTCTTTTAACTCGAGAGCATAACTTCCTTCATTAAAAATAAACTTCGCTTTGCCTTTTATTCCAAAGTGAAATTGAATTAATCCTTGTTGAACATGTCTTTTAAAATGAAAGCTTTCAGTATCATCACTTTGAAGTCTGATTAGGGTAAAATCATTTTCAATTGTTATTATCTCATGTGAACTCATAGCGATATTTTTTAATTCATCATATGATAAAAATCAAATCACCTATTTAGAATTAATCTATATAACATAATTTAGATGCCTTGATTTTATTGCAAATTTAAAATAAATAACGCGAAAAAGACAAAATGTTGCAAAAATTTCACTGAACGATACAAAAAGTACTTTTAGCGTTATTTTTATAAATATTAGTATAATAATTTTGTTCCACTCACAGGTAAGAGCATTTATGGAAAACGGAAATATAACCAAAGCTTCTTCTTTTTATACTATCGGATTGAGTTATAAAAAAGCAGATGCCGAAATAAGAGGTAAGTTCAGCCTAGATGAAATTGCCAAATCAAGATTGTTGCATCAAGCAAAAAATGAAGGCATCGAAGCTTTGTTGATTATTTCTACATGTAACAGAACCGAAATTTATGGTTTTGCTCAACATCCGTTTCAATTAATAAAATTACTTTGTGAAAACAGCAAAGGCACAGTTGAAGATTTTCAAAAAGTGGCTTATGTGTATAAAAATCAAGAAGCAGTTACTCATATGTTCCGAGTAGGAACTGGTTTGGATAGTCAAATTTTGGGAGATTTCGAAATCATTAGCCAAATCAAAAACAGCTTCATGCAAAGTAAAACATTGCAACTTACCAATAATTTTCTTGAACGATTGACAAACGCAGTTATTCAAGCTAGTAAGAGAATAAAAAATGAAACTGAAATTTCCTCTGGAGCAACTTCGGTTTCATTTGCAGCGGTTCAATACATTTTCAAGAATGTAGAAAATATTGCTAATAAAAATATTTTGCTTTTCGGTACTGGAAAAATTGGAAGAAATACTTGTGAAAACCTAGTAAAACATACTAAACATGAGCAAATAACACTTATCAATAGAACCAAAGACAAAGCCGAAAGATTGGCAAGAAAACTAGATGTTATCGTAAAAGATTATACCGATTTACAACTTGAAATTCAAAAAGCAGATGTTTTAGTTGTAGCAACTGGCGCACAAAATCCTACAGTAGATAAAGCTATTTTGAATCTTAAAAAACCTTTAACAATTTTAGATTTATCTATTCCAAAAAATGTTAACGAAAATGTTCTAGACTTAGAAAACGTTTCGTTAGTTCACATGGATTTTTTATCTCAAATGACAGATGAAACTCTTGAAAACAGAAAACAACATATTCCTGCTGCAGAAGCTATTATTGAAGAAATAAAAGAAGAATTTTTGGCTTGGACAAAACAAAGAAAATTTGCGCCAACCATTCATGCACTCAAAGAAAAATTAAATTCTATCAAAGAAGGAGAACTAAGTGTGCAAAGAAAAAAAATGAACAACTTTGATGAAGAACAAGCAGAATTGATTAGCGCTAGAATAATTCAAAAAATTACCAACCATTTTGCTAATCATCTAAAAGATGAAAACACCACCGTTGATGAAAGCATCGATTGGATAGAACGTGTTTTTCAATTAGAAACTTCAAGAAAATGAATAAAACCATCCGAATAGGAACTCGTGATAGCGAATTAGCACTTTGGCAAGCTAAAACAGTCGAGAAAAAACTCAACGATTTAGGATACAAAACAGAAATTATTGCCGTAAAATCGCAAGGCGATATTATTCTCGATAAACCACTTTACGAACTCGGAATTACTGGAATTTTTACTAAAACACTCGACGTTGCCATGATTAGTGGTCAAGTAGATATTGCTGTGCATTCAATGAAAGATGTTCCTACTGCTTTACCAATCGGAATTGTTCAAGCAGCAGTTTTAGAACGTGCTAATGTTCACGATATTTTAGTTTACAAAAACAATTTACATTTTCTAGAAGAAGAAGCGACAATTGCTACAGGAAGTTTACGTCGTCAAGCACAATGGTGGAATAAATACCCTAACCATAAAGTGGTTGATTTACGTGGAAATGTAAATACAAGAATGCAAAAACTTGATGAAAATGATTGGAATGGAGCTGTTTTTGCCACTGCTGGTTTAGAAAGAATTAACCTTTTACCAGAAAAATTTATCGAACTCGATTGGATGATACCTGCGCCAGCACAAGGTGCAATGGTTGTGGTTGCCATGGCAGAAGATACATTTTCTTTAAATGCACTTTCAGAATTAAATCACATTGAAACTGAAATTTGCACCTATATAGAAAGACAATTTCTAAAAACTTTAGAAGGCGGTTGCACTGCGCCAATTGGAGCAATAGCAAAATATGACGAACAAAATGATACGATAAATTTTCAAGGAGTTTTACTTTCTATCGATGGAAAACAAAAACTTGAAATAGTAAAAGATGTTGATGTTTCAGAGTGGAAAAAATTAGGTTTTCATTGTGCTCAAGAAATTTTGAGTAACGGTGGAACTGAGTTGATGGCGGAAATTAAAAAGCAATTGAAAAAATAATTCGTGTATTCGTGGTTAAAAAAACAACTATATTATCCACCAAAAAGCTTTTACCCAATCAAAAGCAAGCTTTACTCGACGCCAATATTACTTTGATTGAAGAAGATTTCATTGAAACAAAAATCAAAGATTTTCAATTAAAAAGCATTAATCAAAATCTTATTTTCACTAGCCAAAACGCAGTTCAAAGTATTTTACAACATCCAAAATGCGACGAACTAAAAGGTAAAAATATTTTTTGCGTTGGAATGAAAACCAAAGATTTACTTGAAGAAAATGGTTTTAATGTTATCGCTTACACAGGTTATGCAGCTGATTTAGCTGAAATCATTTCATTGATTTACGGAAAAGAAACATTCACCTTTTTCAGCGGAAATTTACGCCGAGATGTTTTGCCAAATACTTTGAAAGAAAATGGAATTGCATTCAACGAAATCGAAGTTTATGAAACCTTATTAACACCAAAAAAAATAAATGAAAAACTCGATGGAATACTATTTTTTAGTCCATCAGCAGTTGAAAGTTATTTGAAATCAAATACAATAAAAGACGAAATGTGCTTTTGCATTGGAGAAACCACCGCAGAAGCATTAGAAAGCAAGAAAATTAAAAACATCATAATTGCTGATAAACCATCCGTTGAAAATGTGATTTATGAAGTTATAGAACACTATAAAAATTAGTTTAAGTTTCAAAGGCAACAACTTTTAAACTTTTAAACTCATAAACTTTTAAACTAATGATTAAAAACGACCTTTTTTTAAGAGCATTAAACAACGAAACCGTAGAACGTCCGCCAGTTTGGATGATGCGTCAAGCGGGAAGATATTTACCAGAATTCAGAGCATTACGTGACAAATATGATTTTTTCACTCGTTGTGAAACTCCAGAATTAGCAGCTGAAATTACCGTTCAACCTATTCGAATTGTAAAACCCGATGCTGCAATTTTATTTTCAGATATTTTAGTAGTTCCAAGAGCAATGGGAATTCACGTTGAATTGAAAGACAATTTGGGACCAATTATTCCAAATCCAATTCGCACCATGGAACAAGTCAATCAAGTTTTTGTTCCAAACATTCATGAAACTTTGGGTTATGTTATGGATGCTGTAAAGTTGACCAAAGAAATGCTAAACGATGAAGTTCCATTAATTGGTTTTGCAGGCTCACCTTGGACCATTTTCTGTTATGCTGTGGAAGGAAAAGGTTCAAAAAGTTTTGATACGGCTAAAGGTTTTTGCTTTTCCAATCCCGTTGCAGCACATACGTTATTGCAAAAAATCACAGATACAACCATTTTATATTTAAAAGAAAAAGTAAAAGCAGGTTGTAACGCCATTCAGATTTTCGATTCTTGGGGCGGAATGTTATCGCCAGTTGATTATCAAGAATTCTCTTGGAAATACATCAATCAAATTGTGGAAGCTTTGGCAGATGAGACAAAGGTAATTGTTTTCGGAAAAGGTTGTTGGTTTGCTTTAGGAGAAATGGCACAATCTAAAGCATCAGCTCTTGGAGTAGATTGGACTTGTTCTGCAAGAAATGCACGTTATTTAACAGGCGGAAAAATCACATTACAAGGAAATTTCGATCCATCAAGATTACTTTCTCCAATTCCAACCATCAAAAAAATGGTACACGAAATGATAGACGAATTCGGAAAAGACAATTACATCGTAAATCTTGGCCACGGAATTTTACCAAATATTCCTGTAGATCACGCGAAGGCTTTTGTTGAAGCTGTGAAAGAGTATAAGAAGTAAACAGTCTCAGTCACAGTTTACAGAAAAACTGCGACTGATAACTGCGACTGATAACTAATTAATATGAAAGATAAATTCTATCAATACATTCAAAATCTTCAAGACCAAATCACTTCCAAACTAGAAGAAGTTGATGGTGTTGCAAAATTCCGTGAAGACATTTGGGAACGACCAGAAGGTGGTGGCGGAAGAACCCGTGTGATTGAAAATGGACAAGTTTTTGAAAAAGGTGGCGTGAATATTTCGGCCGTTCACGGAAAATTACCCGATTCCATGCAAAAAATGTTCAATGTAGGCGAAGCCGATTTCTTTGCCTGCGGATTGAGTTTGGTAATTCATCCTAAAAGTCCAATGGTGCCAACGGTTCATGCCAATTGGCGCTATTTCGAAATGTACGATGATAACGGAAACGTAATAAATTCTTGGTTCGGTGGCGGACAAGATTTAACGCCTTATTATTTATTTGAAGAGGATGCGAAACATTTTCATCAAACGTGTAAAACCGCTTGCGATAAACACAATCCAGATTTTTATCCAAAATACAAAAAGCAATGTGATGCTTATTTTTGGAATGCACATCGCAATGAAGCGCGTGGTCTAGGTGGATTATTCTTCGATTATTGCGAAGCAAGTGATGAGATGAGCATGGAAGATTGGTATAACTTTGTAACAGAAGTAGGGAATAGTTTCTTGGAAGCATATGTTCCCATAGTAGAAAAAAGAAAAGAATTACCTTATACCGAAGCGCAACGCACTTGGCAAGAAATTCGTCGTGGTCGATATGTAGAATTCAATTTAGTTCATGATAAAGGAACATTATTCGGACTAAAAACAAACGGAAGAATTGAAAGTATTCTAATGTCATTACCACCACATGTGCAATGGCATTATGACCATCATCCAGAAGCAGGAAGTGAAGAGGAAAAATTAATTAAAATATTGATGTGTCCAATCGAATGGATATAATTTAATTATGAAAAAAGCATATCTACTACTTTTTGCAGGATTTATATTTAGCTGTAATCAGATAGAAAAAAAAGAAGCTAAAGATGAGGTTTTAACTCTGGATAAAGCTGAAATTAAATCGGAAGTAAATGTGTGGTATGATAGTTTGGTGAAATATTATATTTCAAAATCAGACAAAGAAAGTATTAAAGATGAATTAAATAGTAAAGTTGAACTCGACTGGGAAATTGAGAGATTTGAGAATCAAGATTCCGCAAACTATTTTATGGTGAAAATTGGCCACCACATGAGTGATGACGGCAAAAATATGAGATTTACAGCTGATGGCTGGATTTGTTTAGATAGTATTTCCAAAAAAATCTACGAATGCGATGTGGCCAATGACACATTAATTGAGTGGAAAAAATAAAGTTAAAAAAATTAAGAATATGTTCCCACTACAAAGAGGTAGAAGATTAAGAACTACCGAAGCAATAAGAAGTATCGTCAGAGAAACTAAGCTTTCGCCAAGCGACTTTATGTTTCCAATGTTTATTATGGAAGGTGAAAATTCTAAAGTTGAAATTCCATCGATGCCAGGAATTTTTCGCCGAACGTTAGATTTAACTGTTGAAGAAGTTAAAGAATTATATGCTTTAGGAATTCGTGCAGTAAATATTTACGTAAAAGTAAACGACAATTTAAAAGACAATACAGGCAAAGAAGCTTGGAACGAGAACGGATTGATGCAAAATTCCATTCGTGCCATCAAAGCAGCTTGTCCAGAAATGATTGTAATGCCCGATGTGGCTTTAGACCCATATTCTATCTATGGTCACGACGGTATAATCGAAAACGGTGATGTGGCTAATGATGCAACGAATGATGCATTGGTAAAAATGGCCGTTTCACATGCCAAAGCTGGAGCCGATTTTGTAGCACCAAGCGACATGATGGACGGACGAGTTTTAAGATTACGCCAAGGTTTAGATGCAGCAGGTTTTCAAAATGTAGGCATTATGAGTTATTCGGCAAAGTATGCTTCAGCATTTTATGGTCCGTTTCGTGATGCTTTAGACAGCGCACCAAAAGAAGCCGATGTAAAAGTACCAAAAGATAAAAAAACCTATCAAATGGATTACGCCAATCGTATCGAAGCAGTAAAAGAAGCTCTTTGGGATGTAGAAGAAGGTGCCGATATGGTCATGGTAAAACCAGGAATTGCTTATTTGGATATCGTTCGTGAAGTGAAAAATGCTGTGAATGTTCCAGTTTCGGTTTTTCATGTTTCAGGTGAATATGCAATGATAAAAGCCGCTGCCGAAAGAGGTTGGCTTGACCATGATAAAATCATGATGGAACAACTCATGTGTATCAAAAGAGCAGGAGCCAATTTAATTTCGACCTATTTTGCTAAAGAAGCTGCTATCCTTTTAAATTCGCAAAAGTAACATAGGTTACAATCTGACAAAAATCATGTTTTTAGCTAAATGCTAGATTTAGTTTTGTTGAAAATTATAAAAAATGAAAAAAATCATTAGCACATTCGTTTTATGCTCCATAACTTTTGCAATAAGCAGTTGCGGAGACAACAAAAAAGAAGATAAATATGGAAATCCTGTAACAACAGAAGAGACCCAATCTGCGACTGAAGATACTACAAAACCAGAAGCTACGGCATCATTAGCAGAAAAAGGAAAAGAAATCTTCGATGGCAAAGGAACTTGTGCAACTTGTCATAAAGTTGATACAAAGGTTGTTGGTCCAAGTTTACAGGATATTGCAAAAATTTATAAAGAGAAAAATGCTAGTATAGCAACATTCTTAAAAGGTGAAGAAAAACCAATTGTTGATCCTTCTCAGTTTGAAGTGATGAAAGCCAATTTTGCATTGACCAAAACATTTACAGATGAAGAACGCCAAGCTTTGGAAGATTATGTTTTAAGTCAAGCAAAATAATAGTTATCATACAAACCAAAACAACCTTAAACCTGTAAATTTTCTAATTTACAGGTTTTTTAGTTTGATGATAATTTTGCTACTTTTATGAAATGGAAACAGTATTTATTCAAACACCTTTAGGAATTGCCAAAATTGAAGGAGATGAGAACGGAATTTCGATTATTTCAGTTAATCAAGAAGGTGATTTGTCAAGTGAAATTCCAAAAAATCTTAAAAATTCCGTTACCCAACTCAATGAATATTTCGAAGGGAAAAGGGAAGAATTTACTTTTAAACTCAATCCTAAAGGAACAGAATTCCAGCAAAAAGTATGGCAAGAATTATTGAAAATCCCTTTTGGTAAAACCATGTCATATCTTGATTTGTCTAAAAAACTAGGCGATGTCAAGGCTATTCGTGCCGTTGCTTCTGCTAATGGTAAAAATCCACTTTGGATAGTTGTTCCATGCCATCGTGTTATTGGAACAGATGGCTCACTTACAGGTTATGCTGGCGGTTTGTGGCGTAAAAAATGGTTGCTCGACCATGAAAATCCTTTGAAACAACAAAGTTTGTTTTAAAAGATTTTTATTACATTCGTAGAAATGTAGAAAAGTCATGATTGAAAAAATTAATCTCAACAACATTCTTTTTTTAGACATAGAAACTGTTCCACAAGAAGAGCATTTTGAAAATCTTGATACCGAACTCAAAGAGCTTTGGGAGCAAAAAACGCAATACCAACGTAGAGAAGAATATTCACCTGAAGATTTTTATGACCGAGCAGGAATTTGGGCTGAGTTTGGTAAAATTGTGTGTATTTCGGTAGGTTACTTTACTAATAAAAATGACATTCGAAACTTCAGAGTAACGTCATTTTTTGGAGATGAAAAAAAGATTTTAAAAGATTTTTCGGCTTTGCTTGATAATCATTTCAATGGTGCTCAACATTTACTTTGTGGTCATAACGCCAAGGAATTTGACATTCCGTTTATTGCGCGCAGAATGATAATAAATCAAATTGCTATTCCACAAAAGCTCAATTTATTTGGTAAAAAACCTTGGGAAATCCCGCATCTTGACACCTTAGAATTGTGGAAATTTGGCGATTATAAACATTTTACTTCCTTAAAATTATTGACAAAAATTCTCGGAATTCCTTCTTCCAAAGGCGATATTGATGGCAGTCAAGTTGGTCATGTGTATTATGTAGAAAAAGATATTGACCGCATTATTACCTATTGTGAAAAAGATGTGATTGCGGTTGCACAAATTTTTCTTCGTCTTCGAAGAGAAGATTTATTGATTGAGGATGAGATTATTCATGTTTAAATTCCGACTTCAAAATCAACTTCAAAAAACAACTTCAAAAATGATAATTAATAAAAGTAATTCTTGATTATCAATTAAAAATTGAACTTGTGGTTGATTTTTGAAATTGCAATTGATATTGATTTATTACATTTACCAAAAACATTTTTATGGTTCTCAGCAGATTTTGGCTTTCGATATTCATCGCATCAATTCTTTTTATAATCATTGGGTTTTCTACTGGAAACTCCTATTCTGTTGATTATATTTTGAATGGAAAAAAAGATGATCCTGTTCTTATTTCGGAAAAATACCTCAATCAGTTGCCTAAATTTCTTCAGGATAGTATTCAAAAAAATGACGAAAAAACATTTACTATAAATCGCGATACCATCAATGCAGACACTACTTATGTATATAAAAATCAAACGGTTAAAGTTTACAGTGGAGTTCAAAAAAGCGATGGTTTGTTGCCAACGTGTAAAAACAGCTTGTTTGATATCATTCTTCCACTGATAGCTTATTTAGCGTTTTTTTGCGGATTGATGGAATTATTAATCATATCTGGCGCAGCCGAAATTTTAGCCAAAAAACTAAGTCCTGTTTTTGCAAAAGTTTTTCCAACTGTTCCAAAAAATCACGAATCTATATCTTACATGACGTTGAATTTTGCCGCAAATTTTCTTGGATTAGATTCTGCAGCAACTCCTTTTGGGTTGAAAGCAATGGAAAGTTTGCAAGAAATAAATCCTGATAAAGATAAAGCTAGCGACGCACAAATCATGTTCATGTGTCTGCACGCAGCTGGATTAACATTGATACCAACTTCAATAATTGGTTATCGTGCGGCGCAAAATGCCGCAAATCCAGCCGATGTCATGCTTCCTTGTATCATAACTTCTTTTATTGGAACGATTGCCGCATTGATAATTGTTGGAATTCGCCAACGAATTAATTTTTTCAGTGCTATACTTTTAACTGCTTTGATGACAGTGATTGCCGCAATTGTTGGATTATTGTTCTATATCAATTCGCTTGATTTAGTTGGAAAAAATGCTTTTACTTCCAACCTTTCAGGATTAATGCTCGTAGCTATTATTGGGTTTACTTTGGTATTTTCATTCATAAAAGAAAAACGTTTTGCCGAAAAAAACACTACTGTTTTCGACACATTTGTCGATGGAGCAAAAAACGGATTGAACACTGGTGTAAAAATTTTTCCTTATGTAATGGGAATGTTGGTAGCTATTTCGTTTTTCAGAAATAGCGGTTTATTTGAAATCATTTCCAATTGGATTGCCATTGGATTTTCAAATATTGGTGTTTCAAAACAGATAACCGACTCGTTGCCTGTTGCTATGTTGCGACCGTTTAGTTCTGGTGGTTCGAGAGGATTTATGATTGATGCAATGCAAAATTTTGGCCCCGATTCATTTACGGGAAGATTGGTATGTATTTTCCAATGTAGTGCCGAAACTACGTTCTATGTGATTGCGGTTTATTTTGGTTCTGTCAATATAAAAAATACGCGTTATACACTTGGAACCATGCTTCTTGTTGACTTGATCTGTGTGATTGCTGCGATATTGGTTGCAGGTTGGTTTTTTTAGAATTAAAAATAGTTCAAGATTTTTGAAACCTTGCAGGTTATCCGTAACTTTACAATTATAAAATTTCAATAAAAATGGACTTCATATATCAAGATCCGTATCCTATTTTAAAAGACGATACACAATATAAAAAACTCACTTCCGATTATGTAAAAGTTGAAAAACTAGGTAATCGCGAAATATTAACTATAGATCCAAAAGGACTAGAATTATTAGCCGAAGAAGCAATGAAAGATGTTTCGTTTATGCTTCGTTCGTCGCATTTACAAAAACTAAAAAACATCATTGATGATCCAGAAGCAACTGACAATGATAGATTTGTAGCTTATAATCTTTTGCAAAATGCAGTTGTAGCTGTTGGTGGAGAATTGCCAAGTTGCCAAGATACAGGAACTGCAATTGTTATGGCAAAAAAAGGCGAAGATGTTTATACTGGCGTTGATGATGCTGAATGGTTGTCAAAAGGAATTTTTAATACTTATCAAAATAGAAATTTGCGTTATTCTCAAATTGTTCCAATCTCAATGTTTGAGGAAAAAAATTCTGGTTCAAATCTTCCTGCACAAGTAGATATTTATTCCAAAAAAGGAAATTACTATGAGTTTTTGTTTTTAGCAAAAGGTGGTGGAAGTGCTAACAAAACTTTTTTGTACCAAAAAACAAAATCACTTTTGAATGAAAAATCTATGGATGAATTCATTCGTGAGAAAATAATGGATCTAGGCACTTCTGCCTGTCCGCCATATCATTTGGCTATTGTAATTGGTGGAACTTCAGCTGAAGCCAATTTAGCCGCAGTGAAGAAAGCATCTGCTGGTTATTATGACAATCTTCCAACATCTGGAAACATGGCTGGTCAAGCATTTCGTGATATTGAATGGGAAAAAAGAGTGCAATTAATTTGTCAAGAGAGTTCTATTGGAGCACAATTTGGAGGGAAATATTTAACGCATGATGTTCGTGTCATTCGTTTACCTCGTCACGCTGCTTCTTGTCCAGTTGGAATGGGAGTTTCTTGTTCTGCCGATAGAAATATCAAAGGGAAAATTACTAAAGATGGTATTTTCTTAGAACAATTAGAGACAAATCCTGCTCAATTTTTACCAGATACAGCACCACATTTAGAACCAGCTATTGAGATTGATTTGAATCGTCCAATGAGTGATGTATTGGCAGAATTATCAAAATATCCAATCAAAACGCGATTAAAATTAAACGGAACTTTAATCGTTGCACGAGATATTGCCCATGCAAAAATTAAAGAACTATTGGATGCAGGAAAACCAATGCCAGAATATTTCAAAAATCATCCTGTTTATTATGCTGGTCCAGCAAAAACTCCAGACGGAATGCCGTCAGGAAGTTTTGGTCCAACAACAGCAGGAAGAATGGACGTTTATGTAGATGAATTTCAAGCTGCAGGCGGAAGTATGATTATGCTTGCAAAAGGTAATCGTAGTGCCGATGTGATGAACGCTTGCAAAAAATATGGTGGATTTTATCTAGGTTCTATTGGTGGTCCAGCAGCCATTTTAGCCAAAGAGAATATACTTTCTGTTGAGGTTGTAGATTTCCCAGAATTGGGTATGGAAGCGGTAAGAAAAATTGAAGTGAAAGATTTTCCAGCGTTTATCATTACCGACGATAAAGGAAATGATTTCTTTTCGGCGTTAAGTCATTAAATAATATTATATATTAAGATAAACCTGTGAGTAGTAACTCGCAGGTTTTTTTTATTCCACATACAATACCAATCCTTTTAAATAATGACCTTCAGGATGATAAATATTCGTTGGATGATCTGGTCCTTGTTCTAATTTGTGTAATACTCTAATATTTCTACCTGTTTCAATAGCTGCTGCGGCAACTGTGTTATAAAACAAAACATCATCAATCACTTGCGAACATGAAAAAGTGAATAAAATTCCGTTTGGTGCTAATGCTTTTAAACCAGCAATATTTAATCGTTTGTACGCTTGAGTTGCTGTGTGTTTACTTTTAATACTTTTGGCAAATGCTGGTGGATCTAGGATAATGACATCATAAATTTGATGATTTTCTTTCATAAAATTAAACACATCATCTGCAACAGCTTTGTGATTAGCATTTGGAAAATTCAGTTCCATATTACTGGCTGCTAAATCCACTGCTTTTTGAGAAATATCTACCGAAGTAACTAATTCTGCTCCAGCACTCATGGCATAAATAGAAAATCCTCCTGTGTAGCAAAAAGTATTTAAAACTTTTTTGCTTTTGGAAAATTCACCAAGCAATTTGCGGTTGTCTCTTTGGTCAAGGAAAAAACCAGTTTTTTGTCCTTCTACCCAATTTACCGAAAACAAAATGTTATTTTCTTTCGCAATGGTTTCAGATTGATTACCAAATAAAAAATAATCCGTTCCTGTATTGGGCAACGTTCCTGAACTTTTGCAATAAATAGTTTCGCAGTATTCTGAAAAATTTGCTTGAATGGCTTTGGCTATTTTCTCCATTTGAAGAAAAATTCCAGTGGAATGCGCTTGAATAACCCAATTTTTATTGTAATAATCAATAATCAATCCAGGAATGCCATCACCTTCACCGTGTATTACTCTAAAGGCATTGGTTTCTTCTATATTCAATAATTTCAATCGTAAATTCCAGGCCGATTGTAGTTTTTCGTCCCAAAAATTCTCTGAAAAAATCTCATCACCAAAAGTTAATAAACGCACAACAATACTTCCTTTATCGCTAAAATATCCTGTGCCTAAATGGTGATTTTGGGCATCAACTACATCTACTAAATCGCCATCGTTAAGTTCTTGGGTTACACCATAAACCGCTCCACTAAATACCCAAGGATGCCTGCGTTGAATTGATTTCTCTTTACCTGATTTTAAAATTACTTTTGCTCTCATTCTTATGTTTAAAAAAACCTACAAGGTTTCAATTGCTTGTAGGTTATATTATTTTATTGTCATTTCGAACATCGTGAGAAATCATATTAAGTAATGAGATTTCTCTTCACTTCGTTCATCGAAATGACAAAAGTCTTTAGTCTAAAATTGCATTTCAGGAATTTCTCCTTCAATAATTAAATCTGCTTCTGTAGCTTTGATAATATCTTCAACTGAAACTCCTGGTGCTCGCTCTAATAGTTTAAAACCTTTTGGAGTAATATCTAAAACGGCTAATTCGGTAACTACTTTTTTCACACAACCTACACCTGTTAAAGGCAAAGTACATTTTTTCAATATTTTACTTTCACCTGCTTTATTCACGTGCATCATGGCCACAATAATATTTTCTGCCGAAGCTACTAAATCCATTGCTCCACCCATTCCTTTAACCATTTTTCCTGGGATTTTCCAGTTGGCAATATCACCATTTTCAGAAACTTCCATAGCACCAAGAATGGTTAAATCTACCTTTTGGGCACGAATCATTCCAAAACTAAAAGCCGAATCGAAGAAACTTGCTCCAGGTAATGTTGTAATGGTTTGTTTTCCTGCGTTGATGATATCGGCATCTTCTTCACCTTCATAAGGAAATGGTCCCATTCCTAAAACTCCGTTTTCCGATTGAAATTCTACCGAAATGTCATTGCGAACAAAATTGGCAACCAATGTTGGAATTCCAATTCCAAGATTTACATAGTAACCGTCTTTTACTTCTTGTGCAATGCGTTTTGCGATTTGATTTTTATCTAGTGCCATGATTAACTTTTTTGACGAACTGTTCTTTGTTCAATTCTTTTTTCAAATTTTTCACCTTGAAAAATTCTATTGACCATAATTCCAGGAATGTGAATTTCATTTGGATTTAAAGTTCCCGCTGGCACTAATTCTTCCACTTCAGCAATCGTTATTTTTGCTGCTCCAGCCATTGGTGCATTGAAATTTCTAGCAGTTCCTTTGAAAATTAGGTTACCTGCTTCGTCACCTTTCCATGCTTTTACTATGGAAAAATCTGCTTTGAATGCGTGTTCAAGAACGTGCATCTTTCCGTTAAATTCTCTAGTTTCTTTTCCTTCGGCTACTTCTGTTCCATAACCTGCTGGTGTAAAGAATGCTGGAATTCCCGCTTGTGCAGCTCTGCATTTTTCGGCCAATGTGCCTTGAGGAGTTAGTTCTACTTCTAATTCTCCTGAAAGCATTTGTCGTTCAAACTCGGCATTTTCACCTACATAGGAAGAAATCATTTTTTTGATTTGTTTCTTTTGTAATAATAAGCCTAATCCAAAGTCATCTACACCTGCGTTATTAGATATACAAGTTAAATTTGTAACATTTTTACGAACTAGTTCAGCAATACTATTTTCTGGAATTCCACAAAGCCCGAAACCACCAAGCATTATGGTCATTCCATCTTGAATTCCTTCTAAAGCTTCCTGAACATTATTCACTTTTCTTGAAATCATATTGGTCTTGTTTGTTGTTTTTTATTAAAAGAAGATGGTTGATTTTGGCTATAAACCAAATTCATCTGTATTTTGTTCTTCTTCAACTGGAACTGCGGTTGAGTCATTTTCTACTTTTCTTGGTGTCCAACAGTCAACTTTAATAGATAGATTATCAGGTCTTTGAAAAGGATCTTTTGATACTTGAAGATCAGGATCTTCATAGCATTTTTTCATAAAATATCCCCATACAGGCAAAGCGGCTGTTGCACCTTGACCATAAGTAATACCATTAAATCGAGCTGAACGATCTTCGCAGCCAACCCAAACTCCAGTTGCTAAGTTTGGTACCATTCCAATAAACCAACCATCTGATTGATTTTGAGAAGTACCTGTTTTCCCTGCAATAGGATTTGTAAACATATATGGATAACCAGTCCAACGGTTATCACCACTTCCGCCACCTTGAGTTCTTAATCGAACACCTGAACCACTTTCTGTAACGCCTTCAAGTAATTTTATGACAGCATAGGCAATATCTTTATTGAGAACATCATGACTTTCTGGAACTGGCTCATAGAGTACAACACCATTTTTATCTTCAATTCTGCTAATGAACTGTGGTTTCATGTAAACACCTTGATTAGCAAAAGTAGAGTAGGCAGCAACCATATCTTCCACTGTTATGTCAACAGCACCAAGCGCAATTGATGGTTGAATAGGGATGTTAGTCTTCACACCAAGTTTTTTAGTTAACTCTGCTACTGCTTCAGGACCTGTTTTATCAATAAGTTTTGCAGACACTGTATTGATAGATAAAGCTAGTGCTTTTTTTAATGTTACCATTCCTCTGTATTGACGATCAGAGTTTTTTGGTTCCCAATCGGCTGTTACATGATGACGACCTTTGTGTATCATAAAAGGACTATCAATGATAGAGTCGCAAGGAGACATACCTAGCTGTTCAATAGCTGTTGCATAAACAAATGGTTTGAATGTAGAACCTACTTGTCGTGCACCTTGACCCACATGGTCGTATTGGAAATATTTATAATTAATTCCTCCAACCCATGCTTTTATATGTCCTGTTTGTGGTTCCATGGCCATCAAACCAGCTTGAAGAAAATGTTTGTAGTATCTAATGGAGTCAAGAGGTGTCATTATTGTGTCAATTTCGCCTTTCCATGAAAAAACCTTCATTTTTGCTTTGACTTTGAATGAAGCAATAATCTCCTCTTCCGATTTTTCCATGTCTTTCATTACTCGCCAGCGTTCAGAATTTCGCATGGCTTGGTTAATGATTTTTTGGGTTTCAGCTTCTGTAATATTTACAAAAGGCGCATTTTTGTTGGTTTTTTGCTGTGCAAAAAACTCTTGTTGCAAGTTTTTCATGTGAGCTTGAACAGCTTCTTCGGCATGTTCTTGCATTTTAGAATCAATGGTAGTATAAATTTTTAAACCATCGCTGTAAATGTCATAATCTGAGCCATCTGGTTTTTTGTTTTCTTTTGCCCATTTTTTCATATATTCACGAAGAAACTCTCTAAAATATGTTGCAGTTCCTTCTTTGTGACTTTCGGGTTGGAAATGTAAAACAATTGGCTTTTTTTCTAATTCCTTTTTTTGACTTTCGGTTAAAAATTTATTTTTCACCATTTGACCTAAAACAGTATTTCTTCTATTAAATGTTTTTTCTGGTCTACGGATAGGGTTAAATAATGAAGGATTTTTTAGCATTCCTACAAACATAGCAGCTTCATCTATTGTCAAGTCTTTTGGTTCTTTGCCAAAATATACTTTTGAAGCAGAACGGATTCCAACGGCTGTGTTAACAAAATCAGCTTTGTTCAAATACATCGCTATAATTTCGTTTTTGGTGTATTGACGTTCAAGTTTTATGGCAATAATCCACTCTTTAACCTTTTGAATTAAACGAAAAACTTTAAAACTTGAACCTTCACCATGAAAAAGCAACTTTGCTAATTGTTGTGTTAAGGTACTTGCTCCACCATCTGAACCTAGCTTTAATGCTGCTCCAAATGTTCTTCGAGCATCAATTCCTGAATGTTCATAAAAACGCTCATCTTCAGTAGCAACTAATGCTTTAACGAGATGTGGAGGCAAATCTTCATATTTTATTGGAGTTCTATTTTCGTTATAAAATTTACCTATTGTCACACCATCTGAAGAAATGATTTCGGTAGCTAAATTAGATTCAGGGTTTTCTAAATCTTCAAAGGAAGGCATTGCGCCAAAAAACCCCCAAGAAGCAAGAAAGAAAAACAAAAGCATTCCTCCAAAACCTATGAAAAAAACTTTCCAAAATTGTTTTTTATAGTAATTGATGTCTTTTGTGACGGTATTATTTTTTTGAGCCATACTCTTATTCTTTTGTTTCTATTCTAAAACCTATGTCCGATATTCCTTTTAGTCTTTCTACACCGTCAACTTTTCCTGTTTGGCGTACAGCATGACGGATATGAATTTTGTAGATACCTTTTTGAGTAAAGGATTCACCATCTTTGTAAAACAATTTGCTTTCTTTTACATCGCTAAAACCTTCACCAAGAAGTGTGCCATCTGGATTTGTCATTAAATATTCGAGAGTGTCAACTTTTACTTGTCTATTAGGTTGTTCCAAAGAAACTATTAAAAATAAATTGCTAAAAGGATAATCATCATTGTCTCTGACATTTACAAACAAATTGTATTTCTTTTTTGCATCCAATTGTGGCAAGTCAAAAGTCACAATGCTATCCTTGTGCCATGCATTTCCAACGTTTTTATACTCATCAAACACTCTTTTTTTGTCGCAGGAAAACAAAAAAAGGAAACATAAAAAGGCAATTAGTACACTACTTTTTGTTTTCATTTTTATTATCACTGTTTTGTTTTCTGTCTCTAGAATGATTTCTTTTTTTGTTGTTTTTCTTCTTCTTTTTTGGTTGGTCAAAGCGAGTAAGACTTTCTTGTCCCATAGCATTATTGAAATCTATCTTGGCTTCAGAGATAACTTCTGTTGCATAATCTTCGAGCGCAGAAACTTTTCTTTTTTGTTTATTTTCAGCAATAATTTCTTTTACCTGCTCAATGTTTAGCATGTGCCAAACGGCAAAATTATCGGTATATGCAAACCACATAAGCCCTTTGAAAATATCTTGTTTTTGACAAATGGCATCACCTTTTTCGGTTTGAAGTTTAGTTTCAAAATCTGGAAAATCTTTCAAAGCATCCAGATAAGTATCTAACTCATAGTTCAAGCAACATTTTAATTTTCCACATTGACCTGCCAATTTTTGAGGGTTTAATGAAAGTTGCTGATATCTTGCCGCAGAAGTATTCACGCTTCTAAAGTCAGTTAACCAAGTAGAACAACACAATTCTCTACCACATGAACCAATTCCGCCTAATCGAGATGCTTCTTGACGGAATCCCACTTGTCTCATTTCTATTCGAATACTGAATTCTTTAGCAAAATCTTTTATTAATTGACGAAAATCTACTCTGTCATTTGCAGTATAGTAAAAAATAGCTTTAGAACCATCGCCTTGGAATTCAATATCTGAAATTTTCATTTCAAGATTTAAAGCGATTGCTAACTCTCGAGCACGAACTTTCATCGGCTCTTCTTTATCTCTAGCTTCGCTCCAAATATCTATGTCTTTTTGTGTTGCTTTTCGGTAAATTTTTGGAATTTCGGTGGAATTGTAGTCAACATTTTTCTTTTTCATTTGAATTTTCACCAATTCACCAGTAAGTGTTACGATTCCAATATCGTGTCCTGGAGAAACCTCTGTAGCTACAACATCGCCAATGCTCAAAGTTAAATTTTCATGATTTCTATAGAACTCTTTTCGACCGTTTTTAAAACGGACTTCAACACAATCAAAAGGTGTTTCACCATTGGGTAAATTCATATTTCCCAACCAATCGAAAACCGTCAATTTGTTGCAGCTATCGGTGCCGCAAGTCCCATTATTTTTACATCCTCTTGGTGTGCCGTCTTTAGCACCCGTGGAACAGTTTGTACAAGCCATAATATATATAGATGTTGCTTTTATAGCAACTTAAATAGTAAAACGATTAATTGGTAAAGATAGTATTTTTATAAAATAAATTCCAATTAAAAAATCCCAAAAAGCAAACTCCAAATTCTCAACTTATTTAGTGTTGAAATTTGGAGTTTAAAGCATTGAAAATCGGATGATTTTATGTCTCTTTAACTGTAATAATATGAACTGGACATGCTTTTACTGCCAATTCACAATTTTCTACAATGGTATGATCGGACGATTTTAACGTATGAAATCCTTTGTTGTTGGTTGATTTTAGCAAGACCGATTTCCCGTCTTTTTTAGACATCTGAAATTGACTTGGCGCCATTTCTACACAGTAATTACAGCCGATGCATTTGTCTCTTTGCAGGGTAACGATGACCATTAGTTTTCTACAATTTTATACATTTTATCAGATAATCGAATTCTGAACGGTACTTTCATCGTACAACTATCGCCTTTGGTAGCTTTTTCAGAATGGATGTCGTTAACCAAAAAATCGTCTAAAACCATTTCCTGTGCGCCAGTACTTGGACCAGTAATCAGAATTTTATCGCCTTTTTTGATATCATAAGCTTCGATTTTGAATTCGGCAATGCTTGATTTTGGGAAGTAATGCATGCCTTTGCCGACATACACTTTTTTCTGCGTAGCACTCGAACCCGGATTGTCGCTCCATTCGCCCAATTTTTGGCCCAAATAATAACCACTCCAAAATCCGCGGTTGTAAACCGTGGAAAGTGTTTCCATCCAAACGCCCACTTTTTCTTTAGTAAAGGTTCCTTCGTAATAAGCATCAATGGCTTCGCGATAGGTTTTGATAACGGTTGCTACATAATCGGCAGCGCGACCTCGACCTTCAATTTTGAGAACTTTGATGCCTGAATCAATTACTTGATCTAGAAAATCTAATGTACACAAATCTTTGGGCGACATCATGTATTCGTTGTCAATTTCGATTTCAAAACCACTTTCTTGGTCGATAACGGTATATTTTTTTCGGCAATTTTGCTTGCAAGCTCCACGATTGGCTGACGAATTATGTGAATGCAAACTCAAATAACATTTTCCTGAAACTGCCATACACAAAGCGCCGTGACCAAAAATTTCGATTTCGACCAAATTTCCACTTGGACCTTTGATTTGTTCTTTTTCAATATCATCGGTGATTTTTTTCACTTGACGCAAACTCAATTCGCGAGACAGAACAATCGTATCGGCAAACATCGCGTAGAATTTTACCGTTTCTATATTTGTTACGTTCAATTGAGTGGAAATATGAACTTCTATTCCCATACTTCGTGCCGACATAATCACCGCTTGGTCGGAAGCGATAACGGCGGTTATTCCAGCTTCTTTGGCTTTGGTTAAAAGTGTTTTTACAATTGATAAATCGTGGTCGTAAATAATCGTGTTTAATGTCAAATACGTTCTAACGTTTTTTTCGTTGCAACGACGAGCAATTTCGGGTAAATCGTCTAAAACGAAATTTACCGTTGCACGAGCTCGCATGTTTAATTGTTCGACACCAAAATAAACCGAATCACAACCATTGTCTAAAGCAGCCTGAAGCGATTCAAAATTTCCGGCTGGCGCCATTAATTCTATTCTTCCCGAAGTTGTCATTAGTTGATAATTTTAAATAATTTATCTGACAATCTTACTCTAAAAGGCACTTCAAAAGTTACTTTATCACCAACTCTAGCAACCGAATTTTCTTGTCCGTTAACCAACATTTTATCCAAAACCAATTGCTCGTTTCCAGTAGTTGGACCCGAAATCAGAATCGTATCACCAAAATTCAATTCGTTATTTTCGATGATAAAAAGCCCCACTTGTGCTTTTACATAATAATGTTCGGCTTTACCAAGTAAAACTTTTTTTACTTTAATTTTTTGACGAATATCGGTTACTTCTTGTGCTTTTGCTAAAGGTTTATCAGACAGTTCTCCCGAATGTTTGAACTTCAATTTTTCTGATTTTCCTTTTCGGAAGACTTTATTTCCTACTTGTTTTCCTCTGCGAAGTTTAACTTGTTCTGCTAATGGTAAATGCGTGATTTCTAAACATTCAGTAGAACAACAATTTTCCATAGCTGCTTTACATTCATCACATTGGATGAATAATAAATGACAACCGTCGTTAGCACAATTCGTGTGATTATCACAAGGTTTTCCACATTGGTGACATTGCGAAACGATATCGTCGGTAATTCTTTCCCCTAATCTGTGGTCGAAAACAAAGTTCTTTCCGATGAATTTACTTTCCAAACCTTCTTCTTTGATTTGTTTGGCGTAATTGATGATTCCGCCTTCTAATTGGAATACATTTTTAAAACCTTGATGTTTAAAATACGCTGAAGCTTTCTCGCAACGAATTCCTCCGGTGCAATACATCACTAGGTTTTTATCTTCTTTGAAATCTTTTAATTGCTCGTTGATAATGGGTAACGATTCACGAAAAGTTTCTACATCAGGAGTTATTGCACCTTTAAAATGACCAATTTCACTTTCGTAGTGATTTCTAAAATCTACTACAATCGTGTTTGGATCTTCTAATATTTGGTTGAATTCTTTTGCTTTTAAATGCACTCCGATATTAGTAACGTCAAAAGTATCGTCGTTCAAACCATCGGCTACAATTTTGTCCCGAACTTTTACGGTCAATTTCAAAAACGAATGATCGTCGTGTTCCACCGCCACATTCAAACGGATGCCACGCATAAAATCATACGCTTCTAAAGTTTCTCTAAATGCTTCAAAGTTTTCTGCTGGAACACTCATTTGAGCATTGATACCTTCTTTGGCTACATAGGTACGACCAAGAGCATCGAGTTTGTTCCATTCGATAAATAAATCGTCGCGAAATTTTTTAGGATCTTCAATTTTGGCATACGCATAGAAAGATAATGTAAGACGTTGTTTTCCGGCTTCATCAATTAATTGAGCTCTTTCTTCTGCGCTTAAGGTGTTGTACAGTTGCATGCTATAAACGTTTAAGTGAGAAATATATGTTGAACTCTAAATGGAAGAATTCGGGTGCAAAGTTATAATTTTTTGTAAATAAAAAAACCCAATCGGTTTTTCAACCGAAAGGGTTTCTTCTTCATAGCAATTCTATTTTAATTTATGATAGTACAAACTCCATTTACACAATCTACTTCATTTGGTGGCATTACCATAGCACAATCAGAAATTGCACCAGTTTGTAGATTGTATTCGTGTTGCATTTGATTGTATTCATTTACCATATTTTGTAAAGTTTGTTGGTTAACAGCACTCGAAAATGCTAAATATTCCCACGGTCCACCACAAGGTTTTGAACCAAAAGCGATATAATTGCAACTATCTACACAAGGGAAACTATTGATATAATCAAGAACTTCCTGTTTTTTTGCGTCTAGAGTCGCTTGTGTAATTTCGTCGTTTTGTCTTTCAGAATTTTTAGCATCATTTGAACTTGAACACTGAATATTCAATGCTAAAAGTGTGATGGCTGAGAATGTTAAAATTTTTTTCATAGCAATTTTTGTTTTTTTGGCAATTTACTTTTAGATGTAATTTCTAAAAAAGGTTGCGCGAAGAAACAAAAAAACCTTTCGAAAGAAAGGTTTAATTTTTTAGCAAAATTCTGCGTAAGCATCTTTTAAATTTTCAGCAATCATTTCAGCTGGTCTTCCTTCTATGTGATGACGTTCTAGCATGTGAACTAATTCGCCATTTTTAAATAAAGCCATGCTTGGCGATGATGGTGGAAAAGGAAACATGTGTTGACGAGCAGCGTCAACCGCTTCTCTGTCAACTCCAGCAAAAACTGTGATTAAATGATCAGGTTTTTTTGCTCCATCTAAGCTCATTTTTGCGCCTGGACGAGCGTTTCTTGCCGCACAACCACATACTGAGTTTACAACTACAAGCGTTGTTCCTTGAGCTTTTAGAGCGTTTTCTACTTCGTTTGCACTATATAAATTTTGAAAACCTGCATCTGTTAGTTCAGCACGCATTGGGTTTACCATTTCTTCGGGATACATAATTATTTATGATTTAAGATTAACGATTTTTGAATTATGATTTTTAAAATCAACTGCAAAGATAAATAGAAAAATGACTTTTCTTTTTAAAGAAATTATAAAGTTTGTCTATAGTTTTATTTGAATATTCTTGTTATCAATACTTTTATAAAAGGCAATTTTGGACATTTCCAAATGACTTGTAAATCTTCCCAAAGAGAAGTTTCTTCGTCTAGGAATTTAAAAATTAATGCTGGTTTTCCTTTTTTAAATAAAGATGAAAACACCTTTGAACCCAATTCATTGTTTCTATATAATACATCAATAAATAACAAGTCATAAAACCAGAATTTATCAGTTTTATGAAATTTTCTAAAATCGGTATGTTGTGTTAAAAAAGCAACTAATAGTTTTGATTTTTTAATTGTGTTTTTAAAAGTATAACCTGTACTAGCTTTTGTCCAACCACCAGCTGAACCAATATGAATAATATTTTTTGAATTTTTTTCCCAAAAAGGAAAACATGTCATTGGGATATTTCCTTGTTCTTTTTCAAGGATTTCATAATTTGTAATTCCTAGTTCTTTGATGTATTTCTGAATTTCTTCTTCATATTCCTCTTTCGACAACAAATCGGCTGAAAACAAGGTGTATTCTAGCAAAGCTTCCGTTGATGACGTTGGCAAAACATACATAAATCGTGTGTTACCTTTTTGTTCCACCGAAAAATCCATGAATGTAGCTTTGTTTTTATCGAAAACTTCTTCTTTCGACTTTATAAACCAACCAATAAAATGCTGTTGTAACAATGGATATTTGTCCTGATTTTTAACTAAATTAGGGTTGTAAATGGAGTTAAAAATTTTATTACAGGTATAGCTATGACTTTCTGTTTTCACTACACAGTGATTTCCTAATTCTTCAAAATCTATGACTTTTTGGTTTATAAAATGGATGTTTTTATGATTTGATATTGTTTCAAAAACCAAATTATAAAAATCCAAACCTCTAATCATTTTATATTGATATGGATTGATTTCTAGGTTTCTTTTGAAGTTTTTATCGGCAAAAAGCGCAACATCCCATTTTTTTGAAACTATATTTTCGAAAGTATCTTTTTCATCCCAAAAGCACCAAGTTCTATCATTTACTTTTTTAGGATTTTCATCAATTAATAAAATGGTTTTATCATCAAAATTTTTGGATAAAATCATCTCATATACGGTCATCAAAGCCGACAAACCCGAACCCGTGAAAATATAGTGATAGTGTTGCATTTTTCAAAGGTAATTAAATTCGGTTTAAATATAAATTTAGACAAGCCTAAAAATATTTTTATTACCATGTAAAAAATAATTACATTTGCAATAACACATGGTAATATGACAGCATCTGAAGAAAACTATATAAAGATAATTTATCATTTGAATTTAACATCAAATGAAGGAGTAAGTACTAATGCCATAGCTCAAAAAATGCAGACAAAAGCCTCGTCTGTTACAGATATGTTGAAGAAACTTTCGGAGAAGAAATGGGTTATTTATCAAAAATACCAAGGTGTTTCTCTAACTAATGAAGGTCTTTATGAGGCAAAAATGATTGTAAGAAAGCATCGTTTGTGGGAGGTTTTTTTAGTTGATAAATTAAAATTTTCTTGGGATGAAGTCCATGAAATTGCTGAAGAGCTCGAACATATAAAATCGGATGTATTGATTGATAAGTTGGATGAATTTTTGGGCTTTCCAGAAAAAGATCCTCACGGAGATTATATACCTGATAGGGATGGAAATATTTCAAAAGTAAAAAGACAATTATTATCAGAACTTGATAAAAATCAAGCGGGAATATGTGTTGGGGTTAAAGATTCATCGTCAGATTTTTTAAAATATTTAGACAAACAAAATATTGCGCTAGGTTCATCAATAATAGTATTAGAGAAAGAGATGTTTGACCAATCGATGACTATTGACATTGCGGGAAATGTTTTTCAGATATCAAATAAAATAGCTTCTAACCTTTTTATAAAAATGAATTAAGATGTCAGCAGGAAAATCATTAGAAGAAGTACACGAATCGGTTTCAACCGAAGGCAGAACAAGTGGTTTTAGAAAAATTTTAGCGTTTCTTGGACCAGCTTATCTAATCAGTGTAGGTTATATGGATCCAGGAAATTGGGCTACTGATTTAGCTGGCGGAAGTCAATTTGGTTACACTTTAATTTGGGTGTTATTAATGAGCAACATCATGGCGTTATTGCTACAGAGTTTGAGTGCTCGTTTAGGAATAGTAACTCAGCATGATTTGGCGCAAGCTTCACGCGAGACATATTCAAAAGGGATAAACTATGTGTTGTATTTTTTGGCAGAAATTGCAATTGCAGCATGTGATTTGGCTGAGGTTTTAGGAATGGCAATCGGGCTAAATTTACTCTTTGGAATACCGTTGATGGAAGCTGTTTTGATTACTGTTTTGGACACATTTTTATTGTTGTTTTTAATAAATAAAGGAATACGAAAAATGGAGGCTTTTATCATTGCATTGGTTGCCATCATAGGGTTTTCATTTGTTTTTGAAATGATTTTTGCTCAACCAGAACTGGGTAAAATTGCCTCAGGACTTATCCCAAGTATTCCTAATGAGGATGCTTTGTATATTGCTATTGGTATTATTGGTGCAACTGTAATGCCTCATAATCTCTATCTTCATTCATCATTGGTACAAACTAGAAAATTTGATAGAAGCGAAAAGGGAATAAAACAAGCATTAAAATACAATTTTATTGATAGCACCATTGCCTTGAATTTGGCTTTTTTTGTGAATGCAGCCATATTGATTTTAGCAGCAGCAACATTCTACAAAAATGGAATGTTTCAAGTGGCAGAAATTCAAGATGCCCATCAATTATTGGAGCCAATTCTAGGGACAAAATGGGCACCAATATTATTTGCGGTAGCACTAATAGCAGCTGGACAAAGTTCAACAATTACTGGAACTTTAGCAGGACAGATTGTAATGGAAGGTTATTTGAATTTGAGAATTCAGCCTTGGGTCAGAAGAATTTTGACAAGACTAATTGCAATTGTTCCGGCAGTTGTTGCCATACTTTATTTTGGTGAAAGTGTCACTGGGAAATTGCTTATTCTAAGTCAAGTCATATTGAGTTTACAGCTCGGATTTGCCATAATTCCACTTATTCATTTTGTGAGCGATAAGCAAAAAATGAAAGGTTTTCAAATTAGCAAAATAACTCAAATTGCCGCTTGGATAATTGCTTTAATAATCGTTTCGCTAAATGCTAAGTTGGTTTATGGAGAGATAAAAAATTGGCTAGAAACTTCAGAAAACCCAACTATATTATGGTTCACTGTTGTGCCAATATCACTTGGATTTTTTGGACTATTATTGTATATAATTTTTGAACCATTTGTAGCCAAAAGAAGAAAAGAAATTGATAATCATTCGCCTCATACTTTGACCTTGAGCATAGAAAATTATAGAGAATACAGAAAGAAAAAAATTGCTATTACAGTTGATTTTTCTTCGGCAGATGAGCAAGCAATTCTGCATGCTTTGGATTTAGGAGGAAAAGATGCTAAATATACTTTGATACATGTTGTTGAAACCGTAGGTGCGATGATTTATGGAAATAAAATTAAAGATCACGAAACTACTATAGACGAAAAACTTCTCTTAGATTACTATCACATGCTCGAAAATAAAGGATTTGATGTAGATACTAAATTAGGGTTTGGAAAACCAGGACAATTTATTTCTGAATTTGTAAACGAACAATCATTTGATATACTCATAATGGGAACACACGGACACAAAGGATTAAAAGATATTTTCTTTGGTACAACAGTTGACTTTGTTCGTCACAGAATTAAAATTCCGTTGATTTTGATTAAAGATTAATTGCAACCGCAGTTGTCATTAGAGCAATCTTTTTTTGATTTCTTTTTACCAAAAAAAGTCTTTATCAAAATGATAAGCGCCACAAAAAGCGCTATGTAAACAAGTATTTCTTGAAAATCTATCATTTTAAAAATTGATATGTCAACAATGCTGAAATATAAGCCAATCCACTCATGAAAACCAATTGGATAATTGGCCATTTCCACGAACTGGTTTCTTTGCGAACAATTGCTAATGTGCTTATACATTGCATAGCAAATGCATAAAAAATTAGTAGAGAAGCACCTGTAGCAAATGAAAAAGTTGGCGTTCCGTCTTCTCTTACTTCGGCTTTCATTTGGTGTTTGATAGTTGTTTCTTCATCGCTATGACTGCCAACACTATAGATGGTTGCCAATGTTCCAACAAATACTTCACGAGCAGCGAAAGAACTAATAACCGCAACACCTATTTTCCAATCGTAACCAAGAGGTTTTATAACTGGTTCAACAAATTTACCAAGCGTACCAATATAGGAATGCTCCAGTTTGTATTCAGAAACTCTATCTGGAATCACAGAAGGATTGATAGGAATATCGCTAGCATAAACTTGTTTTTCAACTATTTGTTGAGCATTTTTAAAATCTTTTCCTGGTCCATGAGAACCTAAAAACCATAGGATTATAGAGAGAGCCAAAATAATTTTTCCAGCTCCAAAAACGAATGATTTTGTTTTTTCGATAACCGTAATTCCAATGTTTTTTGGCAAAGGAATTTTATAATGAGGCATTTCAACAACGAAATAAGATTTTGACTTGAATTTTAAAACTTTATTCAGAATGAAAGCCGAAAAAATTGCCATAAAAAACCCTAGAAGATACAAAGACATTAGCGATAAACCTTGAAGACTAAAAATTCCTAATATCCTTTTTTCAGGAATGATTAAAGCAATCAAAATGGCATAAACGGGTAACCTTGCTGAACAAGTAATAAATGGTGTAACGAGAATAGTTATCAATCGTTCTTTCCAGTTTTCTATATTTCTAGTTCCCATTATTGCTGGAATAGAGCAAGCTGTTCCAGAAATTAAAGGCACAACACTTTTGCCAGATAGTCCAAACTTTCGCATTATTTTATCCATCAAAAAAACCACACGGCTCATGTATCCACTTTCTTCTAAAACTGAAACAAATAAAAACAATACCGCTATTTGAGGAATAAAAATAACTATTCCGCCTATGCCAGGAATAATCCCTTCGCTAATTAAATCGGTAAAAACGCCTTTGGGTAAATTTTCTTTAGCATATGTAGATAAATCGGCAAATGAACTGTCGATAAAGTCCATAGGAACACTACTCCAGTCAAAAATGGATTGAAAAATTAAAAATAAAATCCCAAAGAAAATTAGATAACCAAATATTTTGTGCGTTAGTATTTTGTCTAATTTCGAATGTAAATCTGTGGCTTTTGATTGGTCTATGGTTAACCCTTTTTTTAGTGTTTCATTAATGAACTGATAGCGCTTTATGGTTTCTTTTTGTTGAAGCCTTTTTAGTTCGTTGTTAGATTTTGTGAATGAATTTCTAACCTCGTTTCGTTCAATATTCGAAAAATTGACATCCTGAGTAATTACTAACCAAAGCTTGTACAAAAGTTGATTTGGAAAAGTCTTTTTCAGTTTTTCAAAATATTCAATATCTATACTCGAGGCGTTCAAGCAAGGTTCAGTAGGTATCGATTTGTATTCTACAATGGCCTTTTTCAGATTTTCAATACCAATTTTTTTTCTTGTACTTACAAGGACAATTTTAGTTTTTAGTTTTTCTTCTAAGAATGTAATATCTAGCGAAATACCTTTTCTAGACATTCTATCAATCATATTAATGACAAGAATAGTTGGTATTTCTAAATCTTTTATTTGTGTAAAAAGTAAAAGATTACGCTTCAAATTTTCAACATCAGTTACTACAATAGCTACATCAGGATAGAGTTTATCATTCTTGTTCAGCAAAAGTTCAATCACCACATTTTCATCTACAGAACTTGCATTGAGACTATACGTTCCCGGCAAATCGATAACATTTGCTTTTGCATTGTTGGGCAGTTTACAAAAACCTATTTTTTTATCAACTGTAATACCTGGGTAATTTCCAACTTGTTGATTTAAACCCGTCAATTCATTGAAGACCGAAGTTTTTCCAACATTAGGATTACCGATAAGTGCTACATTGATATTCTGCATTTAGTCTACTTTGGTTGTTAGAATTTCTACTTCAATATCTCGAGCAGTTTCTTTGCGAATGGCAAGATGCGAACCATTATTTACATCAAAATAAATAGGATCGCCAAAAGGAGCAATCTGTAAAACCTTGATTTCGTTTCCAGGCAAACAACCCATTTCTAGTAGTTTGAAAGGAATTTTATCAACGTCAAAATTTGTCACTAAAGCAACATCGCCAATTTTCAATAAATCTGCAGTGGTTTTCAAAAGCTTATTTAGATTGAATAAATTTTAAGCAAATGTAAGCATTTTAAATTTGTGCAAAAAATGATATTTATCAATTGGGAAATAATTGTATATTTAAGCATTAATTCATTAGAAAAAAATGAAAAAACCTTACCTCTCTTTTTTATTCCTGTTAACCTTTGCAACCAGTTTTTCGCAGTGTTGGCAAAAAGTAGTAACAACCTCTTTTACATCTATAGGTGTAAAAACTGATGGAACATTATGGTCATGGGGAAGGAATTCATCAGGATTGCTTGGTAGAGGATTGCCAATAGGCAGTACAATTTACCCAATTGGTCAAATTGGGACTGATAACGATTGGAATTCAAACATCTTTGTTTACGCAGGTACGGCTTTTGCCATAAAAAATAATGGAAAATTATTTGCTTGGGGATTAAATGTTTATGGTAATTGTGGTAATGGAACTAATACTTTTTCAATAAATTATCCTGAACAAATAGGTAATGATAACTGGATAAGTGTAGAACCAGAAACTACTTTTTCAGCAGGTATAAAGGAAGATGGAACATTATGGGTTTGGGGTAATAATGGTAATCAACAGTTAGGTTTTCCAACTAGTGTAATTGACAAAACTTTTGTACCAATTCAGTTGAGTAGTGATACCGATTGGGTTAAAGTATCAGTAGGCAATCGCTATGGATGTGCTATAAAACAAGATGGAACTATGTGGAATTGGGGACTTATTAATGTGTCTAATATTTCTAGTTTATGTGTGATGCCAGGTGAAAACTGGTTAAAAGCTACATGTGAAAGTATGACTAGGTTTGCTATCAAAACTGATGGCACTCTATGGGCTTGGGGTTCAGAAACACCTATTCAACCCGACAATTTTTTTTATGGTAATGGACAAATAGATAACAATGATTATACAGCAGGCTCGCCAATTCAAATAGGCGTTGATACAGATTGGGTTGATGTTGAAAGTGGTACAAGGTTCACAATTGCTTTAAAAAATAATGGTACAATTTGGGCTTGGGGTGAAAATAGTAATGGCGAGTTAGGTGATGGTACTTTTGTTGATAAGTATGTACCAACACAAATTGGTAGTTCTACGAATTGGACAACTATTAATGTAGGCAAATCAGACGGTAGGCCAAGATTTTTTGCTATTAATGAAAATCATGATTTATATAAATGGGGTTTTGATTTAGATGAAAATATTGCTGCTGTCACATCTACGACGCCTGTACTCTCTGGTACTAGTTGTGCATTAAGTATTGATGACTTTGAAAGAAGCAATTTAATGGTTTATCCTAATCCTGCTTCACAAGTGCTAAATTTGGAATTGCTCACCGTGCAAAGTGTTTCGGCAAAAGTAACTATTGTGAACACTTTGGGTCAAGTTGTACACAGAGAAGATATTATACTTGAAAACGGACTAAACACAACATCAATAAACGTTGCATCATTACCGCAAGGAGTATATACATTAAAGCTCAAAACACAAAACCAAACCTATTGCGAAAAATGGATTAAGAAATAATCATAATCCTTTAACTTAAAAAAACTAATTTTCTTTTAAAAGGATATTAATGTCTTTCAAAAGTTGAGTGACGTTTTTGACACCATCTTTTGTAGGTTGGTCTAAATTTGTTCCGTCATAAAAACCTCGAATGCGTTTTTTACTATCTACTAAAACAAAATTTTCGGTATGCACCATATCATATAGTTCTTCTGGTTTACCAGTTTTTACAACCAAGAAAGATTTTCTTGCCAAGTAATAAATATCTTTTTTATCTCCAGTTAGCAAGTTCCATTTACTATCAATTACGCCTTTTTCTAACGCATATTTTTTTAGAACCGAAACACTATCAATATCTGGTGTTACCGAAAATGAAAGTAATTTTATCTTTGGATTATCTTTTATTTTTGATTGTAACCAAGCCATGTTATTGGTCATTTTTGGGCAAATGGATTGACATGTAGTGAAGAAAAAATCGGCTATATAAATCTTGCCTTCATAATCTTTTTGGGTAATTGTTTTACCGTTTTGATTGGTAAATGAAAAGTTATCTATGGTATGATATTTTTCCACGTATTGAACTGTGCTATCTACCAATTCTGGGTTTACATCAGCAGGATTGAAGATAGGAAGACTTTCCTTTGGTTTCAGTGCATTATAAAAAAGTATTATGGTAACAACCGAAAACACAATCAAACCAAGAAAGAAATAGCGATATTTTTTAAAAAAGGAGAGCATCTTTTTTTTCGCAAAAATAATCAGTTTATTTTCAAACTGTAACAAAAACAACTCACTTATGTCATATATTTTTGTTAAATAAAATCCTAAACGATTTTTATAAATAAATTTGTAGAAAACTAAACTAACTGATTATGAAGATAACAAAGGCAAAATTAATCCTAGCAGGTACAATTGTACTCGGATTAACACAAGCTGAAGCTCAGAAAAAAACGCATGGTATCGATATTACCTTGATGGATATGGATGTAAAACCTTCACAGGATTTTTTCAAATTTGTTAATGGAACTTGGCTCAAAAAAACCGAAATTCCAGCAGATAGAACACGTTGGGGAAGTTTTGATGAACTCAGAAAAAACACAGACAATGACGTTTTAGCAATACTAGAAGAAGCTGCAAAAAGCGATAAGTACAAATCTGATACAGATCAAGGAAAAGCTATCAATTTGTATAAATCGATAATGGATACAGTTGCAAGAAACAAAGCAGGTATTAACCCAATTAAACCTTATTTAGCAAAAATTGATGCAGTAAAAAATGTTAGCGATTTACAGAAACTAATGATTGAAATGGCACCTTATGGTGGAATTGGTTTTTTTGGTGTTGGTGTTGGTGCTGATGCAAAAGATAGCAACAGAAATGTTTTAAACCTTGGTCCAGGACCATTGGGATTACCAGATAAAGATTACTATGTTTCTGATGATGCAGATTCTAAAGATAAGCGTGAAAAATACAAAGCTCATGTGGCTAGAATGTTGCAGTTTCTAGGAACTAAACCAGAAAAGGCAAAACAAGAAGCCGAAAGTATTTTGGCTTTTGAAACCTCAATGTCTAAACCTAGACTAGATAGAGTTGAACGCAGAGACAGAAGAAAAACATACAATCCTAAAGCTATTTCAGAGCTTTCTACATTAACACCATCAATAAAATGGAATGAATATTTGAGTGGTTTAGGCATAACAGGTGTGGATACAGTTATAGTTTCTCAACCAAAATATATGGAAGCACTTCAAACTATTTTTAAAGAAAATAAAGTTGAAGATTGGAAAAATTATATGCGTTGGACTTTATTAAATGGTGCTGCGGGTGATTTAACAACGGAGATTGAAAAAGCAAATTGGGAGTTTTATAGTAAAACGTTGAATGGTGCTTTAAAACAAAGACCTAGAAACGAAAATGCACTACAAGATGTTAATGGTGCTATAGGTGAAGCATTAGGAAAGCTATATGTTGAAAAAATGTTCCCAGTAGAAGCAAAGAAAAAAGCCGAAAACATGATTAGCAACATTATCAAAGCTTATGGTATTCGCATCAAGAATTTGACTTGGATGGATGAAAAAACCAAAGAAAGTGCGATTGAAAAACTCGATAGAATTAGAATAAAAATTGGTTATCCAGATACATGGAAAGATTATAGCGCATTGGCAATAAAAAGTCCAGCCGAAGGCGGAACAGCTTTTGAAAACGGTATGAATATTGCCCAATGGAATTTCAAAAAGAACATAGATGATTTAAAGAAACCAGTAGATAAAGACGAATGGTTCATGTCGCCACAAACCGTAAATGCTTATTACAATCCTTCTTATAACGAAATTGTGTTTCCAGCGGCAATATTGCAACCACCTTTTTATGATTATAAAGCAGACGAAGCTGTAAACTATGGCGGAATTGGAGCAGTAATTGGTCATGAAATATCTCACGGATTTGACGATTCAGGTGCGAGATATAATGCCGATGGTAATCTGGTAAACTGGTGGACAGAAGAAGATTTGAAAAAATTCACAGAACTAGGCTCAGCATTGGCAGAACAATATTCAGCTCTTGAACCACTTCCTGGAATTCATGTTGATGGAAAATTCACACTTGGCGAAAACATTGGTGATTTGGGCGGAATAAACGCAGCTTATGATGGATTACAATTGTATTTAAAAGAAAATGGAAACCCTGGATTAATTGATGGATATACTCCAGAACAACGCTTGTTCATTTCCTGGGCAACTATTTGGAGAGGAAAAATGCGTGACGAAGCCATCAAAAATCAAGTTAAAACCGATCCACATTCACCAGGAATGTATAGAGGATATGTTCCTTTGTTGAACTTAGAAACTTTTCATCAAGCATTTGGTATAAAACCTGGCGATGGAATGTATCTTGCTCCAGAAAAGAGAGTGAAAATTTGGTAAAAAAACAAAAACCTCAAGTTACAACTTGAGGTTTTTTTATAATGTATCAATAAAATTAGTTAGAAGCTACTTTTTCATAACGGTATGTGTCGCACAAATCACTGGAAACACATTTGATTTCTAATACATTGTCAGTTAACTTAGAAATTTTATCAGAACTCTTTATAATTGAATTTGTTGATGATTGATAGTATTTTAATTTAAGTATCATGTCATTTGTAACTGAAAAAGTGCCAGTATAACTCACATTTTCTAGTTGATGTGTGAATGTGTTGTTTTCAAAATATGTAGTTAATGCACCATTTTCGTAAGGCGTATAAAGAGGCATGTTATTTTCATCATAAACATCATGCGAATAAATTCCCTTAAACTGCCATGTGCCTATTAATTCTTGAGGTATAGTAGTTTCTTCTTCGTTTTTAGAACAACTCATAAAAGCTGTTACCAAAAAAAATATTAAAATGCTTTTTTTCATGATTCTTCTGTTTTTAAAAAATATTAGGTTTTTTTATACTTCTTATTAGTCCAAAAACACTCACAATTGCCCAAGTTGCCTCAAGAATTATAAATGGAACATAATCAATAAGATAGGAAGCATAACATGCAATGCTTGCCCCAATTATGTTGAGGATAAAATAAAGACTTCCATCTTTTTTTATCAATGAAAAAATATTCAGGAAATAAGCCAGCAAGATGATTCCAACACCAATTGCTCCTATAATATCATTGCTATTCATAGACTTGGTTTTTGGAATTTATAGTTTAATACGGTTTCTACTTTTTCGGAAGAAATAATCTTTCCAGCAACTTTGTTTTTTTCTTCAAATTCAGGTAAAGGTAGATTTAATTCTATTGCTTTTTCAGAATAAAATTTTTTTCTACTTGGGTGAAATGGCGCAACAGCGTTCAACACCAAATTGTCGTTCTGAGCATAGCGAAGAATCTCATGAATAATACCGATACAATCCTCGAGATGGATTAAGTTTATTGGCGCCTCAGGATTTTCAATGTTTTTTCTTCCAGCCAAAAAATAAATAGGATGTCTGTCGTTTCCAATCAATCCTCCAAATCGAACAATAGTGGTTTTGAAATGAGTATTGCTTTGCAGTATTTTTTCAACTTCCAAAAGTTGTTTGCCGCTTTCTGTATCAGGATTGGGAAGGATTTTCTCTGTAATACTGTTTTTTTCACCTTGAGCGTTTTCAAGCGCAATTTCTCCATAAACCGAAGTCGAACTCACAAAAATCACCTTTTTCACAGATGATTTTTCAATAAAAGGAATAAGGTTTTCGATTTTTTCTACAAATGTCATTCCGAGCGAAGCGACAGAATCTCTTCTTAATTTTGGTGGAATATTTATAATTAAAATTTTAGAGTTTTGGAGGAATTTTTCTATTGCATTTTTATCTCTCGACTGCGCAAGAGAAGATACATCTAAATTGATTAAAAATGGATTAATCACAAAGCTTTCTAGTATTGGAATTTTTTCTACAGAAGTAGTTGAGCCATTAACTGAAAATCCTTTTTCAATCAATGATTTTGCTAATGGTAATCCTAGCCAACCACAACCTAATATTGATACTTGCATTATCTAATACTATCGTTTTCAACCATTATACTGTCTTGAGCAACAGGATTTCTTCGATGAGGAATTGGTTTTGGATTATCTTCTAATACTGGTGTTGGTTTTATTTTTTGCGTGATGACCACAGCATCGTTTAACACAAAAGGCGTTGGCATCATCCAACTTCTTCTTTTTGCCATGCTAAAAGCTGGATTATTCATCAAATCAAAAGAACTTTCTACCAAATCCATATCTACTTTTTCTCCAGCAGGAATAGTAAACTCCATTATCAATGGTTCATTATGGACAACATAGTAACTCAAGAGTTTGTTACTGGCTCTTCCGCCAATTTTTGTTTCAAAATCAAGCGATTTTACTCCGTTTGCTTTTAGGTTTTGAATAGACATATTGTTTACAAAAACATCGTATCTATTCACATTTCTATTGGGCGAAATGATAATTTTCAAGAAATGTTTATTTCCTGCAATGCTATCTTTTGCAAAAGAGATAGTTGGTTTCATGATGTTTTTCTTTGGCGCATCAGCCATCAGAGTATATTGCGAACCATATTTGCTGTAAAGTTGATTTTTATTGAGCGATGAAGCATTTTTAGGTTTTTCGCCGAGATAACCTTTTGTCCATTCATCTGTAGTTTTATCATAACTTGCCCAATATGCTTTTCCTGTATCGCCATTGAGGATATAAAGCAGACTGTTTGGTTTTGCTTTTCCATTTTCATAACCAGATGTTGTATGTGCTTTTGCAAAAAAACCAAAAGACAGCAATAGAAAAGCGAGCGACCAAGTTTTCATTTTGCTAAATGAACCAAAAATTGGCAATAGCAATGTAAAACTCAAAACGGTCAAAATGGTGCTAACAAAAAGCATTTTTAAACCAAGACCAATTGGAAGCATTTGAATAAAAGGAACAATCAAGAGCAATGTTGGGATGGATAAAATCAAGTTTAAAACCGCATTTGACTTTTGTGTAATTACAAAAAAACCAACCATCAACAGACTGCATAAAACCGGAATTATAAAAAATCCTCCACCTTTCAACAGAAAAGCAATAGCAGTATTGATAAGCAACCAAATCAGTAGTGGTGCAATACTTTGGCTCATTTCTGGATTTCTTTTTCCGTTGTTGCTATAAATGAGGAAGCAAATGCACAACGCCAAGCTTACAAAAGCATAAATATAATCGTGACCATTATAGGTAAATCCTTGTAGAATGTCTTTGTATTGAGGATAAAAACCCAAAATCACTTTCCATAAAACATAAGTAATACCTCCAACAACGATAAGCGAGGTGAACAATGGAATAAAACCTTTTACGATTTCATCCATTCTAAGAATTTGTTTGCCAAGACCAATCATAACAAAGGCAAAGAACAAAACAAAACCAATGATGAGCATCGGCAATATCCAATCAAATGGATAACTCACAAATGTAAACGGAATATTGAAATACACTTTATCGTTGCTACTATTCAAGTCAGAAATATCAGCATTGCCAAAATAATTTATCAATGGCAAAATATAACTTCCTTGATGTTCTAGTGTGTTTTTGCAAAGATGTTGCGCATCATCTTGTGCTGTGTGGTAATTATAATGGCTATCAATAAAAGCAAAGTTAAACCCTTGAATTTTTCCTTGTTCTCTAAAAACGGTCAAATCAGTATCGTTTGGCAACATTTTATAAATGCTATACATCAACGAGTTTGAAACAGGATAACGAACATTTCCGTTGCTGAAAGCATCCACCATCTTGGCATTGCCTTCGTTTGTTTCCATCAGCATATATCCTGGACCAGAACTTCCGCGAGCTTCAAGGTTGAGAACCAATCCAACTTCTTTTGCAAGTTTGTGTTCAGTAACAAAAAGTGCAGCGCCATTGAGCCCAAGTTCTTCGGCATCTGTAAAAAGGATGATGATGTCGTTTTTATGTTTGGTTTTATTGTTTAGAAATGCTCTAACGCTTTCGAGTATAGTAGCAACACCACTTGCATCATCACTTGCGCCATGTGAGTAGGAATGTGGCGCAGAATCATAATGAGAAAGTAACAATAATGCTTTGGAACCATTTGTTTCGCCGAGCGCAGTAGAGGTGCTTTTTATTTTGGCAATTATATTTTTAGATTTTACTAATGTTCCACCATCCGAAAGAGTAAAACCTTCTTGAATACTTGGGTTCAAACCAAGGTTTTTGAGTTCAGAAATTAAATATTGTGCAACAGCTTCATGATTTTTTGAACCCACAAAATGAGGTTTTGCGCTCATGGCTTTTACTTTGTCAAAAGCGCGTTGAGTAGAAAATTCTGATAATGGCGCTTCGGAAGTATCATAGCTTTGTGGCATCATAAAATAGAACGACAAGCCAATAACAATTGTTATGAAAAGAAAGCTAAAAAAAGAGTGGTTGGTTGGTTTCATAGCAGTTTGGGTTAATCTTTTTTGACCAGCATATAGAAATCGTTGTCCAAAAGCATATAACCCTGATCATAGACAAAATAGTAGGTGTTGCCGGTTTTTGTGTTGAGGATATTAGTAAAATATTCGAAGTCAAAACCTTTGCTAAGCAGTTTGGCTTTGGTAGTTTTTGTTTTTCCTTCGGTGTTTGTATCACTAAGAATGCGGTAGTTTTTGCGCAATTTATTGTTGATGTTGCGCATTAGGTTGGTCGCATCTTTGTTGATGCGATTGTTGTAGTTATTACGACAACTGTCGCTGCAAAACTTTTTGTCTTCTCGACCCAATATTTTATCGCCACATTCTGGACAGTTTCTCATGCAGAAAAAATTTAACAACTGATTGCAACGAAGTTAGTAAAAAAATAGTATCAACACTATAAGCGGGCTAAAGTTCTTGTAATTGGGTGTAGTTGATGAGGTGATTTTATTTTTTTGGTCGGTTTTTAAACTAACTTTAAATAAGCATATTTTACCCCATTTATTGTGAAGAATTGTTTTCAATTTTTTTCAATCTACTTTCAATGTCAAAATACATTACTAAAAATCCAATCACTAATATTGATAACACTATGAGATATCCATCGTATTTTTTGTAGTCAAAAATTAAGGACAATATTAAAGCAAGAGAGTAAAGTATAATCATGTAATTGGAAGCATATTTATTAGCAAGTCTCCAGTGTTCAATACTTTTTTTAGCACTTCCTAGTTGATAACCAAAAAGATAGTTTGGTTTTTTTGGAGTAAAAAACCTGAGGACAACTGCAAGTAGTAATAATACTGTAAATATTAATGTCATAATTTCAATTTAATTTTTTTTATTGTTTTATAAGTTAATACTAAAGGTAAAATTTCAAATCTTGGAACGAAATAATAACTTGTCGAAAATATAGGTAAAATAAACATTGATACTAAACAAATAGTAACCCCAATGATTACGTTTAGTTTTGAAACTATAAATACATTTTTTTTCTCAAACAAAATTGCAATAGCTGTAAAAAAATTCAATATTAAAACAAATATTATAAAGGTTCCAATTAATGACTTTGGATTATTTGTTGAAAGTCCATAAGCTGAAATTTCAAGATTAGGACTTATATTCCAAAACAATAAAGCATAAATTGCTATCAGAAATATAGTTGCATTGTAAAGACTTAATAGTTTCAACCATAATGGATAAACAGAGTTGCTAAACATTATTTTCCAGCTAATTTTTTCAGTTTGTTTAAATATTTTTTCCATAAAATATTTTTGTATTATCATTAATGATTATTCTTTTCACAATATTTTTGCTAAAGTTCTTTGATTCGCGTCAGTTGCGATTGTCAGCAAGCAGATTATTTATGTTAAAGATAAACGTTTCACAATAAATGATTAAAAATTCTACCTTTTATAAAATAGTTTTCCAAATTTTGTTTTCTACATCTACAACAAAAACTTCTTTACCGTCAATTTTTAAAACTCTTTTTGGTCTAATTTCCTTTGGAATTATTACATTTTCGACAACATCAAAAAAACCATTTTTATACTCTAGGATTTGAATTTTGTATGCTTCGTCAGTTGCAGGATTATTTAAAACCAGATATTTTTCGGTGTTTTCAATTTTTAAAGGAAACCCTTCAAGTATTAATTGTTTACAACTTTTAGTTTCCAGTAAAATGTATTTCTCTGAATTATATTCTGTTTTTAAAATTACAATGATTGAATCTTTGATTTTCCCTAATTCTTCAAATTTCACATAATTTTCGTCAGTATCATCATCTGCATATTCTAGTTTCTGTTTGTTATTACATTCAAACGATAATGTATTTCGTCCACGATACTTTTTCTCATTTTTGACCATGTAAATTTCTTCAAACTTCTGTTTTGCAATGGAGTCACTAACTAAAATAAATTTATTTTGTGAGTAGCTATAAAAAGCTAAAAGACAAAACAAGGAAGTGATTTTTTTCATGTATTAAAAGTCATAGATGAGTTTTAGTTAGTAGCTTTTATATTCATAATTTTCCTTCTCGTTTGAGTTTCATTAAGTGGCTGATTTCTTTTTCTTTCTGTCTTTGTTTAGTCGTCATTAGTTCCCATCTTAATTTTTCAGTTTCTTTGAAAATACTTTCCGCTAAGTCGTAGGATTGAATATTTTTCTGTCTGTAATGATTTAATTCTTTACTTGTTTTGAACTTCTTGTTCACTATGGGCTCAAGTTTTTTCAACTTCTTATTAAGCTTATAAAGCTTGTAACGTTTATATAATTTTAAAATAAAATTTATCATAAATTCTTTTAAACAAGTTTGGTGTTGCTGTTGCCGCCAACGGTTTGCAGCTAGGCGAAGTGGCGGAAATCGAAGCACAAATGTTCAGTTTTGCACAAAAGTTCAATCGAAGAACTGAACTTGAATTTAGCACTTCAGCCGCCATTTTGCCAAACTGCTGTTATGCCTTCGTTGTTTTTGTCTTTAAATATAATACTATTTTTTAATTGCTACCTTTAGTCGGTTGTAATAACTTCGGTTTAAGTTTAGTTTTGCATACTGAAATTAGCAATATGAGTAAAAAAACTATTTCCATTAAGTTTGGCGAAAAGGTTAGAGAACTTAGAGTTTCAAAAAATCTTTCACAAGAGCAATTAGCTGACTTAGCTAATGTTCATAGAACTTATATTGGGATGGTTGAACGAGCAGAAAAAAATATAACACTCGTGAATATTGAGAAAATTTCTAAAGCCTTAAATGTAAACATAATTGAATTATTAAAGTGAGTTATAGCAACGATATATGGAATTCTTGGACAATTAAATCCGTAAACATACCTTTTAAATCAACTGAAATTGCTGTAGGTGACGGTGAACAAAAACTTGGTGTTGAATTTGATGTAGTTCCGTTAGGTCAAAATTTTGCATACGATTTAGAAATTAATGGTGAAAGATGGGAAGTAAAAAAATTAGATAGTGATAATAGTTTTCGTTTAGGTGTTGAAGTTGCTACACATTACACACCAATTATTTCAAATGTTATTAGAATCTTAGAAAAATTAATAATTGTAAAATCTCATATATTAGATAGTGAAATTGGCAATTTCATAAAAGACTGTATACTAGATATTGAAAATATAAGTGGTAGAAGTAATACACTACTTTTAGATGGATTAAGAAAAAACGAAGTTTCAGAATCAAATTTAGATAAAGCAAATGATGTAATTTCTAAACTGAAAAGTATTTTATTGTATCAAGGAACAATGACTTTATACTCTTCCGTCAATGGTTTAAAACAAGATTATAATATTTTAGATGCGTTTAGAAAAATAATAATTGAAAATATATCAATTGATGACAAAATTAGTTTAATTGGAGATAAAGATGTTTATAATCGTCTTTTAATAACAAACTTAATTTTTGATGATATATCAATTTTTGACAACCACACTTTAAGAGAAAAACTTAATCAAATTATTCGGAGTGTTTTTAACAATGTAAAATTAGTTTTAGTACACGAAAACTATGGATACAAGCCAATAACAAATCTCCAAAGTATCTATTGTAATAGAATAACAAGTGGATTACCAAGATGTAAACTTACATAAGACTCAAGTTTAGTTGTTTAGCCTCACTGTAATTTAATTTGTCATCCTCCCAATCTTTAAGTGTTTTGCCTAAATGATAAGCAAAATCGACAGCAATTGCATTCCCAATTTGTCTGAATTGAGCACCTGTTGAACCCTCAAAAATAAAATCATCAGGAAATGTTTGTATTCTTGCTGTTTCCCTTACAGTAAACCTTCTTTCACAATTTGGATGAACAGCTATTACTGCTCCACCTGTGCCACCACCTCTTCCAACAATAGTTGGACTAATTTTATCCCAATCAAGTTTTCTATTACCAATATATCCGTTTATTTTTACTCTATGTTTTGTTCCGTAATGGTTAGGGATTTTTTCTCCTTCTTCAGTTTCGGGTTCAGGTAAATCATAGATTGTATCTCTTAATGTTTTGTAGGGTTTTAATTTTTTATCTCCTTTTTCAGAATGAGTTTTTTTTGGTGGGAAATTATTAAATAATATTTGGGTTTTTTCTTTTTCTATTTCATTAGAAACGCCAAGAAATATTACTCTTTTTCTTCCTTGTGGAACACCATAATCAGCCGCATTTAAAAGATACTTTTCCACTCTATATCCATTTCCACATTCTGAAAACTCCTTTATTATTTGTTTTACAACTTCACCTTTTCCAATACTTAAAATACCAGGTACATTTTCCGCTAAAAAGTATTTCGGTTTTGTTTCGTTTAATAATCTAACTATTTCTAAATAAAGTTCATTCCTTTCGTCAGCAACATGTCTGTAAGTATTTGCTACTGAAAAGCCTTGACATGGAAAACCACCACACAACAAATCATACTCAGGTAATTCTTCTCCTTTTAATGTCTTAACATCTTTTAAGTATAAAGGGTGGTCAAAATTCTTATCATAAGTTTTTTTACAATCTTTATCAATGTCTGTTGCTAATACAATTTCATGTCCTGATTTAATCAAACCTAAATCAAGACCTCCACAACCTGCAAACAATGAAACTACCCTCATAAATACGCTACTTTTAGTATGCAAATATACATACAATTATTTTAATTTTGCAAATATTATTTTTTTTAATTTTTGGATTGTCTTTTTAACGTGAAGTTGTCTTACAATGAGGCATAACACTCAAATTTAAGCAATTTTCAAAATAAATAACCATCATTTCGTAATTTAATAAGTTGTTGAAAAACAATAATAAAAACAACAACAAACGACAACAACCAACTACAAACGAAAGTAAATGCTTAGCAACCGAATAAATTGTAAAACCTGTCACAACTTTGCATCGTCGGAAATGAGAAACCATTTTCAACAAAACAAAAAATAAATATAAACATTAACTTTTTAAATTTTAAACGCCATGAATGCAATGAAAAACAAAGTACAATTAATCGGAAACGTAGGTAACGAACCAGAAGTAAAAACTTTTGGCGAAGGAAAAAAAGTAGCCAATATCACTATCGCTACAAATGATTATTATATCAACGACAAAGGCGAAAAAGTAGAACAAACCGAATGGCACCGAGTAACTGCTTGGGGAAAAGTAGCCGAGATTATCGAAAAATATGTTTCAAAAGGAAAAGAAATCGCTATCGAAGGCAAACTAACTCACAGAAGTTATGACGATAAAGAAGGGAACAAACGCTACATCACCGAAGTTGTTGCTAACGATATTTTGTTATTAGGGAAATAATAAAATATTTTTAAGACTAAACCCGATAAATTCTAAATTTTGTCGGGTTTTTTATTTTAAAAACATAAAAATTTAACGTAAAAAAGCAAAAGTTGTCAACACGAAAACGTTTTCGAGAGCGTTTTTGATTTTTATCAGTAAAAGCGTGGTATAAAATAGTTAAATTAGTTAAACAAAACTGTCAAATCAAACTATAAAACCATGAAAAAAATTAGACTATCATTGGTGCTAATGATGCTTTTATTTGTATCATGTATGAGTTATGCACAAGTGGGAATTAACACCACAACACCATTGAGCATGCTCGATGTAAACGGAAACATGTCTGTAAAAGTAGTCAACCTTTCTGGCAACGGAACAGGAAATAGTGGAGCAGCAGTAAACATCAGCGACGGAATTTATATTTCGATTACTCCAGTTGCCACCGATGATAAATTTCAATTACCCAATCCAACCTTGTTTCCCGGAAGAATGTATATCATTCGTAATATTCGCAACACGATTACCGCTCAGCTAACCACAGCTGCGGGATTGTTGTTCCCAAAAAATTCTACAACAGGTAGTGCAAGCATCTACATGTATGAAGGCAACCTGAGAACGGTTACTGTTTTCAGTGACGGAAGCAACTGGACTTATATCAACTAGGTTTACAAAAAATCTAAAATCTCAGTTATTGCATGTATTGATTTGAAGTTGTCGTGAACGATTTCAAAATCAATTTTTTCGTATTCCCAAGTGGTGTGATAGGGAATATGAATTCCTGTGCCGCCAATATTAAGAACAGGCAACACATCGCTTTTTAGCGAATTGCCAATCATGATAAAATCTTCTGGTTTACAATCCAATCGACCAAGCATTTTTTGATAATCAACTTCTTTTTTATCGCTCATTACTTCTATATGATGAAAATAATGTCCAATTCCTGAGTCGTGTAGCTTTCTATGTTGGTCTTTCAAATCGCCTTTTGTAGCAACAACGAGTTTGTACTTTGGTTTTAAGGCTTGTAATACAGTTTCAACTTCGGGCAAAAGTTCCACAGGTTTTTGCAATAAATCTTTCCCAATTTGAATGATTTTTTCAACTACTTGTCCATTCAATTGATGATTTGTTAAGTCTAAAGCAGACTCAATCATCGATAATGTAAACGCTTTGATACCAAAACCATAAAGAGGCAAATTCCTAACTTGATGATTTAATATTAAAGTCAATAACTCTTGTTTTGAAGCAAAACCACTAAATAACTCACAGAATTTTTCTTGTGCTTCGTCAAAATAAGGTTCGTTGTGCCAAAGCGTATCATCGGCATCAAAGGCGATTGTTTTTTTGGTCATTAATATTGTTTTTTAAGAAATCATCGCACCATTAATCACGCCATCAGAACCTGTACTGAGCGAAGTCGAAGTATCTGGATTTACAAAAACCAATTTTCCTTCTGCATTGTTTGTTAACAACAACATGCCTTCACTTTCCACACCACGCAAAGCTCTTGGTGCTAGGTTCACTAAAACCGTTACGCGTTTTCCAATGACTTCTTCTGGTGTAAAATGCTCAGCAATTCCAGAAACGATGGTTCTAACATCAATTCCTGTATCAACTTTTAAAACTAAAAGTTTGTTAGCTTTTGGCATTTTTTCAGCTTCGATGATAGTTCCTATTCGTAAATCTACTTTGGCAAAATCTTCGAAAGTGATGATATCTTTTTGCGGTTCGGCTTTTGCATTTTCCACTTTATTGGCAGTTTTAGTTGCTTCTAATTTGTCTAATTGTTTTTGGATTTCGGCATCTTCAATTTGGGCAAACAAAATCTCGGCTTGGCCAATTTGATGGTTAGCACTAATGATTTCTTTGCCTTCGGTAATAGCATTCCATTGATTAGATTCCTCGACTGCGCTCGGAATGACAAGTATGCGTTTTAATTTTTCGGCTGTGAATGGCAAAAAAGGTTCCGATAAAATCGCCAAAGCAGAAGCAATTTGTAATGCTACATACATTTGGGTTTTTACACGTTCTGGATTTTCTTTAACCATTTTCCATGGTTCTTCATCAGCTAAATATTTGTTTCCTAATCGTGCTACATTCATTAATTCGCCCAAAGCTTCTCTAAAACGATAACGTTCAATCGAACTAGAAATGACAGCAGGATAGGCTTTCAATTCAGCCAAAGTTTGTTCATCAACTTCTGAGAATTCGTTTGGAGCTGGAACAACACCATCGTAATATTTATTAGTCAAAACCACTACACGATTGATGAAATTTCCAAAAATCGCTGCCAATTCGTTGTTATTTCTCGCCTGAAAATCTTTCCAAGTAAAGTCGTTGTCTTTAGTTTCTGGAGCATTAGCAGTCAAGGCATAACGCAACACATCTTGTTTTTCTGGGAAATCTTGTAAATATTCGTGTAACCAAACCGCCCAATTTTTTGAAGTAGAAAGTTTGTTGCCTTCTAAATTCAAGAATTCATTTGCTGGAACATTATCAGGCAGAATATAACTTCCTTCGGCCTTGAGCATTGCTGGAAAAATCACACAGTGAAAAACAATATTATCTTTCCCAATAAAGTGAACCAACTTAGTATCTTCTTTTTTCCAATAATCTTCCCAGTTTTTTCCAACTCTTGCAGCCCATTCTTTGGTTGAAGAAATGTAGCCAATTGGCGCATCAAACCATACATATAATTTTTTTCCTTCAGCACCTTCAACAGGAACATCAATTCCCCAATCTAAATCACGTGTAACAGCTCTTGGTTCTAAACCACCATCAACCCACGATTTTACTTGTCCGTAAACATTGGGTTTCCAATCGTTTTTATGACCTTCTAAAATCCATTCTCTTAAAAAAGCATCGTATTCATTTAAGGGTAAAAACCAATGTTTTGTAGATTTCAAAACAGGTTTCGAACCAGTAATAGTAGATTTTGGATTGATTAAATCAGTTGCATTTAGTGTTGAGCCGCATTTTTCGCATTGATCACCATAAGCTTCTTCATTGCCACATTTTGGACACGTGCCAGTAACAAATCTATCCGCTAAGAATTGATTGGCTTGTTCGTCATATAATTGCTCCGTAGTTTCTTCTATAAATTTTCCGTCATCGTATAATTTTCTAAAAAATTCTGATGCAGTATCATGATGAATTTTTGCAGAAGTTCTCGAATAATTATCAAAAGAAATTCCAAAATCTTCAAACGATTTACGGATAATTCCATCATATTTATCAATAACTTCTTGTGGTGTAATTCCTTCTTTACGGGCTTTCATTGAAATGGCAACACCATGTTCATCACTTCCACAAATAAAAGCAACATCTTTTCCTTGCAAACGCAAGTATCGTGCATAAATATCAGATGGCACATAAACACCTGCTAAATGCCCAATGTGTATTGGTCCATTGGTGTAAGGTAATGCCGCAGTAATGGTATATCGAGTTGGATTTTCTAACATTTTGTTTCAAATAAATATGTTGCAAAAATACGTTATTTTAGCAACGAAATAAATTTTAGATAAATCATGTTCTAAATATCATTTTTCAATGTCTAGATTATTTGTAATTTTATTTTTCATAACGTCAATTTCTTATTCCCAAAAAAAGATGATAACGCCACCATTTCTTCAAAAAGGTGATACTGTAGCTATCGTATCAACCGCTAGAAAAAATATTGAAGACAACCTAAAACCAACGATAGATTTATTGAAATCTTGGGGATTGGAAGTGAAAATAGGTAAAACAATTGGTTTAGATTATTACCAACTTGCAGGAACTGATGAGCAAAGAGCTGAAGATTTTCAGGAAATGATGGATAACCCAAATATAAAAGCAATTTGGTGCATTCGAGGTGGATATGGAACTGTGCGAATGATTGATAAATTGGATTTTTCAAAATTCAAACAAAGCCCAAAATGGATTGTTGGTTTTAGCGATGTGACCGTTTTGCACAGTCATTTGAATAGAATGGGAATTCAGTCTATTCATGGCACAATGCCAATAAGCATTCCTAGAGCAACAGAAGAGGCGAAAGAAAGTCTTAGAAAAGCACTTTTTGGAGAAAAATTAGAATATACTCTCGATTGCGATGCGATAAATCATTTAGGCAAAGCCAAAGGCGAATTGGTTGGTGGTAATTTATCTATTTTATACAGTCTTTTGGGCTCTGAATCTGCTATCGATTGTAGTGATAAGATATTATTTTTAGAGGATTTGGATGAATATTTATACCACATCGATAGGATGATGCTGAATTTGAAGCGAAATGGATGTTTGTCTAGTTTGAAAGGAATTATTGTTGGCGGAATGACAGAAATGAAGGATAATGAAATTCCTTGGGGGAAAAATGCTTTTGAAATTATAGAGGAAACCATAAAAGGATTGAATATACCTGTGATTTATAACTTCCCAGCTGGACATATTCGCGATAATAGAGCGTTGATTTTTGGCAAACAAATCTCTATGGAAGTAAACGAAAAGGAGAGTAAAGTAGTTTTTGAATAAGTACGAATTGAGATGTACGAAGTACGAAGTTACTTCTTACATCGTACTTCTAATATCATAAATCAAATGGCAGAACACAACGAACTAGGGAAACTTGGTGAAGAATTGGCGGTAGATTTTTTACAAAAAAACGGCTATGAAATCCTAGAAACGAATTGGGTATTTCAAAAAGCTGAAATAGATATTATTGCACAAAAAGACAATATACTGGTAGCTGTTGAAGTGAAAACCCGTTCGAGCATAGATTTTGGTTTGCCTCAAGATTTTGTTAAACCAAAAAAAATTCAACTACTCGTCAAAGCCATCAATGAATATGTTGTTTCAAACGACCTAGATGTTGAGGTTCAATTTGATATTATAGCCATAAACAAAGAAGAAAAAGATTTCAATATCGAACATATTAAAAATGCTTTCTTTCATTTTTGATAAACAATTCATAAAAATATTTCAATAAAATATGAATTTCTTTGAATTTATTTAACTTTGGACTTTAAATTTTTAACAATGAAAAAATATCTACTGTTTGTTTTTCTCGTTTCTTCTTCAATTGTTTTATCACAAAACAAAATTGCTGAGAAAGTGCATCAGCTTCAAATAGAACAAAAGCGTTTTGTTCCAGTTTCTGTATTAAATGTTAATACAAACAAGGACATAGATGCAGAAAAAGTAGTCACAAATGCTACATATGCTACTATCAATCTTCAAAAAATAAATGAGATAGTTGCTAATAAATATGACTTTATTGAATTGGAAATCCCATATGAAAATCAAATGCAAACATTGCTTTTGTACAGAGTAAATCCATTTGCTGAAGGTTTTCATGTTGATACTAATAGAGGTAAGAATATAGCTTTTGAACAAGGGGTTTATTATAGAGGTATCATAAATGGAGAGAATAATTCAGTAGCTTCATTCAATTTTTTCAAAAATGAGTTTAATGGTGTTTTTTCAAGTAATGAATTAGGAAATATTGTAGTTGGAAAATTAGAAAAACAAAATAATCAATTGGATTATATAGTTTATTCTGACGCAAAAATGAAAGTTCAAAATGGTTTTGAATGTGCTACAAAAGAAGGGGAAGTTATTAAAAACATCAATTCTCAAAGCAGAAGAGACGTGAATACAGATAGATGTGTAACATTTTATTTTGAGATTGATTATAACATTTATGAAAACAACGGATTAAGTACTGATAATACAATAAACTGGATGACATCAGTATTTAACAATGTGCAAACACTTTTTAATAATGATGGAATTTCAACGGCAATTAAAAATATTTTTATTTGGGTTGATGGAGATCCGTATGAAGGTATTGGAAATTCTTCATCAGATTATTTGCAAGCCTTTTCAGAAACATCATTGGTTTTTGACGGTGATGTAGGAATGCTAGTAGGGATAGATCCAGGAGGTTTGGGTGGAGTTGCTTTTTTAGATACGATTTGTACACAAAATAAATACAGTTATGCGGATGTAAATATGAGCTATTCTTCTGTGCCAACATATTCTTGGACAATACAAGTTATCACTCACGAATTTGGGCATTCTTTAGGTTCAAGACATACACATGCATGTGCTTGGAATGGCAACAATACTTCTATAGATGGTTGCGGAACACAAGCAGGTTATTCAGAAGGTAGCTGCCCGATTGGACCAATTCCTTCTTCAACAGAAAAAGGAACCATAATGAGTTATTGTCACTTGATTGGAGGTGTTGGTATCAGTTTTAATAATGGGTTTGGTCCTCAACCAGCTAATTTGATTTTCAATAATGTAAATGATAAAACTTGTTTAAGTTTTGATTGTATTAATACATGTATTAATACTGTTACAGAGATTGCAATAAGTAGTGTTTCATCAGATTCTGTTTCATTTACTTGGACCGATATCAGCACAAGTAATTCATCATGGAAAGTTGCTGTAGTTACTTTTAACAATACCAATCCAATAAACTGGACAACTGTCACAAATCCCCAGTTTTTAGCAACAGGTTTAATACCAAATACCTTTTATAAGATTTTAATTACACCTGTTTGTACTGATGTAGAACCTGTAGTAAAAGAACAAATATTTGCAACAAATGGAAACTTTTGTTCCAATATGCCTTTCACTGATACTGGAGGAACATCAGCGGAATATACTGACATGGAAAATTGGACAAGAACATTTATACCTGGTAATGGTCAAAAAATTAGAGTTACATTTTCCAGTTTCAACTTGGAGGCAGACTATGATTACCTTTATGCGTTTAACGGACCAAATGAGTATTATCCTGAATTGGGTACTACTGGTGGATTTACAGGAACTTCATTACCACCAGTTTTGAATTCTACACATACAAGTGGAACAATGACATTTAAGTTTGTTTCTGACCAAGCTGTAACTGCACCTGGATGGAATGCTGTCGTTACTTGTACTGGAACTTTAGGAAATGAAACCAATGATTACTTAGATTTTGGGTACTTCCCAAATCCTACAAAAGGAGTAGTAACTATCAAATCAAACACAACGATTAACGAAGTTACAGTTTATAATATTGAAGGAAGAAGACTTTTTTCACAAACTATAAATGCTTTAGAAGACAATATCAATATTTCACAATTTGCAACGGGAACTTATTTCTTTAAAGCAAAATTTGGAGATAAAGAAGTCAACTTCAAAATTCTTAAATTATAATATTTGAAATAAAAAAACCACTCAATCAGTGGTTTTTTTATTTAATCATCTGCATCAATTCTAGTGCTTTAGTAATTGATTTAACATGTTCAAAGGTTAGTAATAAGCGCAAACCATTTTTGGTTTCCTTCTCTTTTATTTTACAAATGTTTCCATGCTGTTGTACAAATCGTAACACATTAGTAAACCTAGATGAGTTGTAGAATTCCGATTGTTGGTCAGCGATAAAATAACCCACCATTTTGTCTTGTTTCATAACAAGTTTTTCAATTCCAATGTGTGTGGCAATCCATTTAATTCGAATACTGTTGAGCAATGCTTTAGCCTGTTTTGGTAATGGACCAAAGCGGTCAATCAATTTTTCTTCATAGTTCTGAAGTTCAGCTTCGTTTTTGCAATTACTCAATTCATTATATAAGTTCAAGCGTTCAGTTACAGTGTTGATGTACTCATCTGGAAAAAGCAATTCAAAATCAGTATCAATCTGTAAATCTTTTACATAATCTTTACTTTCAATGTCTGATTCGGTTTCATACAATTCTTTGAACTCATTTTCTTTGAGTTCTTCGATAGCTTCGTTCATGATTTTTTGATAGGTTTCAAAACCAATTTCGTTGATAAAACCACTTTGTTCTCCACCTAATAAATCGCCTGCACCACGAATTTCTAAATCTTTCATAGCGATGTTAAATCCACTTCCTAATTCGTTGTATTGTTCCAATGCTTGAATACGTTTTCGGGCATCATCTGTCATGGCTGAATATGGCGGACAAATGAAATAACAAAATGCTTTTTTGTTACTTCTTCCCACACGACCACGCATTTGATGCAAATCGGAAAGGCCAAAATTGTTAGCATTGTTGATGAAAATTGTATTGGCATTTGGCACATCCAAACCACTTTCTATAATGGTTGTTGCTACCAAAACATCAAATTCACCATTCATAAAACTCAGCATAATTTCTTCGAGTTTGCTTCCTTCCATTTGTCCATGCCCAATTCCTACTCGTGCATCAGGAACCAATCGTTGAATCATTCCTGCAATTTCCTTGATGTTTTCAATGCGATTGTTGATGAAAAAGACTTGACCGTTTCGCTGAATTTCATAGGAAATAGCATCACGAATAATCTCTTCGTTAAAACCAACGACTTGTGTTTCTATTGGATAACGATTTGGCGGCGGTGTTGTTATTACTGATAAATCTCTCGCTGCCATCAAAGAAAACTGCAATGTTCTCGGAATTGGTGTTGCGGTTAACGTCAACGTATCCACATTGGCGGCAATCGTTTTGAGTTTGTCTTTTACGTTTACACCAAATTTTTGTTCTTCGTCAACAATGAGCAATCCTAAATCTTTAAACTTAACATTTTTGTTCACCAATTGATGTGTTCCAATAACAATATCCAGTTTTCCCGATTCTAATTCTTCTAATGTTTGCGCTTTTTGCTTGGCAGTTCTAAAACGGTTCAAGTAACCCACTTTTACTGGCATATCTTTTAGTCGTTCGCTAAAAGTTCTATAATGTTGGTATGCCAAAATAGTGGTTGGAACTAAAACAGCTACTTGTTTGCTATTATCAACCGCTTTGAACGCTGCACGAATGGCAACTTCTGTTTTACCAAAACCAACATCACCACAAACCAATCTATCCATCGGACGATCTTTTTCCATGTCAGCTTTTACATCAGCTGTTGCTGTGATTTGGTCTGGCGTATCTTCGTAAATAAAAGAACTTTCCAATTCTTTTTGCAAATAACTATCTGGAGCAAAAGCAAATCCTTTTTCCAATCTTCGCTTGGCATACAACTGAATTAAGTTGAAAGCAATATGTTTTACACGAGCTTTTGTCTTTTGTTTTAAAGCTTTCCAAGCACCTGAACCTAGTTTATAGATTTTTGGTGGTGTTCCTTCTTTTCCGTTGTATTTTGATATTTTATGTAGCGAATGAATGCTTACATATACAATGTCGTTATCGGCATAAACCAATTTAATAGCTTCTTGTGTTTTGCCTTCCACTTGAATTTTCTGCAATCCACCAAACTTTCCTATTCCGTGATCGATATGCGTTACATAATCGCCAACCGAAAGTGAATTCAATTCTTTCAGCGTAATGGTTTGCTTTTTGGAATAGCCATTTTTGATGGAAAACTTATGATAGCGTTCAAAAATTTGATGATCTGTATAACATGCAATTTGATATTCCTCATCTATAAAACCTTGATACAAAGGTTGAACCACCGTGTGATATTGTTTTCTAATATTCTCGTGATTTTCTTCATCAATGCTTTCAAAAATATCATGAAAACGATTGGCCTGATTTTCATTGGAACAAAACAAATAATTAGTTATTCCGTTGAAATGATTATCGCTCAAATTATTGAGCAACAAATCAAATTGTTTGTTGAATGAAGGTTGTGGTTGAATGTGGAATTCAAAAGATTTTTCAGTTTTGAATAATGGTTTATTACTTAATTCAATGATAGAAAAATCAAGTGCTTTACGCAAAAATTCCTCTTGATTTAGAAACAAATGCTGAGGTGAAGCGTGTTTTATGTCTTTTGAAAGTTTATCAAAAGTTTCAGTTGCTTTTTCAAAAAGTTTCCCGAGTTGTGAAGCAATTAACTCTGAATTTTCAAGGCAAATTATAGTTTTATCATTGATGTAATCCAGAAAACTTTCGCGGTTTTCATTTATGAATTTATTTTCAAGATTTGGGATTATGGTAATTTTATTTTGCTTATCAACCGAAAGTTGACTTTCTACATCAAATGTTCTAATACTATCAACTTCGTTGCCAAAAAACTCTATACGATAGGGATTATCATTGCTGAACGAAAACACATCGACAATTCCGCCTCGAACAGAGAATTCTCCAGGTTCAGTAATGAAATCAACCCGCTTGAATTCATATTCAAACAAAACTTCGTTGATAAAATCAATAGAAATATTGTCGCCAACGCTAATTTTTAAAGTGTTTTTATCTAATTCTTTTTTAGTAACAACTTTTTCAAAAAGAGCTTCGGGATAACTTACTATAAATGATGGTTTTTTTCTTGAATTAATACGGTTCAATACTTCTGAACGCAACAGGACATTAGCATTGTCGGTTTCTTCTATTTGATAAGGTCTTCGGTAAGAACTTGGGTAAAAAAGCACATCATTTTGCCCAATCAATTGCTCTAAATCGTTGAGGTAATAGGCAGCTTCTTCTTTTTCATTGCAAATTAACAGAAAAGGTTTATCCGTTTTATTGAAAATAGCTTGTAACACAAACGATAAAGAGGAACCAATCAACCCTTTGCATTGTAGCTTAACCGAATGTTTATCAAGACTTTCAGTTATTTTTTTAATCTTATCAGAATGTTCGTAAGTGGTAAATAAAGCAGATGTACTCACGTTTATTTTATGATTTTATCTTTATCAGGATTGTTGGTTTTTATAGCTCGAGAAGTGTCAAGCATTTTTATCATATCAGCTTCACCATCTTCCATTTTAATGTTATTTTTTTTATCAATTTCAGCCAATTGATTTTGTAAAGAACGAAGTTCTTCGTTGATTTCAGGGATAAGCTTTATGATTTTATCATCAGGAATCATCTTTAGATGAATGTAGAGATTGATAGAATTTATTTTTGTTGCAACAGATGCAATACGGCTTTTCACCTCAGGTTTATTGTAGGTTAGAGGAATATTATTGTTTAGCTCTTGAGCTTTTTTTGACATTGTTTTTGCCTTTTGTTGAAAAGCACCAATACTGCTTTTTGGTTTTTGGGAAAGCTCTTTCAAAAAGTTACGCCATTCATTCCAGTTTTGCGTCAATTGCTGTGAAGTAGAATTAATAGGTTGCGTGTTGAAATTCCAGTTGCGGTTGATGTTTTCAAAAACAACTTCTAGTTTTTTGGCTTCTCTTTCTTGTTCAAGTTTTTGTAAAGCTTCATCTTTTCGGCAGGAAACCAAAACTAAAGTCAAGAAAAAAAATAAAAATATCCTGTTTTTCATCAAGTTGTACTTTCTGTTTGAAAAATACAAATGTAAGTCAAAAAGAACTTTTCGGCTACTATAAGATTCATAAATAATTGACATTTTTGACTCATAAAGATTTTCGAAAACGTTACCTTTGCTTACAACAAACAAACCGAGCCATGAATACAAAAATACTGATTATTGGAGCCTGTGGACAGATAGGAACCGAATTGACAAAAAAATTAAGAAATATTTACGGAGTAGAAAATGTAATTGCTTCCGATATTAGAAAACTAAATAATGATGTTGTTAATGAAGGAATTTTTGAAGTGGTCAATGCGCTCGATTTTAATCAAATAGAACATTTAGTAGAGCAATATCAAGTTACGGATGTTTATTTAATGGCAGCTTTGCTATCGGCAACTGCCGAAAAAAATCCAGCTTTTGCATGGGATTTGAATATGAATTCGCTGTTTCATGTTTTGAACTTGGCGAAAGCAAAAAAAATTAAAAAGATATTTTGGCCATCAAGCATAGCTGTTTTTGGACCAACAACACCAAGACACAATACACCACAATATACCATCATGGAACCATCAACAGTATATGGAATTTCTAAGCAATCTGGTGAAAGATGGTGTGAATACTATCATAATATTTATGGAGTAGATGTGCGTAGTATTCGTTATCCAGGATTAATAAGTTGGTCAACAGAACCTGGAGGAGGAACGACTGACTATGCGGTAGATATTTATCACAAAGCCCTTGAAAATGGAACCTATGAGTGTTTCCTTTCAGAAGAAACTGCGCTGCCTATGATGTATATGGATGATGCTATTCGCGCTACGATTGAAATCATGCAAGCTCCAGCAGAAAATATTCATGTGCGTTCTTCTTATAATTTAGGTGGTGTGAGTTTTACTCCAAAGGAGATAGCGCAAGAAATAAAAAAACATATTCCTAGTTTTACTATAACGTATAAACCAGATTTTCGACAAAAAATTGCAGACAGTTGGCCAGCATCAATAGATGATACAGTTGCTCAAAAAGATTGGAACTGGAAACACGAGTTCGATTTAGCGGCTATGACTGTTGACATGATTGAACATTTGAAATAGATGTTCCATTTACTTGGTCAATAGATTAATGAGATTGTTTTCTATAGGTGATTTAATTTTTATTACTTCATCAACGTTTTCATTAGGAATAGTCATGGAGAGAACATATTGTTTTATAAGCCATTTGCCCTCTTTTTTTACTAAAACTCCCGAACCGCGACAAATCTTCATTTGGGTATTGAGTAATTCATCAAACCAAGCTATTTTTTTATCATCACTAAAATAAATATGTCTTTTCATGGAGGTAAAATTCCATGCTTTTCCTTTGTCAAAATAAGGTTTTGCAAACGCTTGAAATTCTGTTTTTGACCAATGCTCAGTGGCATCTGTTCCCATAAAGACGCTATCATCGGTTAAATCATCAAAATACTCAATGAAATTGGCTCTTGCAGCTGCTTTGTGCCAATCATCTAACATTGATGTAATCTTTTGCTCATCCGTTTGCGGAATATCTTTTTTTGAGGAGCAAGAGGTGATTACTAGCAATAATAGGATAAAATACTTTTTCATAATCAATATTTTTTAAATTATTTTGAAGACTCACGTTCTATTATGGATGTGCCAAGTTCAATAGTTTTTGGGTAAAATGGTTTTTGTTCTTTTCTTGCATTCATTTCTTCTAAAAGCAAATCAAAAGATTTGACTCCCATTTCAAAACTTGGTTGATCTACAGTACTAAGTTTAGGTGTAATTACCTTTGACATAAACCAATTACTAAAACCAATTACTTTTATTTTTTCGGGTATTTTAATGTTGTTTTCGTTACAATATGCAATAAAACCAACAGCAACTAAATCAGTAATTATGAAAACACCATCCACATCAGGATGTTGTTGAGTAATTTGTTTGGCAAATTCAATACCTTCTTCAAAAACAACATCTTTGCAAGTGTAAACTAAGTTATAGTCAAAGGGAATGTTATATTTTTCCAATGCTTTTTTATATCCTAAAAAACGGTCAATGGCATTTTGTGGATTTACTGGACCTCGAATATGAGCAATTTTTTTACAACCTTTTTTTATCAAATGTTCTGTAGCTTCAAAAGCTGCTTTTTGATCATTAATAATCACTTTTGAGCTATTGATTAGTTTGGCAATTTTATCAAACTGAACGAAAGGGATGCCTCGTTTAATAATTTCTTTAATATGATTATCGTCGTTAGACTCGTTTGAAAGTGAAAGTATTATTCCATCAACCCTTTTATTCAATAGATGTTCCACTTGTTTTTTTTCCAACTCAATCGATTCATTCGACTGTAAAATAATCACCAAATACCCATTTTTTTCTGCTTCTGCAATGATTCCATTAATTACATTCGAAAAAAAATGATGAACAACTTCAGGGATAATAAGTCCTATTGTTTTTGATTCTCTCGTCCTGAGATTAACAGCAAAAGTATTGGGAGTATAATTTAATTTTTCAGCAAGTTCAACAACAGCCTTCTTAGTGCTTGCACTAACATCAGGATAGTTTTTTAAAGCTTTTGAAACAGTAGTTATAGATATTCCTAATGTTTCTGCAATTTGTTTTAAAGTTGTCTCTCTCATTTAACAAATATCTTAAAAAATAATTAACTATTTACCGAAAACGTTTTCGATAATTTCGAAAACGTTTTCGGTAAATAAATATAAAATTGGAAAATCAAATCAATTAATTTCGAAACGATTTAACCAATAAATTTAAAATAATGAAAAAATTTACTTTAATTTTTAAAGGAATGTTATTTTTAGCAACTATTTTGCTCAGTAACATTGCTTTTTCTCAAAATCAAACCGAAAAGGATACGACAAAAGTGCAAAATCTCGACGAAATTGTCGTTACTGGAGTTGTTTCTCCTAGAGCAAAGGTAAAATCTAGTGTTTCTATAACAACTCTAGATGTAAAACAAGTTGAACAGAGTGCACCACGCTCAACAGCTGAAATTTTTAGAACAATACCCGGAATTCGTTCAGAATCATCTGGTGGTGAAGGAAATGCAAACATTGCTGTTCGTGGTGTTCCTATCTCATCTGGAGGTTCAAAATATTTGCAATTGCAAGAAGACGGATTGCCAGTATTATTGTTTGGAGATATAGCTTTTGCAACAGCAGATATTTTCACAAGGTTTGATAGAAACGTGGCAAAAGTTGAGGCTATTCGTGGAGGTTCAGCATCAATTTTATCTTCAAATTCTCCAGGAGGAATTATAAACTTTATTAGTAAAACAGGTAAAGTTGAAGGAGGAAGCTTGGCTACTTCTTTTGGATTAGATTACAATGATTTCAGAACAGATTTAGAGTATGGAGCAAAAATTGGTGATGGGTTGTATTTCCATGCTGGTGGTTTCTACAGAACAGGTGAAGGTGTTAGAGATGCAGGATTTACAGCAAATAATGGTGGTCAAGTTAAATTCAATTTAACAAAAGAATTTGAAAGCGGTTCAGTTACTATTTATACAAAGTTTTTGAATGATAGAGCTGCTGCATATATGCCTATGCCTATTGAAGTTACAGGTTCAAATTCTAGCCCAAATTGGAATAGTATAAAAGGATTTGATGCTACTTCGGGAGCTTTACAGTCAATTTATTTACAACACAATTTAGGATTAGGAACAAATGGCGAACTAAGAAGATCTGATGTTTCTGATGGTATGCATCCTGTTTCAAAGTCTATTGGAGCTAGTGCTACATTTAATTTAGCAGACGGTTGGAAAGTTACAGAAAATGGTAGATTCTCTTCTAATAGTGGCGGATTTATTGCTCCATTTCCAGCAGAAGTAGCTTCTGCGGCAACAATTGCAAACTCTTTTGGAACTGGTTCAACATTGCATTATGTAGGAACTCAAACATCTACAAATCCTCAAGGTACTTTATTTAATAACCCTAACGGATTGGTTTCTAGAATACACTTGTTTGATACTCAATTGAATAATCTTAATAACTTCATGAATGATTTAAGAGTAACAAAAAAGTTTGACAATGTAAGTGCAACTGTTGGTTATTTTAAATCGTTACAAAATATTTCTATGTCTTGGTTGTGGAATTCATATCTACAAGAAGTTTCAGATAATAACCCTAGACTGTTGAATGTGTACGATGCTTCTGGAAATGCTCTTTCTGAAGGTGGTTTATATGCTTATGGTGTTCCTGCTTGGGGCAACTGCTGTCAACGTAATTATGATACAAAATATGATGTTTCAGCACCATATGTAAACATTAATTTTGAAGCTTCAAACGAGTTATCAATCGACGCTGGTATTCGTTATGATAAAGGTAAAGTGAATGGTTCTTTTGCTGGAGGTAAACAAACAATTTTTGATGTGAATAATGATGGTTTAATTTCAGCTCCTGAAACTAGTGTTTCTGCAATAGACAATGCTAATTCAACTGCTGTTGACTATGATTATAGTTATGTTTCTTATTCACTTGGAGCAAACTATTTATTGAGTGCTGGACAATCTATTTTTGGTAGATATAGCAAAGGTGCTTCAGCAAAAGCTGATAGAATATTATTTTCTGGTCTAAACTATTTGGATGGAGATAAAATTAATTCATTAGATTATTTAACTCAAATGGAATTGGGATATAAAAGAAAATTCTCAAAAGGATATTTATACGCAACTTTGTTTAGCGCTGTAACAAGTGAAGAAGGTGGATATGAAGCTACTTCTAATAGTATTATTGAAAATGATTATAAATCAATAGGATTAGAACTTGAAACTTCTTACAATGTAAATGATGATTTTAACGTTCGTGGAGGTTTAACATATACTAAAGCCGAAATAACATCTGGAAGCAATGATGGAAATGAACCAAGAAGACAACCAAAATTCATGTATAATTTAATACCAACATACAAGTTTTTAAAGAATAATACAATTGGTCTTAGTCTAATAGGTCAAAGCAAAGCATTTACACAAGACAACAATGATTTAGTAATGAAAGGATTCATGATTGCTAATCTTTTTGCTGAATTCGGAATTACTAAAGGATTATCTCTAAATGTGGCAGGAAACAATATTTTTAACACATTAGCAATAACCGAAGCTGAAGAAGGAAGCATAACAGACAACACAACCAATATTGTTAGAGCAAGACCTTTGCCAGGAAGAACTATTTCAATGACATTGTCATACAGTTTCTAATAATAAATTTTCATGTTTAATTTGAATAATTCCTATATCTTCATCAGTTGATATGGGAATTATTTTTGAAATATTGTATTTTTAATAAAAATAAAAATTTGTTGATGAAAAGAGCATTAGTGTTATTTGTTTTACTGTCAAATCTTTACAGTTTCAACTTGTTAGCTCAGGAAAAACAAAAAGAGACAAAAGCTACTACCATAATTGTTTATGGTAGCGATGAATGTCATCATTGTATAGATACTAAAAAATATTTAAAAGATGCGAATATTGAATTTGTATTTTTTGACATCGACAAAAATCCTGATGCTTTGAAAGAGATGTTGATCAAGTTGAGAAATGCAGGAATTAGTACTCAAAATTTAGGAATACCTGTTATAGATAAGTATGGTGAGATTTTTACAAACAGTGGTAATTTTGAAGAGTTTTTAAAGAAATTGAAATGAGAAAACCATCACTAAGTTTTTGGCAAATAATAAATATGAATGTTGGTTTTTTTGGCATTCAATATAGTTTTGGTTTGCAACAAAGTGCCGTAAATCCTATTTATGACTTTCTTGGTGCAAGACCAGATGAATTACCATTACTTAATCTAGCTGGACCATTAACAGGATTATTAATTCAGCCCATTATTGGTGCTTTGAGCGATAAAACTTGGTTGCCAAAATTTGGTGGAAGACGCAAACCTTATTTTTTTATTGGAGCTATTGTTTGCAGTTTAGCATTATTTCTATTTCCTTTTAGTAGTTCACTGTGGATGGCTGCTGGACTGTTATGGATTTTGGATGCAGGAAACAACACTGCAATGGAACCATACAGGGCTTTTATTGCTGATAAACTTGACGAAACACAGCAAGCAACAGGTTTTCAAGCACAGAGTTTTTTCACTGGATTAGGACAAACTTTGGCAAACGTTTCTTTGTTTATTTTTCCAATGATTTTTATTGGAACAACAGGCAAATTACCTACTTGGGTTTTTGCATCGTTTTTTTTGGGAGCAGTTTGTTCAATTGCTTCGGTTTGGTGGAGTTCACACACAACAAAAGAAATTCCTCCTACTGATGAAGAATTACTTCAAATGAAGTCTGAATCGATAAATGTTATCACTCCTTTTTCAGATATTTTTAAAGCAATTGTTCACATGCCAAAAGTAATGTGGCAACTAGCTTTAGTCTATTTATTTCAATGGTATGCATTGTTTTGTTATTGGCAAAATTCATCAAAAAGTATAGCACTTTCTGTTTGGAATACAACGCCTCAACAAAACACTAAACTATATGAAGAAGCAGTTGGTTGGACTGGTTTAGTAAATGGTTGGTATAATGTAGTTACTTTCTTGACTGCTTTTTATTTAGCTTATTTGGCAAAAAAATATTCTCCAAAACATGTACATTTTGCATGTTTACTTCTGGCAGCTATTGGGTTTCTAGTATTTCCACATATTGAAAATAAATATTTATTATTTCCAGCAATAACTGGTTTTGGTATAGGTTGGGCAAGTATGATGGGAATACCATATTTAATGGTTGTAGCAAATATTCCCAAAGAAAGATATGGCGTTTATATGGGAATTATCAATATGATGATTGTAATCCCAATGTTTATTCAAACACTTACATTTGGCTATATTTTAAAACATTTTTTGAGCAATGACCCAAGACAAGCAATTACTTTTGCTGGCGTTTTGCTAATATTTAGTGCAATATGCACATTATTTATTAAGATAAGAAAAGTACAAAATCCATAAAAAAATCGTGAACAGTTTAGCCTATAACAAAGCAATAGAATTATTGCACGATGTATCAACACCAAATGGGTTTTTGGCTAGTGCTCACGACACTTCCAATTACAAAAGAGTGTGGGCAAGAGATGGAGTTATTTGTGGACTAGCAGCATTATCATCTGGTGATGAAAAACTTATTGAAACCTTTAAAAAAACCCTTGAAACTTTAGCAAAAAATCAACATAATACAGGAACAATTCCTTCGAATGTATTAATTTCTAAAGAGCATGATGAAGTGAGTTATGGCGGATTGGCCGGAAGAGTTGATGCCGTTACATGGTATATTATTGGTATTTGTCAATATGCTTTTCATCAAAAAGACATTGATTTTTATGAAACACATCGACAAAGTATTGAAAAATGTTTAACACTACTCGAAGCTTGGGAATTCAATAATAAGCACTTATTATATGTTCCACTTTCAGGGAATTGGGCAGATGAATACATCACTGATGGTTATGTTTTATATGATCAATTGTTACGAATTTGGGCTTTAAGGAGTTTTAATTATTTCGAAAAAAATGATTTAATTTCAAAAAAAATTGATGCAATAACCAATCAAATTAATATAAATTTCATTCCAAATTCTGAAGATGAAAAATACCATGAAAAGGCATATAAAGAACATGATTTTGGAGATTACATGCCATGTTCGTTTTCGCCTGCTGGTTATAAAAATCAATTTGATGCTTTTGCAAATTCATTAGCGTTATTTTTAAATATTGGTACAAAAGAGTTTCAGGAAAAAATTATAAACTATTCTAGTTGTTTATCAAACTCATTGTCATTAGGGTTGTTACCAGCTTTTTGGCCAGTAATAACAGAAAAAGATGAAGATTGGTCTTTGTTAAAAAACAACTGTAAATATGAATTTAGAAATTACCCTTTCGAATTTCATAACGGCGGAAGTTGGACAATGGTAAACGGATTTTATGGGCTTGGATTGATTGAAAAAAATGAACTTGAAAAAGCAAAAAATATTCTTGAAAAATGTAATGTTGCCAATAGTAAAGAAGCGTTTTCTTTTTATGAAAATTTTAATTCTAATACTACGTTGCCAAATGGCGTTGAAAAATGTGCTTGGAGTGCAGCAGCAACAGTTTTTCTGCATCAATCTATATATTCAAATTTTAAATTTTTAAAATAATTTGGAACAAAAAATTGACATAATTTGTATAGGTGAAGTACTTATTGACTTTATTGGTCACGAGGTAAACACTTCTATCAATAGAACAAAAGATTTCCACCGATTTCTTGGTGGTTCGCCAACCAATGTTGCTGTAAACGCTGTTAGACTTGGCTTGAAACCAATTTTAGTTGCTTCTTGTGGTCAAGACGGATTGGGCGATTATATTATTAGAAAATTAAAGGCAAATTCTATTCCTACTAATTATGTAAATCAATCAAAAGTGCTACCTACTTCGGTAATATTTGTATCAAAATCGACGACTACTCCAGATTTTATACCTTATCGTCAAGCTGATTGTGAACTACATGATGAACAACTACCAGACGAAACAATTGCAAACGCCAAGATTTTTCACACCACTTGTTTCGCTTTGAGCAAAAATCCAGCTCGAGAGGTAATTTTGAGAAAAGCAAAAAAAGCAAAAGAGCTTGGTTTACAACTAAGTATCGATATTAATTTTTCTGAACGAATATGGGAAAATCGTGAAGAAGCAAAACAGGTTTTAAAAGAATATTTGTCAAATAATCCTTTGGTTAAACTCAGTGAAGATGATTGTTATAGATTGTTTGCTGAGGTAAAATCAGAAGAGTTTATTTTTGATTATTTCCATTCGCTTGGCGCAGAAACAATTTGTTTAACAAAAGGGAAAAACGGCGTTGTTGTGTCTAACAAAACGCAAGGTGTTTTTTTTCAAGAAGCATTGAAAATAGACGAAATAAAAGATACAACTGGAGCTGGAGATGCTTTTTGGACTGGGTTTTTATATGCTCAACTACTAAGCAAATCTCTTGAAGAAAGTGTTTCAATAGCTCAAAAATTGGCTTCAATAAAACTACAAAACGTAGGTAGATTGCCCGAAAATTTGAATATTATCGATTTGATAAATAGTTAAAAAACTAAAATTTTTCTCCATGTTGAGACAAATCTAATCCTATATTTTCGGACTCTTCAGAAACACGAATAGGTATAATTAGGTTAGTTATTTTGAAAAGAAAATAAGCACCACCAAAAGTGAAGGCTGAAACTAAAATTAAAGCCATCATGTGATGTCCAAAAACATTCCATCCGCCGTGCAACAAACTTGCATTTTCACCTTGAGCAAAGATGGCAGTTAATATCATTCCCATAATTCCACCTACACCATGACAAGCAAAAACATCGAGTGTGTCGTCAATTTGTTTTAATTTTTTCCAATACACCATTCTGTTAGAAACCAATGCGCCAATAAAGCCAAAAAAGATACTTTGCGGAATAGTTACATAGCCAGCGGAAGGAGTTATTACAACCAAACCGACTACTGCGCCAATACAAGCGCCAAGTGCCGATACTTTTCTGCCATTTAGCCTATCAAAGAAAACCCAAGTCATCATAGCCGAAGCTGAAGCAATTGTAGTGGTTGCAAACGCCATTGCAGCAGTTGCATTCGCTGATAATGCAGAGCCAGCATTAAATCCAAACCACCCAAACCATAACATTCCAGTACCTAATAACACAAACGGGATATTTGTTGGGATATGTTCACTGTTCTTTCTCTTACCAAGCACAATTACACCAGCCAAAGCGGCGAATCCAGCACTCATGTGCACAACTGTTCCGCCAGCAAAATCTTTAATACCAAAATAACTACCCAGTAATCCATTAGGATGCCAAACCATATGACAAAGTGGAGTATAAATAAAGAGGGTAAATAGGCAAATGAAAAGTAAGAAAGAAATAAATCGGATACGTTCAGCCAATGCTCCTGTAATAATGGCTGGAGTAATTACGGCAAATTTCATTTGAAATAATGCATAGAGAATAAATGGAATAGTGCTGCCTAATGCCTTGTGGGGAAGCATTTCGACCTGATCAAAAAAAGCGAATTGAAATGGATTTCCAAAAATGCCATACGTTTTTCTTTCTACAGAAATGCCAATACTGTCGCCAAAAGAAAGACTGAAACCTATTACAACCCAAAGTAAGCCTACTACTCCAAGACAAATAAAACTTTTAAGCATTGTAGAAATTACATTTTTCTTACCAACCATTCCGCCATAAAAAAACGATAAACCTGGTGTCATCAATAAAACTAAGCATGATGCTGTTAGTAACCAAGCCACATCGCCATAATTAATAGCTTCAATTGAATTAAAGACTTGTCCATTCTCAGCTGGTTGATGTTCCCAAAACAGACCAATCAGAGCTACTAAGCTTATAATAGTAAAAGCTACTATCCATCTTTTTTCACATAAAACCATATTCATATATTTTTTATACCCATTATTTGCATGGGTTAAATTTATAAAAATTATATTTTTAATTAAAAAAACCCTTTAAAAATATATGTTATAACGCATGTTTTTAGTTTATTTTTACAAACAACCCTTAAAAATTTAATTTAAAATAATTTTTTTCGATAAAAAATAGCAATAATGAATTCGCTTACTGTATGAGATTCTTTTTTAGAAAATTACTAACAATGTTTTTTCTATTATTATTTGAATTGCTAGAGGCAAAAAATAAAATCCAGAGTATTGAAGATTATTGTAAGAAATAAAAAACCCCAACAATTGTTGGGGTTTTAGTCTGATATTACCAAATTTTAACTCGCTTATCTGGAGCTAAATATAATTTGTTATTTGGCTTAATATTAAACGCTTCATAGAATTCAGGAATATTTCTCACTGTTCCATTCACACGGAATTTTGCAGGCGAATGTGGATCGGCTGAGACTTGATTACGTAAAGCTTCATCACGCATTTTTTCCTTCCAAACTTTTCCCCAACCAAGAAATACCCTTTGTATTCCTGTAAACCCATCAAGTATTGGTGCTTCTTTACCGTTTAAAGATTCTTTATAGGCTTTTATTGCTATGCTCAAGCCGCCTAAATCGCCAATATTTTCGCCTAAAGTAAATGCACCGTTTACATGTAATCCTGGCAATGCTTCAAAGCTGTTATATTGTTCAATCAAAGCTGCAGTCTTAGCTTTAAAAGCAGCCATATCTTTTTCTGTCCACCAGTTTTTCATTACACCATCACCGTCAAAAGTACTTCCTTGATCGTCAAATCCGTGACCAATTTCATGACCAATCACAGCGCCAATTCCGCCATAGTTTATAGCATCATCAGCTTCTAAATCAAAAAATGGAGGTTGCAAAATTGCAGCCGGAAACACAATTTCATTTACTGTAGGATTGTAATACGCATTTACTGTTTGAGGAGTCATTCCCCATTCAGTTTTGTCAACTGGTTTGCCAAGTTTTGCTAGGTTGCGGTTGTATTCAAATTCAGTTGCTCTTTGAACATTACCAAACAAATCTTTTTTGTTGATTTTTACACTACTGTAGTCTTTCCATTTATCTGGGTAACCAATTTTTACAACAAATTTGTCCACTTTTTTCAACGCTTCTTTTTTGGTCGCTTCACTCATCCAATCAAGTTTTTTGATGCTTTCTGCATAAGCTTTTAGTAGGTTTTTAACCATCTTTGTCATGCGCTCTTTTGCTTCCGGAGTAAAATGTTTTTCTACATATAGTTTTCCAATCATTTCACCCAGACCATTGCTAACGGTTGCTACACCACGTTTCCAGTCTTCACGTTGTTTTTCGGTTCCGTTTAGTATTTTTCCATTAAATTCAAATTGTTGTTTGTCTAGCTCAGATGTTAGATAGGTGCAAGAATTGTTCAAGATGCCCCATTTCAAAAATGTTTTCCAAGTGTCTATAGGAGTTTTTTGAATCAATCCATCAAGATTTTTTAAGTAATCAACTTGAGCGATGATGGCTGATTTTTCTTTTGCAACACCAGCTTTTTCCATCATTGCATTCCAATTGAATTGAGGCATCAACGATTTGAAATCCTCAACTTTGTATGGATTATATAGTTTTACCATATCTCGATTATCTTCTTTGCGTTGATGTATTTTTGCTATTTCAGTTTCTAATGCAAATACTTTTGCTGCATTTTCTGCTGGATTTGTTATTCCAGCAAGTTGAAGCATTTTTTCTAAATGTATCTTGTAGGCATTTCTGATTTTTAGCATTGCTTCATCATTTGATAAATAATAATCTCTGTCGGGCAATGATATACCACCTTGCCAAGTTACTAATGAGTATTTATTTGGGTCTTTGAAGTCATTGTAAACAGTAAAAGAGAAAGGAATAGAATAGCCTTTTCTATTAGCTTCACCAAAATAACTTGCTAAACTATTGTAGTCAGTAATAGCATCGACTGCGGCAAATTCTTTTTCAAGAGGTTTTAAACCAATGGCATCTCTTTCTTTTCTATCCATATAGGAAGCAAAAAAATCTCCAATTTTTTGCGCATCAGTACCTTCGGCATTATTCCCTTTTGCAGCTTCTTCGATTATTGCTTTTACATCTTTTTCAGATTTGTCTAGTAGCATGTCAAATGCTCCATAGGATGCTTTATCAGCTGGGATTTTTGTGGTTTTGTTCCAATTACCATTTACATAAGCATCGAAATCATCGCCAGGATTAACAAGCGTATCCATGTCTTTTTTAGAAACACCCGAAGCCATTTCTTTTTGGCTACAGCTACTCAAGAGCATACTGAGAGCGAAACAAGATAGAAGTATTTTTTTCATTATAGTTTGGTTTGTTATGATAGGCTAAAGTAGTAAAAATTTGTTCCAAAGTAATTTTATTGATTCATAAAAATTGACTCGCAAGCATGTTAAAAATAATTATATTTACTTTTCAAACAGCTTTATGAAAAAAACAAAAATTCTTCATATAGATTCAAATCATCCATTGTTGTGGGAACAATTGGAAAAAGCTGGATTTACAAATGAAGCAGATTATAATTCCTCAAAGGAAGAGATAGAAGAAAAAATTCAGAATTATCAGGGAGTTATCATTAGAAGTAGGTTTAAAATTGATAAAAATTTTATGGATAAAGCCACTCAACTGGAGTTTATAGCTCGAGTTGGCGCAGGACTTGAAAGCATTGATTGTGACTATGCAGAAAAGAAAAATATCCATTTAATTGCAGCTCCAGAAGGCAACAGAAATGCTGTGGGCGAACATGCGCTAGGAATGCTTTTATCGTTAATGAATAAATTGAATCGCGCGGATAGATTGGTTCGAGAAGGGAAATGGATAAGAGAAGGCAATCGTGGACACGAGTTAGAAGGTAAAACAATAGGAATAATTGGTTATGGCAATATGGGAAAATCATTTGCCAAAAAACTGAAAGGTTTTGACGTAGAGGTTTTGTGCCATGATATTTTACCCAATGTTGACGATGAAAATGCTAAGCAGGTTTCTCTTGAAGAATTAAAATTGAAAGCTGACGTTTTGAGTTTGCATATTCCTTGGACATCAGAAACCGATAAAATGGTAAATGCAGATTTTATCAATTCTTTTGAAAAGCCTTTTTGGTTTATCAATACTTCAAGAGGCAAAAATGTAGTCACAGATGATTTAGTAGATGCTTTGAAAAAAGGAAAAATACTTGGAGCAGGATTAGACGTATTGGAATATGAAAAACTTTCGTTTGAAAATTTGTTTTTAGATGAACAAAAACCCGAAGCGTTTGAGTATTTGCTTCAAGCAGAAAATGTATTATTAACACCACACATTGCTGGATGGACTTATGAAAGTCATGAAAAATTGGCACAGACAATAGTAGATAAAATTAAAAAGAGATACCATTTATAAAAAATGTAACATTCATTTCAAATATTATACTAACTTTAGCAAATTAACAAAATAAAGACTAACCAATTTTAAAATTAAATTTATGGATTCACAGAAAGTAGACATGTTCATGATGAGTAACGCAAAATTTTTTGAAAGTCATCATTTAGGAGCTGTTAGAGAAAAATTACTAAGTTTGGATGAATCAAAATGGAGTTTAGTTCAAACGATGCAATTCAAAGACCCAACAACAAGCCTTATTGTATCACTACTTGGAGGTGGTTTAGGTATCGATCGTTTTTTGATAGGTGATACAGGAATGGGAGTAGGAAAGTTGCTTACTTGTGGCGGATTAGGTATTTGGACAATCATCGACTGGTTTCTAATCATGGGTGCTACTCGTGAAAAAAACATGGAAAATTTCCAAAATACACTTTATTAATATGACTAAAAACAGGTTGTATATTCTTGTATTTACAGCCTGTTTCATTGGTTTTTTATACTTTTTTTATAAAATTCAATCAAGTAATGATGAGAGTTTTTCAGTTTGTTTTATAAAAAACGCAACTGGAATTCCTTGTCCTTCTTGTGGTTCAACAAGAGCTGTTATTGCTTTTTTCAACGGTAATTTATTAGAATCAATTGCTATAAATCCATTTGGAATTTTAGTTTCCTCAATAATGATTGTGGCACCATTTTGGATACTAATAGATTGGATATTAAAGAAAAAAAGCTTTTATCTTTTTTATAAAAAAACAGAAGCAAAATTAAAAAAACCAATAATTTACATTCCATTGATTTTGCTAGTAATAGCGAACTGGATTTGGAATATTCTAAAAAATAACTGATGAAAACAGAGTTTGTTTACAATCCTTCTGAACACGAACGCGAAAAAGCATCAAATAGTTATTTGATGTCATTAGTAGCGTTAATTGCTGGATTACCCTTGCCAATTATTAATTTATTGGCAACTTTTTTCTTCTATTTAGCCAATAGAAAAGGAACCTATTTTGTGCGTTGGCATTGTATCCAAGCGTTGCTTTCGCAGTTGTCTATACTGTTTTTAAACAGTGCCAGTTTCTGGTGGACAATGTCAATCTTATTTTCGGGCGAAGAACTTACTAATGAATATTTTGCTTATTTGTTTACCGTTATTACCATTAATATTGCCGAAATTGTTTCTACGATTTATGCCGCTACAATGGTGAGAAAAGGACATCATGTTCGTTTTTGGTTTTTTGCCGAAATAACCGATTTAGTATGTAAACCCAAATCTAGCATCGTATGAAAAAAGCATTTTTACAAGGATCAATTCTAGCTATTATTGCTCTATTGGTTTGGTTTGGTTATTCTCAAATCGATTATTTGAAGCTTTTCAAAGTCAAACAAAAATCTGTTCAATTAGAACAAAAACTAGGCGATTTGATATGGGATAATCTTCAGCATACCGAAGATATTGTGACCAATGATACGTTAGTAAAAACACTCGACAAATTAATAAAACCTATTTGTGAAGCAAACGATATAGAACGTGACTCTATAAAAGTTCATATCATAGCCAAAGACGAAGTAAATGCTTTTGCATTGCCCAATAAGCACTTGGTGGTCTATACAGGACTCATTACCGATTGTAAAAGACAAGAAGCGGTTCAAGGTGTTCTTGGTCACGAGATTGCACATATAACCCACAATCATGTGATGAAAAAACTATCAAAAGAAATTGGTTTTAGTGTCTTGCTATCAACAGTATCTGGAGGAAATGGTGGACAAATGATGAAAGAAATTTTCAAAACATTATCTTCATCTGCCTACGATAGAAGTCTTGAAAAAGAAGCAGATATTAGCAGTGTTGATTATATGATTGAGGCAAATATTGATCCAAAGCCATTAGCAGATTTTATGTATCAAATGGCGCAAGACAAAGCACTACCTGATGGGTTTGAATGGATTTCTACACATCCAGAGTCAGAAGAAAGAGCCAAATATATCATGGACTATATAAAAGGCAAAAAGCTGAAATCCAAACCAACATTATCAGAAAAGGAATGGAAAGAGTTTAAAGATAAAACAGAAAACTATTAAAAAAAGCCACTCAAATTGAGTGGCTTTTTTTAATGTTTTTCTTTTCGTTCTAGCTCAGCCTGAAATTCTTCCATAACAGGTTTTACAGTGCTTTCTGGTAAATCAGCAATTCTAATGTACATTAATCCGTCAACAGCATTGTTAAACATGGGATCAACATTGAAAGCAACTACCCGAGCATTTTGTTTGATATATTTTTTTATAAGAACAGGCAAGCGCAGCGTTCCAGGTTCTACTTCGTCAATAATTTTGTCAAATTTATTCAAATCCGCTTCAGTTTCATTGAAAACAAAATCCTTGTCGGCATCCTTTAATTTTACTTTATATTCTTTTTTTGGATGTATGTATTGAGCTACATAAGGATCATAATAATGAGATTTCATAAACTCAATCATCAATGATTTAGAAAATTCTGTAAATTGATTACTTATGCTAACACCACCAATTAGATATTTGTGTTCTGGATGACGCAAAGTGGTATGAACAATTCCTTTCCAAAGCAGGAAAAGAGGCATTGGTTTTTGTTGATATTCTTTAATAATGAAAGCTCTTCCCATTTCTATGGACTTACTCATCATGTCGTATAGCTCAGGTTCGAAACGAAATAAATCCTGAAGATAAAATCCTTCAATTCCATATTTTGGAAAAATTTCAGAACCCAATCCCATACGATATGCGCCAGCAATTATCTGAGTTTCATCATCCCACAGAAACATGTGGTGATAGTACTTGTCAAATTTATCTAAATCTATAGATTCGTTTGTTCCTTCACCTACTTCCCGGAAAGTAATTTCGCGTAAACGACCAATTTCATGAAGAATATTTGGAATTTTATCGGCTGAAACGAGAAAAACTTGATAATTTTTACTTTGCGTTAATCTATAATCACCTTTTTGTAGCTCTTCAATTTCTTCTAAAATCTTATCATGATTAGCAGGTTTTACTATCTGCTTTGGCTCTTTAGGTGTTTTTAAACTTAGGCTTTGGGAACTCAAAAGTTTATTTTCATCGTCAAAAGAATTGGCAAGCATGTAGGTTTTTTTTCTTAAAAACTCTGAATATTCCTCAATGCTTTGATGTTCATTTTGTTCCGCAACTGAAATAGGCTTCCCGATACGAACTTTTATTACTCTATCTTTTTGAGTTAAAAGCTCCGAAGGAAGTTTGGCGGTTCTTAGCGTGTCATCTATTTTTGATAGAAAATAGAAAAGTTTACTATTTTTTGCATGAAAATAGATAGGAACAACGGGTACTTGAGCTTTTCTAATGACTTTTATTGCGCCTTCTTCCCAAGGTTTATCAACTACTAATTTTCCATCTTTATAAGTGGAAACTTCACCAGCTGGAAACATTCCTAGAGGTTTTCCGTCACTCAAATGACGAAATGTTTCTTTCAATCCTATCACACTAGACTTAGCATCTTTGTGTGTTTCAAAAGGATTAACGGGCATTATGTAGGGTTTCATCGGTTCTATTCGATGCAATAAAAAGTTGGCAATTATTTTGAAATTTGGTTCTCTTTCGAGCATTAACTTCAATAATAAAATACCATCAATTCCACCAAGCGGATGATTAGAAATGGTGATATAAGCACCATCTTTTGGAAGACGTTTTAAATCTTCTTCTGGGATTTCAAATTTTATTTGAAACTCATCCAATATAGCATTCAAAAACTCTAGCTCAGATAAGTGCTTGTTTCGGTCGTATATCTTGTTTAGAGTAGATATTTTAAGTAGTTTCATCAACAGCCAACCCGAAAAAGTGCCGAAAACACCATATTTATCAGTATTAATAGCTTTGGCTACTTCTTTGGCAGTGACTAAACCCATAGTTGTTTTATTGTTTGTAGAGCAAAAAACAAAGATAGTAAAACAAATGAAACTCTAAAATGATTGCATACGTTTTAGAAACATTTCAAAGTGGTGATAAGTTTGTTGAAAAACTTAATCTAAACCAACCTTTTTTTTGGCTTTTTTTAAAGATTTTAGCGACATGAAAATTATTTCTTATAACGTAAACGGCATTAGAGCTGCTATAACCAAAGGTTTTTTGGATTGGTTAAAAGCGGCTAACCCTGATGTGATTTGTCTTCAGGAAATAAAAGCAACACCAGAACAGATACCTCTGATTGATTTTGAAATTTCGGGATATCCATACCACTATTGGTTTCCAGCGCAAAAAAAAGGCTACAGTGGAGTTGCGGTTTTATCCAAAATTGAACCTAAAAACGTAGTTTTTGGTACGGGAATAGATTATATGGATTTTGAAGGCAGAAATCTTCGCTTAGATTTTGAAGATTTTTCAGTGATGAGTTTATACTTGCCTTCGGGAACAAATATCGATAGACTTGACCACAAGTTTAAGTACATGGACGATTTTCAGGTTTATATTAATGATTTGAAAAAAGAAATTCCAAACCTTATCATTTGCGGAGATTATAATATTTGTCATGAAGCAATAGATATTCACGATCCCATAAGGAATAAAACAGTTTCAGGATTTTTGCCCGAAGAAAGAGCATGGCTTGATGGATTTATGAAAAGCGGATTTATCGATACTTTCCGTTTTTTCAACAAAGAACCACATCATTACAGTTGGTGGAGTTATCGAGCAAATGCAAGAGAAAATAATAAAGGCTGGAGAATAGATTATTGCCTAGCTAGCGAACCTATGAAAAACAGATTGAAACGTGCTTTGATTTTGCCAGAAGCAAAACATTCCGATCATTGTCCTGTAGTAGTAGAAATAGAATAGAAACCCCAAAAAAAATTATAAAGAATGAAAAAAATTGGATTATTAATCGTTGTAATTATTTCGATGTCTTCTTGTGTTTCCAAAAAAATATACAATGATTTGGAAAACAAATACACCGACTTGAAAAAAGAGAACCACGCATTGGCAGACGAAAATGAAGAGCTGAAAAAAGCAAAAAGCTTACTAGAAATGCAAAACGACTCTCTAAAAACAGAACTAAATAAACTAAAATCCGATAGAGACAAACTTCAAGCAGATTGTACAGCAACTGCCAATAATCTGAAAACACTTCAATCTTCTTATGCTGCTCTTGAAAAAAACAGTAGTGAAGCTCTAGAGTCCAACATGAATAAAAACAGAGAGTTGTTGGCACAATTAGCGGCAAAAGAAAAAGCATTAGCAGCAGAACAAGACCGATTGAATAAAATGAGAGATGAGCTTTCAGCAAATTCAAAACGATTGAGTGAACTGGAAAGCATGATTGCCGCTAAAGATGCTGCCATGAAAAAACTGAAAGATACTTTGTCCAAAGCCTTGAACGCTTTTGAAGGCAAAGGATTGACAGTAGAACAAAAGAATGGTAAAGTTTATGTGTCAATGGAAAACAAACTCTTATTCCAAACGGGAAGTTGGGCTGTTGGTTCAGAAGGTAGAAAAGCCATTGTAGAAGTTGGAAAAGTACTAGCGCAAAATCCAGACATTACAGTACTAATTGAAGGTCATACAGATAATGATAAAATATTAGGGAATATTGGCGGAGGAATAGAAAACAATTGGGATTTATCGACCAAAAGAGCAACAGCAGTAGTAAATATTCTTGCCGAAAATTCGGGAATTCAAAAAAGAAATCTAACGGCTGCAGGTAGAGGAGAATTTGCCCCATTGATGAGTAATGATTCTCCAGAAGGAAAAGCAAAAAACCGCAGAATAGAAATTATCCTTACACCAAAATTGGACGAAATTTCTAAAATGTTAAACGAGTTTTAATAGTTTGTAAAACACCTAAGAACCGCAAAAATATTTTGCGGTTTTTTTGTGTAAAACATTTCCAAAAAATGTGTTAATCAAAAAGTTTAGAACTTATCAAAAGACTATTTTTGCAACTCATTATTTTAAAGTCATGAACTATACTACACTGCCCAACACCAATACCAAAATCAGTAAAATATGTCTCGGTACGATGACTTTTGGTAACCAAAATACAGAATCCGAAGCGCATGCACAACTTGATTATGCTATAGAAAGAGGAATAAATTTTATTGATACGGCAGAGATGTATCCGATAGGCGGAAACGCTCAAATTTTTGGAAGTACAGAACGTTTTATAGGAACATGGATAAAAAAAATAGGTAAAGACGAAAGAGAAAAATTAGTACTTGCTACAAAAATTGCTGGTCCAAATCGTGGCATGGAATATATTCGTCAGCCGTTGGATTTTTCCAAAAAAAGTCTTACCGAAGCAGTAGAATTAAGCCTAAAAAACCTTCAAACAGATTATATTGATTTATACCAAATGCATTGGCCAGAACGAGTAATGAATATGTTTGGCAAAAGAGGATTGACAGAAATTGATAATCAATGGAAGGAAAATTTCTTTGAAGTTCTAACTGTTTTTGATGGTTTAATAAAAGAAGGGAAGATTAAACACATTGGTGTTTCTAATGAAAATCCTTATGGAGTAATGAAATTCATTAGCGAAAGCGAAAAACACCATCTTCCTAGAATTGTATCAATTCAAAATCCCTATTCGTTACTCAATAGATTATTTGAAGTTGGGCTTTCTGAAATTTGCATGCGCGAAAATATTGGCTTGCTTGCATATTCACCATTAGGTTTTGGTTTCTTGACAGGAAAATATCTCAATGGTTTTCCCGAAAATTCCAGAATGAAATTGTTCCCAAATTTTACTCGATATACCAATGAAAATTGTTTCAAAGCAACAAAATTGTACAAAGATTTAGCAGAAGCCAATGGGCTAACTTTAACACAAATGGCCGAAGCTTTTGTAAAAAGTCAATCTTTTGTTACATCAACGATTATAGGTGCAACTTCGCTTGAACAACTAAAAGAAAACATTGATAGTTTTCAAATAGAACTTTCACCCGAAATCATTGCTGAAATCAATAAAATTCAGGAAATTCACCCAAATCCTGCGCCTTAACTATTCCACAATTAATTTGGTTTTAACTATTTTTCCTGTTGTATTTTCTGCTTCAAGAAAATATATTCCTTTCTGTAAATTTGAAACATTGATGCTGTATTCTAATTTTGGTTCAACTGTTTCAAAAAATACTTTTTTTCCAAGTAAATCGATGATAGTTATAGATTGCAAAGTATTGTTTGCACAAGTAATATTCACCAAGTTTTTTGCCGGATTTGGATATACTTTTACCGATTGATTATTAAAAGTTTCAACATCAAGCGAAGTGTCAATTACTCTGTAAAGCGAAGTGCTGTTGCAAATGTATAACTCGCCATCTTTGTCTTCGCCAAAAGTGGTGATTACTCCCGAAGCATCATAAGCCCAAGTAATATTTCCGGTATTATCTATCCAAGCTATTTCGGCAGTGCAATAATCAGCAAAAATATATTTTCCAGAAAAATTTGGATATGCAGTTCCAGTATAGAAATATCCGCCAGTAATAGAACAACGCGAAGAAGTATGCGAATATACCGAAACTGGAGCAACAGTTGCAGCATACAAAGGACATGTTCCTGAACTACTGTAGGATGCATTGCCTTCGTAGCAATTCCAACCAAAGTTGAGACCAGAGTCAGATAAAGGAGATTCTATTTTATTCACTTCTTCAATTATGTTTTGACCAACATCTGCAATCCACAAATCACCATTCAATCTATTGAACGAAAATTTCCAAGGATTTCTGACTCCTTTTGCCCAAATTTCTTGAATTCCAGCTTGCCCAGCATAAGGGTTTGTTGGTGGAATTCCATAATTTAGAGAACCAGTAATAGTATCAACATTTATGCGAAGCATTTTTCCTAGAAAAACTCTAGAAGGGAAAGAAGTATCAACGGTTGTGTTTTGAGCATACCCATTTGGATCGCCACCACTTCCGCCATCACCCATTCCTATGTATAGATAACCATCGGGACCAAATCGTAAACAACCACCATTATGATTGGAAAACGGTTGGTCTATTATCATTAAAATTGTTCCAGTTGGATTGGCAATATTAGGGTCTGAAGAAACACCATATCGAGCAATTACAGTATCGCCAGCAGTATTCGTATAATTTACAAAAAACAATCCGTTTGTGGCATAATTTGGATGAAAAGCTAACCCAAGCAAGCCTTGTTCTGCTCCTGTGCTAATACCGGTTATGGTGATAAATGGAGTCGCATTTACAGTTCCGTTTGGGTTTACAATTTTTATTTTCCCGCTTTTTTCTACCACAAAAAGGCGTGCATCATTTGCTGGATGAGCAATATCTACAGGCGAAGATAAACCACTTGCAAATAATTGTAATCCAACGGTTTGCGCATTTATAAATGATGTTAAAAATAATGAAATTAAAAGTATAGTTTTTTTCATCTGTACAAAATATTTTAAATTAAGGAAGATGTAATGCCCATTTTGAACATCTTCGGTGGGTTTGCAAATTTTGTTGATGGGCATTTCATAGCTCTTAGTTTTTCGTAAATTTAAAAATAAAAACTTTATAATCAAATACTTATAAAAAAAGCAACCAATTTTGGTTGCTTTTTATTTTAAAGATTGTCTATAATTTTATCTTTTGGGTACCGAACTTTGTAACTTATTCTCAGTTTTTTGGTTTCATTTGGGTTGAGTTTCAAATCCCAAGTGAGTATTCCAGTTTCTTTGTTTTCTTTGGCGTTGTTGCTTTCCAATAATTCTATTTCGATGTCTTTATCAGTGCTTAACGGGTATTGATCTTTTAGCAACATATTCACCGTTTCTTTTTTGTTGTTTCTAACCGTAATGTCAAACGTAAAAGTTTGTTCTTTTTTAGAAGATAAAAATTTGGTTCCCGATTTATCGACTACTTTTTCACGCTTGATAGAGATTTTTTTGTCTCTTCCCATGCTTAAATTCAGTGTATCCGATGTTTGATTGGTATTGATGTATGTTTTGCCAACATATAAACCTTCAAAAATAATATTGGCTTCGCCTGGCAATAAATTATACTTCGAGTAATCGTTGATTTCGGCTAATAAAAATGCTTCTTTTTCTACTCTTGGTGCAGCATAATATTTATAGGTTGCTGGTAGTTGAATGTCTTTCAACGCTACACTATGCGGTTTACTATTCGATAAAATATCATACGGAATGTCAATGTCAAAAGAAACGTTGAGTTGGTTTTCTTGGATTGTTGTATAATTTGAAATTGTAGATTTTTCTTTTTTTGAACCATATCCAACTACAACAACTTCATTTAATTCAGCTGAACTTTGGATTTGATTTAGCTTTTTATCGCCATTTCTAAAAGAACTACTAACATCATCAAACCCATAATCTAAATCTTGTTGATACCTCAAAAACCACGAACTCAAAATCGGTGCTTGATTATTTTGATTAGGATTTCCGGATGATAACGTTAGGTTTACTTTTTTCCAATCAATTCCTGTCAATTGTGTTACTTGGGCTTTATACATCATGTTGATAGGCGAGTTCACATTATCGGCACGCAAATCATAAAACGGTTGCCACGAAGCATTATTAGTAATATAATTAATATCTAAATTTACTAATCCAGCGATTTCATTCATCACTTGAATAATCAATTTTCCTTTAGAATTTTTCTCCTCTTTTTGTGTATTGATTTCCAGTTTAGATTTTAACGCATTTAATTTTTGACCAAGCTTTGTTTCTTTTTCTTTTAGAGCAACTATGTTATTATCCAGTTCTGTTCTTTTGGCTTTGTAGTAATCAACTAGTTTCATCAATTCGGTTACATTTAACCCCGAATTGGCTCCAGCTACGTTTTGATTGGCATCAAGTAGTGTGATGGTTTGTTGATGCGAATAGGTTTCAATTTGTATTTTCTTGATTTCTTTTTCGGTCCAAGAAATGCTATCACGTACTTTTTTAATTACTGGATTGGTTTCGTCAATTTCATACTCCGAAATATAATTTTGTGTGAATTGAACCGATAGAACAGTAACGTTTTTTGGAGCACCAATTTGAACGGTATTTTCATTCAAATAATCGGCTACGTTTTTAATTACAATCTCACTAGTTCCAGCAGGTAAATTGACCGAAGCAGTTTGCGATAATTCGGCAGCATTAAAGTAAACGGTTGCTGCTTTTACCTTTGCAGTGGTAAAAATTGGTTTCTGAGCAAATGTCATTGCAGAAATCAAAAAGGCAATGAGGACAAATTTTTTCATATTGAGTAGAATTATATTCCTATATAGATATAAAATAACGAAAAAAGGTTGGGAAAAGTATCGAAATTTATTTCAAGCCAGAGATAAGAGTTTCAATTTCAGCTTTTTGCGAAGCATATTTTTTTTGTAATTCGCCATCTTTTTCCATCCGATTATAATATTCTAATGCTTTGTTGGCAAAGAACTTTCTTTGATGAGGTTTTGCATCGGGAATTTGCGGAAAAATTTTATGAAATAACATTTCATAATAGGCTTGCCATTCGCGTTCGTTTCTATCTTGAGGGCAATCTTTGGAGGATTTTTGGATAACATGCACCATTTCGTGAGCAATCAGATTGAGCATCAAAATGAACTCAAATTCAAAAGTGTTTTCTGGAATTCTGATGATTTGTGGATTTCCAATTTCGCCTTCGGTAGTCATTAAAATATAGTCGGGTTTTGCTTTTTCGCGCAGTTCAAAACCTTTTAAATTAGGGTTTTCCAAACCAAATTCTTTTAAGACAAATTGTGCTGCTTGAATAGTTTCCCCAAGTTCGTGGAAAGTTTCTATTTTTTCAAGTATTTCGGGATAAGGCTTCATTACCCAAACAATTGTTCTACAACTTCTTCAATTTTGCTAACCAACACTACTTTTATTAGCGAATCCTTGAGTGAAATTTTATTGTATTTGGAAACAAAAATGGTAGAAAAACCAAGTTTCTCAGCTTCTTGAATACGTTGTTCAACTCGGTTTACAGGTCGAATTTCACCAGATAACCCAACTTCGCCAGCAAAACAAACATCTTTGCCTACGGCAATATCTTCATTCGATGAAAGAATAGCAGCTACAACGGCTAAGTCAATTGCAGGATCATCTACAGAAATTCCGCCAGTAACATTCAGGAAAACGTCTTTTGTTCCAAGTCGGAAACCTGCTCTTTTTTCGAGAACAGCCAGAATCATGTTCAATCTTTTAGCATTGTAACCCGTTGTGCTTCGTTGCGGCGTTCCATAAACTGCTGTAGAAACCAGTGCTTGAATTTCTATCATCAATGGTCGCATTCCTTCTAGTGTTGAGGCAATTGCCGTTCCCGAAAGTTCTTCTTCGCGATGCGAAATCAATATTTCTGACGGATTGGAAACTTCTCTCAATCCTGAGCCTTGCATTTCATAAATTCCGAGTTCGGCAGTTGAACCAAAACGGTTTTTTAAGCTTCGTAAAATTCTGTAAACATGATTTCTATCGCCTTCAAATTGCAAAACTGTATCGACCATGTGTTCCAAAATTTTTGGTCCAGCAATGTTTCCGTCTTTGGTAATATGTCCAATCAAAATCACAGGAACATTGGTTTCTTTGGCAAATTTTATCAATTCGGCAGTACATTCACGAATTTGAGAAATACTTCCTGCTGTAGATTCAATATAATCTGTATGAAGTGTTTGAATAGAGTCGATAATGACAATATCGGGTTCGGTTTCAAGGATATGTCGAAAAATGTTTTGCGTTTTTGTTTCTGTCAGAATAAGACAGTTGTCGCTGTTTGGATTTATTCTTTCGGCACGCATTTTTATTTGCTTCTGACTTTCTTCGCCTGAAACATATAAGGTTTTAAAAGGTAATTTTAATGAAATTTGGAGCAATAGCGTACTTTTTCCAATGCCAGGTTCACCGCCAAGAAGTATTAAAGAACCAGGAACAATTCCGCCACCAAGAACACGATTTAATTCACCATCAGTCGAATCCATTCGAACTTCTTGAGTAGAATCAATTTCTTTAATTTTCAAAGGTTTTGAAACACGTTTTACTTCAGAAGTTGTAGGTTTCCAACTTGTTTTTTCTTCTTTTTGAATAATTTCTTCTGCAATGGTATTCCATTGTTTACAAGCATTGCATTGTCCTTGCCATTTTGAGTATTGTGTTCCACAATTTTGGCAAAAAAAAGTTGTTTTTAGTTTGGACATAGTTTTTCTATTCCGATTTTTTTTCTTCTGTTGGTGTTTCTGTTGGCGTTTCAGCAGGAGCATCTGTAGGTACTTCTTCTACAGGAGTTTCTTGAACTTTTTCGCCTTTTTTTCCTTTTTTTGGTAATGAAGCTTTTAGTTCATCGGCTCTATTTATCATCATGTCTTTAGTCAAATCACCAATTTCAGCAAGCTGAAAAGCACTCATGTAATAACGAACCGCTTTGGCATTATCACCTTTCATTTCATACATTAGAGCCATTTCATAATCATGGAGCATGGTTTTAGGGTAACTTTTTTCGGCTAATTGTGCTAATTCATCAAATTCGTTGTATGCTTTGTTTTTTAGTATTGCTGCTTCAATAGCCTTAAAATCATTGATTCTAATTTGAAGTTTTAGTCCAAATTGCTGTTCAAGAACCTCATATTTCTTTTTAAGATATTCTACATAACCGTATTCTAATTTAACGATTTTGTCGTTGAACTCAGCAGTTGAAATAGGTTGATAAACAGAAAAAATTTGATATAAAGCACTTGGTATTGCGTGTAAAACCATTGAGTAGTGAGAAGTTCCTTTGAAATCTTCAAACAAATAATTCAATGTTGGCTTAGAAATTTTCTTAATTTCCTGATCCATTTGAATAGTTCTGTCGCGCATTTTTTTCACATCGCCTTCTGCAATTGAATGGTAATAGAATAATGGTTTTTGTATTGCGGCAAGTCTTTCAGGAACTTGTTCTTCCATTCCTGTTGCTAATTCTGGACTTAGGGAAATAAAAGCATTGAAAATTGGGGTATCTTTATACAGATAACAATTCATGAAAGCAGCGGTAACATCCAATCCGGCAGCAATCCTAAATGGAGCCACGCGATAATTTTTTTGAATCGTTGGTATAAGTTCCATTCCTACGAATTCAAAGAAATCTTCACCTGTTTCAGTTGGTAAACCATTAGTTTCATCTGTTTTGCAATCGGCTTCTCTTTCGTCATTTTTGTTTTGACTTATCCCCACAATGATTACTTCTGGTAAATCATCCCAATAGTAGCCATAACTCAATGCGCCATTAAAAGCATCAAAAAGAAAATCTCCATCAAAGAGAAGTAACATTGGATAAGTTTGTGATTTGTTTTTGTCGTATGAAGGCGGAAGACCAATGATTATCTCTCTATCACCTTTGAGTTTTTGTGAAGTGATAGTGTCAATAACCTTTTTTTGTGAAAACGAAATTTGGGAGCAAAAAATCAACAGTAATAACAGTAATTTTTTCATTTTGTGGTTTTTTGATTAATAGAAATTACGTTTTAAAAAAACGTTTACCAAGATAGTAAATTATTTATTTCTATTTAAAATAGGCAAAAAGAAAAAAGATAAAGCTCCTAAAACTATCATTAATAATGTTTGCGAAATCCATACTAACCAGCCAAAAGCTGTGCCAGCAGTATCGGGAATTCCATAGAGTAGAAATATTTCGGCAACAAGTAATGGATAAGCTCCAAAACCACTATTTGTAAATCCAATTGCTAAACTGCCAAAAACGAATGCAATGATTACTGGACCAATGCCTATATTACTTGTTTCTTTTAGAGCAAAAATGGTTACATAGAACATTAGAAAATAGGTAAACCAAATAAAAAAGGAATGGAATAAAAACCACCATTTATTTTTCATTTTCACGATACTCATCATTCCTTCGATAAGTCCAGATAATTTTTCTTTTAATAGTTGGATGATTTTCCAATTAGAATAAACCCAAATCAAAGCAAATGCGATTATACTTAACACAGCAAAAATTCCCAAAAAAATTAGTTTTTCAAATGGAATAATTTGCAAAATATAATTTTTTAAAACTTTGAATTGAACAAAAAACGAGACGATAACAAAAAGAAAAAATATCAATAAATCAATAATTCTCTCTGCTACTATTGTTCCAAAGGCTTTGTCAAAAGGAATGTCTTCATATTTTTTTAAAACCAATGCTCTTGATATTTCACCAGAACGCGGAATGGTTAAATTCATAAAATAGGCGACACAAACCGCCATTAGATTATTCTTGAAATGAGAATGATAACCTAATTGTTCAATAGAAAATTTCCAGCGATAGGCTCTTGAAAGAAACCCAAACAAAGCAATAAATAATGAAAGATATATGTAGAAATAATCGGCATTTTTAAAGTAGCTTTTCATTTCTGCCAACTGCTCAGTAGAGAACTCATTGTATTTATAATAAACGAGATAACCTCCTAATAATAAAGGAAGTATAATAGAAACCCATTTACTAATTTGCTTTTTCAAACTTTTAGGTCAATGAGTTATTTTCTTCGTTAGGGAAAACCAACCAAGGTTTAAAGGTTTTTGCTTTTTCAAAATCCATAATTGCATAGGACATAATAATGATAATGTCGCCTTTATGAACTTTGCGTGCTGCTGGACCATTCAAAGTAATTTCGCCAGAGTTTTTTGTTCCTTTAATAGCATAGGTTTCAAAGCGTTCACCATTATTGATGTTAACAATCGAAACTTTTTCTCCTTCGATGATGTTAGCAGCATCCATCAAAGTTTCATCAATAGTGATGCTTCCTATATAATTTAGGTCTGCACCAGTTACTTTTACTCTGTGAATTTTAGATTTTACAATTTGTATTTGCATGTGGCAAAGGTAAATTAATTAAATGAAATGGTATCTATCAGTCGAATATTGTTAACAAATACAGCTATAAAAGCACGGTATTTTTTGTTTTTGTTTTTTCGCTTGCATGATACTAAAGTTTTTTCATCTGCAATTTCAAAATATTCCAAATCAAACATATTGGATTTGCTAAAAGTCTTTTTTACAAATTTTGAAACTTCATTAGCAGATTTCGTGCCAAAATATTCTTTTGCTTTAATGAGTGTATTGTAAATTATTGAAGCTTCTTTTTTCTCTACATCATTAAGTCTAGCGTTACGAGAACTCATTGCTAAGCCATTTTTTTCTCTGAAAATAGGGCATCCAATAATTTCTACTTTAAGTTTTTCTTTTTCTACTAATTTCCTGATAATTTGCAATTGTTGAAAATCTTTTTCACCAAAATAAGCTTTGGTAGGTTTAACAATCTCGAATAATCTCTTAACAATAGTGCCAACACCATCAAAATGACCTGGTCTAAATTTTCCTTCCATTTGATTTTCTAAACCATCAAAATCAAATTTCTTTGAAATCGTCTTTCCGTGATACATTTCTTCTACAGAAGGAGCAAAAATTAGAATAGAATCTGAAACAGATTTTATTTTTTCTACGTCAGTTTCTAATGTTCGCGGATATTTTTTTAAATCTTCAGTATTGTTGAATTGAGTAGGATTTACAAAAATACTTATGACAGTGAAATGATTATCTTTTATCGACTGTTTTAACAGCGATAAATGACCATCGTGTAATGCTCCCATTGTTGGCACAAAACCAATAGTTTTTTGAGTGTCAGAAATGGTTTTCAGACGATTTGATAATTCTGCTTCGGTAGTAAAAACCATCACAAATAGATTAGTAATTCGGTGCAAACTTACTATTTTCGTAAATAACTGCATAAAATTTTGTACTTTTGCATGTTTTTTATTGCCAATAAATAAGTAAAAGTAGATTATGGAAGATAAAAGGATATTGTATGTATCATCAGAAGTGGTACCGTATCTGGCTGAAAATGAGGTTTCTTTAATGTCTTATGATGTTCCAAAAATGGTTAATGATCAAGGTGGTCAAATACGCATTTTTATGCCTCGTTATGGCAATATTAATGAAAGAAGACATCAATTACACGAAGTGATTAGGCTTTCTGGAATGAATTTGGTAGTAAATGATTTAGACATGCCATTAATCATAAAAGTAGCATCTATTCCAAAAGAAAGAATACAAGTGTATTTTATTGATAACGATGAATATTTTAAAAGAAAAGCTACGTTTACTGATGAAGATGGAGTTTTGTATCCAGATAATGATGAGCGAGCAATCTTTTTTGCAAAAGGAGTTGTAGAAACAGTTAAAAAACTTAATTGGGTTCCAGATATTATCCACGTTCATGGTTGGTTAGCATCTCTACTCCCAGTTTACATGAAGCATTATTATAAAAATGAGGCGTTATTTTCTGAAACAAAAATAGTTACCTCAGTTTATGGTCAATCATTTGAAGGTACACTAGATAAGGAAATGGTAAATAAAGTAAAATTTGATAACGTTCCACTAGACTCTATACAAGACCTATCGAATCCTGATTATGAAAATCTTTTGAAAGCAGCTGTTAATCATTCTGATGGTGTAATAATTGCATCAGAAAATGTTTCTTCAAGTTTAACAAAATTTATAGAATCATCTGACAAACCTTTTTTACCTTTCGTCGCCAAAGAACAATTTGCTTCGGCATATACAGATTTTTATAAAAAATTGCTTTCTTAATAATTTAGAGTTTATGCAGATTAAATCATTTTTTAAATACTTGCCTTTTGTATTACTTTTATCATTCATTTCGTGTGATAAAGATTTTAATGAAATTGGAACCGATATTGTTGGTGGTGATAATGATCACTACAATATGACGAGATATACTGATGCCACCGTAAAAGCATATAATCAAAAAATAGGACCAGTTGCCACAAATAATCTTCCTATTAATCCATTAGGGATATATTCTAATCCAGGATTTGGAACGATGACTGCTAATTTTGTAACTCAATTAGAGTTATCGACTACAAGTCCTACTTTTAATAATACTGATACTGATAATTATCAAACACTTCCTGTCGTTGATAGTGTGATTTTAAATATTCCTTATTTCAGCAGAGTTCTTGACACAGATGATGAAGGAAAAAAAACGTATCAATTAGACTCTATTTATGGTCAAAATCAATCAAAATTTAAGTTAAGTGTTTATCGTTCAAATTATTTTTTGAGGGATTTAGATCCTGATCAACAGTTGGGAGAACAACAGTTGTTTTATAATGATAATACTGGAGTTGATGCAAATTATGACCCTATTGCTCTAAATAGTTCAGCAAATACAGCAGAAAACACTCAGTTTTTCTTTGACCCAAGAGAACACAAAACGACTATTACAGATGAAGAAGGAAATGTAGATGATACACGTTTTGCTCCATCAATGAGACTTCATTTAGACACAAATTATTTCAACCAAGCAATTATAAATGCACCTAGTAGCCAATTAGAGTCAAATGCTTTGTTTAAAAATTATTTTAGAGGATTATACTTCAAAGTAGAAAGTTTGGGCAATGAAGGAAACATGGCAATGATAAACTTCAAAGGAGGAACGATTACCATGTACTACAAAGAGGATAAAAAAACCACTACTGATAATGTTGATACCTTTACACGTGTTGATAAAACCTTGATGATGAAACTTTCTGGAAACACAGTTAGTCTTCAATCTTACAACGATGATTCAAATTATTCTGCTGGTGCAAATAACCCTAATGAAGCCGAAAAATTATATTTAAAAGGCGGGCAAGGTTCGGTAGCGGTAATTGATTTGTTCGGCTCAGTAGATACCAAAGGATATGAAGATAATCCAACCTACAACGAAAATTTACCAATAAGTAATACAAATCCAAAGTATATTTTAACTGGGCCAAACGGTGTTTCAGATGAAATAGACGATATGAAATATAATGGTTGGATGATTAATGAAGCAAACTTGACATTCTATGTAGATAAAACCTATATGTCTAACACAAAGACGATAGAACCTAATAGATTGTTTCTTTATGACATCACAAACAATAAAGTTTTAATAGATTACACAGTTGATTTATCTACTAATAGTTCATACCCTAAATACGGTAAAGTAGTTCATAGCGGTATGCTTCTAAACGATGACAATACCATTACAAAACAAATAAAAGATGAAGATGGCGTGATTACTAACAAAGGTGGAAAATATAAAATTAGATTAACCAATCACATCCGAAATTTAATAAACAAGGACTCTACCAATGTTAGACTAGGATTAGCTATTACAGAAAATATTAATACTGTAAGTTTTTCCAAAATTAAAACGCCTGTTTCTACTACAAATAAACTTCCTACTATGACAGTACTAAGTCCTCTTGGGACAGTATTGTATGGAACCAGTTCTAATGTGCCAGAAGCACAAAGACTGAAATTAGAAATATATTATACCAAACCAAACCAAAATTAAAAAACTAAAATTATGTGTGGAATTGTTGGATATATAGGACATAGAGAAGCTTATCCTATAGTAATTAAAGGCTTAAAAAGACTTGAATATAGAGGTTACGATAGTGCTGGGATTATGCTTTTTGATAAAGAAGGCGATTTAAAAATCTCTAAAACCAAAGGAAAAGTTGCCGATTTAGAAGAAAAATCAAAAGAAATTATTTCTGCCGCAACTATTGGAATGGGTCATACTAGATGGGCAACTCATGGTGTTCCAAATGATGTGAACTCTCATCCACATTTATCAAATTCAGGAAACTTGGCAATAATTCATAATGGTATTATTGAAAATTATGAACCGCTAAAAAAAGAGTTAATTAAAAGAGGATATACTTTTACCTCGGATACTGATACTGAAGTTTTAGTAAATCTTATAGAAGATGTTAAGAAAAAAGACAATCTAAAACTCGGGAAAGCAGTTCAGGTAGCACTAAATCAAGTAGTAGGTGCTTATGCAATTTGTGTTTTTGATAGAGAAAAGCCAGATGAAATTGTTGTAGCAAGACTTGGAAGTCCATTAGCAATTGGAGTTGGTAAAGATGAGTTTTTCATAGCATCTGACGCTTCACCTTTTATAGAATATACATCCAATGCCATTTATCTTGAAGATGAAGAAATGGCTGTTGTAAGACTTCATAAGCCATTAAAAATTAGAAAAATAAAAGACGACTCTTTGGTTGACCCATATATTCAGGAATTGAAAATGAATCTTGAGCAAATTGAAAAAGGCGGATACGAACATTTCATGCTCAAAGAAATTTATGAACAACCAAATGTTATAAAAGATACATACAGAGGAAGATTACATGCCAATGAAGGTATTATTCAAATGGCTGGAGTTGAAGATAACCTCGAAAAATTCCTAAATGCTGATAGAATTCTTATCGTAGCATGTGGAACATCTTGGCATGCAGGATTAGTAGCAGAGTATGTGTTTGAAGAATTTACTAGAATTCCTGTAGAAGTTGAATATGCATCTGAATTTAGATATAGAAATCCAATCATCTCTTCGAAAGATGTAGTTGTTGCAATTTCTCAATCAGGAGAAACAGCAGACACATTAGCTGCAATAAAACTTGCAAAAGAAAAAGGCGCATTTGTTTTTGGTGTTTGTAATGTAGTAGGTTCATCTATCTCCAGAGAAACTCACGCTGGAGCTTACACTCATGCTGGTCCAGAAATTGGTGTTGCCTCTACAAAAGCATTTACCACTCAAATCACAGTTTTAACAATGATTGCTCTTAGACTTTCTAAAGCAAAAGGAACACTTTCAAATTCTGATTACTTCAGATACTTGCAAGAATTGGAAATCATTCCAGAAAAAGTTCAAGAAGCCTTGATGACTAACGAGCATGCAAAAGAAATTGCAGAAAAATTTAAAAATTCTACCAACTGTCTTTATTTGGGTAGAGGTTATAATTTTCCTGTAGCACTTGAAGGAGCTTTAAAATTAAAAGAAATATCATACATTCATGCTGAAGGATATCCTGCTGCTGAAATGAAACATGGACCAATTGCCTTGATTGATGAGCAAATGCCAGTAATTGTTATTGCGCCAAAACAAGGTCATTATGATAAAGTAGTGAGCAATATTCAGGAAATAAAATCTAGAAGTGGTAAGATTATTGCTATTGTTACAAAAGGAGATACACAAGTTAAGGAATTATCAGATCACATTATTGAAATACCTGAAACTTCTGATGCATTATCGCCTTTGATTACTACTATTCCTCTACAATTATTATCTTATCACATAGCTGTATTGAGAGGATGTAACGTTGATCAACCAAGAAATCTAGCAAAATCGGTTACGGTAGAATAATTACCTAACTTATTTTTAAATAATAAAGCGTGAATTTATTCACGCTTTTTTTGTGTTAAAAAAATGCTTTTTATTTAATTTATTTCTTAATATTTATATGTGTGCATATTATAATATTGAATATATGTTAAAAAATTAAATATTAAATAAAAAAATAACAAAAAAATAAAGATTAATAAAATTATTTATTCCTAAAATTAGGATATTTATATCGAAAAAAATTAAAAAAACTCGATGCTTTTTTGATAATTAAAAAAAAATATTTGTACTTTGGCATCATAAACCAACAAATTTTAAAACCAATATGAAGATTTATTTATTTATCGTCACATTGTTTTTTTGTAGCATTTCATTTGCTCAAACTACAATTACGGGTTCGGTAAAAGATAGTAAAAACGAACCAATTCCTGGAGCCAATATCAAAGTGTCGGGAGAAAGCGCAGGAACAATATCAGACAATGATGGTAATTTTACATTAAAAACATCCAAAAAACCACCTTTCGATATAGAAGTATCAAGTGTTGGTTATGGTGCAAAAAAAGTAAAAATTACTTCAGACAACCAAAAGGTAACAGCGATATTAGCTGACGAAGAAACAAAACTTGATGAAATTGTTGTTTCTGCTTCTAGAACTCCAGAACGTATTCTAGAGTCGCCAGTTACAGTTGAAAGAATGAGTGCAAAAGAGGTGAAAAACACTTCTTCGGCAACGTTTTATGAAGGACTTGAAAACCTCAAAGAAGTTCATTTCAACACAAGTTCATTAAACTTTAAATCAATAAACACAAGAGGATTTGCAACAGTTGCCAACAATAGATTTATGCAACTAGTTGATGGAATGGACAATTCTTCGCCTGCTTTAAACTTTGTTTTGGGTAACCTAATTGGATTATCTGAACTAGATGTAGCAAGTGTTGAGTTACTTCCTGGAGCATCTTCGGCTCTTTATGGTGCTAATGCATTCAACGGTATTATGTTTATGAATAGCAAAAGTCCATTTACTAATCAAGGATTAAGTTTTTATTTTAAATATGGTCAAACCAACCAAGAAGTTGCAGGAACTAATGATTATTGGGATTTTGGAATTAGAGCTGCACATGCTTTCTCAAAACATTTTGCAGGTAAAGCAAACTTCACCTTCACAAAAGCTACTGAGTGGATTGCAGATGATAGAAGAAGTATGACAGGTGGTTCTATTGGCCATGATAACAATACAAACTATGATGGTTTAAACACCTATGGTGATGAGGTTACAACTTTTATCAACAACGTAGGTCAAGTTTCTAGAACAGGTTATGCAGAGAAAGACTTGAGTGATAATAAACTGGAAAACATCAAAGCTGATTTTTCTCTTCACTTTAAACCTTTCGACAATGATTTTGAAATTATTGGAAGCCACAAAATAGGAATTGGTAACACTATATATCAAGGTGCAAATCGCTACAGACTTGAGAATTTTGTGATGCAACAAACTAAACTTGAGGTAAAAGGGAAAAACTTCTTTGTTAGAGGTTATATGACAACTGAAGATGCTGGTGATTCTTATGACATGCGTTTTGCTGCTTGGAATATTAACAGAAAAGCAAAAGGAGATACAGCTTGGTTTACAGATTATGCAACAGCATACTTACAATCACAAATATTTTTAGGCTTCAATGCTAATCAAGCAGCTACATTTGCAAGAGGTTTTGCAGATTATAATATCAATAACACACCTCTACCATTAACGCCTAATGGTTTGCCAAGATTTTTACCAGGTAGTGCAGAATTTAAAAATGCATTAGAACTAGTAAAACAAGATGCTGACTTCACAACAGGTTCTAAGTTTGTGGACAACTCAAAAATTTACCATTCAGATGTAAATTATAATTTCAAAGACTTAATCAAGTTTGCTGAATTCCAATTAGGTGGTTCATTCCGAAGATATTCATTAAACTCTGATGGAACAATCTTTACAGATTATGATGGTGCTATTGAGTATGATGAATATGGTGCATATGCTCAAATGCAAAAGAAATTTATGAATGATAGATTGAAATTTACTGGCTCCATTCGTTATGATAAATCAGAATTATTTGACGGACAATATTCACCAAGAATTTCATTTGTTTATTCGGCTGGTGCAAATAAAAACCACAATTTCAGAGCATCATTCCAAACAGGTTTTAGAAACCCTACAACTCAAGATTTGTACATAGGATTGAACTTAGGGCCATTCGCTTTAATCGGTTCTGCTAAAGATAACTTAGACAGATACAACGAAGTAGTAAATGTTAGTCAAAATGCTCAAGTAACACTTGGTCAACCAGCTACATTACCTTTGTCAGGTTCTAATGCCTATACAAACGCTTATACATTAGCTTCTGTTCAAGCATTTGCAGCTTCACAAAACCCTGCAGATTTACAAGTTGCAAATATTAATCTAGTAAAACCCGAGCAAGTAAAAGCTTTTGAAGCAGGTTATAAATCAGTTTTAGGGAATGGTTTATCAGTTGACATCAACGGATATTACAATATCTACAATGATTTCATGAGTACATCTAGAGTTATTTCTCCATATTATGGAACTGTTGGAACAGACTCTTCAAACGCTCAAGTTCAGTTGTCTTATGCTGCTCTAGCAAATGGTGACAGAAGAGTTTATCAAGTATATTCAAACTCAGCTACAGAAATTACATCTTATGGATTTGGAGTAGGATTATCTAAAAAAGTTTATAAAAACTTTGAGTTAGGCGTAAACTATAACCATGCTAACTTTGATTTTGATCAAGAAAAAGATCCTTCATTCATAGCTGGTTTCAATACTCCAAGACATAGAGTAAAAGCATCATTGAGTAATGAAAGTTTATTCAAAAACTTTGGATTTGCAGTAAACGGAAGATGGACAGATGAATACCTATGGCAATCATCGTTTGCTGATGGAACAATTCCAGCTACAACGGTGTTTGACGCACAAGTAACATATAAAATTCCAGTTATTAAATCGGTACTTAAATTAAGTGCTTCAAATATTGGTGGAGGCGATTATTTACAAGTAGTTGGCGCTGGAAGAATAGGTCAAGTATATCTTGCTTCATTAACAATTAACCCTTAAAATTCATTAAAGTCATGATAAAAAATATCAAATGGATGTTTATTGCTTCACTTGTATTGGCATCCTGTACACAAGATGAAGTAGATTATTCATCAACCGAACCAGAAGTAATTCCAGAAGCTGGAAGTGCTGATTTTTCAAAATATGTTGCATTAGGAAATTCATTAACTGCAGGATTTAGCGATGGAGCTTTGTTCATTGCAGGGCAAAACAATTCATACCCTAAGTTATTAGCAGATCAATTTTCAACTGTTGGTGGTGGCGAATTTAAAATTCCATTCATGAATGATAATTATGGAGGATTATTAGCTGCTGGAACACCAATACAAGGTGTTAGATTAATATTTAATGGCTCATCACCAGTTCCACTACCTGGAGCAGTTCCCACTACAGATATAACAAATGTTTTAGCTGGACCGTTTAACAACATGGGAGTTCCAGGAGCAAAAAGTTTTCATCTATTAGCCAATGGATATGGAAACATTGCTGGAGTTTCTGCAGGTTTAGCAAATCCATATTTTGTGCGTTTTGCTTCTTCTCCTTCTACATCAATACTTGCTGATGCATTAGCACAAAGCCCAACGTTTTTCTCTTTATGGATAGGGAATAATGATGTTTTATCTTATGCCACATCAGGAGGAATAGGAACCAATCAAACAGGAAATCTAAATCCTGCTACTTATGGTTCAAATGATATTACTGATCCAAATGTTTTTGCAAATGTTTATACAACTTTAACAGATCAATTAACTCAAAACGGAGCAAAAGGTGTTGTAGCCAATATTCCTTATGTTAATACAGTTCCTTTCTTTACAACTGTACCAACAAACCCAATTCCAGCTACATCTATACCAGCTTCGAGTTCAGCTCAACTAAATCAATTATTTGGAGCAATCAACCAAATCACAACAGCTTTGGGTCAACCAAATCGTTTTTCTACTTTAGTTTCAGATGATGGAAACGCAAGTACTGTTGAACCAAACAATCCATTATTGATAATTGATGAAACCCTTCCTGATTTGTCTAGTGCCATTGCATCAGCGTTAACTCCAGTGTTGGGTTCAACAACGGCTGGCTTCGTTGGAAGTATCTATGGAAAAGCAAGACACGCGGTAGGAACAGGTAGTAGAGATTATATATTACTAACTACAAGAAGTGTAATTGGAACAACACAACCTGCAGTTCCTGCACCATTCAATGTAAATGGAATTTCTTATCCTCTTCAAGACAACAGAGTTTTGACAGCTGCAGAAGTAGCAGAAGTAAAAGCTGCTACAGATGCTTACAACGCTTCAATAAAATCAATTGCTACTACAAAAGGATTAGCATTTGTTGATGTTAATGCAATAATGACACAACTTTCAACATCTGGAATTCGTTTTGGAACATTTCATATGACAGCATCTTTTGTTCAAGGTGGAGCTTTCGGTTTAGATGGTGTACATTTAACAGCTAGAGCTAATGCCTTTGTTGCAAACAAATTTATGGAAGCTATAGAGGCACAATATGGTTCTAAATTCAAAAAATATAAACCAGAAGATTTCCCATTAAGTTACCCAGCATCATTATAAAAGTTTAATTATAAAGTAACAAAACCCATCCTAAAACACTAGGATGGGTTTTGTTTTTTAATAAATATTTAAAAAACACGAGTTTTTTACAAAAAAATTATTGATAATTCAATTTATAAAAATTATCTTTGCGCTCTGAAAAAACAGGTGTTTTTTTTAAACCTAAATAGCTATTAAATAAATACATAAACAATGTCAAAAGCAATTGGAAAAGTTTCGCAAATCATCGGTCCTGTAGTTGACGTAGTATTTGACACAAAAGATGTTGAGTTACCAAAAATTTACGACTCATTAGAAATCGTTAATACTGATGGATCAAAATTAGTTCTTGAAGTTCAGTCACATATTGGAGAAAATGCAGTTAGAACAATCTCTATGGATTCAACAGACGGATTGAGTAGAGGTACAGATGTAATGGTTACTGGTTCACCAATTCAAATGCCGATAGGTGATGATATCTATGGTAGATTATTTAATGTTGTTGGTGATGCGATTGATGGATTAGGAGATTTGCCAAAAAGCGGAGCTAATGGTATGCCAATTCACAAAGAAGCACCAAAATTTGAAGATTTGTCAACTTCAACAGAAGTTTTGTTTACAGGTATCAAAGTTATCGATTTGATTGAGCCTTATGCAAAAGGAGGTAAAATTGGATTGTTTGGTGGAGCAGGAGTAGGTAAAACGGTATTGATTCAAGAGTTGATTAACAATATTGCAAAAGGTCATGGTGGACTTTCTGTATTCGCAGGAGTTGGTGAAAGAACACGTGAAGGAAACGACTTATTGCGCGAGATGTTAGAATCAGGTATTATTAAATATGGTGAAGATTTCATGCACTCTATGGAAAATGGAGGTTGGGATTTAACTAAAGTTGATAAAGCTGGAATGAGAGATTCTAAAGCTACTTTCGTATTTGGTCAAATGAATGAACCACCAGGAGCAAGAGCTCGTGTGGCTTTATCAGGACTTTCTATCGCTGAGTATTTCCGTGATGGTGCTGGTTCAGACCAAGGTAAAGATGTACTTTTCTTCGTTGATAACATCTTCCGTTTTACACAAGCAGGTTCTGAGGTTTCTGCCTTGTTAGGACGTATGCCTTCTGCGGTAGGTTATCAACCAACTTTAGCAACAGAAATGGGTGCTATGCAAGAAAGAATTACTTCAACTAAAAAAGGTTCAATTACTTCTGTACAAGCGGTATATGTTCCTGCGGATGACTTAACCGATCCTGCGCCAGCAACAACGTTTGCTCACTTGGATGCTACAACGGTATTATCTCGTAAAATTGCTGAGCTTGGTATTTATCCAGCGGTTGACCCATTAGATTCAACTTCTAGAATTTTGACACCACTTATTTTGGGTGATGAGCATTATAATTGTGCACAAAGAGTAAAAGAAATTCTTCAAAAATATAAACAACTTCAAGATATTATTGCAATCCTTGGTATGGAAGAATTATCAGAAGACGATAAATTAGCAGTATCAAGAGCTCGTCGTGTACAACGTTTCTTGTCTCAACCATTCCACGTTGCAGAACAATTTACCGGTATTCCTGGAGTTTTAGTTGATATTAAAGATACTATCAAAGGATTTAATATGATTATTGACGGTGAATTAGATCATTTGCCAGAAGCAGCTTTCAACCTTAAAGGTACCATTGAAGACGTTATCGAAGCTGGTCAAAAAATGTTAGCAGAAGCATAAAATCAGTAGGCAGTTATCAGTTTTTAGTAATCAGTTACTAATCACTAATCACTAATCACTAATCACTAAGAAATATGATTTTAGAAATAGTATCACCAGAAGCTACATTATTCAAAGGAGAAGTTACATCGGTTACATTGCCAGGTGTTGATGGTTCGTTTCAAATTTTGAATAACCACGCGCCTATAGTATCCATACTGAAAAATGGTGAAGTTAAAATTACAGCTTCTCGTTTTGATTTTAATGATAATGTTGAAGCTAAGTTCAATCGCATCAATGACCAGAATTATACATTGTCTATAAACTCTGGAACTATTGAAATGAAAGACAATAAAGTAATTGTTTTAGCAGATTAAAACATTTAAAAATAACTTGAGAAAGCCAAACATTTTGTTTGGCTTTTTTTATTTTTGATGAATGGAAGAAAGTAAAAAAGATTTTGATCTCATAGTTTCTGAAGGAAAATTACCTTTATGGAAAGCTATTATATCTAGTGCATTAATTACTTTAAGTATTTTAATAATATTTTACACATTTCATAAAATATATCAGGTTGGATTTAATAATTTGTCAGTAAAATTTCCAGCATCAATGATTAAACTTATTGTATTATCCGCAGGAAGTGGAATTTCGCTTGCTTTAACAAAAACAATTTTAATTGATATCGAAAACGATAAATTAATATCAAGATATTCAATTGGTTTTTTTTCAAAAGATGTTTTATCAAAAACACCAAATTTAGAATATGTTTCAGTTTTTTTAGAACCAACAAAAGAACAATTTGAAGTAAATCTTTGGTATAATAAAAACAAACATTACAAGATGTTTGTCTTCGAGAAAAAAGAAGATGCTTTTGAATTTGGAAAGATGGTGTCATGCAAGCTGAACATCGATTTATTAGACGCAACTGAAAAAGGCAATTTTAAATGGATTGACAAAACAGAATTATGAAACTCCCAAAATCATTACAACAAAAACTACAACAACGTGAAGCAAACAATGCTTTACGAAAGTTGCCAATGCATAACGATTTAGTGGATTTTGCTTCTAATGATTATCTAGGTTTCGCCAAGAACGAAGCCATTTTTGACCTTTCACATCAACTATTACTCGATCAAAACCTCAAAATAAATGGGGCAACAGGTTCAAGGTTGCTATCAGGAAATCACAAATTGTATCAATTAACGGAAGATTTTATTGCCGACTTTCACCAATCAGAAAGTGCATTAATATTCAATTCAGGTTATGATGCCAATATTGGTTTTTTTAGTTCTATTCCGCAACGAAATGATATTATTTTGTATGATGAATTATGTCATGCTTCCATTCGTGATGGAATTCAAATGAGTAATGCAAAAGCATACAAATTCCAGCATAATAATTTAGAAGATTTAGAACGAATACTTCAAAAATATCACACTGAGCTTGTCGAAGTGTATATCGTCACAGAAACTGTTTTTTCTATGGATGGTGATAGCCCAAATCTTGAAGAATTAGTTATTTTGTGCGAAAAACATAATTGCTTTTTAGTTGTTGACGAAGCGCATGCTTTAGGTGTTTTTGGAGAATATGGTCAAGGTTTAGTGCAATTTCATGGTTTACAGGAAAAAGTTTTTGCACGAATTATGACCTTTGGAAAAGGTTTGGGTTGTCATGGCGCAGCTATTTTAGGAAGTCAAGATTTAAAAAATTATTTAGTCAATTTTGCCCGAAGTTTTATTTACACCACTGCACTTTCGCCACATTCAGTTGCTACAATTTTAATGGCGTATCAACATTTGAAAACCGAAAAAGAAAGTTTAGAAAAACTAAAATCCAATATTGTTTTCTTTAATAATGAGAAGCAAATGTTAGGGTTGAAGCCATTTTTTGTTTACAGCAAATCGGCTATACAATGTGCTATTATTCCAGGAAATGAAAAAGTAAAATCCATTGCCAATCAACTTCAAGAAAAAGGATTTGATGTAAAACCTATTCTTTCACCAACCGTTCCACAAGGTCAAGAGCGATTGCGTTTTTGTTTGCATTCTTACAATTCAGAAAAACAAATTTCAGAAGTATTAAAACAACTTTCTTTATCAATTTTCAACTAATATAAAGTTAAAATCCTTGTGAACTTTGCGCATTCTTTGCGAACTTTGCGGTTAAATAACAATCATGAAACTATTTATCACAGGAATTGGAACAGATGTAGGCAAAACCGTTGCTTCGGCAATTTGTGTTCAAGCGCTCGAAGCCGATTATTGGAAACCTATACAAGCAGGCGATTTAGATAATTCTGATAGCAAAAAGATACAATCTCTCATTTCTTGTCACACTGAGCGCAGTCGAAGTGTCAAATCTCAAATTCATAAGAACGCTTATCAACTCAATACGCCAGCAAGTCCACATTATGCTGCTCAATTGGACGGAATTACGATTGATTTAAAAAAAATAATTGAACCAGAAACCAACAATCATTTGGTTATTGAAGGTGCAGGAGGAATTCTTGTTCCGTTAAATAATAACGATTGTATCATCGATTTAATCCAACCTGATTATAAAGTAATCATAGTTTCTCGACATTATCTGGGAAGTATTAATCACACATTGTTAACATTTGAAGCATTAAAAAATCGAAATATTGAAGTTGCTGGAATTATTTTCTCTGGAGATGAAAACAAAGCTACTGAAGATATAATTCTTTCAAAAACAAAAGCAAAACTCATAGGAAGAATTGAAAACGAACCTTATTTTGATGAAAATGTAATTCAGTATTACGCTGATAAGTTTCGTGAAAATCTTTTAAATTTAGAATAAAGAGAATAGAACATAGAAAATAGAATTTATCTTTGTATTTCAAACTAGAAAGGTAAAGTCTTTATTCTATTATCTTTCTTCTATTTTCTCAAAAAAATGAACCTATCACAAAAAGACAAACTATACAACTGGCATCCATATACACAACACAAAACAGTTGGACTTTTACCAGCAATTGTCAAAGGAAAAGATGCGTTACTTTGGGATGAAAATGGCAAAGAATACATCGATGCTATTGCGTCTTGGTGGGTTAATCCGTTTGGACATTCCAATCAAGTTATTGCCGATGCTATTTTTAAGCAATTAACAACTTTGGAACACGTACTTTTTGGAGGATTTACTCATAATGTTGCTGTTGAATTAGCAGAAAAATTGCTGTCAATTTTACCCAATAATCAAAAGAAAATATTCTATTCAGATAACGGTTCCACTGCTGTAGAAGTCGCTATCAAAGTCGCATTGCAATACAATTATAATAAAGGAATTAAAAAGACAAAAATTATTGCTTTTGAAGATGCTTTTCATGGCGACACTTTTGGAGCTATGGCAGCAAGTGGTATTTCTTTTTTTACAGAAGCTTTCAAAGGTTCGCTATTAGAAGTAACCCGAATTCCAGTTCCAAATAATGAAAACAACAACCAAGTTTTACAGCAGTTAGAAAATTTGGTTAAAACCAATGATTATGCTGCATTTATTTTCGAACCATTAGTTCTTGGCGCAGCAGGAATGGTCATGTATCCACCGGAAGTTTTAAATCAATTAATTGCTATTTGTAAACAAAATAATGTTTTCACAATTGCCGACGAAGTAATGACAGGTTTTGGTAAAACGGGTAAAACTTTTGCGTGTGATTATTTAGTTGAAAAACCAGATATGATGTGCCTTTCAAAGGCATTAACAGGCGGAACAATTCCCTTGGCAATCACCACGTTTTCTCAAGAAATCTTCGAAGGTTTTTATGACGATGACACCAATAAAGCGCTTTTTCATGGACATACTTTTACGGCAAACCCAACAGGTTGTGCAGCAGCATTAGCTAGTATTTCTCTTTTAGAAAATCATGAAATGCAAGCCAATATACTGCGGATTAATCAATCACACTTAGAATTTGAAAGGAAAATAAAAAATCATCCAAAAGTAAAAACTACACGTGTACTCGGAGTAATTTTTGCACTAGAAATCAAAACAGAAAGTCAAGAAAGTTACTACGGAACAATGCGTAACAAACTCTATAATTTTTTTATAGAAAGAGGAATTATTTTGCGACCAGTGGGAAATATTATTTACATTCTACCACCATATATCATCACAAAAAATCAATTGCAAAAAGTATATGCTACTATAGAAAAAGCTCTAGAAATAGTGTAAAATATTTTATCTAAATCCGTATAATCTGCGTTGAAATCCGCTTCATCAGCGTTCAAAAAAATTAAATCCGTAATTTAGCACGCAGATAAAACGGATTTGCTAACGCAAAACGCTGATATTTTAATTTTGAAACAAAAAATCGCCATAACATCATTAGCATCTATTTCACCATTAGGGAATTCACCTGATGAAATTTGGCGCAATTATCTTTCAAAACAAACCTTAATTTCGACTAAAAACTTTAACGGAAGAGACCAATTTGTAGTGACAATACCTCATGAAGTTAGAAAACAAATTGATGATTTAAGAAAATCTGATAATAAATATAAAGCTCTTGATGAAACGGTTTTAATGGCAATTTTGGTTTCTAGGCAAGCAATAAAAAAATCTGGTTGGGAACAAGGTGAAGATTTTGGCATCAACATTGGTTCATCTCGCGGGTCAACCCAACTATTTGAAAAATATCACAAAGAATTTCTTGAAACGGGCAAAACGTCAACATTGACTTCACCAACAACCACATTAGGAAATATTTCTTCTTGGGTTGCGCATGATTTGAAATCTACAGGAGTTGAAATTTCTCATTCCATTACTTGTTCAACTGCTTTGCATGCTGTATTGAATGCTGTAGCATGGTTACAATCAGGTTTAGCAAATAAATTTCTCGTTGGCGGTAGTGAAGCGCCATTAACAGCTTTCACAATTGCGCAAATGCAAGCATTAAAGATTTATTCGAATTCAGAAAATAACGGTTATCCTTGCCTTTCATTCGATTTGCAAAAATCTAAAAACACTATGGTTCTTGGTGAAGCTGCGTCGGTTGTCTGTTTAGAACTTGGCGAAAAAGAAAATGCTTTAGCATATATCGAAGGAATAGGTTATGCAACAGACGATTTAGAACATAATATTTCCATTTCAGATGAAGCAACTTGTTTTCAAAAATCAATGCAAATGGCTTTGCAAAACACCAAATTAGAAGACGTTGATGCCATAGTGATGCACGCACCAGGAACTATAAAAGGCGATTTATCAGAATATAAAGCCATTCAAAATGTTTTTAAAAATGATATGCCATTACTTACCACCAATAAATGGAAAATTGGGCATACATTTGGCGCATCAGGAATGTTGAATATGGAACTAGCAATTTTAATGATGAAATACAATCAATTCATCGAAGTTCCTTTTGCTGAAAAGCAAACAGAAAGAAAAGAGATTAAAAAAGTTTTAATAAATGCTGTTGGTTTTGGTGGAAATGCCGTGAGTATTCTTTTGTCAAAAGAGTTTTAATTTAAGTTATCATCTGCAAACTGCGACTGCAAACCGCAAACTATTTCTCAAGTTCTTTCACTTTTTCATAAACGCGATTACTTTCCCATCCTTTACGAAGTAAGTAATCACAGAATTTTTTTCTTTTTTTCAAATCATTTTTTTCTGTTATAGTTTCCCAATGTTTCTCTGCTAATGTCTCAAAAGTCATTTCATATTCTTCAAATGGGATTTCATTTAACGCTTTGTTAATTAGATAGTCTGAAATTTTTCTAGCTTTCAATTCGTTTTTAATTCGAATTTTTCCCCACTTTTTTTGATGAAATTTACTCATTGAAAAAACAGAAGCAAAACGTTCTTCATTCAAAAAATTATTTTCAATCAAATGAACAATTATTTTCTCATGTTCCGAAGACTTGATTTGTAATTCAAAAAGCTTATCTAAAACTTCTTGATGACATCGTTCTTGATAGGAACAATAGTATTCTAATTTCTTTTTAAAATCTTCTAATGAAAAATCTTTTGACATAAAAATACAAGCGTCTTTTTTTCAAAAATAGGGATAAAAATTGAACGAATTTACAGAGAAAATTGTAGGTCAATCAGTTAAAAAAATAAATCGAAGTAGAAATGTTAATAAATATTAATTAATATTTACATTAACTTAAAGTAAAGTAGTTGTTTTTTAGTAATTTAGAAGTAAATTTGTAGCCCCAAAACTATGGTTAAATCTTTGTTTTTTAGGGAATTGTTTTGAAGAGTGAATTGAACTGACATACTTTTGATTTATGAAATTTAATAAAATAATTGTTTTTTTAGTTTTTTGGAGTTCCGTTGTACATGGTCAAATATTTACAAATCCAATTACAGGAACTAATCCAAATACAGCCAACCCATATACAGCTGGTCAAACTGTTGATCCAAATATTACAGTTTCTGGAATTGGTAGAGGTTCTGGAATTGCTGGGTCAAATGCAAATAACAGATACAATGCAAACGGTTGGAGCACATCAACAATTGATTTAACTGATTATTTTGAGTTTACTTTAACACCAGCAGCAGGTTATAAAATTGATTTTACAAATTTTGTTTATACTTCTCAAGTTTCATCTGGCACACCATCACATTCATTTCGTTCAAGTGTAGATGGTTTTACTTCCGATATTGGAACTCCTTCTACTACTGGAACTACAATTTCTTTGAGTGGAGCAAGTTATCAAAATATAACATCTTCAATAACATTTCGTTTTTATACTTATGGTGTTCCCTTAGCTACTACTACTTTCAGTATCAATGATTTCACATTTAATGGTAGTGTAACAACTACATGTACAGCACCAACAACTCAAGCAACTTCTTTTTCGAGTTCTTCTGTTTCAAATTTTTCTGGAACAGTAAACTGGGTAAGAGGAAATGGAACAGCAGGAGTAATTGTTGTGGCTCGTCAGGGCAGTGCTGTAAATGCAGATCCTGCTAGTGGAACAAGTTATACGGCTAATGCAATTTTTGGCTCTGGTTCACAAATTGGTACTGGAAATTATGTGGTTTACAATGGAACAGGTACTTCGGTGAACGTCACAGGACTCTTGGAAAATACAACCTATCATTTTGCTGTTTACGAATATAATACCACGTCAACCTGTTATCATCTAACGGAGCTTACAGGGAATTTTACAACGCCTCAATGTTCGCCAACAACGCAGGCAACCACTTTCACTAGTTCGTCTGTAACTGGAACCAGCGGAACAGCAAATTGGGTTAGAGGAAATGGAAATAGCGTTTTGGTTGTTGCCAGAGCAGGAAGTGCTGTGAACGCAGATCCTGTTAGTGGAACAAGTTATACGGCTAATGCGGTTTTTGGTTCTGGATCACAAATCGGTACTGGAAACTTTGTGGTTTACAGCGGAACAGCAACTTCTGTAAATGTTACAGGGCTTTCTGCTTCTACAACCTATCATTTTGCAGTTTATGAATTTAATACGGCTTTAAATTGTTATCATTTAACGGAACTTGTAGGCAATTTTACTACGCTTGCTTTAACACCAAATATTGTTTTGTCAGATCTTGGGACGCAAGTAACAGCTGCCTTTGTTGCGCAAGGAACTACAAGTCACATTTTGCATAAATTTCAATTAGCAGTCACAGTCAATAGTGCAACATTTACCAATTTAGCAGTGGTTACAGCAGGTACTTATGTTGCTGCCGATGTTTCAAATTTAAAACTTGTTTATTCTGCTGATAATATATTAGATGGAGCAGATACAACTATTTCTACAATTGCAGCACCTGGAGCAACTGGAACTAAAGTCTTTCCCGTATTTTCGCAAGCAATTGCAAATGGAGCAACAGGATATTTTTTCATAACAATTGATGTTTCTGCAAGTGCTGTTATAGGCAATACCATTAGAATAAATCCTATTACAAATACTAGTTTAGGGTTTACATCTGGAACCAAATCAGGAAATACAAGTATTGGTGGGTATCAAACTTTTTCGGCATCACCACCAAATGTTCCAGGAGCTTTGACAAGAGGTTGTATTTCGAATACTTCTGTCGTGTTAAACTGGTCTGCACCAAGTGGTTCATTTGATGGATATATATTAGTAGCAAGACAAGGAGCATCGCCAAATGCTGTAACGACTATAAATGCAACAACACAACCTTTTAATACAGATTATTCTTTAGCGCCAACCTATAATGCAACAACATCAAGAGTATTATACATTGGAAATGCAATTACAGCTACAATTACAGGTTTAACAGCTGGATTACCTTATACATTTGAATTATATGCTTATAGAAACAGTGGCTCTTTTACAGTTTATTCAACTACTTCAAGAACTACCACACAAACTATGGCGTTATCCAATGTATCCGCTCCAAGTTCAAGTCCTGGAAACACAACAGGAAGCATTAACTGGGTAAACCCAACAGCTGGATGTTATGATGAAATTATGGCAGTTATTACTTCTGCGGCAGGAGTTACATTTGTTCCTTCTGGCGATGGAACTGCTTACACAGCCAATTCAGCATTTTCTGGGTTTGATCAAGTGGTTTATAAAGGAACTGGAAATTTTGTAAATATAACAGGATTGACTAACGGAGTTACTTATTACATTGAAATTTTTGTTCGTAAAGGTACCGAATGGAGTAGTGGTGTTGAAGTAAGTGTTACACCAATAAATGTTGTGCCAACTGTTTTGAAAACAGGAGATTTGATATTAATTGCCTATAATAATAATGCTTCTGGAGGTGATGATAATATAAGGCTATTGACATTGGTTGATATTAACCCTGGAACTAAGTTTTTGTGGACTAATGCAACCTATGAAACAGGTGGAGCACCAGCTTCAAACATTAGAACTGATAAATGGTTCGAGTGTAGATATGATGTTGCACCAACTGGAAATGTACCTTTTATCGAATTTACATATTCAGGTTCAACTGTAATACCAGCTGCTTCTGTTTTTTGTATAGTAACAGATAACGGTGGTACTGCTGATACAAGTATTTCGGCTATTTCTCCAGCCGGAGTTTCTTTTACAAATTTCAGCATACAAGGAAGAAGAGCTGATGGTACTACTTTAGCATCACACACTTTTGTGAATGTTTCTACAAGTGATCCAGATTCAATGTTCTTGATGCAAGGATATTTTAATTATGATCCTGCTGGATCAGCTTTTGTTGGAACAGTACTTTCTGGAGTTCAGGATGGTGGTTTGTGGTATAATCTTTCAGACGATTTAACTAGTTTAAGCTCACCATTGACAGCTAACTTAAGACGTTCTAGAAAGCATCCAGCTTTAGAATGTGCTTCACTACAGGCAAATACTTCGCCAGGAACTTATGCAAGAAGTTATAATGTTTCTTCATCTACTTATACTACAGGAAATAGACCCTATTTGATAGGAAGTATATTGAATTATACGACAAACTGGGTTACAAGTTATGGGACTTGTCCATCGCCATCTCCTTTTGTTATCACTGCGTCTGATCCGTTTAACAAATGGACAGGAACTTCAGACACCAACTGGTTTAATTGTAATAACTGGGCTCTGCTTTCTGTTCCAGATGAATTTACTGATGTTCAAATTGACGCAACAGCAACAAACGACTGTAATGTAAGTTATTTAGCAGCAAATTCTGATTTGTATCTTGATATTGCTCAGTGTAAGGATTTAACAATAAATGGAAGAAAAGTTATGCTGAACGGAAGTTCAAATAATAAAATTGAAGTTTATGGTAATCTTACCATTGGAGCATCTGGAGCATTAGAAACAAGTGACAATACAAGTGGAACTCCTGACGGTCAAATCTATCTCTATGGAAATTGGACAAACAATGCATCAACTGGTGAAACAGCTTATAAACAAGGAGATGGAACAGTGCAATTTAAAGGTTCAACCAATCAAGTAATTAACAATGTTTCACCTTATGGTACAGAAGTTTTTTATAATGTAGTTTTAGATAATAATTTCTTGACATCTGTTTCAAATGATTTAATCGCAGAAGGAAACCTAACAATTAATTCTGGGAAAACTGTCAATATTGATTCTGCTGGTTTTATAGTCGCAGGGAAATCATTAAATCATAGTGGTGATTTGACAATAGAAAACAATGGACAGTTTGTTCAAATAGACGAAACAGATGCAAATTCTGGTACTTATACTGGAACCAAGTTTGAAGTAAAAAGAGATGCTCTAGCTAAGAACTACGATTATATTTATTGGAGTTCACCAACAGAGAATTTTCCAGTAGCTTCTTTGCCTAATGCCTATCGTTTTGAATGGAGTACTCTTTATAGTAATACTAATGGTTCACAAGGAAATTGGATTGCTCCTTCGACAACCAATATGTCAAAAGGAAAAGGCTATATAGCGATGGCTAATAATGGTTCATCAACAGCTCAAACATTGCCAATGTCCTTTACAGGAAAACCATTTAATGGGCAATTTACTTTTCCTATAGAAAGAGGAACATATAACGGAATAGACATAGATTTAGAACCAGGAAATCCGAACAACGCATTAACAACAAAATATGATGATAATTGGAATTTAGTTGGAAACCCTTATCCATCAGCAATTGATGCAGAAGAGTTTTTAGTGTTAAATCAAACCAAAATAGAAGGTTCTATTTGGATTTGGAAACACGGATTAGCTCCAAATGTGCTTGCCGATCCATTCTACCAAGATTTTGTGGTCAACTATTCATCAAATGATTATATTAAGTATAATGGTTTAGGTTCTACTGAGCCAGATACGTTTGCAGGAAAAATAGCATCTGGACAAGGATTTATGGTGAATATGCTTGAAACGGCTTCTACACCAAACACAATTACTTTCAACAACGATTTAAGAAAAGGAACAAATTATACTCTTTACAACAATTCTGATTTTTATAGATTGTCTGCTCCTCAAGCACTAGGAAGCAATGAGGAAAAAAATAGAATATGGCTAGATATAATCAATGAAGCATCAGGTCAAATGGATAGAACGCTAGTAGGTTATTCTACTTATTCCACTTTAGAAAGAGATCATTTCTATGATTGCCCTTTTGTTCCAAGAAGTGAGGTGGCTTTGTTTTCATTGATTAATAATGACAACTTTATTATTCAAGGAAGACCATTACCTTTTGATAACGAAGATATAGTTCCAATGGGAATAAACATTGTGGCTGAGGGAAATCATATTATAGCAATTAAAAAAGTTGATGGAATTTTTTCTGGAGAACAAAACATATATCTGGAAGACAAGTATTTGAATATTATTTATGACTTGAAACAACATCCATATAATTTTACATCTCCAAAAGGAGTTTTTAAAGATAGATTTGTTCTAAGATATACCACTAATTCATTAGGTAATCCTTCTTTTGAAACAGAAGCCAATAATGTTATAGTATATTCGTCAAACAATATATTATCAGTAAAATCTTTAGAAAAAAATATTAAATCGATAGAAGTATTTGATGTTTTGGGAAGAATATTACTTAATGAAAATAATATAGATTCACTTAGTTACAATTCTTCAAGCATCTTCAATGTTGGACAAACATTGGTTTTGAAAATAAAACTCGATAACGGAAATACTATTGTAAAGAAAACTATCATTAGATAATTTTATCCAATAATCGGAAAAAAACACATTTTCAAAGAAAAAAATCTTGATAAATCTTTGAAAATGTTTAATTTGCGTCAAAATCAAACAAAAAACTATATGAATAACAAACCTCTTATGAGCATTTGTGTACAGAAGATTTATGTCTTTGTGGCAGTTTTATTGTTTTCTTTTGTGTCAAATTCGCAAGTAAATATTCCAAATACAACACCAATAGTCATAGATTTCTCTAACACTATGCCTACAAGTGTTGGAACAAACCCTAGTACAGCTTTTACTGGTGCAGGATTTTCGCCAAATCCAACAATTGCTGGAAGACTTAATTCTAATGCATGGGATGTTGAAGGGTTTAGTTTTGGAACTCTTGGTTTTGGTGGAACACAAACAGTAGATGCTTTTGGTAGAGGTTCAGTAAATACCGGTGTTATAACTCATGGAATTTATGCATTTACTGAATTACCGGGTTCGGTTGCCAATCCAGCACTTTTGGTTCAACCTGCAGCAGGAGAATTTGCACCAGGAAGTATTACTCTTAGACTTAAAAATACTAATACAATAAACTTAACTCAAATAGAGGTTTCATATAATTTATTTGTTAGAAATGATGAAAATAGTTCAAGCTCGTTCAACTTTTCGCATTCGGCAGATAATGTAGTTTATGAAAACGAATCAACTTTGGATTATGTTTCACCTGATGCAGCTGATCCTTTACAATGGGTTAGTGTTGGAGTTTCGCCTTCACGTTCTATAATTATTTCAGGACTAAATGTTGCGCCAGGTGCATTTTATTACTTAAGATGGTCATGCGAAGATGTTACTGTATCTGGAGCTAGAGATGAGTTTGGACTTGATGATATTTCTATTACAGGAACTTTTGGTGCTCCAGCTCCAGAAATAAACGTTACCGGAAATGGTTTAACAATCCTAAATGGAGACACAACCCCAAGGATAGCAGATGGAACTGAATTTGCAAGTTCAGGATCACCTATTAGAACTTTTGGTCCAGAAACAACACAAACCATTACTTTTTTAATTCAAAATATTGGTGGAGCAACTATGAATGTTTCGAATGTTGTTATTGGTGGTCCACATGCTAGCGATTTTACAATATCAATACCCGGAGCTTCGCCACCTCCAACAGGAACAATTGCAGGCGTGTCGGGAAGTATAATTAGTTTTAGAGAACTTTCTATAATTTTTAACCCAAGTGCTCCAGGTTTGCGTCAAGCAGTCGTGTATATATACAGTGACGACAGCAATGAAAATCCTTATGTTTTTAATATTCAAGGCTATGCTTTTGACCCAGTTCCTGAAATTGATTTACAAGGTAATACTGTGGGCACTGGAATAATTGTAGATGGAAGTATGATACCAATTGCTTCAAATAATACTCTTTTTTCTAATCAGGTAGTTGGAGGAACAGGCGAGATAAAAGATTACAAAATCAGAAGTATTGGAACAATGGCACTTACCTTAACTGGTGCCAGTCCTTATATTACTATTTCAGGAGCAAATCCATCAGATTTTACATTGATGACTTGGCCAAATACTGGAACAATCAATACTGGATTTTTTAAAACTTTTAGTATCAAATTTAATCCTACAGCTCCAGGAATTAGGACTGCAATTGTATCTATTGCAAATAATGATCCAAATGAAAACCCTTATGATTTCTTAATTCAAGGAGTAGGGATAACTCCAGAAATGGATGTTTTTGGTGATGGGCAACCTATTGTTAACGGAAGTACAATCCCATCATTTGTAAACGATACTTTCTTTGATTATGTTAATATAAATGCGACAACTTTGGATAGAGTGTATACCATCACAAATAATGGAACACATACTCTAACAATTGGTGCAATTACAATTTCAGGTGCAGCAGCATCTGATTATTCTGTTGTGACATCACCATCGGCAACATTGGCGGTTGGAGCAAGTACAACCTTTGTCATTCGATTTGATCCTTCGGTTGTTGGATTGAGAGATGCAACGGTTTCAATTGTAAATAGTGATTTGAATGAAAACCCATATGTTTTCGCAATAAATGGATATGGTGTTGATTATATACCTTGTTCCTATGGAATACTTGAAACCATAGCAGTTCAGGATTTTGAAACAACACCAGCTACGCCAACTTGGGGTTATACAAACTCTGGAGCAAGTTTGTCTTTGGTTACAACAAATGGCTATGCAGTATCTGGAGATGGTGGAGCAACTAACAAGTTTATTGGCGCTAGAGCTCTTCAAAACGTAAACGGAACAGGTACAGTTACTATGAGTAATATGAATACTACTCAGTTTAGTGATGTTCAGTTGAATGTTAGGATTGGTGCTTTCTCAGCTACAGCCACAGAAGGACTAGATTTAACAGATGTTGTAAAAGTTTCTATTAGCTCTAATGGTGGAACAACATGGTCAGACGAAGTTAGAGTTACAGGAAATGTTAACTCTGTGTGGAGTTTTGTTTCTGGAATAGCATCTACAAGTAAATCTTTTACAGGCACAAATGCACCTAGTACAGTTGGTCCTGTAACAGTTCCATTGGGAACCATAAATTATCAAACGACAGAAGGTTATAGCACAGTAGTTTTAACTAATTTGCCAAAAGTTGCCAACTTAGCAGTTAGATTTACCATCAATAATAATGCTAATGAAGCTTGGGTAATAGACAATGTAACACTGTTTGGTAGAAGAGAAGTTAGTTCAACGTGGAACGGTACTGCTTGGAGCAACGGAGTTCCAACATCATCAATAATTGCAATTTTGGATGGAGATTATAACACGACATCGCAAGGTGATTTATCTGCATGTAAATGTCAAGTGAACTCAGGAAGATTGCTAACAATAGGTTCAAATACCAATGCACTTGTACAAAGCAATTTAACTAGTAATGGTACAATTGTGATTGAAAATTCAGGAAGCCTTGTTCAAAGAAATGATTATGCTACAAACTCGGCTTCAATAACAATGAAAAGAGATACAACACCAATGAAGTTATATGACTATACGTATTGGTCATCACCAGTAAGCGGTCAAACTCTTTCAACTTTATCTCCTGGTAGCACACACTTTTTTGAATTTAATCCAACAATTGCGAATTGGCAATTTACTGCAGGAACAACTGTTATGACTGCTGGAAAAGGATACATTGTTCGATCGCCTAATTCATTTACATCAACTCCAACAGTTTTCAATGGTCAGTTTGTAGGTAATGTTAATAATGGATTTACGCAAATACCAGTTATTAATGGCACTAGTAATTGGAATTTATTGGGTAATCCTTATCCATCTGCAATAAATGCTGATTTATTTTTAGGGTATTCTGGAAACACAAGTTTAATAGGTGGAACAATTTACCTTTGGACACACAATACGCCACTTACAAATAATATTTATACAACTAATGATTACGCTGTTTATAATTTGGTTGGTGGAGTAGGAACTTCTGCAACAAATTTAGGTGTAAACAATACTGTTCCAACAGGAAAAATAGCTTCTGGACAAGGGTTTTTTGTAAAAGCTTTGGCTAATGGAAATGTGACTTTCCTAAATAGCATGAGAGTTTTGGGTAACAATAATAGTTTTTTTAGAACAAACTCATCTGCAAATCAAGATAGTAATGGAGAACTAGAAAAACATAGACTTTGGTTAAATTTAACAAATTCTCAAGGAGCATTTAAACAGACATTAATTGGTTATGTAGAAAACGCTACCAATGAACTCGATAGAGATTTTGATGGCACAACTCTTGCCGCTGGAAATGTTATTAATTTTTACACAATATGTAACAGTGAAACCCTAGCAATACAAGGTCGTGCTTTGCCATTTGTAATAGAGGATGTAGTTCCTGTAGGTTATAGTTCTTCTATTGCTGGAAATTTTGAAATATCTATAGAAAAATTTGATGGTTTATTCGATACTCTCGAAGATATAATATTAGAAGATAAAGAATTACAAACCTATCATAATCTAAAAGAATCATCATATAGCTTTTCTACAAACGCAGGAACTTTTAATGATCGATTTTTGTTAAGATACTCTTCTCAAGCGTTATCAAACCCACAAAATCAAATTGATTATGGAGTTCAGGTTTTTGTAAATAACCATCAGTTATCTGTAAATTCTAAAAATGAATATATTGACTCTATAAAAGTGTATGATATATTGGGAAGAAATTTGTTTTCTAAAGAAAAAATTAACGCTGAAACATTCTCTACTTTGTTGAATGAAACAAAACAGAGTTTAATTGTGAAAATCAAATTGAATAACGGAATTATAGTTACCAAAAAAGTAATAACTAACTAGTATTTCAATCTTTTATTGGTGTCAATAATGGCTTTTTCGTTTTTGTAATCAATCCATTTTTGTCCTTTTATTTTTCGCATGAGGTTATCAAAATGTCGCATGATAAAAACATTGTATGCTGCTTTTGATAAGTTTCCTATGTTTCTAGGAAAAGCTCTCAAACTCATAGAAAAACCTGGAGTAACATATTTCATATAATGCCAATAACCTTCGGGCATGTATAACATTTCACCGTGAGACAAATCAGTAACGAGACCTTTGGCCTCTTTTAAAGCAGGCCATTTTTCGAAATCAGGATTATCAAAATCTATGTCTTCTCTAGAGATTAAAGCATGGGGAACTTTGTATAAATATGGCGTTTGACTTGGTTCAAAAAGAATACATCTTTTTTTGCCATGAAAATGAAAATGTAGAATATTAGAATAATCTATGTCATAGTGCATAAAAACTTTGGAATTTTCGCCTCCAAAAAAAAGCATCGGCAATTGTTTTACTAATTTTAATCCTATGTTAGGCCATTTAAAATCATTATTTAAGCTTGGAACTTCTTTAATTAGGTTGTAAAGAAAAATTCTATAGTTTGTAGGTTTAGATTGAAGTAAATCTATATAATCTGCCATTTTCATTTTAGCATGAGCTTCATTGAATCCATCTTTATGAGAAACAGGTCTATCATCATATAATGGAACAATCTTGTCTCCAGCAATCTCTTTAATATAATTCAACGACCATTTATCATAAGCTGGCCAATCTTGGGTAAGCTTTTCAACAACTACTGGTTTTTGTTTTTTTACATAATTATTAAAAAAATCTTCCTTAGAAATTGTCTTTACTCTTTCGATTTCTGTTAATGATAATGAAGCCATGTTTTTTTAAGAAAATTGGTTTTAACAAAAAAACTCTCTAGAAAACCTAGAGAGCAAATTTATAAAAACGTTTAGAATATCTAAAAGTTTAAGTCTTTCTTAACTTATTTACCTTTTATTGATGCTTCAATATTTCTTTCAATTTTGTGTTCTGGTCTAGACCATCTTGGTTTTTCTCCCAACGATTCAAATGCAGAGTCTTCAGCTTCTACAGTTTTGGGTTGCATTAATTTTATAAAAGGTTTTTGAGGTTTTAAACCTAGTAATTCAAACATCTTCATGTCCTCATTTACATCTGGGTTTGGAGTAGTTAATAATTTGTCTCCAGCAAAAATTGAATTCGCGCCAGCAAAGAAACACATCGCTTGACCTTCTCTGCTCATTTCTGTTCTTCCAGCTGAGAGACGAACTTGGGTTTCTGGCATAACTATTCTAGTAGTGGCAACCATTCTTATCATTTCCCAAATTTCAACTGGTTTTTCATTTTCCATAGGAGTTCCTTCTACAGCCACCAATGCATTAATAGGAACAGACTCGGGTTGAGGATTTAATGTCGAAAGAGCAACAAGCATTCCTGCTCTGTCTTCTATACTTTCACCCATACCAATGATTCCTCCACTGCACACAGTAACGTTTGTTTTTCTCACGTTTTCAATGGTCTGAATTCTATCCTCAAAACCTCTAGTTGATATAACTTCTTTATAATATTCTTCCGAAGTGTCTAAATTATGGTTATAAGCATAAAGTCCTGCTTCGGCTAATCTTTTTGCTTGATTTTCTGTTAGCATACCAAGCGTACAACACACTTCCATATCAAGTTTATTGATGGTTCTAACCATTTCAAGCACCTGATCAAATTCTGGTCCATCTTTCACATTGCGCCATGCTGCACCCATACAAACTCTAGAAGAACCGCTTGATTTAGCTCTAAGCGCTTGTGCTTTCACTTGTTGAACACTCATTAAATCATTTCCTTCTATATCCGTATGATATCTAGCTGCTTGAGGGCAATAACCGCAATCCTCTGGACAACCACCAGTTTTTATAGAAAGCAATGTTGATACCTGTACTACATTGGCGTCGTGATGTTGTCTGTGTATAGTAGCCGCTTCATATAATAAATCCATTAATGGTTTATTATAGATTGATATAATTTCTTCTTTAGTCCAATTGTGTTTCGTATTGCTCATAATAGCTATATGTATGTGGCATCAAAAATAATCAATTGCCGTTAAGTGACAAAAGGAAAAGGAGTTTTTGATAAACGTTATTTTAGATTATTAAGAATTCTTTTTAGCAAATGAAATTGTTGCCTCTTTGTCAAGATTCAATTGATTTTTTAAATCATTTAGAGTATCAAATTTCTTTTCTTCTCTAATTCTTTTTAGGAAATGAATGGTGATTGGTTTGTTATATATATCATTATCAAATTCCAGTATATTAACTTCAATTTTTTGATTTTTGGAATCGTCGGTAGTTGGGTTTGTTCCAATATTCATCATCCCAAAAAATGCTTTTTCAAGAACATTTACTTTGACAATATAAACACCAGACTTTGGAATTAATTTGTAATTTTCTTCAACAAAAATATTAGCTGTTGGAAACCCAATAGTTCTACCAAGTTTTTTCCCTTCAATAACTTTTCCAGAAATTATATATTCATAACCAAGATATTGATTGGCTAAATCAATATTGCCTTCGTTGAGAGCATTTCTTATTTTTGTGGAACTAATTGCAGCTTCATTAATTTCTTCCGCAGAAATCTGCTCAACTTCAAAATCATATTCCTTTCCAAATTCAATTAAATCATTGATATCGGCGGTTCTATTTCTGCCGAACCGATGATCGTGACCAATGATTATTTTTTTTATATTAAATTGTCCAATCAGGACATTCTTCACGAACTCTTCAGCCGTTAGTCTCGAAAAATCTTTGTCAAAAGGATGAATAACCAGGTTGTCAATTCCTAATTCATTCATCAAAACAATTTTTTCGTCTATCGTATTGAGTTGTTTCATTTCTTCCGTAGATTGAAGAACAGTTCTTGGATGAGGAAAAAAAGTCAAAACAACACTTTCTGCATTCAAGTTTTTTGATGAGGCGATTACTTTTTCAAGAATTTTTTTATGTCCAAGGTGAACTCCATCAAAAGTCCCAAGAGTTACGATGGTCTTGCTTTGAGTGGTAAATGATTGAATTGAATTAAAAATTTTCAAAATAATTTTTTTGCAAAAGTAATTTTTAGATTTCAAATCTAGAAAATATTCAAAGAAATAATGAAATACTTGCATATTTCTACCAACAATAATATTTATAGAGTTATTTCTTAATAACTTTCTTAAATATGTTTGCGAAATTTGTAATTTACTGAAAGATAAGTATCTTTGGCAACTTATTAATTAAACCACAAAATGAAAAAACAACTACTCTTCTTGTTTATAATGGCGTTTACAACTGTTTTAAACGCTCAAAAAAACAATTCTTGGAGTTTTTTAGACTCTGAACGACAAGTTAATACAAACAAAATTAGAACAACAGAATACTCTGAAAATCAAAAGCTTTTGAGTTTTGATTCATCAAAATTATCACAAGCGTTAATAAATGTAGCTGATGTAAAATCAGGACTTTCAGGTGTTGAAGTTATTTTTCCAAATATTAATGGAGAAATGGAAAGGTTTTTGGTTTGGGAATCTTCAAATTTTGAACCAGGACTTCAAGCTAAATACCCAGAAATTAGAGCCTTTGCAGGGAAAAGTGTTGATAATCCTGGTAGCACTATCCGTTTTAGTTTTTCACCATATGGTGTTCAAACTATGGTATTTCGTCCAGACACAGGTTCAGAATTTATTGAACCATATACAAAAGACAGCTCAGTCTATGTGTTGTTTGATTCTCAAACTAGAATAATTGGTCAGTTGCCATTTAGTTGTGGTACTCAAGACGTTGCATTAAGCCAAGAATTATCAGGTTCAATAACATCTCAGAACAGAGCAAGTAATCAGGTTTATAAAACGATGAGACTAGCACTTTCATGTACTGGAGAATATGGTGCTTATTTTGGTGGAGTTTCTCAAGCAATCGCAGCAATGAACGCAACCATGACTAGATGTAATGGGGTTTTTGAAAGAGATTTGGCTATTAAATTATTAATGATTGATAATAATGATGTTGTTGTTTATACTAATGCATCAACAGACCCATATTCTGCTGCTGCAACAGGTTCCAATGGTGCTTGGAATACAGAGTTAATGAACAACTTACACAATACTCTTGGTGATGATGCTTTTGATATTGGGCATTTATTTGGTGCCTCTGGTGGTGGTGGAAATGCAGGTTGTATAGGTTGTGTTTGTACAAATGTATTATCAACTGGAGGTGGATCAAATTCAAGTTATAAAGGAGCAGGTTTTACTTCGCCTGCAGATGGAGTTCCTCAAGGAGATAATTTTGATATTGATTATGTAGCACACGAAATGGGTCATCAAATGGGAGCAAATCACACGTTCTCGCATACTTCTGAAAATAATTCAGTGAACGTTGAGCCAGGTTCAGGAACTACAATCATGGCATATGCAGGTTTAGGCGGAACGGGTATTGACATTCAATTACATTCTGATGATTATTTTACATACAAAAGTATAGCTCAAATTCAATCGAATATGAACACTAAGACTTGCCCCATCTCATACAATAGTTCGACAAGTCCAGCTTTCAATAACGTAAAACCTACTGTTAGCGCAGGACTGGATTATACAATTCCTATTAGCACAGCTTTTAAATTGACTGGTGCAGCTAGTGATACAGATGGAGAAGTATTAAGTTATTGCTGGGAACAAAATGATGACGCAACTACTGTAGGTTCAACAGCTTGTATTCCATCTCCAACTAAGACAAACGGTCCAAATTTCAGATCAAGACCACCAGTTGCTACTCCAGTTAGATATATGCCACCATTAGCAAATGTATTAGCTGGTTCAGTAAGCACATATTGGGAAACCACATCATCTGTTTCAAGAAATTTAACTTTTGCATTAACTGTTCGTGATAATGTATTGAACGGAGGTCAAACAAATAGTGATGCAAATGCCATTACAGTTACTTCAACTGCTGGACCATTTCAGGTAACTTCTCAAAATTCTGCAGGAATAAACTGGGTTCAAAATACTCAAGAAACAATTACTTGGAATGTAAATAATACCACAGCTTTGCCTGGTTCTGCAAATGTAAACATTAAGCTATCTACTGATGGTGGATTAAACTTTGATACAGTTTTGGCTGCCAATACACCTAATGATGGTTCAGAAATAATTACTGTTCCAGATATTACAGGTGCAAACTGTAGAATTTTGATTGAGCCAACGGATAACATATATTATACTGTAAACTCAAAAGCATTTACAATAGGTTATGACTGTCATATTTATTCAACTAATCCAAATGCGGCAATAGCTGACGGTGCTGGAACAAATCAAGCAGGTGCTACAACTACTTCTATTATTAATGTTCCTGATAATATTACCATAAGCAACATGAAGGTTAATTTAAAAATTAATCACACTAAGATTGGAGATTTAGTTGTGAAAATTACACATCCAGATGGAACACTAAGAACGTTGTGGAGTAGAAGTTGTAATTCTGCTACTTATTCTAATATTGATGTAACTTTTGCCGATGAATATAGTACGATTTCATGTGCTAGTCCAACTAGTGGTAGCTATCGTTCATTCCAAACCTTGTCTGGGTTTAATAACAAATCTTCGTTAGGAAACTGGACATTAACGGTGACAGATAATAATATAAATAATACTGGAACTTTAGTTTCTTGGGGTGTAGATTTTGGTTGTACACTTGGAGTTAATCAAAACGAATTTTCGGATTTAGTAGTTTATCCAAATCCAAGCAAAGGAAACTTTAATGTACAATTCACTAATGCAGAAGCTAGCAAAGTACAACTGTCCTTATATGACATAAGTGGTAGAAATATATACAACAATACTTATGATGGAAACTCATATTTCAATGAAAATGTTCAATTGAATAGTCTGCAAGCTGGAGTTTATTTATTAAACGTTAGTAATGGTAAAATCAACCAGACGAAAAGAATCGTTATTGAGTAATTAAATATTTGATTTCCATATTTTGATAAAGAAAACATTTAGATATTATAAAAATTAGTAAATTTGTTTGTTAAACAGACTATTATGAAAAAAACATTTATTTCATTGATGATTCTTTTTAGTGCTTTCATCAATGCACAACAGAGAACATGTGGAACAACTCAAAAATTGCAAGAGTTAATAGCTAATGATCCGAGTTTTGCTCAGCATCATGCAGAGACTATGGATTATCTTAGAAATCCAGAAGTACAAGCTGCCAATAGACAACAACCAAATGTAGTTTACACAATTCCTGTTGTTGTTCACGTGTTGTATAAAAATGCAACACAAAATATTAGTGATGCACAAATAGCCTCACAAATTGCAATTTTGAATGCTGATTATAGAAAAACTAACTCTGATTTCAATACGGTTGTGCCAACAGCTTTTAGACCATCAGGAGCAGATTTTGAATTAGCTTTTTGTATGGCAACAAGAAAACCAGATGGAACCGCAACAACAGGTATTGAAAGAAAATCTGTGAGTTCATCATTTATTTTTGAAGATCAATATTATACTTCTGCGGGTTTACCTGTTTGGGATCCTACAAAATACTTAAATATTTGGGTTGGTCGTTTTACAGATAACACATTATTAGGGTTTGCTTATTTACCTACAATTGTTGGTACTTCATGGGCAGATCGTGATGGACTTTGTATTGGTGATCAATTTTTTGGAAGCACAGGAACTGCTTTAGCTCCTTATAATAAAGGAAGAACAGCAACACACGAGATAGGACATTATTTTGGATTAGATCATCCTTGGGGTGATGGAAGCTGTTCTGGTGATGATGGAGTAGCAGATACTCCTGCGACTTATGATGCATACTATGATTGTGTTACTTTTCCAAACAATGATTATACTTGTACAACAACAGCTAATGGAGCTATGTTCATGAACTACATGGATTATGTGCCTGATGCTTGTATGGCTTTTTTCACTACTGGACAAAAAGCAATTGCCACTGCAACTATGAATGGACCTAGAGCAAGTTTGAAAACTTCTAACGGATGTCAATCATTGAGTGTAACTGAGCAAGAAGCTATAAATGCAATTGCGGTTTACCCTAATCCAGTTAGTCAGTTTTTTATGATTACATCTCCACAGATAAATGTTGATTTTGTTGAAATTTTCAACACTAGTGGTCAATTAGTAAAAACTCAAAAACTTGATGAAATCAATAATAAAATTCAAGTTGGTGAACTACAATCAGGTATTTATTATTTAAGAATTTACAATGAAGGTAAACTTCTTAAATCTGATAAGTTAGTAAAAAAATAATCTAATAAATCATATAATAAAAAAGCTCCAAATGGGAGCTTTTTTATTTTCCGTTAAATTCATTCATCGTGTTTGACAATCCAGCTAATGCAAAGCTTTCAATGGCTTTTTTAGCTACGTCTAGTCTTTCGGGTAATTTTGTTTTTTCTTCTTCATTCCACTCGCCTAGAACATAATCTACCTGCTGACCTTTTTTAAACTGATCACTAATTCCAAATCTAAATCTAGGATATTCTGTAGTATTAAGTGTTTGTTGTATGCTTTTTAAACCATTATGACCACCATCGCTACCTTTTGATTTTATTCTAATGGTTCCAAAAGACAAATTCAAATCATCGGTAATGATAAAAATATTTTCCTTTTCAATGTTTTCTTTTTCCATCCAGTATTTAACAGCTTTACCGCTCAGGTTCATGTATGTATTTGGCTTCAAGAAAATTAATTTTCTTCCTTTAATAGAATGTTCTGCAATATCACCAAGTTTTACTGTTTGAAAAGTTAGATTTTCTTTATCGGCAAAATTATCTAAGACTTTAAAACCAATATTGTGTCTTGTGTTGGCATATTCTGAACCTATATTTCCCAATCCTACTATTAGAAATTTTTTCATTTGAGAAGGAGTTTTATTTTTTTGACTGTTAAAAATATTTTTAATCCAATTCATCATTTTAGCAAATGTAGTTTTAAAAATAAAAAAGCATCGGAATTTCCGATGCTTTTCTTTTATAAAGGATAAATTTTATTATTTTTTCTTTCCTTTTGTTGCAGCTTTTTCTGCTTTTGCAGCTTCTTGAGCAGCCTTCATTGCAGCACGTGAAATCTTCACTTGGCATACAACTGTGTTGTCTGGATGCATTAATTTGAAATTGTTAGTTTCAATTTTAGTAATATATAATTTATTACCCATTTGCAATTCAGATATGTTTGCTTCTACAAAATCAGGAAGATTTTTTGGTAAAGCTTTTACTTTTAATCTGCGTTGATTTAAACGTAATTCACCACCCAAAAGTACACCTGGTGAAGTTCCAGTAATTTTAACAGGAACTTCCATAATGATTTCTTTTTTCTCGTCCAATTGGAAAAAATCAATGTGAAGAATTTTGTCAGAAACTGGATCAAACTGGATATCCTGAAGGATAGCATCAGTAGTTTTACCATTCAAATCTACTACAACTGTATGCGCATTTGGGGTGTAAACCAAGCTTTTGAATGCTTTGTCTTCTGCAGCAAAATGTACTGGTTGTTTTCCTCCGTAAATAACGCAAGGAACCATTCCAGCATCACGTAAGGCTTTTGTAGCTTTTTTGCCTACGCTTTCTCTTTCTTGTCCTTTAATCGTAATCGATTTCATTTAAAAATATTTATAGTTAATAATAATTTACATTAAAAATTTTCCACTAATGGAAGTATTATTTTGTACCATGTGCATTACTTCTGCAAATAATGGTGCACAACTCACAACTCTAATTTTTTTAGACTCTTTTTTTAACGGAATTGAATCTGTAACTATTAATTCTGTTAATTTAGAATTCTCTATTTTCTCATACGCACTTCCAGATAATATGGCGTGTGTACAGATTGCTCTAACACTTAATGCACCTCTTTCTATCATCAAATCAGCAGCTTTTGCTAATGTTCCACCAGTATCAATCATGTCGTCAACCAACACAACATTTCTACCTTTTACTTCACCTATCAATTCCATTGTATCAATTACATTGGCAGCTTTTCTTTGCTTGTAACAAATAACAACATCAGATTCTAAAAACTTAGAATATGCATAAGCCCTTTTTGAACCTCCCATGTCTGGAGATGCTATTGTCATGTTTTCCAATTTTAATCCTCTTAAATAAGGCAGAAAAATTGTAGAAGCAAACAAGTGATCAACTGGTTTTTCAAAAAATCCTTGAATTTGATCTGCGTGCAAATCCATTGTCATAATTCTTGTTGCTCCAGCTGTTTCCAATAGTTTAGCAACTAATTTTGCTCCAATTGGTACACGAGGTTTGTCTTTTCTATCTTGTCTTGCCCAACCAAAGTAAGGGATTACAGGAGTTATGTGTCTGGCAGATGCTCTTTTAGCAGCATCAATCATTAATAATAATTCCATTAAATTGTCTGCGCTAGGAAAAGTAGAGCATACAATAAAAACACGTAAACCTCTTATAGACTCTTCAAAAGAAGGTTGAAATTCACCATCACTAAATTTTGAGAACGTAACTTTACCTAGTGGAACACCATATTCTTTCGATATCTGTTCTGCTAGATAGACGCTTTGCGAACATGCAAATATCTTTGCTTCTGGTTCTTGATGCGACATTATAATTTGTTGTTATGTAGTTAGTTAGTTGTGTGTTGCTTTTCAGCGGTGCAAATTTAGGAATTAAATTTAACTCTTGAAGAATATTTTTGAGTATTTTTTTGATAAAATGTATAAAAATGTTTTACATTTGCACCCACCAATAAAAGCAAAATTGCCCGGATGGCGGAATTGGTAGACGCGCACGACTCAAACTCGTGTTCTTCGGAGTGTGGGTTCGATTCCCACTCCGGGTACAAGACCTCTCAGAAATGGGAGGTTTTTTTATATTCCTAAAATTAATTTAGCTATCGTAAAGTAGAGTAGAATTCCAAAAACATCATTTGTTGTAGATATAAATGGACCAGTTGCAATCGCTGGATCAATCTTGTTTTTATGAAGAAATAACGGAACAAGTGTTCCAGTAATTGCCGCAAAAAGAATAACAACAATAATTGAGATTGAAATGGCCATACCAACCTGATACTGCTGATAAACTACAGAATGAAATACTAAAAGCATCAGAGAAATAATAGTTCCAGAAATCATTGCCACAGAAAGTTCTTTTGTAAGATAGTTTCGGTTGAATTCCTTCAGTGTACCATTTGCTAAACCTTGAACCACAATAGCTGATGCTTGAACACCAATATTTCCTGCGGTTGCAGAGAGAAGAGGAACAAAAATGATTAAAGTTTCAAATTTGTGAAAAGCTTTTTCGTTACCTTTCAAAATATATGAAGCAATAATTTCTACTACCATTCCTATCAAAAGCCACGGTAATCGAGCTTTAGTTAATTCAAAAACGCTATCGCTTGCCTCAACATCTTGAGTAATACCCGCAGCCATTTGGTAATCTTTGTCGGCTTCTTCTTTGATTACGTCAACTATATCATCAATGGTTACTCTACCAACAAGTCTTCCTAGCTCATCGACAACTGGTATTGCTTCTAGGTCATATTTTTGCATTACTCTAGCAACTTCAGTATTTGGAGTATCAACTTTTACATAATCAACTTTTTTGATATAAACTTGACTAATAGGAGTTTTGGTTGAGGTAGTTAATAAATCTTTTAACGAAAGCCTTCCTTTTAATCTGTTTTCGTCATCAACTACATATATTGAGTGAACTCTGGTAACATGTTCTGCTTGTATGCGCATTTCTTTAACACAAGTAAGCACGTTCCAGTTTTCATTGACTTTAACCAACTCTTTACCCATTAATCCACCAGCTGTATCCTCATCATAGCGGAGTAAATCCACAATATCTTTTGCATGTTCAACGTCTTCAAGTTCTGATATTACCTCTTCTTTTTTTCTCTGAGGCAATTCGGCAATAATATCTGCGGCATCATCAGTGTCAAGTTCGTCTATTTCTTCGGCAATTTCTTTTGCAGAAAGACCTTGAAGTATTTTTTCTCGAACATCTTCTTCTAATTCTAGAAGGATTTCGGCTGTTTTTTCACTATCAAGTATTTTGAAGATATAAATAGCGTCATCAACATCTAACTCATTAAAAATTTCGGCCAAATCAGCATGATGCAAATCGTTTAACAACACCTCAAGTTCACTATCTTTTTTTTGGTGAATGAGTTGTTCGATTTGTTCTAATAATTCTTTGCTGATTTTAAACTGCATTGGCTTCAATTTTTTGAGTTAGTTCAATAAATTGCTCAACCGAAAGTTGTTCCGGACGCAGTGCAAAGATACTATCTTCTTTTAAATTATCTGATATAATAAGGCTTTTTAAACTGTTTCGAAGGGTTTTTCTTCTTTGATTGAAAGCTGTTTTTACTACTGTAAAGAATAGTTTTTCGTTACAAGGTAATTGAAAATTTTCTTTACGTTTCATCCGCATTACACCCGATTTTACTTTTGGTGGTGGATTGAATACATTTTCATGAACTGTGAAAAGGTATTCTACCTCATAAAAAGCTTGGGCTAAAACAGAAAGAATTCCATAGATTTTACTTCCTTTTTTCTCGCAAATTCGTTCGGCAACTTCTTTTTGAAACATTCCAGAAAATTCAGGAATTTGATTTCGCATTTCGAGACATTTGAAAACAATTTGAGAAGAAATGTTATAGGGATAGTTACCGATTAATGCAAATGGTTTTCCTAGCAAAATTTCATTCAAATTGTATTTTAGAAAATCTTTAGAAATAATTTTTCCGTGTAATTTTGGATAGTGTGCATTTAAGTATTCTACAGACTCAGCGTCGATTTCAATTACATAGGTTTCGATATTTTTTTCCAAAAGATATTTGGTCAAAACACCCATTCCTGGACCAATTTCTAATACTATTTCATAGCCATCCAATTGCAAAGTGTCTGCAATTTTTTTGGCAATATTTTCATCAGTCAAAAAATGTTGTCCGAGATGTTTTTTTGCTTTTACTTTTTCCATTTTGTCATTGCGAGGCACGAAGCAATCTCACTTTATTTGTTTTTTTAAATAAAATCGTGGTCTATCCATAAAACCCAACCATCACCAAGTCCATAAGTGTCAACCATTCCACCTTTTTGAATATAGTTTTTAGATGATCTTTCACTTGGACATCCTTCTTTAACTATAAATATGTGAACCGAATTGTCCCATAATAATTCAAAAGTCACATCAAATTTTTCACAATCGATTTTATCAATATTATCTAATTTGATTTCTAATTTTTCTAAATTTTCAAGTATCGATTTTTCAATACTATTTTTATTTATAAAATGACCAGATTGATTCGTTAGGCTTTTGTCATTTAAAATGAGTGAAACTAATTTTTCAAATTCTGGTTTGTTTTCTAAAAATCTATCCTTAATATTTGCATTGTCAGATTCCGTAAAACCACAAGAAAAAGATAAAAAAGAAACAATAATTACTATGAAGTATTTCATTTTAATGTTCGCTTATCAACTCCAATTCTGTTCTAAATGCCAACATTTTATCACCAAAAAGTTTTAAACCTTCTTCTCGAAGTCTTGGAGCATCTTCGTCGTAATATTTTTGCAATGTTTCTTTACTGTCGGTTGTGTATTGGATAGAATAAGTGGTTCCGCCCATTTCTTCTTCGACCAAAACTTTAACCATTCTTGCAGCCGAAAATTTACCCGTTGCCAAAACGTCTTTTATATGTTTTTCCTGCATCCATTGCATCCATTGGTCGTGAACGCTTTCGTGTATATTGATAGTTACGTTGTATAGTATCATTAAATTTAAGATTGTTGATTAACGATTTGAGATTTTAGAATTAAGTATTAAAAACGAAAACTACAAATTAGTATCACCTCGAAGTTGACGGTATTTTTTCCTAGCTTCTACATAGTAAATGCTGTCTTCGTGGTTCATTATTATTGATTCATAAAGAGGTTTTGCTTTTTCAAAGTCTTTCAACTTTTCATTATAAATTTCGGCAGAGAAAAAATAAGCCTCGTCTATATAAATGCATTCTTTGTGATTGTTGATAATAGCGGAATAGTTTTCGAGAGCATTGGTAAAATCTCCTAATTTTTCATAAATTTTGCCAATTCTCAATAATGTAATTGGTTCAATTTCTTCGCCTTTGTGTTCTTTAAGTATGTTTTGAAAAGCCGACAAAGCCTCTTGTTTTTTATTTTGAAATAGTAAAAAATCAGCTCGAGCAAATTTTTTCAAAGCTACTTGCGTCGAATCTTCAACGGTGTTATCACTAATCAGTAAAAACAAGTCTAAAGCATCATTGGCAATTAATTGTGTTGATGCAGTTTTTAAAATCTTTAACTGATGTGATGCCCATTCAAAATCAGTTTTATAGTAACTAGTTTTAGCAGTTTTTAAACTGGCTTCTTGACCAATAACGCTTCCACTCATATCTTCTCCCACTTGCGAATAATAAATGAGTGCTTGATTAAATTTTTCCTCAAAAAGTAAAATATCTGCAAGTTCCATTTTGATTTCGGCATTTTGATTTTTATCCAAATCCATTTCTAATGCATTTTTTAAAATAGTTTTTGCCTTTTCTACATTTTTAAGATGAAAAGCCGAGAATTCTGCATCAAGTTTTAATAAAGGAATGGTATATGGACTTATGCCAAATTCTTTTATAAGTCTTTCTAAATCAGAAGTTATCTGTGGATAATCTTTTTCGGTGGCGTTTTCAATTCTCATTTCGAGCAAATAGCTGTTTGCTTCAATAAGTAATTCAAGATTATTTGTGTTTTCTAATACAAAGGTCAAGATTTCTTTGGCCGCTTCAATGTCTTTATCATCCATTGCCATTTGCCCAAGATTTACAATATTAGCAAATGAGTCAGGACTTCTTTTATAAATGGCTTTCTGCTGAATAAATGCTTTTCCATATTCTTTTAACTGAATAAAATACCAACTTAAAAAATCATTCCAAAAAAGATCTTGCGTTTTTTGAGCTCTAGTGAGTAACGCTTTCTTGAGCAAATCATTAAAATTTTCATTAGTATCTTCTGTCATAAATCGATTTAGCTGGTTTTGTATAATTGGAAGATTTTGCGGATTTTGATAACTTTCATTCAAAAAAGTTTCTAGCATTAATTCGATTTCACCTTTTTGACCATAAAGTACCGCTATTTGAAAATTGAAATTTAATTTAGAATCGATAGTTGCAGCTGTTTGATAGGCTAACAAAGCATAATCTGTCAAAGCTTTTCGTTCAAATGTATAGGCAATTCCATAAACCTCATTTACATTCTTTTTAATTCTATCTATAGCTTGATCGTAGTATTTCTTGGCCTTTTCAGTGTTTTTTTGTAATTGATAATTGTATCCCAATTCAACTAAAAGGTTGGCTTGCTTGAATTTATCTAATCTTTCTTGAATTCCTTTTTCTGCCTTGTCAAATTGCTGAAGCTGTTGGTAGCAATCAATTGTTTTTTGAAAATAAATCATGTTGCCAGGTTGAGATTTTAGCAAATCTTCATAGGAAACCAAGGCTTTTTCAAATTCACCACGGTCAAAATAATTTTGAGCCAATTGTTCATTTTGAGCACGAACAAAAAGCGAAAAGAAGATTAATATAGTAACAATGATTTTTCTCATAACCAAAAAACAATGTACTAAAATAACACATTTTGTGCCAGTTTAGTACATTATTGATGTAAGATTAACTTTTAATTGATAATATCAAAACCAGTATATGGTCTTAAAACTTCTGGAATAACTATTCCTTCAGGAGTTTGATAGTTTTCTATAATTCCTGCAAGAACTCTTGGTAAAGCAAGTGAACTTCCGTTCAATGTATGTGCCAATTGAGTTTTGCCATCTTTTCCTTTGAAACGAAGTTTTAAACGATTTGCTTGAAAAGTTTCGAAGTTTGATACCGAAGAAATTTCGAGCCATCTATCTTGAGCCGTTGAAAACACTTCAAAATCATAAGTAAGTGCTGATGCAAAACCCATATCACCACCACAAAGGCGAAGAATTCTAAAAGGCAATTTTAACTCACGCATAATGCTTTTTACATGTTCAACCATTTCGTTGAGTGCTTCATGTGATTTTTCTGGATGTTCAATTCTAACGATTTCAACTTTATCAAATTGATGTAAACGGTTCAAACCACGAACATGTGCGCCCCAAGAACCAGCTTCTCTACGGAAACAAGGAGTGTATCCTGTAGCTAAAATAGGCAAATCTTTTTCTTGTAAAATAACATCACGGTAGATATTGGTCACAGGAACTTCGGCGGTTGGGATTAAATACAAATCGTCTTTTGCATCATGATACATTTGACCTTCCTTGTCTGGTAATTGTCCAGTACCATAACCTGAAGCTTCATTCACAAGATGTGGAACTTGAAACTCTTGATAACCTGCTTCGGTGTTTTTGTCAAGAAAATATGAAATTAAAGCACGTTGCAATTTTGCGCCTTTACCTTTGTAAACAGGAAACCCTGGTGCAGTAATTTTAGTACCAAGTTCAAAATCGATTATATCGTATTTTTTTATTAAATCCCAATGTGGTTGCGCACCTTCATGCAAAACAGGAATTTCACCTTCTTGAAAAACATTGATATTATCATCTGCTGTTTTTCCTTCGGGAACAATTTCAGCGGGTGTATTTGGTAGCAAATATAATTTTTGCTGAAGATCATTTGAAAAAATGTCAAGAGATTCCGCAAGTTCTTTGCTGCGTTCTTTTAATGAAGCAGTTTGCGATTTCATAGCTTCAGCTTCTTCTCTTTTGCCGCTTTTCATCAGTTCTCCAATGGAAGCCGATAGTTTATTGGCTTCAGCCAAGATGTTGTCTAACTCAACTTGAGTGTTTCTTCTTTTTTCGTCTAACGAAATGACTTCTTCTACTAATTCTCTAACGTCGAGATTTCTTTTTGCTAAAGCTTTAATTACTTGCTCTTTGTTTTCTCTGATGTGGCTAACTTGTAACATGACATTTTCATTTGTAAGGTCGCAAATTTAGTGAATTGTTTAGTATAAATGATTTTAAAAAAGTATAGATTTTCTTAAAATATGGATATTTTTTTATTGTAAAGTAAGTTTTGTGAAAAACTTAATATACAAATAGTTGCTGAATTATTATATTCGCAAAAAAATACCACAAATGAAGAATTTTTATACTATCATACTATTTTTTGTAGCTGGAATGATTTTTTCACAAACTACAATTAGTGAAAGACACATGATAGCAGAGTCTGAATTGAAAGCATCTAGTAAGTTAATTAATTTTCAGGCTAATCCGAATACCGCAAACTATGATATTACCTATCATAAATTAGAATTTACTATAAATCCAAATATTTATTTCATTACGGGGAAAGTTACAACAACTTTCAAAGCGTTGAGTAATATGACTACAGTAACATTTGATTTGAGTAATCAATTGGTAGTTAGTAGTGTAAAACAAGGAACAACTACTTTAGTTTTTACTCAAAATGCAAACGAGGAACTAGTAATAACGCTACCATCAACCTTAACAACAGGTAATTTTGCAACCGTTGAGATTAATTATTCTGGAGCTCCAGATTCTGGTGAACAAGCTTTTGTTAAAAGTACTCACAACGGAACGCCAATAATTTGGACACTTTCTGAACCATTTGGAGCAAGAGATTGGTGGCCATGCAAACAGGATTTAAATGACAAAGCAGATAGTATAGATGTTTTTATAACTGCTCCTTCACAATATGTTAGTGTTTCCAATGGAATTCAAATGGGTACTCCAACGGTTTCAGGAGCCAATAAAATAACTCATTTTAAACACAATTATCCAATTCCTGCCTATTTAGTAGCTATCGCAGTTACAAATTATCAAGTTTATGAACAAACTGCTGGGACATCACCAAATACTTTTCCAATTGTAAATTATATATATCCCGAAAACTACTCCTCAGCAGTTAGCCAGTTAGATGAAACAGTTCCAATTATGGATTTGTATGAGACTCTATTTGAAACATATCCATTTCATGACGAAAAATATGGTCATGCTCAGTTTGGATGGGGCGGAGGAATGGAACATACGACTGTTTCGTTTATGGGAGGTTTTAGTCGTGGGTTGATAGCGCATGAATTAGGGCATCAATGGTTCGGAGATAAAATTACTTGTGGCACATGGAAAGATATTTGGCTAAATGAAGGATTTGCGACTTACTTGGCAGCTATGGTTATAGAAAATTTTGATGGAATTGACGCTTTTATTGCCGAAAAACAAGACATGATTAACTATATAACTTCAAGCCCTAGTGGGAATGTTTATTTAACAGATTCGCAAGCCACTAGTGTGAATAGAATTTTTAGCAGTAGGCTTAGCTATGATAAAGGAGCAATGGTTTTAGAAATGTTGCGTTTCAAAATGGGTGATACTATGTTTTTTCAAGCACTAAGAAATTATTTAGCCGATACCAATTTAGCTTATAAATATGCTGTTACTACAGACTTAATTACGCATCTTGAAGCCGTTTATGGACAAAGTTTAACAGAGTTTTTCAACGACTGGATTTACAATCAAGGATACCCAACTTATAACATTACAGCTCAAAATTGGGGAACAGGACAAGCTCGTTTTGTTGTTAATCAAACGCAATCAGATGCTTCTGTTTCTTTTTTTGAAATGCCTGTGCCAATAAGAATATACAGTTCAAATGGTAGTTCTTATGATTTGGTTTTAGAGAATACATTCAATGGTCAAGAGTTTATTGTAAATGTTCCTTTTCAAATAGCAAACTTAGAATTTGACCCAGAAAAACATATCATTTCTTTAAATTCTACTACAACATTAGGTAGCGAAACTTTTGATTTAGACAAACAAGTAACAATTTATCCAAACCCAGCTACTGATGAGCTAAATATTCAATTACCAACTGATTTTTCAATCAATCAGGTAGTCATTAGAAATAGCTTGGCACAAATAGTATTGATAGGCAAAGAGAATAAAGTAAACACAAGTATATTGTCATCAGGTGTTTACTTTGTAGAAATTGAAACAGACAAGGGGATTTTCTTCAAAAAAGTAATCATAAACTAGCATAAAATAATTTATTATAAAAGTGCTTAAAAACATTACTTTTGTACCTCAAAATTTAATGCATAATAATTAATGGAAATAGCGATTAAGTTATCTCAATTTTTATTGAGTTTATCTATCCTGATAGTCTTACACGAATTAGGTCATTTTATACCAGCAAAACTATTTAAAACAAGAGTAGAGAAGTTCTACCTTTTTTTTGACATCAAATATTCACTTTTCAAAAAGAAAATTGGCGAAACAGTATATGGAATAGGTTGGTTACCATTAGGCGGATATGTTAAAATATCTGGAATGATTGATGAAAGTATGGATACCGAGCAAATGCAAGGCGAACCACAACCTTGGGAATTTCGTTCAAAACCAGCTTGGCAAAGATTGATTATTATGTTAGGTGGCGTTACTGTAAATTTTATTCTCGCGTTTATTATTTACATTGGTATGACTTTTTTCTATGGAGAAAAATATATAGAAAATAGTGAAATCAAAGATGGAGTTTGGGTACACAATCCAATTCTTGAAAAAGCAGGCATTCATACTGGAGATAAGTTGGTTTCTATTGATGGTAAATCAATAGAAAAATTTGTGCCTTCTATAAACATGGATGTTCTTACTGCTAAAGAAATAGTAATTAATAGAGATGGTGAGAATAAAACTATTCAGCTACCTGAAAACATAATTGGAAAATTTATCGACGCTGACAAAAAAAACCTTATTTCATTAAGAATGCCATTTGTTGTTGGAGGTCTATCAGATGATTCTCCTAATAAAATGGTTCTTAAGCCAAAAGATATTTTTATTTCTTTAAATGGACAATCAGCTAAATATTTTGACCATATAGAACAAATTTTAAACTCCAATAAGTCCAAAACTATTGATGGTATTGTTTTAAGAGATAATAAAGAAACTAATGTAAAAGTTATCGTTAACGATAAAGGAAAATTAGGTGTAGCTTTAGGAATGATAAATGAAGACAATCTCCAAAAATTAGGATATTATAAATTCAGCACAGAAAAGTTTGGTTTTTTTGAATCAATCCCACTAGGAATAGAAAAAGGATTTACACAACTAGAAAATTATTGGAAGCAACTTAAATTAATTTTTAACCCAAGCACAGGAGCTTACAAAGGAGTTGGAGGTTTTGCGGCTATTTACAACATTTTCCCAGAAACTTGGAGCTGGGAAGTGTTTTGGAGCATTACAGCATTACTTTCTATAATGCTTGGAGTAATGAATCTTTTACCAATACCTGCTCTAGATGGCGGACATGTGATGTTTTTAATTTATGAAATGATTTCAGGTAAAAAACCTAGTGATAAATTCATGGAAAAAGCACAACTTGTTGGTTTTATTTTACTTATATCGTTGTTATTATTCGCTAATGGAAACGATATTTATAAAGCCATAATTGGAAAATAAAAAAAAATAAAAAATATTTGATTTTTGTTTGTAAAAAATAAAAATCATTATATATTTGCAACCGCTTAAAAGATATAAGTATCTTCCTCCTTAGCTCAGTTGGTTAGAGCATCTGACTGTTAATCAGAGGGTCCTTGGTTCGAGCCCAAGAGGGGGAGCAAATTGAGAAAAGAGGTCATTTTTGACCTCTTTTTTATTTTTACAATTTTGCAAAACCTTACTGGCATTGAGAAGAAGTTCTATTGGAGTTGTAAATTTTGGAGTTGCAACTTTTTTTTCTTCAAAATATAACTTTTCCGAAAAGATGCAGCCAAGAATCTTGTTTTTTGTTTTTCCATCCACCGATTTATAAAACCCAACTAAATCTTCCAACATAGGGACTTGCTTGTCTAAATACTCTCTAAACGGAGACAATACTTCTTGTAATTGTTGTAGATTGTTTTTTTCATTAAATAGTCGTGTATTGATGTTGTTTTTCAGGTCTTGGTACTCCTGTGCCGGAAGTTCTCCATCCATATATTGTTCTTCAACAAACAATCTTCTTTTATTCAACTTTTCTATTTCATCTAATGACTTTTGGATGCTCTTTTTCCTATTCAAATCATCACTTTCAAACAACCCTTCCAAAGTGGTTCTGTATGAAGACATCAATTGAGCAGAAAATTGAATATTAGACAATATTCTCTCTATCTGATTATGTACCTCTTCAACGGGGTATCTATCACATTTCACGTGAGGTTTGGTACAGAGATAATAGTGGTATTTATTACTTCTCCCGGTACAAGCATATGCAGATAAAGTTCTTCTGTGAGTAGGACAATACAAATGTCCTTTTAGCGGGTATAAATTCAACTTATCACTCTTAAAGTCCATATTTCTTTTTCTCCCATTTAAAACATCATTTGCTTTGGCAAACAATTCTTCGGATACAAGGGCAGGATGTAACCCTTGAACTATTTGTTCTGGTTGATTACCAAATGGCCTAACTAATATTTTACCGGAGTAAGTCAAATTTCTGATGATGTTGGGAAATTGATTTTTACTCAATTTCATACCTTGCCCGTTCAACCAACGCCTCACTTCATCAGCAGTGTAAAGTCCTGAAGCCATTTTTTCAAACGCCTCACGGATTAAGTCCGCATCTTTACTAAACTCTAACGTGGCATCTTTTCCAACTCTAACACATTTATATCCTCGTGGAGCGGTACCGGTGAAACATCCGTTAAGGCGGGCTTTATGGGAACCTTCTTTGGAACGTTTAGATATTTTACGATTTTCAATTTCAGGGAGAGCAAATCCAATAGCTTGAACTAAAAATGAGTCAGGATTAGAAGGGTCCATTTTTTCTCCTTCAAGAAATTCAACTTCACATCCCATTTTTAATAGGTTTTCAATCTCTAATAACGCTAATACTAAATGACGAGCAAATCTATCCGGACGAAGAATTATAATTAAGTCAATTGAGTCAGCCTTTTTTCTTCGTTCTTGTACCAAAGATTTAATTTTTTTCCATTGAGGACGATTAAAATCTTTTCCAGATTTGTCGCATTGAAATTTTGCGACAATATTATATCCGTTTAGATTACAATGTCTAGTCAAAACTTCCTCTTGGTATTCAATAGAATAACCTTGATTTGCTTGCTCATCAGTAGAAACACGGGAGTAAATAATTACATTTTTCATATTATTGATTTTGTTTTTTTCATTCAATCTATTAAGAATATTAAGTCGTCTAATTTGATTATCATATATATACCCTTCAACACATTCTACTTCACAACCTAAATTTGAAAGTTCTTTAAGTTCATTAAAAGACAATATCATATTACGACAAAACCTGTCAGGACGTATGATGATAATTGAATCAATAGCATTGCTTTTACCTTGTCTTTCAATAATTAGTTTTTTTAATTTATTCCATTCGGGTCTGTTAAAGGTATCACCCCTATATACCTCTTGGAAATGTTCCACCACACTATAATTAAAATAACTACAATATTCATTTAGGGATTCATTTTGATATTCTAAGGGGTCTATGTATAAACCAGTTCTTTCGTTTATTACTTTTTCATCAGTTGCGGAACGACTATATGTAATAACATTCTTCATACTTAAGCGATGTTAAGGTTTATTTCCTCTGTATTATGGCTAAGTTCAATAATTGTGTTTGATTGGCAATTTTGAACTTTGCTTTTTTGTTCTCTGAATTGATTGTATTCAATAGTTGCCATCTGTACCAAAAAAGTTCGGATTGTGTTCAGTTGATTATCGTCCAAATTTAATCCACCCTTTATTAGTTGTTTTCTAAGTTCTGTATTTGATATCATAGTTGTAATGTTTAATATTTATGCGACCTGTTTATATTCTGATAACCTGATTTTTGAGGCGACCATATATTCCGGCGATGGTTCGTATCCTATGTACGACCTGCCTTCACCAAGTTCCATAACAGCCTGACCGGTAACGGATGTTCCACTGAAATTGTCTAAAATCACATCATTAGGTTTTGAAGTCATTAATAAACAAAGATGGGGGACATCAATTGGAAAGGTAGCTTGATGGTCTAAAAACACTCCTTCTTCTTCACATTTATTTTTCAATTCAGTTGTTGAAGCAACACCGGTTTTTAAAACACCTCCATAAAAATCTAAAGAAGAAGTTAGTTTAGGACACTCTTTGGTGGTTCCAATAGTGAATGAATTTGTTTCATCTAAACACTCTTTTAACCATTCTTCGTTATAATAGAAGTTTCTTGTCTTCACAAAATGATAGATTGGTTCGTGCCTTCTGATACTTCTTTTACCGGGTGTTGGACGTGGATTCTGTTTTAACCATTGAAACTCATCGTTGAGTATAAAACCTATTGACTTCATCCTCAAAACAAATCTATGAGGAACCAATTGATATTCTCCATCTCTACAACAATCGTTTATATTAACAAACAAACTCCCGTCCTTTCTTAGTACTCTATAGACCTCTGTGTAATGTTTTTTTAGATTATCTAAATATTCCTCAATGGTATCCTCTTGACCTAATTGATTTTCGTCCAATTGATAAATCTTCATAGTCCAATAGGGGGGTGATGAGATACTTACATTAACAGATTCATCCTCTAATTCTTCCATCTTTTCGGAGGATTTATTGTAGATGGTAATGGAACCATTTTTGTAATCACCGCCATCAACATCTAATTTACACTTACTCTTTATATGTAGTTGTTTAACCTTCTTATATACCTTATTCAAAGAGGATTTTCCATCATCTATCTCACTAAAAAACTCTTCTAATTTTTCCGGTTTATTAGGGTACAATTCTTCACACATAATACCGATTGAGTTAAGTTTATTTTGAGTATCTTTTGGGGTATTTTTTAAAATCTTGTCTCGTTCTGTTTTTAGTTCTTTTAACTCAGGGAATAAGTCGGTTCTCTGACCTCTTTTAATCGGGAAGATAGATTTGTATAACTCCATTTCTTTGTATGTGTCCATAGATGATTTGACCCTGTGAATATTTGACGAAAGAGATACCAAACACATATCATCTGTTAAATGAATGAAGAAAACAGGAATTAACGGGAGCTCCAATTCAAGGGCAATTATATGCCTTAAGTTTCCGGAAATAATAACATTATTAAATGAATTAACAATTAGAGGGGTTATAATACCCATAACTGAAATATTCTCTTTTAACATTTCATAATTTTTCGGAATTAAATAAAGTTTTTCTATCTCTACATTCCGGGTAATAGAATTTGGGGATACATACTCAATTTGTGATGGATTGTTAATTTTCATAGTTAGTTACTTTACCTTGAATAAAAAACAGAAGAAGTTTTGTCTTCAATTCGGGTACAAAGCTATTGTAAAATCTTATACATTGCAAATAAAATGTAATGTATTTTTATTTTTTAAATTGCAAGAAAATAAAAAAGCCACTGAAATAGTGGCTTGAGAGAGGGTGTTAAATTATAATGTATAATCTTTTCCGTTGATATCTTTTAGTTCTAATGGAACTTTTGAAGCTAAATATTCGTCAATTTTTTGTTTAGCAATCAGATGTATATTATTTTCTTCTAATCCCTTTGGAAAGTCATTTAAAGAACCTATATAAACGCCAATGTGAGCAGGTTTTCTATATTCCCCTTTATACTTGAATTGCCATTTTACTCGTGCTAAAATACTTCCTTTAGCGTCTCTGTTTTTCACAACAAATAGCTTATATGTGTAATCTAAACGATATTTCAATTCATCTATCTTCTCTTTCCAAAAAACATAGGCATCTATAACCTTTTTATTCTCCTTACATAAACTTTCAAATGCCGATTCAGCAAGAGGCAACAAGGCAATTTCAATACTTGACTTTGAAGAGTCAATTGATTTATCTCTAAAATCAAAGTTTTTTATTTTCTCTTTTTTCATATTACATTGTAAATATTTTGCAATGTAGTGATTCTTTATTGAATATCCAAAATCAGATTAGTACCAAGTGATGCCCCCGGGGAGGGGGTACTTATAATAAATTGGCGGTAACCCCCCACTCCCTTCCGGGTATCAATAATTAAAAAGGGGGGATAATCCCATTTATAAAACATACCCGCTTCAAAAAATAAAATCCCACTATTACAAAAAAAATTTTGCCATAAAATTTTAAAATACTTGAACTTTTATAGTGTATGAACTATTTATTATGAAAAAGATATTATGGTAACAATTACAGATTTATATGGGTTCAACATACAATATGACGAAGATGGTAACATAGAAATTTTGGATATGTGTAATTATCCGGATGAATCAAAAAAATGTTTTGATTTCTTCAAGCACTTGGAGTTATTGAATATATACAATAGTGGTATTGATTTCCCTATCCATCTCAGACATTGGAAGGTTACCATAACACCTGATGACGAACAAACAATAAAAAAATATTATTGCATAGATGGACTCAAACTTGTTTTGGATGAAAACAAATCAAAACTGATAGGCACAAAAACTTTTTTCAAAGTAGAGATATCATTCCCCCCCGGGTCATTGTACCCTAATCTAATCTTTCACTTCTTTCATAATTTAATAAATGAGGAGGGGGGAATGTATATCATAGACGAAATAGATATGTTTGAATCAATGCTAATTTACTACGATTCTAATCCATTTACTGATGAACGGATAGAGGCACTTAATAAATTGGTAAATGTTGCCGAACTTCAACAAATCCCTTTTTTACTGATTGAGCTAATAAAATTTAATGACGAGGGTGAAATAGATACAATAGAACAACATTTGTTAGCAAAAAAGGCTTGTAATTAAACATTTTACTTGTACCATAATTCAACTTTATTGCTGGGAATCAGTTCTTTTTTTATGCAAGAAACCCCAAAATATACCTAATTAGGTTGATAAACATAATCCCCTCTCTAAAACATCCCTAATAAAAAATGAATAAAAAGGAAGATAGTATTAAAGTTACGTTAGAAAAATACCAAAATGATAAAATAAATTCAAATTTTGTCCTTGTAGTTCTTAGTTATAAAACGCAAGATTTTTATAAATACAACCGTTCAATATCCAAGTTTTACCAAAAGCTAACCAATTCCAAAAGTGCAGTTGGCAAACTTTCAAACCGGGAATGGTATAAAAATATCCTTAATGGCTTTTATCACTTTCAACAAACACCGGATACAACATTAATTTACATTGCTTTTAATCCATTAAAACAAATTAATGTCTTAGACCTTAAAACCCGGATAAAAAAGATTAAACCTTTTCCGGAATCAATAGCTGTGGGTATAAACGATTATGAACTCTTGAATAGATACTTTTCAAAGCTTTTTGATTACAACTCGGGTTTAGAAGTATTCGGTGAATTAAAAAGAAAAAAACCACAGACCTAAAAAATCTGTGGTTTATATAATTAATCTATAATCTGTTACAAATAATTACACATTTTTTTGTGCAGTAAGTGATTTTGGGATGATAAAAGGTGCCTTGAGGATATTTTTGTTTTTCTAATTCTGTATATAATCTGCCCATAGATAACTCGTAAGCTAAATCCATCGGGTCGTTGAATTTAAAAATTTCCGGAGCTCTATATCCCCAACCTTCATTAATTTTAAAAACCTTACCACAACATTCACACTTTCTTGTTGTTGGATTTTTTGCAGTAGAAGTTGTTTTGGTAGTTGAACTATTTTTAGATATGTTATTATTTAGATTTGAAGTCGTTTTAGTTGAAGTATTTTGGTTTGATTTATATAAGGTTGAATCATTTTCAATGTTTTTGAATTCACCATTCTCCCAAATAACTGCTGAACTAACTCCATCTTTTGAATATACCTTACCAACCATATATTTGCTACCCTTCCATTCACCTTTTAGGGTAATATCATACTGTTTAACATATAATTCTCCATATCCATAGAACTCATTATCCTTAAAGTTTCCTACATATGTACCGTCACTAGTAATTAATGTACCTATTCCATTATATTTATTGTTTTTAAAACTACCAGTATAATTTGCTTCTGAACTTTTTAATTCACCATACTCAAAATCATTATTTTTAAATCTGCCGGTATAAGTATTACCATTTATCCATTTGTATTCTCCATCAGATTTTTTACCATTAATAAATTTTCCTTTAAAGACATCTCCATTTGAATACAAAATAGTTCCTCTATTTATACAATCACCTTCAATACATTTTTCACCATCTCTTAAGTTTGATGAATTATTTTGATTTTTAGAATTAAGTTGAGCGAGAATTTGTGCCGCACTAGATTCGCTATTTGTAGATTTGTTTGTACCGGGTGTATTATTAGAGGTTACTGAATATTGATATGAATTGCTTTTATATACTACACCGTCACACCAATTTTTACAGTTCTCATAGTTTTTAAATTTATATACTGTGTAAGTTGAAAGTTCATACGCAGTTCCATTAAACTCCTTTGGTGTCTTATCTTCATTTGTTGCATAATATATGTGATATATTTTATTGTTGTCTGGGAATATTGGCTCATCAGACCACAAATCAAACAAAGTATATTGTGTTTTGTAAAAAACATTTGCATAATCTTTTCTACTATCAGGGTCTCTTTTTATTGTTTGAGAAACAGCAAAAAGTGAAATTAAATTGAGAATGAATAAAAGAAGGAATTTTTTGTTTTTCATTTTATTATTTACATTAGCCTACAACGTCCCGATTGTAGAAATTAATATAAACAAAGAGCGTGGGACACTTGCCATACTTGCAACTGAGGTCCGACCAAGAACCCACACAACAAAGTAGAGCAAAGCCCACGCCTTAACGTGAGCATTTACATATACTTTCCCGTTGTGTTTTGAAAATTGGTCGGTTTCAGTCACAGGAAGTTATAGCAAACGCTATTATTTTTTCCGATAAAAAACAACCCTCCTAAAAGGTTTGAGGGTCAAATGTAGTTAAATTTTTCGGGTTAAGCAAAACAACCTAAACCACTACTAATCTGATGCTTGTGACTTCCTTATACTCCTCGGCCTCAACCATAAGTAAAATGTTATTCAATTGATGAAATAGGAATTCGTTAATGAGTTTGATAAAGTTTAAACTCAATCTCTTTGATGACTTCAAGTTGATTTCTTCGGTCATAAAGTTTGGAGATATATAAGTTGTTACCCCCAACCTGTTATCCATAAATTTCAATGAATTAATCCGGATGGTGATTTCATTGCCAAACTTCTTCTTAACCGATTTATTAAGAAGGTGATTGGCAATAGACAATGTCTTAGAAGGTGGTGTTGGTGTAGTTATCATAATTTATAGATTTGCTATTTTTTTTATTTTAGTTACAGTGTTATAATGAACCCCAACAATCTTGGCAACTTCTACATTTTTATATCCTTTTTTAATGTAATCAATGGCTTTGGCATTTTTTTGTTTTGATAAAAATTTAAGGGTATCTTCATTACTTCCTTTTGCTCGTCCGGTATATTTGTTTTTAAGTTTGGCAATGGCAATTCCCTCCAATTGTCTTTCACGGGATATTTTTTTCTCCATCTCTGCTAATGTCCCTAAAATTGAAATAATCATTTTGGTTATATTGTTTTCTGTCCCATCTGGTTGTAGTGTGCTTAATCCTTGCGAAACAAAGTGAATACAAATGTTTCTTTCACTGAAAAATTTGATGTTATTCAATATTGATAAAAGACATCGCCCGAGCCTGTCAATTTCCCATACGTACAATTCAAAATGCACTCCATTTTGTATAAGGTTAAGTAATTTTCCTCCTCCTTCTCTTTCAAATAAATCTGACGCTCCGCTGCACTTGTCCTCAATAACAAGTTGGTAATCTTTTTCATTTACTCTTTGTCTTTCCGTTTTTTGTTCTGTAGTACTCGTACGTACGTAAAGTATTTTCATATCTCACAATTTAAGGTTAGGGCTAAATACAAGCTAAAATTGTGAATACGCGCTATGAAAAGTGCTAAATAATTGCTAAATAGAGAGATTTAGAATCTCACATTAAAAGGTATAGTCTAAAATTATGACCTTATAATTTTTATCAAGAGGTTACCCCAATATTTTAACAGCTAACTCCATTGTCTTTTCCTCGGTATTGGCAAGTTCTAAAAAATGAGATGGTTTAACACCAATTTCTTGTAAGACCTTTTTACCCTTTCTTAATAATTGTCTTTTTGCTCTTTCATTTACCTTTTTCTTTTCTTCTTCATATTCCCCGAACCAATGACCTCTATAATATCCACCATATCTACCCCAACATTTATTCCAAGAGGTAATATGATGATGACGATAATGTGTTATCATATGTGCCAAATAATTAACCTCCGGTTGTTGATTAAAAAGGTTATCCAAATAATTTGATTTTTTTACATATTGACCGCAAATAGGACAAACTTTTCTTTTTAAAATTTCATTCATTTTTCCATTTTTTTAAATTAAACTTCTAACTCTTGAAAAAGAATAGTTGAAAAAAAATTAAGAGTCAAACGGGCAATGAAAGTTTTTTTAATTTTTTTTAAAATCTTTCTAACGGCTATGAATAAAGGAGTAGCACATTTTCTACACACACCCATTTTAACATTCGTTGTAGTCCGTTTCGTTAAGTTAAAATTTTACCTTAACTTTACGACTTAACATAAATGAAAATGGCTGTTGAACTCCGACTTAAAGAAGTAATCAAAGAAAAAAAGATTCACCAAAAAGACCTCGCTAATCAAATAGGAGTGTCTAAGGTAACTATGTCCTATTGGTGTAGTAACCAAACTATGCCAAGTATTGAAACCCTTGGTGTGATTGCAAAAACATTGAAAGTTAAAATTGCCGATTTAATTATTGAAAACTAAGTAACCCGAATGATTCAAGATTTAGAAAAGACCCTATGGGCAACCGCAGATAAACTCCGCAACAATATGGATGCGGCAGAGTATAAACATATCGTGTTAGGGTTAATATTCCTAAAATACATCTCCGATAGTTTTGAAGAACTACATTCAAAGTTGCAGGAAGACAAATTATCCGACCCGGAAGATAAGGACGAGTACTTGGCAGAGAACGTATTTTTCGTCCCGCCAACTGCACGATGGAAATATCTACAATATGAAAGAGCCAAACTTCCAACAATCGGCAAGGATATTGACGATGCGATGGATGCCATTGAAAAAGAAAACCCAAACCTTAAAGGAGTTCTTCCAAAAGATTACGCACGTCCTGCTTTAGATAAAAAACGATTAGGTGAATTGATTGACCTGATTGGTAACATTGGATTCAATGAACCGGGACAAAAGAGCAAAGACCTTTTAGGTCGTGTGTATGAATACTTCTTAGGAATGTTTGCCGATGCCGAGGGAAAACGAGGGGGTCAGTTCTATACACCTGAAAGTATTGTGAAATTGTTGGTTGAGATGTTAGAACCTTATAATGGACGAATTTATGACGGATGTTGTGGTTCAGGGGGTATGTTCGTTCAAAGTGAAAAGTTTATTGATGCTCACGGAGGTAGATTAGATGATATTTCGGTATATGGGCAAGAGAGTAATCCAACTACTTACCGATTAGCTAAAATGAACCTTGCCATTCGTGGTATTGATGCCAAGATTGAATTAGGCGATACTTTCCATAATGACCGACACAAAGACCTTCAGGTTGATTACGCCATAATGAATCCACCTTTCAATATCTCCGATTATGGTGCAGAGTCTTTACAGGATTCTCATATGTGGAAGTATGGAGTACCACCTTCAAGTAATGCCAACTATGGATGGTTACAATTGGTGATAAACAAACTAAGTCCTAATGGTGTTGCTGGAATTGTACTTGCTAATGGTTCTATGACTTCCAATTCAGGTGGGGAAAATGAGATTAGAAAAAATATGATTTTGGATGGGGTGGTAGATTGTATGGTTGCCCTTCCAACTCAATTATTCTTCAATACTCAGATTCCGGCTTGTTTATGGTTTTTGGCACGCAATAGAACGAACGGCAAACTAAGAAATCGTAAAGATGAAATTCTATTTATTGATGCCCGAAAGTTTGGTTCATTGGTAACCCGTAAGAACAAAGCATTCAATGATGAGGATATAACTAAAATTGCAGAGGTATATCACAATTGGAGAAACAAAGACGGGAAATACGAGGATATACAAGGATTTTGTAAATCAGCTACATTAAAAGAAGTTGAAGAGAACAACTTTGTCTTAACTCCCGGACGATACGTGGGTACCGAAGACATAGAAGATGATGGAGTTTCATTTGAAGATAAAGTTGCTGTGATATCTGAGAACCTTAAATCTCATTTTGAGCAATCTATTGAATTGCAAGAACGCATTAAACTTAACCTTAAAAAAGTGGGGATTGAGTTATGAGTGAGTGGAAAGAATATAAATTAGGGGATATCTGTGATATTACATCAAGCAGAAGAATATTTTTGAATGAATATGTAAAGGAGGGTGTTCCTTTTTATCGTTCAAAAGAAATAATAGAGAAAGCAAAAGGTAATAACATCTCAACTGAATTATTTATCACAAATGAAAGATATGATGAAATTAAAAGAAAAAATTTTGTACCTGTAGAAAACGACATTTTAATTACATCGGTAGGCACATTAGGTGTTTCTTATATGTTATTAAAAAAAGATTTTTTTTATTTTAAGGATGGGAATTTAACTTGGTTAAGGAATTATTCAAATTTGGTCTATCCAAAGTACCTTTTGTATTGGTTAAGGTCAAATATTGCTAAAGAAAAATTCAATGAAATTTCAATAGGCTCAACTCAACCCGCAATTACAATTCAGGGGTTAAAAGGTTTGCAATTGAAATTACCAAAACATAGAACCCAAACCGCCATAGCAGAAATCCTATCTTCTCTTGACGACAAAATAGAACTCAATAATAAAATCAATCAAGAATTAGAAACGCTGGCGCAAACCCTGTTTAAGAAGTGGTTTATTGATTTTGATTTCCCCAACGAAAACGGAGAACCTTATAAATCTTCCGGTGGTGAGATGGTGGATAGTGAGTTGGGTGAGATTCCACGGGGGTGGGAAGTTGGATATTTAGAAGATGTAATTGAGTTTCATAATGGGTATTCTTTTACAAGTAAAGAATTAGAAAGTGAATTTTCAAATGAAAGTTATCACGTATTCAAAATGGGACATATTAAAAAAGGAGGTGGATTAAACGCTGAAGGAACCAAAAGTTATTTCAGTAAATCAAAGGCTCAAAAACTTAGTAAATACATATTAAAAAAAGGAGATTTACTTATGTGTATGACCGATATGAAAGGAAATGTCGCATTGTTGGGGCATACTGCTTTAATGAATGAAGATGATAAATATATTGTTAATCAAAGGGTGGGATTGTTAAGACCCAAAAATGATATAGGTATTGATTATCCATATTTATACATTTTGACCAATTCATTTGACTTTATTGAAGAATTAAGAAGTAGGGCAAATAGTGGTGTTCAAGTTAATTTATCAACTAATGAAATTAAGAAATCTAAAATATTGATTGCACCAAAATCTATAAATGAAAAATTTGATTTAATTACCAAATCATTCTATGATAAAATATTTGAAATAACTAATCAAAATGAAACATTAAGAAATACGAGAGATTTCCTTCTCCCAAAACTCATCTCCGGTGAATTAGAAATTAACGAAATCAACAACTAATGGCAGTTATCTCAGAGGACCACATAGAGCAAGTTATTATTCAAGAGTTCATTGACTTAGGGTATTCCTATGTGAATGGTGCTGATATTTCACCTGAGGGTACAGCTCAAGAACGTGAGTTTAACGAAGTGGTGTTAAAAAACAGGTTACACTCGGCAATTGCTCAACTAAACCCTAATGTTCCCTATGAAGCTCAAGAGGAGGCAGTAAAAAAATTATTGAGAACCGATAGTCCTAATCTATTCCAAAACAATTATCAGGTACATAAGTACCTCACAGATGGTGTGGATGTAGAATACAGAAAGGGAGATAGAATCGTTGGGGATAAAGTATGGTTGATTGATTACGAGAATCCAACCAATAACGAGTTTTTGGTGGTAAATCAATTCACTATCATAGAAAAAAACGTAAATAAACGTCCGGACTTAATCTTGTTTATCAACGGGCTTCCTTTGGTGGTTATTGAACTAAAAAATGCGGTGGATGAAAACGCAACCATAAGTTCAGCTTTCAACCAATTACAGACCTATAAACAAACTATTTCGTCTTTATTTCAATATAACGCCCTGTTAATCATCTCGGATGGTTGGGAGGCGTTGTATGGTTCCTTAACTTCTCCAAAGCAATTTTTTGTGCCCTGGAAGTCTATAGATGGAAAATTAGTTGCTGATGAGAATATCCCCCAAATGGAGGTATTAGCAAAAGGGATGTTGAATAAAAATGTGTTACCCGACCTTATCCGTAACTACATAATTTTCCATCAGAACAAAGAGCAAATTACCAAAATAGTCCCACGTTACCACCAATACTTCGCAGTTAATAAAGCGGTGGAAACAACCAAACTGGCTACCTCCGAAAAAGGAGACCAAAGAGCCGGTGTTATTTGGCACACACAGGGAAGCGGAAAGTCGTTGAGTATGGTATTTTATGCCGGTAAATTAGTATTGGCATTAAACAACCCAACACTTGTAATTTTAACGGATAGAAACGACTTAGACGACCAATTGTTTGATACTTTTTCTCAAAGTCAGGACTTACTCCGTCAAACACCGGTACAAGCAGAGAATCGTGATGACCTGAAAAAGAAATTAAGTGTTACATCGGGGGGAATCGTTTTTACTACCATCCAAAAATTCCTTCCTGAAGTTGTAGATAAAGTGGATGTTGGAGAAGGAAAGACCAAAAACATCAAAGGACAATTTGAGCAATTATCAGACAGAAGAAATATTGTTGTGATTGCCGATGAAGCCCATAGAAGTCAATACGACTTTATGGACGGATTCGCAAAACATATGAGAGATGCGTTACCAAATGCAAGTTTTATAGGCTTTACAGGCACCCCGATTGCCAATACCGACAAGAACACCCAAGCCGTGTTTGGAGATTATATTGACGTGTATGATATTCAACAAGCCGTGGAAGATGGTGCTACCGTTAGAATCTTCTACGAAAATAGATTGGCGAAAATTAACCTTAAAGAAGAGGAAAAACCGAGAGTAGATGCCGAGTTTGAAGAACTCACTGAAAGTGAAGAACTCACTGAAAGACAAAAGTTAAAATCCAAGTGGGCAAGATTAGAAGCGATAGTTGGTAACGAACACCGATTGGAATTGATTGCCAATGATATCGTGAAACACTTTGAATCACGTAATGAGATTCTTGATGGTAAGGCAATGATTGTGTGTATGAGCCGAAGAATCTGCGTTGATTTATATGCTCAAATTATAAAACTAAGACCTGAATGGCATAGTGACGACGATGCAGATGGTTCAATCAAAGTAGTAATGACCGGTTCATCTTCTGACCCATTAAGTTTCCAACCACACGTGAGAAACAAGGCAAAAAGAAAGGCTTTGGGAGAACGAATTAAAGACCCCAAAGACAAATTAAAGATTGCAATTGTTAGAGATATGTGGCTCACGGGTTTTGATGCTCCATCAATGCACACCTTGTATATTGATAAACCAATGCAAGGTCATAATTTGATGCAAGCCATCGCAAGGGTCAATAGAGTATATAAAGATAAAGAAGGAGGATTAGTCGTTGATTATATCGGTATTGCAAACGATTTGAAACGTGCCTTGGCATTATATACCGATAGTGGTGGTAAAGGAAAACCTGCCTTTGACCAAGATGAAGCCGCATCGGTAATGATGGGTAAATATGAAATCGTTTCTCAAATGTTCTCCGAACAACCTTTGGATAAATCAGTTAAAAAAGGTTTTGATTATAAATCTTTTTTCACGTTGTCTCCAAAGGAAAAACTTTACTTCCCCATTCAAGGTGCTAATTATGTGCTGGGATTGGAAAATGGGAAAGAGAGATTTATAAATGCGGTAACCGAACTTACTAAATCATTTGCCATTTCAGTCCCCCATCCTTATACAATGGATATCCGGGATGAAGTTGGATTATTTCAAGCCATAAAGACAAGGATTGTAAAGGTTACCCAAAGTGAAAGAGGCAAGACAGATGAGGAGATAGACACCGCAATTAAACAAATATTATCTGATGCCATAGTATCCGATGAAGTGATTGATATTTTTGATGCGGCCGGAATAAAAAAACCTGATATTTCAATACTTTCAGATGAATTCTTGGCAGAGGTTAAGGGAATGACCCATAAAAATTTGGCTTTAGAATTATTGAAGAAATTGTTGAAAGGAGAGATTAAAACAAGAACCAAAGTTAATTTGGTACAAGCCAAAAAATTCTCGGAGATGTTGGATAGTTCCGTAAAGAATTATCAAAACAATTTAATTACCTCCGCACAGGTTATAGATGAGATGATACGTCTTGCCAAAGAGATTAAAGAAGCTGATAGACGAGGAGAAGATTTAGGACTTGATTTTAGAGAGTATGCCTTCTATTCAGCCTTGGAAGTTAATGATAGTTCAGTAGCGGTATTGGGAGATGATATCCTTAGGCATATAGCACGTGAATTAGTTGATACAGTAAGAAGAAATACATCTATTGATTGGACGGTACGAGAAAATGTGCAAGCCAAAATGAGAATTGCTGTTAAGAAAATACTTCGTAAGCACGGTTATCCTCCGGATATGGAGTTGAAGGCAACAGAGACGGTTATAGAACAAGCAAAACTATTAGCCAATGATTTTTCAGGGAGTTCAACTTATACGTTGAATGGGGATAATTTAGGAATGGTTGCGGAGCCGTAACACATTAGAGCGAATTAAGCCTAATAACCCCAATATAGCACTATATTAATTAGTAAAAGTATTAATAAGTTATTGATTTATAAATTGATAAAGTAGAGGTAATATTTTATAATTAGAAGAAGTAATTAATTTCAATGTATAAATAAATTAATGACCTATTAATAAGTTATGCTAGAAAGTAATTTTTTAAAAAGATAATTTTTTTGAAAAAAAAGTAAAAAGAAAAATTTGAAGGTTTAAT
>NZ_BMIM01000003.1 GCF_014642275.1 Flavobacterium lutivivi
CAATTAGATTTCTTAAATGAAATAAACAATTTAATACAAATAATTATGGAAAAAATATATGAAAATGTATCATATGAGGAACTTTTAAATGATTATTGTGAATATTACATTAAATCATTTGGGCAAATTGAATTTCAGAAAATTGCAGAAAAGATTCAATCTTCTGAAAAGATAAATAATTTTTTAAAAGAAACAAATAGATTAAAAGTTAAACCATCTTCAACTGATTTTTTAGCGGTTATACACTCTGTATTATACTTTACATTTGCAAAACCAGAAAAAATTTCAATAGCTGGTATAATTTTACTAAGTAGATGGAACAAATTCATAGCAATACCCAATGGTCTTAGTGAAAATTATCATTTAAACAATACTTTTTTTAATATTATTAATAAATCAAACTCATTTAAGTTTCATTTATCAAGTGGAGAAAATTTTTTTGAAAAATTTCTGTCTCAAACTAAAAATAAATATGAAGTAAAAAACAATACATTTAATCCACCCAATGTTTTTTCTGAAATAGTTTATGATGCTGTAATAGCTCATATTATTGAAGAAAGAAAATTAACAAAAGTTGGTATTTTTAATTGTTATGTTTTCTATTCCACTTATGTTTCCCTTTACACATCATTCGTTAATATTGTTAATGCCGATAATGTTGATTTATATTTAGCAGAAGGTATTGATAGTTTATTTGATTTTTTAAAATTAGAGGTTGAGGATTTCAATGGCTTTTTTGATTATGATTCAATATTTGAAAGAGAAAATATTGGGGGTTACGTAGAAGATATTTCAAGATTTTATACTGATAAAATTCATCAAATTCTATTAAATAAGAGTTCTTTTTTTACTAATAATGTTGATAGAGATTTTATTTTATCATTTAACTCCAAAGAATCCGGAACAGAATTAGATTATTTTGATGGAGTACTTGAAGATATAAATAAACACTATAAATTAATTAATACAAATTTCAGCATTATAGATGCAAAATATGATTCCGTTTTACCAATAGTAAGAGATTTAAAATTAGATAAATGGAATGAAAACACGTATTTTAATATTGATAATATAGATTGTTTTTTTGAGAAATTAATCATTCCGCCTTTTAAGAAAAGTCGTTGTTATATTTGCGGAAACTTTGAATTAAGAGAATTGTTAAAACTTAAGCCGTATTCTTCAGACGGAATTTTTCCGATGTGTGATAGTTGTGATAATAAAAATAAAGATTCTTATGATTATTTGTAGTAACAGTTTAAATAGCTAACTACAAGATTTAATTAGTATTGAAAAAATTAAACCTACTACTGCAAATGTTATGAACTTATTTAACATATCATTTCCAGCCGCTGTTGCACCTATTTTTATTTCTTTAAAAGTTTCTTTTACAATTTCAACAGCTTGCTCCTTTGCATTCTTCATCCATCGTTTTAAAATTTCATCTCCAACTTCATATTCTACATTTATTGATGAATTACTTTTATCATTACTTCTGTTTTTTGAAAATGATTTATAAATGAGATATTCTTTATTATATCTTTCCCTAGCTTCACTATCTTTTAATATTAAATACGCTTCATTTATTTCTTGCATCTTGATTTTAGTATCAACTCCGATATTTCTGTCAGGATGCCACTTTTTAGCTTGTTTTTTAAAAGCTAATTTTATTTCCTCTAATGAAGAATCAAAAGGAACTTCAAGTATTTCATAGTAATCAATGAACACACTAATCTTTTTTTAATGAAGTATTATCTGAAGAGTCGTTTTTTGGTTTTTTCCAAATTGCTCTGATTGCCGCAATTAGGCCTCCTAAAAATATAATTCCCAAAATACCTGGTGGTCTTCCTCCTGGACCTGAACCTGCCTGAAGAGCGGCTGATAAAATCATAAAAACAAACACCGCAACTATAGTTGCTAAAATTTTTGAAGAATTTTTCATAAAATAAATTTAAAACTAATACACAAAATATAATTAATATAACAAATATAATAGTTATGTGTTTGATTTCAAAATAATTGAATAAGCAATCATCGCATCAAATTTGTAACTTTCTCCAATAGGGGGAGCAAAAAATTAAAAACCTTCACAGAAATGTGGAGGTTTTTTTGTTTATTTAAATAATAACTTTTTTCTAAAAATATACAAAGCAAAGCTGATAAACAAAAAAGGCTGGAAATATTATTTCCAGCCTTATAAAAAATATAAAAATCCTTTTATTTGAGTAATTGAGTCACTAATGAAGGGTATATTCCAATAACGATATTTATTACGATTGATAGAACCGCAACAACACCATAAGTATAATAATTCGTTGGTTTGTACTCGTTATTGTCGAAATCTTTTGTGTACATAGCTAAAACTAGTTTAAAATAGTAGCCTATGCTTATTATAGAGTTAATTACACCAGCAATAACTACAATTATATATCCAACCTTCATTGTATCACTAAAAAGCATAAATTTTGCAAAAAACCCAGAAAATATTGGGATACCAGCCATTGACAAAAGGGAAGCAGTTAAAACAGCTGCCATTAAAGGATTTGCCTTTCCTAAACCATTGAAGTTATCAATATTTTCGTTATCCTTATTTTTCGTTACCATAATAATAACCGCAAACGCTGATATTCCAGCTAATGCATAAGCAAAAGTGTAGTATAGTAAATTATTTGCTGCCGTTGCAATATTCAAAAATGCCATAAGCATAAATCCAGCATGAGAAATACCTGAGAATGCAAGCATTCTTTTCACATTCTTTTGTCGTAGTGCCATTATGTTACCTATTGTCATAGAAAGGATTGAAATTACAACAATAATATTCTCTACCTTCAGACTGAGGACAACAGAAAAACCACTTACAAGTTTATATAAAGTTGCAATTGCAGCAACTTTTACTAGTGTGCTCATTGTTGCAGTTGTAAGTGTTGGCGAACCTTCATAGACATCTGGCGCCCAAAAATGGAAAGGAGCAGCAGCAATTTTGAATAACATTCCAATAATGATTAGCGCTACACCAATAGGATACCAAACAGGAAGACCAACACCTTGAGATAAATCATATATTTCTCCCATGTCAAAATATCCTGTAGCTCCATATACTAAACAAATTCCAAAAAGAATTAAACCCGATGCAAAAGAGCCAAGAAGGAAATATTTCATTCCGGCTTCGTTACTTTTCACATCAAGTCTTTCGCTAGCAGCAAGAATATATACAGAAATCGATAATACTTCTATTCCTAAGAAGAACATTGCTAAATTGGTAAACGAAACCATTGCAATAGCACCTGTAAGCAAGAACAACTTAATAGCTATAAAATCTGAAAATTTTGCTTGATGATCTTTGTAAAAATCATCACTCATAGCTATTAGAAAAATTGTTAGCAAAATAAAAAGTGTGGAAAAAGCAGATGAAAACTTAGTTGTTGCTATCATGCTACTAAACTGTGTGTCCAAAGAGTTATCTGTAGACCAAAGATTCAGTGAAATACCTAAAATGGCAAGCAAACCTATTACAGTAATTGGAACCAGTAACTTTCTTAAGTTAAAAATCTCTGCCAACAAGCAAAAAACTCCTAATGATACTATTGATATTAATACTTGCATTTTATTATCTATTTATTACTGCTAAAATTTCTTTAATTGCGGGATTTACTAAATCGTTTATTGGTTTTGGATATAATCCAAAGAACAACAGAAAACCAATGATTACGACAAATACAATAGTTTCATTAAGACTAACTTCTGCAAAAACTTTTGTATTAGTTTCACCAAGCATAGTGTGTTGAAACATTCGTAACATATAATATGCTCCAAGAATAATCGTTGTTCCACCAATTAGTGCAAACCAAAGATTAACTTGGCTTAAACTATATAAAACTGTAAATTCTCCAACAAAATTATAAGTTCCTGGCAAAGCAACTGATGCTAAAACCAATATCATAAACATAGAAGTAAAACCTGATGCTTGTGAACGAATTCCTCCAAGTTCTTTAATTTTTCTAGTTTCAAATCGTCTAAAAATTACTTCAGCAGCGAAGAATAATCCAACAATTACAAAACCGTGAGCAATCATTTGATAAACTGCTCCGTTTAAACCGTCAACTGTTAAAGTGTAACAACCTGCAGCTATTAATCCAACGTGTGCCAATGATGAATAGGCTAATAATTTTTTCAAATCTTTTTGACGAAGCGCTACGATTGAACCATATACTACGCCAGCTATACTTAATCCAATTAGAATAGGCATATATTCTTTTGCAGCATTTGGAGCGATTGGTAATTGCCAACGGATTACACTATAAAGTCCCATTTTTAGCATGATACCTGATAAAAGCATTGTTCCAACAGTAGGTGCTTTTTGATACACTTTTGCTTGCCAAGTATGGAAAGGAATGATTGGGATTTTGATAGCATATGCTAAAAAGAATGCAAAGAAAATCCAAAACTGTTCGTTATCTGAAAGTTCTAATTTGTATAAATCTTCTAAAAGGAAACTTCCTGCTTTTGAATATAAATATGCAAATCCAACTAGCATGAATAATGAGCCAGCTAATGTATAAATGAAAAATTTAACTACTGCTTTTTTACGTTCTTCTGCATCTCCATTACCCCAAATTAAAGCAATAAAATAGATTGGAATTAGTGCTAATTCCCAAAAAACATAATACAATAAACCATCGGCAGCAAGGAATGTTCCAATCATTGCAAATGACATAAGCAATACTAAAGCATAGAAATTCTTACTATTATTGAAATTATTTCCAAATGATGATAAAATTATTAGCGGAGTTAATGCCGTAGTCAATAAAACCATTGCCATCGATAATCCATCAGCTTTTAAAGCAAAAGCTACTTTCGGATTATCTATCCAGTTGGAAACAAAACTAATGTCTGTTCCTTGATTGAATTGAAACAAAAGATTTAATGAAAATCCAAATGCTACTAAACTGAATAGTAAAGCTACTCTAGAAGCTAATTTATCGCCCGATATAAGCGTTACAATTGCTCCAGCTAAAAGTAGTATTAATAATGTAGTTATATTCATTATCTGAAAATTATTGAGCTATAAATAAATAAGTTATGATGGCACATATACCGATTACAAATACGAATAGATATAAACCAATGTTTCCATTTTGAAGTTTTCTTCCTTGCGATGACAATCCATAAGCTACAGAACCAAAACTAAAAACAACTTTTGACAATGCAGGTTCAAGCGTTGTTCTAAAGAAATTAGAAAGAGCATTTATTGGCTTTACAATTGTTGCGGTATAAAGTTCATCAACATAAAATTTGTTATAAATGGTTTTTGAAAAACCAACAATTTCATTGTCTGTTTTCGGCACAAAAGCTTGTTTTATATATTTTGAATAAGCCAAAACAATACCGATTATTGCTCCTACTAATGCAATACCCATTAGCATATACTCAGTAGAACCAAGATGATGTTCTTCGTGTTTACCAGCTAAAATTGGCTCTAAATAATGATTTAACCAAGTGCTTCCAGGTAAATTGATTGCTCCACCAATAGTTGCTAAAACAGCCAAAATTACTAATGGAATAGTAATCAAACTTGGGCTTTCGTGTAAATGATTTTTTTGTTCTTCTGTTCCTCTAAACTCTCTGAAAAATGTTAAATACATTAATCTGAACATATAAAAAGCAGTCATTATAGACGCGATAGAAGCTACAATCCATAAGGTTTTATTTTCATGAAAAGCAGTCATCAAGATTTCGTCTTTTGACCAAAAACCTGCAAAAGGGAAAATCCCAGCAATTGCTAGTGTTGAAATCATCATTGTCCAAAATGTGATGGGCATCGCTTTGCGTAAACCACCCATTTTTCTCATGTCTTGTTCGCCGTGCAATCCGTGAATTACTGAACCTGAACCCAAGAACAAACATGCTTTGAAAAATGCATGAGTGATTACATGAAATACAGCAACGTTATAAGCTCCAAGTCCCAAGGCTAGGAACATCAAACCTAATTGTGAAACGGTTGAATAAGCCAATACTTTTTTGATGTCATTTTGCAATAATCCAATTGCTGCAGCAACTAGAGCGGTAATCGTACCGATAATTGCAATAACATGTTGAACATTTGGAGTTAAATCGAATAAGAAATTCATTCTAGTTACCATAAAAATACCAGCAGTAACCATTGTCGCCGCGTGAATTAATGCAGAAACTGGCGTTGGTCCAGCCATTGCATCTGGTAACCAAGTATAGAGTGGAATTTGCGCAGACTTTCCTGTTGCACCAATGAAAAGACAAAGTGCTGCCCATTGTAAAGCTTGATTTCCACCTGTTTTATTTAGTGCAACTACACCAGCATTCAAATCTGTGAAATTTATGGTATCTAAATTAATAGCCAAAATAAATATTCCTATCAAAAGTCCTAAATCACCAACACGATTCATGATGAAAGCTTTCTTTGCCGCATCGTTATAATCTTGATTTTTATACCAAAATCCGATTAGTAAATAGGAACACAATCCAACGCCTTCCCAACCGATAAACATTACCAATAAATTGCTTCCAACTACTAATGTTATCATGAAGAATACGAACAGATTCAAATACGCAAAAAACTTATGCATATTTTCATCATCGTGCATATAGCTTATGGAATACAGGTGAATCAAAGAACCAATTCCGGTAACGAATAACAACCAAAGTATTGATAATTGATCTAGTAATATTCCAAAATTTAATTTAAAATTACCTACTTGTATCCAATCAAATAATGAAAACTCAAAAGCTTTTCCATTTTGATTTAATTGCGCAAAAAAGCAAACACTCAGTAAAAAAGATACCACTACAGTTAGTGTTCCAATTGTTCCCGAAAAACCTTTGCTTACTTTTTTTCCAAAGAAAACATTAAAAAGAAATCCAACAAATGGAGATAAAAGTAATAATATAGCCAAGTTCATTTCCATTTTTATTATCCTTTTAAGTTTTTCAAATTATCAATATCTATCGAGCCAAGGTTTCTGAAAACTGAAACTAATATAGCTAAACCAACGGCTACTTCAGCTGCGGCAACTGCCATAGAGAAAAATACAAAAACTTGTCCTTCGGCATCTTGGTGATAGGTAGAGAAAGCGACAAATAATAAGTTTACAGCATTTAGCATAATTTCTATTGACATAAAAACTATAATGGCATTTCTACGATAAAGCACACCAAAAACTCCTATACAGAACAATAATACTGAAAGGAAAATGTAGTTTTCTATCCCTATTTCATTTAAAATATTTCCCATTTTATTTTCCTGGTTTTTCTTTTTTAGACAATAATACAGTTCCAATCATTGCAACAAGTAATAGAACAGAAGCATATTCAAATGGAACCATATATTCGTTTAATAGCACATTTCCTAATTTCTTGATAGATTGAAAATCTTCACCACTAGTATCATATTCTCCAACGATTGTTTTTGAATTGATGAAAATAGTAACCAAAACTATGCTCATTACCACAAAAACAACTATAGCTCCAAGCCTTGTAATCCTAGGTTTGTGTACTTCGTCTTCTTTATTGAGATTCATGAGCATGATGGTAAAAAGCATCAAAACCATTATAGCTCCAGCATAAACAATAATGTGAACTATTGCTAAAAATTGTGCATTAAAAAGTAAATAATGACCACCAATGCTAAAGAAACAAATAATTAAATAAATAGCGCTATGAATTGGATTTTTACTATAAATAGTCAAAAACGCTGTTGCCAATGTTATGGCTGCTAAAAAATAAAATGTAATTAATATTGGTGACATTAGTTAGCGTTTTTAAGTTGAGTATTTTTAATAGCCATTTCAAGTGGCATTACTAATTTATCTTTACCAAAAATGAAATCTTCTCTGTCATATTGCGCAGGAACAAGTTCTTTTGAAATAGTTAGATAGATTGCATCTTTAGGACAAGCTTCTTCACACAAACCACAAAAAATACAGCGAAGCATATTGATTTCATAGATTTCGGCATATTTTTCTTCACGGTATAAATGTTCTTCACCTTTCTTTCTCTCGGCTGCTTTCATTGTGATAGCTTCTGCTGGGCAAGAAAGCGCACACAAACCACAAGCAGTACAGTTTTCACGACCTTGCTCATCGCGTTTCAACATGTGTCTTCCACGATAAACAGGACTAAATGCTCTAACTTGTTCAGGATAATGGATAGTAGCTTTCTTTTTGAAGAAATGCTTAATGGTAATCCATAAACCTTTTACGATAGCAATAAGATATAACTTTTCCCAGAAAGTCATTTCCTTATTGGAAACTTCTTTTTTCTTTCCTGATAATGATATATTTTGAATAGCTGTTGACATATTTTTTTATTTAAAAACTAGAATGCAAACTCCAGTTACCATAATATTTACTATTGCTAATGGAATTAAAATTTTCCAACCCAAATGCATTAATTGATCGTATCTAAAACGAGGTATTGTCCATCTTACCCACATATAGAAGAAGATGAAGAAACATATTTTTATAAATAAAACTACAATTCCTAAGATATTAGCAGCATTTACGCCAACGTTGTCCGACATCCATTGCATACCAGGATAATTGTAAGCGCCAAAATACAACACGGCCAAAATTGCTGATGAAATAAACATATTAGCATACTCGGCAAAAAGATAGAATCCCATTTTCATGGAAGAATACTCAGTATGATAACCACCAATCAACTCCGATTCACACTCGGCTAAGTCAAAAGGTGTTCTATTGGTTTCAGCAAAAGCACAAACCAAGAATATTAAGAAACCAACGGGTTGACTAAAAACATTCCATGTAAACCATCCATCTTTCCAAAAGCCTGATTGTTGTTCGGCAATTTCTTTCAAGCTCAATGTTCCAGACATCATCAAAAGTGCAATAATTGCTAAACCCATAGCAACTTCATAGGAAACCATTTGAGATGCGGCACGAACAGAACTCATTAATGAAAATTTATTATTCGAAGCCCAACCACCAATCATAACTCCATAAACACCAATCGATATTATACCAAATACATAGAGAATAGAAACATCAATATCTGTAGCTTGAAGAATTACATCTCTACCAAAAATATGCAGTTTATCACCCCAAGGGATTACAGCACTTGTCATCAAAGCAGTGCTCATGGCAATAGCTGGACCAACAACAAATAGAAATCTATTAGGAGTATTTGGGAAAAATTCTTCTTTAGCAAAAAGTTTCATACCATCAGCAAGTGGTTGTAATAATCCACCCCAACCTGCACGATTTGGACCAACTCTATCCTGAAGATAGGCAGCAACTTTACGTTCAGCCCAAGTAGAATACATCGCCATTATCATCGTAATTGCAAAAATTACAACTATAAATACGCTTTTCTCTATAATAAATGCACTATCCATTTAATTCTATTTTAATGGTTTACCATCAATTTTTTCGTTGTAGTCAATATCAGCCATACTAATTTTTTTACGGTCAATATCTCTACCTTGAAGAATTGCTTTTTCGGTTTCAATAACAACTTTTTCAGTCGTATTGTATTTTTTATTTTGATTGATAACAGAGTCTTTCTCAAATTTTCTTGGACCTTCAATTACCCAATCAGAAACTTCTTTTTTATCAAAACGACAAGTGTTGCAGATGAAATCTTCTACTTCATGATATTCATCTTTTCTAGCAGTAACTCTTTGAATTTCGTTTCCAAACATCCAAAGTGTTGTTTTTCCGCAACATCCTGGAGTTGTACATTCTCTGTGAGCATTGAATGGTTTGTTGAACCAAACTCTCGATTTGAAACGGAACGTTTTATCAGTCAAAGCACCAACTGGACAAACATCAATCATATTTCCTGAAAACTCATTGTCTATGGCAGTAGAAATACAAGTTGAAATTTGCGAGTGATCACCACGATTTAAAACCCCGTGAACTCGTTTATCAGTTAATTGGTCTGCCACTTCTACACATCGTTGACAAACAATACAACGGTTCATGTGTAGCTGAATATATGGACCAATATCTTCTGGTTCAAAAGTTCTTTTTTCTTCTATAAAACGCGTTTGAGCTTTTCCGTGTTCGAAAGATAAATTTTGCAAATCACATTCACCAGCTTGGTCACATACTGGACAATCTAATGGGTGATTTATCAAAAGGAACTCTGTAACTGCTTTTCTAGCTTCAGTAACTCTTTCAGAAGATTTACTAGAAACTTCCATTCCGTCCATACAACCTGTAACACAAGATGCAACCAGTTTTGGCATTGGTCTTGGATCAGCTTCGCTACCTTTAGTAACTTCTACTAGACAACAACGGCATTTTCCACCAGTTCCTTTTAATTTTGAATAATAACACATCGCTGGCGGAACACTTTCTCCACCAATTTTTCGTGCAGCTTGCAAGATGGTTGTTCCTGCTTCTACTTCAATTTCTTGACCGTCTATGGTTACTTTCATTATTTTTATTTGTTTCAAGTTTAAAGTTTCATGTTCCAAGTCATTTTTAACTTGAAACCTGAAACCTGAGACGAATTATACAGTTTGTTTTGCTACCAAATGCTTTACTTTTTCAAAAGGTTCAGCAACAAAGTGATCTCTATTTTTTACTTTTTCTGGAAAACGAATATGGTATTCGAATTCATCTCTAAAATGACGAATTGCTGCCGCAACTGGCCATGATGCCGCATCGCCTAGTGGACAAATTGTATTTCCTTCAATTTTTGATTGAATACTCCATAACAATTCGATGTCTTCTTCACGTCCTTGACCGTTTTCAATTCTCCACAACACTTTTTCTAGCCAACCTGTTCCTTCACGGCAAGGTGTACATTGACCGCAACTTTCATGGTGATAAAATCTAGAAAAATTCCACGTATTTCTTACGATACAAGCTCTGTCGTCATAAACGATAAATCCGCCAGAACCCAACATAGAACCTGTTGCAAATCCGCCATCAGAAAGACTTTCATAAGTCATTAATCGATCTTCTCCATTTGCCGTTTTAAAAATTAAATTGGCTGGCAAAATTGGCACTGAACTTCCTCCAGGAACAAGAGCTTTCAAAGGTCTATCGGTTTGCATTCCTCCACAATATTCATCAGAATTCATGAATTCATCAACAGAAATACCTAATTCAATTTCGAAAACACCTTGATTTTTTATATTTCCTGATGCTGAAATTAACTTAGTTCCAGTTGAACGACCAATTCCTATTGCTGCATAATCTGCTCCAGAATTATTTACAATCCAAGGCACAGCCGAAATAGTTTCTACATTATTTACAACTGTTGGGTTTTGCCATAAACCTTGAACCGCTGGAAATGGTGGTTTTAAGCGTGGATTTCCACGATTTCCTTCCAAACTTTCGATTAATGCAGTTTCTTCTCCGCAGATATATGCTCCACCACCAATTTGTACATATAAATCTAAATCATATCCACTTCCAAGAATATTTTTTCCTAACCAACCTGCTGCACGAGCTTCAGCAATGGCTCTTTCTAATATTTTATAAACCCACATATATTCACCACGAATGTATATGTAGGATAGGTTAGCACCAAGTGCATAACTAGAAACTATCATTCCTTCTATTAAAAGATGTGGAATGTATTCCATTAAAAATCGGTCTTTGAATGTTCCTGGTTCACTTTCGTCTGCATTACAAACCAAATGACGTGGTTTACCCGATTTTTTATCAATAAAACTCCATTTCATTCCAGCAGGAAAACCTGCACCACCACGACCACGAAGACCAGAAGTTTTTACTTCTTCTACAACATCATCGGGTGTCATTTTTTTAAGTGCTTTTTCTACAGAAGCATAACCGCCTTCACGACGATATACTTCGTAGGTTTTAATTCCTGGAACGTTTATTTTGTCTAATAATATTTTTCTTCCCATGATATTATTTATCGTGTAAAGTTATTTTTCCAGCTTTACAATCATCGATTAATTCATCGATTTTTTCTTTTGTTAAATGTTCTTTATAAAAATCACCTAACTGCATCATTGGAGCATAACCGCATGCACCAAGACATTCTACGCCTCGCACTTCAAATAGTCCATCTGCAGTAGGTTCGCCAACATTTACTCCTAATTTTGAACACGTATAATCCATTAAATCTTCTACACCGTTTTGACAACAAGGTGATGTTTGACAAAATTCAAACATATATTTTCCAATAGGTCTTTGATTGAACATGGTGTAAAAAGTTACCACTTCATAAACTTCTATTGGAAGGATTTCAAGAATTTCGGCTACCTTGTTTTGTAATTCGATACTCAGCCAATTATCGTGTGCATCTTGAACTTCGTGTAAAACAGGTAACAATGCCGATTTCTTTTTGTCAGCAGGATAATGACTTATCAATTCATTAATACGCTCCATTAGTTGTGGAGTTATATTAATTTCTTGTTTTATATGTGTTCTTTCCATTTGTATTATTTTAAATTTTGAATTAAAAATTTTAAATTTCTAGATAATTTATAATTTAAAATTCATCATTTATAATTTTATTAAGCGTCTAATTCGCCAGCAATAACATTTAAACTTGACAGTATTACAATCGCATCAGACAGCATTGATCCTTTAATCATTTCGGGATATGCTTGATAATAGATGTAACATGGTCTTCTCATTTTTAATCTGTAAGGCGTTCTACTTCCATCAGAAATAAGATAAAATCCTAATTCGCCATTTCCGCCTTCGACCGCATGATAAATTTCTTCAACAGGAACAGGAACTTCGCCCATTACTATTTTAAAATGATAAATCAAACTTTCCATGTTGTGATATACATCTTCTTTTGGTGGAAGATAATAATCTGGAACATCTGCATGATATGGTCCGTCTGGAAGTTTTGCTAATGCTTGTTTTATAATACTGATACTTTCCCAAACTTCTGCATTTCGCACACAAAATCTATCATAAGTATCTCCTGATTTTCCTACAGGAACATCAAATTCAAAATCTTCATAAGAAGAATATGGAGCAGCTTTTCTCACATCATAATCAATTCCTGCAGCACGAAGATTTGGACCAGTAAATCCATATTGCATCGCTTTTTCAGCAGAAATTGGACCTACATTTACAGTTCTATCTATAAAAATTCTGTTTCTTTCAAAAAGGTTTTCAAATTCTTTCCAAGCAACAGGGAATTCTTCAAGGAAAGTATTTAATTTTTTGAAAGCTTCGTCAGACCATTCTCTTTCAAAACCACCAATTCTTCCCATATTGGTTGTTAAACGAGCACCACAAATTTCTTCATAGATTTCATAGATTTTTTCTCTGAATTGAAATACATAAAGGAAACCTGTATAAGCTCCAGTATCAACACCAAGGATTGAATTACAAATTAAATGGTCTGCAATTCGAGCTAATTCCATAACAATAACTCTAAGATATTGAGCACGCTTTGGAACTTCTATATTCAAAAGTTTTTCAACTGTCATCCACCAAGCCATGTTATTAATAGGTGAAGAACAATAGTTCATTCTATCTGTCAATACATTTATTTGGTAAAACGGACGATTTTCAGCAATTTTTTCAAAAGCACGATGAATGTAACCCACAGTTGGTTCCGCTTCAAGAATGCGTTCACCATCCATAAGAAGAATATTTTGAAAAATACCATGAGTTGCAGGATGCGTTGGTCCTAAGTTTAGAACGTTTAATTCGCTTCCATCTTCGTTGCGTTTTTCTTCAATTATTTTAGCATATCGTTGCTCTGGTGATAATAATAAGTCTGACATTTTATAATGTTGAATTATTTATATTAACAATTAACTGGAGTTCTACCGAAGAAACGATCATCTTTATCTGTTCTTCCGCCATCTTCCATAGGAAATTCTTTTCTCATAGGATGAGAAACCATTTCATCCATATTTAAAATTCTTTTAAGTTGTGGATGTCCTGTGAATTTTATTCCATAAAAATCCCAAGCTTCTCTTTCCATCCAGTTACTGCATAAAAACAAATCTGTTATCGTTTGAACTTCTGGATTTTCACCATTTAGAAAAGTTTTTATACGAATTCTTGTGTTTTCTATCCAATTATGCAATTGATAAGTCAAAGCAAATTGTTCATCAACATTATTGTCTGGATAATGAATTCCGGCCAAATCTGTTAAAAAATGAAAATTCAATTCCTCATCATCTTTAAGAAATTGAATTACTTCGTGTACTTTATCTTTATTTACTTCAAGAGTAAAAATATCTCTCATTGTAGCAAAGTTTGTTACTGAATTGCCAAATTTTTGAGTAAGTTTTTCTTGAATTAATGTGTTTTCTAAAGCCATTTTATAAATTATAAGATGCTAAAAGTTCTTTATATTCAGGAGAATTTCTTCTTCGAACCGATTCGTTTTTAACTAATTCTTGCAATTGCATAACACCTTGAACAATTTGTTCTGGTCTTGGTGGACAACCTGGCACATAAACATCTACTGGAATAACTTTGTCAATTCCTTGTAGTACAGAATACGTGTCAAAAACACCACCAGAACACGCACAAGCACCAACAGAGATTACCCAGCGGGGTTCACTCATTTGTTCATATACTTGACGAAGAATTGGCGCCATTTTTTTTGAAATTGTTCCCATCACCATCAACATATCGGCCTGACGAGGAGAAAAACTCACACGTTCAGATCCAAATCTAGCAAGGTCATAATGAGAGGCCATTGTTGCCATAAACTCAATACCGCAACAAGAAGTTGCAAATGGTAAAGGCCATAATGAATTTGCTCTTGCTAATCCTACTACATCGCTCAGCTTTGTAGCAAAAAAACCTTCCCCAGAAACTCCTTCTGGTGGAGCAACCATATTTGTTTTTGTTTCACTCATAGCAATTATTTTTTATTCCCACTCAAGAGCTTTTTTCTTGATGATATAAAAGAAACCAACAAGAAGTAAAGACATAAAAATGATCATTTTAACCATACCATCCATACCCAAATCCTTAAAGTTTACTGCCCAAGGATATAGGAAAATTACTTCTACATCAAAAAGAACAAAAAGGATAGCAACAAGAAAATATTTTACCGAAAAAGGAATTCTGGCATTTCCAATGGATTCAATACCACATTCGAAATTTTTATCTTTGTTTTTTGAATGACGTTTTGGTCCTAAAAAACCTGATATTATAATAGTTCCTACTACAAACCCAACAGCTAATAACATCTGCATTAGTATTGGAAAAAAATCAATTTGATTAGATTGCATGGTATAAAAATTTGCTCAAAAATTAAATCAGTCACAAATATACATCGCAATATTGAAATCGCAAACAACTAAGTCTAAAGGTTTGTTTTAAACCCCTTTTTTCTGTTTATTTAAAACGATTATAAATAACAAAAGCCTTGAAATTTTCAAGGCTTTTATAGGTAATCAAAAATACACTATATTTAATCTTTGACAACAGCCACTTGTGCTGCTATTTTACCTTTTTTTCCGTCTTGTTCTTCATAAGAAACTTTATCTCCTTGATTTAGAGACTTTGTTTCAACGCCAGAAGCGTGAACAAAAATGTCTTTTCCAGTTTCCTCATCTGTAATGAAACCGTAACCTTTTTCTTCATTGAAGAATTTTACTGTGCCTGTTCGCATTTTAATATAAAAAGAGTTAATAATAATCAAAGATAGTTTTATTTGTTTAACAGCAATATTTTTTATGTTAAAAAATTGTAATTATTTTAAATAAAAATTTAAAATATAGAATATATTTCAAATAAAAGTTTATAGAATTAAAAATATTTCATAAAAAAAGCATCAGCTTTTTAAATATTTCAACTGATGCTTCTTAAAATTTTATGAATTTGACAATTATTTAGTTATGTCTAATTTTATGTGTAATTCTTCTAATTGTTTGTCATCGATTACTGATGGTGCATCAATCATGACATCGCGTCCAGAATTGTTTTTTGGGAAAGCAATAAAGTCACGAATAGTTTCTTGACCACCAAGAATAGCTACCAATCTATCCAATCCAAAAGCTAAACCTCCGTGTGGTGGCGCGCCATATTGAAATGCATTCATTAAAAATCCAAACTGATTTTCAGCTTCTTCAGGAGTAAAACCGAGCAGATTGAACATTCTTGCCTGTAAATTTTTATCATGAATTCTTATTGAACCACCACCAATTTCATTTCCGTTCAATACCATATCATAGGCATTTGCTCTTACTTTTCCTGGATTTGTTTCTAATAATTCGAAATCTTCAGGTTTTGGAGAAGTGAATGGATGATGCATAGCATGATAACGGTTGCTTTCTTCATCAAATTCTAACAGAGGAAAATCTACAACCCATAAAGGTGCAAATTCAGATGGATTTCTCAAACCTAAACGTGTTGCAAGTTCCATTCTGAGTGCTGATAGTTGTGTTCTTGTTTTGTCAGCTTTTCCAGAAAGAATAAAAATCATATCACCCGCTTTGGCGCCAGTAATTTCTGCCCATTTTGCTAAATCATCTTGATCGTAAAATTTATCTACCGATGATTTGTAAGTTCCGTCGGCTTCACATTTTACATACACCATACCCGAAGCACCAACTTGTGGACGTTTTACCCAATCAATTAAAGCGTCAATTTCTTTACGAGTATAAGATGCACAATTCGGAGCAGCAATTCCAACGACTAATTCAGCCGAGTTGAACACAGGAAAATCTTTGTGTTGCGCTACTTCATTTAACTCACCAAATTTCATGTCAAAACGAATATCTGGTTTGTCATTTCCGTAGGTTTTCATAGCATAATCGTAGGTAATTCTTGGGAATTTATCTACTTCAATACCTTTTATTTCTTTAAGTAAATGACGTGTTAATCCTTCAAATACATTCAAAATATCTTCTTGTTCCACAAATGCCATTTCGCAATCGATTTGTGTAAACTCAGGTTGTCTGTCGGCACGCAAATCTTCGTCACGGAAACATTTTACAATTTGAAAATATTTATCCATTCCGCCAACCATCAGTAATTGCTTGAAAGTTTGTGGCGATTGTGGCAAAGCATAAAATTGACCTTCGTTCATTCTACTTGGAACAACGAAATCTCTTGCGCCTTCTGGAGTTGATTTAATCAAATATGGTGTTTCAATTTCGCAAAAGCCTTGATTTGAAAGATAATTTCTAACATGCATTGCCACATTATGACGAAAAAGCAAAGCATTTTTTACAGGATTTCTACGAATATCAAGATAACGGTATTTCATTCGGATGTCTTCGCCACCATCGGTTTCATCTTCAATAGTAAAAGGAGGTAAAATAGCTGCGTTTAGAATAGTTAATTCGCTAACAAGAATTTCAATTTCACCAGTTGGAATATTATTATTTTTAGACTCACGTTCAATAACAGTTCCTTTTACTTGAACAACGAATTCACGACCGAGAGTTTTTGCTAATTCAAAAACAGATTTTTCAGTTCTACTCTCATCAAAAATTAATTGCGTAATTCCATATCTATCGCGCAAATCTACCCAAATCATGAATCCTTTATCTCTTGATTTTTGAACCCAACCCGCAAGAGTTACTTCTTTATTGATATGGTTAGCGTTTAATTCGCCGCAATTATGACTTCTATACATTGGAAAAAATTTTATTTCAAAAAATGCTTTATCTATTTTGCTAAAGCTTCGTGACTTTAATCTTGGGTGCAAAAGTAAAAAACTTAAATCAAAAACAATAAATAAAACTCAATACAAGTTTTTGTTAATTAAGGGAAATATTAATTGAAAAAATATAAATTTGAACTCATAAATAATAAATCATGAAAAGACAATTAATTTTTTTCGCCACTCTTTTTATTGGGCTATACACAACTGCTCAAAACACTATGACATTTTCGGCAGATATAGCCAATAGAAATGGAGATGTTCTTTTTATCAAAAATGGAAAAACAATTGTACAGGAGATAAAAGCTGACGACAAAGGTAAATTCAAATCTACATTCGAGGTAAACGAAGGAATGTATCAACTATATGATGGGGTAGAATATGCCCAATTGTATCTGAAGAATGGGTTTGATTTAAGTTTAACTATGGATGCGCAGCATTTTGATGAAACTTTAAAGTTTAAAGGCAAAGGAGAAAAAGAAAACAATTTTTTGGCTAATGAAACATTAGAGGATTCTAAATTCAATTATGAAGAGTTACTTTCAAAAGATGAAGCGGAATTCAAAGTTGCATTCGAAAAAATGAAAGAAGCTGACTTAGAAAGATTAAATAAAGCTGGTTTAGGTGAAGCTTTTGTAACTAGCTATAAAAACAATCTTACTATGAAAAACATGGGATTGTTTCAATATCATAATCAAATAATGGGGAATAAGAAGTTAAATAATTCTGTTGCGCCAAATTTTGATTATGAAAATGCTAAAGGAGGAACGACATCTTTGGAAAGTTTGAAAGGTAAGTATGTTTACATTGATGTTTGGGCTACTTGGTGCGGACCATGTAGAGCAGAAATTCCTTTTCTAAAAAAAATAGAAGAAAAGTTTCATGGTAAAAACATAGAGTTTGTTAGCATTTCTGTAGATGTAGAAAAAGATCATGACAAATGGAAAAATTTTGTAAAAGAAAAAGAACTTGGTGGAATTCAACTTTTTGCTGACAAAAATTGGAATTCTTCGTTTATAACAGCATTTGGGATAATGTCGATACCTAGGTTTATTCTTATTGATCCTAAAGGAAATGTTATTGATGCTGATGCGGCTAGACCTTCTAACCCAAAATTAGAAGAACAACTTAATAATTTATTGAAATCATAATAGACTAAGAAAATAGACCAAAAGCCTCGCACAGCGAGGCTTTTTTGTTTAAAATGAGTTTTTCCAATGTTAAATTTTCACTCAATGTTACCAAATTGTTAAGTAAAAGTTTTTTTATTGTAAAATAAATAATAAATTTGTTATGTAATTATGAACAAATTAAACCTACAACTATGAAAAAGATAATGATTTTAGGAATTTTGATGGCTTCAGGAATGGTATTTTCTCAATCTAAAAAACCATTTTTGGAACAAGAAGGAAATCTTGTAAAAGCTACATACTATTATGATAATGGTAAAGTTCAACAACAAGGATATTTCAAAGATGGTAAACTAGATGGAGTTTGGACTTCATTTGATGAAAGTGGAAATAAAAAATCTTCTGGCGAATATAAAGATGGAGAAAAAACTGGGAAATGGTTTTTTTGGAATAATGAAACTTTAGCAGAAGTAGATTATTCTTCTAGTCAAATCAAATCAGTGAAAAACTGGAAACAAGAAGGATTAGTCAACAGAAACTAACAACCCAATAAATAAAAAAAAGGAACTCAATTTTGAGTTCCTTTTTTTGTTATGCTTCGAGAGCTTCTCTTTTTTCTCTTCGGTCTCTCAACCAATATTTAACTCTTTTCACTAAGAAGAACATTACTGGCACCATCACTAATGTTAAAACTGTGGCATAGGTCAATCCAAAAATAATTGTCCATGCAAGTGGTGACCAGAAAATTACATTATCACCACCCATATATAAATGCGGATTGAAGTCAGTAACTAGTCCAAAAAAGTCAAAGTTTAAACCTATTGCTAGAGGAATTAATCCAAGTACAGCTGTTAGAGCAGTTAAAAGTACTGGACGCAAACGAGATTTACCACTTTCGATAATAATTTCTTTGATTTCATCCAGACTTAAATCATCATGACTTTCAACACCTTTTTCAGCCACTTTTTTGTCAAGTAGTAATACAAAGAAGTCCATTAATACAATACCATTCTTCACTACAATACCAGCAAGTGAAATAATACCCATCATGGTCATTAATATCACAAAGTCCATATTTGCTATGACATATCCATAGAACACACCACTAAAACTTAGGAGCACTGTGAATAAAATTACTATAGTTTTTGAAACAGAGTTGAACTGTAAAACAATGATTAGTGTTATTCCTGCCATTGCTAAGAATAATGCATACATCAAGAAGCTTTGGTTTTTACCTTGTTCTTCTTGTACACCAGAGAAAGAGTAGGAAATGCCTTTTGGCAACTTGTATGATTTCAGTTCAGTTTGAATTTGTTTTGTAATTTCATCCCCGTTATAACCAGTTAAAACATTGGAATAAATAGTCATTATTCGTTTGTAATTTTTACGTTTTATTTGGTTATAAGTAGTTGTTTTTTCTGTGTTAGATACAGCCGAAATTGGAACTTGCATCATTTGCCCATTTGCTTGATTTCTAAAAGTCAACGACTGATTGAAAAGAACATTTTCATTTTTACGCTGATCTTCTTGCATTCTAACTACTATGTTGTAATCGTCATCTCCTTCTTTATAGGTAGAAATTTCTTGACCATATACTGAACGACGCAAATTATAACCCAATTGTCCAGTTGAAACACCAAGACTTCCAGCATTTACACGGTCAACTTTTACTTCTAGTTCAGGACTTTCTTTGTTAACATCAACATTTAGTCTTTCAATACCTGGAATATTTTTTGAGTTAATATAAGAAATCATTTTATCAGCTTCTTTTAGCATTTGATCATAATCTGAACCTGTTAGCTGAACGCTGATTGGATATCCAGCCGGTGGACCATTTGCATCTTTTTCTACTGTAACTTTTGCTCCAGCAATGCCTTTTACTTTTGAACGAATCTCTTCAAGAATTTCTTCAGTTTTAACGCCTCTACGGAATTTGAATTCAGAAAAATTAACCGTAACTTTCCCTTTGAAAGGAGTTTCGTTTGCCGAACCAGCATCTACATTTGGATTTCCAGCACCAACACCTACTTGAGAAACAATACTTTCTGCCAAATAATTTTCTTTCGATTTAGGATCGATATATTTTTTCATTATATCGAGAATTTGGTTTTCTACAAAAAGTGTTGCTTTGTTTGTTTTTTCAATATCTGTACCTTGAGGATATTCTATGTAAGCAATTACTTGATTTGGAATGTTTTCTGGAAAGAACAATACTTTTCTTGGGAAAATTCCAAGCAAAATAAATGAAAGGAATAGCATTCCGATAATACCAACTAATGATTTCCAAGCATTGCTTCCTGTTAAGATTTTTGCCAAAAACACTTTGTATTTTTCTTCAAGTCTAGGGAAAAAACTGTGCTGAAAATCTTGTGTCCACTGGTATAATTTTATTCTATATAACCACATTAAAACTAATGAAATGATTGCCAAATGCCCAATTCCTCTCAATAGTTTATTGTCATACACATGAGAGTTACCAAGAACAGCAAAAAATACTCCAACTACCGTAAAAATAATTGTATATCTTTTTATAGATTTTTTAGAGATGTTTTTGTCCTCAATATCCATAGAACCACCAGTCATTGCGGCATTGATAACCATGGCAACAAATAGTGAAGCGGTCAATGTTACGGTTAGTGTTATTGGAAAATAAATCATGAATTTACCCATAGTTCCTGGCCAAAGCGCAAAAGGCAAGAAAGCCATCAAGGTTGTTGCAGTTGATGAAATTACTGGCCAAGCTATTTCACCAATACCTATTTTTGAAGCTTGTATTCGCGACATTCCTTTTTTCATATTGGCAAAAACATTGTCAACCACAACTATACCATCATCTACCAAAAGACCCAATCCCATAACCAGACCAAAAAGAACCATGGTATTTAGTGTTTTTCCAAATGCTGCAAGTAGAGTAAATGCAATCATCATCGATAATGGAATTGCTGCTCCAACAAAAAGTGAATTTCTCAATCCCATGGTAAACATTAAAACAATCATTACCAGTACAATACCGAAAATAATGTGGTTTGATAATTCATCTACTTGATGTTCAACTCGAGATGATTGGTCATTAGTCAATTCAATGTTGAGGTTTTTAGGTAAATAATTTTCTTGAGCTTCTTTGATTTTTTCTTTTACTTGCTCAATAGCAGAAATCATATTTTGCCCAGAACGTTTTTTTACATTAAGCATTACAACTTCTTTTTTGCTTTCGCGAGCATAAGTTGTTTTTTCTTTTTCTTTGAAAGAAATAGTTGCAATATCTTTTAGATAAACTGTTCCGCCATTGTGTTTTACAATAACATTTTCCAATTCTTTCGGGTCTTTTATCTCACCAACAATTCTGATGTTGTTTCTAGAACCTTGAGAAACTAAGTTACCTCCAGAAAGTGTCATGTTTTCATACTTCACAGCATTTTGAATATCATCAAAAGAAACTTGAGCAGCAGTCATTTTGAAAATATCTACAGCGATTTCAACTTCTTTATCATCTACACCTAAGATATCAACTTTTTTCACTTCGGGAATTTCTTCAATATCATCTTGAAGTTTTTCTCCATATTTTTTCAATTGTTGCGTAGTGTAATCTCCTTTGAGGTTGATGTTCAAAATTGGGACTTCTTCGGAAATGTTTAACTCAAAAACACTTGGATCTACTTTACTACCATTATCAAGATTTGGCCAATCGTTATCAGCTTTAACAATGTCAACTTTATCTTTGATTTTTGTTTTGGCTTCTTCAATACCAACTTTATCGGCAAATTCTACTATAATCATTCCATAATCTTGAAACGAGCTAGCGGTTATTTTATCAACACCACTGATGTTTTTTATTTCTTTTTCAAGTGGTTTGATAATTAATTTTTCTACATCTTCGGCAGAGTTTCCAGGGAATATAGAAGATATATATACTTTGTTTTCTATAATTTCGGGAAAATCTTCGCGAGGCATTGTTACATATGCAATCAAGCCTGTAATTACTATTAGAGCGGTGAAAATATAAACAGTAATTCTGTTTTCTATAGCCCAACTCGATATGCTAAATTCTTTATTTTGATGTGACATATTTTTTGTTTAAGGTTTCAAGTTTAAGGTTTCGGCGTTTTAGAAACAACCTGAAACCTGAAACTTGAAACAATTATATTTTAGAAATTCAACTTCATGCCTTCAGAAATTGTATTCACTCCTTCGGTAACAATAATATCATTAGCTGATAATCCACTCAGAATTTCAGTTACATTGTCTGATGATTTTCCAACGCTAACAATTGCTTTTTTAGCAATGCCAGTTTTGCCATTGCTTCCATTAACCACAAAAACAAATTTGTCTCCAGCAGCATCTTCTTGAACCACATTTGTTGGAACCACGACAGCATTTTTATTGATGTAATCAATGATTTTTAGCTTGGCTACTTGATTTGGACGAAGTAAATTTTCCGGATTTGGCACACTAACTTCAATTCCGAAACTACGATTGTTAGGGTTAATGAAATTACCAACTTGACGTACTTTTCCTTTGTAATTTTTACCCAAAGCAGCCAAATAAACATCAACTTCTGTCCCAACTTTAAGTTTTCCAATATATGTTTCAGGAACAGTTGTAGAAACGTACATATTGTTCAAATTCACAATTCGCATTAATCCTTGTTGGCTTGGCGCAACAACTTGACCTTTCTCTACAAAAACTTCATCAATTGTTCCAGTAAAAGGCGCACGAATAACTGTTTTTGCCAGTTGAGCTCTCATTTGTGCAACTGCTTTTTGAGCAGAAACCATTTGAGTTTGTGCGTTTAGAAACTGAATTTCAGACCCAATTTTTTTGTCCCAAAGATTTTTTTGTCTTTCAAAAGTTGTTTTTGCCAATGCATATTGATTTTCTAAACTTGCCAATTGTTGACTCAATCCAGCATCATCAACTCGACCTAGAATTTGACCTTTAGAAACTTTTTGACCTGCTTTTACTGTCAAAGAGGTTAATGTTCCACTAAACTCAGGTTGTATAAGAATGTTCTCTTTTGTATCTACATTTCCTTGAATTTCAAGATAGTGGTTGAACAGTGTGTCTTTGAGCGTAATAACAGAAACTAATGCTTCGTCTTTTTTGTTATCAAGTTTTGCTAATGCTTCTTCAATTTTTGCAATTTCTGTTTGAAGTGAAGCTTTTTTTTCAGTTAATGCTTTAACATTTTTTGAATTTATTAAATCATCAATGTTTTCTGTTTTGGATGCATTTGAACACGAAAACAGAATGAATGCTGTTGTAACGATTAGTATTTTTTTCATTTTCAATGAGATATGGTTAGTTCTTATTTGTTAATTTTTCGAGCGAAGCTCTTTTATTTATTACATCGAGTAGCGATTGAAGGTATTTTTGTTGTGCATCATAGAGTTGTTCTTGAGCTTTTGTTAAATCGAAACTAGAAGAAAGACCTTCTTTAAATTTGATTTCTTGTTTTCCTTCTATTCTCTCGGCAAGATTTAAATTGCTTTTTGATGTACTAAGTTGTTCTATGCTGTATTCGTAATCGCTTTTAGACTTTTCAAATTGAAGTTTCAATTTTTGTTCAGTTTCTTTCAACTCTGTTTTTGATTGTTCCAAAGCTATTTTCGCTTGTTGAGTTCTTGCGCTTCTTCCTAAGCTACTAAAAATAGGAACATTTAACCCAATACCTAAATTAGAATAATTGTACCATCTTTGATCACCATTGAACATTGTAAAACGGCTACCAAAAGTATTTGAACCAAAGTTTACCGATGCTCCAAGCGAAGGCAAAGCTTTGCTTTTTTCTAATTTTAATAACAATCTGTTGCTCTCTTCTACATTTTTACCTATTTGATAATCAATATTGTTTTCAACTTTAAACTCTTCTTTCAAAATGGCTAAATCAACATTGTTTTGTGCCAATGAATTCAGATTGTCAGTAAGCGTCAATTGTTCTTCAAGTTCAATTCCTAAAACCAGTTTGAGCATATTGAGTGCAATTTTCTTTTGACGCTTCACATTTTCTAGCGAACTTTTTACCGATGCAAGTGTTATTTGAAACTGCTCTACATTTTCTTCTTCAATCAACCCATTGTTGTAAGTTTGTTGAGTTTCAAAAACTGTTTTTTCGAGTATCGTTTTATTTTTTTCTAGAATACCTATGCTTTCATCGGCTAAAAGGACGTTGCCATAGGAATTGATAACAATTTCTCTAATCTCTTGGTTAGTTTTGACTTTAGCGTTTTCAGAAATCTTCAAATAAGTTCTAGCAGACTGCAAACCAACAAGATATGAGCCGTCGAAAATTAATTGGCTCAATTTTAAACTTGCATCCATTGAATTGTAGTTTCCAAATTCTAATGTACTAGTTTGTCCATTTACGGTGAATTGATTTTGCTGAATTTTGAAATTGTTAAGATAGTTAACGTTTCCTTCAATATGTGGCAAACCAATAGTTGTGGTTTCCCATTTTTTCTTTTTAGCAGCTTCAATATCTCTATCAGCATTGATGATGGAGTAGTTGTTTTTCAAGGCATGTTCTAGAGCTTGTTGAAGGCTGAAACTATAGCTTTGCTTTTGTTCCTGAGCATGGATTATGCTCACAAACAGTAAAAGGGTTAGTATTAATTTGTTTTTCATTGATGATTATATATTAAATTTAAGTAATTGTTTTTCAAGTTCTTCTATTCCTTTTGGAGTTGCCAAAGCACGAGTATGGTATTCAAGTGCTTTTCCTTCAAGGATATAGGCATCACGTTCTAGCAAAGTATTTTCGTTTATGGAAAAAATAAGTGTATAATAGAATTTTGTGGCTGCTTCTATATCAATTTCAGGACGATATAATCCTTGTTCAATTCCTTTTACAATATTTTGAGAAAACATGGAGTGACAATCTTCAATTTCGTTTCTCATCATTTTTTCATAAATTTCAGGATAATGTTTTTTTAATTGATAGGCAGGCGAATGATCAAAAGATTGAAACATTTCTTTGAACATTTTTCTCATTTCAAAATTCTCCTCTATAGCATTAAAATTTTTCGAAACCACTTCATCCATCAATCGATGAATGTTTTGGTGAACAATTTCAGTTCCTTGTTCTATTAATTGTTCCTTGTTACTAAAATATTTGTAAATTGTTTTTTTAGAAATACACATATCACAAGCAATATCGTCCATAGTTACGCTCTTGAAACCAAGTTTCAAAAACATATCTGTAGCTCTTGCAATAATTTTATCTTTCATTATTTTTCTCTAAATCTTTTAAAATTGATTTTAACATTATGGGAACTATTAATTTATGAAATGGTTTTACAGGTAGGAAATACAATTTCCCAAACCAATTATTAAAAACAACTATTGTTGAGATAGTTATCGATTTACTATTTGTTTCTAATTTATCCAAAAGAATAGACACTTTAAAATTTAAGTGCTTATCATTTTCACCCAAAACAATTTCATTTTCTCTTCTTTCTAGGACTTTAAACAATCCTAATTGTTCGCCTTCTTCACCTTTAAATTCTGCAAGAATGGCTGTTTTGTCTTTTTCACTTTTAGGTACTTTTAATCCAAATAAACTAACTACCCTGTTCCTCAAATAAAACAATTTATCAACCCAATTAGGAGCAGTTGAAAAAAACGACTTGCAAACATCAACAACAGATATATTTTCAGTATTAATTAATTTTCCTTGATAACAATCAAAATAATCAAATTGCTCGTTTGAAAGAATAGATTTTTCTGGAAAATTAACTTTTACAACTCTCATTGCATTCTAAATTTCGTGTGCAAATATAAAATGGAAACTTTTAATACCAAAATAGTTTCCAAAGTATTTACATTTTTTTAACATTTGAATAAATGTTTAAATAGAGTTACATTAGCCAAAAAATTTGAAAATGCAACCTCTTTCATATTATCAAGAAATTATATCCAACTATTTCAATACTTTAATTGTTAATGAAGAACCTGCAAATCTTTATGAACCAATTAAATACATTCTATCGTTAGGAGGAAAACGAATGAGACCTGTGCTTACATTGATGGCTACAGAAGTTTTTGACGCTGATTGCAAAAAATCATTAGCTGCAGCAACTGCTGTTGAGGTTTTTCATAATTTTTCATTAATTCATGATGATATTATGGACGATGCACCATTGCGAAGAGGTAATGAAACTGTTCATGAAAAATGGAATATCAACACAGGAATTCTTTCTGGTGATGCCATGCTGATTTTAGCCTATCAATATTTTGAACAATATGAACCCAATATTTTTCAAGAGTTAGCCAAATTATTCAGCAAAACAGCACTTGAAGTTTGCGAAGGACAACAATATGATGTTGATTTTGAAACTAGAGAAGACGTAACGATTCCTGAATATCTAAAAATGATTGAGTATAAAACAGCGGTTTTGGTTGGTGCATCAATGAAAATGGGTGCAATTGTAGCTCAAACATCAGAAGAAAACAAAAATCTTATTTATGATTTTGGGTTAAATTTAGGCATAGCATTCCAGCTTCAAGATGATTATTTGGATGCATTTGGTAATCCTGAAACATTTGGGAAACAAGTTGGTGGCGACATCATTGAAAACAAAAAGACCTATTTGTATCTAAAGGCTATGGAATTTGCAAAGCCAGAAGAAAAAGAACAATTGCTGCATTTGTTTTCTATTCAACCAAATGATAATACGGAGAAAATAAATTCAGTAAAAGAAATTTTCAATAATACTGGTGCAAGTCAAGAAACTAAAAATGCCATAGAAAAATTTACACTCAAAGCCTTTGAAACACTCGAAAAAATGGATATAAAAGACAGCAAAAAAGCAGTTTTGAAAGCATTTGGAGAAAAATTAATGAGTAGAAATGTCTAGTTTTAAACCACCAATTTCTACCGATAATTTACTTTCAGAAGCTGAAAGAGAAAATTTATATTCGAAACTTATAGAGCAAATCAATAAGGATTTCAATCTGGCTAATGAAGGCATTGACTTTCCATCTAGCACAAACCCTAATGAACTAAAAATTCAACTTCACGAAAAAATTTATAGACTTATTCAAAATAAGTATGCCGAATTATTGAATTTGCTCTACATCATAGATGTTCCCGAAGAAAACCTAAAACAACTTGATGGCAGCGATACTGTAGAACTTTCTGAACAAATCACTTTTCTTGTCTTAAAAAGAGAATGGATGAAGGTTTGGTTTCGTAATAGATATTAAAAATAAATTCTCACAAACGGCATCAAAGCATCTCCATAAATATTTTTGTCTTTGTCAAACAGCAGGTTATATCGTGCTCCAATAGTTATATTGTCCATTCTGTAACCAGCACCAAGGAATAAACCAGTGTTCCAAAAACTTTCTTTATAATTGGAGCCAATCTGTTGATATTTGTTGTTAACATTCATTTCTTCTAGCTCAACAGACAGTTGTATTTCTTCTATTGGATTGTATAATCCAATTAGGCTAGCACCAAATATATTTGATGTATATAATCCTTTTTGTTTTAATAAACTATACTGTAACCCAGTTCCTAAAGAAAAATGTTCATTAAAATTGTAAATAGCACTTGGAGCAAGAGTAATATCTGTATAACCATTTCCAATCCCTAAACCAATTCCACCTCCAAATTGAACATTACTCCAAAAATTACTAACAGGTTTTTCTGGATTACTGCTTTGAGAAAAACATACATTGATAACAGTAAAACAGAAAGTAACAACAAATGCAATTTTATTTATTTTCATAATTCAATAATAAGAAACCTTATATATACTTATTTAACGTTATAAATGTACTAAAAACATTGAAAGATTGTTACAAAAGTCATACTTTTGCAAATAATTTTCTAACTACAAGAATAGTTTATAAAAAAATATGGATAGGTTTTCCTTTTTAAACGCAGCACACACTCAGTTTTTTGCTGATTTATATGAACAATACACAACAAATCCTGATAGCGTTGAGCCAAGTTGGAGAGCTTTTTTTCAAGGGTTCGATTTTGCAATAGAAAACTACAGTGATCAATCTCTAGGCGAACAATTAGTAACCTATATTTCAACTGATAATTCTCAAGGTTCAGAGAAGCTTCAAAAAGAATTTAATGTTCTAAAATTAATTGATGCTTACAGAACTAGAGGTCATTTGTTCACCGAAACAAATCCTGTTAGAGAAAGAAGGGTTTATACACCTAACTTAGACATTGAAAATTTTGGGTTATCTAGCGCCGATTTAGACACTGTTTTTGATGCTGCAAAAATTTTAGGGCATCAACCATCAACACTAAAAGATATAATTGCTCATCTAAAAAATGTGTACTGCAAGCATATAGGTATTGAGTACATGTACATGCGCAAACCGGAAGTTATTCAATGGATACATGATAAATTGAATGTAAATGATAATTTGCCAAATTTTGATGCTAATCAAAAAAAGCACATACTTGGTAAATTGAATGAAGCAGTTTCTTTTGAAAACTTTTTACATACAAAATATGTAGGACAAAAACGTTTTTCACTCGAAGGTGGAGAGAGTTTAATTCCAGGTTTGGATGCAGTTATTGAAGCTGCTGCAGAAAAAGGTGTTGAACATTTTGTAATGGGAATGGCGCACAGAGGAAGATTGAATGTTTTAGCAAATATTTTTGGAAAGCCTACACAAGATATTTTCTCAGAGTTTGACGGAAAAGATTACGACAAAGAATATTTTGATGGAGATGTTAAATACCACTTAGGATTAACATCTGAAAGAAAAACAAATTCTGGTAAAAAAATCAACATCAATTTAGCGCCAAATCCATCACATTTGGAAACTGTTGGAGCTGTAATTGAAGGAATTGCTAGAGCTAAACAAGACAAATATTTCCCAGACGATTTTTCTAAAGTATTGCCAATTGCCGTTCATGGTGATGCAGCAGTAGCAGGACAAGGAATTGTTTATGAAATAATACAAATGTCGCAATTGGATGGTTATAAAACAGGTGGAACAATCCATATTGTGATTAACAACCAAGTTGGATTTACTACAAATTATCTTGATGCACGTTCATCAACCTATTGTACTGATGTGGCAAAAGTTACTTTATCACCAGTTTTACACGTAAACGCTGATGATACTGAAGCCGTAGTTCACGCTATGTTGTTTGCTTTAGATTTCCGTATGCAATTTGGTCGTGATGTGTTCATCGATTTGTTAGGCTATAGAAAATACGGTCACAACGAAGGTGATGAACCTCGTTTTACACAACCCGTTTTGTACAAAATCATTGCGAAACACCGCAATCCAAGAGACATTTACGCTGAAAAATTAATTACAGACGGAATAGTTGACGCAGCGTATATCACCAAAATAGAAAACGAATACAAAGACAAACTCGACGAAAATCTTCAAGCTTCGCGCAAAAAGAATTTGACAATAATAAAGCCATTTATGCAAGATGAATGGAAAGGTTTTGAGCAAGTTTCGGATGATGAAATGTTGAAAAAAGTCGACACCAAATTCGACCGCAAAAAACTCGATCAGATTATTGAAACGGTTTCGACTTTACCTTCAGACAAAAAATTCATCAGCAAAATTTCGAAGATTGTTTCGGATAGAAAAACAATGTACGACAACAATGCGATCGATTGGGGAACGGCCGAAACCTTGGCTTATGGTTCGCTTTTGACAGAAGGTTACGATATTCGTGTTTCAGGACAAGATGTAGAAAGAGGAACGTTTTCACACCGTCACGCTGTAGTAAAAGTAGAAGACAGCGAAGAAGAAGTAATTTTGTTAAACGGATTAAAAGATAAAAAAGGGAAGTTCAATATTTTTAATTCTTTCCTTTCAGAATATGGTGTTCTTGGTTTTGACTACGGTTATGCGTTAGCCAATCCGAATGCGTTAACGATTTGGGAAGCGCAATTTGGAGATTTCTCTAATGGCGCACAAATCATGATCGACCAATACATTTCGTGTGGCGAAGACAAATGGAACAACCAAAACGGAATTGTATTATTATTGCCTCATGGTTACGAAGGTCAAGGTGCGGAACACTCGTCTGCGCGTATGGAACGCTACTTGCAATTGTGCGCACGTCACAACATGTACGTAGCCGATTGTACCACGCCAGCCAACTTCTTCCACCTGTTGCGTAGACAAATGAAAACCAAATTCCGTAAACCATTGGTCGTGTTTTCACCAAAAAGTTTATTGCGTCATCCATTGTGCGTTTCTACTGTGGATGAGTTAACAAAAGGAAGTTTCCAAGAAACGATTGACGACAATTCGGTTGATAAGAAAAAAGTAAAAACAGTAGTTTTTGTAACTGGAAAATTCTACTACGATATTTTAGCTGAAAGAGAAAATTTAGGGAGAAATGATGTAGCTTTGGTACGTATTGAGCAATTATTTCCACTACCAATAGAGCAATTAAAAGCCATCATAAAAAGTTATCCCAATGCTGACGATTTTGTTTGGGCACAAGAAGAACCGAAAAACATGGGTGCTTACGGCTATATGTTGATGAATTTCGATTTGGTGCCTTGGCGATTGGCTTCGTTAAAAGCCTACGCAGCTCCAGCAGCCGGAAGTCACACACGCGACAGAAGACGTCATGCGGATGCGATACGAATGGTTTTTGATAAAAATTTATTTAGATAATAACACACTTATAAAATTATAAAAGGATGATTTTAGAAATGAAAGTGCCTTCACCAGGCGAATCGATAAAAGAAGTTGAAATTGCTACTTGGTTAGTGAAAGACGGCGATTATGTTGAAAAAGACCAAGCCATTGCTGAAGTTGATTCAGATAAAGCAACACTAGAATTACCAGCAGAAGCAAGTGGAATAATAACTCTAAAAGCCTCTGAAGGTGATGCGGTTGCCGTTGGTGCAGTAGTTTGTTTAATCGATACATCGGCAGCAAAACCTAGCGGTTCGGCTACAGTAGCAGAAGCAAAACCTGCTGCGGAAGCGCCAAAAGTAGAAGAAAAGAAAGTAGAAGCTCCAAAACCAGTTGCGCAACCTGCAACCACTTATGCTGCTCAAGCGCCTTCGCCAGCAGCAAGAAAAATATTAGACGAAAAAAACATTCAACCTAGTGATATAGTAGGAACAGGAAAAGGTGGAAGAATTACCAAAGAAGATGCAATGAATGCAGTACCTTCAATGGGAACTCCAACTGGAGGAAATCGCGGTTCTGAGCGCACTAAATTATCAATGTTGCGTAGAAAAGTAGCTGAAAGATTAGTAGCTGCGAAAAATGAAACTGCTATGTTGACAACGTTCAACGAAGTGGACATGACAGCGATTTATGATTTGAGAGCGGAATACAAAGACGCGTTCAAAGAAAAACACGGATTAGGATTAGGATTTATGTCGTTCTTTACAAAAGCGGTTACAAGAGCATTACAATTGTTCCCAGATGTGAATTCAATGATTGATGGTCAAGAGAAAATTTCTTATGATTTCTGCGATATTTCAGTAGCAGTTTCTGGACCAAAAGGATTGATGGTTCCAGTAATGAGAAATGCAGAAACATTATCCTTCCGTGGAGTTGAAGCTGAAATCAAGCGTTTAGCATTACGTGCACGTGATGGTCAAATTACTGTAGATGAAATGACAGGTGGAACATTTACTATTTCTAATGGTGGTGTTTTCGGAAGTATGCTATCTACTCCAATTATTAATCCTCCACAATCAGGAATTCTTGGAATGCACAATGTGGTAGAAAGACCAATCGTTAGAAACGGACAAATTGTTATTGCTCCAGTAATGTATGTGGCACTTTCTTATGACCACAGAATTATTGACGGTCGTGAGTCTGTTGGTTTCCTTGTGGCCGTTAAAGAAGCTTTAGAAAACCCAGTAGAGCATTTAATGAATGGGAATGCTAAAAAGGCATTGGAACTATAGTTTTTTCCGCCTTGGATGAGGCGCCTTTATATTTAAATCCCAAATTCCAAAAGAGTTTGGGGTTTTTTTATAGCAATAAATTTGGTTCAAATTCCATAAAAGAGAAGTAAAAAAATTAACACTTTTCTCAGAGATGATTATTAAAATGCTATTGGTAATTATTTATTTTTGTATTTTAAATTTTACCGCAGTTTTCCTCTTTTCAACATGCATAAAATCATCCTTCAATTCATAACACTATTGTCTTTTTCTTCCGTATTTGCTCAGGAGTTAAACGAACTTCAAATTAAGAAAACCCGGAATATTCAAGAACTTCTAATTTCAAATCCTGAAAAGGCGTATGCTGAAGCAATAGAAATTAGCAACGAAAAAGATGAATTGTTTCGTTTTTTCGGCAAATATTATGTTGCCAATTACTTTTACAACAAATCCGATTTTACGCATTCCAAGAAACTTATAATTGCACTTTTAGAAGAAATTGAAAATAGTGATATTCCCAAATCAAGTAAAGTGTACCAAGACTTGATAGGTATTTGTGTCAATAAGCTTTTCTATATCCACAAAAATTTAGGAGAGTACGACTCAGCCTTGTTGTATCTTGAAAAATATAAAAATCGATTACCCAACAATCGTTTTAATGAACAATACGGCTTGATTAAAGTGGCAATGGGTGATTATGTAAATGGTATAGCTCTGTTGAAGAAAGAGTTAATGACTTCAGCACACTTGAAATTGGGTGTAGGAGAAAAGAAAGTAATGAATAAAAAGTTATTTGCCGATAAGCACAATATCATAGGTGAAGCATATCAAATGTATTATATCCAGTCAAAAAAAGCAGCTTTATTGGATTCTGCAAATCACCATTTTAATGTAGCCGCCTCAATGCTGATTAAAGATAATTTTCAACCTGAATATACCAAAGCATTGTTTTACATGCATGAAGCAAAGAGTGCAGCCTTGGCAGGAAATTATGAGAAATCATTGTCGTTATATAGAAAGAGAAAAATGTATCCAGTTATTAAAGATAATATAAGGACAGAACAGTTGTTTGATTTGGGTATGGCCGATTGTTTTCATCATTTAAAACAAGTAGATTCGGCACTTTTTTATTCCAAAAAACACATTAAAAGCTATGAAACTACAAAGGTTTCTAAAGAAAATTTACTAATGGCTTATACCATAATGACAAAGTGTTATAATGAGAAAAACGACACTAAAAATGCTTATTTGTATGCTCAAAAAAGTTTAGAATTAATTAAATCTATTGAAGGAATAAAGAATAAGTCGGTAAATTTTCTTCACAATTATGATTTAAATGTTATCAAAGAAGAATCCAATCAAATTATAGCCTCTAAAAATTATTTTAAAACCGTTTTTTTTGGTATTTTGTTTGTTTTGGCAATTGTAGTTTTCAGTTTCCTCTATTATTATAAGAAACAAAAAGAAAAACAGCGTAGGTTTTTACAGATTATACAAGATTTGAAAGCACATAAAGATTCGGAGATACACAAATCAGAAATCAGTGTTTCAGCATTTGAGGTACAATCCAAACAAAATCTTGATGATGAACTTATTGAGAAACTGACTTTAGGATTAAAAAAATTAGAGCAGAAAGAAGCTTTCTTAGATCCAAATTTCAAGTTGGCTTTTGTTGCTAAAAAATTAAATACCAATACCGCTTATTTATCCCAGTACTTCAATCAGGTCATGCAAAAGACTTTTTCAGAATATACACAAGAATTGCGTATTCATTATGTACTTCAAAAATTGGTTGACGAAACGTATTTTCGCAAATATACCTTACAAGCCATTGCCGAAGAAGTGGGATATAAAGATGCTAATACACTGGTGCGCGTTTTTAAAAAACAAACCGGACTTTCTCCTAATTATTACATTGACCAATTAAAAAACACAAAATAAACAACTTAAAATCAAAAGATTGCAACTTATTTAAGTTGTCGATTATTTATAAATAGTCCGATACAAAAATTGTTCGAGCAATTCATTCCGTTTAGTTTTGACCGAAAAACAAATCAAAATTAAAATTTTGGAAATTAAAATTACATGAAAAAAATTTATTTACTCGGATGTATTTTGTTGAGTTTTATCTCCTTCGGACAAACCTACAACTATACCATTTATAACACTTCTAATTCTGGAATTGGTAGTAACTATGTCGGCGACGTCAAGATTGATGCCAATGGATTATTATGGATTTCATCCTTCAGCGGAGTTTCAACGTTTAATGGAACCACTTTTACCAAGTACAATACAGGAAACTCTGGAATCGCTTCTAATGCCATTCTAGAAATTGAAATTGACGGTTTGGGTAGAAAATGGATGGCTTCACAAAACAATGGAATCATTTTGTTAAATGGAACTACTTGGACCAACTATACAACCACTAATTCTGGACTTCCAAATAATGCCATTATAGCAATCGATGTGGATAGCAATAACAATTTGTGGATTGCAACGACTTCGGGACTTACCAGATTTAACGGGACTACTTGGACTACTTATAACGCACTAACCAATATCAACTCCATTGAAATTGATATTGCGAACGGTATTTGGGTAACCAATAATGGTGTGCTTTATAAATTTAATGGCACCGATTTTAATTTCATTGCTCAAGGCACTGATAAATTGTTAAAAGAGTATGGTGATCTCATTTATGTTGCAGGTTTCGATAGCTTTATGACCTACACTATTGATGGAACGTTTTTTAGTAATTACTATACGAATAATTCGTGTTTGGCAGGCTATCAATTGAATGCATTAGATGTTGATAGTAATAACAAGACATGGATCGCTTTTAACGGAAATGGTATCCAAAATTTCACCAACTGTGTAACGTACAACACCTCAAATTCTGGTTTGCCTGACAATTATTTTAGTGCATTGAGAACACAAGCCAATGGAGTAATTTGGGCAGGAACCCTACAATTGGGTTTAGTAAAAATGACACCAAGCACAACTACTTGTAATCCTCCAACTAATTTTTCATCGACGAATATTACATCATCAACAGCAACTTTAAATTGGACTGCAGCGACACCAGCACCAACAACGTATTTGTATTTGTATAATACTTCACAAACTGTAGGCGGAATAGACGGAAATACAGGATCTACTTCTGCAAATTTAACAGGATTACTACCGAATACCGATTACCATTGGTGGGTAGCTTCTGTTTGTGGGAACACACAAACGGATTGGGTTTATGGCGGATTTTTCACCACAGCACCAGCCACTTGTTTTTCACAATTAAGCTGTGCTGGATTGGGCGCAACAGCTATCAAATCGGATGGCTCATTATGGGCTTGGGGCAATAGTGTAAATGGCTCCATAGGAGATGGAACCAATACGAGCCGAAATTATCCCGTACAAATTGGCAACTCAAATAATTGGCAAAGTGTTTCTCAAACTGCTTTTACAGGTATGGCTATTAAAACGGATGGCACGTTATGGGGTTGGGGACAAAATATTGGAAATATCAATTCAACCTCTGGAAGCGCTGTTTTGTCGCCTATACAGATCGGAACAAGTACTAATTGGCAATACGTATCTGCTGGTACAGGCCACACGATGGCAATAAAAACCAATGGAACACTTTGGGGTTGGGGTTCGAATGGATATGGTCAGTCAGGTATAAATGACTTTAACCCTACGCAAATAGGAACTAGCACTTGGATTACTGTTTCTGCAGGTTATGATTATACATTGGGTATTAAATCCAATGGTACTCTTTGGGCTTGGGGATACAATAACAAAGGACAGTTGGGAACGGGTAATTTGAGTGATAGTAATACACCCGTTCAAATTGGTACTGCAACCAACTGGTCAAAAATATATGCAGGAAATGGAAGTTCGTATGCTCTAAAAACCGATGGAACACTTTGGGCTTGGGGTGATAACCAATACAGCCAATTAGGTGACGGAACGGCAACTAACAGAACGACGCCAGTTCAAATTGGAACAGCGAATGATTGGCAACAGTTGGGCGTTGGTGGCGCACATGCTGTTGGTAAAAAAAATAACGGAACCATTTGGGCTTGGGGAATGAATAATTACTCGCAATTGGGTAATGGCACAACCGTAAGTAGCAGTACGCCAATCCAAATTGGAACAGCAACCGATTGGTTAACTATCGACGCAGGTGTTTCCACAACATCTGCTATCAAGAGCGATGGAACAATGTATGTTTGGGGTCGTAATAACTTAGGTCAATTGGGAGATGGAACCAATACACAACGCAGTGTACCTACTGCAATCAACTGTCCGGCAACAAGTTTAGCAAATAATGATTATTTAAGTACATCAAATGAATTGAAAGTGTATCCAAATCCTGTAAATGATATTGTAAACCTTTCATTTGACAAAAATATTACTACAGTAGCAATGTATAATTTACTTGGCCAAGAAGTAATTACCAAATTGGTCAATGCTAATGAAACTTCTATTGATGTTTCAGCATTGCCATCAGGAACTTATTTGGTCAAAGTTAATACTAATGATAAAGTAAAATCATTGAAAGTTGTAAAGCAATAACGATTAAAATTTCAAAATACAAATCCCAAATTCCAAAAGAGTTTGGGATTTTTCTTTTCTTTGTATTTGTCATTTTTTAGGGTATGAAGCAAAATAAAAAACAAGCCGCCATTGGATTTATCTTCATTACGATGTTGATAGACATCACAGGTTGGGGAATTATCATTCCGGTAATTCCAAAACTCATTGCCGAGTTGATTCACGGAGATATTAGTGAAGCATCAAAATATGGAGGTTGGCTAACCTTTGCCTTTGCCATTACGCAGTTTATTTTTGCACCACTAATTGGGAATTTGAGTGATAAATATGGCAGAAGACCAATTATTTTATTATCGCTTTTTGCTTTTTCATTAGACTATTTGCTTCTTGCATTTGCACCCACGATTACTTGGTTGTTTGTAGGTCGTATTATTGCAGGAGTTTCTGGAGCAAGTATTACTACAGCCTCGGCTTATATTGCAGATGTAAGTACAGCAGAAAATAGAGCCAAAAACTTTGGGATGATAGGAGCAGCATTTGGATTAGGATTTATTATTGGTCCAGTTGTTGGAGGTTTGCTTGGTCAATACGGTTCTAGAGTTCCTTTCTATGCAGCTGCAATCTTGTGTTTTCTTAATTTTTTATACGGTTATTTTATTCTTCCCGAATCGTTATCAAAAGATAACAGAAGAGCATTTGAATGGAAAAGAGCTAATCCAATTACAGCTTTTGTGCGACTAAAAAAATATCCATCATTGATAGGGTTAATTATTTCAATTTTTCTTTTATACGTAGGTTCTCATGCTGTGCATAGTAATTGGAGTTTTTTTACTATGTATCGTTTCAATTGGGATGAAAAAATGGTTGGAATTTCGCTTGGCGTTGTTGGTCTTTTGGTTGGAATAGTTCAAGGAGTTTTGATAAGATGGATAAATCCAAAGCTCGGCAATGAAAAAAGTATTTACTTAGGTTTAGCACTTTATACGTTTGGCATGTTGCTGTTTGCATTTGCAACCCAAAGTTGGATGATGTTTGTTTTTCTAATTCCTTATTGTCTAGGCGGAATTGCTGGACCAGCGATGCAAGCAGTAATTTCGGGGAAAGTTCCCGCTAATGAGCAAGGAGAGATTCAAGGAACGCTGTCTAGCCTAATGAGTGCTTCAGCAATTGTTGGACCACCATTGATGACAAATTCTTTTTATTATTTTACACACAAAGAAGCGCCATTTTTATTTCCTGGAGCACCATTTGTTTTAGGTGGATTTTTGATGTTGATAAGTACTTTTATTGCTTACTATTCTTTGAAAAAACAATCTATTTCAAATACAAATAGTGATTGTAATAATCAATAATAGCTTTGCCAATTAAAAGTACATCGGCACCTATAATTCCATGAACAGGTTTCGATTTGTATTGAAGTAAGGCTTCATTAACATGCGACATATCAAATATAATTAGGTCAAAATCTTTGTTTTGCCATCTTCCTATTTTTATATGGTTGTTTTTTGCAAGTTGAGTAAACATTCCAGTGGCACCAGCACCAGCAGCTTTGGTTTTTGATTTGCTAGGATTTAGATGAAAAGTATCTACATTGTCAAATCCCATACAGCTATTGCTTGCTCCGGTATCTAAAATAAAATTTCCAGAAACACCATTTATTGTAGCTTTTATATATAAATGTTGTGTTTTGGAAACTTTAAATTTAATTTTTTTATAGCCTTCTTTTTCTAAAGTCTGATGTAGATTTTCCATATTCAAAATTGTGTTTCAAATGTAAATTAAAAAACAACATGAAGTTTGTAACTTTGCAACATTGAAAAAAATCATGACATTTACTGATACCCATACACATCTTTATTCTGAAGAGTTTGAAAACGACAGAAACGAAATGATACAAAGAGCTCTTGAGCAAGGAGTTACTCGTTTGTTTGTCCCAGCTATTGATAGCAGTTACACTCAAAGCATGCTTGAGCTCGAAAAAAAATTTCCTGAAAATGTTTTTCTAATGATGGGTTTACATCCTTGTTATGTAAAACCAGAAACATATAAACAGGAATTAATGCATGTGGAAAAATTATTAGAAGAAGGAAAATTCTATGCAGTTGGCGAAATAGGTGTTGATATGTATTGGGACAAATCGACTTTGGCAATTCAACAAGAGGCTTTTAAGAAGCAGATTCAATTAGCCAAAAAACATAACCTGGCAATCAATATTCATTGTCGAGATGCTTTTGATGAGGTTTTTGAAGTGCTAGAAAGCGAAAAATCTGATGAACTTTTTGGAATATTTCATTGCTTTACGGGTGATTTCAATCAAGCAGAAAGAGCAATAAATCTTGGAATGAAGCTTGGAATTGGTGGCGTTTCTACTTTCAAAAATGGCAAGATTGACCAATTTTTAAAAGAAATAGACTTGAAGAATATAGTACTCGAAACAGACTCTCCATATTTAGCTCCAGTACCTTTTCGTGGCAAGAGAAACGAAAGCAGTTATACAAAACTCATTGCCGAAAGATTAGCTAATATTTATGAATTACCTATTGAAGAAATTGCAAATGTAACCACCAATAATTCTAAAGAAGTATTTGGGATTTAACCTAAAAATCATAAAGAATTGAGATTTTTTTCGTTCATTTGTTTTTCAAAATTTTAAACGCAGATGTCAAAGTTTGATAAAATTAGACCATTTTATGATGCAGAAGTAAATAATGCCATTTGTTCTTCTATAAATCATCCAATGATGAAAGCGTTGATGAGTTTTGCCTTTCCCGAGGTGGATGAAAATGTTTGGAAAGAACAGCTCATGCGAACACACTCGATAAGAGATTTTCAAATAAATTTTGCGTATCAAGCTGTGAAAAAAGTTTTGACCAAAAGTTCTGATGGTCTTTCAACATCTGGTTTTGAAAAATTGGAACCTAATACTTCGTATCTTTTTATTTCCAACCATAGAGATATAATTTTAGACACATCGTTGTTAAACGTCTGCTTGCATGACTTTGGATTAGTGATGACGGCTTCAGCAATTGGAGATAATTTGGTAAAAAAAGATTTTCTAAAAACACTTTCAAGATTGAACAGAAATTTTATTGTTCAAAGAGGTTTACCGCCTAGAGAGTTATTAGAAAGTTCAAAACTCATGTCTGAATATATTCGACAATTGATATTGAGAGAAAACCGCTCTGTGTGGATTGCTCAGCGAGAAGGAAGAACAAAAGACGGAAATGATGCTACACATTCTGGCGTACTAAAAATGCTTGCGATGGCTTCTAATGAAGAGAGTCTTATTGATTATTTCAAGATGTTGAAAATAGTCCCAGTTTCAATCTCCTATGAATACGACCCAACAGATGCGCTCAAAATGCCTCAACTCATGGCAGAAGCCAATGCTGAAAAATATATCAAAGATAAAAACGAAGATTTCATCACATTATTAAGCGGAATTATTGGACAGAAAAAACATATTCATATTCATGTTGGCGATGTACTCGACAGCGAACTCGATGTAATTGCAAATGAATTTGATAACCAAAACAAACAAATTCAAGCTATTGTACAAGCTATTGATGATTCAATTCTTCAAAGTTATAAATTGTGGCCAACCAATTATATTGCCTACGATTTACTTCATAAATCAGATAAGTTTAAAGCGTATTATACCGAAAACGAAAAATCACTTTTTGAAAGAAGGTTAGAAATGCGAATAGATGAAAATAATTCACAAATGGTGGAAAGTTTTCTTTTAATGTATGCCAATCCTGTGGTAAACAAGATGAAATATGAAAACGCAATCTAAACCAAATATACTCTTGATATATACTGGTGGAACCATTGGTATGCAAAAAGATTTTGAAACAGGAGCGTTAAAAGCATTTAATTTTAAAAAATTACTTCAAAAAATACCAGAACTAAAACAACTGGATTGTAATATTGAAACTATTTCTTTTGAAAAACCCATAGATTCTTCAAACATGAATCCTAAAAAATGGATTGTAATAGCAAACATGATTGAAGAAAATTACAACAATTTTGACGGATTTGTAATTCTACATGGTTCAGATACCATGTCTTATTCTGCATCTGCATTGAGTTTTTTATTAGAAAATTTATCAAAACCTGTTGTCTTTACAGGTTCTCAATTGCCAATTGGAGATTTGCGTACAGATGCAAAAGAAAATTTAATAACAGCTATTCAAATTGCTTCTCTTCACGAAAAGGGAAAACCAATAATACAAGAAGTCTGTCTTTATTTCGAATATAAATTATACAGAGGAAATAGAACTACCAAAATAAGTGCAGAACATTTTAATGCCTTTACTTCTCCAAATTATCCACCATTGGCCGAGTCAGGAGTTCACTTGAATGTTAATTTCAATTCAATAAACCAAAAAAAGACTTCAAAAAAATTAGTTGTTCACAAAGAACTGAATGATGATGTTGTCATCATTAAAATGTTTCCAGGAATAAACGAAACCATTTTAAAATCCATTATAAATATTCCAAACCTAAAAGGAGTTGTTTTAGAAACCTATGGTTCTGGAAATGCTCCAACCGAAAACTGGTTTGTTGACACATTAAAAACAGGTATAAAAAAAGGTCTTTTTATAATCAATGTTACCCAATGTTCAGGAGGAAGCGTAAATATGGGAAAATATGAAACGAGCACTCAATTGAAAAAAATTGGAGTGATTTCTGGAAAAGATATAACTACAGAAGCTGCCATCACAAAGTTGATGTATTTGTTAGGACAAAATGTTGCTCCATCTGTTTTTAAAACAATTTTTGAAACTTCCCTTAGAGGTGAGATGAATTAATTGAAACACACTTTCATTAACAGAAAAAAAATAGTTTCTTTGCAAGCACAAAAAGAGAGGTGTCCGAGTGGTTGAAGGAGCAAGCCTGGAAAGTTTGTATGTGGGTAACTGCATCGTGGGTTCGAATCCCATCCTCTCTGCAAATTTTAAAACGAATTTCTTAGGATTAATTTGGAATGATTTTGAACTTGATTTTTTGAGTTTTCTAAAATCATTTCAGCAAGAATTTTTCCCATTGCATAAAAATCGGTTGATATGGTTGAAATTCCATTTCCAACAATCTTTTTTAAAACCGTGTCATTATACGAAATAACGCCATAGTTTTCTCCAAGTATATACGACTGAATTTTTCCTTGCTCAATAACATTTACCAAATGCCTATCAGATGGAATAATGAAGAGTGTTCCTTTATCAATAATTTGCTTATCAAAATCATGGATAATCTCATTTTGATATTCAAATTCGTTACAAAATTTTAAAAAACCATCAACCATTCCTAAAGGTTCTTTATTTCCAGGAAAAATCAAAACCAACTTTTGATATTTATTCAATAAGTGTTGACCTTGCTTTAAGCCATTATACATGTCTTCAATAAAATTTTGATGTACAGATGGAAATTCATTCAACAGTTCATTGGTCTGATCCAGTATATAAACATCATTTTTTGGAAGTGATTTGATGGTGTCTGCTATTCCTTTCAAGTTTGATGGCATTATCACATATTTTGAATAGTTTCCATGACTTTCATTTACAAGTTTTTTAAACATTTCGGTATTAAAATGATGAAAAAAAATATCTATTTGGGCATTATTATTCATGTGTTCTAGAAAAGAGTTAAATAAATCCTCTTTGAAAGAATTGAATTCGTCAAACAGTAGAAATATTCTCTTTTCAAAGCTAAATTCTACACTTTTGATATAATATCCTTTACCTAAAATTGCATGAAGAATTCCTCTTTTTTTCAATTCGTCGTAGGCAAGCATTACAGTATCACGAGAAATCTTGAATTCCAAGCAAACCTTGTTGATTGATGGGAGTTTATCGCCTTTTTTAATAATTTTTTCGGCAATTTTTTCTTCAACCGAATTGATAATTTGTCGGTATTTTGGGATACCTATATTTTCTTCTATTGTTATTATTTTTTTCATGCTAAATAAAAACTGGTGGCAATTTACACAAAAACCGGTAGGTACTGGTGTGATATGGTGTTAAAAAAAATTAGTTTTGATATGAAATTCACAAAAAAATATTTTAAAAATTGCTTTTTTAGAAAAATATGTCTTCAATAAATATCAAATTATTTAATGATCTTACTGATGAGGAAAAGATATTTGAATACCAATTGACAAATAAAAATGGTATCCAAATTTCTTTTATAGAATATGGAGCAACAATAACATCGTTGAAAATTCCGTTGTCCAATGGTAAAAAAGTTGACGTTGTTCTAGGTTTTGATAATCTTGAAGATTATATCAATTCTTTTGGTTTGCCAAATGCGCCATATTTTGGAGCGATTATAGGGCAATATTCAGGAAGAATAAAAAATGCTTCTTTTGCTCTTAATGGTGAAAAAATATCATTAATTGCTAACTCAGGAGAAAATCATATACACGGCGGAAATCAATGTTTAAGTAAACAAAAATGGGAATTATCAGAATTTAATGAAATAGAAAACGCCATCACTTTTTCTTTGACAACACAAGAAAACCTAGAAAATTATCCAGGAAGTTTGAAAGTGAATGTAAAATATCAACTTAATGAAAATAATCAATTAATCGTTGAATATTCTGCAATTTCTACTAAAGACACCATTATAAATTTAACCCAACATAGTTATTTTAATCTCGATGGACACGAAACAGATGTACTTTCTCAAGAGTTACAAATTAATAGTGACAAGTTTTTAGAAACAGATGAACATAATATCCCGTCTGGAAAATTTCTAGATTGTAAAAACTCAGCTTTCAATTATTCTTCGCCAAAAGAATGCCCTGAAAGAATTGATAATACCTTTGTTCTAAATAAAGAAAATGATTTTGCGGCTTCACTATTTAGTAAAAAGAACAATTTGAAATTGAATATATATACCAATCAACCTGCGGTTCATATTTATGTTGGCGGAAATTGTTTTAATCAAATAAAAGGTAAGGAAAACACAAATTATCATCCATTGAGCGGAATTTGTTTTGAAACGCAAAATTTTCCAGATGCGCCAAATCATAATAATTTTCCAAGTGCAGTATTAAAAGAAGGAGAAACATATTACCAAAAAACCATTTTTGAATTCATAAAAATATAACTATGAAAAAAATTATTGCCATTAGTATTTCAATTTTATTATTCGCTTGTTCAAGTGATAATAATTCAAACCCTCAACCCACAAATCCTCAAGAAATAAGAGCTGTAGATATGTCTTTTCTTCCTTTGATTGAAAGCGAAGGAACTGTTTACAAAAACAATAATACAGCACAAGACGCTTTACTCACATTAAAAAATTCTGGTTGCAATTACGTTAGAGTTCGTTTGTGGCATACTCCTTTGAATGGAAATTCAGGTTTAGTAGAAGTGAAAAATTTGGCTCAAAGAATTCGTCAACAAGGCATGAAAGTTTGGCTCACGGTTCATTATTCTGATACTTGGGCAGATCCTGGAAATCAATCTAAACCTGTTGCTTGGCAAAGTTATTCCTTTGCAGAACTAAAAGCAGCAGTCGCAGTATATACCAATCAAATTATGAGCGAAATCAATCCAGATATTATTCAAATAGGAAATGAAACCAATGACGGAATGCTTTGGCCAGAAGGAAAACTTTCTACAAATGAAAGTAAATATATCCAGTTGGTTCAAGAAGCAATTACAGCGGTTAGAAATGCTTCAAATTCCACAAAAATAATGCTTCACTATGCCGGAATTACCAACGCTGAATGGTATTTTCAAAAAGTTTCTTCATTAGATTATGACTATATTGGTTTGTCCTATTATCCCGTTTGGCATGGGAAAAGTTTAACAACTTTGAACGACAAAATGGTTTCTTTGAGTACAACTTACAACAAAAAAGTACTTATTGCAGAAACCGCTTATCCATTTACGCTTCAATGGAATGATTGGACCAACAACATTGTTGGTTTAGAGAACCAATTAATTCCAGAATATGGTGCAACAAATGAAGGACAGAAAGCATTTGTTTCATCCATTCGAAATCTAAAAAATCAAAACTCAAATTATCTAGGTTTTTGTTATTGGGGTGCAGAATGGGTTGCTTTTCGTGGAACAGAATCTACAAATGGTTCATCGTGGGAAAATCAAGCTTTGTGGGATTTTAATTTTAATGCACTGCCAGTAATGCAAGCATTCAATGAAAACTAAAATGAATAAAAACTTATATAAAATATCATTTTTAATAGTTCTAATTTTTACTTCTTGTAAAAGTTCAAAATCAGCTTTTGTAAAAGGTGCTGATGTAGGTTGGTTACCACAAATGGAAGCTACAGGTTATAAATTTTATGACCATGATGGCACCGAAAAAGAGTGTCTTCAATTGCTGAAAGACCGCGGAATGAACTCCATTCGTTTGCGTGTTTGGGTTAACCCAAATGATGACAAAGCAAGTGGACATTGCAGTAAAGATGAAACCGTTGCTATGGCTTTGCGCGCTCAAAAAATGGGTTTTAGGATTATGATTGATTTTCACTATTCCGATTCATGGGCAGATCCAGCCAAGCAAAACAAACCAGCAGCATGGAAAAACCATTCGTTTTCAGAATTATTAAACGATGTTTATAATCATACTTTTGATGTGATTTCTGCTTTAAAAAAAGCAGGCGTAACTCCAGAATGGGTGCAAATTGGAAATGAAATTCCAGGTGGAATGTTATGGCCCGATGGAAGTACAGACAATTGGAATCAACTTGGACAACTCCTAAATAAAGGTTATGATGCTGTAAAAGCTGTAGATGAAAACATCAAAGTTATTGTTCATGTGGATGAAGGAAATAACAATGCAAAATTCAGAACGTTCTTCGATAATGCTACAGCTCAAAAGGTAAAATACGATATCATCGGACTTTCCTATTATCCTTATTGGATTAAAAAAGATTATTCAGAAACCATTGCCGATTTAGAATTCAATCTTAACGATATGGTAAAACGGTACAATAAAGACGTTATGATTGTAGAAGTTGGTGGTGAAGACGACAAAGTTCAAAACACTTATGAATTATTAAAAGCGACTATTGAAGCAGTAAAAAAAGTTCCAAATAAAAGAGGTTTGGGAGTAATGTATTGGGAACCGCAAGGTGCAAAATCATGGAGTGGTTACAGTTTAAGCGCATGGCAAGCTGACGGAAAACCGTCACCAGCATTAGATGCATTTAAAGAATAATTATGATGAAAAAAATATACTATTTTGCTCTAATTCTAATGAGTTTAAGTACAACTTTCGCTCAGAAAAAAATCAGTTTAGACGAAGATTGGAAATTCCATTTTGGAAATGCTGCCAATCCTGATAAGGACTTTGATTATGGAAATAAATTATTATTGCATAAATCAAATGTATTTGAAACCACAATTGTTAGTCCGAAATTTATAGATACTTCTTGGACAAAAGTCAATATTCCACACGATTGGGTAGTGGAATTACCTTTCGTAAAATCTTCAACACACGAAATGGATAGCCATGGTTACAAACCAATTGGCGGTGCTTATCCAGAAACTAGTATTGGTTGGTATCGCAAACATTTTTCGGTTGATAAAAAAGACGAAGGAAAACGTTTCGAAATTCAGTTTGACGGAATATACAGAAATGCCGAAATCTGGTTGAACGGATTTTATGTTGGAACTAATTTTAGTGGTTATGTTGGCAATTCTTATGATGTTTCAGATTATGTAAATTTTGAAGGTGATAATGTCATTGTAATTCGAGTGGATGCCACACAATATGAAGGTTGGTTTTATGAAGGCGCCGGAATTTATCGCCACGTTTGGTTGAATGTTACCGATAAAGTTTTCATCCCAAATGATGGTGTTTTTGTTCATTCAAAAGTAAACGGTAAAAACGCAACTATAACTATTGAAACTGAGGTTGAAAATAAAAATCTACTACCTTCAAATGCTGTTGTTTATTCCATAATTACAGATAGGAATGGAAAGCAAATTGCCAAAACTTCCGAAAAAAAAATAAACCTTTCGGTTAACGAAAAAATGACAATCAAACAAAACGTGAACCTTAGTAACGTTACGCTTTGGTCATTAGAAAATCCGTATTTGTACAAAGTGATTTCGGTGGTAAAGCAAAACAATCAAATCGTACACCAAACCAAAACTCGCTTCGGAATTAAAACAGTAAAATTCGATGCCAAAGAAGGCTTTTTCTTGAACGGAAAAAAAATCAAAATTCAAGGGACAAATAACCATCAAGACCACGCTGGAATAGGAAGTGCGTTGCCCGATTTCATGCAATATTATCGTATAAAATTATTGAAAGAAATGGGTTCCAATGCTTATCGTGCTAGTCATAACGCACCAACTCCAGAACTTCTTGAAGCTTGTGATAGCTTGGGAATGTTGGTTTTAGACGAACAACGTTTGTTAAACAGCAGTCCAGAATATATCGACCAATTTAAAAGAATACTCAAACGAGATAGAAATCATGCTTCTGTTTTTTTATGGTCGATTGGAAACGAAGAACAAAACATTCAAGGAAATGAGTATGGAAAACGCATTGCTCAAACACTTTTAGCTATTCAGAAAGAACTAGATCCATCTCGAACAAGCACTTATGCTGCCGATATGGGCAATGATTTTAAAGGTGTAAATGAAGTAATTCCGATTCGAGGATTTAATTATCGAGAATATGCCGTTGCCGATTATCATCGAGACCATCCGAATCAACCTTTACTTGGAACCGAAATGGGAAGTACTGTAACTACGAGAGGAATTTATGAAAAAGATGAAATTAGAGCTTACGTTCCAGACCAAAATATAACGCATCCATGGTGGGCAAGCAAAGCCGAAACTTGGTGGAAATTGGCTGCAGAAAATGACTATTGGCTTGGAGGTTTTGTATGGACAGGATTTGATTATCGAGGTGAACCAACACCTTACAAATGGCCCAACATCAGTTCGCATTTTGGAATTTTAGATGTTTGTGGTTTCCCAAAAAATATTTATTACTATTATAAAAGTTGGTGGACCAATGAAGATATTCTGCACATTTCACCACATTGGAATTGGCCAGAGAAAGTTGGAAAACCAATTGATGTTTGGGTTAATACCAATGCTGATGATGTGGAATTATTCCTTAACGGAAAAAGTTTGGGTAAAAAAGTGATGCCAAGAAACAGCCATTTGCAATGGGAAGTATACTACGAACCGGGAACTTTAGAAGCAGTTGCCTATAAAAACGGAAAGAAAATAACTTCAAAAATCGAAACTACAAATTACGCTACAAAGGTTATTGCTGTAGCTGATAAAACAACTGTATTAGCAAATGCTAAAGATGGAGTTGTGGTCAATGTTTCCATTGTTGATGATAAGGGAAGAGAAGTTCCAAACGCTAATAATATGGTTTATTTCAAACTAACAGGAGATGCTAAAATTATTGGCGTAGGTAATGGTGACCCAAGTTCTCATGAACAAGATAAATGTTCCGATGGAGCTTGGCAAAGAAGTGCCTTTAACGGAAAATGTCAAGTGATTATTCAAGCAGGAAAAATAGTTGGAGCTGTAAAATTGGAAGTAAAATCAAATGGATTGAGTTCAACTGTAGTGGAAATTAATCAAAAATAATTTGAAATAATCCCAGATTTGGGACAGCATAAAATGAAGAAAAAATTAGTACAAAATACATCGGAGCATTTTGAAAAATCCTTTCAAAATAAACCGGAGCATATTTTCCTTTCGCCAGGAAGAATCAATATAATTGGAGAACATGTCGATTATAATGATGGTTTTGTTTTGCCAGCAGCAATTAATAAATATGTTTGCATCGCGATTTCACCTAATAAAAATTCCATTTGTAAAATCATAGCCAAAGATTTGAATGAGGTTTTCGAATTTAATTTGAAAGATACTTTAGTTCCAAATCAAACCATGTGGATTAATTATATTCTTGGGGTTTTGCAACAATTAAAAGAGCAAAAGCAATTTGATAACGGATTTAATGCAGTTTTTAGTAGTTCTGTTCCCATTGGTTCCGGACTTTCATCCTCAGCTGCGGTGGAATGTGGCTTTGCGTATGCCTTCAATAAAATATTTACTTTAGGTTTAAACAAAGAAGAAATCGCACGCATCGGTCAAAAATCAGAGCATACTTTTGTAGGTGTAAATTGTGGAATTATGGACCAATTTGCATCGGTTTTTGGTAAAAAAGACAAAGTTATTAAACTCGATTGCAACACATTGGAATACGAGTACCATAAAGCAGACTTCAAAAAATATTCACTACTTTTATTGGATAGTAATGTAAAACATACCCATTTAACATCGGGTTATAACGATAGAAGAAACGAGGTAGAACAGGGTTTAGCCACCATAAAAAGTCATTTCCCAGATGTAAAAACCTTCAGGAATTGCACAGAAGAAATGGTAAATGCTCTTAAAAATGAACTTGGAGAAATCGTTTACAAAAGATGTCATTTTGTAGTAAAAGAAATTCAACGTGTTCAAGATGCTGTTGCTGCTCTAGAAAATTCAGATTTTAATAGATTAGGAAATTTAATGACGGAAACACATCACGGTTTATCTAAAGAATATGAAGTGAGTTGTGAGGAACTAGATTTTTTAGTTGATGCTGTAGCCAATGAAACTAGCGTTTTAGGAGCAAGAATGATGGGCGGAGGTTTTGGAGGTTGTTCCATAAACTTAGTAGAAAAAGGTTCAGAGAAGGAACTAATCGAAAAAATTTCAGCACAATATCGTTCCAAATTTGGCATAGAATTAAAATCATATAAAGTTAAAATCTCAAAAGGAACATCAGAGTATAAAAATTAATTAAACCTGTCAGGTTTAAAAAATAAGACTATGCAACAATTCAATCATAACGAACATCCACACAGACGATACAATCCGTTGCTAGACGAATGGATTTTGGTTTCGCCGCATCGTGCTAAACGTCCGTGGCAAGGGCAAAACGAAAAAATAGCAGAAGATAATCGGCCAGAACACGATGCCAATTGCTATTTGTGTTCAGGAAATGTACGTTCTAATGGTATAAAGAATGACAATTATACTGATTGTTATGTGTTTGAAAATGATTTTTCTGCTTTGTTGCGAGATGAGGTTGATTTTGAGAATAATTCTAACAATTTATTTCAGTTAAAACCAGAACGTGGCATCAATAAAGTCATTTGTTTTTCACCAAAACACAATCTCACATTACCCGAAATGGAAGTTTCAGATATTGAAAAAGTGGTTAAAGTTTGGAAAGAGCAATACATCGAATTAGGAAGTCAAGATTTCATCAATTACGTTCAAATTTTTGAAAATAAAGGAAGCGTTATGGGTTGCAGTAATCCACATCCACATGGTCAAATTTGGGCACAATCTTCTTTACCAACTCAAATAGAAAAAACACAAAAAAATCTACGTTCTTACTACGATAAAAACCAATCTAGTTTGTTGAAAGATTATGTTGAGCAAGAATTAAAGTGGCAAGAACGTGTTGTTATTGAGAATGAGCATTTTGTAGTTTTGGTTCCTTTTTGGGCAACTTGGCCATACGAAACCATGATTATCAGCAAAAGACATTTCGGAAATATCATTGCAATGACTAATGACGAAACCAAAGCATTTTCCGAAATTCTAAAAGGAATTACAGTTAAATATGATAATTTATTTGAAACGTCCTTTCCTTATTCAGCAGGAATTCATCAATCTCCAACGGATAGAGTTTCGCATCCAGAATGGCATTTTCACATGCATTTTTATCCACCATTATTGCGAAGTGCTACTGTGAAAAAATTTATGGTCGGTTACGAAATGTTGGCTGAAGCCCAACGTGATATTTCACCCGAACAAAGTGCTAAAATTCTAAGAGAATTACCAAACCAACATTATAAAACTAAAACCAACTAATATGCAAACCTTAGCAACCAAAGACTATATTGTTTTCTTCCTCTATTTTATAATAATTGTAGGTTACGGATTTTGGATTTACAACCGAAAAAAGAAAGCGCAAACCAGTAGTAACGATTATTTTCTTGCCGAAGGTTCTTTGACTTGGTGGGCAATTGGAGCGTCTTTAATAGCGAGTAACATCAGTGCCGAGCAGTTTATTGGAATGAGCGGAAGTGGTTTCAAAATGGGATTGGCTATTGCTACTTACGAATGGATGGCAGCAATTACTTTGATAATCGTTGCAATTTTCTTTATGCCAGTATATCTCAAAAACAAAATATTTACCATGCCGCAATATTTAAAACAGCGGTATAATGGCAATGTCGCAATGATTATGGCCGTTTTTTGGTTGTTATTGTATGTATTGGTAAATCTAACTTCTATTTTATATTTAGGTGCTTTAGCCATTAGTAGTATTTCAGGTTTGAATATTACTTTGTGTATGATTTTTTTGGCGGTTTTTGCAGTTATGATTACACTTGGCGGAATGAAAGTGATTGGTTATACCGATGTTATTCAGGTGTTTTTCTTGATTTTAGGTGGATTGATTACTACGTATTTAGCATTAAATTTAGTAGCAACCGAATTTGGTTCTGATGGAGTTATCAACGGATTTACTATTATGCGAGACAAAGCCGATGACCATTTTCATATGATTTTTGATAAAACGAATCCGAATTATATGGATTTGCCAGGGCTTTCTGTTTTAATTGGCGGAATGTTAATTATTAATTTGAATTATTGGGGTTGCAACCAATACATTACTCAAAGAGCTTTAGGTGCCGATTTGAAAACAGCTCGTGGTGGAATTTTATTTGCCGCTTTCTTGAAGTTATTAATGCCAATTATAGTTGTTTTACCAGGAATTGCCGCTTATGTTTTATATCAAAACGGACATTTTCAAACTGAAATGTTGCAAGATGGAAGTGTAAATCCAGACCGAGCTTATCCAATTTTATTGAATTTACTACCTGTTGGATTAAAAGGACTTTCGTTTGCAGCATTGACCGCTGCGATTGTAGCTTCTTTGGCAGGAAAGGCGAACAGTATAGCGACGATTTTCACCTTAGACGTTTATAAAGAAAAAATTAATGTTGAGGCAAGCGAGAAAAAATTAGTAAGCATTGGAAAACTAACGATAATCACGGCAATGATTATAGCTGTTGTCGTAGCGCCATTTCTAGGAATAGATAAAAAAGGAGGTTTTCAATACATTCAAGAATATACAGGATTTGTAAGTCCTGGCGTTTTTGCGATGTTTATTTTAGGTTTCTTTTGGAAAAAAACCACTTCAAATGCGGCGTTGTTTGCAACAATTGGAGGTTTTATTCTTTCAATAATTTTCAAATTCATGCCAGCTTTCGTTGATTTATCTTTCTTGAATCCAATCGGATTTGCAGTGCTTAATGCCGATGGTGTTTATGAAATTCCGTTTATTGATAGAATGGGATTTGTATTTCTAATTTGCGTTATCGGAATGTATTTTATTAGTATGTATGAAACTAAAAAAGGAGTTCAAACTAATGGATTAGAAGTTGATAAAACGATGTTCAAAATGTCACCAAGTTTCACGGTAGGAATGCTAGTGATTGTTGCAGTTACAGCTGCCTTATATACTGTTTTTTGGTAAAAATGAGAATAAAGAATAGTTGGTATAATTGATTTTTCTATTTTTACAGTAATAAAAAAACAATGAAAAAACTATTTCTGTTTTTGGTTTTATTCTCCAATTTGATTTTTTCTCAAACAAAAGAAGATGTTGAGCGAGATTTTGACGCTCCAGATTCACTATATAGAGAAGATCAGTTTTACTTCAATATTTCTTATAGTTCCTTACAAAACCAACCGAATGGTTTTAGACAAAATAAATTTTCTCCAAGTTTATCATTAGGTTTTCTGAGAGATATGCCTGTAAACAAAGCTAGAACTTTTGCAATTGCCGCAGGACTTGGATATACAATTAGCGCCTATAATCATAATCTTGTCATTGACCCCAACAATGGAAGTTTAGATTACTCTTTGATTGGTAATGATGTGATTTACTCAAAAGATAAATTGTCTATACATACCATAGATTTGCCAATTGAAATCAGATGGCGAAATTCAACATCTGAAAGTCATAAGTTTTGGAGAATTTATGGAGGTTTTAAGTTCAGTTACAAGGTTTTTGATAGGTATAAATTTGTTGCAGATAGCGGAACTATTAAACTATCCAACAATGATGATATCAATAAATTTATGGCAGGAACATATCTAACCGTCGGTTGGAATACGGTCAATTTTTATGCTTACTATGGGTTAAATCCTCTGTTTAAATCTTCGGCCAAAATTGATGGAAAAACTGTTGACCTCAATGCCCTTCATTTTGGTTTAATGTTTTACATTTTATAACCAAAAATAGAAAAGAATAAACTGAGGAACAGTTCCACAAATGAAACCATACAGTAATTCATTGGGTGTATGTGCTTTCATTTCTAATCTTGATGAAGCTACAAATCCATTTATAACCAAAAAAAATATAATGGTATTAATGATATTAACCTGATTGTGATAACTCAACCCGATTAAGAAAACTGTAAACGCACTGATGCCAATCATATGAATACTTGCTTTTTTCTTAAAAAAAAGAAGAATAAATGCAATTATTGTACTGATTAATCCTCCTAAAAAAAAGTGATGTAATCCTGGAAAAACATCTGCTGTAATACTTCTAGTGATTAGCGTTGAAAATAATGCCATTTGTAGCATTAATGGAATTCTTCTTTGCGAAATATCAGAAAGCATAATGCTATCTACTTTTCCAAAAGTTCTCAAAAGATAGAAAAAAGCAATAGGCAGTAAAAATGTAATGATAAATATTTGAGAAAAAAGTATAATGTATTGGGTTGATGAAAAGAAAGTATCACTCATTAAAACATAAAAAAGTGTTCCTAGAATGGGTATAAAAATAGGATGGAAGAGATATGAAAAAAAGGGCAAAAACTTTTTCAAATTTCTTGAGGATTATATTTTTTTACGCATTCTCGCAACAGGAATTTCCATCTGCTCTCTATATTTTGCAACAGTTCTTCTAGCAATAGGATATCCTTTTTCTTTTAAAATTTCTGCGAGTTGATCATCTGGAAGTGGCTTGCTTTTGTCTTCTTCTTCGATTACAGTTTTCAGAATTTTTTTGATTTCGAGAGTTGAAACATCTTCACCTTGATCATTTTTCATTGCTTCTGAGAAGAATTCCTTAATCAGTTTTGTCCCATAAGGTGTATCAACATACTTGCTATTGGCAACACGCGAAATAGTAGAAATATCAAGACCAATCATATCTGCAATATCTTTCAGAATCATTGGTTTTAACTTTGTTTCTTCTCCGTCTAGAAAGTATTCTTGTTGAAAATGCATAATGGCATTCATTGTGACATAGAGTGTTTCTTGACGTTGTTTTATTGCATCAATAAACCATTTTGCAGAATCTAGTTTTTGTTTAATAAACTGAACAGCATCTTTTTGCGCATTCGATTTATCTCTAGAATCTTTATAGGTTTGCAACATGTCTTGATAATCTTTGGAAACGTGGAGCAAAGGAGCATTTCTTCCATTCAAAGAAAGTTCAAGTTCACCATCTACAATTCTTATGGTAAAATCGGGAACTATTTGTTCAACAACTCTACTACTACTATCAAAAGAACCACCAGGTTTTGGATTTAATTTTTCAACTTCTTCAATAGCTTTTTTCAATCTTTCTTGCGAAACATCATACTTTTGAAGTAGCTTTTCGTAATGTTTTTTTGTAAAAGCTTCAAATTGATTTTCAATTATTTCTGTAGCAAGTTCTACAGATTCTGTGGGTGTTTTATGTTTTAGTTGAAGCAATAAACATTCTTGTAAATCTCTTGCACCAACACCAGCTGGTTCAAGTTCATGAACAATATGAAGAATTTTTTCTACGGTCTTTTCATCCGTATAAATCCCTTGGGTAAATGCTAAATCATCTACAACATCTTGAATACTTCTGCGCAAATAACCATCGTCATCTATACTTCCTATCAAAAATTCGGCAATGTCATGTTCTTCATCCGAGAGAATAAAAGTGTTTAATTGATTAATCAAATCTTGGTGAAAACTTGTTTGAGCCGCAAAAGGAGTTTCGCGGTCATCATCGTCATCACTATAGTTGTTGGCTTGAAGTTTGTAATCAGGTGTTTCGTCGTCGCTTAAATATTCGTCAATGTTTATTTCGTCTGCATCTATGCTCTCATTGTCGTCAAATTCATCATAATCATCGTTGTTGTCAAACTCATCTTTCTCATACAATTCTTCTTCCTCTTTACCACTTTCCAAAGCAGGATTCTCGACCAATTCTTCTTTCAATCGTTGTTCAAATGCTTGCGTAGGCAATTGTATCAACTTCATCAACTGAATTTGTTGAGGTGATAATTTTTGGGATAATTTGAATTGTAAACTGTGTTTTAACATTTTTAAGTTTATGAGTTTAAGTGTTTATGAGTTTAAAAGTTATAACCTTATAACCTCATAAACTTTTAACCTTTTTAAAATTCTGCGTTTTGTGGTGTTCTCGGGAACGGAATTACGTCTCTAATATTCGTCATTCCAGTTACAAACAATACCAATCGTTCAAATCCTAATCCAAATCCTGAGTGAACTGCCGAACCAAATCTTCTAGTATCTAGATACCACCATAATTCTTCTTCGTCAATTCCGAGAACTTTCATTTTTTCCACCAAAACATCATATCGTTCTTCTCTTTGCGAACCACCAACGATTTCTCCAATTCCTGGGAACAAAATATCCATCGCGCGAACGGTTTTTCCATCTTCGTTCAAACGCATGTAGAATGCTTTGATATTCACTGGATAATCAAACAAGATTACCGGACATTTAAAATGTTTTTCAACTAGATAACGTTCGTGCTCGCTTTGTAAATCAGCACCCCATTCGTTGATGATATATTGGAATTTTTTCTTTTTATTAGGAGTTGAATCTCTTAAAATATCAATAGCTTCGGTGTAGGAAACACGTTTGAAGTTGTTTTCTAAAACAAAATTCAATTTTTCCAACAAGGTCATTTCACTACGTTCTGCTTGTGGTTTAGATTTTTCTTCTTCCAATAAACGACTTTCCAGAAATTTCAAATCGTCTTGACATTTGTCCATCGTATATTTTATCACAAATTGGATGAAATCTTCAGCCAAATCCATGTTGTCATTCAAATCATTGAAAGCTACTTCAGGTTCTATCATCCAAAATTCAGCTAAGTGACGTGAAGTGTTTGAATTTTCAGCTCTAAAAGTTGGTCCGAAAGTATAAATTTGTCCCAATGCCATAGCAAATGTTTCACCTTCCAATTGACCAGAAACGGTTAAGTTGGTGTGTTTTCCGAAGAAATCTTTTTTGTAATCGATAGCGCCTTCTTCCGTTCTTGGAAGATTATCTAATGGCAATGAAGTTACTTGGAACATTTCTCCTGCACCTTCTGCATCTGCGCCAGTAATTACAGGTGTGTTAACATACACAAATCCTCTTTCTTGAAAATAGGTATGAACCGCATGAGCTAACACGGAACGTACTCGCATAATTGCTCCAAAAGCATTAGTTCGAACACGCAAATGCGCATTTTCACGTAAAAATTCCAACGAGTGTTTTTTGGGTTGCATTGGAAATTTTTCTGCATCAGAATCGCCTAGAATTTCTAGCGATGTTGCTTGGATTTCATATTTCTGGCCTGCGCCTTGACTTTCTACAAGCTTTCCTGTTACCGAAACTGCTGCTCCAGTAGTAATTCTTTTCAAAGTTTCTTCGGGTGTGTTTTCAAAATCGACTACACACTGAATATTATTGATTGTCGAACCATCGTTCAACGCTATAAATTGATTGTTTCTAAAAGTTCTAACCCAACCTTTTGCATTGACCTCTGTGTTCACTTGTGAGCCGCTTAAAAGCACTTTAACTTTTGTATGTTTCATTATAAATTCTATTATTTGTGCAAATATAAATCAATTATTTTTTCTTTTCTACAGCATCCATTTCTTCATCTGTAGGTTCAATGATATCAATGGTTGGTTCTGGTAATTCTTGTTGGTTTGCTAAAGTTTTGTTTAGCGAAAGCACTAATGATGGTAACAACACTAGATTTGACAACATACCAAAAGAAAGTGTTAAAGCTACTAATCCGCCAAGTGCAACTGTACCACCAAAACTTGACAGCATGAAGACAGAAAATCCAAAAAACAAAACGATTGAAGTATAAAACATACTTATTCCTGCATCGTTGAATGTTGCAAAAACAGATTTCTTTATTTTCCAATCATTTCTTGAAAGTTCTAATCGATACTGTGCTAAAAATCGTAGTGTATCATCAACCGACATTCCAAAAGCAATTCCAAAAACTAAAAGTGTTGATGGTTTTAACGGAATGCCTAGAAAGCCCATTAATCCTGCTGTCATTAGTAATGGCAATAGATTTGGAATGATAGAAACCAAAACCATTTTGAAAGAACGAAACATTATGGCTACCAATCCACCAGTTAGTAAAAAAGCAAAAAGCAATGATGACAATAGGTTATCTAGCAAGTATTTTGTTCCTTTTTGAAACACTGATGGTTTACCCGTGATGATAACTTCGTAGCGTTCTTTTGGAAAAAGTTTATTGGCTTTTTCCCGAATTCGCGCTTCTATTGCTTCCATTTTCTCTCCATTTTCATCTTTGATAAAAGTGGTTATTCTTGCAATGCTTCCATCTGCTGTAACATAGCTTTTGAATGGATTATCCTTTGACTTTTGCAAGGAATTTTTAATATATGGCAACAAGAATATTTCCTCTTGTGAGGTAGGTAAATCGTAATATTCTGGATTGCCATTGTAATAGGCTTGTTTGAAATTTTTAGCAATGCTTACCAGTGATAATGGTTTTGATAATTCTGGAATTTCTACAATTGTTTGCTCCAGTTCATCCATTCTTCGCAAGTTTGTTAGTTTCATAGCACCATTTTTACGATGCGTATCAATCATTATTTCCAAGGGCATTACACCGTCAAACTCTTTTTCAAAAAAACGAATATCATCAAAGAATGCTGTCTTTTTTGGCATATCTTCAATAATACTTCCAGATATTTTTATTTCATAAATACCAATAATCCCAAATATCAAAAGACAAATTGAGGTTATGTAAACTCCAAGACGATTATATTTTACCGTATTAACTATCCATCTAAGAAAAGAAGTCAACGACTCGCGTTCAAGATGACCAAGATGTCTTGGAATGGGTGATGGAATATAACTAAAGAAAATGGGTATTAGCAATAAACTCAACAGATAAATTGCTAAAATATTTATGGTTGTTACAATACCAAATTCCTGTAATAACACATTGTTAGTTACAATAAAAGTAGCAAAACCCACAGCAGTTGTTATGTTGGTCATCAATGTTGCAGTACCAGTTTTGGTAATAACTCTCTGTAGCGATTTGGCTTTATTTGAATGTTTGTGATACTCTTGATGGTATTTGTTGATGAAAAAGATACAGTTTGGAATTCCAATAACAATTACCAATGTTGGAACCAAAGCAGTGAGAACGGTTATTTCATAATCTAAAAGTCCCATTAAACCAAAAGACCACATAACACCAATGATTACAACTATTAATGATATTAATGTTGCTCTAAATGACCTAAAGAAATAGAAAAAAATTAACGAAGTGATAAGCAAAGCAGCACCAATAAATAACCCAATTTCATCAATTATTGTTTTTGCGTTAAGCGTTCTGATGTAAGGCATTCCCGATGTGTGTAGCTCAACTCCGGTTTTGTCTCTGAAATTTTTTATGGCAGGAATCAAATCATTGATAACAAACTCTTTGCGTGCTTTTGTGTTTACAATTTTTTTATCCAAATATATTGCTGAACGAATAGCTCCCGTTTTTTTATTATAGAGCAAGCCGTCATAGAATGGAAGTTTTGTAAAAAGTTCTTTTTGAATTTGTTGCAAATATTTTTCATCTTGAACTTTATTCTTATCAACAAGTGGTTTTAGTTCAAATTTTTCTAAAGAATCGTTTTTAATGATTTTTTGAAGATTATCAACCGAAACGATAAGGCTAACTTCTTTGTGACTTTTTATGGTAGTCATCAATTCACTCCAAGCTTTGTAAACTTTTGGAGTAAATAGTTTATTATCTTTAGTAGCAATTACAATAAGATTGCCTTCTTCGCCAAAATTTTTAAGGAATTTTGAATAGTCAACATTTACTTTGTCATCAGCAGGAATAAGGTTTGCCTCAGTTTGTGTAAAACGAATATACTTCCATTGTGTAGCAAGCAAAACGGTAATCAAAATGATGCTACCTAAAATAACAATTCTGTTTCTGAGTATAATTCGTGCAATTAGTTCCCAAAAACCAATTCCTAACAACTTCTTCATAAATCTAAAATGGGTTGCAAAGGTAATTAAAACCTAAGGAATTAGCCATTGATTTTATTAAGATTTTATTATTTTAATCGAAGTTTTTCAATCCAAACCTAAATCGAGTATAAAACTTAATTTTATTGCTAAATTATCTTCAAAACGACTAAGTTGATTAGCACCATATCTGTAAAAACCTGTCAATCCAAATCCTTTATAAATTTGATTGAGCTCTATTCCAGATTCGAAAAACCCTTTATCAAGTGTTTTATATTCTATGCCGTGATGTTGTTCGGGATTTTGCATATTTCCCCAAGCCATTCGGGTAACTAATACCATTGTTGGACGAATTTTTTTGGCAATTTGAACTCTTTTAAAACCATGTTTTAATTGTAACATTGCATATTGACTAGAGAAAAATTCATTGAAAAACATGGTTTCAAAACTGTTTTTACCCGCAATAGTGATACGTTGCAAAATGTTGTCTTTAGTCAAATTATTGGGCGAAGTATTGTATAAATGTGTAAGCGGAATATCGCCAAAAGCATAACCAGCTTGTGCTAATATAGTTGACTTTTGACCGTTGAGATATTTTTTTTCAAAATCAATTCTGAAATCAATTTTTCCAAAGTCAAAATAATTATCAATAAAATTGGGGATGGTTTTTGTGAACTGAAAGGTGAATTTTGGAAATCTTTTTTCAATTTCTTGCTTGCCATTTGGTGTTTGCATAAATGAACTAAAAGGATTCCATTGCAAAGAAACCATAGCTGTTGTTGCGCTAAAATTTCGATAAAGAGTTCCGTCTTTTTGAAACGTATATTCAAAAAGAGGCGAAATTTCACTATGAGTAATTTGCCAAATACTTTCAGTTTTTGGAATTATTTTGGTTTCAATATAGGCTCGCCAAGTTTTATGATTATAGAAAGTGCTAAGGTTAATAGGTCTTGGGTCATAAAGTTTGAAAACTCTTTTGTCAATAGCAAAATTTGTACTAGCAATTTCTCGAATATCATCAGTATATGAACCACCAATCCATGTGTTTGAAAACTTTCCAATTCGTGTAGATGTCCCAAGATTGTACTTTATGGTTTCATCTTTTAATCCAAAAGCCGTGTAACCTTCAATTTTAAAAATCTTCGAAAAAAATTCATTTGTATTACCGCCAATTCCAAACCGAAAACCTTCATAGTTGTTGTAGCTCAGCAAATGACGTAAATCAAAGTCAAAAAAACTGACCGGTAAAAAACCATTGATTATTTTTCTGCCAATGAATATTTTTTTATCGATTTTTCTTTTGTTTCCAATGCTATCCAAAACACGATATGTAGCTAAACTTCTCTCGTCAATTTCTTCACTTCTTTTCGATTTCCAAAAATCTTCATCTCTTGTTGTTGCTTGATCTTTGACATCAACACTTATGTAAGATTTTCTTATTTTACTTAAATCATTAAAAGTGATATTATTAATATCCGTTTCGGAGTGAAGATAGACATAGTCAGAGCTTTTGTTTTTTTTGTCACTAGCATCATTATTTTCCGCTTCAAAAGTTATTCTGCCGCCAAGTATTTTCGTTTCTTGTTTACTTTTTCCTTTGACTATTTTGAGTGTTTTTTTAACTGGAAACCAAATGTTTTCCTCAGGGAAATAAGTATAAAAATGTTCAGAGGTAATATCTAAAACGCTTCTTGCTCTAAGGGTTGTTTTGGCAATTGCATAATTTTCTGCATCAATATATAAAAGTCCTTCGAGACCTTTTAATATTTTTTTGTTTTTGAAATAAATGACAAACGTTTTTCTGTTTTGAATTTGTACAGTATCGATAATTTTATATTGATATTCATTTTTGTATCGGTTACCAATTGGGCTTATATATTTTGTTTCGAAAAGTTCGTATTTATCGTCATAAATTGAGAACGATTGCAGATTAAACCCATAGTATTCATAAAAAGGTTCTTTGAAACCAGCCATTTTTGCTCCAGTGATGACTTCTTTGAAAGTGGGTTTTAGATATAGAAATTGAGATATTTTTTCGGCCAAAAAAAGATGCTGTTTATCAATAATTTTCTTGAATTTATATTCAGATGAATCAATTTTAGAAAACACAATTCCTTTATCCGTTTTATTAAAGATACTGTCTATTTTGCCTGCGATAGAGTCAGGATTTGCGGTAACAATCAGTTTGTTATAACTATCGAACTGAAAAGAGTTTAGCTTTTCAAAAGGGTTGTTTTTTTTCCTGTTTTCGAAAGCTTTTTTGATAATCAAATTAGCTTTATCATTGTTTTCTATCTCAACATCTTTTAAATTTTCTGTTTTAGGATTTAAGAAAATAGTAAAAAAAGGTTGGCCTGAAATATCTTTTTTTTGAGTTTCAAATCCCAAAAAATGGATGCTGAAAAAAGTATTGGTTGAAGCGCATGTAACTGAAAATTTACCATTTACATCCGAAAAGGCTTCAGTATTATCTTCAAATTTTAGAGTTGCAAAAGGAAGAGGTTTTTTGGTGACGTTGTTCTTTACAATACCATTTATTTGTATTTGTGCTTGAGTACTCAAGCAGAAACAAAATAAAAATGGCAAAAGGTATTTCATCAAAAATAATTTTGACAAAAATAGGAATAAAAAAATCCGCACAAGGCGGATTTTAATATTGAATTAACAAAGTTACACTTTCATTATTTCGGCTTCTTTGATAGCCAGATGTTCATCAATTTTTTTGATGTAAGTGTCTGTTAGTTTTTGGATGTCTTCTTCGGCTTTTTTACATAAATCTTCTGAAGCACCATCTTTTTCTAGTTTCTTTATTTCGCTATTAGCATCTTTTCGGTGGTTTCTAACACCTACTTTTGCATCTTCGGCTTCAGCCTTAGCTTGCTTTACAAGATCTTTTCTTCTTTCTTCTGTCAATGGTGGAACGCTAATAATGATATTATCACCATTGTTCATCGGGTTAAAACCTAGATTTGCAACCATAATTGCTTTTTCTATAGGTTGCAACATGCTTTTTTCCCAAGGAGTAACTGTAATAGTTCTTGCATCGGGAACGTTAACATTCGCAACTTGTGAAAGAGGTGTTTGTGAACCGTAGTAATCTACAAAAACACCACCAAGCATTTGCGGTGAAGCTTTTCCTGCTCTAATGTTGAGGAAAGTCTTTTCAAGATGACCAACTGAGTTGCTCATCGCTTCTTTTGTTTCGTCTATTATAAAGTCTATTTCTTCCATTGTTTTGTTTTTTTAGTCAATTATACATTAACAACTGTTCCTATATTTTCTCCTTGACAAATTTTAAGTAAATTTCCTTTTTTATTCATATCAAAAACCACTATTGGAAGTGAGTTTTCTTGACTTAAAGTAAAAGCTGTTGTGTCCATAACATTCAATCCTTTCGAAATTACTTCGTCAAATGTGATAGTGTCAAATTTTACAGCATTTTGATTTTTTTCAGGATCAGAGTCATAAACACCATCTACACGAGTTCCTTTGAGGATAACATCTGCATTTACTTCTACACCACGAAGAACAGCAGCAGTATCAGTAGTGAAATATGGATTTCCTGTTCCAGCGCCAAATATTACAATTCTACCTTTTTCAAGGTGACGAACAGCTCTTCTTTTAATGTAAGGTTCAGCAATAGCTTCTATTTTCAAGGCAGTTTGTAATCTTGTAAGCATACCTTTGTCTTCTAATGCTCCTTGCAATGCCATTCCATTTATTACTGTTGCTAGCATTCCCATGTAATCGCCTTGAACTCTATCCATTCCATTGCTTGCTCCAGCTACTCCTCTAAAAATATTTCCTCCACCAATTACAATTGCAATTTGAACACCTAAATTGTGAATTTGCTTTATTTCATCAGCATATTCAGCAAGTCTTTTAGGATCAATTCCATATTGTCTGTCGCCCATTAGTGCTTCGCCACTTAGTTTTAGAAGAATTCTTTTGTATTTCATTTTGTGTGTTTGGGTTTTAGTGTTGCAAATATAATTATTTCTAGTTCAAAAAAAATGGGACTGAATTTTAATGCTACAGTTTTTAGAAACAATACTTCGATATTGTGTAACTGTAACAAATATTACCTTGAAAATTTTATTTTATGATTAGTTTTGTTGCAAACAAAAAGAAAAATGAAAACGCAGGAAATTTTCAGAAAAAGCATTGAAAGAAGCCATTCATACGTTGAGTATAGAACATTGCTAAAAGAGTTGTTGTCCCAAGGAAAATCTAGTGGTGCAGAACAATCGGAAGCATTATTACATTACAGCCAGCTCAATGACACAAGAATGAATAGACTGGACAAAACTATAAATATACCACTTGAAAATGTAGAAAAATTAAAACAAATAGCCGATGAGCAAATTTGGCTTGTAATAACTGAAGGTTGGTGTGGCGATGCAGCCCAAATTTTACCTGTTATAAATAAAATGGCTGAACAAAATACAAAAATTGATTTGCGTATAGTTTTCAGAGATGAAAATGATGATTTAATGCAAATGTTTTTGACAAATGGAACGCGTTCAATCCCAAAATTGATTGTTTTAAATAAAGAAACACTGGAAATAATCACTGATTTTGGACCTAGACCAAAAGATGCAAAGAAACTCATTCAGAACTATAAAGAGCAACACGGAATTGTTGATGAAACAGCAAAAACCGAATTGCAATTGTGGTATCTACATGACAAAGGATTGAGTACTCAAAATGAAATTTTAGAAGCTATTGAGACAAAAGCTCTCTTTCAAAAACCTCTGGCGTAATTGAATTTTCAACAGAAAAATCACCAATTTTTGTTCTTCTTAGAGTAGAAAGATGCGCACCAGATTTTAGAGCTATTCCAAAATCGTAAGCTAGCGAACGAATATATGTTCCTTTGCTACATTGAACTCTAAAATCTATTTCGGGTAAAGCAATTCGGGTGATTTCAAATTCGTAAATAGTAGTTTTTCGCGACTGAATTTCCACTTGTTCACCTGCACGAGCATGTTCATAAAGGCGTTTACCATCTTTTTTTATCGCCGAAAAAACAGGAGGTTTTTGGTCTATTTCGCCAATAAAACCTGAAGCTGTTTGATGGATTAGCGCATCATCAATATGATTTATTGGAAAAGTCGCGTCAATTTCGGTTTCCAAATCATAACTTGGTGTAGTTGCGCCTATAGTAATAGTTCCAGTATATTCTTTGGTTTGGCTTTGAATTTCAAGAATTTTTTTAGTGAACTTTCCTGTACAGATGATTAATAAACCAGTTGCCAAAGGATCGAGTGTTCCTGCATGACCAATTTTAAATTTCTTTGGAAGATTATATTTTCGTTTGAGAACATATTTCAATTTATTGACGGCTTGAAAAGAACTCCAAGTAAGAGGTTTGTCAATCAAAAGGATTTGACCATTTTGAAAATCTTCAGCTGTTTTCAAAAGAATTTATTTTACAAATGAAAAGTAAACCAAAAGAATAATTCCTGCAATAATTCGGTAATATCCCCAAGGTTTAAAACCATATTTTTTTATTACTCCAATAAAAAATTTAATCGCGATAAGGGCAACAATAAAAGCCACTATGTTACCAACGATAAACATTTTTAAGTTTTCATCAGTTTTTAAAATTAACTCGTAGCCTTTCATTTGCGAAGCTTCATAGGTTTTCAAAAAAACCGAATAGCATGTAACTGCAAGCATTGTAGGTACAGCTAAGAAAAATGAAAATTCGGCGGCAGTATGTCGTGTCAATCCTTGTTGCATTCCACCAATAATTGATGCAGCACTTCTACTTGTTCCTGGCATCATGGCTAAACATTGCCAAAATCCAATAGTCACTGCTTTTTTTACAGTAATATCTTCTTCGTTTGTAATTGTTGGAGAATGAAATCTACCATCAATAAACAAAAGGATAATTCCACCAACGATTAGAACAATGGCAATAGGAATAGGTTTTTCAAGAACAGCTTCAATTTTATCATCAAATAACTTTCCTAAAACCAATGCTGGAACTACAGCACAAGCCAATTTTATGTAAAAGTTTATTTTAGAAAAATCGAAAAACTTTTTCCAATACAAAACTACAACGGCTAGTATTGCGCCAAATTGAATGGAAACTTGAAATAATTTTACAAAATCGTCACTTTGAATACCGAAAAACGAACTAGTAAAAATCATGTGAGCTGTCGAAGAAACAGGAAGATATTCTGTTAATCCTTCAACTATGGCGATAAGTATTGCTTGAATGAAATCCATTTTTTTTAGTGATTAGTGATGAGTAAAGAGTGATTAGCGATTTTTTTACTATTCACTAATTACTTTTCACTATTTACTTTTTTTAAATATCGAGTAAATTGTAATTCCAAAACCAATTAAAACAACCGTTGGAGCTAGTCGTATTCTTCTAAAATCGAAAACAGACTCGTTGAAAACTTTTGGGTTATCACTTCCACCGCCAGACATCAATAGAAATCCAACAGCTATGACTGCCAATCCTACTAAAAGAATTTTGTAGTTTACTTTGTCAAACAAAAAATCAGGTTTGTGATCACTTCCTTTCATAACAGTAAATGTTTTTAGTATAAATCGTCAGTTCTTAAGTTTAGAAAACGTTGTGTTGCAAAAAATGTACTTATCCAAGGAATAAGAGCACCAAGTACCAATACACCAAGCAATACCAATGAAGTCAAAAGAACATCTTTTAGAATATCTAGATTAGGATAATTGGTTTGAATGTAAAACAGCACACCAATTAGAGCAATAACCGCCATTACAGCACCAATTAAACCAAGATAAATACTTCGCATAATGAATGGTTTTCTAATAAATGACTTTGTTGCTCCAACTAATTGCATTGTTTTAATAATGAATCTATTTGAATATATGGATAAACGCATCGAACTATTGATTAAAACGACAGATATAAAAGCAAAAATTCCGCTTATAATCAATATCCACATACTGATTTGTTTAACGTTATCGTTTACCAATGTCAATAATTGTTTGTCATAAACTACATCGGCTACCATTTCGTTTTTGCGGATGCGGTTTTCTATTTTGGCAAAACTTTCGCGAGTAACATAATCCGCTTTTAGATGCACATCAAAAGAGTTTTGCAAAGGATTTACTCCCAAAAACTGCATAAAATCTTCCCCAAGAACTTTTTGATGATCACGAGCTGCTTTTTCCTTAGAAACGTATTCAAAATCTTTAGCAAATTTTGCCGATTTCAATTCAGCATCAAAAGCCTTGATGATAGAGTCATTAGCTTCTGTTTTAAAGAAAACAGTCATTACAATATCTTCCTTAAAATTATCCGAAATTCTTTTAGAATTGATTACAAAAAGTCCCAATGCTCCAAGTAAAAACAATACTAAAAAAACACTCAATACTACCGAAAAATAGGAAGTAATTACTCTGCGTTTTTGAAATTTCTCAAAATTGGATGCCATACAAAAGATTTTATGCCGTAAAAATAAAAAAGAAAATCGTTTTTATCCTTTATAACGAACAAAGTTTTAACTTTCTTATAATATAATGTAAATTTGCGCTTTTATTTTTCAGTACAAAACGGATTACTGATATCAGATAACATTTAAGTAATGAAATACTTCCACGAACAAATCGAAGCCAAATGGCAAAAATATTGGGCAGAACACCAAACTTTTGCTGCATCTAATAACAGCGAAAAACCAAAATATTATGTTTTGGATATGTTTCCGTATCCTTCTGGAGCTGGATTGCATGTTGGTCATCCGCTAGGTTACATTGCTTCCGATATTGTTGCACGTTACAAACGTCACAAAGGTTTCAATGTGTTGCATCCGCAAGGTTACGATTCATTTGGTTTACCAGCTGAACAATATGCAATTCAAACCGGTCAACATCCAGAAAAAACAACTCGTGAAAATATTGCACGTTACCGTGAACAATTAGATAAAATCGGATTTTCATTCGATTGGAGTAGAGAAGTACGCACTTCAAATCCAGACTATTACAAACATACGCAATGGATTTTCATTCAATTATTCAATTCTTGGTACAATAATGATACGGATAAAGCCGAAGATATTACAACTTTAATTTCTATTTTTGAAAAAGAAGGAAACACTACAGTAAATGCTGTTTGTGATGACAATATTGCACCATTTTCAGCATCAGAATGGAATGCTTTTTCATCAGAAGAACAACAAAAAATTCTGTTACAATACAGATTAACTTATTTAGCAGAAACCGAAGTAAATTGGTGTCCAGCTTTAGGAACTGTTTTAGCCAACGACGAAATCGTAAACGGAGTTTCAGAACGTGGTGGACATCCTGTAATTCGTAAAAAAATGACGCAATGGTCAATGCGAATTTCTGCTTATGCCGAAAGGTTATTACAAGGTTTAGACACCATCGATTGGACGGAAAGTTTGAAAGAAAGCCAACGCAATTGGATTGGAAAATCGGTTGGAGCATTAGTTAAGTTTCAAGTTTCAAGGTTCAAGTTTGAAGGTTCAACTCAATCTGAAACAAATTTTATTGAAGTATTTACTACAAGACCTGACACAATCTTCGGAGTAACATTCATGACGTTAGCACCCGAACACGAATTGGTGGCGCAAATCACAACACCTGAACAAAAAGCAGCTGTTGAGGCGTATGTTGAAGCTACCGCAAAACGTTCAGAAAGAGAACGTATGGCTGACGTGAAAACCATTTCAGGAGTGTTTACAGGTGCTTATGCTGAACATCCATTTACTAAAGAACCAATTCCGGTTTGGATTGGCGATTACGTTTTGGCAGGTTACGGAACAGGCGCAGTAATGGCAGTTCCATGTGGCGACGAAAGAGATTATGCTTTTGCCAATTTTTTCAAAGGTCAAAACGGAATGCCAGAAATTAAAAATATTTTTAATCAAGATATTTCCGATGCAGCTTATGGCGAAAAAGGCGGTTTCGAATTAGTAAATTCTGATTTCTTAAACGGATTGGGTTACAAAGACGGAACAAAAAAAGTCATCGAAGAATTGGAGAAAATCGGACAAGGAAAAGGTAAAACCAATTACCGTTTGCGTGATGCCGTTTTCTCTCGTCAAAGATATTGGGGCGAACCATTTCCGGTTTATTATGTGAAAGGATTGCCACAAATGATAGATGCGAAACATTTACCAATTGTTTTACCAGAAGTAGAGAAATATTTGCCAACCGAAGACGGACAACCGCCATTAGGAAACGCAACAACTTGGGCTTGGGATAGCGTTCAAAACAAAGTTGTAAGTAATCAGTTGATTGATAATAAAACAATTTTCCCTTTAGAATTGAACACGATGCCAGGTTGGGCAGGAAGTTCGTGGTATTGGATGCGTTATATGGATGCACATAACGAAAACGAATTTGCTTCAGCCGATGCACTAAAATATTGGGAAAACGTAGATTTATATATTGGTGGAAGCGAACACGCAACCGGACATTTATTATATTCTCGTTTTTGGAACAAATTCCTAAAAGATAGAGGTTACGCACCAACCGAAGAACCATTCAAAAAACTGATCAATCAAGGAATGATTTTGGGGATGAGTGCTTTTGTTTATAGAGTAGTTGTTGTAACTATCGAAAATAAAGATTTTATAAAAGCAACAAATATTTATGTTTCAAAATCAATTAGAAATAAAATTGTTCATGATAAAAGTTTTGCTAACAATTTTTTAATTGATTTAGTAAAAGATAATCTCAAAGATGAGTTTGATAAAGATAAACTAAATAAGGTTGCTGGAATTATTTTTGATGACATTAACTTAAATGATTTACACGTTAAAGTTGATTTTGTTAACCTTTCAGACGAATTAGATATTCAGAGATTAAAAGGAGATAATGAATTTGGAAAAGAATTTCAAAACGCAACTTTTATAGGAGAAAAAGGGGAGATAATTACTAACGAAAATGACAAATACATTGTTGGTCGCGAAGTAGAAAAAATGTCCAAATCGAAATATAATGTTGTCAATCCAGATGATATTTGTAATGATTATGGTGCGGATACTTTGCGTTTGTATGAAATGTTTTTAGGTCCATTGGAACAAGCAAAACCATGGAATACAGCAGGAATTACAGGAGTTTCTGGTTTCTTGAAAAAATTATGGCGATTGTATTTTGATGATAATGGTTTGATTGTAACTAACGATGAGCCAACTGCTGAAATGTACAAATCGTTACACAAAACCATCAAAAAAGTGACTGAAGACATCGAGAATTTCTCATTCAATACTTCGGTTTCACAGTTTATGATTTGTGTAAACGAATTGGCGCAACAAAAATGTCATCACAGAGCAATTTTGGAGCCATTAGCAATTTTGGTTTCACCTTATGCACCACATATTGCTGAGGAACTTTGGTCACAATTAGGTCATGAAGGTTCGATTTCAACGGTAGCTTTTCCAATTTTTGAAGAAAAATATTTGGTAGAAAGCGAAAAAGAATACCCAGTTTCGTTCAATGGAAAAATGCGTTTCACGATAAAATTACCATTGGATTTAACCAAAGAACAAATCCAAGAAATTGTAATGAATGACGAAAGAACCATTGCGCAATTAGCTGGAAATACACCAAAAAATATCATTATCGTTCCTGGAAAAATTATTAATATTGTGGGATAAGATTTTTCGCATTGTTGTCATTCCGAGGAACGAGGAATCTCATCAAGGTACTCATGATATTATGTGATTTCTCCTTCGTCGAAATGACATAGAAACATCAAATCCAAATTCTATTAAATAGAGTTTGGATTTTTTTTGTAACAAAATTTATTTTTTTCGTATAATCACAACAGATGTCAGCTTGTCATATTCTTTAATTTGGCTTGTAATTTGATATTGATTAACAAAATAAATTTTAAAATATGATAGGATATTATATTATTATCGGGCTTATTGCATTGGTTAGTTTTGCTGTAAGTTCAAAACTAAAAAGCAAATTTGAGCAGTATTCTCAAGTTCATTTGCGAAATGGGATGAGTGGTGCAGAAATCGCTACTCAAATGCTTCATGACAACGGTATTTATGATGTGAAAGTTATATCTACACCAGGTCAATTAACCGATCATTACAATCCAGCGGACAAAACTGTCAACCTTTCAGAAGCAGTTTACAATCAGCGAAATGCAGCCGCAGCTGCTGTTGCAGCTCATGAATGTGGTCATGCTGTTCAGCACGCAACTGCTTACAGTATGTTGGAAATGCGTTCCAAAATGGTTCCAATTGTTAATGTTTCTTCAACTTTATCACAATGGTTAATCATGGGTGGATTGATTTTAGGAATTGCTAGCAAAGGCTTATCTTTTGGATATATAATTGCGGTTATTGGCTTAATATTAATGGCGATAGCAACCGTTTTTTCTTTGATTACGCTTCCTGTAGAATATGATGCGAGCAATAGAGCTTTGGCTTGGTTGAAAAACAAAAATATGGTTTCGCAACAAGAATATGCTGGTGCTGAAGATGCACTAAAATGGGCAGCAAGAACGTATGTAGTTGCGGCAATTGGAGCTGTTGCTTCTATGTTATACTGGGCATTGCAAGTTTTTGGCAGAAGAGACTAACTCTAAAATTATAATTTTAAACCCAAATTCTCCACTTTTACAAGTTTATTGTGATGAGAATTTGGGTTTTTATTTTATTTTGAACTTCTAACCTCGTACTTCTAACTTCGAACTTACAATTGGATTTGTCTTTCAATTTGTTGTTCCAAAGAAATGAAAGTTTCGGTTCTTGAAACGCCATCTATGGGTTGAATTTTTTTGTTGAGCAATTGCATCAAATGCTCGTTGTCTTTACAAATAATTTTGATTAAAATACTCCAGTTTCCTGTTGTGTAATGACATTCTAGAACTTCAGGGATTTTTTTTAATTCACGAACAGCATCCGAATTGCTTGAAGCTTTATCCAGATAAACGCCAATAAAAGCCATTGTTCTATATCCCAAAACTTTGGTGTCAATCACAACTTTTGAACCTGCAATAACGCCTGCGTCTTCCAGTTTTCGTAATCGTTGATGAATTGCCGCACCAGAAATTCCTATTTTATTGGCAATTTGTAGAATAGGTTTTCGAGCATCTTGCATTAAATCGCGAAGGATTTCTTTATCGATACCATCAATTTCTATTTGTAACTGGTTTATTTTCATAGCTTATGAGTTAATGATAATTAGAACAAGCTAAAGCTTGTGTACCTCAAGTCCACAGGACTTGCTCCTTTTAATTTCAAATCATCAATTTCTATTTGTAACTGATTTATTTTCATAATCAAATTATTTGAAAGTAAAAATAGAATTTTTGTTTATAAATAGAAATAAAAAAACCAAAATTGATTAAAATTTTGGTTTTTTAATATTGTTTTCTGGCCAAATTAGCTCACAATCAATTTATCTGGATTGTAGCCAACATAAGGCATTTGAGTTTCCTTGAAAATCACACCATATTCCTCAAGTTCTTTAAGAATAGGTTCATAAACTTCTTTCTTGATAGGCAATTGTACGCCATGCGTCTTAATTTTGCCATTCAGTATTTGAATTGCTGCCATAGCAACTGGCAATCCAACGGTTTTTGCCATAGCAGTATAGGTTTGATCATCGCCAATACACACCATTTTAGAATCAATTTGTTTTTGAGTTCCATTGATTTCAAAGCCAAACTTGTGATACATTACAATCATGTCTTTGTCTTCGGGTTGCAAAGCCCAGCTTTTTGAAAGGATATGTTCCAAAATTTGGGCTGGAGTTGCATTTTTTAAACCTACTTTTTTATTCGCATTGAATAAATCTAATTCCAAAAGTTTATCCCACATGATATCATCTTGTTCAATGCCAAGTTGCAAACGAGTTTTTATTTCGACTGAATCTGTTGGATGATACGGTAAAAAAGCATTTATAAAGTCACGGTAACTCATGTTTTCTGAGTTTTCCATAGCATAAGTATCATCAGTCATACCAAGTTGAACGAACATATTCCAAGCTTTTGAATAGCCAACTCTGCGAATAGTTCCTCGATAAAGTGTAAGGATATCGTCCAATCCATAAACGCTTCTATATTTTAAAGAATCTCTATTGGCGTAAGCCTCAAATTTTCCATAATCTTCTACATGTAGAAACTCTGTTCTTCTAAACAATTTGTGATAGGGAATGTATTTGTATTTTCCTTCTTGAATAAACTTTGCTGCGCCACCTTGACCAGCCAAAACTACATTTCTTGGTGCCCAAGTGAACTTATAATTCCAAAGGTTATTGTCACTTTCTGGAGCAACTAATCCACCGCAAAACGATTCAAACAAAATCATTTTTCCTCCTTTTTCTCTGATTTCATCAATCACTTTCATTGCGCTCATGTGATCTATTCCTGGGTCAAGACCAATTTCGTTCATGAAAACCAAACCATTTGCTTTTACCTCTTCATCTAAGGCTTGCATAGCATCAGATATATAGGAAGCTGTAACCATGTTTTTCTTATAGGTAACACAATCTTTTGCTACATCAATATGCATGTGAGCAGGAAGCATCGAGATTACAAGGTCAGCTTTTTGAATTTCTGTTTGTCGTTGTTCTATATTATTGATATCAAGCGCAATTGGTGTTGCGTTTGGATGATTGTTGGTTTTTCTTTGGGCTAATTCAAGCGAAAGGTCGCCAATGGTTACATGAAGGTTTTCTTGATTAGATTTTTCAAGAAGGTATTTTATAAGCGATGATGCCGAACGACCAGCACCAATGATTAATATTTTTCTCATTCGTTTGTTTGTTGTTGTGGCAAATGTATGAATTTGAAAAAACAAAAAACCCATTCGGTAGAATGAGTTTTTAAAATTATTCTAAATCATTTTCGAGTTCTTCGAGTTCTTTTTTTGCTTCTTGTTTTGTCTCTATTTTTTGTTGTTCAAAAGTTTTATCAACTTCTACTTCATCTTTTATGAAAATGGTTTTTCCCAACACAAAAACAGAACAAATGACACTTATGGTCAATAATATTTTAGGGAATTTCTTTTGATTTCCTTCAGATTTTAATAATGTAACTAAGCTCAAAGCAATCGCTACGCCAATAGGTAAAAACGCCAGTGTATCCATTGGCAATGCAGAAAAAAGAATTGCCAAAACTGTAAAAACAATGGTTAGTACTAATAATAACTTTCTCATAATTCTAAATGCCCGAAGCAGATGTTAGCGTTAATTGTCCTGTGCCAACGGGAATGCTAAATTTAATCAAAGCAGGGATTTTTTTGGCATCGGCAGTCAGCCAAATGAGGTTTTTGTCCTTTCCTCTCAGAGCATCAGTTTTTGCGCCAATCGAAATTTTATAACATTCTTTTGTTCCAAGATTTCCAGCTTTGATTTCCTCTTTTCCCATGTATTTTAGCGTGACAGGAACTTCTTTTTCATCAAAAACTATGGTGTAGGATTTAGTTTGTCCAGCTTGCATTTTCGAAAAATCAACCAATCTAAGTTGGTATAGAATAGAAACTGCGTCAATACTTGTTGGTTTTATATTGAAAGTCCTAGACGACTCTGGATAGGTTCTTTTCTTAACGGTACTTGTTACTTTGTTGTTTTTGAAAACATATTTTTCTTTTTTGGTATAACCACCTTCGTCAATGCTTCTCTTGTAAAGACTTGGTTTTAGAGTTGTTGGATGAACATAAGATTCATAAATATCTCTAATTTTAAAAAATTTGTCCCATTTACTATAAGTAGAAAGTTCACAACTCAAGTGTAAATAATTGTTTTTTGCAGTTGACACATTTTCGGTTGACATGGTTACTTGTGCTAACTGTGTCATCAATCCACTCATGTTATATGAACCAGCATATACTAGTTTTTCGCCAGCTCTAACCTGCATTCTTGTACTTGATGTAAAAGACAAAAAAGCAAAAATCATCGGTAGTAGTAATAAAATCCTTTTCATTAAAATAAATTTGTGCAAATATAATTCTTTGAAATTGTTAAAAAACAAAAACTTTTTTTGATAAAAGTCGAACATCTTCAAATAACGAATATTTTTGTGCTTTAGTATATTAGGTATGGAAAATAGAATAACAATAACAGGTTTATTTTTTGGTGTAACATCAATTATTTTGGGAGCATTTGGAGCGCATGCTTTGAAAAATTATTTAACACCAGAACAATTAATATCTTTTGAAACTGGAGTAAGGTACCAAATGTATCATGCTTTATTTTTACTTTTTCTGGCAAAAAACGAATCCATCAACCTAAAAACTAAAAAGTCGGTTTATTATTTAATAAGTATTGGTGTTGTTCTTTTCTCTTTTTCAATATTCCTGTTGACTACAAAAAATGTAACATCTATAGATTTCAAATTTCTTGGACCAATAACTCCAATTGGCGGATTGCTTTTAATTTCTGGTTGGATGATATTGCTTATTAATTTTTTTAAGCGAAAAGAATAAAATTTCTTTCAACTACAACGTTGTAATGAATAAATTTCTACCTTTGTGTCCTAATTATTATTGCAACAAACTAAATTTCAATGGAGAACTACACTCAAGCAACGAAATCGATTTCGTTGGAAAAATACGGAATATCAAATACACAAGAAATAATCTATAATCCTTCTTACGAATATTTGTATAACGAAGAATTAAACGATAATTTAAAAGGTTACGAAAAAGGACAATTAACAGAGCTTGGCGCTGTTAATGTAATGACTGGTGAATTCACAGGTCGTTCGCCTAAAGACAAATATATTGTAAAAGACAGTGTTACAGAAAACACTATTTGGTGGAATTCTGAAAAAGCTGCTAATGACAATAAGCCAATTTCTACTGCAACATGGAACGCTCTAAAAGAAACTACCGTTAAACAACTTTCTGGAAAAAAACTTTTTGTTGTAGATGCTTTTTGTGGTGCTAATGAAAACACACGATTAAAAGTGCGCTTCATAATGGAAGTAGCATGGCAAGCTCATTTTGTAAAAAACATGTTTATTCGTCCTACAGAAGAAGAATTAGAAAACTTTGGTGAGCCAGATTTTATAGTTATGAATGGTTCAAAAACCAGTTTTAAAGATTATGCATCACACGGAATGAACTCTGAGGTTTATGTAGCTTTCAATCTTACCGAAAAAATGCAACTTATTGGAGGAACTTGGTATGGTGGTGAAATGAAAAAAGGAATGTTCTCAATGATGAATTACTATTTACCACTTCAAGGAATAGCTTCAATGCACTGTTCTGCTAACAAAGGAAAAGATGGTGATGTAGCAGTTTTCTTTGGACTATCGGGAACAGGAAAAACAACTCTATCTACAGACCCAAAACGCGAATTGATTGGTGATGACGAACATGGATGGGATAATGATGGTGTTTTCAATTTTGAAGGTGGTTGTTATGCAAAAACAATTGATTTAAGCAAAGAAAACGAACCAGATATTTATAATGCAATCCGTAGAGATGCTTTGCTAGAAAATGTAACCGTTGCTGCTGATGGAACTATAGATTTCAAAGATGGTTCAGTAACTCAAAACACAAGAGTTTCTTATCCAATTTATCATATTGATAATATTGTAAAACCAGTTTCAAAAGCTGGACACGCTACAAAAGTTATTTTCCTTACCGCAGATGCTTTTGGAGTAATGCCACCAGTATCAAAGTTAACTCCAGAACAAACACAATATTATTTCCTTTCTGGATTTACAGCAAAATTAGCAGGAACAGAAAGAGGTGTTACGCAACCTGAACCAACTTTCTCGGCTTGTTTTGGAAAAGCATTTTTATCTCTTCACCCAACAAAATATGGAGAAGAGTTGGTAAAAAAAATGGAGCAAAACAATGCGACAGCCTATATGGTAAATACAGGTTGGAACGGAACAGGAAAAAGAATTTCTATAAAAGACACTCGAGCTATCATTGATGCAATACTTGACGGATCGATAGAAAAAGCGGAAACAAAGGTTATTCCAGTTTTCAACTTTGAAGTACCAACAGCTTTGCACGATGTAGATTCAAATATACTTGACCCTAGAAACACTTATGCTGATGTTAATGAGTGGAATGAGAAAGCTCATGATTTAGCGAGCAGATTTATAAAAAACTTTGTTCAGTACACAGACAATGAAAAAGGGCAATCATTAGTAAGTGCTGGTCCAAAAATTTAAACAAACCAAACCTAACTAAAAAAGAAAAAGCCATTCAGAATATTTTGAATGGCTTTTTTGATTATAATATTTTCAAGTTTAATTATTTTCCTTTGTTGGCTTCTGCAATATATTTTTCCAAAGCCATTGTCATACTAGGCGTTTCAGGAGTTGGTGCCAAAATATCTATTCTAAGACCATGTTCCAAAGCTTCTTTTTGAGTAGTACTACCAAAAACAGCAATGCGAGTATTGTTTTGTTTAAAATCTGGGAAGTTCTTGAACAAAGATTTTATTCCTGTTGGGCTAAAAAACGCCAAAACATCATAGTAAACATCTGCTAAGTCTGATAAATCACTCATAACAGTTTTGTAGAAAGTAGCTTGTGTCCAATCAACTTTAAGGTTGTTTAAAGTTTGTGGAACATCAAAATTCAATTGATCAGATGCAGGAAGTAAGAACTTCTCGTCTTTATACTTCTTAATTAAAGGAGATAAATCGACAAAATCTTTTTGACCAACATAGATTTTTCGTTTTCTATAAACAACATATTTTTGAAGATAAAAAGCAATAGCTTCAGATTGACAAAAATATTTTAAATCTTCTGGAACTTTATAGCGCATCTCTTCAGCTACTCTAAAGAAATGATCAACAGCATTCTTGCTAGTTAAAATTATAGCGGTAAAGTTGCCCAAATCAATTTTTTGAGCTCTTACATCTTTCGCGCTAACGCCTTCTACATGTATAAATGAACGGAAATCTACCTTAACTTTATGCTTTTGTTGCAACTCAAAATAAGGAGAGTTTTCTACTTTTGGTTCTGGTTGAGAAACCAAAATTGTTTTCACTTTCAAATAATTTGACATCTTACTATGTTAAATTTTTGTAATCAAATAATATATGAAATAATAGGGCGCTATTTCAAGTGCGCAAAGATACAAAATAAAATAAAACAAGTTACCAATCAATAAATTTTGATAATTCTTTAAAGAAATTAAATATGTAGCTAAGTTAATTATTAAAATAGCAGTTAAAGTGATAAAAATCAAATAATTTGACGAATTATTATAAAAAAGGTATATGTTTACGGGTAAGATTAAAATGCCTATAAACGTCCTGTAACCTACTTTTAGAAGATTGAATTGCTCTATAAATTCTTCAATTTCAAAGGTTTCTGCAATAATTTTTTCTATCAAAAACTTAGATAATACAAAAATAGCAAGCAAAGAAGAAATTCTAATAAAAGAAACCCAATCCGTTTTATTCACATAGCCAAAATAGTCAAGTAAAATTTGGATAAAAAACGAGAATGAAATTATCTGAACAATAAAAAGCAAAATAGTAAAACCACTCATCAAGTTTGTTGAGTCCTTGTAAACTTTGATGTATTTGTCAGAAACTAAAATCCTCAAGAATTCATTAAATCGAGTTTCAAAAATAGTTTTAGTAATTGCAATCAGCACGAACGATAGCAAGAAAACATACGTTGCCCAATCTTTGGTTTCAATAATTCTAGGATTTAGAAATGCTTCAATCATCGATGCAAAATTACTAAAATTTTAGTTTAGGTTATTATTATACTTTTATTAAGTATTTAAGAAAACAAAAAGATTATTTTTGCATACAAATAGTATTCTCTATGGCAGATTGTCTGGTTGTTATTCCAACATATAACGAAATTGAAAATATTGAAAGTATCATTAGAGCTGTTTTTACATTGTCTCATCCTTTTCATATTTTGATTGTTGATGACAATTCACCCGACGGAACTGCAGAAAAAGTTGTTGAACTTCAAAAAGAGTTTCGAGACAAATTGCACCTTTCAGTCAGAAAGAAAAAATCTGGTCTTGGTACAGCTTATGTACATGGTTTTAAATGGGCTTTGAAGCATCAATATGAATTTATATTCGAAATGGATGCGGATTTCTCCCATAATCCAAACGATTTAGAAAAACTCTATTCATCTTGTAAAAATGATAGTGCTGATTTAGCCATAGGTTCTCGATATGTTACTGGTGTAAATGTTGTAAATTGGCCATTGAGTAGAGTGTTATTATCCTATTTTGCCTCAGTATATGTGCGAATGATAACGGGAATGAAAATCATGGATGCAACAGCTGGATTTATATGTTACAAAAGAGAAGTATTAGAAACACTAAAGCTCGATAGAATAAAATTTATAGGATATGCATTTCAAATAGAAATGAAATATAGAGCCTTTGCAAAAGGATTTGTTATAAAAGAAGTTCCTGTTATTTTTACTGATAGAACCAAAGGTCAATCTAAAATGAGTGGCGCAATAATAAAAGAAGCTGTTTTTGGTGTTATTTCACTTCGATTTAGAAAAATGTTTAATCGTTTATAAAGCAATCAAATGAATTCGATTTTAATAAAAAATGCAAAAATCATAAATGAAGGAGCAATCTTTGAAAGTGACTTGCTGATTGAAAACGAATTAATTGTAAAAATTCAAAAAAACATTTCAACCTCTACCGATAGAGTAATCGATGCAAAAGGGAATTATCTAATTCCTGGTGTTATTGACGACCAAGTACATTTTAGAGAACCAGGTTTAACTCATAAAGGAACTATAGAAACCGAAAGTAGAGCAGCGATTGCTGGCGGAATTACTTCTTTTATAGAACAACCCAATACTGTTCCAAATGCTGTTACACAAGAACTTCTTGAAGAGAAGTATAAAATTGCTTCGCAAAGTTCATATGCCAACTACTCTTTTATGATGGGTGGAACAAATGATAATCTTGTGGAGCTTTTAAAAACAAATCCTAGAAACGTAGCAGGCATAAAACTTTTTCTTGGGTCATCTACTGGGAATATGTTAGTAGATAATCCAGATACTTTAGAAAAAATATTCTCGTCAACTAAGTTGCTGATTGCTGTTCACTGTGAAGATGAAAACACAATCAAATCAAATTTAGAAAAATACAAAGCACAATATGGTGATGATATTCCAGTGAAGTATCACCATCTTATTAGAAGTGAAGAAGCCTGTTATCTTTCGTCATCAAAAGCAATTGAATTAGCAAAAAAAACAGGTGCACGACTACATGTTTTTCATCTTTCAACAGCGAAAGAAATGGAGTTGTTTACCAATAAAATTCCGTTGGAAGAAAAACAAATTACAGCCGAAGTTTGCATACATCATCTTTGGTTTACAAACGAAGACTACGAAACCAAAGGGAATTATATAAAATGGAATCCTGCCGTAAAAACATCAAATGATAAAGATGAATTATGGAAAGCATTGCTTGACGATAGGATAGATGTTATTGCCACAGATCATGCGCCACACACATTAGAAGAAAAATCACAGCCATATACAAAAGCGCCTTCTGGTGGACCATTAGTACAACATGCGGTTGTAGCCATGATGGAAAATTTTCATTCTGGCAAAATTTCTTTAGAGAAAATAATAGAAAAAATGTGTCATAATCCAGCAAAAATCTTCAAAATTGAAAAAAGAGGATTTATTCGTGAAGGATATTTGGCCGATTTGGCAATCCTCGATTTGAATTCACCTTGGACAGTTTCGAAAGAAAATATTCTTTACAAGTGTGGTTGGTCTCCGTTTGAAGGAACAACTTTCCAATCAAAAATTACACATACCTTTGTAAATGGTAACTTGGTTTATGAAAACGGAAACATCAACGAAGTTAAACATGGAAAACGTTTACTTTTTAATAGATAAAAATTGAAAAAATTAGTATTTATAGCGGCTTTTTTTGTTTTTTCATGCCAAAATAATGGTGTTGAAAAACCCGACAACCTGATCGAAAAAGATAAAATGGTTGATATTCTATATGATGTTTCTTTGCTAGAAGCTGTAAGGTCTCAAGGGATTAATGGTGGTGTAACCAATAAAGAAATCAATGACTTTATTAAAAGAAAATACAATATTGACAGCACTCAGTTTGTTAAAAGTAATCGTTATTATGCTGCCGACGTGGATGAGTATAAAAAAATGTATGAAAAAATAAAAAGTAGAGTTGACGAAGAGATTAAAAAAGTAGATCAAAATATGCAAGGTACAGGACAACCTTCAACTCCTGCAAATGTCAATAGTACTCAAAACTCTGATGCACCAAGAGTCTATTGATTTTTGATGATTTCATCAAGAACATTATCAATGCTTTGAAAATTATAGTTCAAAGCATTTTTTATTTTCGAATTAGAGATTATTTCCTTTGAGTGTAATGAATTTGCTGCAAATTTTGATATGCTTCTTTTCTTTCTAAAAATAAATGAAATAACAGCATCTATTCGCCAAGCAATAGATGTCATCCAAGGTTTTGCCTCAAATGATGGTTTTTTAACTTTTAGTTTTTCTGCAATGGAGAAAATAATTTTATCAAACGAAATATTTTCGGCAACCAAGGCAAATCTTTCGCCAGTAACATCACTTTTCATAAGTTGAATCATCACTTTGACAACATCATTTACACCTACGTAGCCTGTTGAACCTTTTGAGTAGAAAGGAAAACCATTTTTTATTTTTGTAAAAAAAGCACCACTTCCTTCTTTCCAAATCATTGAACCAAAAATAACTCCAGGGTTCACAATGACTACATTCAATCCTTCTTGATAACCTCGCCAAACTTCCATTTCTGCACCGTGTTTAGAAATGGCATAATCACTATGAAAAACTTCGGGATTCCACTCAGATTCTTCAGTAACTTCTGTTTCTTGTTCTTTTAAATCACCCAAAGCAGCGATAGAACTTACATAGCATAATTTTTTTACATTAAAATCGATGCAAAGATTAACGATATTTGCAGTTCCTTCAATATTCGTCTTGCGAAGTTTATCTTCATCTTTTGGATCAAAAGTTATCAAAGCGGCACAATGATAAACAAAATCAATACCAGCAAATGCATCTTCAAGCGAAGGAATATCCAGTATATCTGCTTCAAGCCATTTTATTCTTTCAAAAAAAGATGATTTATTATTGGCAGCAAATAGCTTTTTTGTGAGTTCTATTTTGGCAGAATTTCTATAAATAGCTGAAACTTCTTCTTCAATCTCCGTTAAATGAAGCAATAGATGTGCGCCTACTAAACCTGTTCCGCCAGTTACTAAAATCATGTTGCTAATTTACGAATTACCAATTATGAATTATTATTTTTTTGTTTTCAAATAACCAAACGACAAAATCAACAAATATTTTATCTTTGCGCCAAATTGATTTTAAAATGGCACGAGCTTTTAAAGAAACTGTGCCAACACCAATAACAAATATTGACTTAGTGAGATGAAAAACCTAGTAGAAGAACTGAAATGGCGTGGACTTGTTCACGATATAATGCCTGGAACCGAAGAGCAATTGTGTAAAGAAATGACAACAACTTATATCGGTTTTGATCCAACAAGTGATTCATTGCACATAGGAAGTCTTGTTCCTATAATTCTTTTGGTTCATCTAGAAAAATTTGGTCATAAACCTATTGCTTTGGTTGGTGGCGCAACAGGCATGATTGGCGATCCATCTGGAAAAAGTGATGAGAGAAACTTACTCGATGAAGCTACTCTTGAAAAAAATGTGGCGGGAATAAAAGCTGTTCTGTCACGTTTTCTCGATTTTAATTCCAAAGCAGAAAATGCCCCAATATTGGTAAACAACTACGATTGGATGAAAGATTTTTCGTTTATCAATTTTGCTCGCGATGTGGGAAAACGTATTACAGTCAATTACATGATGGCAAAAGATTCTGTGAAAAAGCGTTTGAGTGGTGAAAGTGGCGAAGGAATGAGTTTTACAGAGTTCACCTATCAATTAATTCAAGGTTACGATTTTCATCATTTATACAAAACGCATCATTGCTTGCTACAAATGGGTGGAAGCGATCAATGGGGAAATATTACTACTGGAACAGAATTGGTTAGAAGAATGAATGGTGAAGGAGCAAAAGCCTTTGCAATGACTTGTCCATTAATTACCAAAGCTGATGGTTCAAAATTTGGAAAGACAGAAGGCGGAAACGTTTGGCTAACTGCCGATAAAACTTCTGTTTACAAGTTTTACCAATTTTGGTTGAACACTACAGATGTCGATGCTGAAAAGTATATCAAAATTTTTACTTTTTTAGATAAACAAACAATCGATGATTTGATTGCAGAACATAATCAAGCACAGCATTTGAGAATTCTTCAAAAACGTTTAGCAGAAGAAGTAACTACTTTTGTTCATGGTAAAGAAGAACTTGATAAAGCGATTTTTGCTTCGAATGCCTTTTTCAGCCCAACAATGGATGATTTGAAACAATTGGACGTGGATACTTTTTTAGAGGTTTTTGATGGCGTTCCACAAGCTGAAGTTTCAAGAAATGATATCAACGAAGGATTAGACATGATTGCGGCGCTTTCTGCCAAAACTGGTTTCTTGGCTTCAAATAGTGATGCAAGACGCGAATTAAAGCAAAATGCAATATCATTAAACAAAACAAAAGTGGGAGAAGATTACAAAATCACTTCATCAGATTTAATTCACAATCAGTTTGTGATGTTACAAAAAGGAAAGAAAAATTATTACTTGATAATGGTTAAATAACAAAAAAGTCCAATCGAATAGGTTGGACTTTTTTATTCTCTAAAGTTGATTTCTATTTTTTCAGATTGGTAAATGCCTTTGATGAAATTCGGAATCTTTACTAGTTTTTCATAGTCTTCATTGGTCAATTTAGTTTGATATTGTTCTTTCATCAAAAACAAAAAGAATTGAACATAAAAAGTTCCTTTTTCATCTAAATAATATTCATATTCATCGCGTTTGAAATAGCGTTTTTTGTCCCAATACCAAGTAGTTGAATAGGTTTTGGTTTCATGGGGTTTTAATGTGAAAACAGCATTCATTAATTCATCGCTCATTCGTTGCTTAGTTCCAATTTCTGAAGAAACTCCATTTATTGAATCTAATTTTTCTTTTTCTTTTTGTTTCTTCATGTATGCTTCGAAGAATTTTTTCGTTGCTTCTTCTAATTCTTTTTCGTTAGTTATTTTGGAGTAATCTGGGAAACCATCAATTGATTTAAAATTCTTAGTATAAAAAACACCATTAATAATCAACTCGTCATTTCCTTGAAATAATTTATAAAACACTCCTGTTCCCATTGGATTTGTATGAGCAGGAAATAATTTTTCCGGATTTAGAAAAAAAGAAATCTCTTTATCAGTTGTATTTTCTATGGAATAATTAACAATAAACTTTCGTTCATCGGGAATTGAATCTGTAGAGGTTACAGAGAGTAAATTTATTTTTATAGGTTTATTTTGTCCAAAGAAAACTATTGGAATCAGTAGAAAATATAAATAGTTCAATTTTGTCATATATAACAATAACGAAAAAGTAAAAAAAATATTATACGACCATCAAATTGCAACCACGAATATCAGAATTGTCGAAACGACCTAAAATTTCAAATGAATTATTTGAATATTTTTTACCCAAATCTTGAGTGGCGATAAAGGAACACGAATTGATATTTGCCAAATCAATAACGTTAACACCACCAGTTTTTCCATAATCTACATAGGTTAATGCGTCTTCGGTATCGCGAATAAGAATCTGCATCCAACTCGGACATTCAAAAATTCCATTTCCCATAGAGTAAGCTTGCGAAAGCAACTCAGTCATTCCATATTCAGAATGAATTGAATTTACTCCAAAACCACTACACAAAATATTATGTAATTCCTCTCGTATTATTTCTTTGCGCTTGCCTTTCATTCCTCCAGTTTCCATGATTATGGTGTTTTTTAACTGAAAATTTTGTTTCTCAATCAAGTCTAGTAAAGCGTAGGTTACACCAATTAATAGGACGTTTTGTCCAGAAGAATCTAGTTCAATAAGCTTTGCAATTAGTTCATCATAATTGTGAAGATAAAAACCGCTATTTTCATTATTAGTCATTTCTATCAAATCCTTGACCATATAAATCAATGATGATCCTTTTCGTTCCAAATAGGATGGAAGCAAGGCCAAAACCACATAATCTTCAACATTTCCATAGAAGTTTGAAAAAGCCAATCGATAACTTTGTTCATAGAGCGAAACATCAGTAACAAGATGTTGACTAGTTATCATTCCTGTTGTTCCGCTGCTTGTAAATGTTTCTTGAATTTTATCTTGACTAGAAAGAACATAACGGCTTTTAAAAAACTGAATAGGTAAAAAAGGAATTTTTTCCAATGACTTTACTTTTTGAACATCTGTATTCAAAAAATCACAAAACTCTCTATATACTTTATTGTTTTCATGCTGATACCTAAAAACTTTTAAAGCAATTTTTTCAAACTCCTTTTGAGAAGAAATAGTAAATATGTTTTGCGGGTTTATCAATTTTAGTTTTTAAAAGTGTTTGCAAAAATAATGAAAATAAAAAAGCCCTAACTTTCGTTAGAGCTTTTTGTATATATGATTATTGATTATTTAATAATCAATTTTCTTGTAGCAGTTTTACCTTCTTCAGTAATTTTAACGATATAAACACCACCTTTAAGCGTGCTGATGTTTACTTCGCTAGAAGAAGTAGTTGTGTTTAAAACATTTTTACCTAAAACATCATAGATAGCAATTGTTCTTTCTGCGTTAGCAGCAGTTTCTACAAACAATACACCATGAGTAGCTGGATTAGGATAAACCGCTAAACCTTTGATAGCATTTTGAGAAACAGCCAACAATTGTGAAACTGTAGTACCAATTCTCAACTCGTCAGCAACAATTGTTGGAGTTGTTGCAGCAGCATCTTGTCTGAAGATAAATCCACCAAATGCAGTTGGAGCAGTTGTTGGAGTAACAGTTAGAGTTGCAGGAGTTGTTTCAGAGAAAGTTGTTAAGTCTGGATTAATCCAAGCATTCAAAGTATTGGTGTTAAAATCATAACCCATAACAACAAAAACAACATCACCTACATTTCTTAAAGTAGCATCATAGTTTGTTGTTGTTGAAGCAGAATCAAAACCAAGTTGGTATTGAGTACCAACTCTGTTAAAGAACAATCTTGCATTATATCCGCCAGTTGAACCATCAGTTAAACCAGCAAAATAAGTTACAGATGGGTCAGCAGTAATGTTAGCGATATCCGTTACACTAACTATAAAAGAAGCAAAAATAGTTCCTGTTGTAGTAGATGTAAATGGAGTTAATGATTCAGCACCACTTCCTGAGAAAGTAATTGAATTTCCTGAAGATGTAAATCCTGAATAATTTAGGTTGCCTGAACTAACAGTGATTGCATCACCTGAGTTAGCATTTGTCCATTTTTGAGTTGATCCTATGCTTGTTCCAACTGAATAGTTAAAATCTTCAGCATAAGGTAAAGTATTGATTGGTTTACATTCTGGAGCAGTTACAGCTTTTGTGAAATTACAAGCACCACTAACAGTTAAAGTAACATTCACTCCTTCTGTAATTCCAGAAATAACAATGTTACCTTCTGTCGTTGTAGAAGGATTGTCGCCACCTATTGTGCCAGATGTTGTTGATAAATTATATGTGCCCGAATTACCTCCAGTAAAAGGAATTGTTGCAGTATATGTATCAGTTTCGCTCAAAGTGTTCGCATCACATAATGTTGTTGTATTTCCTAAAGTTAGTGCACAAGGAGTTTCACCAAACCAAGTTGTATAAACTTTTACCTCATCAATAGCAGCTACCAAGCCTGCATTATATTGACGTAAATAAAAAGCGTTTGCACTAGTTACCCCAGAACCTGATGTAGTATGTTCTGGTGCTCCAGCAGCAGCTTCTGAAGTTGGAACTCCTGTTGATTTCACCCACATACTAGCTGCACCAGTACTTGAAATTTCAGCTTTAACAATAATTAAATAAGTAGTATTTAAATCAAAATCAGTAGGAGTAGCAGCATACGAAGCGGTACTTGTGTTAGAAAATCCAAAATTGATTTTTCCAGCATTTACTGATGGTTTTACAAATACTCTAGCAGCATATGGAGATGTAGCAGTTCCGCCAGGTCCAAGATGAACAAAATATCCTTCAGCAGCAGAGCTTACATTTACCAAAAAAGAAAAATAAACATTACCAGTAGTAACAGGAGCAGTAAATGCTTTGTTAACATCTTGGCCACTATTATCAAGTCTTGCAGCATTACCAACAGTCGTGTTGTATCCAGCGTAAGTAAGACCATTACTTGCCCCAACATCTATTGGTTCAGTTGTTCCTCCGCTATGAACTGTCCAACCATTATCAGTAAGAAGAGCATTGTCTGGGTAGTTAAAACTATCTGTCAAAATTTGTCCAAATGAAACAGAAGTAACTACTAAAAATAATAAAGAGTAAAATTTTTTCATTTTTTTTCATTTAATTAGCCCACAAATATAAACACAAAAAATCTCTATTTCAAGAAATAGCGTGTAAAAAAACAATTAAATAAAAGTTAAAGATTAAAATTAACTATCTGACAATTAATTTTCTAGTGGTTGTGTTTTCGCCTTCGGTAATTTTAATGATATAAACACCCGATGGAATCGCATTGATGTTTACTTCTTTGGATGAAGTAACGGTTTGGAATACTTTTTTTCCAAGGACATCAAAAATCAAAATTTCTTTGTCAAGATTTGTTTTTGAGGTGATAAAAATTTTACCATTATTCACTGGATTTGGGTAAAAACCAAGCGTTTCACCTTGTTGTAATCTACTGTCTTGAGCAGAAGCAGTGATAGAAACGAGGCAAAAAAGAATAATAGTATAAAAGTAATTTTTTATCATAATACGATTTGATATTACAAATATATGAAATTATTTCAAATATTGTACCAAAAAAATATCCCGAATGCGCTTCGGGATATTAATTTAACGATTTTTTAGTATTTTTAGTTAGAAAAGCCTACTGACCAACCTGTTGCCCAGCTTGGAGTTCCTACTCCATTTCCTGCTCCAGTTGCTGTTGACAACTCGGTTGCTATTCCTGAAACATCAGCAGAAGTTCCGTCTGTTTTCTTTCCTTTAGTTTTTGTAGCAATATCAGCTATGTAGTTTACATTTGTTGCTTTTAAATCTGTTCCAACACCAGCGATTGTTTCATCATGTTCTACATTGAAACCTTCTTTCCATGAGCTTAAAACTACATTTGTCAATTGAGCTTTTGTTCCTCTTCTTAGTTTTAAACCGTTGTTTTCAACATATGTTGTGGCATCAGCAGCACTTCCAGGTCCAATAAGCGTTAAGTTTGAAATAGTTGGAAAAGAAATAGGTGTATTTGCAAAACCAAATTCAAAGTTATCTGCTTCTATACCTCTGTTACCTTTTCCAAAAGCTAATTTTCCATACCAGTTTGTATTTGTACCAACCCAACCTTCTGTCCAGTCAAATTGGTCGTCTTCGTTGCCGATAGAAATAAGATTTGAAGTATTTACTGTTCCACCAAAGAACTCAAAACCATCATCTGCTCCGTGATAAACTTCTACGTTTTCTACTACAGTACCGTTTCCAACACCAAAGAATGAAACACCATTAAATTCTTTCTCAGAGTTGAAAGCTGCTCCACAATATTCGATAACCAAATAACGGATTGAACCTGAATTATCGTTGGCAACTGTTCCACCATACGCTAAATCAGCAACTTCAGATTGTGCAGTACTTGTTCCTCCAGAAACTCTATTGATAGGAGCTTTTCCACAAATTACTAATCCACCCCAATCTCCAGCATTTTTTGTTGTCAAACCACTTGTCATAACAACAGGATTTGAAGCTGTTCCATTTATATATATTTTTCCGCCTTGAGCAACAGCAATATATGCTGATGTTCCACCTTGGGCTTCAATTCTTGTTCCAGCAGGAATAGTCAATGTTGCACCGTCGTTTATTTGTAATTTTCCAGTTAACACATAAACGGTATTCGAATTAAGAATTACTTCACCATCTGTAATAGTTCCTTGAAAATTTGCTGGGTCAACTACGAAAGATGAACTTGGCTCATCATCATCTGACGAACATCCTGTAGCGATTAAAGCTGAAACTGCTAAAAGACCAAATAATTTAGCGATTGATTTTTTCATTTTGTTGTATTTAATAGTTAAAATTTATTTCACAAAATTCAATTTTCAGTTTTTTCTAAAAGTTATCTGAATATGATTGTTGCATTAATTAGTAATTGTTTTTTATTAACAAAATGTTTCCATTGTTAACTTAAATCAAATAAAAAAACGGTTTGAAAAACCGTTTTAGAATTGATAACTCATGTTAAGGCTCAGTGTTAATCCTTTCTTGTATGAAAGAACATTTACATCACCGTTGTTATTTTCTTGAACTCTGTCGATAGTTGGGTTAAGCAAGTTTTTTGCAACTAAACCCAAACCAATTTTTTTGTTCAATTTGCATTTTGCAATAAAATCTAATGTTCCAACTGCTTTGTCAACCAAGTTTCCTCTATCATTAGTTCCTAAAGCGTAAACTCTATCCGAAAAATAGTTATAAGATAATGTTGTCGTTAGGTTGCTTTTCTTTTCGTTCCATTCGTTGAAGAAAGAAACATCTGCATTTACTAACAAATCTGATGCACCAGTAAACTTGCTGCTACTATCAGAGAACACTACATTATAATCAGTTTCTTTTATTACTTTATTAGTGCTTAAGTCTTGATTGCTATACAAATAGGAAACATTTAAACCTGCAGATAGTTTTTTTGAATTTACTTCATCAAAATTGAAAAGCAATTTTCTATATTCAACTTCAGCTCCAGCTACATAACCATAGTCGCCAGTATTTATGAACGAAATATCATTGGTAGAAGATGCAATTGTCACCTCATTGATAGGGTTTTGAATATATTTTCCGAATGCTGTTACTGAAATAACTTCTTCGCTTTTTGGAAACATTTCCCATTTCAAATCGAAATTATAATCATCTGAAGCATATAAATCTGGATTACCAACTTTTACCTCTGTAACGTCTTCATAAACAAACAATGCTCTTTCTTTGAACTGTGGTAATGTGTAAGTTTTACTAAACCCAAATCGAAGATTTTGTTTGTCGTTTAACGCATATTTCAATGTTAAACTCGGTAAAAAGGCAATTTTTTCTAATTCGTCTTTACCACCGTTTGGATCTAATTGGGTATTCCATTTCACTTTTTGAAATATGTATTCGCCTCTTAGCCCAAGAACAGCAGTCAATTTGTTGAAAGTATATTCTCCATTAACAAAACCTCCATTTATAAATTGCTCTCCATTATAAGTTTGTGGTTTCAAAGCAATTGATACTTGCGAATTTCCTCTAAATGTTGAGATGGTAAAATATCCATTAGCTAAATTCTGTTGGTTGTAGAACAAATCGAGATTGTTTGGATCCACAACAGTATTGGTAAATCCATTATTAGCTTTGAAGTTGAATTGTGTAGCTTCAAAATCTCTTTTTTTCATTCTTCCATTGTATCCAAATGAAATTTTTCCTTTGTATTCGCCTTCACCTGTTTTGCCTATTTTGTAATCCAAAATAGCATTTCCAGCTAATTCATTTTCAGTCAATGATTGAAAGTATCTATGGTTATCTGGAGCTGAGATGCTTGATAATATATATCCATTGCTTTCTTTTCTCAAAGTGTTTTGTGTTCTATCTGGCATATCACCATTGATAGTGTTGAAAGAAGTTGCCCAGTTCACTTTTGTTCTTTCGCTCAATTTGTGCTCACCCAATAATTGATTTATCCAAATTGAATTTCTTTCAAATTTATTTCTACGAATCAAACCATTACCTTCATTAGCAATATCAGCGATGTAACCATAATATTCTTCTTTTGAAAGTGAAGAAGTATTGATATAAACTGTGTTCCAATTAAATTTATGATTGTTATTCAGTTTATAGCCAACATTTGCCATGGCTGTAGTGTTGGTGTTGAAACCTATTGTTGTATATTTTTCAAAGTTTTTGTTTATCAAGCTAGCATCACCATTTACGCCTCCTTTTGCAGTTCCTTCGCCTCTAGAAGTAAAATCATTTCCAAAACTAGCAGTAGCAAAAAAGTTCAATTTTCCTTCGTTACCCACATTAAAACTTTTTCCTCCTGAAATTCCAAACGAACCTGCAATTGGATTTTTACTTTCAAGTTGTAAACTTTGAAAACCATATTGATTTAATGGGTTTGATGGAATTGAACGACTATCGAAACCAAAAGATGAATACCCTTTTTGTAGCGTGAAGTTATCTTCATTCAATGCGTTTGTGTTTACTTTACTTCCAATTTCAAGATTTAAAAAGCCATTTCCTTTGTAATCTTTTGAAATGATATCAACATTTCCTCCAGCAAAATCACCATATAACTTGCTGTTATATACTTTATCGATAGAAACATATTCTAGGATATCAGTTGAAAATATATCTAAATTTAAGTTCTTTTTTTCAGGATCATTAGATGGAATTGGTAAACCATTCATTGTCGTCGAATTATATCTGTCGCCAAGTCCACGAACAAAAATATTTCCAGTTCCTTCTTGTTTAGTAATACCGGTAGTTTTTGTTACAGCTGTTGCTACATCGCTTACACCTTTTCTTGACAATTCTTGAGCACCAATACTTTGCTTAATTTCTACTGCATTTTTTTGATCGAGTAACAATGCTGTTTCCTTTTCTCTACTTTTAGTATTTTGAACCACAACGTCTTGAAGTTTATAACTTCCTGAACCAAGCGCCTTGTTTAGAGTTATTATTTCTCCTTCTTTTACAGTAATTTTTTCTTCTATGCTTTCATAACCTAGAAACGAAAATTCAATAGTATAATTTCCAGCAGGAATTACAATAGAATAGTTTCCTTTTTCATCAGTAGATGAAGAATATGAAGTGCCTTTTATTACAACATTTGCAAAAGGAAGAGGTTCATTATTAAAATCTTTGTCAGTTATTATTCCTTTGACAGTTCCTTTCGATTGCCCAAAACTTATTAGCCCAAAGAATAAAGTGATTACAATAAATTTAAGTTTCATTAGTGTATTGTTAAAATTTTCTGCAAAGAAATTGCACCAATGTAAAGACGGTGTTAGTCCTTTATTAGCATTTTGTTTATAAAATATTACCAAATTGTTACCATATTAAATTATAGTTAACTCGACTTTATGGCGAATGTATAAATTGTATTATCTTTACATTTGTGGAGCAATAAAACGGCAACAACACATGAAAAAAAAAGATATTAAAATACTACTTGTTGATGATGAACAAGATATTTTGGAAATCGTTGGATACAATCTAGAACAAGAAGGATATCAAATTATTACTGCTTCCAATGGTAAAGAAGCCGTTTCAAAAGCTAAAAAAGAAAATCCACACTTGATAATAATGGACGTTATGATGCCCGAAATGGATGGAATGGAAGCTTGCGAAAACATTAGAAAAATTCCTGAACTCAACAGTACCATAATCACATTTTTAACAGCTAGAAACGAAGATTACTCACAAGTAGCAGGTTTTGACGCTGGTGCTGATGATTACATAACAAAGCCTATAAAACCAAAACTATTAGTTAGCAAAGTAAAAGCACTTTTAAGAAGACTTAAAAATGATGAAAAATCTTCAGAATCATTAAAAGTTGGCGATATTGAAATAAACAGAGAAGAGTATAAAATTATCAACAACGGCAAAGAAATTATTCTTCCACGAAAAGAATTTGAGTTGTTTTATCTTTTAGCGTCAAAACCTGGAAAAGTTTTCAAAAGAGAAGAAATTTTAGATAAAGTTTGGGGCAACGAAGTGATTGTTGGTGGTAGAACCATAGATGTTCACATTAGAAAATTACGCGAAAAAATTGACGAAGATTTATTCAAAACCATCAAAGGAGTTGGATATAAGTTAGAAGTCTAAATGGCTATAAAATTTAAAAAAACATATACATTTGCTCTAAAATCTGCTGGATACATTACTTTATTTTCAACAGGTTTTTTAGCACTTTTACTCGTTGTTTTTCACGAGTTTTCTTGGATAATCTGTTTGATTTTTTCCGTTACTGTTGCTATATTTTCTTTTTTTGTTATCCAGTACAGAGCCGAAAGATTTATTTATAGAAGAATCCAAAAAATTTATGATGATGTAACATTACTCGAGTCAACAAGCTTGAGAAATCAGGCCATAACTACTGATATGGCTACGCTTACAAGAGAAATAAAAAAATTTGCAACCGATAAGAAACACGAAATAGAAGGATTGCGCGTTCGTGAAGAATATAGACGAGAGTTTATGGGGAATGTTTCTCATGAGTTAAAAACACCATTATTTACAGTACAAGGTTATCTATCAACGCTACTCGATGGAGCTATTGATGACAAAAAAGTTAGAAAAAAATATCTCGAAAGAGCCGAAAAAGGTGTTGAACGATTGATTTATATTGTAGAAGATTTAGATATGATTTCTAAACTCGAAATGGGCGATTTAAATCTTGAATTGTCAAAGTTTAACGTTGTTGAGCTTATTCAAAGCGTTTTTGATATGCTCGAAATGAAAGCAGACAAAAAAAATATTATTCTAATGTTTGATAGAAAATATAGCAAACCAATAAATGTTTTTGCAGATAAAGAAAAAATTCAGCAAGTAGTAACAAATTTGGTCATGAATTCTGTTAAATATGGAAAAGAAAACGGAACAACTGAAGTTACGATAGAAGATTTGGTCGACAATAAACTTATAGTTCGCCTACGCGATAACGGAGAAGGTATCGAAAGACAAAACCTTTCTAGGATTTTTGAACGCTTTTTTAGAGTAGATAAAAGTGGCGCAAGAAGTGAAGGTGGTTCTGGTCTTGGACTTTCAATTGTAAAGCATATTATCGAAGCACATGGAGAAAAAATCTATGTTGAAAGCGAATTTGGTAAAGGTTCAGAGTTTTCATTCACGCTCGAAAAGCACAAATAATTGCTTCCAATTTTGTTCCTTTTCACTGGTCAAAAAAGGTTTATAAAAGTCAATTTCATCAAGCATTTCTATTTCGAAGTCTTCTTGTTTTGAATAAGGAAAATGTCCGTTTTTTTTCAATCGTCTCGCAAGATATTCCTGTTCAGTTTGTCCTGGTGTAGGAATTAAAAAAGCTTTCTTATTCAGTTTTACCAAATCCATAATAGTGGTGTATCCAGATCGGCAAAGAATAATTTCACTCTCATTAAAAGCCTTTTCTATTTCTGCCGAAGTCATAAAATTATAAAAAGTGATGTGCTCGTTTTCAGAAACTACTTGCTTATCACTTACCAAACCCTTTACGAAAAGAATTTTTTTATTAAGAAAACGAATCTTTTTTATGAGCAAATCTTCCAATAATGTTCGTTGAGGTTCTGGTCCAGAAAGTATAATCATTAAATCATACTTTTTTTCTATCTTCAAAATATTTAATCTACTCAGCGGACCAAGATATTTTACAGTAAAAGATGCGTCTTTTAGATGACCTAGCTTTCCTGTAAGGTTTGGCTTCTTTTCGAAATCTGGAACCCAACATTCGTTAAATTTTTTTATAAATCTTTGATGTAATTTGCTAGAAATCCACGTTGTTTTTCCTGACAAAACACGAAGTTGATGAGTAATAATTACACTAGGAACTTTCTTGTTGTAAACGCCAAGTCTGTTATCAGAAATTATGCCTGCCAAGTCATATTCTTCACACCATTTTTTTACCAATTTCTTTTCTTCGATTATGGCGTTTATTGTTTTTGGACTGTTTTTTAATAATTTCCATTTGAAGTTTTTGGCTTTTTTTGCATATTCAATTTCGTATGAAGGTAATTCTAATGCAATCAAATTTGGAAATTCTTTTTTCAATAAGTTTAATGCATTTCCATCCGAAGCCAAAACAGGTGTGTAGCCTTGATTTATCAACTCTTTAATGAGAGGAATACATCTTGCGGCATGACCTAAACCCCAATTTAGCGGAGCAACTAATATGTTCTTTGTGTTCAATTTTAGAATTCTTGAGGTGTAAGTTGAATTTTAATGCAAGGTAAAAATAGTTTGTAAAGTTTATATTTCCTTACTTTTGCCAAAAAATTAAATTTTTGTGGGAAGTAAGAATAAATTAAAACGATTTAAAGAGAACGAAACATTTGATAATGTAATTCAACCAACAAGAGAAGAAGTTGTGAATGGAAATTTCCCTTTCAAAGGAAAATGGAATTCTGATTTTTTTAAAAACAATAATCCTATCATTGTTGAGTTGGGTTGCGGAAAAGGTGAATATACTATTGGTTTAGCCGAAAGAAATCCTAATGCAAATTACATTGGAATTGATGTGAAAGGTGCTCGTTTTTGGCGTGGAGCAAAAACCGCTGTTGAAAATGGGCTGAATAATGTAGCTTTTGTTAGAACTCAAATAGAATTAATTGAAGATATTTTTGCTGCAAATGAGGTTTCAGAAATTTGGATAACTTTTCCCGATCCACAAATAAAATACAAACGTACCAAACACAGAATGACCAATTCAGAGTTTCTGAAAATGTATAAACGCATTCTAAAAACAGATGGTGTTGTAAACCTGAAAACCGATAGCGAATTTATGCACGGTTACACACTAGGATTGCTACATGGCGAAGGTCACGAAGTATTGTATGCTAATCATAATGTGTATAAAAACGAAGGTTCGCCAAAGGAAGTGACTGAAATTCAAACGTTTTACGAAAATCAATATTTGGAAATTAACAAACCAATTACGTATATTCGTTTCAAGATTAGATAGTTTTCACAGTTGTCGGTTGTCCGTTATCAGTTAAAACTAATATTCGAAAACCACAACTGATAACCGCCAACTGACAACTAAAATATGAGTATCATTCTTCCATTTTTTTCAGGATTTTTAGCCGCAGTCATTGGTATTTTTCCACCAGGATTAATCAATATGACAGCTGCAAAAGTTAGCATTAGCGATGGCAGAAAAAGAGCTTTGATTTTTGTTTTAGGCGCATTGTTCGTTATCTTTTTGCAAACCTATTTATCTGTAATTTTTGCCCAATACATCAATCAACATCAAGAAATTGTTGTCTTGTTGCGTGAAATAGGGTTAGGAATTTTTATCACAATTTCCATCTACTTTTTGTTTTTTGCCAAAAAACCAAAACCCATACTCGATAACGAAAATTTGCAACTGAAAAGCAAACGTAGTAGGTTTTTCATGGGAATGTTGATTTCTGCAATTAACTTTTTTCCTATTCCTTATTACGTTTTGGTGAGTATTACATTGGCTTCATATAAGGTTTTTAGTTTTGAAAGCAGTTCAATTTATAGCCTAGTTTCAGGTGTTGTAATAGGTTCTTTTACCGTTTTTTATTGCTATGTGGTTTTCTTTGACAAGCTAAAATCAAAAACCGATTATTTTGTAAGGAACATGAATACTATTATTGGCATTGTGACTGGCTTAGTTGCCGTTTTAACGCTGATAAATATTCTCAATCATTATTTGTAGAAACATGGCTCCAAAAAAAACAAAATCCAGTGATAATTTTTTTGAACGAGTTTATGAAATAGCTCGCCAAATTCCCGAAGGCAGAGTAACTAGTTATGGCGCAATTGCCAAAGCTCTTGGCGCAGCTCGTTCCGCTAGAATGGTTGGTTGGGCAATGAATGCTTCGCATAATATGGAAGATATTCCTGCGCATAGAGTGGTAAATAGAAACGGAGTTTTATCGGGAAAGCATCATTTTGAAGGTACCAACTTGATGCAACAATTACTCGAAAACGAAGGAATAGAAGTGATTGATAATCAGATTGTAGATTTTGAAAAACATTTTTGGCTGCCGGATGTGGTATTGTAATTATTTCCTAATTTTTCAAAAATTTACAAATAATTACAAAAAAGAAGTGTCAAAGTTTTCTCCTTTCCAATAATTGAAAGATTTATTATTTATGCTTACTTTTTTCAAAAATCCTTTCTCTACTAAATATTCAATATCAGTCCTTGCAGTTTGATTGGTGATTTTAAAAATAGTTTCAATTTCCTTTACTGTAAAAAAACGATTACTGTCTTCTTCAATCCAATATAAAATTTGTGCTTGTCTTTCATTGATGTTTGGCAGTTTTAAGTATTTAGAAAGTTTGTTTTCCTCTTTTCTCTTTTTAGCAATGTAGCTTTTCAAATCCTCAAAAGCTTGTATTAAAACTTTGACTTGATAATGAATAAAGTAAGTAACATCCATTTCATCAATCTCGGTGTAAATATATGCTTTCTCGTATTGTGTTTTGGTTTTTAAAATCACTCTTGAAATAGATAAATATTCAGTCAACCAATAACCATTTTTCAATAAATACCAATAAAATAATGCACGAGCAGTTCTTCCGTTTCCGTCTACAAATGGATGGATATAGCCAATTAAAAAATGAAGTATAGACGCTTTTACTATTGGATGAATAAAGTTGTTTTTAGGATTGTTATTAAAAAAATCACAGAAAGATTTCATTAATTCATCAAGTTCATCAAATGTTGGCGGTGTGTGAACTATTTCTCCAGTAATTTGGTTCATCACCATCACATCATTAGAATTTCTAAAAACGCCAATATGTTCAGCTTCTAGAGTGTTTTCCGTAACCAACCGATGTATCTCAAATAGCTTTTCAATCGAAATATCTTCGTCTTTGTGTTCGCTGATGTATTGAATGGTTTTGTAATTATTCAAAATCATTTGCTCCGATTTATTGGAAGGTTTTTTCCCTTTTCGAAGCATTTCTTTGGCTTTAATTCTTGTAGTAGTAGCGCCTTCAATCATCGAAGAAAAGATACTTTCTTCCATCAAAGCATTGGTTAAATAACGGTGTTTGTCAATGTCATTGAGTAATTGCTCTTTTTGGATACCTGCGCCAAAGTTGAAATCAAGATAATGGAGTTTTTGTTGGAGAAAGTCATTAATGTTGTAATAGCAGGTATGTTTAATACCAAGAGTTTCCTTCTCTTTTTTTAAAAAAGCGAAAGCAAGCTTTCTATTTAAACTTCGTTTGAATTTTACATTTTGCCATAATTCTGTCGTGTCGATTTCATCTTCTTTACCAGTAATTATGTTGATTTGTTTGTTAAGATATTTGACTTTATCCCAATATAGGTATTCGCTTTCTATTTTACTGAAACTTTGAGAGAGTGATTCAAAGATGCCATTTCTAAACACATTACTTTCTGAGATTTTAATATCAACCTTGGGCGCCTTTTCTATCATTATTTCCTAATTTTCAAAAAATTTACAAAAACGAAATTACTAAATTATTTATAATTATTTCCTAATTTTTCAAAAATTTACAAATAATTACAAATCTACTCCAACAAACAAACGGTAAACTTCGTTTGATTTTCGTTGCTTTCAAAAGCTAAATAGCCACCGTGAGCTTCAATAATATTTTTTGATAAAGTCAATCCAATTCCTGCGCCATCTTTTCTGGTGGTAAAAAAAGGAAGGAAAATTTTATCTTCTATTTCGTTGTCAATTCCTGTTCCAGTATCCGTAATGATGAGGTAAATACGTTTTTCTTTTACTTCGCTAGTAATGGTTATTTCCTTTACTTCTTTCTCAGCAAGAGCATACATACTGTTGGTCAACAAATTAATAATGACTTGTTCCATTTGGTTTTTATCCACCAAAACCCATCGTTTAAAATCAATAGTATTATGAACCAATATTTTATCTTTTTTGAATAGCGGTTGCATTATTTGTAAACAGCTTTCAATCAGTTCAGACAGTTCTGTTTTTTCTTTTTTGGGAGAAGGCAGCATGGCAAGTTTTCGGTAGCTTTCTACAAACTCTTGTAAATGATTACTGCGGTTGTGCATGGTAGCTACACTTTGTTTTATGTCTTCAAGATCTTCTGTAGAAAGTGTTTCTTGTTGTACCAACTCGTTTAAATTTTGCGAAAGCGAACGAATTGGTGTAAGCGAATTTAACAACTCATGCGAAATCACTTTCATCAAGTTTATCCATGCTTCTTTTTCTTTCTTTTCCACAACTTTTTGAATGCTATCGAGCAGAATGATATAGTATTCTTGATTAAAAGTTTTAGTGGCCGAGGTTTGTATAATGAACGTTTGAGTATCTTGTTTGTTCACTCTAATCTGTAACGAACTTTTCATTTCCTGAAAATGTTGTTCTTCAATTATTTCACAAAGTGAAGGCAACTGTTTTTTTAAATAATTCCATTTGGAAACCTTTGGAACAGTAAAATGTTTTGAAAAATAATCATTCATCAAAAAAATGTTCCAATCTTCATCGTCTTTTTGCAGAATGATAATTCCAGTTTCAATATTATTCAAGATAGAACGATAAATTATATCTCGCGATATTTGCTCGTGTTGCTTTTCTTTTAGATTGTAATAAAGTTTAAAAAGGCTTACATAATTTTCAGAAGATTTGTGTTTTGAAAAATCTGAGGAGAAATCATTTTGCAAAATCGAGGCAATGGTTCGGTCGTAAAACAAGAATGAATTTCGAACAAAAAAATATAATTCTATTAATAAAAGGGTTGATATAAACCCGAAAAAAATTGAAGTATAATGCAAGTTTTTAGAGTATATAAATACGCCAAAACCAACACTGAAAAGGATTAACAGTATTCTTAAAAAAAGCAGATGATATATTTTCAACTTTTTGAGCATTAGGAATTGTTGATGTTGTATTTTTCCATTCTTCTGTACAATGCTGCTCTCGATAAACCAAGTTCTTCAGCCGATTTACTTATGTTATAATCGTGTTTTGCCAAAACTTTTTCAATGGTTATTTTCTCAATATCCGAAAGCGGAATGTCGTCACGATTTTCAAAACTGATGATTTGTTCCAAATCTAAATCTGTTTCCGAAATGGTGTTGTTGTCGCACAAAATTACAGCACGTTCTATGCGATTTTCCATCTCACGAATGTTGCCATTCCAAGCGTGTTTTTCTATTTGTTCCAATGCCTTTTCGCTAAAAACAATTTCATTTCGTTCATATTTTGAAATCATTTTTTGTAATAAAAATTTAGCCAACGGAATTTTATCTTCTTTTCGTTCTTTTAGTGACGGCAAAGTAATTTCCATCGTATTAATTCGGTAATATAAATCTTCACGGAAATTCTTTAGGTTAACTTCTTCTTTCAAATTCAAATTGGTAGCCGTAATAATTCTAACATTCAACGGTCGTGCTTTTGATTCGCCTAAACGAGTAACGGTTTTTGTTTGAATAACTTGCAATAATTTCGATTGAAGATGCAAAGGAACATTTCCTATTTCGTCTAAAAAAATAGTCCCATTTTGAGCATTTTCAAATCGTCCTGCGGTATCAATTTTGGCATCGGTAAAAGCGCCTTTGGCATAACCAAAAAGTTCGCTTTCAAAAATATTATCATTCAACGAACCCAAATCTACATGAATAAAAGCATTGTTTTTTCGGTTGGAACTTTGATGAATGTGATGAGCCATAACAAATTTTCCAGTTCCATTTTCGCCTAAAATCAAAACATTAGCATCTGTTTTGGCCACTTTTTCACCAAGTGCGTATGCTTTTTGAATGGCTTTTGAATCACCAACAAAAAAGTTATTATCAATAATTTCCTTTTCTATTTTTCTTTTGTTTTTTCTAGCTTCATCAACTGCTTGTTTGACTGTTTCAACCAATTTTTCGTTTTCCCAAGGTTTCAATACATAATCAAATGCTCCATTTTTCAATCCTTCAACCGCAGTTTCAACTTTGCCAAAAGCCGTCATCAAGATAACAACAGTTTTGGGCGAAAGTTTTTTAATTTCTTTCAAAAAATACAAACCTTCACGACCGTCTTCAAAACCTATACGATAATTCATGTCCAAAAGCACCACATCAATTTCGTTTTCAGATAATAATTGAAGAACATTTTTTGGATTATTGAGAGTAAAAATGGTTTCAAAATGTTTTTTCAAAAGCATTTTCGCCGCAAAAAGTATGTCTTCTTGGTCATCAATAATCAAAATGTTGGATTGTGTTTTTTTCATTAGTGTTCGATTTCGTACAAACAGTGTTCAAAAATGAACACTTACATAATTTTGTTGTCTATCAAATATTTAAAAATCAATAAATTACAATTTATAAAACTTTGGCACAATATTGCTTTTATATCATCCAAAGAAATTAAAATGGATACAGTCATCAGTCGTAAAAGTAACAAAAAAAAGTATCTAACAATGGCAGTTTTAGCAATTGTGGTTCTGGGTTTTGTTGCATTTTCAATGATTACAAAAAAGAAAACGTTCAACGTTAAAAAAAGTGAAATAAGTATCAAAACTGTAGAGTCTGCTTATTTTGAGGATTTTATGGTTTTTCAGGCTAGAGTTGAACCAATGAATTCTATTTTAGTAAATATTATTGAAGGCGGTTCGGTACAAGAAATTTTTGTGAGCAATGGCGATAATGTTGTAAAAGGACAACCGTTGGCAAGGTTGTATAATCCAAATACTGAGCTGAATTATATGCAACAAGAAACCTCAATAATCGAACAAATCAATAATCTAAACAAAGCAAAACTCGATTTGAGAAATCAAGAACTGAATTTGGCGAAAGATTTGGTTTCTATAGAGCATGATTTTATGGACGCTAAAAACCAATATGATTTGAATAAAAAATTATTTGAACAAGAAATTTTGGCCAAAAATGATTGGGAAAAAACACAGGAGAATTTTCGTTTTCAAAAAGAAAGGATAAACATCATCAAACAAAGTGTTACTAAAGAAAAACAAGCCAATCAAATTCAAATAGGTCAACTCAATCAATCAATTGGAATTATGGAAAAAAGCTTGACTATTTTGCGAAGCAACAAAAAGAATTTTCTTGTTGTTGCACCACTTTCGGGTAGATTATCTTCTTTTGAACCTGTATTAGGGCAAAGTTATCAGCAAGGGCAAACATTAGGAAAAATTGACGTAATGAAAGGCTACAAACTATTGGCTGATGTGGATGAATTTTATTTATCAAAAATAAAACAAGGACAAACAGGAACTATCGATTTTAATGGTAAAGAAGTAAAAGTTTCCATAGCGAAAGTTATTCCCGAAATCAAAAGTGGTCGTTTTCAGGTGGAATTGAATTTTGTTTCCAATGAAAATTTAGACTTACAACAAGGATTGAGTTTTGCGGTTCGATTAAATTTATCTGAAAAAACAAAATCGTTGGTTCTTTCAAAAGGCAGCTTTTATGAAGACACATCTGGAAAATGGATTTTTGTTGTAAATGGCAACAAAGCAGAAAAAAGAGAAATCAAAATAGGACGAGAAAATCCTTTGTATTATGAAATTTTGGAAGGGTTAAAAGAAGGAGAAAGAGTAGTAACGTCAAACTATAAAGATTATAAAGAAGTTGAAATATTAAATATTGAATAAAATGAAAAGTATCGTATTCTCATTATTGTGTGTTTTAAGTTTAAATGCACAAACCATCACATCAAGTGGAACTCATTTTGTTGATAATATCAAAGACAAAGGTTGGTCCAATGCTAATGGAGATAATTTTACCAATGCAAAATTCAAATCTTACTCCGGTTCTTGTTACGTTTTGTTAGAAGTTGATGAAACGGCTGAAGTTAGTTTTCATGCTTTTTCTAAAATAAAAGATGGAAGGCTTGAATTCAAATTAATTGATGAAAAAGAAAATCAATATTTTTATTGTAGCGCAACAAAAGAATGCGATTTGTTGAAAGATGTTGTCCTTGAAAAAGGGAAAAAATACAAACTGCTTTTTACAGGAGCAAATGCCAATGGAAATTATGAAGTTACTTGGAAAATAAAATAAAAATATAAATCAATTCAAAAATCGAAATTCGTTAATCTTAAATCAAAAAGCGAACAATCATGATACAAATCAAAAATCTATCAAAAATTTTTAGAACCGAAGAAGTAGAGACAAAAGCACTTAGCGAAGTTTCAATCACAATCAATCAAGGCGAATTTGTTACTATTATGGGTGCATCTGGAAGTGGTAAATCAACACTTCTCAACATCGTTGGGCTTTTAGATGGAGCAACAAGCGGAAGTTATCAATTATTAAATCAAGAAATGTTATCGCTTAGCGAAACCGAAAAATCAAAAATTAGAAAGCAAAATATTGGCTTCATTTTTCAAAATTTCAATTTGATAGACGAACTTTCTGTGTTCGATAACATCGAACTTCCAATGATTTATAACAATATTCCATCATCTGAAAGAAAGAAAAAAGTAGAAACAATAGCCGAAAGATTAGGAATATCGCATAGACTAAAGCATTATCCGCAGCAGCTTTCTGGCGGACAACAACAAAGAGTTGCTGTAGCAAGAGCTCTAATCAATGATCCAAAAATAATCCTAGCCGATGAACCAACAGGAAACCTAGATAGTAAAAATGGTAATGAAGTAATGGAGTTACTCACTGATTTGCATGCGCAAGGAAGCACGATTTTAATGGTGACACATTCCGATTATGATGCTTCATTTTCTCAAAAAACAATTTTCATGAAAGACGGAATGATACTTTCTGAAAAAACAAATAGCAGAAATGTAGATGTATTTATTTCTTAAAAATCAATTTAAAAACTAAAAAATCATGTCAAAAGTAATAGTAACTATAACAGCGTTTTTATTGGGATTAGTAGCTTTTTCTCAAGTTTCCGAAAAAAGAACAGTAGGCGATTTTTCAAAATTGAAAGCATCGCATGGTATTGAGGTTTTCTACACTATTTCTACAACCAATAGCATCAAAGTTGAAACAGATGATAACGAAAGACTTCAAATGATTAAAACAGAAGTTGAAAACGGAACTTTAAAAGTTTTTGTAGAAACTAAAAACAAAAATGGCTATAATTCAAAAAGTTCAAAAGGCTATAATATTGATGGGGTAAATTTCAAAATTCTGAAAGTATATATTTCTGGACCATCGTTGACTTCATACAAAGCAAGTTCTTCGGCAGATATAAATATTGAAGGCGAAAACGTCACTAATTCTGTTGCGGTTGAGGTAAGTTCATCAGGAAGTGTTTCTGGAAAATTCACCGCTGATAAAGTAACCCTTGATGCATCATCTAGTGGAGATTTCAAAGGCAATGTTCAAGCAGTAAATGTGACAATTGAAGCCAATAGTTCATCAGATGTTGTCATCAGTGGAAAAGCCGAAGCATTAGATATAAAAGCGAGTAGTTCATCAAGTTGTGATGCAAAAGATTTGTTGGCAAATACTGTTTTTGCTTCTGCAAGCAGCTCAGCAGATATAAAAGTTTTTGCTTCAAAAGTTCTCACAGCAAAAGCATCGTCTAGCGCTGACATTGTTTACTATGGAAATCCTGCGCAAGTTACTGAAGATGAGAGTTCTTCTGGTTCAATAAAAGCGAAATAATCATCAATCATTACTCAAAAAACGAACAATCATGATCAAAAATTGGTTACATATATTTATTTTCAATATCAAAAGCAACAAATTGTTTACTGCGCTAAATATTCTTGGATTGAGTATTGGAATTGCAGGATTGATATTTGCTATTTTATATTGGAACGACGAACACAGCTACAACGATTGGAATCCTGAGAAAGACAAAGTTTTTCAATCTGTTAGCAAAGTTGCTCCAGAGACATTTTGGGCTAGTAATGTTGCAGGATATATTCCTTATTTCAAAAATTCTTTTCCAGAGTTAGAATCCTACTGTTATTTAGATAATTGGTATTATGAAGAAATCATTCAGTATAAGAATAAAAAAGAAATAGTAAAAATAACCGATGCGCAAAGCACATTTTTTGAGTTTTTCCCTTTTACGTTTATTAAAGGAACACCAAAAACGGCTATAAAAGACGAATCGAGTATTGCTATTTCTGAAGAAACTGCTAATAGGCTTTTTGGTTCAGAAGATCCAATGGGGAAACAGGTTAGATATTCTGGTAGGCAACTTATTGTTAGAGGTGTTTATAGAATTCCCGGAAATTCGTCTATGGCACCAATGGCAGTTACAAACTTAATTGAGCCAAAACTGAAAGAGAACTTGCAACAATGGGGAAATTTTAACCATGGATTATTGTTAAAGCTCAAAAACCCCAACGATACCAATAAAGTAATTGCTCGAATGGAAAAAATACTATTCGAAAACAGAGTTGTCAAATGGGCAAAAGACGAAGGATTAACGGTAGATGAATGGTTGAAAAAAAATGGACAAGAAAGCACAAGCATTATTTTGGAACCATTAGCAACAGCTCGTTTACATTCAATTGTAGAAGGATATGCAGAGTCTAGAGGGAATTATCAGTTTTTGTTAATTATGGTTGGTCTATCAATACTTATTTTGACATTGTCTATTTTCAATTATGTAAATCTTGCAACGGCAAGTGCCATAAAAAGAGCAAAAGAAGTAGGTGTTAGAAAAATTATTGGTGCTACAAGAACGAATATTATTTGGCAATTCATTTTTGAAACTACTTTGATAGCATTGTTTTCAATTTTACTTTCGTTAGTCATAGTCGAGTTATCGTTACCTTATTATAATGATTTTCTAAGCAAAAAACTCCTAATACATGGAGAACAGTTCTATCTCCAATTGATTCTGATATTTTTTATAACTGTAGCACTTGCAGGTATTTTTCCAGCCATTTATGTGTCCAATTTTGAGACACTAAAAGTTTTGAAAGGTAACTTCGGTAGAAGTAAAAGTGGTGTTTGGCTTCGCAACGGAATGTTAGTTTTACAGTTTTCAATTGCAACTTTTTTTATAATAGGTTCATATATCGTTTATGAACAAGTAAAATATTTAAGCAGTAAAGACTTAGGTTTTAAAGGAGATCAAATTGTCTCTGTAAGATACAGAAATAATTATGATTGGAAGGAAAAAGATTATACTCAAAAATTATACAACCGCTACCAGACTATTAAAAGTGAATTCTCAAAAATTAAAGGAGTTCAAGAAGTTTCTACAGGTTCATTTACTTTTGGTTCGGGTTCGGGTTCATCATCAAGTTTTAATTATAAGGACATAACCATTCAAGGGCAAAATATGGGAATTGATTTTGGCATGCTCGAAATGATGAAAATTCCACTAAAAGAAGGTCGTTATCTTTCCGAAAAATTTGCATCAGATACTATAAACACGATGTTGATTAACGAAACTGCTATGAGAATGATGAAAGAGAAAAACCCTGTTGGTAAAGAAATTGACTGGAATGGCAATAAACTCAAAATTGTTGGTGTAGTAAAAGATTTTAGTCTCTATAGTCCTCAAGCAGAAATTCCACCAATGGTTTTCTTCCATTTCAAAACAATTGATTGGATACTTGGTAATGTCAATAAAATCTATTTCAGAACAGACTCTAGTAACATGGAACAAACGCTTGCTGAAGTAGAGAAATTTTGGGTAAAAAAAGTTGATACAGAATATCCTTTTAGCTATGACTTTGTTGATAAAGCTTATGCCAGAACCTATGAAAATTATGTGAAGCAAAAAAATCTATTTTCACTTCTCAATGTTATAGTAATTCTCATTGCACTGTTTGGGTTATTCTCCTTGGCATCCTTTTCTATCCAACGAAGAATGAAAGAAATAGCGATTAGAAAAACACTTGGAGCAGAAACAAAAGTCTTGCTCAAAGAATTATCAAAGCAATATGTGATATTTTGTATCGTTGGTTTTTTAATTGCGTTGTTCCCAGTTTATTATTTACTTGATAAATGGCTCGAAAACTTTGCTTTCAGAATAGATATAAGCCTGATACCGTTCATAATTGGATTTATAATTCTATTGATTTTAACGTTAATTGTTGTGCTTTCTAGAGCTTATCAAGCAACTAGAGTTAATGTTTTGAAGTATTTGAAATATGAATAAAAAATCTTTTTTAATCGTTTGCCTGTATACGATTTGTATGGCTGCAATAGGTCAAGAAAATTCTTGGCCTTTGCAGAAATGCATTGAATCTGGAATGAAAAACTCGATTGAAATAAAAATCAGTCAACTTGAAGTAAAAAAATCTCAAAAGCTTCATAATTCAGTAGCCAATCAATTGTTGCCATCGATAAGTTTTACTGGAAATCAGAGTTATAATTTTGGTTCTACGATTGATCCAGCTACAAATGGTAGAGTAAGTTCAAACATTCAAAACGATAATTTTTATTTGAATGCTCAAATGAATTTGATTGATTTCAGAGCTTTTGCCAATGCACAAAAAACAAAAATAAATACCGAAAAATCTAAAGCTGATTTAGCGGTGATTGAAAATGAATACCAACTTCAAATTTTAGAAAGTTACTATCAAGCTTTGTTTACTCAGGAATTGCTAAAAATTCAGAAAGAGCAATTTAAAAACGCGGAATTCAATTTTAGTAGAATAGAAAAAGAAGTAGAAATTGGGAGCAAACCCAAAAGCGATTTGTATGATATGCAATTGAGTTTTGCACAAGAAGAAATGAAAATTATGCAAACAGAGCAATTGCTTCTTATCCAAAAAAAACAACTTTTTCAATTAATCAATGTTACCGATGTTTCAACAAATGAAGTTGTTCTAGAGTTTCCAATAAGCACCAACTCAATCGAGAGTTCTTTTGAAAACAACCCAAAAATAATTGCCGCAAAACTTAGTTATAAAAGCTCTTTAACCGATATAAAAATGGAAAGAGCAAATAACCTACCATCACTAACAGCTTACTACGGACTTTCAACATTTTATTACAAACCATTAAACCAGCCCACAGCAATTGTAGATGATTTTAATAAGCAGGTTGGTGATAACAAAAATCAACAGGTTGGTGTGCAGTTAAATGTGCCTATTTTCAATGGTTTTAGTACCAGCAAAAGGATTTCGGCTAGCAAAATTGAAACTGAAAAATCTAAATGGTTAATGGAACAAGAAAAAATAAAAGTAAAAAATCAAATTGATATAGAAATTCAAAATAAATCAAATTATGAGCAATTAGATAAAAAACTTGCAGAACTCAAGACCTATGCAAATACTTCTTTTAGAACTTCGCAATCCAAATTTGTTTCAGGAATTATCGATGCTTATATTTTCTCTTCTGTTAAAAATCAGTTGCTTTCAGCCGAATATGATTTGCTCAAAAATCAATTGCAGATTCAGTTTACCATCAATAAAATAAAATTAATTCAAGGAAAAGAATTATAAAGTTTTACTGATTACTCTATAAACATTTTCAATCCTTTAGGGAATATTTCCAAACATTTCATATTATCTTTGCAATCTAAAATTAGTTTAAATAAAAGCTACGAGTTTTAGACACATAAAATTTTAAATTCAAAGATGAAATTAGATAGAAAAGAAATTCTAAAAGCATTAGAAACGATTACTATTGCTGGTGAAGGTAAAAATATGGTGGAAAGTGGTGCTGTAAAAAACGTGCTCACTTTTGGTGATGAAGTTGTTGTTGATTTAGTAATTTCTACACCAGCAATGCACATTAAAAAACGTGCAGAAGATGATATCAAAAAGTTAATTCACGAACAGTTTTCTCCAGAAATCAACGTTAAGGTCAATATAAAAGTTGAAACTCCCGAAAATCCAAATCAGATAAAAGGTAAAGCAATTCCAGGAATTTCAAATATAATCGCTGTTGCTTCAGGCAAAGGTGGTGTTGGTAAATCTACCGTTACGGCAAATCTTGCAGTTACTCTAGCAAAAATGGGTTTTAAAGTAGGTGTTCTAGATGCTGATATTTATGGTCCAAGCATGCCAATAATGTTTGACGTAGAAACAGAAAAACCTATTTCTATAGAAGTTGATGGAAAATCAAAAATGAAACCAATAGAAAGTTATGAAATAAAATTACTTTCCATAGGATTTTTTACATCACCAAGTCAAGCTGTTATTTGGCGTGGACCAATGGCTGCAAAAGCATTAAACCAAATGATTTTTGATGCCGCTTGGGGTGAATTAGATTTCATGTTAATCGACTTACCTCCAGGAACTGGTGATATTCACCTTTCTATCATGCAATCATTACCAGTAACTGGCGCAGTGGTTGTAAGTACACCACAAGCAGTTGCACTTGCCGATGCCAAAAAAGGTGTTGCGATGTTTATGAGCGATGCTATAAATGTTCCCGTTTTAGGAATTATAGAAAACATGGCATATTTCACTCCAGAAGAATTGCCAAATAATAAATACTATATCTTCGGGAAAGAAGGTGCAAAAAACCTTTCAGAAGATTTACAAGTTCCATTTTTAGGAGAAGTTCCGTTGGTGCAAAGCATACGTGAAGCTGGAGATTATGGTCGTCCGGCAGCATTACAAACCGCATCACCATTAGAAAAAACATTTGAAGAAATAGCTCGAAATGTAGTTGAAGAAGTCGTAAAAAGAAACGATAATCTTCCACCAACTGAAGCAATAAAAATAACAACAATGGCAGGATGTTCTGCTGTGAAGAAATAGTAATCAGTTTACAGTGGCAGTTAGCAGTTCATTTATAGAACTCAAAACTGCGACTGAAAACTGCGACTGAAAACTTAAAAAAATGACAAACGAAGAGTTAACATTAAATATCGAAAAAGCATTAGAAGAAATTAGACCTTTTTTGAATTCTGATGGTGGAGATATTCAATTAGTTTCTATTGAAGATGAAAAACATGTAAAAGTGCGTTTTGAAGGTGCTTGTAATAGTTGTAGCATCAACCAAATGACGCTTAAAGCTGGAGTTGAAACAACCATAAAAAAATATGCACCACAAATCGAGACAGTTCAAAATGTGATTTGATGAGCTTAAATGATATTTATCATTTTATAAAAAATCATAATCATCAACCTTTGAACTCTGTAACAAAAGTAGCTTGACAGATTTGAGCTTATCATTAGTTTTGCTATAAAATTTCATATATGATAGAAACAGATATACTTATTATAGGCGCTGGACCAACAGGACTTTTTGCTGTTTTTGAGGCAGGATTATTACAATTAAAATGTCATATTATTGATGCACTTCCGCAACCTGGAGGACAATTGGCAGAATTGTATCCAAAAAAACCAATTTTTGATATTCCAGGTTATCCCGAAGTTTTAGCAGGTGATTTAGTAACCAATTTGATGGAACAAATAAAGCAGTTCCAACCAGGATTTACCTTGGCTGAAACCGCACAAACTATAGATAAACTAGAAGACGGAACTTTTATCGTTACTACCAATAAAGGAACAAAACATCACGCAAAAGCGGTTGCGATTGCTGGAGGTTTAGGAACATTTGAACCTAGAAAACCAGCCATTGAGAACATTGCTTTCTACGAAGAAAAAGGCGTTGAATATTTTGTCAAAGATCCAGAGCTATTTAGAGATAAGAATATTGTAATTGCTGGTGGTGGAGATTCTGCTTTAGATTGGAGCATTTTCCTTTCAAACGTAGCAAAATCTGTAACATTGGTTCACAGAAGAAACGAATTCCGTGGTGCTTTAGATTCTGTTGAAAAAGTACAAGAATTGAAAAAATTGGGAAAAATCAATTTGATTACACCAGCAGAAGTAGTCGCCATCAATGGAAAAGATCATGTAGAAAGTATAGTTTTAGAAAACGAAGGTGTTCAACAAGTTTTTGAAACCGATTATTTTATTCCACTTTTTGGGCTAACACCAAAACTTGGACCAATTGCCAATTGGGGATTAGAGATTGAGAAAAACGCCATTAAAGTAAACAATGCTTTAGATTATCAAACCAATATTGACGGTATTTATGCTATTGGCGATGTAAATATTTATCCAGGTAAATTGAAGTTAATTTTGTGTGGCTTCCATGAAGCTACTCTAATGTGTCAAAGTGTTTATAACAGAATCAACCCAGGTAAAAAATATGTGTTAAAATATACTACAGTTTCGGGTGTTGATGGTTTTGATGGAACGCGAAAAGAAGCTGAAAAAGCCGTAGTAAAATCGATTGAATAATGGCTCAAGATATCACTGTTAAAATAACGGATAGAGAAGGAATAACTCATGAAGTTCAAGCGCCAACGGACATGAACATGAACATCATGGAATTGGTTCGAGCTTATGAACTTGTTCCCGAAGGAACTATTGGTATTTGTGGTGGAATGGCGATGTGTGCATCTTGTCAATGTTATGTTTTAAATGACGTTTCGCTTCCAGAAAAAAATCCCGATGAAGAAGCCATGCTTTGGGAAGCATTCAATGTAAAAGAAAACTCTCGACTTGGTTGTCAAATTCACATTACTGAAGATATTGATGGATTGGAGATAGAATTAGCACCTTTTGAATAATTATTTCTGAAAAAGATTTTGTACATCTTCTCTAAAAGTATCGCCAATTGGAATTGAAACTTCATCTATCAAGATGCTTTTGTTTTGTATTGTCTTTACTTTTTTAATAGGTACTATAAACGACCTATGAACCCTAATAAATAAGTTTTCGGGCAACTTTGATATTATGTTTTTCATTGAAAAACGAGCCACAATTTTTGTTTTGTTTTCTAGATGAATTTGAATATAATCATCAAGTCCTTCAATGTATTTTATATCTTCATATTCTATTCGATACAATTTATAATCGGCTCTAATCATCAAGTGGGTTTGAGCGTTTGTCATGTGTCGAAACTGATATTCATTGCGGACTTTTTGAACAGCAGTTTCAAATCTCTCGAACGAAAAAGGTTTCAAAAGATAGTCGGTTGCATTAAGATTAAATCCTTCAACGGCATATTCGCTAAAAGCAGTAGTGAAAATAACCATTATGTCTTTTTCCAAAAGCTTATAAAAATCAATACCGTTTTTATTTGGCATTTGAATATCGAGAAAAATTAAATCAACAGGATAATTATTGATGTATTTCTGAGCTTCATTTTGTTTGGTAAAAGTCTTTTCTAGTTTGATAAAATCAATTTTTTCACAGAAATGATTTATAACCTGTAAAGCAAGAGGTTCATCATCAATGGCAATAGCATGTATCATGTCAAATCAATTTTCAAGGTTACATCATATTTTTTTTCGCTTTCATGAATAGTCAATTCATGTTTTTCAGGATAAATGATTTCTAATCTTTTTTTGGTGTTTCTTAATCCTTCTTCTGTTTTCGAAGTTTCATCTACTGTTGTGTTTACTATTGAGTTTTCTACTTCTAATGTAATGTATTTTTCATCGGTTTCAATTGATATGTGGATAAAAGAATCTTCGTCAGGATTGATACCATATTTGAAAGCATTTTCTATAAAAGGAATTAAAATTAATGGAGCTATCGACTTGTTCAATAATTGACCTTTTATTTCATACTTGAAGTTTACACTTTCGTCTAGTCTAATTTTTTGTAGCTGAATATAATCGCTTATATAATTTATCTCTTTTTCGAGTGTAACAAATTCTTGCGAACTTTCTGTTACCACATACCGCATTATTCCAGACAATTTGAGTACCGCAACTGGAGCTAAATCAGATTTTTGAATAGTCAATGCATACAGGCTATTGAGTGTGTTAAAAAGGAAATGTGGATTTATCTGTGCTTTAAGATAGGATATTTCAGCAACCTGTTTTTCGTTTTTCAAATCATCATACCTTTTATTAAGTTTTATCAAAAATGATATAACAATTACTAGAACAAACTGAATTAAACCTTCTTTTATAAAGTGAAAACCAAATTTTGATGGTTCCATTCTATTCCTTGAAAAAGCATTTGGTCTGTGCATTTCAAAAGGAAAAAAATAATCGGGAACTTTGAGTATAACAATTAGAAAGAGTAATATAAAAATAAGATAAATGAATTTTTTGTCTTTGAAATAAAAATTGGGCAGCAGAATGTAATGATTGATATAGAAAAAAATTAGTAATAAAAATTGAAGGCAAAAGTTATTTAGAAAAGGAGTTATTATCCATAAATTTTTACCTGTATTGAAATCGGGTGACGAAAAAATGGGAAAACTTAGGAAAGCAATACTTCCTAAAATATGAATTAATATATTTCTATTGTTTACCGACATAGTATTATTCTTTATTCAAATGTATGTGATTTAACAATTTCAACGACAAAAAAGAGGTTAATTCATACAAGATGTAGGTAAAAAAAAACTGATTATCTATAAAAAGGTGTATTTTACCTATTTTATTTTTTACCCTTTAGCTAATAATTAACTTTGTGTTAAATTTTTGTAAATAGTCATTAAATAAATAGAATCATGTTAAAGAAAATTTTAGGATTATTATTAGTTGTAGTTTTTAGTTTAAGCTCATGTTCTCACGATGAAGGATATGGAGGTTCTGCAACTATTAAAGGTAAAGTATATGGATTAGATTTTAATTCAAGCGGAACACTAGTAGGTCAAGGCTACATTGGTGGATATAAAGTTTACATCAGTAAACATGGAAATACCAATTATTTTGACAGAGTAGATACTGCTTATGATGGATCTTTCACTTTCAAGTATTTATACAAAGGAACTTATGATGTTTGGGTTTTTGGAGATTGTGACAGTTGTCAATGGGATCAAATCTATGTATTAAAAACGATTACTGTAGGTTCAAAAAATGCTGTTGTTGAAACAGAAGATTTTGTAGTTTCATTTTAATATAAATCATGAAATCCAATTTAAATTTCCTCAAATCTATGAAATCTATTTCGCTAGCCGAAATGGATTCTGTTGCGCTATTGAACCGTATTGACAATAAATACGTTTTAAGCGAAGAACAACTTGCTCTAATTGTTGATGAAATAGCACAAAATTATTTTGTGTTAGAAATCAACGGACACAGAGTATTTACCTACGAAAACAATTACTTTGACACCAAAGATTTACGTTTCTATTATGATCATCATAATGGATATGTAAACAGAATTAAGGTGAGAAGTAGAAAGTACTTGGAAACCAACTCTAGTTTTTTTGAAATTAAGAAAAAAGAAAAAGTTGATAGAACCAACAAAATAAGAGTATCACTCGACGATATTTTGACAGAGTTAGACAATGAAAAAAGTCAAACGGTTAAATCTTTTTCCCGAAAAAGCTTAGATGATTTATGTGTAATTCTTAATAATCGTTTTAATAGAGTTACGTTTATTAATAAAAACTTTACTGAAAGAATGACTTTGGATTTCAATATTCAATTTTCTGACCATAAGAAAACCAAAGAGTTCAATAACTTTTATGTTCTCGAAATAAAACAATCCAAATCAAGTAATCGTTCACCAATAACTGAACAATTGAAAAAAAACAACATTAGAGAACAAAGTTTTAGCAAATATATTTTTGGAGTTCTTTCGTTGAAAGACAACGTTAGACGAAATAATTTTTTACCCATTCTAAAAAACATAGACAAAATTTAATTCATGGAAACAGCAACAAAGCCTTTCAATCTACTAGACATTTCTGATTTTGGTTCAAGATCATTAATTGACATTCTTGCTATAATAATCCTAGTTGGATTTATATACTATCCAAAGTATAAAAACAAAGATTTCATCTTCACATTTGTGTTGTTCAATATTATCAATTTTATGATTTGCTACTTGCTTGGAGCTGCAAAAATCAAAATTGGTTTCGCATTTGGACTTTTTGCCATCTTCTCAATCATTCGATATAGAACTATAATGGTTTCTATCAAGGATATGGGTTATTTCTTTGTGTGTGTTGCACTAGGAATGCTCAACTCTCTTGCAACTGTTACAGATGGTTTTGTAATCCTAATTTCTTGTAACCTTATCATCTTAATACTTACCTATTTCCTCGAAAGATTAAACTTCATGAACAATGAAAACTACAAGGAAATTGTATATGATAATGTTCAGCTAATAAAACCAGCAAACAGAGAAGACCTAATAAAAGACTTGAACGAAAGAACCGGATTAGATATTCACAAAGTAGATGTTATTTCAATAAATTATTTGAAAGACACAGTTCTACTAAAAGCATATTATTATGCAAAAGAAAGTGAAAATACAATTCTTAACACATCAGATGATGACTAAAAAAGCAATCACTTTTTTGATTTTTATAATTACAATCAATGTTTTTTCACAGAACACAGATTGGCAATTGAGGTTTTCTCCTTCGTTGAGTTATAAAATCAATAAAAAATGGGAACTTGATTTTGGGTACCGATATTCTTTATACAAAGATGTGTCTGAATTCCAATCGAGTAACTTCCAGTTCTCGGGCAAATATAACATCACAAAAAAGATGAGCCTTGAAGCTGGATATAGATTTACAACATCATATGAAATAGATAATCATCGTTTTTTTGGAGCTTTCAAATATGATTATAAGCTCAAAGATTTTACTTTTTCATCCAGGACACAATATCAATATACTACTGACAAGTTTGATAGCGAATACATGTCATTGGTAAAAGATGCCCGAGAATATCTTAGAGAAAAAATTTCTATTGATTATAATGTTCCAAAATGCAAAGCTTCATTCAACATTGGTGCTGAAGTATTTTTAAAATTTGATAATCCATTGACCTATAATCGCATCAGATATATTGTAGGTACAGATTATAAAATGAAACACGGCACGTTTGGTTTATCACTCTTTTATGAAGATAAGTATAATGAAACCAAAACAGATAGATTTGTCCTAAACACGAAATACAATTTGTCTTTAGATGAGCTAATTGGCAAAAAAAAGAAAAAAGAAAAAAAGGATAAGAAAAAAAATAAAAAAAAGGAGTTAGACTAAACTAACTCCATTTTTTTTTCTAAAACTTCTTCTATTGCATTCCAAAGTTCAATTCTTCTATCTAAAGCTTGTATGGAAACTTCTTCTACATCTTTCCATTTTTGAAAATCATTTCCACACAACTCAGTAATCATTTGCATAGCCATTGGTCCATGCTCATCTGCATCTAGTTCAATGTGTCTTTCGAAGTAATAAATCAGTTTTTCTAAATTAGTTTCTGGGAAATTACTTTGAAAATTTTTAAGAATTTCAGTAAACATATTTGGGATTAAATCCTCTCTTCCAAATGTAAAAGCAGCGGCTATTTTGTGCGCTTTACCTTCTTCAATAGTTCGAAAAGTAAAGTCTAAAAAGGACTTTATTTTAGAGTGAAGTTGACTAGTTTTTATCGAAACCGAAATGTTTTGAGTTTTCTTTACATCATTCAAAAATTGAAAAATAGTTTCAGTATCAGCACCAGTTTCTTTCATAGCATCAATATACATTTCAAAATGACTTAGGCGTTTTCCATCATAAGCTAAATCACTTTCTTCTGCCAATACAATTTCATTCATCAAATGTCTTAATTCAGTATTTGAAGTTGCAAACCATGGAGTTGTAGTACATGTCAATCTGTTTTGAAGCGCTTTGAGTAACGACATAAAATCCCAAACAGCATAAACGTGAAACTCAAGAAAACAATTCAAATCATCTATTGTCTTGATTTTGCCATATAATGAATGCTGTAAAAGCTGATTTTTTTGATGCTGAATTTTAATGTTTATTTCAGATGTTGACATAATTTCTATGATAATTTTTTATGATTTTAGAGATAACCTTCCTCCAACAAAAATAAAAATGCTTCTCAAACTTGAGAAGCATTTTAAATCAATTTTATTTATTGTTTAATCTTTTTATTTGAAAGCAGGAATTCCAGTAATATCTGCACCAGTAATCAACAAGTGAATATCGTGAGTTCCTTCATAAGTAATTACCGATTCTAAGTTCATACTGTGTCGCATAATCGAATATTCGCCTGTAATTCCCATTCCTCCCAACATTTGGCGAGCTTCACGAGCGATGTTAATTGCCATATCCACATTATTTCTTTTCGCCATCGAAATTTGAGCTGTAGTTGCTTTTCCTTCGTTACGCAAAACTCCTAATCTCCAAGTAAGTAATTGTGCTTTAGTGATTTCAGTAATCATTTCGGCTAATTTCTTTTGTTGCAATTGAAAACCTGCAATAGGTTTGTCAAATTGTATTCTTTCTTTAGCATAACGCAACGCCGTATCATAACAATCCATCGCCGCACCAATTGCACCCCAAGCAATTCCGTAACGAGCCGAATCCAAACACATCATCGGAGCACCAAGACCAGATTTTCCTGGCAATAAATTTTCTTTTGGTACTTTTACGTTGTCAAAAATTAGTTCTCCAGTTGCACTTGCACGCAACGACCATTTATTGTGGGTTTCTGGAGTCGTAAAACCTTCCATGCCACGTTCTACAATCAATCCGTGAATTCTTCCTTCTTCGTTTTTTGCCCAAACTACAGCAATATCTGCAAATGGTGCGTTCGAAATCCACATTTTGGCACCGTTCAACAAATAATGATCTCCCATGTCTTTGAAGTTGGTTACCATTCCACTCGGATTCGAACCATAATCAGGTTCTGTCAACCCAAAACAACCCATAAATTCGCCAGTTGCAAGTTTTGGTAAGTATTTCATGCGTTGCTCCTCGGTTCCGAATTTCCAAATCGGGTACATCACCAACGATGATTGTACCGATGAGGTCGAACGAACACCAGAATCACCTCTCTCAATTTCTTGCATAATCAAACCATACGAAATTTGATCTAATCCAGCTCCACCATATTGCTCTGGAATATACGGACCAAATCCGCCAATTTCGCCCAAACCTTTGATGATTTGTTTCGGAAATTCAGCACGTTGAGCATAGTCTTCGATAATTGGAGAAACTTCTCTTTTTACCCACGCACGAGCCGAATCACGAACTAATTTATGTTCTTCTGTTAGCAAATCATCCAATAAATAATAATCAGGAGCTTGAAATAAATCTGGTTTCATTTTGTATTAATTTTGTGTTTCACGAAAACGTTTGCAAAGGTAAGAAAAGATATTCTAGATTTTGCTCAACAATTGTTATTTTTTGAAGGATATTCCAGCTATCCATTCTATCTTTTATGCCTGACAGGTTTCAAAACCTGTTAGGTTTAAAAAAGGACGCTACTGCTATCTGGACTAGGGCTACATCTTCAAATAAAAATCTTTTGTCAACTCAATATATTCATCGGTATAATGGTGACGAGAAATTTCTATCAGGAGTTCTTCAGCTTCTAAAACTGGTAATTCATAACGTTTAAAAGCCAGAAGACTTCTAACTATTGGAGCAGTTTGTGAACCTTTTACTCGAGTGACTTTGATGGGATAAAGTTCAACTTGTGTACATAATTCGATAAAACGTTCTTCTTCTTTATATGGAATGATTACAGCAAAAATACCGTTTTCAGAAAGTAGTAACTGTGCGGCATCAATCAATTCTTCAAAAGGCATCGCCTCTTGAAAACGAGCTAAATCTCTTTGTGAATTATCAGTTTTGTAATCTTCAGAATAAAAAGGAGGATTGGAAATAATTAAATCGTACTCATCTTCGGGTTCATCGACAAATTCGTCTAACCCAGCATGAAAACAAAAAAGCCTATCAGACCATGGCGAATTTTCAAAATTTTCTACACATTGCTCGTAGGCATCATCGTCAATTTCTAAAGCATCAATTTGTTCTGCATTAATTCGTTGAGCCAGCATTAAAGATAAAATACCAGTTCCAGCTCCAATATCCAATACCGAAAAAGGATTGTTTTCAATAGGACACCAAGCACCAAGTAAAACACTGTCTGTACCAATTTTCATAGCACATTTGTCTTGGTTTACACTAAATTTTTTGAATTGAAATACAGACATTCTACTATAAGTATAAGTCTACTAAACCTTCAGTAGTATTGAGTATAATTTTCTTCTCTTTTCGATTGACTTCAATTATAAAGTGGTCAATCATTGGAATTAAAATTTCTTTCTCGTTAAAAAGAATTTCAAAAAGTGGTTGAGATGTGCTGTCGTTTATGGAAACAATTTTCCCGATGTTTCCCAAACGTTTATCAACAACATCAAAACCAATTACTTCATGAAAATAAAACTTATTACCTTCAAGTTTTGGCAACATAGATAACGGTAAGTAAATATGAGAACCAATGAGTTCATCAGCGTCTTGTTCGCTGTCAATATCCTCAAATTTAACTCTAAGAAAATCACCTTTATGGATAGAAGAGTTTTCAATAAAAAATGGAACCAAGTTTTTGTTGAATTCAACAAAAACTGATTCCAATTCTTCATATTGTTCAGGTTCGTCTGTATCTAAATAGATAAGTACTTCTCCTTTAAAACTGAATTTTTTTGCAATTTTACCAAGATAGAAACATTCTTCTTTACGCATAATTGCAATTAAAATTATGCTTCAGTCTCTTCACTTGTTTCTTCTGCAGCTGGTGCTTCTTCGGTAGCAGGAATTTCCTCATTTGCTACTTCTACAACAACTTCTTCAGTAGTTTCTTCTACTGTTTCTTCTGCAACCGCTTCCGCTTCCTCAGCTTTTGCAGCTTCAGTAGCAGCATTAGCGCGTTTTTCGTTAACTTCTTTTTCAGCTTTTAAAGCCTTAGCTTTAGCTTCTTCTTTAGATTTAGCTAAACCATCTTTTTTAGCAGTAACTTTTCCAGCTTTTTCATCTAACCATGCAGCCAATTTTGCATCAGCTTGTTCTTGAGTTAAAGCACCTTTACGAACGCCACCATCTAAGTGATGTTTCAATAAAGCACCTTTGTAAGAAAGAATAGCTCTAGCAGTATCAGTTGGTTGCGCTCCATTATGTAACCATTGAACAGCTTGGTCAAGGTTTAAATCAATGGTAGCAGGATTAGTGTTTGGATTGTAAGTTCCTAATTTTTCTAAGAATTTACCATCTCTTTTTGAGCGAGCATCAGCCGCAACAATCCAGTAAAAAGGTTTTCCTTTTTTACCGTGTCTTTGTAATCTAATTTTTACTGACATAATCTTTTTGATTAATTTGAGGTACTCGACCTCGGTTATTTTAAGGGCGCAAAGATAATTATTTTTCTTAAAATCGGCTGCAAAAAACTATTTTTTTAATGATAAAAAGGTAGATTTTAAATCTTTAACATTATTTTTTTAAATATCATTATGCTTTTTGTTTGAAAAAGTTATTTTTGTAGAAGTAATTCAAATGAAATGAAAAAGATAATAACCTTACTCTTGGTAAGTATAGCCCTAACTTCATGCCAAGAAGATTTAAAGTTTAGTAATCCAGGATTTCAAGCTCTAAAAGACGACGTTTTGTGGAAATCCAACGATGCTCGTGCTTATGTTTCTGAAACTGGAAAACTGACAATCGATGCATATACTGAATATGAAAAAGTGACTTTAAAAACCAACAGCACCAATGTTGGTAAATATGTTTTAGGTACAACTAACGTTAATAATTTTGCCTCATACACATCAAGTTTTGACAATACGGAAATAATTTACAGTACTGCAGCGGCACCCGGACCAGTTTCTACAGTCGCGTTGTTCAATGGAGGAACAGGATATGTTGCATCAACAAATGTATCTACAACAGGTGGAACAGGAAGTGGATTAACTGTGACAACAACAACAAACGCCTCAGGATCAATTACAGCAATTACTGTTGTTTCTAGAGGTAATGGTTATGTTGCAGGTGATATAATAACAATTACTGGAGGAAATCTAAACGCTAAATTCAAAGTTAATAATGTTTTGAATAGTAATGGAGAAATACAAATCACAGCTTTTGACGACGTTAACATGACAGTTACAGGAAAATTCAAATTTAACGCTACTAAATCAGGTAGTGGTCAGTTTGGAGGAGAAGTTGTCAACTACCAATATGGTGAGTTTTATAAAGTTCCAATTTATCCAAATCCATAAAATAATTTTAAAGTATATTTTTAAAAGCCAACTCTCAGAGTTGGCTTTTTTGTTGATAACTAAAATTGTCATTTCTATCCATAAAATGTACATTTGAAAATGTAATTATTAATTGGTTTTTTAGCTAATTATTACTCACTTTTCACTAATTACTATCAGATGTATTTAATTTTTGATACTGAAACTACTGGTTTACCACGCAATTGGGCAGCTCCAATTTCTGACACAAACAATTGGCCTAGATGTGTGCAAATTGCTTGGCAACTTCATGACGAAATGGGAAATCTTGTGGAACATCAAGATTATCTTATCAATCCAGATGGTTTTAATATTCCTTATGATGCTGAACGAATTCATGGTATTTCAACTGAATTAGCACAGCAAAATGGAATTTCTTTGCGCGAAGTTTTAGAAAAATTTAATACAGCATTATCAAAAGCAAAATTCATTGTAGGTCAAAATGTAGGTTTTGATGTCAATATTATGGGTTGTGAATTTTATAGAGAAAATATAGAAACACAACTTTCTAAAATGCCTATTCTTGATACATGTACCGAAGTTACTGCCGAGATGATAAAACTTCCTGGTGGAAGAGGAGGAAAATATAAATTGCCTACATTAACAGAGTTACATGAATATCTTTTTGGAGAAAAATTTGAAGAAGCGCACAATGCAACAGCCGATGTTGAAGCAACCACTCGATGCTTTTTAGAATTAATAAAAAGAGAAATTTTCACTAAAGAAGAACTTGATGTTCCTGCAAGTTATTTTAAAGAATTTAATGAGCATAATCCAAAAGAAATACAACTCATAGGATTAAAGCACATCAATTTAAAACAAGCTTCGGAAGAAATTAGAAAACAATTTCAACCAAAAGAGCAAGTAGATATTTCGCATGAAGAAATAAAGCAAAACCAAGAAAGTCTTGTTGATGTTGATTTTGTTCATTTACATAATCACACTCAATTTTCGGTACTTCAGTCAACTATATCGGTAAAAGATTTAGTAAATGCAGCTATAAAAAATAAAATGCCAGCTGTTGCCATGACAGATATTGGGAATATGATGGGCGCATTTCATTTTGTTAGAGATATTCTTAACCATAATAAGTCTTCTGAAGAAAAAATAAAACCCATTGTTGGTTGCGAATTTTATGTTTGTGATAATCACAAAGACAAAACTAGAAAAGATAATGGATATCAAATTGTGATGCTTGCCAAAAATAAAAATGGCTATCACAATCTAGCAAAAATGGCTTCAATTGCTTATACTGATGGATTTTATTATGTGCCAAGAATTGATAAAGAAATTGTAAAAAAATATAAAGGAGATGTCATTGTTTTAACAGGAAGTCTTTATGGCGAAGTGCCAAGTAAATTGTTAAACATTGGTTTAAGCCAAGCTGAAGAAGCATTATTGTGGTGGAAAGAAGAGTTTGGAGATGATTTGTATATTGAATTAATGCGTCATAATCAAGAAGATGAAAACCGAGTAAATGGTTCATTAATTGATTTATCCAGAAAATATAATGTAAAAACAGTCGCTACAAACAATGTTTTTTATATAGATAAAGAAGATGCAAACGCACATGATATTTTATTGTGTGTGCGCGATGGTGAAAAACAAGCAACACCAATTGGTCGTGGTAGAGGTTATCGATATGGTTTGCCAAATCAGGAATATTATTTCAAATCTTCTAGCGAAATGAAGCAATTGTTTCAAGATTTTCCTGAAGCTATTACCAATTGCAAAGAAATAGTTGATAAAATTGAAATTTTTGACCTTTCGAGAGATGTTTTGTTACCAAAATTTGATATTCCAGAAGAGTTTTTGGTAGAAGAAGATAAATTAGATGGTGGAAAAAGAGGTGAGAATGCATACTTGAGACATTTGACTTATGAAGGTGCAAAAATTCGTTATAAAGAAATCACTCCAGAAATAGAAGAACGACTTGAATTTGAGTTAAAAACTATTGAAAACACAGGTTATCCTGGTTACTTTTTAATTGTACAAGATTTTATTGCTGCAGCAAGAAAAATGGGAGTTTCCGTTGGTCCAGGTCGTGGTTCTGCAGCTGGTTCAGTTGTGGCATATTGTCTTTGGATAACCAATATTGATCCGCTAGAATATGATTTACTTTTTGAGCGTTTTCTAAATCCTGATCGTGTTTCGATGCCCGATATTGATATCGATTTTGATGACGAAGGCAGAAGTAAAGTTATGGATTATGTTATCGATAAATATGGTGCCAATCAGGTTGCGCAAATCATTACCTATGGAACAATGGCAGCAAAATCGTCTATTCGTGACACAGCACGTGTATTGGATTTGCCACTTTTTGAAGCAGATAAAATTGCCAAACTTATACCCAATTTAAAGCTGGATAAAATTTTCTCTATGGATGAAAAGCAACTTAAAGATGCTTTGCGTTCAGAGGATTATGAAAAAGTAAAAGAACTTATTGAACTTGCAAATGCAGATGATTTAAGTAGCGAAACCATTCAACAAGCAAAAGTTCTTGAAGGAAATTTAAGAAATACAGGTATTCACGCTTGTGGTGTTATTATTACTCCAGATGATATTACCAATTTTGTTCCAGTTGCAACAGCAAAAGACAGTGATTTATATGTTACTCAATTCGATAACTCGGTAGTAGAAAGTGCTGGTTTGCTTAAGATGGACTTTTTGGGATTGAAAACTTTAACGTTAATAAAAGATACTTGCAAGCTTGTAAAATATAGAACTGGCATCGAACTCAATCCTGATGAATTTCCTATTGATGATGTGAAAACTTATGAGTTATTTCAGCGAGGCGAAACTGTAGGTATATTTCAGTATGAAAGTGTTGGGATGCAAAAATACCTTCGCGATTTAAAACCAACTGTTTTTGGTGATTTAATTGCGATGAATGCCTTGTATCGTCCTGGACCATTGGAGTACATTCCATCATTTGTTAGAAGAAAAAACGGAGAAGAACCTATTGTTTATGACCTTGAAGCTTGTGAAGAGTTACTAAAAGAAACTTACGGAATTACAGTATATCAAGAGCAGGTAATGTTGCTTTCACAAAAACTGGCGAATTTCTCTAAAGGTGATGCCGATGTGTTGCGTAAAGCAATGGGTAAAAAAGACAGAGCAACACTCGATAAAATGAAATCTAAATTTATCGATCAAGCTGTCGCTAATGGTCATGACGGAGAAAAATTAGATAAAATTTGGAAAGATTGGGAAGCGTTTGCTAGTTATGCTTTTAATAAATCACACTCAACCTGTTATGCTTGGATTGGTTATCAAACAGCATATCTAAAAGCACATTATCCAGCAGAATACATGGCTGCAGTGCTTTCTAATAACATGAACGATATCAAGCAAGTTTCATTTTTTATGGAAGAATGTAAACGAATGGGATTGAAAGTTCTTGGTCCAGATGTAAATGAAAGTTACTATAAATTTACCGTAAACGAAAACTATGCTGTTCGTTTTGGAATGGGTGCAATAAAAGGTGTTGGTGCACCAGCAGTTGAAACTATTGTAGAAAAAAGAAAAGAAAGCAAATACAAATCTATTTTTGACTTAGCAAAACGCATTGACCTTCGTGCTGCCAATAAAAAAGCATTCGAAAGTTTAGCATTAGCTGGTGGTTTTGACTGTTTTACTGATACGCATCGTGCACAATATTTTCATATAGAAGGAGAAGGAATAACTTTTTTGGAAAAAGCCATGCGTTTTGGTTCCAAATTTCAAGAAAATGAAAATTCTTCTCAAGTAAGTTTGTTTGGTGAAACCAGCGATGTTCAAATTGCTGAACCTGTTGTGCCACCATGTGAAGAATGGAGCACTATGGAAAAATTGGCTAGAGAAAAAGAAGTAGTGGGAATTTATATTTCGGGTCATCCGCTGGATGATTATAAATTTGAAGTAAAATATTTTTGTAACGCCAAATTAGAAAACTTGAAAAACTTAACCCCTTATATTGGTAAAAACTTAACCTTTGGCGGGATTGTTACAAATGTTCAATTCAAAACAGGAAAAAATGGAAAGGATTGGGCAATGTTTACATTAGAAGGTTATGATGAAAGTCATGAGTTTAGAATTTTTGATGAAGAATACCTCAAGTTCAGACATTTTTTGGTAAACAATCAATTTGTATTTTTCAAAGTATTTGTTCGCGATGGATGGGTTAACAAAGAAACAGGAAAAAAATCCGATCCAAGAATTCAGTTTCAAGAAGTTAAATTACTGGCGGATGTTTTGCCATCATTTGCAAAGAAATTGATTATTCAGTTCAAGATTAATGAACTACATGAGGAAATGATTAGCAAAATGCGAGATATTTTTAGAGCAAATGAAGGTCCACATAGTTTGTCTTTTGAAATCATGGAAACTGAAATCGCAAAAACTTCCAATAGTATTCTTGCTCCAAAAACTTCTTCAGAATTGAGTGAAGAGGAAGATACCTTAGAAGATAATGAAATAGAAATTGAAGAACAGCCTGAACAAATAAAAGTGGTAAATTTTCTTAATATGCCTAGCAGAAGAGTAAAAGTTTCAATTTCTAAAAACTTACTCGAAGAATTAGAGAAGATGCAGATTAATTTTAAACTAAATTAACTATCCTTTTTGTTTATTGCCAGTAAATATAAAGTATAAATAAAAATGTTTAACCCATATTAATACTTTCAATATATTGACAAAATTCTTTAAGAAAATTTCGTTCTAGCCAATTATAAATAGATTTATCCTACTATTGATACAGCATTCGTCTATTTAAAATGTCGTTGGTATATTATTTAAAAGTGAAAACTGCGAAAAAATTAAGTTTGTTTTAACAAATGATTTTCAGCTAGTTGAAAAGAGCTTTTTTAAATAATATTATGAAAAATATAATTATTGTTTTTTTCTTTTTATTACTATTTTCTGGTAGTGTAAAGGCACAGGAATTAGAAACAATAGGCACTCAAAAACCTTTTGAAATTAGTGGTGCATTTACAATTTTTAACTCCTATTACCATGTAGATGGTATTGACCCAAGAAGAAAAGATTATACTTGGTATTTCACTGGAACTCCTTTAATAAAAATATATGGTGTAGAAATACCACTTTCTTTTACTGTTAGTGAACAAGAAAGATCCTTTAGACAACCATTTAATCAATTTTGTATCAGTCCATCCTATAAATGGGTTAAAGCACATTTAGGATATACAAATCTAACATGGTCACCTTTCACTTGGTCAGGTCAAACAGCAATGGGTGTTGCGGTTGAATTAAATCCAGGAAAATTTAGACTTGGCATGTTGTATGGAAGGTTAAATAGAGCAGTTGAAGAAAATTTAATTTCGCCAGAAGTCCAAACACCAGCATATAAAAGAATGGGTTATGCAGCAAGAATAGGATATGGAACAGAAAGCAGTCATGTAGATTTTATTGTACTAAAGGCTAAAGATGATGAAACTTCATTGAAGTCAATTCCACAAAATACCGATGTTCTTCCAGGAGAAAATTTAGTAGCAGGATTATCGTCTAGAATGAAGTTTACTCAACATTTGTTTTGGGATGCAGATGTAGCCACAAGTATTTATACTAGAGACCTGAGAGCACTGCCTCTTTCTGATGATAGTAATTCTATTGTAAATAGCTTCAGATCATTTCTCACAGTAAATACTTCATCTTCTATGTACAATTCCTACCAAACAGAGTTGCGATATGAAGCCAAAACCTATAAAATAAAAGCTAAATATAGAAGAGTTGAACCAGATTTCCAGAGTATGGGAGCGTATTATTTTCAAACAGATGTTGAAAATATTACCATTGAACCATCTCTATATCTAATGAAAAATAAGTTCAAATTGCTTGCTAGTTTTGGTCATCAGAGAGATAATTTACTGAACAAAAAATCATTCACAACCAAAAGAATTATTGGTAACCTTGGGTTTGACTGGAATATTTCAAAAGTATTTGGATTGAATGCATTGTATGCTAATTATTCTGGTGAACAGAGCAAAGGTCTAAAAATTCCCAATCAAGCCACACAACAATCTTTTGTTTCACAAAACATGATAGTGATGCCAAGGCTAACGTTTGTCAAACAAAAAATCACTCATTTTCACACCATTGTTGCTAACCGACAATGGCTTACGGATAGAAATCCAAATACAGCTAATTTAACTGAATATCAAGTAGATAATTTGAATTACAACAGTTCTATTATTATAAACAAAACAGGATTGACTTTTGGGATTAATTACCTGTTGTCAACTTTTGATTCTCAGGCAAATTATAACAGATTGGATGGTGTAGGGATAAATTTCTCGAAACCATTTTTCAAAAATAAAATGATGACAACCTTAACGGCTAATGGAACTAAACAAAAACTTAATCATGAACCATATGCTGATATTTTAAATTTCTCATTAGTAAACACTTTTAAATTTAATCAGCATCATGGATTGACTTTGACTGGAGTTTACATTGATAATAAATCTAAAATTCCAGCAGGAATAACGTTTAATGAATATAATATTGATTTAGGATATACTTACACATTTTAAAAATAAATAGTATGAAAAGAGTTTTTAAAATATTTTGCCTTGGTGTACTATTGATGACACAATTGGCTTTTTCGCAAACTACACCAACTGTAAATGTAACAGTTCAAGTTTTGCCACCATATTCAACTTACTTACCCGATTATTTGAATAGCCCAAATCGAGTTTTGTTTACGCTGCTTTCTTATACAACGGTTAATGTAAAGTTGAAAGCAACAATTACTGGCGACAATGGAATTTCAGTAAGAACCTCGGATAGTTATGTTCCTCCAACCGCCATTCAATTACAAGCCTATCAGCAGAAGATGCTTACAGGTTTGGACTTGAAAAATTATTTGGATATAAATTCTGTTATTGTATCTGGTATCAATAAAAATGATCTTTACAGAGGTTCGAGTATTCCAGAAGGTACTTATACTTTTTGCTTACAAGTGTTGGATTACAATACTGGAGCAGTCTTGAGTAATCCAGAACCACTAGGTTGTAGTAATCCTTTTGAAATAAGACAAATTCCTCCGCCACAACTTATCTCACCAAGATGTGATGAACCTATTGTAGCTTCAAACATTCAAAACATTGTCTTTTCATGGTTGCCTCCACAAGATGCACCAGTTGGAAGTCAATATAAATTGAAAATAGTTGAGTTAGTGCCAAGTTCTAGAAATCCAAATGAAGCATTGAATAGCGCTACCACGCCAGCATTTTTTGAAACTACAACGAATGCATTTTCATATTTATATGGTCCATCACAACCACAGCTAAGAAAAGGTAAAAAATATGCTTGGAGAGTAACTTTATTATCTGGTAGAGGTTCGGCAGTTCAAGCGCAAGCTATAAACGTACAAAATAATGGAAATAGCGAAGTGTGTAGTTTTGAGTATAATGATAATACGATTTCTTCTAACGATAATTCTAGAAGTATAAATCTTCTTTCGCCTATTGATAGAAAAAAAATAAATAGCGGAGAAATGTTCAGTTTTAATTGGACCGCTTCTCAAAACACAAGAGTTAAAGAATATAAAGTTTTTGTTACTAATACTGTAAATGACAAAAAAGACATCAGAGAATGGAGTGATATTTCAGAAAATCTTTTTAAATATGAGTTAAACTACAGTTCATTTTCAGCACATTTAAAAACCAATTTGATAGTGCCAAATTCCATTGCAAATTCCAAAGGCAAATATGCATGGAAAGTTGTCGCATTGGATGAAAACAAGAAAATTATTGATGAAAGCTCGGTTGAAGCATTTGAGATTTCAAACTCGAGTTCTCCAGTTGCAAGTACAATTCAGTTGATAAACCCTATTAAAGGAAAACAAATACCAGCAGGAACAAGTTACTCATTTGAATGGTCTTCTTCTCAAAACTCTTCTGTAGAGGAATACAACCTCGAAGGAGTTTATTTAGAAAATAATGAAAAAGCGTCAGGCGAAATATTTACAAATAAGTCCAAGAACATCATGGTTTTAGGACCTTTCAAAGAAAAAGCATTCAATTTCAAAAGTAATATTGATGCCGAAAACAGAAAAATTGCATGGAGAATAGTTGGTCTTTCCAAAGGAAAACCTGTAGATATAAGTGAGGTTGAGACCTATGAAATTGTTGAAGATAAAAGTGAGTTGGCAAATCTAAAGGTTCTAATGATTAATGATTATGTTATTCAAATCAATAAAATTTCAAATAAAGACCAAGACAACTTTTCTGGTTCGGGAAAAATATTATTATGGGAAGGAGGAAAAGAAGTTTTGTTAAACTTTAATAACCTAAAAGTTAGACCAATTGCCTATTTCCCAAAATTAAAAACATATCAATGGGCAGCTATAAAAGGAACAGTTGAGATTGATACTAAAGGTATGTTTCCTAACAACAAAATTGATTTAGAAACACAAAAAGATAGTGATGGCGCTTTTCAATTGTCATTGAACAGTTTAAAGATTTCTGCAAACCTAGAAGGAGCAATGGATGCTGAAAATAAGCTGTTCAAAATCACGAACAATTATGGAACAAGCGAAGCCAAAATAAAATCAAAATGGTTTACTAATTTCTTTATTTATCAAAATGGTTCTAATAGTTCAAACGAACAATATGTTATAGAATCTTCGGGAGAAGGTTCTGTGAAAATTTCTTTCAAAGACAAGTTTGACGGAAGTTTGATCATGAAAAATCAAAAACTTCAAAATCTTGAAAACGCAGGAATAGAAGTAGATTTTTCGCCAATTTCTGGAATAAACATGATTGTTAAAGGATTAGAAGCTCAATTAGATTTGAATGGAACCGTAAAAATTCCAAATGCAAAACCTACAAGCAATGATTACAATAGTTTTTCCGCAATAGAAATTCCATTTAAAAACCAGAAGAATTTAAATTTCCGATACAAATTTGATTCACCTTTAAAATGGAAAATCAATGAAGATGGTTCTGTATTGGCTAATATTACAGAAACTTATGTTCACCTTTCTGATAATGGAGCAATAGAAAGTCAATTTGAAAACTACAACAATGGATTGAATTTTGACAAATTTGGCATTGAGGTAAAACTCCCAGCGGCAAAAGGAAGCAATAAAACATCAACATTAAATTTATCTTTCGATAAAATTTATAACAAAGGAAAAGGCTACACAACCAATACAAAACCAGGTGTTGAAACAAAAAACTCTGCTGATATAGCTGGTTTTACATCCAAACTCAAGAATTCGTCATTCATGATAAAAAATAACAAGTTAATTTTCTTGAATGTTTCAGGCAACTTGTTTGTGCCATTTCTTAACGATTGGGCAGGATTGATGATGACTATCGATGATAAAAAAATTCAGGAAATCAACCTTTCTTTTGACTACAACAAAAAATATTATTTGGCAAAAAATTCAGGTGATATGGCTTACATAACTGTAAGTTCAGGAAGATTAGAGAACAACTCAATAGTAATATCACCAAGTATTACAATAAAAAATGGAGAGAAAAAAGGGTTTGAAACAGAGAACATGTCTATGTGTGAAATGTTTATAAATCCAAATGGAACAATTTCCTATGACGGCAATTTTTCTGAAAATACAGAGTCGGTTTGCGAAGGCACAAAAAGATGGGCTACATACTATCAATTTTCTTATGGCGTGGATATTATGAAAATAAAAAGAAACGCTGTAAAAACTGACGCAACTTTCCTCTTTACTGGAGATGTAGTACTTGGGCCAAATATATCAAGTACGACTAAAAAAGAAATGGGATTTGTTTATCATGGCTCTGAACCAAAACCAAACATGCTGGATTTGAATGACTCTGGAAGCGTTAATCCAGGGCAAACACCAAATCCTAATAATATTCAAATTCCAAAAGGAGGAATAAAAGGTCCAAGTGGTCAAGGAGATAATTACTATGTAAACTCTTTAGAAAATGGTATCCAAATTTCTGATGATGGTAAAGAGATTAATGGTGGTTATGAAGATGGTGCACAAAAATATGGTGGAGGATTCAAAATTGTGACTGATGATCCAACATGGGGAAATTATTTCACATTAAACGGAAGTTATGAGACAAAAGAACCTGAAGTAAAAAAGGTAACTGCAAAAATGATTTTGGGAAAAACATTGAAAACTAATGGAAATTACACCTATTGGTTCTTTGAGTTCTATCAATCAGATTTTGTAGTTGTGCCAATAGTTCCAGGAATTATAGAAGCAAATGGTTTTGGTGGTAAAGCATATTATCATATTGAGCCTACTTACAATAATCTAGGACAAATAACTGAGATGAAACCAAACAAAGCATACTCTCTAGGAATAGCAGCCGAAGCAAATGTGAGAACTTCCTATGATAACGGGAAAACGGTACATGGACATGTACAAATAGTTACTCAGTTTAAAGGTTGGAGTATAGATGGAATAAGCTATTATATAAAAGCTGATGCTGCTGCAGAAGATAGTAACTCACCAGGAATGCTTCAAGGAAGATTAAATGGTCAAATGAACTGGATAAAGAAATACATAGATGGTCAAGGACAAGTATGGGGTAAGGTAAAAGATATGGTTTGTATAAATGAAGGAAAGGCAAATGAAGACTCGATTTTTTTCTACTTTGGAGCAGATGATTTTTATCTAAATGTAGGAACAGAGCAAGCTCCATTGGTTGCAGATGTTATGTGTGGCAGTGGATTGACAATGGGAGTTTGGTTAAATCTTGATACAAAACGCATTGAAGTTGGAATGGTTGAGAATTATGACTCAGGTTGGAAAGGTTTAAATCTTGGAATTGCATCAGCTGAAGGTAGATTAAAAACAAATTTTAATGCAAAACTTGGTGTCGACTTTTCACCATTCAAAGTACATGGTGAAGCATCTTTTTCAGGAAGAGCGTATGGAAAAGGATGTGTTGATTTATACTTTTATTCAGGTTGCATCAGCGGAAGCTGTGGAGCAGGAGCAAAATTATCGGTATCTGGTCCAAGTCCAACAGTTTTTGAAGGTAGTGTAGAATGTGATGTCCACAAATACATTCCAAACTTCACACTACATGCAAGATGGTCTTCGAACAATGGTTTTGATATTTGGGTTTAAAAAATAATAATTATGAAAAAAATAATTTTCACTATAGTTTTACTACTATCTTTTTCAGTAAAGTCTCAAGAAATAAAGCTCTTTGGAGAATCTGTTAATGGTAAAATTCAGCTAAAATGGATGTCAAAAAAACTATTTAATGACAGTTCATATGACATATTGAGAAACGATGGAAATGGTAATTGGCAAAAAATTAATTCATCACCTATAATTGCATCTGAAATAATTTCTGTTGCCGAACTTAAGAGTTCAAAGAATAAGTACACAAACGATAAATCATATAAGTTCTATATTGAAACAAAAAACACAAAAGAAAAAGACGTCAATAAACAAGCTTATGCCGATTATCAACTTTCTATAGGAGCAATTTTTGACAATCAACTGGCAAAACACATGGGGATTTACTTCCAAGATGATAATGTTGAAGCTGGCAAAAATTATAGCTACAAACTAGTCGATGCAAAAAGTCAAAAAGAAATTTCAGTTTTAAATAATATTAAAGCAGGCGAGATTTCACCAGCACCAGAAAAAGTCGAAATCAATCAGGAAAAGCAAAATGTAAAACTGATTTGGAAAAACAATGAAAATTTCTTTGGATACAATATTTATAGAAATGGTTCAAAAATCAATGAAGAACCGATTTTTGCAAACCTTGAAAACAATATTTATTCAGTGAGTTATGTTGATCAAAAATTACCCGAAGGAAATTATAATTATGTTATCAAGGGAATTACTTTTCTGAACACAGAATCTAAACCTAGTAATGGATTAAATTTTTCGGTAAAAGATTTAACACCACCATTGGCTGTAAAGGGAACAAAAGCAGAAAGAAAAGATAATATTGTTACAATATCTTGGATACAAACAAATGATAAAGAAGTTGTTGGCTATAATGTTTTGAGAAGCGATGATAACGGTAAATTCTATAAAAAAATTACAGCACAGCCTTTGAAGATAAATGACACAAAGTATAATGATAGATTTGAAGAAACTGTAAGCGGTACATTTTATTACAAGATAGAAACTATTGATTCCAATGGTAACAGCACAACTTCAAATAATGTAAGTATTTTAGTTCCTGATCATTTTCCTCCATCAAAGCCAGTTGACTTAATCTCTAGAGTTCAACCTGGGAAAATATTACTGAGTTGGAAACCTAATTCTGAAAAGGATTTAGCAGGCTATCGCATTTACCGTGGATTGAAAGACGACGATGAAAACGAAATGTTGTTACTTAATGTTGCACCACAAAAAGAAGCTAATTATACAGATATTTTTAATGAAAAAGCTGGAACAAAGTTTATTTACAAAGTTGTTGCAATTGATAATTCATTCAATGAAAGTCCAAAATCTAGCCTTTGGGTTCAACTACCCGATGTAATTGCTCCGCAGGCTCCAGTTCTAAAAGAAGCAGTAATAGAAAATGGCAAAGTAAATATAAAATGGGATGAGGTTTTGACTGATAAAATTCTGGGTTATGATGTCTATCGAATTTACAATAGCAAAGAGGAAAAGATAACTTCCCAACCTGTAAAATCAAATTTGTTTTCTGATGAAGTTATAAAAAGAGGAATAATAGAATATTTTATCAAAGCTGTTGACTCGGCAAAACTAGAATCAAAACCATCCAATAAAATAGCTATTACAACAGCAGATGATGTAGCTAACCAATTAAGATTAGTAATCAATCAAGATTTAAGAACAAAAAAGTTGAACTTGAAAATAGAAGGAGTAAAACCAGATGAGGTTCAAGAAATAAAATTATTCAAAAAAATAGGCAAGTCAGGTTTTGTTAGAACGCCATTCAAACTCAATCCAGATGTGTTTTTGGACGAAGAAACTGCTGAAGGGGAAATTTATGAATATTATGTAGAAGTCATCACAATAGATGATGCCAAGTTAAAATCTGAGAAAGTTGTTTTCAATAATTATTGATTAGGAAGTTTTGTTTATACTACTATCAACAAAACCAATTTTTCAAATATTTGAAAGAATAAAAAAAATAGTAAATTTGCTAAAAAATTAAACATATGGCTTTAGCAATAACAGATGCTACATTTGACGAAGTAGTATTAAAATCAAACAAACCGGTAGTGGTAGATTTTTGGGCAGCTTGGTGTGGACCATGTAGAATGGTTGGACCAGTTATCGACGAAATCGCAACAGAATATGAAGGGAAAGCAGTTGTAGGAAAAGTAGATGTAGATGTAAATCAAGAGTTTGCTGCTAAGTATGGCGTTCGCAACATTCCTACAGTATTGGTTTTCCAAAATGGAGAAGTAGTTGGTCGTCAAGTTGGCGTAGCTCCTAAAAAAACCTATACAGATGCAATTGATGCTTTATTATAGTCATTGCGAAGAAATAGTAATCCAATGAAAAAGAAAATTAAGGTCTGACGAAAGTTAGACCTTTTTTAAATCAATAAAATCTCCTTTTTTACATTCGTCTATTTAAAACGTCGTTTGTATATTATCTCTTTTTTTACTGATTTTTAGACTTCAATTTTGTAGTGCTTAAAATTACAAAAAATGAAAAAATTAGTCATTTTTCTATGGCTAGTTCTGATGAACTATCATGGGTTTTCTCAAGTCGGTATTAATACAACATCACCTAATGCTCAATTAGATATTCGTTCCTCTAATCAAGCAACACCAACTAATACTGATGGAATACTGATTCCAAAAATTGATGCATTTCCAATCACTAATCCAACAGCTGCTCAAACCGGAATGTTGGTGTATTTAACTACTACTTCAGCAGGAAAATCACCTGGATTTTATTATTGGAATAATCCAACAGCAAGTTGGTTACCTGTTTCTAAAACCGATGATGATTGGTATGAAGTAGCGACTACCAATCCGCCTAATGACATCACCGACAATATGTTTCATACCGGAAATGTAGCCATCGGTAAAACTAACGCTGGCGCCAAACTCGATGTAGAGCAGACCAATCCCACCAATTATGCATTTCGTACTAGGCATTTGAATGCGCCAAATATTACCTCTTCTTCGGCTATAGAGTCAGAAATAATTTCCAACCAAGCCACAGGAGTAATTGCGGCCGTCAACAATAGAATTGAGCCCCATAATGACGTGCAAGGAATTGGTGTTTACAATAATTTTCAGGGAAGCTCCGATGATTTTTTGTACGGATTTAGAAATGGTTTTTTTAGTTCTGGAACTGGAAACAAATTCGGATTTTCCAATTTCTTTGACACGGGCACAGGAAGCAGTTACGGGCTGTACAATAGCTTTAACCAACCCTCAACTACTTCTTTGAGAGGTGTTTATAATGAATTTTTAAACAGCGTCGGAGCAGGTAATTTGGTTGGTGTTGAAAATTATTTCACAGGAACTGGAGATGGTGCTGCATTGATTGGAATGAATAGTGCTTTTTCATCCACTACAAATTCAAATCTCATCGGTATGAGTAATTATATTACCAATGCTTGCACAGGATCAGGACCAAAATATGGGATTTATTCTATAATCGATCCTTCGGCTGGAGGAGCGCATTATGGCCTATTTTCACAAGCCACAAAAGCATCAGGTTATGCTGGTTATTTTCTGGGTCGAGTATCAGTAGGATTCACAGCAGGAAATTCTTATATTTTACCTCTAACAAGAGGAACCAATGGTCAAATCATGCAAACCGATGGTTCTGGCAATGTAACCTGGCAAAATCCAAGTACAGTTATTGGGAATAATTATTGGTCAACTATCGGAAATTCAGGAACTAATGCAAGTACTAATTTTATTGGTACTACAGACAATGTTGATTTAGTTTTCAAAAGAAACGCTTTGGTTTCAGGAAAAATAGGAACAAACGCAACCAGTTTTGGTTTATCCGCCTTGAGTAATGCAGCCACAACTTTAAGTAACAGCGCTTTTGGGTCTAATGCTTTAAGTGCCAATACTTTTGGAAATTTTAATGCTGCTTTTGGTAGCAGTTCTCTAGCTTCTAACACAACAGGTAATGGTAACACCGCAATTGGTGAATTTGCGCTCCATTCAAATACAACTGGCGAAGATAACACTGCAACGGGATATTATTCACTTCAAGCAAATACAACAGGAAATAATAATACTGCAAATGGAGATTATGCACTTTTGAGGAATGTGACTGGAAATGATAATACGGCGATTGGGAAATCAACTCTTTTTTCAAATATATCAGGTGGTAATAATACTGCAGTTGGTAGATCATCCCTTTTTTCAAACACTATAGGCTCTCAGAATACAGCAACTGGGTATTATTCATTAAGTGCTAACACTACAGGTATGTATAATACGGCAAATGGGTATTATACGCTAAGTTCAAATACAATTGGAAGTTATAACACTGCAAATGGGAATGAATCTCTATTTGCTAATACAACAGGCAATTATAATGTTGCCAATGGTAGTTATTCGTTACATGCAAATACAACAGGAACTCAGAACACAGCAATAGGCTTTTCTTCATTGAGTTCAAATACAATAGGCTCATTTAATACAGCAAATGGCTACTTTTCATTAGGTTATAATACAACGGGAAATAACAATACAGCAATGGGTATTTATTCACTATTATTAAACACATCTGGTGCTTTCAATGTAGCCAATGGAGGTGAAGCATTGTATTCAAATTCTATTGGTAATAATAATGTAGGAATAGGTTACTCAGCATTGCGGTTGAATACTACTGGAGATAACAATGCAGCCAATGGAACTTTAGCGCTTTATTCAAATACTTCAGGGGATAATAATACAGCGAATGGATATACTGCACTTCGTTTCAATACAACAGGCTCAAATAACTCATCTTTAGGTAGCTCTGCACTCTATTCAAATACAACGGGCAATAATAACGTTGCTATTGGTTATGGAGCATTACACGAGAATAATATTGGTAATAGTAATATCGCTATTGGTATTCAAGCAGGATATAATGAAACAGGTTCCAATAAACTGTATATTGAGAATAGTAATTCAGCAACTCCTTTAATTTATGGCGAATTCGATACTGATTTAGCCCGAATTAATGGTAATTTTAGAGTGAATTCGACTACTGTCGCTGGCGAAGACATGCAAATCAAGAACAGTAATTTGTTTGTACATAACCAAGATGCCAATTTGAATTTTGGAACTGGATCAGGATACTTTATGATGTCAACGCAAGATGCAAGTGCAGGAACTGAAACGGGCGGAATTCGTGGCGATGGTGACAACGTTTCCATTTGGTCTCCAGGCGATGGCGGTCGACAATTACGCATTTTAGATGAAGATAGTTGGACCGATAACAATGGAAATCCTTATGACAATGCAGCAGAGGTTGCTTATATAGCGCCAAACGGTCAGTATTTTCAGGTTTCCGATCGAAATAAAAAAGAAAATATTCAGAAAATTCAAAACGCAACAAGCAAAATAACTCAGATTTCGGGTTATACGTATCAGTTTAAATTGAAACCAACAGAAGTTGAAAAAGGTGAAAAACCAACTGTTTCCAGTGGTGTTTTAGCACAAGAAATTGAACAAGTTTTACCCGAAGCCATCCAAAAAAATGAATACGGTGAATATTTTGTCGATTATGCTGCTATTACACCTTTACTCATAGAAGCCATTAAAGAACAAAACACGAAAATCCAATCGCTCGAAGAGCGATTAAAACGATTAGAAGAAAAATTAAGTAAGTAGTTTTAAGCGAAAATTGGCCTGACTTCTTTTTAAAAAAGAAATCGGGCCTTTTTTATAATTTTAGCATAATGGTTGTTCCTTCATTAGCTTTAGTGTCAACCAAAATTTCGCAATCAATAGCTTTAGCCAAATCGCGAATCAAATGCAACCCCAAACCGGTTTTAATTCCAACAACTTCTTTCTCATCATACAGCGCTTTGAATTGTTGTAGAGTAGCACCAGGACCATTATCGGTAATCGATATGTAAACTTGACCATTTTCCTGCCACGCTTTCCAAATAATTTTTGGATTATTCACGGTTTTAAATACATTAATGGCATTGCTCGTTAGGTTTCGAGCTATGGTTTTTAGGTAATCAATATCGGTTGTAACCGAAACATTTTCAGTGTTGTAGTATTCAAACGTGATGTGATGGTAACCCGAAAAAACTCTTTTAATATCGTTAAACAAATCTTCCACCAAAATCAACTTCGGAGCGGGTTTAAAATTGTCCATTTGTCCTTTGCTCCACAGCAATAAATCTTCCATCGAGTTCAACAAATTTTCAGCACCATCAATGGTTTGTTCTTGCAATCGTTTGTTGGTTTCTTCATCCAAAATGTCTGGTTGTTTTTGCAATTGCAAATAGCTGATAATTTTAGAAACAGGTCCACGCAAATCATGATTTAAGATGCTAAAAAAGCGCGTTTTTACTCGATTGGCTTGATCAAGTTCTTCGTTGAGTTTTCGCAATTCGATGTTGCGTTTTTTTCGAATGTTGCTCAAATACCAAAACAAACCTCCAAAAAGACTTAACGCCAGCGCAACTATAATCAAGATTAAACGTTGTTTTTCTTTTGATTTTAGTTCTAATTCTTGAATGCGAATTTGTTGGTTTTTAATCTTAAGAAGATATTGATTTTCGATGTTTTGTGCCGATGATTTGGTGGATGAAGTAAACACTTTGTCATTGAGTTCTTTGGCTTGCTTTTGGTAAAAATTAGCTTGCTTGTAATCGCCTAATAATTCATATAATTCGCCCAAATTGGAAGCGCTTTCGGTGGCGTTTAAATACTGTTTTTCAGCTGTGAAAATAGGTAGCGCTTTCTCGTAATAATGAATGGCTTTGTATAAATTGGAATTGGAATTTGTTTTTTGTTGCAAAGCGAAATTATAATCGCCTAAATGTTTCAAAATATCGGCTTCAAGGATTTTATTTTTAATTTTCTGAGCCAGATGTAAAGCTTCATCCAATTGTTTTTTGGCTTCGGTAAAATTTCCTTTTCGAATATTGATTTTTCCGAGTGCCAACTGATCTCTGCATTTTTTTAACGGGTCTTCAATTGCATTTGTATCACTTAGTTTTTTTTCAAAATAAACTGCCGCAACATCATCGTGATTAGTTAATTTTTCACTTGTTGCTTGTTTAGAAGTTGGTAAAAGTGGCTCTAAAACTGTTGCTTTTTGTTTGTCGATTAATTCCTTTACAGCCTGAGCTTTATTCTTGTATTCTTTGTATTTTTCTATTTCGTTGAGTTGGATGTATGTATTGGCAATATTATATAATGTAACGTATTGTAAGTCGTAGGATTGGGTTTTTTCAAACAATTCCAATGCCTTAAATTGATATTTTACACAACCCAAAAAATCTGAAACTTCTGCCTTCAACCGACCAATACTCCCATAAACTTGCCCTAAAACTTTGGGTGATTTGCTTGCGCTAAGTGCACTATTGTAATAACTTTCGGCTTGGTCGTATTTTCCTTGATTCATGGATACGATTCCCAAGTTGCGATTGGCTAATGCAATTCCATCCGAATAATTATTTTTTGTTGCTAATTCTAATGCTTTTTGGGCCAATGAATTGGCTGTATCAAAATCTTTTGTTTTGTATTTAACCGAAGAATCATTCAGAAAATCAACTTGCTTCGAGAGGCTTTTTTCAAGAAGCGACACTTGGTAAATTGAATCCACCAATTTGTTTTGCGCCAAGTTGAATTGCGCTACAAATAAGCTGAATAGTATCCATTTTACCGATTTCATGTTGGTTTGATTATTTGTTTAAATTTTTCACAAGTTATTAATTTTCAACGTTATTGTTGTTCCTTCGTTCATTTTTGATTGTACGTCAATTTCGCAATCAATTGCCTTAGCCAAATCGCGAATCAAATGCAATCCTAAACCAGTTTTAATTCCAACAACTTCTTTATCATCATACAAAGCTTTGAATTGTTCTAAAGCAGCACCCGAACCATTATCGGTTATAGACAAAAAGGTTATGTTCTTTTCTTGCCATGCTTTCCAAATAATTTTAGGATTTTCAATATTTTCCAGAGCTTTTACAGCATTTCCTGTTAAGTTTCTAACGATGGTTTTGAGGTAATTTTCATCGGTTGAGATTTCGATATTGTTTGGGTTTTCAAAAGTAATTCTAATGTTTTTTTCACTTTCAAAATGTTTTTGAGTATCGTTGAATATTGATTTAATAGAAATTGTTTTGGGCTGAGGTTGAAAATTTTCCATTTGGCTTTTACTCCATTGCAAAATATCTTCCATTGAAGAAAGTAAGTTTTCGGCAGAACTTAGAGTAGTTTTCTCAATGCGTATTTTTGTTTCTTCATCTAACAAGTCTGGACTGTTTTTTTGGATATGTAGAAAATCTATTAAGTTAGAAACCGGACTTCTCAAATCGTGATTTAAAATGCTAAAAAAACGCGTTTTGGTTTTATTAGCATTATCAAGTTCGGCGTTAAGGTTTCGTAGTAACTGATTGGTTTTTTTTCGGTTCTGATTTTGATAAAAAAGTAATAATCCTATCACAGACAAGGAGATTAAACCTATAATTAAAAACCATTTTTGTCTTTTGTTTTCTAGGATTGTTAGCTTTTTTAAGGCAATTTCTTTATCCTTTTGGGTTAATTTTTGTTTGCTTTCTAATTCGGCAATTTTGTTTTTGTTTTCTTGTGAGAATAGTGAGTCATTCAATGCTTGATATTCGTTCTGAAGCAAATATGCATTCTTATAATCTTTTTTTGTAAAATAAATTTTAGCTAAAACTTTTGCAGATTCTATATAAGTCGTTGTATTATCTGATTTTTTTGATTTTTGAATGGCTTGAATGAGATAACTTTCGGCTAATTCCAAATTTTTTTGTTTCTCTTTTTCTGGAACGTTCTTTGTCTCTGCTTTTTGATGATAGAGTAACCCAATTTGACTTAAATTTGTTATTGACATAATGTTGTCTGGGCTTAAATCATTCCATATTTTTTGGGCTTCTTCTCTCATTTTTAGAGCTTCGTTGCCTGTTTTTATATTTGCCCAATTGGTTAATGTCCAAGCTATTCCCATTTTGAAATCGCCTTTAATAGCCTCGTCATATGATTTTCTAAAATAGTAATCAGCTTTGTCATCCACATACATCATGCTGTAAGTTTCGCCTATTGCACCATAAGCCACACTTGATTTTTTTGGGTTATTTATTAACTTGGCATAATACAATGATTTTTTGCTAAAATCCAGAGCTTTCTTATAATTTTGTTGATCTAGATAAAGCATTGCCATGTTGCGATAATTGTATTCTAAAAGCTCAATGTTGTTTATTTTTTTGGCAAGTTCAATCGATTTTAAGCTATAATTAGCCTGTTGAGTAAAATCAGCTTCATATTGAAAAATTTGTGATTGAACAAAGTAGCTTCTGGCAAGATTTTCTATAGAATTATTTTTTTGTGATAGTTGTATAGATTTTGAGACATATTTTTGAGCCGAATCTATTTCAGCCAAAGCTATGTATGATTTTGCAAGCAAAATAAATGCGTCCTCTTTTATATTCTTTGGTTTGAGAAGAATTAAATTTTTACTTATTTCTATGCATTGGTTATAATTTGAACTTTTAAGATATTCGGTTGCTAATTGTAATTCAAGTTCATGTTTTTTTAAAGTATTAGTTTCTTTATTGATCAACGAAATCAATGAGTCATTTTTTTGAGCTATCGAAGCCAATCCAAATAAGAAAAATATTCCAATCCACTTTTTCATTTACAATAACGCTGTGTTAGATTTAAAAGCATTTCCAATAGGTAATTTTGTGTTATTAAAAAGAGTTATTTCATTGGCGCCAACTTTTTCAACAAATTGTTTCTGAACAGCATAACTACGGTGAATGCGAATGAAATGGCTAAAATGCGATTCTTTAATCAAATTACCGATACTCGAAAAGACACAATATCTTTTATATGAAGTAACCAGAATGCAATAATCTTTTAGCGCTTCGATGTATAGTATATCGTGTAATTTGACCTTTACTTTTTCATAACCATCTTTGATATATATAAAATCATCACCAAAACTGGTTTCATACAAAACGGCTTTCTGTTTGATTTCCATAAACTCTTCAATGCGAGAAACGGTTTGAGCAAATCGTTCCTCACGCAATGGTTTTACAATAAAATCTAAGGTTTCCAATTCAAAACTCTCAGCAGCATGTTCAGGATGAGACGTGATGAAAACACAAACCGGAATGTTCATCAGTTTTTTTCGAAGTTCCAATCCACTCAAAGTAGGCATATCAATATCTAGAAAAAGCACATCAATTGATTCTTTTTCAGAAACCGAAAAGGCAGCAATAGCCGATGAAAAATTACCTATGATATTAAAAATAGGAAAATTACGCACAATCGAAACCACTTTCAGGCGTGCGACTTCATCATCATCAACTATAAGGCAATTGAATTTTTTCATCTCTTTCAAATATAGAAAAAAATATGTATTTGTCTATTAATTGCCTTGTTCGTCTAAATTTTTCATTTTGGTTATTGTAAAGTTAGAATTTCGTTGCACAATTTTTTAATTCTATAATATAATGAAGAGTTCTGTTTTGCTATTGGTTTTTTTATTTGGTGCTTTTGGCTTTAGCTATTGTCAAGAGTTGGATACTAATTTTGGGATCAACGGAATTACAATACATACGTTTTCCAATGTTTATACGGCTCAACATCAATCGTGTTTTTTACAAAATGATGGAAAAATTTTAAATACGGGTTATGCTTATGAAGGAAATTATTTAGCAACTATTTTAGTTACACGTCATTTGAGCGATGGAACTTTGGATACTTCGTTTGATACTGATGGCGCACTTACATTCACTTATGGACAAAATTTTGAAGAAGCTAATAGCATTGTGCAATTAACTAATGGAAAAATTTTGGTTGGTGGAGCTTCTTTTGGGAATGCAGTTTTGGCAATGTTAAATAATGACGGATCATTTGAAACTGGTTTTGGCATCAATGGAAAAAGATTTATTACAACAGGTCAAGGCAATGGAAGTAAAATTGAAAAGATACTTCAGCAACCCGATGGTAAGATTTTAGTTTTTGGTAGAGCATACAATGGGAATGATTTTGACTTCATGATATCTCGTATTAACTTGGATGGAAACTTTGATTCGAGCTTTGGCTCAAATGGTATAGTATTGATGCCAATCTCAAATTTCCATGACTTCGGTATGGATGCAGCATTTCAGAGTGATGGAAAAATTGTAGTTGCAGGTTACAGCACAAGCTCACAAGATTCTGTTTCGGTTATTCGGTTGAATTTAGACGGAACCATAGATACTACTTTTGCAACAAATGGGAAATATAATGCTGTTTTTGGTTCTTCGCTCAATGTAATCAATGCTGTAGCCATTCAGTCTGATGATAAAATTGTTCTCGCAGGAAGTGTTTCTGGTGGAGCATTTAGTTCTATAGAAACTTTAACCATTAGATTACAAGCCAACGGACAGTTGGACACAACCTTTAACGGTAATGGTTTTACCACAGTTGACCTTCGATTGAATGCGCAAGACAATATAAATGATGTAGTCATATTGTCAAATGGAGAAATTGTGATTATGGGAAGTAGTAATTTGTATAGCGATTTTGCATTGCTAAAATTCAATTCAAATGGAACAATTAGTAATGGTTTCGGGACTAATGGTAGGTTTTTTATACCAGTTGGTAATGCCCAAAATTCTTGGATAAATGAAGCAATACTTATGCCAAATAACGATCTTATTTTGTGTGGTTTGACCGTGCCAGAGTTAGGTGATAAAGGACAATTTGGTTTAGTTAAGTTAACTGGTTTAAACCTAGCAAAAAATAATTTTGAAGATAGAAAACCTCTTAAGATTTCTTCCAATCCAGTCTCCGAATTCATAACTATAGACGTTGAAGATGATTTTATTGGTTCAGAGTTGAAACTTACTAATTTGCAAGGACAATTAGTGTTTCAATCGAATGTGGTCGCAGTTAATCAAATAATTGGTGTTTCTGAATTACCTTCTGGAATTTATTTATTATCTGTCCAAAAGGATGATAAAATTTTCACTCATAAAATCGTCAAAGAATAATAGTTAGTAAGTAGTTTTTTGCAACCATATCAAAACATAGTAGGTGTGGTTGCATTTTTTAATATTCAAATCATGAAAAAATCAATTTTAATTATCATAATATTCTTTTTAAACTTAACCATTAAAGCCCAAACAAAATGGTTTACTATTTATCAAGACTCCATTGCTTTAATGAGAGATGCTAATGAGATTTCAGAAAAATTCAAGAATGATGTCTCAAGTTTTAGAACAGACAAAAAGTTTGAAACAAAAACAATTCTCAATACCACGCCTTATTTAATTTTTTTTGATGGTCAAAATCGTGTCAATATTCCACTATGGAGTCAAGTTTTGCCCGAATTAAAAGCATTTACAAAAGAAGTTACAGGAAGTGAAGAAGAAGGGAAAAGAATGTTTGGGTTGTTTTTCAACGGGTTTTATTTAATTCATGAATATGGTCATGCCTATCAAGAAACCTATGATTTTGAAAACAGCAGAGCAAGTTACCAAAACGAATACTTAGCCAATACAATTGCAATGCTTTACTGGAGGAAAATTGGCAAAAACAAGGAACTTGAACAATGTTATGAATTAGTCAAAAAGATGTTTGTCAAATTGCCCAATCCTGTTCCTGAAGGAATGACTAAAGAAGATTATTTCACTAAAAATTACGAACAGGCAACCCAAAATCCGTTTGTATATGCCTACATGCAATTCGGTCAGTTTATAGAAATCTATGAAAACAAATCATTACCGAGTTTTGATGAATTTATGAAATTGAATTTTCAAAAATAAAATGCCAGCCCAATGAAGAAAATATTGCTTTTTTGTTTTTGTTTATTGTTTTTTAAAATGCAAGCCCAAGTAGGTATCAATACCACAACTCCAAATGCCCAACTTGAAATCAAATCGAGTGACCAAGCCAATCCAGCCAATAACGATGGAATATTAATTCCAAAAGTTGATGCTTTTCCTGCTATAAATCCTACCATCGACCAAGATGGAATGTTGGTTTATCTAACTACAGATGTTGGAGCCAACTTAAAAGGATTTTATTATTGGGATAATACAAATTCGATTTGGAAGAGTATTACTGGTGATAAAGGCTGGGGTTTAACTGGAAATGCTGGAACCAATCCAGCGACTCATTTTCTAGGAACAATAGATAATCAAGATGTTGTTTTTAAACGATTTAATAATCTTGCGGGACAAATATCACCTAACAATACATCGTATGGGAATGTTTCTTTTATTAATAATACAACAGGAACTAACAATACAGCTATTGGTGCTGGGAGTTTATATGGTAATTCTGTAGGCATTGAAAATACAGGATTAGGGGTGAATGCTTTGACGTTTAATTCTTCAGGAAATTATAACACATCTTCGGGTGCATATTCGTTAAATTTTAATACAACTGGAAGTGAAAATACTGCTACTGGAGCCTATGCGTTACATTCAAATACAACAGCATATTACAATACTGCTTTTGGCACCAATGCTTTAAGAAATAATACAACAGGTGAAGAAAATACGGCTATTGGATCCTATTCGTTAATGAATAATGTTGTTGGAAATGATAACACGGCCATTGGAACAAGTGCGTTACGTTCAAATTTAGGAAGTGCAAATACAGCCATAGGAAGAAGAGCTATGTTCAATAACACCATTGGTTATAGCAATACGGCAATAGGAACACATGCACTATACGAAAATATTGGTGGCATTAGAAATACTGCCATTAGTAATGGTGCTTTAAGTTCCATAACATTTGCGTCTGATAATATTGGCGTGGGTGTACTTTCATTATACAGCAATACTCATGGTTTTAATAATATTGCCATTGGGAATTATGCGCTGTTTTCAAATATATCAGGTTATAATGTAGCTATTGGTAATAGAAGTTTGTATTATAATTTGAGTGGAGGTCACAATACGGCTATTGGACATGATGCATTAACAAACAATGTAAGTGGTTCTGAAAATTGTGCAATAGGTGATTTGGCTTTATTTGGCAACACAACAGGATATCAAAACAGTGCTTTAGGTGCATCAAGTTTATATTATTGCAATGCGGGATATGGGAATACGGCTTTAGGTAATTTTGCGTTAGGTAATATTTATAACGGTAATTATAATACCGGTATAGGTCATAATGCAAGAAATTGGTCGGGAACAGACCCATCGAATTTTATAGCTTTAGGTTATTACTCTGGTTATGTTGGCAGCAACAGCAACACTATAGAAATTGGAAACACGAGCATCAATTGGATTGGAGGACAAGTGGGGTTTTTTAATTACAGCGATGCACGAATCAAGAAAAATGTTCAGAATAATGTGCCCGGATTGGCTTTTATTACCCAACTTCGACCTGTGACTTATAATTTTGACCTTCATAAACAAAATGAAATTGTATATAAAGATGTTGAAGTGGGTGAATGGGAAGGCAAATACGATTTAGAAAACCAATTGCAAACCGGATTTATTGCTCAAGAAGTTGAAGAAATTGCCCAAAAAATAGGATTTGAATTTAATGGCGTAAGAGCCCCAAAACACGAGAAAGATTTGTATAGTGTTCAATACGCTTCATTTGTTGTGCCTTTGGTCAAAGCCGTTCAAGAACAACAAGAAATCATCGAGAGTCAAAATTCTAAAATACAATCGTTGGAAGAACGATTAAAAGCGTTAGAAGAAAAATTAAGCAAATTATAAATTAACTTTAAAAGAAATCATTATGAAAGCAAAAACTTCAACAGCCCAAATGCTAATTACAATTATACTCGTTGTTTTTTCAGCGATTAGAGTAACAGGACAAATTCCACCACCAGGCAAATATGACACAACTAATTATCCAGAAGATAGGGCTTTTATTAATTCTATTTCGAATATTTTTGATCCATCACTTTCATTAAATGACAATTCTATAAGTATTGGTGCCGATGGTTCTATTGCCTACGGATTAGAAGAAGAGTTTCAGAAATTTGCCAGAAACGGAATGACTTTTAAATCGGTTGAAACGGTTCCAGGAACAGAGTTAGTGCGTATTTTTAATGGAACCACAGCCATAAAAACAAAGGTGGCCAATGTAGTGTTTTCTACACCCGATGGCGATTTGCATTTTAAAGTCATCAGAGCTGAAACTTATATAAAAGACAATGGAAGATGGTATTATGTACTTGGTCAAGGCACCAATTTCATGACACAGGAAGAGTTTGATGCTTACAAAAAAGAGCATACCACAAAGCCATAAATTTTTTATAATTATTTTTGATTTATATTAATTAAACTGTTTTTAACAAATAGGATGTCGCTTTTTCAAATTTTCAAATTACATTTGAACAATGAAAATTGAAGCACACAAAGAGTTAATCTCAGAATTTAAACATCTCGAACTTTTGGCCAATCAAGTAGTGGAAGGGTTTATTTCGGGTATGCATAAATCTCCTTTTCATGGCTTTTCTGCTGAGTTTGCAGAGCATAAAATTTACAATTCTGGTGAAAGCACAAAAAATATTGATTGGAAACTTTTTGCTAAAACAGATAGGTTATATTCAAAGCGATATGAAGAAGAAACTAACCTGAGATGCCATATAATAATTGACAACTCATCCTCAATGCATTATCCAAAACTAAATTCCAATGAACTTTTTTTTAAAAACAAAATAGGATTTTCAGTTTTGGCTTCGGCTGTTTTGATGAATTTACTAAAAAAACAACGAGATGCCGTTGGATTAAGTGTTTATTCTGATACTTATGAGTATTATTCACCCGAAAAAGGTAGCGATCGTCACCATAGAATGTTGCTCAATAAATTAGAGGAATTATTAGAAAGTCCAAAAAATTCAAAAAACACAGACACAATTACATTTTTACATCAAATTGCTGAAAAGATTCATAGACGTTCCATGATTATTTTGTTTACAGATATGTTTCAAAATGGTGAAAAAGAAAAATTGTTCAATGCATTACAACATTTGAAGCATAATAAACATCGAGTAGTTATTTTTCATGTGTATGACAGTAAATCCGAATTGCATTTCAACTACGATAATTCACCAAGAAAATTCATCGATTTAGAAACCAACATGGAAATAAATGTCTTTGCAGATAACATACAAGCAGAGTATGAAAAGAAAGTAAAAGAATATTTTCAAGAAATAGCGCTAACCTGTGCTCAAAATAAAATAAAATATGTTCCAGTAGCGGTTTCAGATGATTTTGAAAAGGTTCTTACTACTTATTTAATTGAAAAGCAAATGTTTGGATAGATTAAAAAAATAATTATTCAAAAAAACATAAAAAAATCTTGCAGATATAAAAAACCATTGTATATTTGCAACCGCAATTAAGCGAAGGTTTGGTAGTTCAGTTGGTTAGAATACATGCCTGTCACGCATGGGGTCGCGGGTTCGAGTCCCGTCCAGACCGCTAAAATTGGGAAAGGTTTTCAGAAATGAAAACCTTTTTTGCCCAAAAAAGTATTTAAGATTAGTTGTGTTGTTTCGTTCCGAGAAATCGGAACAAAGGTTTAGTAGTTAGACCAATGAAAAGCTTTCCCATTTTTTGGGATGGCTTTTTTGTTTTATAAATGTTGTAATTGACTGAAAGTTTTTATATTAGCTTTGCTTTTCAATCAAAAACCAACAATATGAAAAAAAAATTACTTCTATTTTTAGTATTATTTACCTTTATTAAAGGTTTTTCTCAAGGGTTTAATCAGCCGTCTATTTATAATAATATTTGTGACGATTCCACTAACGATGGAGTTGGAACTTTTTTTCTTGAAGAAATTTCTTATGAGATTTTAATACAACAAAATGCTCAAAATTTTGTTGTAACTCATCATCTAACACAAAGTGATGCTGAGAATAACTTGAATCCATTACAGAATACCTATGTGAATATTTCAGATCCTCAGCCAATTTTTGCTAGAATTTTTAATCTTACTACATCTGAGGTAACTATAATGAATTATTTTTTGCATGTAAACCCTTCGCCAAATGCATTTGGGACATCAATGATAATTTGTTATGAAAATGCTAATACTTGTGTCGACCTAACACAGCTTGAACCTTCATTATTAGACGGTTCAACGACAAACCAAATAGCTTTTTATGAAACCCAAACGGATGCTGAAATGGGAGCTAATCAGATAGCTAATACAAGTTGTTATATGCCATTATCTCAAGCGGTTGCTTATAGAATTACAAATTCTGTAACGGGTTGTTATTCAGTAGGAACAGTTAGTTTTATTTACGAAGATTGTGGTACTACAACATGTCCGATGCCAACTGTCACAGCCTATGATGTTACTCAAAACTCAGCTACAATAACATGGAATGGAACAGGAAATGAAGCTGGATTTGAAATTCAGGTGAATGGTGTGGTATTATCATCAGGAGTTACCAATCCGTTGGTTTTAAATGGTTTAAATTGTGGATCAATTTACACAGTTGCTATTAGAGCAAATTGTACGGATAACACTTATAGTCAGTGGAATTATTTCACATTTTTAACTGAATATTGCCCTTCGCCAGGACAACCACAAAGTTATAGTCAGTGTGTTGAAACTGGAGAACAAGCTTGCTTTAATTTGAATGAAAATGATGTCAATGTTCTTGGAACTTTAAATCCATCAAATTACACGGTTTCTTATTTTATGGATCAAGCTTGCACGATACCAGCAGTTTCACCATATTGTATGTCACAAGGATTTCAAATGCTTTTTTCAAAGGTTGAAAACAACACAAACCCAAGTGAGGTGTATATAAATCAATTTTCTCTAAATGTATTTGATTTCACTTACATTCAAGCTACTTTGCAACCAATGGTTCAATGTGATGATAATAATGATCAACAAGTGATTTTTGATTTAACAACATCACAAGCTCAAATAAATTCAACCAACACGTTAGAATTTTATACAAGTTCATTAGATGCTCAAAATCAAGAAAACCAGATTACAAATCCTGCTGCGTTTTCTGTGAGTATTATGAATACTAACCAAACAATTATTTTTATTAGAGAAATAATTGAAGGTGGATGTGATAATATTTATACAATGCCATTAACGGCTTCTTCAAATTGTAATAATGCTTCCAATTGTATTCAGGCAAATTCATTGTGTAATGCTTTAGGAGTTCCTTTTAATAACACAATAAACTCAACTGTAAATGAACCTGGAGCATATTATGGTTGTTTAAGTACTCATCCTAATCCGACATGGTTTTATTTACCTGTTAGTCAAGCTGGACAAATAAATTTAGTTATTCAACAAAACACTAGTATTGACTTTATGGGTACAATGAGAGATGTTGATTATATAGTTTATGGTCCATTTACTTCACCAACAACTCCATGTTATAGTCAATTAACCCAAAATTATGTAGTATCATGTAGCTATTCTGCTTCTGCTACAGAATATCCTGTTATTCCAAATGCGCAACCTGGACAATATTATTTGATTATGGTAACTAATTTCAGTAATCAACCAGGATTTATAAAAATAGAAGAATTAGGAAGTTCATCAGCCGAGATTGATTGTACAGGAATGCGACTAAATGCTTTCCTTGACAGTAACAACAATGGTATTCAAGATACAGGTGAAAATAATTTTCCACTTGGTCAGTTTCATTATGAAATAAACAATAATGGTTCAGTTCACGATATCACTTCGCCTACAGGAATTTATAACATATACGATATTAATCCTAATAATTCTTATGACTTGAGTTATTCTATTAATTCATCTTATGCGTCGATGTATTCAATCTCAACTGCCAATTTTAATGATGTAAGTGTTATTGTTGGTGGAGGAATGATTACCTATAATTTTCCTGTAACTATTGTTCAAAGTTATAATGATTTATCAGTAGCAATTATTCCGTCTAATGCACCAAGACCAGGTTTTACGTATCAAAATAAAATTGTCTATACAAATTTAGGTAATCAAACTGTTTCAAGTGGCACAATTACTTTCTCAAAAGATAATGCTGTTTCTATAAGTGCTGTTTCTGTATCAGGTATTTCGGCTACAGCAACTGGTTTTACGTATAATTTTACTAATCTTTTGCCTTTTGAAACTAGAACGATTGATGTTTCGTTGTCAGTTCCGACTATACCAACTGTAAATGCGGGTCAGTATTTAACAAATTCAGTTTCAATTGAACCAATTACAGGTGATGTTGTTCCAGAAAACAACCAGAATTCTGTTACTCAAATGGTTGTAAATGCTTATGATCCAAATGATAAAATGGAAGCTAGAGGTGAACAAATCCTAATTTCTTCGTTTACACAAAATGATTACTTATATTATACTATTAGATTTGAAAATACCGGAAATGCTAGCGCAATAAACGTTAGAATAAATGACGTGTTAAACGACCAACTTGATGCAACTACTGTGAAAATGGTAAGTGCAAGTCATCCATATATATTGGATCAAGTAGATAATAATTTGACTTGGAGGTTTGATAATATTCAATTGCCAGTTTCAATAGCCAATACTAATATAGGTAAAGGTTATGTTACTTTTAAAGTTAAACCAATGTCTGGTTATGCAGTTGGAGATGTTATTCCTAACTCGGCAGCTATTTATTTTGACTTTAATCCAGCGATTGTAACAAATACTTTCAATACCGAATTTGTAAATCAGTTATCGATAGGAGAAAACGAGTTGAGTAATTTTATTCTAGCACCGAACCCTGCAACAGATTCTTTCACAATTTCCTTAGCAGATAATACACAGACCATCAAAGATGTTTTTGTTTATGATATATCAGGCAAAGTTGTCATGTCCAAAAAATCAATAGATTACTATACAACTTCTGTGGATGTTTCTAACATCAGTTCGGGAATGTATTTTGTAGAAATTACTTCAGACTTGAATAAAAAAGTCACCAAAAAACTAATTATAAAATAAAAAAAATGCTCCGGAAAACGGAGCATTTTTTTTGAACAACAGAATGAATAAACGTCATAGCTGATTATTGAAAGTAAATTTATTACATTTGAAAAATCAAATAAATTTTCGTTTCAACGAATATGAAAAAAATTCTTGCTATTCTTTTTTTCTCAAGTTTCTTCTTTGCTTCTTGTCAACTTTTTGACAAAAAAGTACCCGATGAAAAAGAATTGTTAAAGAAACAGTTGAATGAAATTAATTGGAACGAAGTTGATGAATATCCTTCGATTGTAGATTGTGAAAAAATAGCCGATAAAGAACAAAGAAAGAGATGTTTTTTTGAGTTTATGACAAGCACTATCGAACAAAAATTGAATATAGATTCGCTTTCAACTGAATTCCCAAAACTTGATACAATAGAGGTTAAGGTTACTGTTTTCCCAACTTCTGAAGTTGCTTTTCAACCGCAGTTTCCAAAAGATAGTGTGGCATATGATACTATAAAAATAGACAGTATTCTGCATGCAAGGCTGATAGATTTTCCAAAAGTAAATCCTGCAATAAAACGTGGAATACCCGTAAAAACGCAGTTTGTTCTTCCTGTGATTATAAAGCAAGAGTAGTTACTTTCTATAAACTCTTCCTTTCCAATAAAATTTTCCAACTAAAGAATAAATTCCAACTGCAACAGCATAAAAAGGATAAATAAAGCTGCTCGCCAAAGGAAGGATAATTCTATTTTTCATGAAGAATGTATTGGCTTTGTTAATCATAAAAAAGTCAATAAGGTATTTTGTTAAAAAAACAGCCAATAGAATTTTATAATCCAAACATCTACAAACCACAAACCACAAACCTATAATCAAAATCAAGTTCATCATAAAAACTACTATCGCCAAAAACTGTGCATAAGTACTTTTGTAACCTGTTGTTTTTGCAGCCCAACGAACTCTTTGCATAAAAAATGTAAACAAGTCATTTTCTGGTTTTGTTTTAACCGTTGCTTTATTGTTTTTGAGATAATGAACTTTTTCGGGACATTTTGCAACTGCTTTTTGTAGCAAAAAAACATCATCGCCACTGCTGATTTTGTCATTTCCATTAAAACCATCAAGCTCATGGAACAGTTTTTTGGTATAAATAAAATTGGCTCCATTGCACATAAAAGGTTTCCCAATGCCAAAACTCCCAATAGTTGTTCCTTGCAAACTCATCATATCAAGCTGTTGAAAATGATGAAACCAGTTGTTTTTGGTTTTGTAGATTACACTACTTGCAATCATTTCCACATTGTGATTTTGAATGTAATTGTCTATTGTTTTCAGCCAATTTTTTTTCACTTCACAATCGGCATCAGTAGTGATAATCCAATCGTTTTTTGCTATTGGTAATGCTCTAGAAATGGCATCTTTTTTTGGGGAATCCGTAAGTTTCAGATTTTCCAGAAGCGTAGTGTCAATATCATTATTCTGCATTCGCCAGTTGATATACACACGTTCCGATTGGTCTTTCGAAAAATCATCAACCATAATTATTTCAATCAATTCATGAGGATAATCAAGGTTTGAAAACGATTCTAAAAGCCTTGGTAAATTTTTTTCTTCGTTTCTAAATGGAACAATGATGGTAAAAGCTGTCTTTGGAGTTTTTTCATCAACAGTAAAAGTTTTTACTTTATCAAACCCAAAAACAAGTTGAAGGATTAACAAGGAATAAATCGCTAAAATTATAATAAGGATAATTGTTAGTTCCATTTTGGTTTATATTTAAGTACATAATAACAACCCATAACGACTGGTAAAACCACGTTCAAAAACCACATTAATGTGGCAACAAAAACTACTATCCAATCGTTTACACCCAATTTTCCAAAGAAAAAAACAGCTACGCTTCCTTTTACTGCAAAGTCTAAAAATTGAAAACTTGGTAATGAAGAAGCCAAAAAGTAAACCACTGCAATAGTTGCCATCATGGTTGCATAGGGTAAATCTACGCCAAAAACGAGAAATAAAAAATAGTATTGATGCGAAAAAGTCAAATACCTGCACAATGCAAGTAGGTTATTTCTATTGTGAACGTGCTTTGGAATTTCATTTATTTTATTCATTAATTTCTCAATAGAATAACCTTTGATTGTTATTTTTTTGGAAAGTATGGAAAATAAAAAAAAGAAAATGGACAAACCAATAATGATGAAACCCCATTGCCAATAACCCAGAATAAACAATCCAATAGTTCCAAAAACAATGGTCAAAATCATTTGAATACCATTGCAAATAAGATTGAGAAAAACGACTTTCTTTGTTTGGTTTTTGTTAAAATAAAGTGCTTTTCCGGCATATTCTCCAATGCCATTGGGAGTAAAAATTCCTGCTGCCAATGCTCCTAAAACCTGTTTTGTTGCTTCGCCAACAGAAATAGTGTGAATAGTTGAAACCAAATTTTTCCACTTCAAAATTTCAAAAAACCGATTGGCAAAACTCATCAGCAGTAAACCAAAAACGACAGAAGAAGTAAATTTTTCATTAGCTAATTCCCAAAACTTTTCCCAGTTTAAGCTCTTGTCACTAGTAAGTTTATCGTAGATAAAATAAAAAGCACCAATTACAATCAAAAGTTTGATTATAAAAACACCGAATTGTTTAGCTTTGTGAGGAATTGAAATCATTGTTGCAAAGAAACAAAACTTTGAACTTGAAACCTTAAACTTGAAACTAAATAATTGGCAAACGAACGCATCATATTAGGCATCGATCCAGGAACAACCATTATGGGTTTTGGGTTAATCAAAGTAGTCAATAAAAAAATGGAATTCATGCAACTCAATGAACTTTTGTTGAGCAAATATGATGACCATTATACTAAATTGAAGATTATTTTTGAACGAACCATTGAACTCATAGAAACTCATCATCCAGATGAAATAGCTATTGAAGCACCATTTTTTGGGAAAAATGTACAATCAATGCTCAAACTTGGTCGTGCTCAAGGCGTTGCAATGGCAGCAGGTTTATCGCGTCAAATTCCGATTACCGAATATGAACCTAAGAAAATTAAAATGGCCATTACTGGTAACGGAAATGCCAGCAAAGAGCAAGTGGCCAAAATGCTTCAACAACTTCTTGGGCTAAAAGAATTACCCAAAAATTTGGATAGTACTGATGGTTTGGCCGCAGCCGTTTGCCATTTTTTCAACTCTGGAAAAATTACGGCTGGAAAAAGTTACACTGGTTGGGAAGCATTTGTGAAACAAAATGAATCTCGAATTAAGAAATAGTGGCTGGAATCTACATTCATATCCCTTTCTGTAAGCAAGCATGTCATTATTGCGACTTTCATTTTTCAACGTCATTGAAGAAGAAAGATGAAATGATTTTAGCATTGGCAAAAGAGATTGCATTGAGGAAAAATGAATTCCAAAAAGAAACAGTCGAAACCATTTATTTTGGTGGTGGAACGCCTTCAATATTAGCGATTGAAGATATAAGATTTTTGATTGATGAGGTTTACCGCAATTACAACGTAGTTGAAAACCCCGAAATCACCATTGAAGCCAATCCAGATGACTTGACATCCCGAGCGCAGTCAAGGGAACTTTTTCAAGAATTTAAAGAAATTGGAATTAATAGACTTTCTATCGGTATTCAATCATTCTTTGAAGAAGATTTAAAACTTATGAATCGTGCTCATAATGCCGATGAAGCCAAAAAATGCTTAGAGATTGCTACGCAATATTTTGATAACATAACCATCGATTTGATTTATGGAATGCCAAACATGAGTAACGAAAAGTGGTTGCAAAACATTGAAACTGCTTTGTCTTTCAATATTCCACATATTTCCAGTTATGCTTTGACAGTTGAACCAAAAACCGCCTTGCAATCATTAATCAAAAAAGGAACCATTCAACAACCAAGTGAAGAAACAGCACATGAGCATTTTTATCTATTAGTTGAAAAACTTCAAGAAAAAGGATTTGTGCATTATGAATTATCCAATTTTGGCAAACCCAATTATTTTTCCAAAAACAATTCAGCCTATTGGTTAGGCAAAAAGTACATTGGCATTGGACCATCAGCCCACAGTTATGACGGAACAAATAGAAGTTGGAATATTTCCAATAATAGTTTGTACATAAAATTTATTCAAGAGAATAAATTACCTTCAGAAACAGAAAAACTAACAAGAAATGATAGATACAATGAGTATATCATGACTGGTTTGCGAACCATTTGGGGAGTTTCTTTGAGTAGAATTGAACAAGAATTTGGAACTAATTTTCTAGAATATCTATTAAAGCAATCTGAAAAATTTATTGCAGATGATTTACTCGAAATCCTCACTTCGAGTGATTTTGAGAAACAAAATCGTATCGAGAAGATATTACGACCAACCCAAAAAGGAAAATTCCTTTGTGATGGAATAGCTAGCGATTTATTCCGTGTTGACTAAATTATTTTTCTTTAATCAATAACCAATTTGTTCCATAATTCAAGTCTATTTTCTTTGTCTTAAAATCCTTTGTAATCGAACCAAAAATGAGTTTGCAAGAATATTTTTCAAGCTCAAATTTGATGGACAAATCTTCTACATCAACTGTTCCTTTTCTTTTCCCGTAGGTTGAAAAAAGAGTATTTATTTGCGTCGAAATATCAGTGCTTGAATTATTAATTTCAATAATTATCTTTCCATCTTCAGAGTTTTCACCTTCATTGATAATGCGGATATTCATCTTATCAAAATCATAATTTTGCCTGTAAAGAGAGTTTATTTCAAGCGCTTTGTCATAACCTTTTATGTCTTTTAGCTCTTCAGATGATCTCAAAGTGAGCATGTTGGCTTGATAATTATTGTCGTGAGCGTAATTTATTTGTGTAAAATAATCAGATGAATTCCAAAAATATCCTTCTTTGAATTCCTTTTTCTGTTGAATGTTTTTGGGAACTAAAGTTTCTAAAAAAGGTTTTTCATTTCTTTCTGTCAAATATTCAAATTTGTCTAAAATATTGGTAGCTGTGGAATCGCTTATTTTTTTATCAAAATTTATCTTTCCGTTTTCAATCAGTTTTTCTGAATTTAATAAAGACATCAACGCTTCTTTTTGACTTTTTACGGACACCGAAAAAGCATTCAAAAAAGGAAACATTAAGGCAAAAATTCCAAAACAAAAAAGTGAAACAGGAATGAACTTTATGGAAGCTTTTTTGTAGAAAATAAAATACAAAGTCAGTGTTGCAAGCCATATAGCTAGTAGAAGAACATAATATCGAGCTTCGGTAAAACCATATTGAAGCACTCTAGTAAAAATAGCTGTAAACAACAAAATCAACAATGGTAATAGGCTGTAATAGAAAACTTTGGAAAAGATTACAACCCATGATTTTGCTTTTATTTCTTTCAACGGATAAACTAGCAATAGTGCCAAAATACCAACGATTGAAAATGCCATAACAAGGTATGTTACCCAACCACGAGGTAATTGCCAAGCAAGAAGAATTTTACCAGAATAGAAATACAGTATTACAAGATAGATTAGCAATAGCGGAATAAGAACAAACTGTGTAAAGAATTTTAAGATAACTGGATATTGGCGGTCTTTTTCTAAACTTGATAAACCTTTGGCATTGAATAATAAAAAGATGAATGTACTGCCAAAAATAGCCATTGATAATCCAGTTTCGGGATATATTTTTTCATCAAAATGAAAAGCAAATAGTTTTTCTACTGCTAGGATTGCAAGCAAAACACCCATTACCAAAACCTGTGTAAAAATCCCAGTTAGTATAAAATTGATAAAGAGGTTTTTGTTGTATTCCCAAAAACTTTTTTCGCGATAAGATTTTCCAACAAAAGGTATAAATGCTACAAACAAATGCGACAAAACATACATAGGAAAAACAACAAAGACATATCTATCTGTAAATAGTTTTTCGTTGTCTGGAAGAACAAAGTAATAAATAGCTAGCAGTATTAACCCAGCAACACTCAATATTATTTCTTTTCCAATTCTTTCAGAAAGCATTTTTATTCCAAAAAACAATGAAATGCCAAGTGAACTAGATAAGAGTAGTTTTATCAAATAGAAATTATCTTTTTTGACGTTTTCAGTCTCAATCATATAACACACAATAAACGTCATGACAAAGGACATCAACAACACTAAAGGATATTTTTGAATAACCGTTTTTGCTGAATGGACAATTTCTACAAGTTTTTTGTTCATAATCTTGATAGTTGAAAGATTCAAATGTAAATTTACAAAAATAAGTAAGGATTTATGGTCGCAACTATATATATAAATGCATTAGAACTTAAAATAGATTTGTCAAAACCTATAGATATTTCTATTCCTTTAACCAATACTGATGAGAATCCTATCGCTTGGTATATCGAAAAACCTGTAATAGAACCCGTTCGTTTTGGTGATTGGGTTGGAAAAGTTTCCGAAGGAAGCTCGACAAATTTCAACAATATTTTCTTCAATCCACATGGTCATGGAACGCATACCGAATGTCTCGGACATATCACACGAGAATTTTATTCTATAAATCAATGCTTGAAACAGTTTTTCTTTACTGCCAAATTAATTTCGATTACACCAGAAAATATCAATGGCGATTTGGTAATAACCAACGAACAAATTCAACAGCATTTTGTCACTTCGACGATGGAGAAATCACATAATAATAGTTTCAATTTCCCAGAAGCATTAATCATTAGAACACTTCCCAATCTTGAAGAAAAAAAGCAAAAAAATTATTCTAAAACCAATCCGCCATATTTATCGGAAGATGCTACTATTTATATCCGTGAACTTGGTGTAAAACATTTGTTAATTGATTTGCCAAGTGTGGATAGAGAAGAAGATGAAGGGAAATTATTGGCGCACAAGGCATTTTGGAATGTAAAAAATGTTGACAATCTAAATGATGACGCACGATTGGATTGCACAATCACCGAAATGATTTTTGTACCCAATGAAATTCAAGATGGAAGTTATATACTAAATCTACAAATTACTTCCTTTGAAAATGATGCTTCGCCAAGTAAACCAATTTTGTATAAAATATGATTTCAGTTTCAACAGACAAATCCAAACTTGATGTCCCGTTTATTCAAAATTTTTTGAAAGATATCTATTGGGCTGCTGGACGAACAATGGAAGAAGTTCAAACTACAATTGATAGCTCATTTTGCTTCGGAATTTATTTAGACGAAAAGCAAATTGGCTTTTGCAGAGTAATCACCGATTATGTAGTTTTTGCTTACGTTATGGATGTTTTTATTGATGAAAATCATCGAGGAAAAGGTTATTCATCAATTTTAATAAATGCCATGATGAATGAACCCAAATTACAAGAAGTCAAAATTTGGCGGTTAGCAACATCGGACGCACATTTTCTATATGAAAAATTTGGATTTAAAAATTTGGTGCATCCCGAAAAGATGATGGAGAAAATAGTAACAAGCAAATAGTAATTAGTGAATAGTCAAAAGCTAATCACTAATTACTCATCACTAATCACTTAAAAAATGAACATTCAACAACTCTACGAATTCTGCTTATCCAAAAAAGGCGTAACCGAACACTTTCCGTTCGATGAAGATACATTGGTGTTTAAAGTTGGTGGGAAAATGTTTTGCTTGACATCATTAAAAGAATGGGAAAAAGGAACGCCATCGTTAAATTTGAAATGCGAACCAGAACGAGCTTTAGAACTTCGTGCAGAATATGAAGCGATAAATCCGGGTTATCATATGAGCAAAATTCATTGGAATACAGTTGATTTTAATAATGATGTTTCCGATAAACTAATGCTAGAGCTCATCAATCATTCTTATGATTTAGTTTTCAAAAGTTTAACCAAAAAAATACAAAACGAAATTCTATAACGTCACTTCGAGTGATTTCGATTTTTCTCGAAATTGTATTGAGAAGTAGAGAATTAGGCATTACTTTTGCAATGAATTTTAGACATAAAATAAAGCCATGTTAGACAACTTAAAGAAAATATTAAACGAAGACCAAGATCCAAAAGCAATTGAAAAAATCACTTCAAAATTGGATAACCTATTGATGTCAAATGAAGAAGTAGGATATATTGCGGTTCAAAAAAAACCAGCAGTTACTATTTTGCCCGATAGTGTTGTGGTAACTAATAAGAGAATTATTCTTTGTAAACCAAAAAACCTTGGTTTGTCTATGGAATTTATTGATTATGATTGGGATGATATTGAGGCTAGTTTTGTTAAAGAAGGAATTCTTGGAGCCGATTTTACATTTTCAACCAAGTCTGATTTGACGCATACCATAGATTATTTGCCAAAAAACCAAGCAAGAAAATTGTACACTTATGCCAAAGAACAATTGGATTTATTGAAAAACCCAGTTGTAAATAGACCAATTGTTGAAGAAAAAAATCCTGTTGAAACAACTCCAGTTGAAATTATTGAAGAAGCAGATGTTATAGAAGAAATTCAGGCTGAAGAAGTAACTAGTTTTGCAGAAATTATTCCTGTAGCTCAATCAGGATTTAGAGATGAAAAACAATTTCCTGATGAAAAACCTCAAAGTGAAGAGAATGCTTTGGCCAGTTTGTCGCAAGATGAGTTGTTTGAAAAGCTTCAAAGCTATAAAAAGCTACTCGATAATGGTTTGATTTTGCAAGGTGAATATGACCGATTAAAAGCAGAAGTTTTAAAATATATTTAAGCATAAATTATCAAAAACTACAGCCGACTGAAACACAAAAATCAGTCGGTTTTTTATGCTTCAATGTAACATTTGATACTTTTTATTTATTAAAGTCAAAGTACCTTTATAGTGCTAAAATTAATAATCATGACAACAACAGTAGTAGTAGGAGGAAGTTTTGCCGGAATGACAGCTGCTCTCGAAATTAAGCGAAAGGGTAAAGATGCACATAAAGTAATTTTGATTGATAAATCACCACTTTTTCTTTTCATCCCATCACTTATCTGGGTACCATTTAGAAGAAGAGAAATGAAAGATATATCTTTTAAGAAAGAAGAAATATTAAGAAAAAAAGGTGTAGATTTTGTTCATGCCGAAGCCTTGTCTGTTGATACTGATGCCCAAATTGTAAAAACCGACAAAGGCGATTTTAAATATGACAATTTGGTGGTGGCAACAGGTCCAAAAGTAAAATTTGATGTAGCACCTGGTGTTGCTGAGTTTTCACATTATGTTGGTACTCCAAATGGAGCTATGAAATTGCGCACAGCATTGGAAGAATTCAAGAAAAATCCCGGACCAATAGTGATTGGAGCAACCCAAAATGCTGGTTGTATGGGTGCAGCTTATGAGTTTCTTTTCAATGTTGAAAAATGGCTTCGAGAGCAAAATATTCGTAAAAAAGTTGATTTATATTGGATTACGCCAGAAGATTATTTGGGGCATTTTGGAATAGATGGCATGCCAATGGGCGAAACAATGCTAAAAACATTTATGAAAATGTTTAATATTCATTATAGAACTCAAGTTGCTGTGAAAGAAGTAACAGCTGATAGTGTAATTCTTTCAACAGGTGAAGTCTTAAAAAGTAATTTAACACAACTAATGCCACCATTTATAGGGGTAGATTTTGTGCAAAATTCACCTTCATTAACTCCTACTGCCAATGGATATATTCCTGTAGAAGACAGTTATCAGCATAAAACTTTGAAAAATGTTTGGGCAGCCGGAATTGCCGTTCAAGTTGACTTACCATTTACTTGTAAAAATATCCCGTTTGCTGCACCAAAAACAGGTTACCCAAGTGATGAAACTGGCAAAATAGTCGCAGAGAACATCATAAGACTAGCAAAAGGCAGAACAGATTTAAAAAGAAAAGCTTGGGGAAAAATTCCTGGTCTGTGTATTATGGATGCTGGAAAAAAAGAAGTAATTATTTTTTCAAATCATCTATTCAAACCAAGAACTTTTGCCATCATGCTTCCAAATGTGATTTATGATTTTAGCAAAGTACTTCTGGAAAAGTATTTTCTTTGGAAAACTAGAAAAGGGTATGCATTTCTACCTTAAACAATAAACCCAACTTCTTTTTGAGTTGGGTTTATTTTTACATGGACTTTTTCTGTTTTTCTACAAAACCATCGGCTTGAAGTTTTAGTAACTCTGTTGCGCCTTTCTTTTTGTAATTATAAAGTTCTTTATCATCGCGGATATCAGCATAAACTTTATCATAAATTTCTGCATCGGTTTTTCTTTGCAATTCGCTTTGATATTTGTTTTGCGCCAGCATGTTTTTTATAGCCATTTCTGCATCTTCTTGTTTGAAATCATATTCTCCTTTTGGCGATAATAATTTGGCAAAAATCGGTGAGGTTTCAATGGCTAAAAAAAGCAACATTATAAAAAATGATGGCAACCAAGGCAATTTATTCAATGCATTTATCCTTGCCATTAAACCGTCAAAACCATCAATTACGGGCTGTGTTTCAGAAACCTTTTTGTCTAAATCGGCTTGCAGAGATTTAGATTTTAGTTCTTTATCAGCAATAATTTTTGCGTTAGTTGCTTTTAAACTGTCGAGTTGTTTTGTGGCTAAGTCATGTGCTTCGCGTTTTTCTTTATAAATAGGACCTTTACCCATTTTTTTCGTTCCAGCAGTTCCTTCGGCTTCGGTAATATAAGAATTGTAGAGCGAAGCGACTTCTTTTTCTTTTTTTGTAATGGCTGATTTTAAACTATCAATTTCAGCTTTGTTTTTATCAACGTCATTTTTAAAGAAGTTTGAAACTTGGTTCTTATTAGCAATTGACATTTCATTTTTTTCTTTCAGAAGAACTGTTTCAATTTCTTTTTGAAAAATTTTAATTTCCAATGGTTTCGAAATCACTATTGCAATAATAATTGCCAAAACAATTCTTGGCGATGCTTGAATAAATTCATCTAAAAAATGATCTCTTTTTTTAATGGTAGAAACAATAAATCTATCAAGATTGAAGATTAAAAAACCCCAAACTAATCCAAAGAATACAGCAGTATAGACATTGTCAAAAACTGTAAACAAAGCATAAGAAGCAGCTATAAATGCCATTACGGCTGTGAAGAAAACCGTAGCACCAATTCCGGCATATTTGTTTTGTTCGCCGTTAGAACAACCGTTCACAATGTCAGTATCGACACCAGAACAAAGAATAAAAAAACGTTTTAACATGATTGATTGATTTAATGATGATGATTGTAATACAAATATAACGCCAAAAAATATTTTTTATTGTAAACGACTGATTATAAATAAAAAATCCGTTTCTAAAACGGATTTTACATTTCTTTTTCTGAGATTAACTCGCCTTTTTCATATTTTTTTATCCCGATGATTTTTCCCTTTTCATCAAAAAAAATCCAGTCACCAGTCAAATACCAATGGGTTTCATTGTTTTCGTCAATTATTATTGATTTTCCAATCGATGTTACTCTTCCTTTTTCATCAAAAGTTTTTGAGTAACAAATGCTGTCTTGATATTTTTCAGTTTTAACGAGTTTGCGATTTTCGAAATATTTCCAAGTTTTAATTTCTCTACTTTGTTTGTATTTTCCTTTTGATTTATACAAAATTCCGTTTACGGTGTCTTTAAAAACCCATTTTCCTTCACGATGATGGTTGATGGTTTTGTTCGTTTTACAACTAAATATTAGAAATACTAAAAAGAGAAGGAATACTTTTTTCATGCTTTAAACAAATAAAAATATCCGTTCAATTCGAACGGATATCTCAGAATTTTATTTACTCAATTCCACAAAGTATTTGTAGAAAAGAGGAATGGTTTCAATGCCTTTCAGATAATTAAAAATCCCATAATGCTCATTAGGAGAATGGATAGCATCACTATCAAGACCAAATCCCATTAAGATGGTTTTTGATTTTAACTCTTTTTCAAATAAAGCTACAATTGGAATACTTCCACCAGAACGAACGGGAATAGCTTGAACGCCAAAAGTTTCGGTGTAAGCTTTGTTAGCTGCTTGATAACCAATGCTGTCAATTGGTGTTACATAGCCTTGACCACCATGATGAGGAGTAACTTTTACTTTTACTGATTTTGGTGCAATGTTTACAAAGTGCTTCGAAAATAATTCGGTAATTTCTTCCCAATCTTGGTTAGGAACTAATCGCATGGATATTTTTGCATAAGCTTTACTCGCAATAACTGTTTTTGCTCCTTCGCCAGTATATCCACCCCAAATTCCGTTTACATCCAGAGTTGGTCTAATAGAATTTCTTTCATTAGTTGTATAACCAGTTTCGCCATAAACATCGGCTATGTCAAGAGCTTTTTTATAATCGTCTTCGCTATAAGGACGCTTTGCCATTTCGGCTCTTTCATCTTTTGAAAGTTCTTCTACTTTATCGTAAAATCCAGGTATAGTAATATGATTATTTTCGTCATGAAGCGACGCAATCATTTTGGTCAATACATTTATAGGGTTAGCAACTGCACCACCATAAAGTCCGGAATGTAAATCACGATTAGGTCCGGTAACTTCTACTTCTACGTAGCTTAAACCTCGTAAACCTGTTGTAATACTTGGTTGCGAATTAGAAATCATTCCAGTATCTGAAATTAAAATCACGTCGCAGCTTAGTTTTTCTTGATTTTGCTCTACAAACCAACCTAGGGATTTTGAACCAACTTCCTCTTCGCCTTCAATCATGAATTTTACATTGCATGGCAAACAATTATTGGCAATCATATATTCAAATGCTTTTACATGCATATACATTTGACCTTTGTCATCGCATGCGCCACGAGCAAAAATTGCTCCTTCAGGATGTATTTCTGTTGTTTTAATCACTGGTTCAAATGGTGGTGAAGTCCAAAGATCTATCGGATCTGGAGGTTGCACATCATAATGACCATAAACCAAAACGGTTGGCAAATTTTTATCAATAATGTGTTCGCCAAAAACAATTGGGTAACCTGGAGTTTCACAAATTTCGACATGGTTGCAACCTGCTTTTTGTAAACTATTTTTAACAGCTTCTGCGGTGTCAATAACATCTTGAGAATAAGCACTATCAGCACTTACTGAGGGAATTTTTAATAATTCGATTAATTCATTGATAAAACGCTCTTTATTTTCCTGAACGTATTGCTTGATATTGTTCATTTTTATTTTTATTGAATAATGTCAAAAATACTTAAAAAAGAGATTTAAAAAAAATTGAGATTCACATTTGAATTTGATAATTATTTATATATTTGCACTCACAATTTTTGCGGGTGTGGCGAAATTGGTAGACGTGCCAGACTTAGGATCTGGTGCCGCAAGGCGTGTAGGTTCGAGTCCTATCACCCGCACAAAAGCTCAAACTTAGGTTTGGGCTTTTTTATTTCCATTACATTTTAACAATTTTTTCGGCTGTTTGTCGGTTATAATTTATCTCATTTATAAATTTATTTACTTTCGTCCTCTATTTTTTAACAGGTCAGTAAATTGTTAAACTGAGATAAAATGAAAAAAAGCTCGCTTATGATTACAATAATTTTAGCCATACTCGGATGTTTACTAATTGGGCTTTCGGTTTATTTTTTTCTTAATGGTAATGAAAACATTAAAGCCAATAAAACCAAAAGTGAGTTAGAAGAAGCTAGAAGAAAACTGGAATTATTAAACTATGAATTGGAGCAGAAAAAGGTTTTAGAGAATAATGCTGAAAAGAAAAACGGCAAAGATGAACATTTCAAATTAATGTTTGGAAAAAATATTCCGGTTGTTGAGATTACAGATATAGATTTGGCTAAGGATGAATCTGGAGATAAAGAAGGTCAAAAAACTTACAGACATCAGATTAGATTTTACTTATTCAATGTGGGTAAAAGCTCTTTGAAAGATGTTATTTTTTCAATAAAGGACATCTATAATGATCCAAAAGAGATAAAAAAGAAAAGCCACGTTATAGGTCATAATGATGATAATCATTCCAAAGGAAGAGAAATAGGTACCTATGAAAATTTTGAAATTGGAACTTTAACCTTAAAGTCAAGAAGATTGATTTATGCTACAACCATGCGACCAAGTTCTGGAGTTTCCGACTATACGTTTGATGTGATTGTAGAGTGGAAAGGTGGTTTTTATCAGATGCATGTTAGAATTGATGAAGTTGATGGAAAACTGAAATATAGCTACGATTATTTTGATATTGATGGTAAAACATTGGATTTGCCAACTCTTGAAAAGGCAATTAATAATTAAAAAAAGCGCTTCAATTTTGAAGCGCTTTTTTTATATTTTATTTTCCAGTTTTAATCCATTTGTCAATTTTATCTTCAAGCAGTGCCAAAGGCATTACTCCAGACTCTAGTACTTTTTGATGGAAAACTTTAATATCAAATTTGTCTTTCATCTCTTTTTTAGCCTTTTCGCGAAGTTCAATGATTTTTAACTGACCTATTTTGTATGACAATGCTTGTCCAGGAATTGCCATGTATCTTTCTACTTCTTGAACGATGACATCTTTATTCTCGGCTAGATTATTCATCCCAAACTCAATAGCTTGTTCTCTAGACCAACCTTTGTAATGCATTCCTGTATCTACAACAAGTCTAACAGCTCTTAGCATTTCGTTTCCAAGCATACCAAAGTATTGATAAGGGTTTGTATAAAGTCCTAAATCTTTTCCTAAACTTTCTGTATATAAAGCCCAACCTTCGCCATAAGCTCCAAACCAATTGAATTTTCTAAAGTTTGGTAAATCGTTGTTTTCTTGTTGCAAAGAGATTTGAAAATGATGTCCGGGAATTGCCTCATGCAAAAACAAAGATTCATCACCATAAAAATTATAATTTTTAACATCGGGAATTGGTACATAGAAAGTTCCTGGACGTGTTCCATCTTCTGAACCTTGAACATATTCTGCGCTTGCTGTTTTTTCTCTAAAAGCCTCAGTTCTCTTGATTTGAAAAGGAGTTTTTGGCTGTAATGAAAAGAATTTATTCACGTTTGGAGTAATAATTTTGTGAATACGTTCAAAATTTGAAATGACTTCTTCGGGAGTTTTAAACGGCTTTAATTCTGGATTGTTTCTAACATAGTCGAAGAACTCCACAATGCTTCCTTTAAAACCAACTTGTTCTTTCACTTTCTCCATTTCCGATTTAATTCTTGCCACTTCGCTTAACCCTAATTGGTGAATTTGTTCAGGAGTTTTATCGGTAGTTGTCCATTGTTTTACATAAACTTTATATAAATCGTTTCCGCCTTTCAAGCTTCCAATTCCACTAGTATTTCGCGAAGCAGAAAGATAATCGGTCTTCATGAAATCGATTAATTTTTGAAATTGAGGAACCATTTTTTCTGAAATGGTTTTTGAATATTTAGCAGAGATAGTTTCTTTTTCTTCTTTGCTAAAATTATCTGGGAATTTTTTACAACTCGAATAAAAAAGATTGTCTTCAACTTTTGGAGTTATCAATGCTTCAAATTGTGGAATTACTTTAATGGTTAATGATTTTGGTAAAACTACTTTTTCTTGAATACCTTTTTTCATATACACCATAGCCGAGTCAACCCAAACGCTGAAAAGTTCCATTCTTTTAAGAAAGTTATCATAATCTTTCACAGTTTTAAAAGGTTGAGCGCTTTCGCCACTAGCAAATTGTCCCATCGTTAAATGTGTTCCTTCAAATTGATTGATAGGAGTAAGGTTTGCGTTTTGGTTGAGTAAATCCAGTCCGCGTTCAGCTTCCCATTTTAAAATATCGTAGCTATTTTTTTCTTCATCGGTTAGGTTTTCTTTGTTTACCGATTTTAGTTCCTTGAGATATTTTTCAAAAAATGCTTTGCGTTTTTCTCTATAAGAATCAGTCATTTCAAAAACCAGTTGGTCATTGAAATCATTTTGACCATTCAGCGTTGCGTCTAATGGATTTAAAGCATTTTTTTCTTTGAAATAATTATCGGTTAATGATTTAAAATCAGCCATTTTTTCTTCTTTTTTGCAAGAAACAAAAAGTATTGTGGCAAATACTAATATAGAAAATGAGTGTATTTTTTTCATGCTTAATGGATTAGTTGTGTAAAGCTAAAAACTTTTAGTGTGAATTTTGTTAATAGATATATAATTTATCCGTGATAGACTCTCGAAAAAATAATTTTTCCTTCTTTAATTTCCAATACTTCTGCAACTAACATTTCTGGTTCGTTGTCCACGCTTCGTGTATATTCCATAAAAACTCTATCAGAATTGGCTGTTAGCGAAGTTACTCTGTAGTGTAAACTGGGTAATCTATCAAAAGCATCGTGCCACCAATTTCTCAGAGCTTCTTTCCCTACAACCAATCCATTAGTTTCAGGATGTCTAATTTTTAATTTTGGGCTAAAATGTTGTGCTTCATCATCATAAAGTGTTAATAGTTTTTCAAGATTATGAGCATTGAATGCATCAAACCAAAGATGAGCGATAGATAGATTTTTTTCTTGTGACATATTTTTTAAATAAAAAATCCTCTTATTCTAAAACAAGAGGATTTTAGTGATGTAAATATATAAATTAAATATTTTTCAAATTAATAATTTCTTGTTCGGTAAGAAAACGCCAGTTGCCACGAGGTAAATTTTTCTTGGTTAAACCTGCAAATGAAACTCTGTCAATTCTAAGAACATTGTAATCAAAACTTTCAAAAATAGCTCGAACGACTTTTACATTTGGAGTTCTCAATTTTAAGCCAATTTCGGTTTTTGGTTCATTATCAATATAGCTAATTTCATCAACAAAAAGCCTGTGATTATCAAGCGTCACACCTCCGGCAATTTTTTCTAAATCTTCAAATTTTAAATTTCTATCTAGAGAAACGTGATAAATTTTTGGAGATTTTTGGTTAGGCAAGCTGAACTTTCTAATCATATCGGTATCGTTAGTAAAAACCAATAAACCTGTGGTATTTTTGTCCATTCTACCGATGGGTTGAATTTTGGATTTTGTAGCAGCACGAACAAGTTCTAACACATTTCTGTCGCTACTTTCTTCATCGTTGGAAGTTGTAAAGTTTTTAGGTTTATTGAGTAAAATATATTCTTTTTTCTCTGGTTTTAAAGTTGTGCCATCAAAGTTTACAACATCTCCAGGCTTTACTTTGTAGCCTAGTTCTGTAATCACTTCTCCATTTACTTTAACGTTACCCGATTGAATGTAAACATCTGCTTCGCGACGAGAGCAAACTCCAGAGTTTGAAATGTATTTATTAAGACGAATATCGTCAGATTTCAATGGTTTTGGCGTATTACTAGCAACAACAGGTTTTGCTGGTTTTTGAGAACGTTTTGCCAATGGAGCTTTAGATTTTGACGACTCATTTTTACTACGAGTTGGTTTGTCTCCAAAGTTTTTTCCTTTACCAGTTGATTTGCCCGATGTTTTTCTGTTAGAGCGATTGGAATTCTGCATTGCTAAATAATTTCCGCAAAGATAGTGAAATTTGATGCCTATTTGTGATAGTTTATCGTAAAGAATTTATAACTGTTTTTCCGTGGATAAGCACTTCAGGATTGATCAAAATGATGCAAAACACACCCGAAACAACCAAAAATTTTAGAATATTATGAAGTTTTAAATAATCTGACTTTGTTTCTGACTTCCAAAGTTTTTGAACGAAAAAAATCAATATTATCATGCTCACATAAAAATAAATGTCCATGTATCTTACTTCAAATATTTCTACTAAAAAATAGATTGGGATTATGGTTGATGTTGTTAAAATAGTAATTATTTTTTTTGATAGATTTTCACCATAAATCACAGGAATAGTTTGGTAATTATTGGCTATGTCACCTTTTATGTTTTCTAAATCTTTTATCATTTCTCTAATTAGAATCAATAGAAATAGGAAAGTTGCATGAGCGAATATTTGAGGATACAGATTTTTATAATACAGCAATATGGCAAAGAATGGTAAAACCGCTAGAAAAGCAGCAGTTAGGTTGCCAATAAAAACCATTTTTTTTAGTTTGTGAGAATAGAACCAAATGAGAAAAATATAGACAGAAAAAAACAAAACTGCTCTAAAGGATATAAAAAAAGCTAGTAGAAATACAATTAGATTTACAGTAAAATAAACTTGAAGTTTGGTTTTTTGGCTTACTAGTCTATCGAGTTTTGATTTATTTGGTCTATTTATTAAATCTTTTTTACTATCATAAAAGTTATTGATAATATAACCTGAAGCAATGGTTAAAGATGAAAGAATTACTATCAAAAACAGATTGATATCTAATATAACATTCAAAGCCCTTTTTTCTGAAGCAAGAATAAATATTGCAGATAGGTATTGTGCGAGAGCAATTATTGGGATATTATAACCACGAACAACAGAAAACATGCTGAATATTTTTAACAGCAAATGTTTGGTTCTTCGACTAAGCATATTGAAAATTAAAACTGATAAACTACCTCTAGTTTATAATCTTTGAGTGCTTTTTTGGCTTTTTCTAAATCTTCCGTAAACCCTAGAATATATCCACCACCACCAGAACCACAAAGTTTCAAGTAGTAATCGTTAGTGTCTATTCCTTGTTGCCAAACACCGTGGAACTTTTCTGGAATCATAGGTTTGAAATGATTCAAAACTACTTTAGAAAGTTGTTTAGTGTTTTTGAATAACGATTTAATATCGCCACCAAGAAAATTCTCAACACATGCATCGGTGTATTTTACAAACTGGTTTTTAAGCATATTTCGGAAACCTTCTTCTTTTAGGTTTTCCATAAAAATGTTCACCATTGGAGCAGTTTCGCCTACAATTCCTGAATCTAATAAAAACACAGCGCCTTTTCCAATTGCACTTTGTGATGGAATTCCTGTAGCCTCAATATTATCTTTGGAATTAATTAGAATAGGAATGCTCAAGTAACTATTCAATGGATCAAGGCCAGAGCTTTTTCCATGAAAAAAGGATTCCATTTGTGAAAAGATACCTTTTAATTGAAGTAATTTTTCACGAGTTAGATTTTCTAAAACAGTGATTTTATCGTTGGCATATTTGTCATAAATTGCCGCAACCAATGCACCACTACTTCCAACGCCATAACCTTGTGGAATACTTGAATCGAAATACATTCCACGATTTACATCGGCTTTCAAGAGTTCAAGATTGAAAGTCACTAGTTCTGGTTGATCATTTTGTAATTGTTCCAAATAATCAACAAATCGTTTCAAAGAAGCATTTGATTTAACAGCTTCATCAGATGGATTTTCATCTACTTTCAAAGCGCCATTATAAAAATTATAAGGTATAGATAAACCTTTAGAATCTTTGATAATTCCATATTCTCCGAAGAGAAGAATTTTTGAATAAAATAGTGGTCCTTTCATAGCATTTGAATTGAGCCTGTTCCAATTTCATCACAAATATAATTACCATTTTGACAATAGCCAACTAATTCTTGTTGAATAAATTGTAAAACTTCACCTCGAACGTTTTCGGGATATAAAACATGCACATTTGCTCCAGCATCAAGGGTAAAACATATAGGAATATTCTTTTCTTTTCTGAACTTCCAAATTTTATTGATGATTTCTAAAGTGTTTGGTTTCATCAATATAAAATAAGGCATTGAAGTCATCATCATGGCATGAAGTGTCAATGCTTCGCTTTCCACTATGTTTATAAATGTTTCTAAATCACCGTTTTCTAAAACTTTTTTTATTGATGAAAGGTTATGTTGTGCTTGCTCAAATCGCTTTTCAGCAAATGGATGATTGTGCATTAAATCATGCCCAACGGTACTCGAAACTTGTTTTTCGCCTTTATCAACTAATAGAATGGTGTCTTGATAATTTTTGAAATTATCATGAATTTTTGAAGAAAATTCAACGCCAAACAAATCGGAACTACCCATGATTTCAGAATGTTTGCCCCAAACAACAACGCTTCCTTTTATACTTCTGCATGCACTTCCAGAACCTAATCTAGCCAGAAATGAAGCTTTTTGATAAAAATAATCATCAGTCATTTCTGGATGTAAAGCTTTTTCCAAACTCATAATATTCATAGCCATTGCAGCCATTCCCGATGCTGAAGAGGCGATTCCAGAACTATGAGGAAAAGTATTTTGAGTATCTATAACAAAATGAAAATCATTTATGTAGAGGCAATATTTTTCGATGCGTAAAAAAAACTGATTGATTTTGTGGTTGAACTCAGGTTTTGGTTTTCCTTCAAAAAGCAATTCGAATGTAAAATTACCATCAAATCTTCGCTCAATATCCATTTTTGTAATGGTTTTGCAGTTGTTCAAGGTAAAACTAATTGAAGGATTAGCAGGAAGTTGATTTTCTTTTTTTCCCCAATATTTTACCAAAGCTATATTGCTAGGCGAACTCCATTGGAACGATAATTTTTCAATTTTACCGCTATTACCTTTATAAATAAAATCGTTTTCAATAAGCATAAATTCTATTTTACGCAAAGATACTTTTTTATAATTATTATTAGAAATGTGCTGTATATTTGAACAAAAAAACTTTTTTATGCAAAAGAATTTAAGAATTGCGGCTATAGTCTTAACTTGTTTGGCGGTTGGTTATTTTTCTAGTTTAGTAACCCGAGATAATATCCCAACATGGTATGTAACACTAAAAAAACCATTTTTCAACCCACCAAATTGGGTTTTTGCGCCTGTGTGGACAATACTTTATATCATGATGGGAATTGCAGCAGGCAGAGTTTGGAATAAAGTGGATAGTGACCAGCAAAACGTAAAAAAAGGAATGTACTTTTTTATTATCCAACTAGCTCTAAATGCTCTATGGTCTTATCTTTTCTTCGGAATGCACAATCTTTTTCTATCTATCATAGAAATTATTTTGCTTTGGTTGATGATTTATGAAACCTATAGCCAGTTTAAAAAAGTAGATAGACTTGCGTCTAAATTGCTTATTCCTTATCTCGTTTGGGTTAGCTATGCTAGTATATTGACCGCTTCGGTTTGGTATTTGAATAAATAAAAAAGGCTCTGAAATTTCAGAGCCTTTTTATTATTTTAAAATTAATTTCTTAGTAAGTTTAGATTTGTTTTCGGAAATAATTTCTACTAAATAAATTCCTTTAGCAAAATCAGAAACATTGATATTGAATTGATTTTCAAAAGATTTTTTATAATCAAATACTTTCTTGCCGCTTATTTCATAAATAACAATTTCACTAATTTTTTCTGTTCCCATGTTGCTAATCAATAAATTATCGTCAGCAGGATTTGGATACATAGTTACGTTATTTTGATTGAAATCAACATTTGATAATGATTGAACAAACTCTGTGTTGAAAGTATTGGTAATTATTGGAGGATTGCTGTCAAAATAAATTTCAGCTGTATTTGGAATAATATCACCAACCGCAAAACCTGGTTTTGGTTTGATTTTGAAAGTTACAAAGCCTTGGCTTGCCTCTTCATTAACTATGCTTGGTAGTAAATTGATAAAATCAAAGTTCCAAACCAAATTGGTGTTTGTTCTCGTCAAAGTATAATTATGACTTGCATTGACCATTCTTAGGCTTGTTTCGTCCAATCTTGTATCCAAAGCATCTATAATTCTAACAAACTGCGCATTAGCTGTACCTGTGTTTTGGAAACGAATAGTATAGAATAAGTAATCACTTTCGTCAAAATCATCGATATCGATTTTACCTCCGTGAGATTCTAATTTGTCGTTTGGATCATAAGAACCAACAACAACTTGTGAAAACGACGAAGAATTATTTGCCAAGTTAATATCACCTGTATTCGTTGAGCTAGCAGAATTTACAATTGTCTGTCCAAGAGTTACAGTAGGTATAGCAGGAACAAGCATTTGAACATGTATTATTCTTGTTTCTCCTGGCAATAGATTTGTGTAATTATAAGTAAATCCATTAGCAATTGGTGTTGTACCAGCTTGAGAAATACTGGTAACAGTCAGAGCACCATCATGGGTAAACTGTAGTGTACCAGAAACAGGAGTAATACCATTATTTTTATAAAAAATAGTGTTGTAATAATTAAAACCTGGAACTGGATTTTGAAACGAAGAAACATTCACTTCAACATCATTATAAGGCTGAAGAACTGTAACCGGGAAATAATAAACATTAGCTCCAGCATTTTCATAAACGATATTAGTAAGTGAAGTGTTGTTACTAAAATAACTATTCAATTCTGGATAAACAGAAAAGTTTATATCATAACTATCTGTTAGGTTTTCAGGGAAAAGGATTAAAACCCCATTTGAGCTTTGACCAACTATTTCATTTCCTGAATTGTTGATAGTATAATTGAAAGTACCTTGAGAGTAATTAACCTCATTAGTATCTTTGATTCCATTGTTGTTTTCGTCAACAAAAGCTATTAACTGTATGTTTTCTTGGCATTGAAAACCAAAAGCAAAACTTCCACCTTCTATGAATACAGCCGAATCAAACATTGAGTCTTGATAATCACCAACAGCCAATTTTAAGGAATATTGATGATTTGGAACTAATAAAGCATTAGCTGTCATTGGAACTGTTTGACCTCTAAAGTTTATTTCGCTTTGTGTATCATTGACATTATAGCTGTCAAAAAATTGTGCGTTTACTGATGTACAACCACCATTGTACTGGCTATTTCTAATTGTAGTTGTGGAAATTGGGGTTGATGTTCCTGGTACTACAGCAATGTTTTGCTTAACACCTGTACTTAAATCAGTTAAAATAAATCCAAAAACATCCGAAAAACTACATTGATAACTTCCGTACTCATTTGATGCAAAAAGGAAATTAAAAGTCAACAAATTTGTTTGAGCAGTAAAATCAAATTTTAATGAAGATACATCAGTAACACTTCCTGTTTGACCTGTTCCAGTCATTATATTAGTCAAATCTGAATCGCCTGTTTGTGAACATGATGACGAAATATTGTTAGCGTTATATGGTCCAACAGAAAGAGCAGCTGTACCCGAACGAATTATTAAACCTTCTTCAAAAGGGAAATCTCCATAGTTGTTATTGAAATAGGCTATTCCACAAGTACCTTGAGTTGTAATATTGCTTCCACTTGCACATGTATTGCTCAAAAGAATTTCGTTGACAAGTTGTGTAGGTGAATAATTATTATTTACAGAAATAAATGTTCCACATTGTAATGTTTGGAAAGTAATAGGACTACTCCAAGCAGACTCTACTAAACCACATGTAGCTCTCAAATAAACATCATAACTTGTTCCGCATTGTAAATTGGAAATTACAAACGGATTTGAAGCAGAAATTATACCTGTCATTCCTTGAGTAGGAGCTTGTCCTCCAGATGAAACCACATAAAGTTCCCATAAACTTTCATTGTTCAAAGCAGACCAACTTATTGTTGCCGTTGTAGTTGTAGCACTTACAAAAGCTATATTGGTTGGAGGATTACAAGAGGTTGTATTACAATCCAGTGTTTGAAACGAATATGGACCAACCCATGAAGTCACTTGTGAGCCACAATTTGTTCTAATATAAAAACTGTAGTTAAAATTACAAGTTAATCCTGTTAAAGTAAACTGGTTAGACGTTGAATAGTATGATGGAGATGTATTTTGATCTGGTGATTGACTACCAGTTGGGCACAAATAAATTTCATAATTGGCATTGTTATTCATAGCAGACCAATTCAACAATGCAGTAACGCTGGTGATGGATGAAGCCGATAAATTTGTAGGCGCATTGCAATTATTACCGCAGTCTATAGCGTTTAAAGTTACGGTACTTATGTTGTTGCATCCTGCTTCAATATTTGTTGCATTTACATATAGTGTCGTAAAAGGCAACTGAGTTATAAAACTGTAGGGTAATGGATTGATGTTATTCGCAGCATCTTCCATAGTATAATGGAATGAAATTGAAATCGTGTTTGGAGATGCATTATTTTGTGACCAAATCATTTCAGCAGCTATTCCTAAATCAAAAAAGGCTGTACCTTGAATCATGCATGAAGTCAAATTTGGGACATCAATATATGGAGGATAATATACAGCAATACTTAAAGTGTATATTTCAAAAGTGTTTTCTTGAATGTTAAACACTCTTGCAAAAACATTGTGTACACCTACAGAAACCACATAATTAGTTGGATTTTGAATAGGATTAGTATCAATTTCTGCATCAATTGCAGATTCATAGAAAGTTACATTGAAATTTTGAGGATCTTGACCGTTTAATATTTGAGGTACTAAGGTTTCTAGATTGAAAATTTCAACCTGATCTAAATTTGAATCACATAAAGCTATAGAAGTAGCCTGTGCATTTATCTGAACAAAAGATGTTGAGAATACTAACAAAAAAAGTAGTAATATTTTTTTCATAAATTGATTTTTGATATTCAAATGTAATTGATTTTTAGCAAACTACAACTGCAAATTATTATTTGCTGGTTTTGAATTAGAATTATTAAGAAACTAAAGTATAATTCTAAATAAAAAGGCTCTGAAATTTCAGAGCCTTTTTATTATTTTAAAATTAATTTCTTCGTGAGTTTAGATTTGTTTTCGGAAATAATTTCGACTAGATAAATTCCTCTAGCAAAATTAGAAACATTGATATTGACTTGGCTTTCAAAAGATTTTTTAAAATCAAAGACTTTCTTGCCACTAATTTCATAAATAACAATTTCACTAATTTTTTCTGTTCCCATATTGCTAATCAATAAATTATCGTCAGCAGGATTAGGGTACATAGTTACATTATTTTGATTAAAATCAATATTTGATAATGATTGAACAAACTCAGTGTTGAAAGTGTTTGTTATAATTGGAGGATTATTGTCAAAATAAATTTCGGCTGTATTTGGAATAATATCACCAACAGCAAAACCTGGTTTAAGTTTTACTTTAAAAGTAACATAACCTCTACTTGCTTCTTCATTATAGGTAGTATAAGGTGCCAATTGGATGTAATCAAAATACCATGTCAAATGGCTGTTTGTGCGTTCTAGAATATAATTATGACTTGCACTCACCATTCTTATACTGCTTTCGTCAATTCGACTGTCTAATAAATCATCTATTCTGACATTAATAGCATTGGCAGTTCCATTATTTTGAAATCTGATGGTATAGTACAAATAGTCATTAGTAGTAAATTGATTGTGTTGAATTTTACCACCATGCGCTTCTATTTTATCATTTGGATCATAAGAAGCTACTACTATTTCGCTGTTCGTGTAAGTGTTATTCGCTATGTTAATATCTGCTGAAGAACCGCTTCCACTAGCCGCAGCAATGGTTGCACTGCTCGTAAGAATATAATCAATCTCTACTATTGGAGCAGCTGCAGCATTCATATTCACAAAAAATGAACGCGTTTCATAAGGTGCTAGATTGGTAAAGTCATACGTAAATCCATCTATGGTAGCTACAGTTCCTGCTTGTGAAACTGAAATTATGGTTGTATTAGTATCTTTAGTAAAAGTGATAGTTCCCGATGTCGTGGCAACGCCTAGATTTTTGTAAACAACTCTATTTGTAAAGTTCATTCCTGGTCTTGGAGGTATGTATGGAGATATAGAAATCGACAAGTCACTATATGGTTGAGTAAGTGTAACTGGGAAATAATAGGTAGTAGTTCCACTTCCAGATACTATTGAAATATCGTCATACGAAGTTGCAGAACTTGAAAAATAAGGAGCATATTCAGCATTTATGGTATAACTAAAATCATATACATCGGTTGAGTTTGTGTAATATAAAGTATAAGTTCCTAGAGGTGAAATAATACTACTTGGAGTACCTGAGTTATTAGTATCTAAATTGAAGCTACCATAGGTAAACTCGCTTTCACCAGAGTCTTTCACACCATTATTATTTTCATCTACAAAAGATACTAACTTAATTTTATCAACACACTCTGGCGGACCAGTAGTAAAACTACCTTCTTGAATAAATACTGCTGAGTCATAAAGAGAGTCCAATCTATCTGCAATTACAAGTTTTACATGATAAGGATTTCCTGCAACAATAGGCGATGAAGCTGTCATTACATGCGTTTGTCCATTAAAATTAGTAGCCGAAGAATAATTTAAATTACCACTAAAATATTGGTCAAAGAAATTAGCATTTTCAGATGTACATGCCATATTGTTAACACTATCTCTGATAGTAACAACAGAAACCGGTATTGTAGTTCCAGGAAGTACAGCAATATTAGTAGTAATACCTGTAGTTAAATCGGTTAAAAGAAATGCAAATGCATCAGCAAATTGACATTGAAAGGCTCCATATTCATCAGATGCAAATAAGAAATTAAAACTCATAAATTCATTCAAACTCGTAAAATCAAATTCTAGTTTAGTTGCATTTTTAGAATTCATAGGATTACCAGTTGCCATTTGAATAATATTTTCCAATTCGGTATCACCTGGCCATCCAGTTCCACCTTCGCTCAGTATAGAAGTATTTGGACCTGGAACACTTAATACATTTCCTGTAGATAACACAATACCTGAGCTTAAATCAAAAGTAGGATTGTTATTAGTAAAATAGCCAATTCCATTCACTGTGCCAAAATCGGTTCCTGTACTAGAGGTAACGTTAGAAACTTGAACACAAGGATTGTTAATCAACACATCGTTTACTAGTTGTGTTGGGGTATATTGTGTAGAATTAGTGGTCAATGGAGGTAACGTAACAAAAGGAGTAAACGTAACTGGAGCTGACCAGTCACTTTGACTATTTTCGCAAACTGATCTAATGTAAAATGCATAAGTTACATTATTGGTTAAACCTGTGGCTACATATGGATTAGAATTAGTAAGTGTTCCTGCAGAACTTGCAGTAGGTGCAACATCTGTAGCAGGTTGAATAATGATTTCCCATTGAGTTTGTCCTATGCTTTCCCAGCTAATTGTTGCTCCACCATTACCTACATTAGAAGCATAGATATTTGTTGGAGTTAAACAAGGAGCAGTGTTACCACAAGTGATTTCAGCAACCCAACCAGGTTTGTTTACAGTATTATCACTAATAAATCTAAAAGTTAAACATCCTTCTGGATTTGATGACATAAATGGACCAGGAATTGTAGTTCCCCAAAAAGCACCTGGAATTGTTGCTAAAGCACCACTTCCTACTCCGTTGGAACTTGCTATTTGGGTTGAGCTTATAGAGTCTCCATCATAAACTAATAAACCATCCCAACTTGATTCCACATCAAAAGAAGTAAAAGTTACTACAACATTTTCTCCAGGTATAGAAGAACAAATAGTTGTAATTTCATAAGTATTGTTTTGATAATTAGCATCTGTACCACCATTATCGGTAAATGTATCTCCACAAATTAACTGAGACATTGCAGTAAAAGGAAGTAAAAAAAGAACCAATAAGGTTAAAAGTAAAGTTTTCTTCATTTGTTACGTTTTTTTGTTCTGACAAATCAAATATAATTGATTTATAGATACGTAGTTCAAAATGAAGTAATTATTTTATATATAAGCTTTTAGCCCAAAGAATTTGCTAATACAAATCCACTCGTCCAAGCGTTTTGAAAATTGAAACCGCCAGTTATAGCATCGATGTTTACAATTTCGCCAGCAAAGTAAAGATTGGGGAAAAGTTTACTTTCCATAGTTTTAAAATTGATTTCTTTTAAATCAATTCCGCCAGCAGTAACAAACTCCTCTTTGAAAGTGCTTTTACCATTTACTTGAAATTCGGCATTGGTTAACTGATTTGCCAAGGCGGTGAGTTGTTTTTTGGAAATATCAGCCCATTTCACATCAAGCGGTATTCCAGAAGCAATGGTAATACTTTCCCATAAACGATTTGGAAAGTCAAAAGGAGATTTTTTGGAAACTATTTTCTTTGAATGTTCTTGTTTTAACTCTTTTAATTGTTCCAAAGCATCTTCAAACGAAGTTTCATGTAACCAATTAACCTGAATAGTAAACTGATATTTTTTTTCTGCCAAAAAATTTGCACCCCAAGCCGAAAGCCTTAAAATTCCTGGTCCAGACATTCCCCAATGCGTAATCAACAATGGTCCAGAAGCTTCGAGTTTACTTCCTTTGACTTTCACTTTGGCAAAAGCCGAAATCCCCATTAAGTCTTTAATTCGGTTGTCTTTGATGTTGAAAGTAAAAAGCGATGGAACAGGTGAAACAATTTTATGACCTAGTTTTTCAAGCATTTCCCATATTTTGGGATTACTTCCTGTGGTCATAATAAGTTTTTGGCAAGAAAAAGTTTCATGATTAGTTTCTACTTTCCAGTAGTCATTTCCTTGATAAATAGATTGAACACTTTGACTTGTTAAAACATCTATTTTCAAACGTTTCACTTCGTTAAGAAAGCAATCAATTATCGTTTGTGAACTATCCGAAACAGGAAACATTCGTCCATCATCTTCAATTTTCAATTCTACACCACGGTTGGCAAACCATTCGATAGTATCACCACTACAAAATTGATGAAATGGACCAAGCAGTTCTTTTTCGCCACGAGGATAATTTTTGGCAAGCTCTTTTGGAATAAACTCTGCATGAGTTACGTTGCATCTTCCACCACCAGAAATACGAACTTTTTCTAATACGGTTTTACCACGTTCGAGGATGGCAATTTTTAGCTTAGGGTTTTTCTCAGCGATATTAATTGCTGTAAAAAAACCTGCTGCGCCACCACCAACGATTAGTATTTCATATTTTGAATTCATAGTCTATCTGGAAAATCGGAAATGATGCCATCGACTTTCAAAGATTTTACAAAGGTAATATCATCTGGGTTATTTACCGTCCAAGGAAAAACTTTAAATCCATTTTGATGAATATCTTTGACATTTTCAGGGTTCAATAATTTGAAATAGGGATTTATAGAATAGGCATTAATTTTTTTAGCAAAAGTCAAAGCTTCTTCAATAGAGAGTTCAGTTAAAACGCCTAATGAGATATTTTCTCCTTCCGAATGACAAACATTGAGAACATCCCAATTAAAACTTGAAATAATGATTTTTTCTTGTGGAAATTTAGTGTTTTTTAATACTTCTAAAACAGGTTTTGTGGCTACAAAAACTTTGATTTCAATGTTGATAGCACATCGATTTTCCACCAAATCAAAAACATCTCTCAAAGTAGGAACACCAATTGATTGTAAAAATTCAGCAGTAAATTGATTTACAAATCCCGAATAATGAGTTGTTCTATCAATAGTTTCATCGTGAATAACCACAGGAATTCCATCTTTTGAAAGATGAACATCGAGTTCAATCATGTCAACACCAAGTTCAATTGCTTTTTGAAATGAAGCAATCGTGTTTTCGGTAGCATAACCTTTTGCACCGCGATGACCTATTTTTAGCATTTTATAATTTTTCCAACAAAATTATCTCAAAATCACTATCAATAGTAACTTTTCCGTTGGTAACATTTGCGGTTTTTCCAGAGTAAAAATCTCTTACTTTTTCGCCTTCGGCAAAAAGATTTTCTACATCAATTTCTTTTGTTCCTTTTTTCAAGTTTAGACCAACAAGCACTTTGTCGGTATAATTTCCTTTGGTATAAATTCTGCCAAAAACATATCCGTTTACAGGAAATGCTTTATGAATTCCAGCGCCAATAGCAGGATGATTTTTTCTAAATTGTCCTAATTTTTGCCAATGCGCCAACACCTCTTTGGTCTTTGGGTTGTTGTTAATATCGTCCCAATTCATTAATGAACGAAGCGTTGCATCGCCTTGTGTGTCAGGAATATCAATTGAACGAGCCGTTTCGTCGCCATAATATACTTGTGCAATTCCTGGCGCAAGTAACAGTTTGGTTCCGCTTTCAAATGGTTTTTCACGTTTTTTATCAAAAGGCCAACTATCATCATGAGACGAAACATAATTCATTACTGTATAGCCTTTTAAATCATTTTGAAGTATATCATTATATTTTGAAAACAATGGTTCGTAGTCCATTTTTGCTTCATTTCTAAAATCAAAATTGATAAGCGCATTGAAGCCATTTTCATAATAATTCACTTTTTTATCGCCATAATCATAGAACTTTTTTGCTCCAATATTGTAACCATAAACTTCGGCAACGGTAAAGAATTTGTTGTCATCCAATACTTTTTCTGGATTGTTTTTCTTGTATTCGTCAAATGTCATTTGGCAAACTTTTTGAAAATCTGCCCAAACATCTTCTGTCGTATGTTTTACAGTGTCAGCACGGTAACCATCAATTCCAAAATCGGTAATATAATCTGCAAGCCATTTCATGATGTAATATCTTGGCGCACGAGGATAACCTGTTTTTTTGAAAAATGCATCAAGTTCGGCGACTTCTTGTTCATATCTGCCTTCTTTTTTCCATTTCTCAATTAAAAATGGAGGTAAAGCAACATTTTCATTGCTTTCGGTTTTTACATCAAAAAGCCCTGTTACTAGCGTACAATTAATATTGGTATCATAGGAATTGTATTTACAATTTGGTGAAGAACGAACCCAATCTTCAGGATATTTTTCGTCAAGTTCTGTTGCATGACCAGTATGATTGATTACCGCATCGAGCAGAATTCTAATCCCTTTTTTGTGTGCTTTGGTAACCAATTCGTTCAAATCTTCTCGTGTGCCAAAACTTGGATCAATAGCTGTCCAATCTTTTGTCCAATAGCCATGAAATCCATAGGTATTGCCTGTTCCTTCGTCAACCGATCCGTGAATTTGCTCCACAACTGGCGTCATCCAAATGGCTGTAATTCCGAGTTTATCAAAATACCCTTCATCCAATTTTTGAATTACACCTCGAATATCGCCACCTTCAAAACCGCGCAATTTTCCTGTAGGTTTGTTACGATTGATGATTTTATCGTTTTCAGGATTTCCATTGTTAAATCTATCGATTAAAAGGAAATACACATTGGCATTTTCCCAAATGAAAGGAGTTTTTTTGGCATTTGATGAAGCGATTTCTTTGGTTGAATTGCAACTAAAGAATAGAAGAGAAGCGGATATTGATAAAAATATTTTTTTCATTTTTAGAATTCGATTTTAATTTCTGGAGAAGTATTCTTTTTCCAATTTACTACTATTTCTAATGGTTCAGAAGAAGTTTTACTCATTTGTTCAACACCATTTATGAATATTTTTTTTGCTTTGATGTTGTGAATTTTTAGCATCACGTTTTTATCAGTTGCTACAAATTTTTGACCTATTTCAGTTGATAATTTGATGCTTAAAGTTTTACCATTATTCGAGCTTGTGAAGTTTAATTTTTCATACAAACCTTTTTCAAAAGCATTAGGAGTTGTTCCATCATCGTTGTATAATTTTCCTGATGAGGTTGATACATTTTCGTCAAAATAGAAATGCAAATCAAAGTTTTCAAGCGAATATTGGCTGGTGTTTTGAATAGATTTTATCATTGGTATAAAACTTCCTCCACGAACAAATGTAGGTATTTCAGTTTCGGTAACGGCAACGGTTTGTGTAGTTCCAGCATTGTATTTTTTATTGGAATAAAAATCAAACCAGTTGGATGATTTTGGGAAATAAACTTCTGTAGATGTCACACCAGCTTTGGTAATGGGTTTAATTAAAAAATCATTTCCCCAAAGGTAACTTTCTTTTTCGTTGAGTAAATTTTCATTGGTTGGTTCTTCAAAAAACAATGGACGCATGAGAGGTTTTCCAGTAACAGAATTTTCGAATGCTAAAGTGTAATTGTAGGGCAGCAATTGATAACGAAGTTCTACTGCTTTTCGTGCTTTTTCGCGAGTTATAATATCTTTTCTAGCAATTTCAGAGGCGACATCTTCTTGCGCATGAGGACGAAAAACTGGATTGAAAACACCATATTGTAACCAACGTAAATATAATTCGTTATCATAATAATCACCAGCAAAACCGCCTAAATCACTGTGCATATACGCCATTCCTTGCATTCCCATTTGCATGGCAATTTCCATTTGGCTCTGCAATCCACCCCAACTTCTAGAAACATCTCCGCTCCAAGGTATCATTCCATAGCGTTGAGAACCAGAATATCCAGCACGCATTAATATAAATGGTCGTTGATTTGGAAAATCTTTTTGATAACCTTCATAAATCATTTTTGCCCAGTTATGTCCATAAATATTATGAACTTCATCAGCTTTTCCTGCAGCAGTGATAGCTTTTGAAGGAAAAACTTCTGGTTCGCCCAAATCTCCCCAAATTCCACCAACACCTTGATTAATTAATCCTTTGTAAACATTCCAAAACCAATCTTTTCCTTGAGGTTTAAACACATCTACTAAACTCGTATTACCAAAATAAAAGTCCCATGTACAAGCTTTGCCCGATTTGTCTTTTACCAAAACATCTTTGGCAACAGCTTCGTTCCATTTGGAAGAAGTAGTTAGAATAAAAGGTTCAGTGATAAGTACTGTTTTGATATTTTTTTTATTCAAATCGCTTATCATTTTTTCGGGATTTGGAAAATTATCTTTGTCCCATTCAAGATTTCCCATTGTGCCTTTGATTGTTTTTCCAAACCAATATAAATCCAGAATTATAGCATCAACAGGAATTTTACTTTCTTCAAATTTTCTAATTGTTCCTTCAACGCTTTCTTGTGAACGATAACCAAAACGACTAGCAAAATTTCCAAAAACCCACCGAGCTGGCAATGGTTGCTTTCCTGTTAAATCGGTATAATTGGAAACCAATTCATCCCAAGTGTCACCAACAATAACTTGGTAAGTCTTTCTTCCTGAAATGGTTTCGTACTCAAGAGTGTTATTTTTGTTACTATCCAAATCCAAGTAGCCAATTGCAGGATTGTCAAAATGAACGGCATACAGATTGGAAGATAAGACCAAAGAAATACAAAAATTCATTAATTCGGCATGCGTTTCGTAGCCATAATGTGCGCGATTGTATAATCGTAAACGATTTCCTCTTCGGTTCATTCCTAATGCTCTTGCGCCACCACCAAAAAGTTTTTCGTCTTTTGAAATATTGAATTGTAGAATTTGTGTACTGTCGTTTTTCTTTATAAAACCAGCTTTTTCGGAGATAATTTCTGCGTTATTATTGAAGTACGAAATCTTGAAAGGTGATTTTTGAATAATGATCTTTATTGAACTAGTTTTTGAAACATATTCAATTGTATTTTTATTTTCTTTAAAAGCTAAATTTTTCAGTTTAGTAGATAATACTACTGCTTGACTTTTGAAATTGTTTTTTTCTCCATTGGGAATAAATGAAGTTTCTACAATTTTATTATTTAAATAATTAATTAAATAAATTCCATCGGAAACTGTGACTGAAACTCCGTCAGAAAGTTTTTCAATTTCAATAAATTTTCTTTCAGCATTTTGAGCAAATGAAAAAGAAGACAGTAATAGTATTAGAACTAATTTTTTCATAGATGTTTATTTTCCAAATAGAAATTGAAGTGGAATGTCAATTCGTTTTTGCCACGATGCTTCCGAATGATTTTCTCCTTCAAATTTAAGGTTTTTATAATTTTCAGTTGTGTATCCTTTTGATTGTAATACTTCATCAATTCTATATTCGTATTTTAAATAACTCTCGTCAAGAGTTTCTGTACCATAATCAAAATAGATTTTATGGTTTTTAGGATTTGGTAATTTCTTTTTCATGTAGGAAAAAAAAGTTTCTGGAATTGGATTGTTTTCAAAATCACGAAATCCAACCCAATGTGTTGATAAGCATGCTGCACTTCCAAAAACCTTTGGGTATTCACAAATGGCATACATCGAGATTAATCCACCCATACTTGAACCCATAATTGCGGTGTGTTGTGCATCAGTATACACAGCGTATTTTTTGTCAACATAAGGTTTTAACTCTTTGATGATAAATTTTAAATAATTATCAGAGTTCATTTTAGTTTCATCGAAAGCAAATTGTGACTTTTTGGCTTCCTTCAAAACGATTTCTTTATCTTCTGTAGAAAGTAATTCAAATGGTTTTTTTGGATACAAATCGGTATGTCTAATTTGTGAAATATTCCAAATAGCGACTACAATAAAATCTTCTGTTTTTCCTTCAGACATTAATTTTGTGGCAACTTCATCAACCATCCATTCTTGTTTATTCCAAGTGGTTGAAGCGTCAAAAAGCATTTGTCCATCGTGCATATACAAAACACTATATTTTTTGCTAGAGTTATAGTTTTCTGGCAGCCAAATATCAACTGTTCGTGGCGTGATGTATTTGCTTGGGAAAGTCTCAATTCTATTAATAATTCCTTTAAAGTTTTCAGGACTTATAATTTGATGACTTTCAATTTTTTCTTGAGCAAATAAAACTACAGGTAAAAAGAGGATGAAGATTATCTTTTTCATCTATTTATTTTAATTCCAAAATCATTGACGATTTTGCTTCTATAGTTATTTCTTTTTTTAAATCAATATTTTTATCACTGATAACATCTTTTCCAGATGTGAAATTCAAAATGTTTTCTTGAAATCTATCCGTTTTGAATTTTTGGGTTTCATTACTGTTGTTAATGATTACCATAACACTTTCTTTTTCATTATGTCTAAAATAAACATAAACATTGTTTTCTGGAATGTAATGAGTAGTTTTTCCATTATGAATGACAGTTTTGTTTTTTCTCCAATTGAGTAATTTTGAAGTAAAATCAAAGAATTTTTGCTGCTCAACAGTTCGTCCTGATTTAGTAAAAGCATTATTACTATCACCATTCCAACCTCCAGGAAAATCTCTTCTAATGTCTGCATCGCCTTTTCCTTTGTCGCCTGCCATTCCAATTTCGGAGCCATAATATATTTGTGGAATTCCTCGAATTGTGTTTATCAAAGTCATTGCCATTTTATATTTATCGAAGTTATTTTTATAAATTTCATTGAGACGAGATGTATCATGATTTTCGAAAAAAACCAATAGGTTATTTGTATTTGGGTACAGAAAATCATTAGTGAAATTTTCATAGATTTTTACCATTCCATTTCTCCATTCTTGTTTGTCTTCGTTAAAAACACCATTATGAATTTGCTCTTGAAGTGTAAAATCCATAACACTAGGCAAATATGAATTATAGCTTTGAATAGCGGCAATTTTACTATCTTTTTGCCAATAAGCCATATGCGCTTGATCATACATCCAAACTTCTCCAACAATGTTGAAATTAGGATATTCATCGGTAATTGCTTTTGTCCATTTTGCAATTCCTTCTTTGTCGTTATAGGAATAGGTGTCAACTCTAAAACCATCTAAGTCAGCATATTCAATCCACCAAATAGCGTTTTGAGTTAGATAATTCAGAACTAAAGGATTAGATTGATTTAAATCGGGCATAGAAGGTACAAACCAACCATCAGCACAATATTTTGCATCTCTTTTGGAGGCATTAATATCAAATTGAGTTGTCATTCTATAATTAGAATTTGTAAACTTTGGAAATTGATGTACCCAATCGCGTGTTGGTAAATCTTTATACATCCAATGTTTCCAACCCCAATGATTAGTCACATAATCCATAATATTTTTCATGCCACGTTTGTGTAGTTCATTACTAAATTGAAGATATTCTTCATTGGTTCCATATCGTGGATCAATTTTATAAACATCACTTTGACCATAACCATGATAAGAATAGGTTTCATCATTATCTTCGCAAATAGGAGTAGGCCAAAGTGCTGTTGCGCCAAGCTCTTTTATATAATCTAAGTTTTTTATCATTCCAGCAATATCTCCACCATGTCTTCCTCCAGGATTGTTTCTGTTTGCTTTTTCGGCAGTTGAAGTAGAACTATCGTTGTTGGGATTTCCGTTGGCAAATCGATCAGACATGATGAGATAAATCACATCTGAACTGTCAAAACTTTTGCGGTATCTAGAATTTTCTTTTCTGTTTTTGAGAGAATATTTTTGGGTAAAAGTCAGTTTATTGTTTTTCAAAAATGAAAAAGTAAATTCGTCTAGCGTTACATTCTTAGTTTCTATGGTAACAAAAATATAATTTGGGTTTTCAGTTTTTTGTACTTCCTTAATAATGACACCATCAGAAACTTTAACATCATTCTGAGCTATGTTTTTACCATAAAACATGATTTGCAAATCAGAATGATTCATGTCTTTCCACCAAAATGGCGGCTCGACCTTTTCTACTTGTGAAAATGCTGAAATAGAAATAAGGAGTAAAAAAAATATCTTTTTCATTTTTGTATAAATAAAAAACCCTTTCAGAGTTTTTCCGAAAGGGTTTATGTTAGTTTTTATTAAACAGTTACTAGGCAATTTGGCTCCACCTGAACTTCTTTGCCATTGACAAAAACTGCAATAGGGTTATTACCTTCGAGTGTGAATTTAGTTTCGTTTTGATGTACAGAGATTTTTAAAATTTGATTTCTGAAATTGATTTTAAACGAATAACCATTCCATTCTTTTGGAATTCTTGGTTCAAAATGCAATTGGTTATTTTTAACTCGCATTCCGCCAAAACCTTCCACAATACTCATCCAAGTTCCTGCCATAGAAGTGATGTGTAAACCTTCTTCAACTTCTTTGTTATAATCATCTAAATCTAATCGAGAAGTTCTTAAATAGAATGTATAAGCTTGTTCCATTCTGCCTAAAACCGCAGCTTGAATAGAGTGAACACAAGGTGATAGCGAACTTTCATGAACCGTAAATGGTTCATAGAAATCGAAATGTTTTTCTAATTGTTCTCTGCTAAAATGATCTTCAAAAAAGTAAAAACCTTGAAGTGTATCAGCTTGTTTAATATATGGTGAACGAAGAATTCTATCCCAAGACCATTTTTGGTTAATTGGTCGTTGACTTCTATCTAAATCATGAACTTTGACTAGTTCTTTATCTAAAAACCCATCTTGTTGTAAATAAACGCCATGTTCTTCTGAATAAGGGAAATACATGTGGTCTGCAACTTTTTTCCAATGCATGATTTCAGCATCATCAAGAGCAACTTTGCTCATTATTCTTGAATAATCTGAAGCATATTCGTTTTTAACTTTTTGAATTTGCTCCATAGCATAATCAATACACCATTTAGCTACATAATTGGTGTAGAAATTATTATTTACGTTGTTTTCATATTCATTTGGGCCAGTTACACCAAGTATTACATATTGGTTTCTATAAGTAGAATAAGTTGCTCTTTGATACCAAAAACGAGCAATACCAATCAATACTTCCAAACCTTTTTCGGGAATATAGGAGTAATCTCCCGTAAATCTATAATAGTTGAATATAGCAAATGCAATCGCACCATTTCTGTGAATTTCTTCAAAAGTGATTTCCCATTCGTTATGACATTCTTCGCCGTTCATTGTTACCATTGGATACAAAGCAGCACCATTTTTGAAACCTAATTTTGCAGCATTCTCAATGGCTTTATCCAATTGATTGTAACGATAAGTCAATAAGTTTCTTGCAACTTGTTGGTCTTTTGTAGCCATGTAAAAAGGAATGCAATAAGCTTCTGTATCCCAATAGGTTGAACCGCCATATTTTTCTCCTGTAAATCCTTTTGGGCCAATATTTAAACGAGAATCTTTTCCTAAGTAGGTTTGATTTAATTGGAAAATATTGAAACGAATTCCTTGTTGTGCTTTTACATCGCCATCAATCGTAATATCGCTCATTTCCCAGATTTTAGCCCAAGCCTTTTTTTGGTTTTCAACTAAATTTGAATAGCTAATTTCTAATGCTTTTTCAATAACTTTTTCAGCGGCAATCTGTGTATCATCATGATTTAATGAAACCGTGTAACCTCCAAATTTTTGGATTGATGCGGTTTGTCCTTTTGAAGCTGTAACTTCATAAGAAAATTGAATTTTATCAGATGATTTTTCAATATTCAATGGAGTAACATTCAAACTATTATCTTCTAATAGAATGGTATTTTGCATAAAAGTTGTAGCCGTGAAATGCGTTTTAAATGTTCTTGCAGTAACAAATCCTTCGTTTCCTGAACTTTGAACATTTAATGGTTCCCAAAATTTTTCTTCCCAATTGGCATCTTCGTTGTGAACTCCAGCATCAACATAAGGTTTGAAAACTATACTTGCATCACCATTTAGCGGCGTAATTTCATAATTGATAACACCCAGTTCGTCTAAATCTAATGAAAGAAAACGAGTAACTTTTACTGAAATTTCAGTGCCATTTTGTAAAGTTGCATTGAAAGAACGATAATAAATCCCTTCTTTCATATTCAATTCGCGTTTGAAATTTGCAACCGATTGACATTTAGCTAAATCTAAATTTTCGCCATTGATTTCGATGTCAATTCCAATCCAGTTAGGTGCATTTAAAACTTTGGCAAAATATTCTGGATAACCATTTTTCCACCAACCCACTTTGGTTTTGTCAGGATAATAAATCCCAGCAATGTAACTTCCTTGAAAAGTTTTTCCTGAATAATATTCTTCAAAATTGGCGCGTTGTCCCATAGCACCGTTACCAATGCTGAATAAGCTTTCAGACGATTTTACTCTTTCTATTTCAAATCCTTCTTCTATAATTGACCAATTATCTGGTTTTATATAATCTTGGTTCATCTTAAAATTCTTTTTTCATTCAATTTTTATTTATTAATGCGTCAATAAATGAAACATCGATAAACGTAAAATCTTTAAAATTATATTTTGCTTCGTTTAATATTTTTTCATCACCTATACCAATGCTTGTCATATTGGCAATATTTGCTGCTTGAATACCTGCAACGCTATCTTCAAAAACAAATGAATTTTCGTTTGAGGCACTTAATTTTCTTGCAGCTTGTAAAAACACTTCTGGATCAGGTTTTGCGTTTGAAACGTCATTACCGTCAACAATAGCGTCAAATAAATTTATAATTCCTGTTTTTTCTAAAATAGGTCTAGCATTTTTACTTGCTGAACCTAGAGCTATTAATTGATTTTTATCTTTCAAATAATTTAAAACAGGTAAAACTCCAGGTAAAATTTCGCTTTCATCCATATTTACTAAATAGGATAAATAGTCTTCATTTTTTTGAATTAACCATTTGTTTTTGTCTTCTTGCGACGCTTGAATTCCTCCAAGATTTAAAATAATTTCAAGAGAACGAACACGGCTAACTCCTTTTAATTCTTCGTTGTGTTCTGGTGTGAATTCGATACCAAGTTGTTGAGCTAGTTTTTGCCAAGCCAAATAATGATATTTTGCTGTGTCAACAATTACTCCATCGAGGTCGAATATGAATGCTTTTTTAGTCATTTATATTTATTTTTCTTTGTGTAGAAACATTTAATGTCAATAAGCCAGCTATAATCATAGAACATCCTCCAATAATCAATGCATAAATCGGTTCATTATTAAAATAGCTATTTACTAAAAATCCCAAAATTGTTCCTGCTACTATCTGCGGGATCACTATGAAGAAGTTAAAAACACCCATGTAATATCCCATTTTATTAGACGGTAAAGCTCCCGAGAGCATTGCGTATGGAATTGAAAGTATACTTGCCCAAGCAATGCCAACACCAAACATAGATAATAGCAATCCTACTTTATCTGATAAAAAATAAATAGATATTAGCCCTAATCCACCTGTGCACAAAGAAAGCATATGAGTAATTTTATTGCTGGTTCTTTTTGCTAAAACAGGCAATAAAAAAGCGACTGCTGCAGCAACTCCGTTATAGACTGTAAACATAACAGAAACCCAATCGGCAGCATCATTGTATAGTTTTGACGTAGCGTCATTAGTGCCAAAAACATGACCAGTAACAGCTTTTGTAGTGTAAATCCACATTGCGAATAAGGCAAACCATGAAAAAAACTGCACCCATGCCAATTGTTTCATAGTTTTAGGCATATTTAACAAATCAGTAATAATAATGGTAAAACCATTTCTTTTGTTTTGTTTTCTGAGAATAGAAACGATAATAAATAACACACCAGCAACTAAAATTCCAATTGATAAGATATATAATTCCTTGTGACTATTGTCACTGGATGTATTTAAATCATGAACAAAATATGATAACACTAGGCCTAGGATGGTTAAGAATAATCCAATATTTTGTTGTTTTTTTATTGAACAACCATCTTCATCATCAACCTCTTTTGATTCTTCTTTATTTTGCTTTTCGAATTCATGTAGTTCTTCAGGAGAATATTCTTTTGATTTGATTACTGTCCAGAGTACAGCAAGAAAAAACACTATACCACCAACGTAAAATGACCATTTTACAGAGTCGGGAATTATTCCCTTTGGTGCTGTATTAGAAATTCCTAAAAAATTGGTAAAAACATAGGGTAATGCTGAACCAACAACTGCACCCAAACCAATAAAAAAGCTTTGCATTGCAAAACCAAGCGTCCTTTGTCTTTCAGGTAAGTTATCTCCAACAAAAGCTCTAAAAGGTTCCATAGAAATGTTTATAGAAGAATCCATAATCCAAAGTGTCCCTATGGCAATCCATAGTGTTGGAGAATTTGGCATCATTAGCAATGCCAATGAAGAAAGAATAGCACCAGCAAGAAAATAAGGTCTTCTTCTACCTAACTTTGTCCAGGTTCTATCTGAAAAATAACCTACTATCGGTTGAATAATTAATCCAGTTAATGGTGCAGCTAACCAATAGAGACCTATTTTGTCAACTTCAGCACCAAGAGTATCAAAAATTCTAGATGTATTTGCATTTTGTAGGGCAAAACCGAACTGTATCCCTAGGAAACCGAAACTCATGTTCCATATTTCCCAGAAACTTAACCTACGTTTTTCCATTATCGTAATTTATTGATTAATAATACGATAAGTCTGTTTGTTTTTCAAAACTTATCAAAATTTTCGAAGTAAAGTATAAGCTTTGATTTTGTAAAGATAATAAAGTTTTTTTATCAATAAATGTAATATTGATTTTCATGAATGAATTTGAATACGAAAACGTTTTTTTGTTAATAAAAACTACAATGTGGAATCTCTTTCTACAAGTTCAGTTTCTATAACTTCTGTTCTGTAGTGCTCTTCTTCTTCATTTTCTTCAGACTCTAATCTTTCTATTAACATTTTAGCGGCTTTTTCACCCATTTTCACACCATTTTGACTTACAGTCGTGATTCCTGGAGTTGAATATTTTGAAATAATTCCGTCGGTAAAGCCAATGATAGAAAGCTGTTCGGGAACTTTAATGTTTAATTTATGGGCAAGTTTAATAGTTGTTGCTGCAAATATTTCGTTAACAGCAAATACGGCATTAATTTTTTTTGTTTTCAACAACTCTTCAATTTGAGGTTCAAAGTTGTCGATATCTTCAATTTTGAGAATTAAACTTTCATCTACAATTAAGTCGTTGTTTTTCAGTGCTTTTTTGTATCCATCGGTTCTAAGTTTGCCAACACTTACGTAATCAATAGTGGTTATTAATGCAACATTTTTTAAGCCTTTGTCAATTAGATATTGTGTTGCATTGTATGCCGCATGTTCATCATCTATAATTATCTTGTCACAAAGGATATCATTTGTAACTCTATCAAACATTACAACTGGCATACCTTGATTGATGACTTCGACAATATGGTGAAAGTCTTTTTTTGATTGCGTTTCTTTGGAAAGAGACATTATAAATCCGTCAATACTACCATTGGCTAACATCTCCATATTAATGACTTCTTTATCAAAAGATTCATCTGATAGACAAACCAAAACATTGTATCCGTTTTCGTTAGCAATATGCTCAACACCGCTAATTACTGTTGCAAAAAAGTGATGAATAATTTCAGGGATGATTATGCAAATCGTCTTAGTTTTCTTATTTTTAAGGCTTAAAGCAATGTTGTTTGGTTTGTAGTTATACAGTTTTGCAAATGCTTGAACTTTTTGTCTTGTATCTTCACTAATTTCTAAACTATTTCTTAAAGATTTTGAAACCGTAGAAATTGACACATCAAGTTCTTTGGCTATTTGTTTCAGAGTAACTTTTCTTTTCATTATTTGGTTAAGTTGATGAATTGACAATAAAGGTATATGTTTTTTTTATTAACATCAATTTTGCTACAAAAAAAATGCTTGATTTTAAAAGTTTTCAACACGAAAACGTTTTCGGCGATATATATATATAAGGTGAATTTTTTCTATTAATAAATTTTAACTAAATTTAACATTCGAAGTTTAAGTATAAGCACAAAAACAAATTTTAACCTAAACAAAATGTATGAAAACAATTTACAAAAAGTTGTTATTTTTATTCCTGTTGTTGCCGCTTAGTATTTTTGCCCAAAGCAAAATAAGCGGAGTTGTTTTGGACGCTGGTTCAAATCAGCCAATGCCAGGAGTAAATGTAATCGTTCGCGGTGCTTCAAACAGCACCACAACAGATTTTGACGGTAAGTTCCAGTTGAACGGACTGAAAAAAGGAGATGTTATTGAAGTCTCTTTTATTGGTTACAAAACTGAAACTGTTTCTTATTCTGGTCAAAGTTCTGTCACAGTCACTTTGTCTGAAGAGGCAAATCAATTACAAGAAGTAGTAGTTCAAGTAGGTTATGGATCTGTTAAGAAAAAAGACGCAACAGGTTCGGTTTCTACAGTAACTGCAAAAGATTTTAACAAAGGAGCAATCGTTTCTGCTGACCAATTATTAACTGGTAAAGTAGCTGGTGTTAGAATTACCAATTCAGGTGGTCAACCAGATGCAGCGCCAAATATTAGAATTAGAGGTGGAGCTTCTATCTCTGCCAGTAACAATCCATTAATAGTTATTGATGGTGTGGCGATTGATAGTAATAGTCCAGCAGGAGTAAACAATCCTTTTAACTTAATTAATCCAAATGATATTGAGAGTTTTACTGTGTTAAAAGATGCTAGTGCAACTGCAATTTATGGTGCAAGAGCTTCTAATGGTGTAATTATCATTACAACCAAAAAAGGTACTTCTGGAGATATTCAATTCAATTATTCGGCTAATGTAACAGCAGGAAAAGTTGGTAAAATGATTGATGTTATGAATGCATCTCAATTTACAAAATTCATTCAAGAGTTTCATCCAACACAAACCAATTTACTTGGAGTTGATGATCTTAATACACTTGCTACTGATGATTTAGCTACTTCTGATGTCATCGAAGGTAGAATTTTATCAAATACTGATTGGCAAAGTGAAATCTACAGAACATCAATTTCAACTGATCATAACTTTAGCGCTAGAGCTAATATCTTTAATGATGTACCTTTCAGAGCATCAATAGGCTACAATAATACTCAAGGTTTAGTAAAAACAAGTGATTACAATAGGCTAACTGCTTCTGTTAGATTAACGCCTACTTATTTTGACAAACATTTAAAAGTTGATTTTAATGTAAAAGGAATTCATTCTAAAAAGAATGCAGTGGATGAAGGTGGTTCAATAGGTGGAGTGGTAAACATGGATCCAACAAAACCTGTTTATGATAATTCTCCAGGGAATAGATTTGGTGGATATTATCAGAATTTAAAATTTGATGGTACTTCACCAAATAATGGCAAATATTTGCTTGATGGTCAATGGAATCCGTTAGCAATTTTGGAGCAAAGAACGAGACCTGAAAGAGTTTACAGATTGTTAGGGAACATAGAGTTAGACTATAAATTCCACTTTTTACCAGATTTAAGACTTTATAACAATTTTGGTTTGGATGCGTCAAGAGCTGTGATTTCCGAAAATTATTCAGATAATTCCATAGCTACCTACAGATTTGATAGCTCAAATAATGATCCAAACACCAATTATTTGTTCAATCCAGGAAGAAATTATTACGAAGCCCAAAGAATCACTAATACAACTTGGGATACCTATTTAATGTATTCTAAAACTTTGGACGGTTTCCTTAATAAATTTGATTTACAGGCAGGATATTCTTATCAAAACTTTAAAAATGATGGGCACAGAGAATTATATCAATACAATAATGCTACTGGTCTAAGGGAGTTGGCATATGATCCTAGCAGACCTAATAATGGGTATTTTAGTGAATTAAACCTACAGTCTTATTTTGGAAGAACAAATATTGACTTAGCAAAAAAATATTTGTTTACATTCTCTTTAAGAGCGGATGCTTCTTCTTTGTTTAGTAAGTCTGTTACAAGATGGGGTTATTTCCCTGCGGCTGCTTTAGCTTGGAAACTAAAAGAGGAGAGCTTCTTGAAAAATGTTTCGATGGTTAACGATATAAAAATTCGTTTAGGTTGGGGTAAAACAGGTCAACAAAATATCACTGATGCCGTTGGTTTCTATCCTTCAACACCTTTGTTTACAGCTGGTAATAATTCAAGTCAATACTTGTCAGGATATAATTTATATGCTGCTGATCCTTTTAACAAAGATGTTACTTGGGAAAAGGCTACTACCTATAACGCTGGTATTGATTTTGATTTTTTCAAAAACAGTTTCCTTTCAGGTAGTTTTGATATATACAGAAGAGAAATTACAGATTTACTAGCGGTTGTACCCCTTCCACCAGGACAAGGTTTAACGAATCAATTTATCAAGAATGTTGGTTCAACCGAATCAAAAGGTTTTGAGTTGAATTTAAATTTTAAACCTTTAAAAACAGATAAAGCTAATTTAGAAGTTAATACTAATTTGGCATACAATTATTCAGAAATTACTAGTCTAGATAACCTTTCAAGAATATCAGCTGGTGGTGCTTTGGGAATTCAAACAGGTGTAGGAATTGCATATCATGCGGTTGGTTTTCAACCATATTCTGCTTGGGTTTTTCAACAAGTCTACAATCAAGATGGTTCGCCAATCGAAGGTGCCTATGTGGATAGAAATGGAGACAATGTGATTAGCAATGACGATAGATACTATAAAGCATTCAGACCAAACTGGACTTTTGGATTTGGATTAACATTTAATTATGGTAACTGGGATTTTAGTTCAAATTTCAGAGGACAATATGGAGGACAAGTTTATAATCAAAGAAAAATGTCATTTGGATATATAGAAAAAGCACTTCCAAATAACACTAATAGTTTATCAAATGTTTTGAATGGCACAGGTACTTATGCGTTTGATTTTGTGAACAACAACGGAAACATTCCTTTCTCTGACTATTATTTAGAAGATGCTACTTTTGTTCGTTGTGAAAATATAGTGTTAGGATATAAATTCCCTAAATTCATAAAATCTTCATCATTAAGAGTTTATGGAGCATTGAATAATCCTTTTATAATCACAAAATACAAAGGTCAAGATCCTGAAAATTTTGACTCTATAGATAGCAACTTCTATCCAAGACCTAGAATGTACACATTTGGGTTAAGTTTAGATTTTTAATAAAAAAAACTATGAAAAAAATGAAAAATATTAAATTATTAAGCATAGGTATATTGCTTCTTGGTGGTATTGCTTGTACTGATGATTTGAATACTACCCCAGAGTATCAATTATCATTAGAACAACTATTACAACAAGATCCAAATGCAATTGGCGGAATTATGTCAAAACTGTATGGTTCGTTTGCTTTGTCTGGAACACAAGGACCAGGAAGTTCAGATATTAACGGTGATGACGCTGGAGAATCGCCTTTCCTTAGAGGTATTATCAATCTAGAGGAATTCACAGCCGATGGAATGAAAAATCGTTGGGGCGATGATGGTCTAGACCAGTTGACAACTGCATCAAACTGGGATGAGAACAATAAGTTCTTTAGATATTTATACAACAGAGTTTATTACACTGTACCACAATGTAATAACTTATTAGGTGTACTTCAAAACGTTAATGTTGAAAATAAAGAACAAGTAATAGGAGAAGTTAGATTTCTGCGTTCCTTAGCTTATTTCTACATGATTGACTGTTTTGGAAAAGGAGTTTTATTAACTGAAGCAAATAATGGTCAATCATCACCAGCACCACAAGCTTCTCGTCTAGAATTGTTCAACTTTGTTGAGTCTGAATTGCTAGACATTGAGAACGATTTACCAGCAACAAACGATTATGGTAGAGCGAATAAATCTGTGGCAAGAATGTTATTGGCAAAATTATATTTGAATGCTGAAGTTTATACAGGAACTGCTAGATATAATGATGCTTTAACGTATGCTAAAAAAGTTATTGATGAAGGTGGTTATTCTTTAGATCCTAATTTTGTCCACATGTTTTCAGGTGACAATAATACCTCTCCAGAGATTATTTATCCATTAATTGCAGATCCTCTTGTTAGTCAAAGTTATGGTAATACTACATATATAGTAAATGGTAGTTTGAGTACTAATACAATGACTATTTCGCAGTTTGGAGCTACAGATGGATGGAGTGGACACAGAGCTACAAAAGCTTGGTATGGATTATTTGGTAATCTTGGAACATCAACAGATGTGAGAGCTTCACTGTTCTGGACAACAGGTCACACTTATGAAATGGGTGATTACAAAGAATGGACAAATGGTTATCCATCAGTGAAATTTAGAAATTCTAATTTCAACTCATCGTCAGTACCAACTTCTTTCTCAGGAACAGATTTCCCACTATTCCGTTTGGCTGATGCATATTTAATGTATGCTGAATGTGTAGTTAGAGGAGCAACAGGTGGTTCAATGACACAAGCGGTTGATTATGTAAATCAAATCAGAACAAGAGCTAATGCTTCTACAATTACTGCTGGAGATTTAGATTTGAATTTCATTTTAGATGAAAGAGGAAGAGAATTAACAATGGAAGGTCATAGAAGAACTGACTTAATTCGTTTTGGCAAATTTACTGGCGGAAGCTATTTGTGGCCATGGAAAGGAAATGTTCAAAATGGAACAGCTATACCTTCTACTTATAATGTATTCCCAATACCAGTAAAAGCTCTAGAAGCAAACCCTAATTTAACTCAAAACCCAGGCTATTAATAATTAATAAAATCAATATGAAAAAAATATTAAAATTATCAAGTATAGCATTTCTATTATTTGCAGGTGTTGCCTGTGAAAATGATGATCAAAAGATTATTCAAGGTAAAGATGCTGCTGAGCTTTTAGCTCCTGTAAATGGTGCAACTTATGTGCTATTACCAGAAAATGCTGCAAGCGAAATGACAACATTTGTTTGGAATCACGCTGAATATACACAACAAACTTCATCTAATTATGAAGTTCAGGCTGCTGTTGCAGGAACTGATTTTGCTGATCCAATTTCATTGGGTACAACTCAAGGACTTAAATTCTTAACATTAACTGTTGAAGAAATGAATGGCAAAATGTTAACTGCTGGATTTACTCCATACAGTGAAGCAGAATTAGATGTTCGTGTAAAATCTTCATTAGGTGATAACCAAGAAATTGTATCTTACTCTAACGTAATTACTTTAAAAATCACTCCTTATTCTACAGAATTACCAAAAATGTATGTTGTTGGTAACTTCTTAAACTCTGGAGGTTATGGAAGTGATTGGACACCAGCAAACGCTGTACCAATTGCGTCTTCAGGTTTTGGTGAAACAGATTTTGAAGGTTATGTATATTTCAACCAAGCTTCATTTGAGTATAAATTCCTACCAACAAATACTGGTTGGGACGGAGATTATGGAGATAATGGAGATTTCGCTGGAGTTTTAGTTCAAACTGGTGAAAGCAACTGTGTTGGAACTGGTGCTGGTTACTACAGAGTTAAAGCTGATACAGACGCATTGACATATTCGATTACTCCAACAGATTGGGGAATTGTTGGTGCTGCTACTCCTGGTGGATGGGATAACAGTACTGCATTAACTTACAACGCTTCTACAAAAAAATGGACTGGTGTTGTAACATTAACCGCGGGTGAATTCAAATTTAGAGCTAACAATGGATGGTCAATCAACTTAGGTGGTGATCCAGACGGAGATGGTTCTATGAACTATGATGGTCCAAACCTTTCTGTAGGTGCAGGTGGAACATATAATGTTGAATTGGATTTAAGCAATCCTAGAGCATATACTTATTCGGTAACTGCCCAATAAATTCAAAAATGACAAAAGGGCTTTCTAAAGAAAGCCCTTTTTTTAAAATAAAATAACTAACTATGAAAAAGAACTATTTATTCCTTTTAATGATGCTAGTTTCTAGTTTTTCCTTTGCACAAGTATCTTGGCAAGCAGGAACAAACCCAGATCAAACAGCTTCAGCAACTATACTTTTTGATAAATCAACAACTCCATTGTCAACCTACACAGGAACAATATATGCTCATACTGGAGTTACATTAAACGGAAATCCTTGGCAAAATGTAATTGGTTCTTGGGGAAATAATACAACTCAACCTGCATTGACATTAGTTTCGGGAAGTATTTATAAATTGGATTTAACGCCAACATTGATGAATTTTTATGGAGTTTCATCGGGTTCCATTACTAAAGTAAATTTAGTCTTTAGAAATGCAGCTGGGAATGCACAAACCTCCGATTTGACACTAGATGTTGGGGCTTTTCAAGCTACTTTAACAGCTCCTGCTGAAGGCAGCAATACAATTGTTAACAGTGGTCAAAGTTTAAATATCACTGCTAATAACACTAACGGGAATGCGAGCTACAATTTAATAGCTAATGGAGTTTCAATAAATACTTTCACAGGTTCAAATTTCAGTTTTACTGATACTAATATTACTGTCAACAAGAGTTATGAATTGCAAATTACACAAGGAATAACTTTCTTTTCCAAAAAGTTTGGAGTTATTGTTAATGCTGGTACAACCTCACAAGCAATGCCTTCTGGATTAGAGGATGGAATAAATTATAATACTAGCGATGCTACAAAAGCTACACTGGTTTTAACAGCGCCAGGAAAAGAATTTGTTTATGTTGCAGGAAGTTTTAATAACTGGGTTCCTGGAACTGAATATTTAATGAAGAAGGATCCTACTACAAATAAATTTTGGCTGGAATTAACGGGCTTAACTCCCGGAACAGATTATACATACCAATACTGGGTTGTAGATACTACACCAACAACAAATTCGCCTGCGGTTGTCAAAACAGCAGATCCTTATTCTACTTTAGTTTTATCTCCATTTGATGATCCTTGGATACCAGCAACGACTTATCCTAATATTCCTGCATATCCATCAACTCAGTCGAGAGAAGTAACCGTTTTAAAAACTGGACAAACACCTTATTCTTGGAGTAGCGCAACAACTAATTTTGTTAAACCAAGCAAAGATAACTTGGTGGTATACGAAGTATTAATTCGTGATTTTGATTCTCATAGAAATTTTCAAGATTTAATAGATAAGATTGATTATTTCAAAAACCTCAAAATTAATGCAATTGAGTTGATGCCAGTAATGGAGTTTGAAGGAAATGAAAGTTGGGGTTACAATACGGCTTTCCACATGGCATTAGATAAATTTTATGGAACTTCAAATAAGTTTAAAGAATTTATTGACTTATGTCATCAAAACGGAATTGCTGTTATTCTTGACGTTGCACTAAATCATGCTTTTGGAAGAAACCCAATGGTTCGCATGTGGATGAAAGATCCTGATGGTGATGGTTGGGGAGATGCAGCATCTGATAATCCATATTTTAATGAATTTGCAAAACATAGCTATGGTGTTGGAAATGATTTTAACCATTCATCAACTTACACAAAGTATTATGTAAAGAGAGTTATAAAGCAATGGATTCAAGAGTATAAAATTGATGGTTTCCGTTGGGATTTAACAAAAGGATTTACGCAAGCGTGCTCTTCGGGAGATGATTCATGTACCAACTCTTATCAGGCTGATAGAGTTGCAATCCTAAAAGAATATGCAGATTATTCTTGGTTATTAGACCCAAATCATATTGCAATTTTTGAACATCTTGGAGCAAGTAATGAAGAAAAAGAATGGGCAGATTATAGATTAGGAGAAACACCAAGTAAAGGAGTTCTAATGTGGGGTGAAATGACCTATGCATACACTCAGTTGATGGAAGGATATTCTACAGGTGGTGATATCACTGCTATTGGTCACGTAAGTAGAAATTTTGCTGGTAAAAGATTGATAGGTTATCCAGAAAGTCATGATAAAGAAAGACTAATATACTCAGCAATAGCTTATGGAAATGGTGGAGGAACAGCTCCAACATTCAACAATTTGAACAATTCTTTATCTAGAATGTCTGCCATTGGAGCAATTTCATTATTGGTTCCTGGACCAAAAATGATTTGGCATTTTGCTGATTTGGGCTATGATGATTCAATTTTCACTTGTAATAACGGTTCAGTTAATACTGATTTTGATACTACAACTGGAGATTGCAAATTGGACACCAAACCTCAAGAGCAATGGACAAACAACTGGCTATCAGTTCCACTAAGACAAACTATTTACAACAATTGGTCAAAAATGATTGATTTGAAAAAGAATAATGTAGTTTTTAATGGTGATTATGCTATTAGCCCTAATGGTAGTAATGTTCGTCAAAGAGTTTATGTGTACAACAATTCATTGCCTTCTTCTCAATTGAAAAACGTTGTTATTTTAGCTAACTTCTCAGTTGCTTCACAAAACGTTACAGCAGATTTTCCTTATACAGGAACTTGGGTGAACTTAATGGACAACACAACTTTGAGTGTAACAAATACAGCAATGACCATAACTCTTGAACCAGGAGGATTTAGAGTTTATGGAAACCAAGCAGCACTTACATCTGAAGAGTTTTCGCCTATGGCTAGTGTATCTATAGTGCCAAATCCTGCCAATGATTATTTTTCTGTTAGTGGTGAAATTTCTAAAGCAGAAGTTTATTCAGTAACTGGTCAATTAGTAAAATCATTTGAAGGGTTCTACAATTCAGATTATCAATTTAATATTCAGGACTTAAATAAAGGTATTTATTTGGTGAAAGTTTTCGATTCTCAAAACAAATCAAAAACAATGAAACTCATCAAGAAATAATGTTAAGTTATTTAATTTAGTTAGTAAAAATGGTCATACAATTTGTATGACCATTTTGTTTTTACACATTAACTTACTGTATATTTGCAGCATAAAATATTTGCCGTGAAGCCTTTATTCAAGAAGATTTTAAAAATTACAGGAATCACAATAGCCACTTTGCTGTTGTTGATGTTTCTTTTACCCATACTATTCCCAGGAAAAATAGCGGCAGAAGTAAAATCTTTTGCAAATAAAAAATTGAATGGAGAACTCAATTTTAAAGAAGCTAATCTTTCATTTTTCAACCATTTTCCTTCATTAACCTTAACCTTAACTGACTTTTCATTAAAAGGTTCGGCACCATATAAAAATTCAGATTTAGTAAAAGCAAATGAAATAGCATTCGGAATAAACTTAAAATCTCTTCTTTTTGATAGCAAAGTTAATATTGATAAAATTTATGTTTCCAATGCCAAAATAAATGTTCTGGTTAATGAAAAAGGAGAAGCCAATTACAACGTTTATGTGTCAGAAGAAAAAGAAACTTCCAAAGACACTTCCTCAACCGCATTAAGACTAGAAAAAATTGCTATCGAAGATTGCCATTTGATATATAATGATAAATCGGCCAAAATTTTAATTAATGCCAAAGGGTTCAATTACATAGGCAAAGGAGATTTGGACAAATCAATTTTTGATTTATATACAGAAGCCAGAATTGACTCGTTTGATTTTTCATATGATGGAGAGCAATATCTAAAAAATAAGAAAGTAAAAGCCGATTTGATAACCAAAATAAACACCAATTCACTTGCGTTTGTTTTTCAACAGAATAATTTAAAGATTAATAAATTACCTGTTGAATTTAAAGGAAAATTTGATTTCATGAGTAACGGCTACGACATGGACTTTGCTATCAAATCTGAAGATAGTAGATTGAATGATTTTTTTACCGCGCTTCCGCCTCATTATGTTACTTGGTTAGACAAATCAAAAGTTAAAGGTTCTACTGACTTGGCATTGACTCTCAAAGGAAAATATATAGCTTCTAAAAATCAAAAACCAAATCTGGCTTTCAATTGGAAAATTAGAGATGGATACATTAATTATAACGATGCACCAGTTTCTGCTTCGAATATTTTCTTGAATTTTGACACAAAATTACCTTCTTTAGACACCGAAAAATTACAAGTCAATATCGATTCAATATTTCTAAATGTTGACAAAGATTACCTAAAAGCAATAATTAAATCTCAAGGACTTTCAAAACCCAAAATCGATGCGCTTATAAAAACCAAAATTGATTTGTCAAAATTGGATAGAGCTTTGGGATTGCAAAACATGGATTTAAAAGGAATTTTGAATACTAATATTCTTGCAAAAGGGTATTATGATTACAAGAATGGAAAAATTCCAGTGATAAGCGGAAAAATAAATTTGAAAAATGGTTTTGTAAAGACAAGTTATTATCCAAATCCTATTCAGAATATTAATCTTTTAGCAAATGTGAGTAGTAAAAAAGGTTCGCTTTCAGATTTAGATATTATCATTCAACCTGCATCATTTACTTTCGAAGGCAAACCAATATTTGTAAAAGCAAAACTGCATAATCTAGAGAATGTAGCTTATGATATTAAGGCAAAAGGAGAACTCGATGTAGCAAAAATTTACAAAGTTTTTTCAAGAAAAGGATTGGATTTAGAAGGCTATGTAAAAGCTGATGTAAACTTCAAAGGAACTCAAAGTGATGCAACAAGCGGTAACTATAATAAGCTTCAAAATAGTGGAACATTAATTCTAAAAAACATAAAAACGCATTCTGAATATTTACCAAAACCATTCATAATTCGTGAAGGAACATTTGTTTTCAATCAAGACAAGATGAACTTCAACGAATTCAAGGCAACTTATGGACAATCAGATTTTATGATGAACGGATTTATGCAAAATGTCATTGATTTTGTTTTGACTGACAAAGCCGTTTTGAAAGGAAATTTTACGCTCAATTCTGGTTTCATCAATGTAGATGAATTTATGGATAAACAAACTGTAACAACAACTTATCCGCCATTATCTGCGTCAAATAATACTAGCGTAGAAAATACAGTAATCGTCATTCCGCCAAATTTTGATTTTGAGTTTAATGCAACGGCTAGCAAGGTTAATTATGAAGATTTAAAACTCGAAAATTTAAAAGGTAATATGACAATAAACAAAGGTCAATTGGCTCTGAAAAATTCAACCTTTGATGTAATTGGTGCCAATGTAAAAATGGATGTTGTTTATGGAAGTCAATCGCCAGAAAAAGCCTTTTTTGATTTTAAGGTAAATGCCAAAGATTTTGATATAAAAAGAGCTTACACCGAAATAAAAATGTTCCGCGAAATGGCTTCTGCTGCAGAAAGTGCAGAAGGAATAATTTCTTTGGATTATGCTGTGGCTGGAATTTTAAACAATAACATGGAACCCATATATCCTTCATTAACAGGTGGCGGAACACTTTCGGTTAAAAATGTGAAAATGAAAGGTTTCAAAATGTTCAATGTTGTTAGTAGGAAAACAGGTAAAGATGCAATTGCAAACCCTGATTTATCAAAAATTGATATAAAAACTAAAATTAAAAACAATATTATTACCATCGAAAGATTTAAATTCAAAGTAGCAGGATTTAGACCACGAATTGAAGGAACAACTAGTTTTGATGGTAAGCTCAATATAAAAATGCGTTTAGGATTGCCACCATTAGGAATAATAGGCATTCCGTTAAAAATAACTGGAACTCAAGAAGAACCTAAAGTAAAACTAGGAAAACAAACCGAAGATTTACAAGAAACAGAATATAATGGTGAAGTGCCAACTCCTTTGCAAAATCAGGAGCAAATAAAAAATAATCAATAAAAAAACCCGAACAATTTGTTCGGGTTTTTTTGTGGTACCTCCAGGAATCGAACCAGGGACACATGGATTTTCAGTCCATTGCTCTACCAACTGAGCTAAGGTACCGTTGCTAATGCGGGTGCAAATATAGAATGATTTTTAATTTATCCAAAACAAATAGTAAAAAAAATCTATCGTACATTAGCATTTTAAAATTAAAGATTATGCTTTTGGCAATCGATATTGGAAATAGCCGAATCAAAGCAGCTGTTTTTGAGCAAAATATACTTTTAGAAAAATTTATTTTTCTTAAAAATGAATTGGTTGAAGAGATAAATAATATTTTGAATTCTTTTATAGAAATCAATAATGTCATTATTTCATCGGTAGGAGCAATAGAAGAAAAGGATTTTAGTTTTTTGACAAAAATCGTCAACGTAACTTTTGTAAATCATCAATTTCGATTTCCTTTTGAAAATAACTATTCAACACCAAATACTCTTGGAATTGACAGAATGGTTCTAGCAGCTGGAGCTTCATTGCTTTTTCCTGATTATTATAAATTAATTATCGATGCTGGTACTTGTGTAACTTATGATTACCTTGATGATAAAAACGTATATCATGGCGGAGCAATATCGCCAGGAATAAAACTTAGATATGAGTCATTGCATAATTATACTGCAAAACTACCATTGTTAGAGAAAAAAATCCCTGAAAACCAGATTGGTAATTCAACAAAAGAATCTATTCATTCGGGCGTTATAAATGGTTTAATAAACGAAATAGATGGGTTCATAAACGATTATGTAAGTTCAAACGCTAAATTTATCATAATTTTGACCGGTGGTGATGCAGATTTTTTGGCTAAACAATTAAAAAATACCATATTTGCCAATTCAAATTTCCTATTAGAGAGTTTGAATTTATTATATCAATACAATCAAAAAAATGATTAGAAAAATTATAACAAGTTTTATCTTGTTTTCAGTATTTGCCACTTTTGCACAAGAAAGCTCATCTTCACCATATTCGTTTTACGGTATAGGCGATGTAAAATTTAAAGGAACTGCCGAAACACGTTCGATGGGTGGAGTTTCAGTTTTTTCGGATAGTATTCACCTCAATTTGCAAAACCCAGCGCAATTGGCAAGTTTAAAGCTAACTTCTTTTGCCGTTGGCGGAACTTATCTAAATACAAAATTAAAGTCGGAAACTCAAGAGGAAAAAGCTAGAAGAACTACACTTGATTATTTAGCCATAGGAATTCCAACAGGGAAACTTGCTTTTGCTTTTGGATTAATTCCTTACAGCGCAGTTGGATATAAAATTCAAAAATTATCTACAGATACTGATCCTTTAACAACAAGATATAATGGTTCTGGAGGTATTAATAAAGTGTTTTTTGGAATGGCTTATAAGTTGACAAAAAATATAAACATTGGTGTGGATGCAAATTATAATTTTGGAACTATAGAAACAACAAGTTTGCGTTTTCTCGATGCTGTTCAGTTTGGAACTAGAGAAACAAATCATTCAGAGTTGAGTGGTTTCAACATCAATGCAGGTTTAGCTTTTCAAACAAAAGTTAAAAGTAAATACACTTATTTTGGTAGTGTAGTTTATTCGCCAGTTTCTGATTTAACATTGCAAAACGAAAGAGAAATAGCAACTGTTCAATTTTCGTCTTCAGGAAGCACAAGCGTAGTAGATCTTCAAAATATTATAGTTCCAGATGCTAAAATGAAATTGCCTTCAAAGTTTTCTATAGGTTCTGGATTTGGAGAAGTAAAAAAATGGTTAATTGGTGCAGAAGTTACTTTTCAATCAAACAGTGATTTAAAAAACAGATTTGATGACATAAACGGTGTTGTTTTTGAAAACTCAACACGATACAGCCTTGGAGGTTATTTTATACCTAATTTTAATTCCTATGCTGATTATTATAAAAGAATTACTTATCGTGGAGGTTTGCGTTTTGAAAATACTGGAATGGTTATCCAAGACAAAAAAATTGACGATTTTGCAGTGAATTTTGGATTAGGATTACCGCTAGGTGGAACTTTTTCAAATATTAATATTAACTTTGAAATAGGTAAAAGAGGAACAAAATATTATAATTTAATTCAAGAAAATTATTTCAATCTTAGTTTAGGTTTCTCTTTGAGCGACAGATGGTTTGTAAAACGTAAATACGATTAAACCTCATGAAAAAAATCTTTTTCTTCTTAGCTATTTTTTCTTTCTTCTTTTCAAATGCTCAAAAGGAAGATTGCTCAGCATATGTGAGTGAATACAAAGGTTTGCTGGATGAAGGAAAAGTCAATGAAGCCTATTTGCCTTGGACAACTGTAAAGAAAAATTGCCCAAAGCTGAATGAAGAATTATACCTTGATGGTTTCAAGATACTTCAATACAAAGTTGACAATCTTCAAGGAGAAGAAAAAGATAAAGCAGTAGAGGAAATTTTATCGTTGCATGACGCTTTCTATAAAAATTTTCCAGAAAAAAATCAAGAAATTGAACTGAACAAAGCATTGGTTTTGATAAAAAATTCAGTTGAAAACAAGAATAAAATTTATAATTGGCTCGATGTAGCTTTTAGTAAATATCCCAACAAAATAGATGATGTTCAGGCATTTTTCAACTATTTTAGTTTGTCATATGATAAATTTTCTGAAGCTGAAAAAACAATAACAGCCGATAAGCTCATCGAACGATACATTTTACTCAGTGGATTATTGGATAAATTAGAAATTTCCAATCCTGAAAAACAACAAGATTATGCTGCTGCTCAAAAAGGGATTAATGGACTAGCGAGCAATGTGATGACGTGTGAGAACTTGACGAATTATTTTTCAAAAGAATTATCCAAAAACAATGATAATGTAGATTGGTTATCATCTTCATTGAGCACTTTGCAAAAAAAATGTAGCGGTTCACCACTTTTTAAAACTATGGCTGAAAGATTTTATAAGTTGAATGAGAATAATGTTTCAGCAAAATACATGGCTATAGCTTCACTTAAAGACAGAGATTTTGACAATGCTAAAAAATATTATATAAAATCTGCTGAGCTTGAAAACAACCCAATAGAAAAAGCAAAAATATATTACACACTTGCTGCAAGTTTACATAGTGATGAGCCACAAAAAGCCAAAGAATATTTAAAAAAATCAATAGATTTTGACCCAAAAAACGGAAGAACTTACTTATATCTTGCGCAACTTTATGTAAACAACGTTTCGCAATGTTCCATGAATGATTTCGAAAAGAAAGTAGTTTACTATCTAGCTATAAAAACAGCCCAAAAGGCACAAGAAGCTGAGCCGATTTTAAAATCTTATGTCACTAGATTTAATGCTGAAAATGGTAAAAAAGCATTGACTGATAATGATATAAAAGATGGAAAACTTAGCGGAAAATCCATAAAATTAGGTTGTTGGATAAATGAAACAATAGTTTTGCCTTAGTAAAATGAAAAGAATTGTATTATTTCTCTTTACTCTCATTTTGTTTTCCTGCGAAAGCAATTTCAAAGAAGTTCAAAAAATGAGCTTAGCTGAATTTAAACCCAGCGGTGAAGCAGATACAATAAACTTGAAATATACAGACTCTGGAAAAATTCAAGCAGTTTTAAAAAGCCCAAGAATGCTTGATTATGCTACTGTAGAATATCCTTTCACAGAATTTCCAAAAGGGATTGATTTAACGTTGTTTGATAAAAATGGCAGAAAAACATTTGTAAAATCAAACTTTGCAGTATCCTACAAAGGAACTGATATTATTGACCTCAGAGGAAAAGTAACCATTTCAAACGAAAATGGCGAAATGCTAGAAACAGAACAGTTGTATTACGACCAAAAAGACGAATGGTTTTATACCGAAAAAAGATTTAAATTTACTTCTCCAAAAGGAGTTTCATTTGGTGAAGGAATTGATTTTAGCAAAGATTTTAAAAAGGTAAATTCTCAAAAAATCTCTGGAGAAGTCAATCAAACAGAATAGAAATATGAATTATTTAAGATTTACTCAATACGCTTACTTGATTGCAGGACTTGTTTTTGCAGTTGATGCTTTTATAAAATATCAAGAAGAGGAAACCAACAAGGCTATAATAAGTGCAATTTTTGCAGTGATTGGTGTTTTTATGTTTTTCTTCAGACGCAATTATGCCAAACGCTTTGATCAGCGTAATAAAAAAGAGTAATTTATGGAAATCGGAATTATCATTGTCTGTTTGATACTTTCCGCTTTTTTTTCCGGAATGGAAATAGCCTATGTTTCTTCCAATAAAATTTACCTTGAAATAGAAAAAAAACAAGGTGGATTTCTTTCCGAAATACTAGCAAAACTTACTGAGAATCCGTCTAAATTTATTGCAACAATGCTTGTTGGGAATAACGTTGCATTGGTTGTTTATGGATTTTTTATGGGCGAAATGGTGAAGCATTGGCTTGAAAATCTTGGGTGGCATTTTTCAGGAATTTTCGAAATTATTATTCAAACGAGTATATCAACTTTGATAGTTTTGATTACTTCAGAGTTTTTGCCAAAAGTATTCTTTCAGATTTACGCCAATACAATCATAAAAGCATTTGCATTACCAGCTTACATTTTTTATAAACTGTTTTATTATATATCAACATTCATGATTTCGATTTCAGATTTTGTTTTGAGAAAATTTTTCAAAACCGAAGGAGATCAAGTGAATTTGACATTCACCAAAATAGATTTGGGGAATTACATTACGCAACAAATGAGCACAGTTGAAAACAAAGATAATGTTGACTCTGAAATACAAATTTTTCAAAATGCATTAGAGTTTTCAGGAGTAAAAGCTCGCGACATTATGACGCCTAGAACAGAGCTAGTTGCAGTAGATTTATATGATTCGGTGGCAGAATTAAGGCAGTTGTTTATTGAAACGGGTTATTCAAAAATATTGGTTTTTCAAAACACACTCGATGATATCATTGGGTATGTTCATTCATTTGAATTATTCAAAAAACCAAGAACCATAAAATCAGTTTTGATTCCTGTGGAATTCATTCCAGAAACCATGTTTGTAAAAGACGCATTGGATATTTTGACAAAAAAGAGAAAAAGTGTTGCAGTTATAATTGATGAATATGGAGGAACTTCGGGAATAATTACCGTTGAAGATATTATTGAAGAACTTTTTGGTGAAATAGAAGATGAACATGACGACGATGAATTATTAATTGAAAAACAAGAAACAGAAAATACATTTATTTTTTCAACAAGACTCGATGTTGCCTACATCAACGAAAAATATGAATTACAAATCCCAGAAAACGATTCCTATGGAACTCTTGGCGGATTTATAGTTAACTTCACGAAAGAAATTCCACAAAAAAGCGACAAAATTGCAATAGAAAACTTCCTTTTTGAAATTTTGGAAGCTACAAACAAAAAAATTGAAATAGTCAAAATGACTATCAGTGACAAAAATTAATAAAAAATCAAAAAAATAGTTAAAAATTATAGCTTTACGATTGTTATTATTTCGTAGATAATTGTATTTTCGCAAACTGAATTAAAATAACGTAATAGAAAATGGCAGTTTTATCAAAAATTAGACAACGTTCAGGCTTACTATTGCTTGCTATTGGTTTCGCATTGTTGGCTTTTGTTGTACAAGATTTGTTTACAAAAGGATTTAACAGTTTGTCAAAAGAAGTTGGTAGTGTAAACGGAAAAGACATTTCTTTTGAAGACTTTAGAGTAAAAGTTGCAAATGTAGAAAAGAGTGGACAAGGAATGTCATCTATGCAAGCCTCAAATCAAGTTTGGAATCAAGAAGTTAGTATAGCTTTATTGAGTACAGAGTTTGACAAATTAGGGTTAAGAGTAGGTGAAAAACACATATTAGAAGTTTTGAAAAATGATCCAAATATTGGTCAAAATCAAATGTTTCTAAATGCTGCTGGAAAATTTGACATTCAAAAATTTAAAGATTATTTCAAATCAAATCCAGAAGGAATTCAGTTTCTAAAAGACAAAGAAAAAGATGCTGAAATCAATGCAAAATATCAAATCTACAACTCACTTGTAAAAGGAGGATTGTTTACTACTGAAGCTGAAGGAAAATTAAAATATCAAATGGAAGCTGACAAAGTTACTTTTGATTTTGTGAATGTTCCATTTTCTTCAATCAAAGACAGCGATGTAAAAGTTACAGACGAAGACATTACTGCCTACATGAAAACTAAAGAAAAAAGATTCAAATCAGAAGAGACTAGAGAGATTGATTATGTTCTTGTAGAAGATAAACCATCCGCTCAAGATGATGCAGAATCTATTAAAAAAATACAATCATTATTGAATCCTAGCGTAAGATACAATAATGAAACAGGTAAAAATGATACAATTCAAGGATTTAAATCAGCTGCAAATGTGGCAGAATTTGTAAATGCAAATTCAGATATTCCTTTCGATTCAACCTATATTGCAAAACAAGATTTACCTGCAGAAAATGCTGAGCAATTATTCAACTTGCCTGTAGGAGAAGTTTTTGGACCATACAAATTCAACAATTACTATTGTCTAAGCAAAGCATTGGGAAGAAAAGCTGGAGCAAAAGCAAAAGCAAGTCATATCCTTATCAGCTGGGAAGGAACAAGAGTTCCATCTAAAAAAGAAAAAAGAACTAAAGAGGAAGCAAAAGCAAAAGCAGATGATTTATTAGCTCAAGCAAAAGCAAATCCTAACAACTTCTTCATGTTAGCTCTAACAAATTCTGATGACTCTTCTGCTCAAAATGGAGGTGATTTAGGGTTTTTTGGACCTGGACAAATGGTAAAACCATTCAATGATTTTGTATTCAACAACCCAATAGGAACTATAGGTTTAGTTGAAACTGAATTTGGATATCACATCATCAAAGTTACTGACAAGCAAGATGCAGTTAAGTTAGCAACAATTGCTCAAAAAATTGAACCTTCAGAAGCTACGGATAACAAAACTTATGAAACTGCAACTAATTTTGAAATGAAAGCAGCAAGCAAAGATTTTGCAGCTTTGGCAAAAGAAATGAAATTGAAAGTTAACCCAGCAATTAGAGTAAAAGCTATCGATGAAGGATTTGGAACAATCAGTAATCAAAGACAAATCGTTAAATGGGTATTTGGCGATGATACTAAAATTGGTGATGTAAAAAGATTTGAAGTACCAAATGTTGGTCACGTTATAGTAAAACTTAAAAAAGTAACCGAAAAAGGTCTAATGACTGTTGAAGAAGCTAGACCAATGGTTGAGCCAATACTTAAAAACAAGAAAAAAGCAGAAATGATTAAAGCAAAAATGAAAGGTTCTTCATTAGCTTCAATTGCTTCTTCAAACAAAGTTACTGTTATGAATGCTGTTGATTTAACATTAGAAAATCCAGCAATTCCAGGAGCAGGATTTGAACCAAAAGTGGTTGGAACTGCTTTCTCTTCAAAAGTTGGTCAAGTTTCACAACCTATCGATGGTAACACAGGTGTATATGTTATAGCTACAAAAGCGGTAACCAAAGCACCAAAACTTCCAAAACATGATGAATATGTTAACAAGATGAAACAACAAGTGGCGTCTTATGCAGGAAGAGTTTTACCAGCGTTGAAAAACGAAGCTGATATTACAGACAATAGAGCTAATTTCTATTAATACAATATAGTGTTAAAACATAAAAAAACCCAAGCATTTGCTTGGGTTTTTTTATAAAATCATTTTTTCATATTCCAAAACGATGGGATAGCCTTTTTCTTCAAAGTATTTTTTTGGGTCATTTTTTGAAATAACCATGACAAAATCTCCACCCCAAGCACCTAAACTTTTTATAACTCCGTCAAAATCCTCAAAAAGACTTTCCTTAATTGTACTCATCGACAATAAGTTGCTCAACTCTATTTCGTGTAACTCAATTTCTTTGGTAAACTCTTCGAGACTTTCAGTAGTTATAATTTTATTAGTGATTTTGTCAATTTTTGAGATAGCTTTAAAAATATCACCTCGATTTCTAAAATATTCAGCAATTGCATTTTTACTATTCCTTTTCTGATTTAGATAAACAAAATATAGGTTTTCTCTAAAATCTGGATGAAAATTTATAGCGGTTACAATAGGTTTTTCCTCTCTCAATTGATAGATAATAGGTGAGTTATTACTAGCACAAGCAACATCATAACCACTACCACCAAAACTATTTCTGAGTAAAGTATATGCATCAATATTAATCCATTGAGCAATATTGTTGATGAGAGTTGACGATGTTCCCAAACCCCAGTTTTTTGGAAATGTTAGCTGAGTAGTTATTTTGTAACCTTTTGATTTAGTAATAAAATCTGAATTTGTTTTATAAGCTTCATGCAAAATTTCAATCAATGTATTTTTTATGTTTTGCGATAAATCTGCTTTTTCTTTCTTAATAATGGAATCAAAAGGAATATTAGCTTCAAACCAAATACTTCCGTCATGGTCAAAACTTTGCCAATGAATAAGATTTCCATTGGTTTCTTCAACGATGAGATTTTGGCCAAATTTTGTTGGCAAAGCAAAGGCTTTTGCACCATCAAGCACAACATATTCGCCTGTGATGAGTAGTTTTCCGTTGCTATAAAATTCTCTTTTCAAGGATTTATTTTCTAAGATTTTCGATTAATTCAACTACCGAAGCATGCGAGATGGTATTATTTTCAAAATGCTTTGCAACAACTATTCTTTCTTCTTTTGTAGCTTGGTATTGATTCAAAATATTGTTGATATGCATTTTCATGTGACCTTCTTGAATCCCAGTTGTAGTCAGCGAACGCAAAGCTGCAAAATTTTGAGCTAAACCAGTAGCAGCAATGATCTGCATTAACTCTTGAGCAGATGGTTTTTCTAATATTTCTAAAGCAATTTTCACCAACGGGTGTAATGAAGTCAATCCGCCAACAGTTCCTAATGCTAGTGGAATTTCCATCCAAAAGGTAAATATTCCGTTTTCAATTTTTGCGTGTGATAAACTTGAATATTTTCCATTTTTTGAAGCATAAGCATGAACTCCTGCTTCTACGGCTCTAAAGTCGTTTCCTGTTGCAAGAACAACAGAGTCAATACCATTCATTATTCCTTTGTTGTGAGTAACTGCTCTGTAAGGTTCAACTTCAGCGATTTTAACTGCTTGAACAAACTTATCTGCAAACTCATTTGGATTATCAATTTTCTTTTCGACTAAATCTTCAACTTTGCATGAAACTTCAGCTCTAACGATGCAATTTGGAACATAATTTGACAAAATACTCATAACAATGGTGATGTTTTTCTCTTCTTGATTAAAATCATCGTTGTTTTGAGCTTCGTTGGTTAATGTTTTTGCAAATTGTTCTAAGCATGAATTTATAAAATTTGCACCCATGCTATCTTTTGTTTCAAATGTTGCATGAAGTTGGAAATAATTTTCTAAATCATGAGTTTTATCTACTAATTCAATATCCAAAATTCCGCCACCACGTTTTTGCATGTTTTTGGTAATGCTTTCGGTTTCAGTAAAAAACTTTGGTTTTATAGATAAAAAGAAAGCGTTTAGTTTTTTGAAATCTCCTTTGTATAAAAAGTGTACTTGACCTATTTTTTCAGTGCCTAAAATTGTAGTTTTGAAACCACCACGAGTACTCCAAAACTTGGCTGCTTTTGCAGCTGCTGCGACCACACTACTTTCTTCAATTACCATTGGAACAGAATAATACTTTCCATTTATTAAAAAATTTGGAGCAATTCCCATTGGTAAATAGAAGTTGGAAATTGTATTTTCAATAAATTCATCATGCAATTGTTGCAATTTTTCATCATTATTCCAATATTGTTTTATGATTGAAATTGCTTCTTTTCCATTGGAAAAGTATTCTTTAGCAATCCAATTTATTTTTTCTTCCTTAGAAAGTTTTGAAAAACCAGAAATAGCTTGGCTCATTGTCTATAATTTAAAGTACAAAGATAATCTTTAGTTAATATTTTGGAATTTGTTTTTCGCTTAAATAACTTAAACGATTGCTTTTAACAAAAAATAAGGGAATAATTTGTAAAATTTTCACTAAAATTGACGGTTTTTAAAATCAATCAAAAAATGAGAGCAAAATTTTTCTTTTTACTTTTTTTAGCTACTAGTTTTTCAATTTTTTCGCAACAAAAAATAACTGTTGAAGAGATATATTCTGGAGCATTTCGCGCAAAAGGAATGGATGAACTTCAAGCAATGAAAAACACAAATCAATATACTGTTCTAAACTTTGATAGAGCAACTAGAACAATGCAAATTGATTTATATGATTTTTCTAATCTAAAGAAAGTAGCAACATTAATAAACACCAAAGATTTTCAAGAATTGTCAGATGGAATTGATAGTTACACATTTAGCAGGGATGAAAAACAACTGCTGATAGCTAATAATTCAAATCAAATTTATAGACATTCGTTTACTGCTGATTATTTTTTATTTGATTTGAATACAAAAAAATTAACCAAAATTCTAGAACAAGTTCAAGAACCAACTTTTTCGCCTGATGGAAAAAAAATAGCATTCGCTAAAGAAAACAATCTTTTTGTGTATGATATTTTGTCAAAAGGTATCAATCAAATTACTAATGATGGAAAGAAAAATGAAGTAATCAACGGAATTTGTGATTGGGTTTATGAAGAAGAGTTTGCTTTTGTAAGAGCTTTCGATTGGAGTACTGATAGCAATAAAATTGCGTTCATACGTTTTGATGAAAGTCAAGTTCCAGAATTTTCTATGAATGTATTCAAAAAAGAGTTGTATCCAACAGTTGAAACATTCAAATATCCAAAAGCAGGCGAGAAAAACTCTACAGTTTCTTTGCATATATACGACTTAGCCAAAAACTCGACAAAGCAAGTGAATCTTTCCAACTATTCAGATTTCTATATCGCTAGAATAAAATGGACAAATGACGCCAATGTTTTTAGTGTTCAGGTGTTAAATCGTCATCAAGATAATTTAGACCTATTGTTTGTTGATTCGAATTTGGCTTCATATAAAATTGTGTTAAACGAAAAAGATAATGCTTATGTTGATGTTACTGATAATTTGACTTTTTTGAAAGACAATAGTTTTATTTGGACTTCTGAGAAAGATGGTTGGAATCACATTTACTTATATGACAAAACCGGGAAGCTAAAAAACCAAGTTACCAAAGGAAAATGGGAAGTAACAGCTTACTACGGATTTGATGAAAAAACCAAGTCAATTTTTTATCAGTCAACAGAGGATGGTTCTATTGTTCGTGATGTTTATAAAATTAGTTTAGATGGTAAGAAAAAAACGAAATTGTCTTCGATGAATGGAACAAACGCAGCAACTTTCAGTCCTGATTTTAATTTCTACATCAATACATTTTCGAGTTCATCAATTCCAACTAGATATTCTTTAAATGATTCCAAAACAGGAAATGAAGTAAAAGTAATTGAAGACAATGCCGCTTTAGCATTGAAACTCAAAAATTATAATTTGCCAGCAAAAGAATTCTTTGAATTAACGACCGAAAAAGGGAATAAACTCAATGCTTGGATGATAAAACCAAAAGATTTTGATGCAAACAAAAAATATCCAGTTTTCATGTATCAATACTCTGGACCAGGTTCGCAAGAAGTAGCTAACGAATGGTTCAATGCCAATGATTATTGGTTCATGATGCTTACACAGCAAGGATATATTGTGGCTTGTGTGGACGGAAGAGGAACAGGATTCAAAGGTGCAGCATTCAAGAAATGTACTCAAAAAGAACTAGGAAAATATGAAGTTGAGGATCAAATCGATGCTGCAAAAGTGATTGGTAATTATCCATATGTTGATAAATCTAGAATTGGAATTTTTGGTTGGTCTTTTGGTGGATTTATGGCTAGTAACTGTATTATGAAAGGAGCAGAAGTGTTCAAAACGGCTATTGCTGTTGCACCTGTTACCAATTGGCGTTTTTATGATAGTATTTATACCGAAAGATATATGCAAACTCCACAAGAAAATGCAAGTGGTTATGACGACAATTCACCAATAAATCATGTGAGCAAACTGAAAGGCAACTTTTTATTAATCCATGGAACTGCCGATGATAATGTACATGTTCAAAACAGTATGCAAATGATTGAAGCATTGGTGCAAGCCAATAAGCAATTTGATTGGGCAATATATCCTGATAAAAACCATGGGATTTATGGTGGTTATACTAGAATTCAATTGTATAATAAAATGACAAACTTTATCAAAGAGAAGTTGTAAAAATGGGACAACATCAATTTTATTTAATAACTGAATTATTAATTTCTTTAATTGGTGGATTTTTATTGCTTTCTATTTGGTTAGTTGTTCAAAACAAGTTTCAGCAAAAACTAACATCTGAAATTTCCGTTAAACGATTTGATAAAGGGTTGTTATTCATCAGCTTTTCAGTTTTTGTTTGGGCAATTTCTTCTTTATTGATATTAGTTTTTACTAAATTTAATACAAGCGGTTGGATTATTCTGATAAGTCAAAACATGTTTTCAATATTGAATTCTTTGTTCTTGATATTGGCACTTTATTATTTTGATAATTCGCCTGAATACCTTTATAACAACAAAAAAAGCACCAAAAGAATCTTAGTTTTCTTTATTGGAATATCTTTGATTTCGCTCTTAATAGCGTTATTCTTTGGCGAAACAATTAATACTTATGGCATTCGGTTCAATACTATTCCAGATGTGTTGTTGTCTGTAATTCTTAGTTGGTTTTTAATCCTTTCTCTATATCGCACTTTCTACAACCGAAAGATGAAAAGTGTGGCAATCATTGCGGTTTTTAGTATCTTGGTTTTGTTTATCACTCAAGTGCCTTATGTCTTTAATTTTGAGGATTACATTTCAATTATTGAATTGGCTAAACTCATTTCAAAAACCACTTTAATCTTTTTGTTTTTGGTTTTAGGAACTAGTTGGGTTCTAGAGTTGTCTCAACTGCCAGAAGCAACAACTATGAAGATTAACTTTGTCAACTGGAATGTAATCGAAATTTCCATTCCTTCTAAAAATATAATTAATCAAACTATCAATTTTGGAAACAAAACTACTCAGTTTAACAATTTGCTCAAGTTTGCCATTCGTAGAAAATTTGCCTCAGAAGAAAATATGTGTATCGAGGTTTATAATGGTGGAGAAATACTTAGTCAAACCTATTTGACTAGGATCATTGATAATATTAATGCTATTTTAAGTCTTGAAGAAGGAGAGAAAATAACCCGAAATGATTTTTTTACATTTATAGGTCAAGCCAAATATCGACTTCGTTTTTTACCAGAATTTATCGAGATAAATGATGCGTTGCTACTTGAATTTACTAGCAATATTGACAATGGTCATTACAAAGACTTTATAAAATAGTAACTCTTCTTTTCAGTTACAATTAGTCACAAAAGCTTATTTTTTGTGAATTCGTATAATGTGGTTATTGTTTGATTGCAATAGTTTGTACTTTGCGCCAACAAACAATAATTTTTTCACATGAGAATAATTAAGAATAAGAAGTTTTTTCACTTCAATTTGTTGTTAAGTATTTTGTTTTTGAGTTGTGGAAATTCTTCTACGATAAAAGATCCAATTCCTGCACATGATAGTTTTAAGATTGTTTCAAAACACGTTGGAGAAACAAGAACAATTAATGTTTGGATGCCCGAAGAATATAAGAAAGGTTCAGATTCATTACCAGTAATGTATATGCCAGATGGAGGTATAGAAGAAGATTTTCCTCATATAGCCAATACATTTGCAAAATTGATTAAGGAGAAAAAAATCCCACCAATGTTACTCGTTGGTATTGAAAATACGCAACGAAGAAGAGACTTAACTGGCAAAACCGAAGTTGAAGAAGACAAAACAATAGCCCCAATTGTTGGAGGTTCAGAAAATTTTAGAGCATTTATAAACGATGAACTTTTTATTGAAATTAATAAGCGTTACAGAACATCAAATAAAAAAGGAATTTTAGGAGAATCATTGGCAGGATTGTTTGTGGTTGAAACATTTTTTTTACAGCCTGAGATGTTTGATTATTATATTGCTTTTGACCCATCGTTGTGGTGGAATAATCATTATTTGGTAATAACAGCAAACGAAAATCTTGCAAGTCAACCTTTAAAAGAGACTAAGTTTTGGTTCGCTGGTTCTAGTGCTCAAGATATTTTTGTACACACAAGAGAATTGTCTAAAATATTGACAAACAGTAATGCTAAAGGTTTGCAGTGGAACTATTCTGATGAACCAAGCGAAAAACATGCAACAATTTTTAGGGCAACTAAAGAAAAAGCCTTAATTTGGTCGTTTGGAAAGAAATAAATTATTAATCAACTAAATACAAACTAAAACAATAATTATGAGTGAAACAGCTGTAAAACAATCGCATCCAAAAGGACTTTGGGTATTATTTGGAACCGAAATGTGGGAAAGGTTCAACTTCTACGGAATGAGAGCAATATTAACCTTGTTTATGGTAAATTCATTGTTAATTAAAGAGTCAGATGCAGCTATTATCTATGGTGGATTTTTGGCATTATGTTACCTAACGCCACTTTTAGGAGGATTTATATCTGATAAATACATCGGGAATAGATATAGTATAATGCTTGGAGGAACATTAATGGCAATTGGTCAATTTTTATTATTTATCAGTGCATCAACTTTCGATTCTAATATAAGCAGTGCTAAGTTAATCATGTGGCTAGCTTTATTCATAATTATTTTTGGAAATGGTTTCTTCAAACCAAATATTTCATCAATGGTTGGAAGTTTATACCCTAAACAAGAAAAAAACAAACTTGACTCTGCCTTTACAATCTTCTATATGGGAATTAATATAGGTGCCTTTTTAGGTCAATTTATTTGTCCATGGGTTGGAGATGTAAAAGATGCTGAAACAGGTGTAAGAGATATTTTTGCTTTTAAATGGGGCTTTTTGTCTGCATCAATTGCTATGGTAATAGGTACAGTAACATTCTTTTTATTGAAAAATAAATATGTTGTAACGCCAGAAGGAAGACCAATTGGAGGTTTGCCAAAACATAATGATGCTAATGATTTTGAAGAAGGAGAAACTCAAACAGCACATTTTAGCGGAAAAGCCATAGGAATTGCAACGGTAATTTTTGCTACATTATTTTTTGTTTTTAGAAAATTTTTGGTTGGAGAAATTGGTTTTTCATCCGTTGAAATGGGACAATTAATAAAGGGAATTATTTATCCATTCATATACTCAGCTGGAATTTCGCTAGCTTATTTAATTATGAGCTCTGCAGAAAATAAAGTTGAGCGTCAAAGGATTTGGGTTATATATATTGTTTCTTTCTTTATCATATTCTTTTGGGCAGCGTTTGAGCAAGCAGGTTCTTCATTGACTTTTATAGCAGATAATCAAACGGATAGAAATATTTTTGGATGGGATATGCCACCATCTATGGTTCAAATTTTTAATGGAATTTTTGTGGTAATGATGGCATTGCCATTCAGTTTATTGTGGGACAAACTTAGAGCTAATGGTAAAGAACCAGTTTCACCAATGAAACAAGCTATCGGGTTAGCATTGATAGCGTTGAGTTATTTTATTATTGCTCATAATGTCAAAGATTTAGGAAACTCTGGATTGTTAGCAATCAAGTGGTTAATGTTGCTTTATTTTATTCAAACGCTTGGTGAGTTGTGTTTGTCACCAATTGGACTTTCTTTAGTTGGGAAATTAGCTCCAAAACGTTTTGCATCATTATTATATGGAGTTTTCTTTATTTCTAATGCGGCAGGTTATGCACTTGCTGGCTCACTAGGAGCAATTATTCCAGCTACTGGAGACAAATTTGCTAAAGCAGAAAAATTAGGAATCAATCTTCAAGATGTATTGGATAAAAAAATAACACTAACACCAGAACAGGTTGCTTTGTTCGAAAAAGAACAGTTGCCTCTTGAAAATACAACATTTGCAGGTTTTGAAATTCACAATTTGTATGAATTTTTTATGGTGTTTGTTGTTCTTTGTGGAATTGCGGCTATTATTTTAGCTCTTTTATCTCCTCGTTTAAAGAAAATGATGCATGGCATCAGATAATTGATTTAAAAATAATTTTATATCTTTCATACCTCCAACTAGATTGGAGGTTTTTTTATAAATTAAAAGAATATGTGGAAATCTCATCCTAAAGCATTGCCTTATTTGTTTTTATCCGAAATGTGGGAACGTTTTGGTTATTATTTAATGATTGGAATTTTTACGCTTTATTTAAAAGATGTAGAAACAGGTTTTGCCATGACAGAAGCTGAAGCTTCTGATTTGTATGGAACTTTTATCGCTTTAGTTTTTCTAACTCCTTTTATCGGTGGATTAGTTGCCGATAGATATTTTGGATACAAAAAATCAATTGTCGTTGGAGGTTTGATGATGGGTGTTGGCTACTTGATGATGGGAATACATAGTTTGCCAATGTTATATTTGGCAATGACCTTAGTAATTGTTGGAAATGGCTTTTTCAAACCCAATATTTCCACACTTTTGGGGAATTTCTACAACGATGAACAATACAAGGATAAGAAGGATGAAGGCTACAATATTTTCTATATGGGGATTAATATTGGAGCATTTATTTGTAATTTTTTTGGAGCAGCATTCAAAATACTTTTCGGCTGGAAAGCTGCATTTGCAGTAGCTGGTGTGGGGATGTTTATTGGAGTAATTGTATTTATATTGGGTACAAAACATTATGGAGATAAAACCGAAAAAAAAGGAGTACAACCTGGTGATATGCCATTCTGGAAAATAGTCATGTTTATCTTAGTTCCTTCGGTTGTTTTTGGTATAATAGGTTGGTTGATAAAAGGAGTTGCTTCAGATAGCAATCTTGATAGTGCAATATTTGGATCAGATAGTACAGATGCATTTATTTTTGCTTGTATTCCGGTTGTATTATTCTATTCTAGTTTATATTTCAAAGCCAAAGAAGATGAGAAAAGACATATTGGCGCTTTGTTAGCTATATTTTCGGTAGTAATATTATTCTGGGCTGTTTTTAAACTCAATGGTTCCGCTTTGAACAATTGGGGAGATAAATATACAGACAGGCAACTTACTGGAACTTCTCAAAAAATTGCATCAAAACTAGTATTAACAGACACATTGGTGTATAAAAAAGATAGCGTAGCTCTCTATGATAAAGCTTTCCGAATTCAGAAAGAAGATGGAAAAGTAGTGAAAACAGTTGATTATCCTTTGTATTTTAGAAACGTCGCAAAAGAAAAATTACCAAAAGATGATGAAAAAGTTTTTACTTGGTCATCCAATCTAAGTCAATCTATAAATCCTTTTTGGGTAATAGCTTTGACGCCACTTGTTGTCGCTTTCTTCACATATTTAAGACAACGAAAAAAAGAACCTTCAACACCAACAAAAATAGCTTTTGGATTATTTATTTCAGCATTATCCGTGTTGGTAATGGTCTTGGCCGTAAAAGCAGGTAATAACGGTTCTGAAAAAGTTTCTGTTTTGTGGCTATTTGCCAACTATGGGGTAATTACAATAGGAGAATTATTATTGTCTCCAATGGGACTTTCTGTTGTTTCAAAGTTAAGCCCTAGAAATATTACTTCACTCATGATGGGTGGATGGTTTTTGGCTACATCTATAGGCAATAAGTTATCGGGTGTTTTAGCTTCAATGTGGGACAAATATGATGATAAAGCCAATTTCTTTTGGGTAAATTTTGCATTATTACTATTTGCTACAATGCTCATGTTTGCTCTGCTGAAACAGTTAAATAAAGTTATGAAAGAAAAAGGAATAAATTAATGGAAACAAATCAAACAATAGAACAAATACAGAATTTTAAAGGTAAATATCCAAAACAACTTTGGTATTTATTTTTCTCTGAAATGTGGGAACGTTTTAGTTTTTATGGCATGCGAGGAATGCTTGCTGTTTTTATGGTAAGCCAGCTAAAAATGGATGAGACCACTGCAAATCTCCAATATGGAGCAACTCAAGCTTGGGTATATGCTTTTACTTTTATAGGAGGATTGTTTGCAGATAAGATTTTAGGATTGCGACGTTCACTTTTTTGGGGTGGATTATTGATGATTGTTGGAAGTATAATTTTAGCAGTAAGTCCTAAAGAACTCTTTTTTACTGGAATTGGTTTTACTATAGTTGGTACTGGTTTTTTCAAACCAAATATTTCATCAATGGTTGGTCAATTATACAAAGATGGTGATAGTAGGCGAGATGCGGGATTTTCTTTGTTCTATGCTGGTGTAAATCTTGGAGCCCTAATTGGAGGATATATATGTATTGCAGTTGCAAATGGAAACCTTTGGGCTGGTTTAGTTCCTGAAAATCTACGTTGGAATTATGCTTTTGGATTTGCATCTATTGTAATGATTGTTAGTTTGTTAACTTTTACACAAACTCAAAAAAGTCTAGGAGAAATAGGATTGTCACCATTACAGCATATTGAAATCTCTAAAAGAAAAATTTTTGAAATAGCCACATATATTGGTTCACTAGCGATTATTCCTGTTATTATAATGATGGTTGCTAATACTAAATACACAGATTATTTCATGATGATAATTGGTCCAGCATCAATAGTTTATTTGTTTTATGAGATGAAAAACTTTTCAAAATCAGAAAACCTCAAATTACTTGGTGCTTTGGTTTTTATAGTTTTTTCAATTTTCTTTTGGGCATTTTTTGAGCAAAGTGGAGGTTCATTGAGTTTGTTTGCTGCCAATAATTTGAATAACACAGTTTTAGGAATAAAACTAGATCCAAATGGAGTTAATAATTCTGCCAACTCATTGTTTGTAATTGTATTTGCTGCATTGGTAGGAATGGTTTGGCTATGGATGGCAAAAAAGAAAATTGAACCTAACACGGTTGTAAAATTTGGTTTAGGATTTTTGTTTTTGGCTGGCGGATTTTATGTTTTCTATCTAACAAAGAATTATGCTGATGCTTCTGGTAAAACTTCATTAGACTTATTTACATTTGGTTGGTTTGTTATCACATTCGGAGAATTGTGTTTATCGCCAATTGGGATGAGTGCAATGACAAAATTATCGCCACAAAAAACACAAGCGGTTATTATGGGAATGTGGTTTTTAGCCAGTGCTTATGGACAATATTTTGCAGGATTACTTGGTGCAAATATTGCGGAAGCAGCCGAGAACGCAACAAATTTAGAAAAGCTAAATACTTATGCAGATGGATACGAACAATTAGCAATTTATGCTTTGGTTGCTGGAGCTGTTCTAATAGTTATATCGCCTTTGGTAAGGAAGTTAATGCAAGATGTGAAGTAATTTGAATTTGGCATTTTTTTTGTTTAATTTTGGAAAAATGTTCGATTTATGAAAAAAATAATTTTAATACTGTTTTTAATTGTTGGTACTCACAATATTCAATCGCAAGAACTAAAGTGGTATAACGACATGAGCGAGGCAATGAAGGTTTCCAAAAAAACCAAAAAACCACTATTGCTATTTTTTACAGGAAGTGATTGGTGTGGATGGTGTATTCGTTTGCAAAAAGAGGTTTTAAAAACTCCTGAGTTCGCTAAGTGGTCTGACAAAGTTGTTTTAGTTGAGCTAGATTTTCCTAGAAAGACAGCACAACCACAAGAAATTAAGGATCAAAATATGCAATTACAACAGTTGCTTGCTGTACGAGGTTATCCAACAGTTTGGTTTGTAAAAGCTTCTGAAGGTAAAGATGGAAAAATAAACCTAGAACAACTTGGTTCAACAGGATATGTAGCTGGTGGTCCAACGGTGTGGTTACAAGGAGCAGACCAAATTTTAGCCAATAAAAAATCTTAAAAAATTTTTATTAAAAAATATAAAATCCTTTTTCATGAGTATTATGAAAAGGGATTTTTCTTTTTCTACATGTAGCTTCCCAAAGTTTTGAATAACTTTTAAAATTAGACCCGTCAACAACTACAATTTTTGGAGTTACTGTTTCTAGAACGCGGTCTAAATTTAATTTTGGAGAGTTAGTAATAATCAAAACATCTGGCTTGATATTTTTCAAAAATATTGCTGAACTATCTATTATCAATACTTTTTTTGAATTGATGTACATCAAGTTATCTATAGGTTTAGCAGCAGCTATTGTGCTAAAATTACCCATTAGATATGACTGTATTCCAAGATTTGTAGATAGATTATTTATAATACTATCATTGGCATAAATCAATACTTTTTGACCATTTCTTTCAGTTATTAGATTGTTTTTTCTAACGTTGAAAACTATTCCTTCACTGCTAGCTTCGGAGTTTATTTTGTTATAGATGAAAGTGGATTGTAATAGTATAACAGAAGTAATAGTTGCTAAAAGATTTCTATAACTTTTAGTTTTTATAAAAATAAAAAATGTGATTATAAGTAAATAAAAACTCCACATCATCAACTGGTTAAATGATATGTTTCTAAAAATAAAACTATCAAAACTTGCTACCCAATGAATTATAGAGTTTAATGTTTGAATTAATAATTCAAGGATTTTTACAACAATTTGAGGTACAAATCCTATTATAGCTAAAAGCATTGTCATAACACCAAAAATCATTATTACTCCAACTAAGAATAGTATTAAAACATTGGTTAATAAAAAAAGTCCAGGGGATTGGTGGAAATAATACAAACTCAAAGGCAAAGTTCCTATTTGAGCGGCAAAAGAAACGGTAACAATATCCCAAAAATAGCTTAGAATTTTATTTTTTGGCTTCCAAAGTTCTTTAAAAATGGGTTGTAACCAAATAATAAAAAACAAAGCTAAATAACTCAATTGAAACCCTATATCATATATAAAAGATGGTTTTATGAATAGTATTAAGAACATTGAAACTAATAATGTGTGATAAATGTTCGTTTCTCTTTTATAATACATTCCAATAGCTAAAAATGAAAACATTACTACTGAACGAATTACTGAAGGCGACATTCCTGCTAAAACACAAAATGTTGATAGCGATAACAAAACAGCAATAAGCTTGATGAATCGTCCTCTTTTGGTATTAGGCAATGGTTTTAATAAAAACTGAACAAAAAGAAGAATAAAACCTACATGCAAACCCGAAACTGATAATATGTGAACAGCTCCAGCAAATTGATAATCTTGAACAATTTCTGGTGAAATGTCTTGTTGTTGACCTAATATTAATGCTTTATAAACTGAAAAATTATCATTGGATTTGAAAAATGGTTCTAATCTGAGGATGATTTTTTCTCTAAAATTTGATAAATAGTTCAAAAGATTGTTTTCTGAACCAAGTTTATTGAAATGGCTGTTCACAGCATAGCATTGTGCATAAATCTCTTGTCTTTCTAAATATTTTCCATAGTCAAACTGAAATGGATTGAATGAACTTCGGTTTTCATAATAAGTTGCTTCTAAATTGATTATATCTCCATATTCAATTTTCTTGATAGGTTCTTTTTTAGAAAAATTTATTATCGTTTTTCCAGAACATTCTTTGCCATCAATAGAATAAATTTCTGAAATGAATCGATAGTTTTTTTGTGTAGTTTTCAATCTTTCAATAATCTTTACCCTAAAATCATGCTTTCTTTCTGCGGTAAGATTAAGTTTTGTATAATGATTTGAGTTATTAGTTTCTTTGTGTGTAAATGCAGTATAAAAGCCGAGTAATAAACCCAAAAGCAACATACTAGTATTAAACACTAGATTGAAATTTCTTTTTTTATATAAAATATGTGAAATAATAGATAAAGAAAAAAGAATGAAAATTGTCATCAATACATACACAACCTTTTGGTTAAAGTATGGATAAATTAGAATTCCTAGTACAAAGGAAATAATAAACTTAACTAATGGAAAATGAAGAATTTTCATGTAAATAAATTTACAAGAAAAAATCTAAAAAACAAGAAATTACTCTAAAACTCTATTTACTTGAGCAAAAGTTCTTTGGTAATATGGTTCTTTCAATGAGGAAACAATAACTCCTAGCTGAGTAGAAGAATGGATAAATTTAATTTCATCACCATTCACTTCGGTAATCATGCCAACGTGTGAAATTCTACTTCCGCCAAAAGTTCTAAAGAAAATCAAATCGCCTTTTTTGTACTCCGTCGGTTCAATTTTTCTGCCAATTAAAGCCATTTCATAAGAAGATCTTGGAAGCGTAATGTCAAATTTTTTAAATGTGGAATACATCAATCCTGAACAGTCAAATCCTTCACGAGTTGTTCCACCACTTCTATATTTTATCCCAAGATTATCCGAAGCATTGTATATAAGCTGTTCAGCTATATAGCTATCTGTTTCATTTGAAATGATAATATCATCATCATTTTTTGTTACCAGAATATTGTTTTTTTCTTTTTTTTGCTTGGGCTTAGCATTCTGTTTTTTCTCCTTTTCAGGTTTTGGAGTTTCTGCAACTGCAATAGAATTCTCAGTACTTGGTGGAGAATATATTCCTTTTTTGATAGCTTGTTCCTTAGAAATAATAATCTTACCCGATTGTCCTACAACAGATTGCATGACAACCAAGAAAAAAAAGATTGCTATTTTTTGTAAAATTTTCAAGAGGAATAAATTTCTGCAAATTTAAAAAACAAAAAATAAATTTTCGCTAACAAATATCATTTATGATAAATTTAGCAGTTTTTTCGCTGGCTCCAATTCCTCCCAATTTTTCTTCAAGGATATCATAGTTTTTTAGAATGACTTCTCTAGTTTCATTATTCAAGAGGTTTGACAATTCAATCGACAAATTCTTTTTGTTAAGTTCGTCTTGTATCAGTTCTTTAACAACTTCTTTATCCATTATCAGGTTAACCAATGAAATATATTTTAGCGTAATTATTCTTTTAGCAATTTGATATGAAATCCAGTTCCCTTTGTAGCAAACCACTTCTGGGACTTTGAATAAAGCGGTTTCAAGTGTAGCAGTTCCCGAGGTTACAAGCGCAGCAGTAGCAACACTGAGTAAATCATAGGTCTTATTTGAAACAAATTTTACGTTACTAGTGGTTAAAAATTTCTCATAAAAATGATAATCTTGGCTTGGAGCACCAGCAATCACAAATTGATATTCCTTGAAATCATCGACAACACTTAGCATTATACTCAACATTTTGGAAATCTCCTGTTTTCTGCTTCCAGGAAGAAGAGCAATGATTGGTTTATCGTTCAAATTATTGTCTTTCAGAAACTTTTCTTTATCAGTTTTAGCTCTAGAATGAATAGCGTCAATGAGTGGATGACCAACAAATTCAACTGGAAAATGATGTTTTTTTTCATAAAAATCCTTTTCAAAAGGAAGAATAACATACATCTTGTCAAAATCTCTTTTTATTGCCTTAATTCTGCTTTCTTTCCAAGCCCAAATTTGAGGAGAAATATAGTAATGAGTTCTTATTTTTTGAATTTTTGCCCATTTAGCAATACGCATATTGAATCCGGGATAATCAATAAAAATTAAAACATCTGGTTTAAATTCTAGAATGTCTTTTTTACAAAAACTAATATTGTTCAAAATGGTTTTGAGATTCATAACTACCTCCGCAAAACCCATAAACGCCAAGTCACGATAGTGTTTAACTAATGTTCCTCCAACTTGTTCCATCAAATCTCCACCCCAAAAACGAATTTCTGCGTTTGGGTCTTGTTTGAAAATGGATTTCATAAGGTTTGAACCGTGCAAGTCGCCAGAAGCTTCTCCTGCAATTATATAGTATTTCATGATAATTCCCAAGAGTTTAGTGTTTGAATTGCGTGATGAGCTGTCATGTCAAATTGTATTGGAACAATAGCTGCAAATCCGTTAGATAAAGCCCATTCATCAGTGTCTTCGCCTTTATCTTTGTTAACAAATTCACCTGTCAACCAATAATAGTCTTTTCCAAAAGGAGTTTGACGTTTGTCAAATTTTTCTACCCACAAAGCATTAGCTTGCCGACATATCTTTATACCTTTAATTTCACCAAGTTTTGGCTTTGGAAAATTAACATTCAAAACGGTTCCTTCGGGTAAGCCATTTTTTAATACTTGCTCAGCTATTTTTTTTACAAAAGGAATCAGAGGTTCAAAATTTGCATTCCAACTAAAATCTGATAAAGAAAAACCAATAGCTGGAATGCCTTCAATACCTGCTTCTACTGCAGCGCTCATTGTTCCCGAATAAATTACATTTATAGAAGAGTTTGAACCATGATTAATTCCCGAAACACACAAATCTGGTTTTCTTTTCAAAATTTCATTTACAGCAAGTTTCACGCAATCTGCAGGTGTGCCAGAGCAACTATATTCTTGTGTTAATGAATCTTCTTTTGAAATTTTATTAAGATACAAAGTATTGTTCACAGTAATAGCATGTCCCATTCCGCTTTGTGGACTATCTGGAGCAACTACAACAACTTGACCAAGTGTTTCCATTACTGATATTAAGGTTCGGATTCCTGGTGCAGTTATTCCATCGTCGTTGGTAACTAAAATCAAAGGTTTTGTATCCATTATAATATTTTCTAACTATTTAGCAAAATTAACAAATTTTAATGCTTTTGACTGTTACATTTTTTTAACTTTGGACAACTAATGTGTCTTGATGGTTAAATTTGTAGAAACATCATTCAACATCTTGGCACGGTTTTTTATGTATTAGTTTAGAAATTAATGAATGGTTTTGTTCGTTTTATGAAAAGAAATTATAAAGTAATTATAATTGTTGCAGCAATTTCTGTAGCATTATGGAGTTTTATTCCTAGAGAAAAAGCATCTGATCCTGAAAAGGACAAAATGTTGCTTGAATTATTAACTTTTGTTATCGAAAAAGGACATTATAATCCTGCACCTATAGATGATACTTTCTCAAAAGGTGTTTACAAGGATTACATTGAAGCATTAGATCCATCAAAAAGATTTTTTCTACAGTCAGACATTGATGAATTCTCGAAATATGAGTTGCAAATTGATGACCAAATCAAAAATAAAGAATTGTCATTTTTTGATTTAACTTATAATAGACTAATGCAAAGAATGGCAGAAAGTAAAGAGTATTACAAAGTAGCTCTTGAAAATCCTTTTGATTATAAAAAAGACGAATCGATAAACACCGATTATGAGAAAATGCCTTATGCAAAAACGAAAGATGAATTGAAAGAAAGATGGCGTTTACAAGTAAAACTTTCAGCTTTGTCTTCATTGGTAGAAAAGCAAAAGATTGAAGAAGAAAAAGCAAAAAATAAAGATACTGACAAAAAAGAAGCACCAAAGTCATTTGAACAGCTAGAAAAAGAAACAAGAGAAAGCACTCTAAAATCATTGAATGATAACTTCAATTTCATAAAAGATTTAGATAGAGAAGACTGGTTTTCAGTTTATATAAATGCAATTTCATCTCGCTTCGATCCACACACATCCTATTTTGCTCCTGACGAAAAGGAACGTTTTGATGTTAGCATGAGTGGAAAGCTTGAAGGAATTGGCGCTAGACTTCAAAAAGAAAATGATTTTACAAAGATTTCTGAGTTAATTTCTGGCGGACCAGCATGGAGAGGAAAACAACTGGAAGCAGGTGATGTTATTTTGAAAGTAGCCCAAGGCAAAGATGAACCTGTTGAAGTGGTTGGAATGAGATTGGACGATGTTGTTAAAAAAATAAAAGGACCAAAAGGTACAGAAGTTAGATTAACAGTAAAAAAAGCTGATGGTTCAATCAAAGTAATCTCTATCATCAGAGATGAAGTTGAGATTGAGGAAACTTACGTAAAATCTAGCGTAGTTGATATTGATGGCAACAAATACGGTATTATCTATCTGCCAAAATTCTATATAGATTTTGAAAATAAAGATGCACGCGATGCAGGAAAAGATGTGGCTCAAGAAGTAGAACGATTGAAAGAAGCTGGTGTACAGGGAATTGTAATGGATGTTAGAGATAATGGTGGAGGTTCTTTGAAAACAGTTGTTGATATTGCAGGATTATTTATAGATCAAGGACCAATTGTTCAAATTAAGTCTGCTGCTGGAAGAAAAGAAGTTTTATTTGATAAAGACCCAAAAGTACAATGGGATGGACCATTAGTGATAATGACCAATGAGTTTTCGGCTTCGGCATCAGAAATACTTGCTGCCGCAATGCAAGATTATAAAAGAGCCGTTATTGTAGGCAGTAAACAAACTTATGGCAAAGGAACTGTACAAAATGTAATTGATTTGAACCAGTTTGTTCGTGGAAGCACTTATGGAGATTTGGGAGCATTAAAAACAACAACTCAAAAATTCTACAGAATTAATGGTGGTTCAACACAAAGAGAAGGAGTTAAGAGCGACATTGTTATGCCTGATAAATATGAATATTTAAAAATGGGAGAAAAAGATGTTGATAATGCAATGCCTTGGGATAAAATTGATCCAGCTGATTATAAGGTTTGGAACAAACAAAGCAACTATGATTTTGCTGTAAAGCAGAGCAAACTTAGAATGCAAAATAACCCTCAAATGCAGCTGATTGCAGATAATGCAAAATGGTTAGACGATAGAAACAAAGAAGATGTTTACAGTTTGAATATTGATAAATTCAAAGCTGAACAAAAAGCTTTGGAAGAAAAAAATAAAAAGTACAAACCTATTAATGATTATAAAAACTCTTTAACTTTCTATTCACTGCCTTATGAAGATGAAAAAGTAAAAGACGATCCAGTTCTAAAAGAAAAAAGAGATAGATGGCATGAGAGTCTTTCAAAAGATGTTTATGTAGAAGAATCTCTTCATATTCTGAATGACATGAAGAATGGAACTGAAAAAGGATTGACTTCAAAAGTAAAATCAGAAAAGCTAATTAAATCATAAATAAAAAAGCCTCGTTTAAAACGAGGCTTTTTTTTAATTTATTTTTTGGAAAACAGTTATTCCATAACCATCAGGAAAGTCTTCATCAGTATATTTTACTTTTAATGTGCTTCCTGTTAATTGCAAAATAGTTGCTGTTTCTGGACTTTCTGTACCTAAAGTAATTGTGTTACCACTTCTGGTATAGGTAGATGAATATGTTTCTTCGGAACAATCGCTGTTAAAGTAGTGGGTAACTGCAGTACCATCAGATTTGAATTCTATATAATCTCTTTTTGTAGAGCAGTAGTTTTCATAATCTGTTAATATCTCATTACCACTTACAGTTCCACCAGTTTTGTAAAAAGCCCATTTTCCAATTAATGAAGCTGAGTCATCATCACTAGAACACGATACAAATGTTCCACCCAAAGTTAGAGCAGCAACAAATAACAAAATAATTTTTTTATAATTTTAAATAGTTAAGATTAGTTTGATAAATATATATAAATAGAATAGCTAAATAAAAAAGCGGAAAATTTATTTTCCGCTTTTAACTATCTTAATTTACTTAATTTTTTTTCTGCTTTAGCAACATCTTCTTCCAATTCTTTTATTTTTAATTGTTGTTTTGTGATGTTGAGATTTTCTTTTTCAATTTCTACTGGTGTCATTTTGCCTTTAGCCCTATTCCTTGAAAATTTTTCTTGCATCTTGTCAAGCTTTTTCATCTCTTTTGATTGCTTATCTTTAAGTTTTGCAAGTGATTTTTCGGCTGAAGCAATACGATTTTGTTCTTTTTCAAATTTTTTCTGTTCTTTTTCAAGCCTTTTTTTCTCTTTTTCTGCTTTCTCTGCTTCTTTTTCTCTTTCTTTTTCTTCTTTATAAGCCTGTTTGTCTTCTTTTAACTTTTGTTCCAATTGAGCTTTTTCAGCATCTTTTTGCTTTTGTAATTCAACTTCTTTCGTTTTAATAGAGTCCATTGCTGTGGTAACTTCTTGAGCTTTTGCTAATTGAAATCCAATCAATGCAAATGCAGCTAAAAATAACTTTCCTTTCATCATGTTTAATTTATTTGAGATTAGTAATATATCTTTACAAGAAAGATTTAAAACATAAAGTTATGAAAAAAACACTATTAATATCAGTCTTTGCGGTGTTTTGTTTAACAAAATTTTCTTTTTGCAAAAAGGAGAATGTAGAAAATTCTTCACAGAGTTTAGCAATAGATGAAAATAAAACTTTGGAAAATAATGGTTATTTTGATTTTCTCCCCAAAAAATCAAAAAACCAAATAGTCAAACATGATTTTTATACCTTGTCCTATAATGAAAAATATGAACAAGCAGATTGGGTAGCCTATGTTTTAAAGGAATCATATATCAAATACAATAGTTTTAAAAGACCTTTTTTTACTGATGATAAAATGGTTTCTACTCATTCGGCTGATTGGAAAAACTATAAAAATTCTGGTTATGATAAAGGACACCTTTGCCCAGCTGGTGATATGAAATTTTCGAAAAAGGCATATTATGATACTTTCCTAACTTCAAATGTTTCTCCTCAAAAACATAATTTTAATGATGGTGTTTGGAACAGATTGGAAGAAAAAGTTAGGTATTGGGCAACAAAATATGAAAAAGTATATGTTGTTTCTGGTGGTATTCTGAATGAAAATTTAAAAACAATTGGCTATGAAAAAGTAGCTGTGCCCAATTACTTTTATAAAATTATAGCAAGAGGAAATTCTAATGATATGAAAATGATTGCCTTTCTAATACCACATCAGGAATCGAATCAACCACTTTATAAGTTTGTTGTTAGCGTTGATAAGATTGAAGAGCTTTCAAAACAAGATTTTTTCCCAAAATTGAATGATATTCTTGAAAATAAAGTTGAAAAATCTTCTGATTATAAAGATTGGAGTTTTAATTAACTACCATTCGTTTACTTTATTAGCATCCATTTTCAGGAAGATAAACAGCAATATCGTAAATCCCCAAAGTCCAGAACCACCATAAGAAAAAAATGGAAGCGGAACTCCAATTGTTGGGAAAATTCCAATTACCATTGCTATATTAACAAAAAAGTGGATAAATAATATACCAGCAACACAGTAGCCATAGACTCGACTAAACTTTGTCTTTTGCCTTTCCGCCAAATATATTATTCTAATAAATAGACTTACAAAAAGAATAATTATAAATATTGAACCTAGGAAACCCCATTCTTCGCCAACAGTTGTAAAAATATAATCGGTGTGTTGCTCTGGAACAAATCCTCCTTTAGTTTGTGTTCCTTCTAGATAGCCTTTGCCAAACCAACCACCAGAACCAATAGCTATTTCTGATTGATTTGTGTTGTAGCCAACACCTTTCATGTCAACTTCTTTTCCCAAAAGTATGTTGAAACGATCTCTATGATGCTGTTTAAAAACGTTGTGAAAAACATAATCTACTGAGAATACAAAACCTGATATTAGAACAAAAATAATAGCACTCAAAATCCAGTTTCTATCTACAAATCGGCTTCTGTAGTAAACAAAGATGATTACCATTAATGATAATAAAATTAAAACGATAGGTTTCAAAATTAATGCTAGTACAAAGAGTAGAATAGTAATAAAACCTGTCCAAATATACCATGCAGGCAATCCTTCTCTATATAGTACTAAGATAAAAACCGAATAAATCAAAGCACTTCCTGGATCGGGTTGAGGAAGAATAAGCATAACTGGTAAACCGATAATCATTAATGCTTGAACTTGCCTATTGAAATCCTTTAAGTTGACCTGAACATCGCTAAGATATTTTGCTAATGCAAGTGCGGTTGCAGCTTTTGCAAACTCTGATGGTTGCAATGTAAAACTTCCTATCGCATACCAACAACGCTGTCCAGCAATAGTTTTACCTGCTACAAAAAGACCTGCAAGCGACAACAGTGAAATTGCAAAAATTATGATTGCATATTTTTCATAAAATTTGGCGTCGATAGCCATGACACTAAAAATAATGGGAATTGTAAAAAGAATGAAAAGAAATTGTTTTCCATAAATTTGAGAAACATCAAAAATTGAAGATTCACCTTCAATTGATGATAATGAAGAAGAATAAATGTTCAACCATCCTAGTACTACCAGAATAAAGTAGATGATTACACTTATCCAATCAAGATTATTTGAAATACTTTGGTTCTTCATTTTCCTTATTCAGTTTTGTTTTCAGGAACTGTTACTTCTTCTTCTTTTTTACTTTCTTTATTAGCATCTGCTGCTATCACTTCAGGAACAACGATATCTTTTTTAATTAATGTGTCAATAATTGGTTTTGCATAATATTTGTTGTATTCGCCTTGTAAACTTCCTTCTAGCATTCTTTTTTCAAGATCTTTTCTTGTGATTTTTCTTTTAATGTATTTTTCAATCATTAAACTTGTTATTGGACCTGCCCATCTTGCTCCCCAATATCCATTCTCAACAAAAACCGCAATTGCAATTTTTGGATTATCTTTTGGGGCAAATGCAACAAAAATGGAATGATCTTGAAGTTTAACTCTTTTCCCGTTAATTTTCGCAAAATTCTCAGCAGTTCCCGTTTTACCACAAATGTCAATTCCTTCAACATTCAATCCGTGTGCTGTACCAAAATTATAAACATCAAAAAGGCCACTAATAACGGGATCAAAATATTTTTTATCAACTGTTGTGACATGTTTTGTTCGATATTTTTTGTCAATCATTTGACCTTTAATGCTCTTTATAATATGTGGAGTGTAATAATATCCTTTGTTTGAAACGGTAGCAATCATATTTGCTAATTGAATAGGCGTCATCAAGACTTCACCTTGTCCAATTGCATTAGAAACAATAGTTTTACTAGACCAACCCCAACCAGGATACATTCGTTTATATGTTTTAGATGTTGGAATCTTTCCTTTTCTTCCAGTAGGTAAATCATAACCCATAAATTGGCCAAGCCCAAAACTTTTCAAGTGATTACTCCAAACATCAACACCATCGGCAGGCTTTTTATACTTATTGATTGTAGCCATGTATGAACTAGAAAAATAAGTATTACATGATTCATAGATTCCTCTATGTAGCTGCAATGCGCCTCCATGGCAGTGGCATTTCATAAATCTTCCAGGAGCATAACTAAAACCATGACGGCAAAAAAATGTTGTGTTTTCGTCAATTACGCCTTCTTGTAAAGCGACTAATCCTGTTAATATTTTAAAAGGCGAACCTGGTGTGTACTCTGCTAATAATCCTCTGTCATAAAGTGGTTTGGCGATAGAGTCGTTATAAAGCATTGTATAATTTTTTGACCTTTGTCTGCCTACAAGAATTGCTGGGTCATATGATGGAGCAGTTACTAATGCAAGAATTTCTCCTGTTTTTGGTTCAATAGCTACAATTCCACCACGTTTGTTAACCATTAATTCTTCTCCATACTTTTGTAATTCTGCATCGATGGTTAGGTGAATATCTTTTCCTTGTACAGCGACAGTATCATATTTTCCCTCTTTATAACTGCCAATTTCTCTATTGTATTTGTCTTTTTGAATATATTTTACACCTTTTATTCCACGAAGAATTTCTTCATAACTTTCTTCAACACCTTGTTTTCCTATCAAATCACCGCTGTTGTAGTACTTGTTTTTTTTGATAATATTATCGTTTACTTGCGTAATAAATCCAAAAACATTTGCGCCATAATTTACCTGATAATCACGCAGCGAACGTTTTTGAATATAAAATCCTTGAAATTTTCTTTGCTTTTCTTGAAATGCAGCATACTCTAGTTTGTTGAGTTGAGGTAGAAAAACTGATGGTAATCTAGGACTGTATATTTTTGCTTTTGCAATTTTTTTTAAAAAATCTTCTTTGGTGATATTCAATAAAGAGCAGAACTCTGTGGTGTCGAGTTCTTTGATATCTTTTGGTATCACCATGATGTCATAAGAAGGTTGATTAGCGACCAATAATTTGCCATATCTATCATAAATATAACCTCTTTCTGGATAATCATATTTAATTTTTATTGCATTATTGTCTGATGCTAATTTGAAACTATCATCTATTATTTGAAGATAAAAAATCCTTGCTACAATTAGAATTGTTGCAATAAAAATAACCGTTGGGAAAAGCACTTTTCTCATCGTTTACTTGGCTTAATGGTGTAAATAATAATGATACAAGTTATCAGAGTAAAAAGGGTTGTTAAAATCGTTCTTTCGATTATATCCCAAATAAAATAAAAACTGAAAATCTCGAGTATAAATAATGTAAAGTGATGAAGAACTACGGCAATTAATATAAATGAAAATCGTTCAGGTGTCAAAACATCATTTAGCTTTACTGTTTGATATTCATAACTTAAACCAAATGAAAATTTAAAAATATAAGGTCTATAATTGGCTAAAATTAAGCATGAAGCAGCATGTACACCACCAGAATTGCAGAACATATCCATTATTAATCCAAGAAAAAAACTAGATAGAAGAAGTCCATATCTGTTCCCATTCACAGGATAAAGAATAATAAAAAGTATATATGGAAATGGGTTGATGTATCCAAATAAATTGATTCGGTTAAAAATCAACACTTGAGCCATCAACAAAAGGATGAAACGGGCAATATTCCATATAAGAGCACTATTCATCTTTTTTTGATTGTTTTTCTAAGTTGATTATCTCTTCTCGATCTTTGCTTTTGATGATATATACATAACCTAAATTTGTCATGTCATTAAATAATTTTACATCAAGAGTATAATAATTTGTTTCGTTATCTACATAGACTTTGTCAATAGTCCCAATGCCAATATTCTCTGGAAAAATATGCGATTGTCCACCAGTTACAATAGTATCACCTTTTCTCACGCCTGCAAGCCTAGGAACATCTATAAGTTGAACATAACCAGTGTTTTTACCATTCCAAATTAATGAACCAAAGTGATTTGATTTTTTGATTTTAGCATTTATTTTCGACTGTATGTTCAAAATACTTATCACTGTAGCATAATTTGGAGATACTTTATCTACAATACCAATAATTCCAGCGCTATTGATTACACCCATATCTGTTTTAATTCCAGATTTTGAGCCTGTATTTATTGTTAAGAAATTTTCATGAACATTGTATGAGTTATGAATGACTTTAGAAACAATCAATTGATTCTTTTTTACGCCTAATATACTATCGGGAAAATGGAGCTTAGTCGTATCTTTTAGATTGAAAAGAATGGTTTTTAATCTAGCATTTTCTTTTGCTAACTCATCATTTTGAGATTTTAAATTGAAGTATTCGTTTACGTTGTTTATACGTTGATAAATTCCACCAGTAAAAAAATTTGCAGAACTAATTATTTTACTTTTATGATAGGAATGTGATTGAATTGTTAAACCTAGCGAAAGGAACAATAGCAGCAAAAACAGTATTCGATAACTGTTTTTAAATAGAAAGCTAAATATCTGCTGCATTGTAAAAAATTAATTTTTTAACGATTAAATTCCAAACTCCAATGTATAAAAAAAAATGGAATTTGGAATTTATTTTTATTAACTCTTGAATTTATTTTATTAAAATACTTCTAAATCTTGGTATGTTTTTCAACGCCATTCCTGTTCCTCTTACTACAGCTCTCAAAGGATCTTCTGCAATAAAAACTGGAAGGTCGGTTTTTTGTGAAATTCGTTTATCTAATCCTCTAAGCATTGAACCACCACCTGCAAGATAAATACCAGTATTATAAATATCTGCTGCTAGTTCTGGTGGTGTTTGTGATAAAGTTTCCATGATAGCATCTTCAATTCTTTGAATTGATTTATCCAAAGCTTTGGCTATTTCTCTATACGAAACTTCAACTTGTTTTGGTTTACCTGTAAGCAAATCTCTACCTTGAACAGACATGTCATCTGGTGGTGTTTCTAAGTCATCAGTAGCAGCACCGATTGTGATTTTAATCTTCTCAGCGGTACTTTCACCAACAAAAAGGTTATGTTGAGTTCTCATGTAGTAAACGATATCGTTTGTAAAAACATCACCAGCAATCTTCACCGATTTGTCACAAACAATTCCACCAAGAGCAATCACAGCAATTTCTGTAGTTCCTCCACCTATATCAACAATCATGTTTCCTTTTGGTTGCATAATGTCAATTCCTATACCTATTGCCGCAGCCATTGGTTCATGAATTAGGTAAACTTCTTTTCCGTTTACGCGTTCACAACTTTCTTTTACTGCACGCATCTCTACTTCGGTAATTCCAGATGGAATACAAACAACCATTCGCAAAGCTGGAGTAAACATTTTTTTCTTTAATGCAGGAATACTTTTGATAAATAAATTTATCATTTTTTCAGATGCATCAAAATCTGCAATAACACCATCTTTAAGAGGTCGTATGGTTTTTATGTTTTCATGTGTTTTACCTTGCATCATGTTTGCTTCTTTCCCAACAGCAATAATCTTCCCGGTTATTCTGTCACGAGCAACAATTGATGGACTATCAATAACTACTTTATCGTTATGTATGATTAGTGTATTAGCGGTACCAAGGTCAATTGCGATATCCTCGGTCATGAAATCAAAAAATCCCATACTTTATTAAGGGTTTAAATATTTTATAAAATTTTAACGCACAAAGGTAAACAAATTAATGTTTAAAATGACGTGTTCCTGTAAATACCATTGCAACTTTATTTTGATTGCAATAATCTATACTCAAATCGTCTTTTATAGAACCACCAGGTTGTATAACAGCACTAATTCCTGCTTGATGTGCTATTTCAACACAATCTGGAAACGGGAAAAAAGCATCACTTGCCATTACAGCGCCGTTTAATCCAAATCCAAAAGAATTTGCTTTTTCAATAGCTTGTTTCAAAGCGTCAACTCTCGATGTTTGTCCTGTTCCCGATGCTACTAATGTAGCATTTTTTGCTAAAACAATTGTATTCGATTTTGTGTTTTTACATATTTTTGAAGCAAAAATTAAATCTTCAACTTCTTGTGATGTAGGTTCTGTTATAGTAACGTTTTTTAATGCTGTTTTATTGTCTGTAATGTTGTTTCTTTCTTGAACTAATAAGCCGTTTAAACAAGTTCTTACTTGCATATTTGGCAATTCAACATCATTGTGTTGAAGGATTATCCTGTTTTTCTTTTCTTGTAAAATAGAAATTGCTTCATTATCAAAACTTGGAGCTATTACAACTTCACAGAAAAGACTGTTTATTTCTTTTGCTGTTTCAATGTCAATTTTTCCATTTGCAATCAAAACGCCACCAAAAGCAGATGTAGGATCACAGGCTAATGCTGCAATGTATGCTTCTTTCATGCTGTTTCTTGTCGCCAATCCGCAAGCATTGTTGTGTTTCAATATAGCAAAAGTTGGGTTATCATTTTTAAACTCTAAAATTAGATTTACAGCAGCATCAACATCTAGTAAATTATTGTATGACAATTCTTTTCCATGCAGTTTAGTAAACATTTTATCAAAATCGCCAAAGAAAAATCCTTTTTGATGAGGGTTTTCTCCATAGCGAAGCACTTGTCCGTTTTCAATACTAGCTTTGTAGTAAGTTTGTTCAGTATTGAAATAATTGAAAATAGCGGTGTCATAATGCGACGAAATATGAAAAGCTCTTGTAGCAAAATGTTTTCTTTGCTCTAAGTTTGTTTCACAATTTTGGTTTGAAATTATTTCTAAGAAATAGGTATAATCATCCATTGAAGGAATAATTACGGTGTCTTTGAAATTCTTAGCCGCAGCTCTAATTAGAGAAATACCACCAATATCAATTTTTTCGATAATATCATTTTCTGACGCGTCAGAAGCAACCGTTTTTTCAAAAGGATATAAATCAACAATTACCAAATCGATTTGAGGAATTTCAAATTCTTTCATCTCTTCAATATCTTTCGAGTTTTCTTGTCTGTTGAGAATTCCTCCAAAAATTTTTGGATGCAATGTTTTTACTCTACCACCAAGTATTGATGGATAAGAAGTTACATCTTCTACAGGAACAACAGGAATCCCAAGATTTTTGATGTATTCTTCTGTACCTCCAGTTGAATAAATTACCACTTGATGTTCGTGTAGTTTTCGAACAATTGGCTCCAATCCGTCTTTTGAAAAAACGGAAATTAAAGCTGAATTAATTTTCTTTGTCATGATTTTTTTGTTGTGTGTTTCGAGGTGCAAAAGTAGTTTTTTTAACACCAAATTTCAAGTAGTTTTTGTAACAAAAAATAAGAAACAACTACATATTAGAATATTTTTTATAATTTCATAAATTCACTGAAATTTATATTTCTTAAAAAAACCAATTGCATGATACTCTATTTTAGATTATTGAAAGAAAGTTTTGCCTTTGCAATGAATGCTTTGCGAAACAACAAGTTGAGAACCATGCTTTCATTGTTGGGTGTAACCATTGGTATTTTTTCAATTATTGCAGTATTAACGGCTGTAGATTCTTTAGACAAAAAAATAAAATCTGATATCTCTGGATTAGATAATCGTTCTATATTTTTATTCAAATATTGTTTTGGTCCATCTGAAGTTCCTGATTGGAAAGTTGAACAATTTCCTGATGTAACTTTTGATGAATATAATTTTTTAAAAAGCAATTTAGACGGAGTTGAAGCAATAACCTATCAGCTATTTACCAATAATGAAAACATTAAGTATCTAGATAAAACTGCAAGTTCTGTGAGTGTGAAACCTTGTACTTTTGAATATGCTGATGTAGAAAAACTAGATTTTAAAGATGGTAGATTTTTTAATGAACAAGAATCAAATTCTGGTAGAAATGTAATAATAATCGGTAGTGAGATTGCGGAATCTTTATTTGAAAATGAAAGCCCTATAGATAAAGAAATTCGTTTGTATGGACAACGTTTTGTTGTTATTGGTGTTCTTAAAAAAGTAGGTGATAGAATGGTGAGTTTTGGTCCAAATCCTGATACAACAATTTATATTCCTGTAAATAAGATTAGAGGAATGTTCGGCGACAATAATCCACAATTTACGCCATTAATTTTGATTAAACCCACAAAAGATGTGGAGCTCGAAGACATCAAAGCAGAACTAATTCAAAAATTAAGAGTTAAACGTGGTTTAAAATCGGGAGAAATAGACAATTTTTTTGTTAACCTTTTAAAAGGAGCAACAGATCAAATAGATGCTATTATTTCACAAATGAATATTATAGGTTGGGTAATTGCTGGATTTTCTTTCTTAGTTGGAGGTTTTGGAATTGCGAATATTATGTTTGTGTCGGTTAAAGAAAGAACAAGCTTAATAGGGATTCAAAAATCGCTTGGGGCAAAAAATAAATTTATACTTTTTCAATTTCTATTTGAAGCCATTGTGCTTTGTGTAATTGGAGGAATTATTGGATTGATAATTGTTTGGTTACTCTCAGTGATTTTAACATCTGCGCTAGATTTTGAGTTTGTACTGAGTTTTTCAAACATAATGCTAGGAACACTATTGTCTATTGGAGTAGGAATTATATCTGGAATTCTTCCTGCGATTAGTGCTTCCAATCTTGATCCAGTCGAAGCTATTAGAAGCGGAATGTAATTAAAAATAAAAGCAAAAAAAAGATTGCCAATTGGCAATCTTTTTTTTATCTAATATCTTGATTTAAAATCAAATCTATATAAAGATTTATTTTGTCTTTGAGCTCTTTTCTTGGTGTTATAAAATCAAGAAAACCGTGTTCTAATACAAACTCAGCAGTTTGGAAACCTTCTGGCAAATCTTTTCCGGTCGTATCTTTCACCACTCTTGGTCCAGCAAAACCAATTAATGCGCCAGGTTCAGCAATATTGATGTCGCCAAGCATAGCATAGGAAGCAGTTGTTCCTCCAGTAGTTGGGTCAGTACAAAGTGATATGTATGGAACTTTTGCTTCAGCAAGCTGAGCCAATTTTGCAGAGGTTTTTGCCAATTGCATCAACGAATATGCAGCTTCCATCATTCTTGCTCCACCAGATTTTGATATCATTACAAAAGGTACTTTATTCTTGATAGAATAATCTATTCCTCTCGAAATTTTTTCACCAACAACTGCTCCCATTGAACCACCAATAAAGGCAAAATCCATACAACATACAACTAAATCTTTTCCTTTTGATTTTCCAACAGCAGTACGAACAGCATCTTTTAGTTTGGTTTTATCCATTACTTCTTTTAGTCTGTCAGAATATTTTTTTGTATCAACAAACTTGAGTGTGTCTTTTGATGTGATATTTGCATCTAATTCTTTGAATTGATTATAGTCAAATAATATTTCAAAATATTCTTTACTACCTATTCTAACATGGAATTCATCTTCTGGGCTTACCCAAAGATTTTTTGCCAATTCATCTTGATCGATGATTTTTCCTGTTGGAGATTTGTACCACAATCCTTTTGGTACATCCATTTTTTCTTCGGTAGGCGTTTGAATTCCTTTTGCAGTTCTTTTAAACCAAGCCATAATTTCAGTATTCGGTTATCAGTGTTCAGTTATCAGTTAATTCTAAAAAATACTAAAGTGTGTTAACGTTATTCAAGTCAGCGAATGCTTGTTCCAATCTTTTGTTGAAAGTAATTTCACCTTCACGAACCCATTTTCTTGGGTCGTAATGTTTTTTGTTTGGAGCATCTGGACCTTCTGGGTTACCAATTTGAGTTTTTAGATAATCAATATTTTTTGTGATATAATCTCTTATTCCTTCTGTAAATGCAAATTGTAAATCGGTGTCAATGTTCATTTTTATTACACCATAAGAGATAGCTTCTCTAATTTCTTCAAGCGTAGAACCAGAACCACCATGAAAAACAAAATCTACTGGGTTATGTCCTGTGTTGAATTTCTTTTGAACATAATCTTGAGAGTTTTTCAATATTTTCGGCGTAAGTTTAACATTTCCTGGCTTATAAACTCCATGAACGTTACCAAAAGACGCTGCAATAGTAAATCTTGGAGAAACTTTCATGAGCTCTTCATAGGCATAAGAAACTTCTTCTGGTTGAGTATAAAGTTTTGAACTATCAACATCAGAATTGTCAACTCCATCTTCTTCACCTCCAGTAATTCCTAGCTCGATTTCCAAAGTCATACCCATTTTACTCATTCTTTTCAAATATTCTTTGCAGATTTCAATATTTTCATGAATTGGTTCTTCAGATAGGTCAATCATGTGTGAAGAAAAAAGAGGTTTTCCTGTTTCAGCAAAATGTTTTTCAGAAGCATCAAGCAAACCATCAATCCATGGTAATAAATTTTTTGCACAATGGTCAGTGTGAAGAATTACAGTTGCGCCATAGGCTTCTGCAAGAGTATGAATATGTTTTGCACCAGCTATTGCACCAAGAATTGCAGCTTTTTGACCTTCGTTTGAAAGACCTTTTCCAGCGTTGTAAGCTGCTCCACCATTTGAAAATTGTATAATTACAGGCGCATTAAGTTTAGCGGCTGTTTCCAAAACTCCGTTTATAGTGCTTGAACCAATCACGTTTACGGCAGGAAGAGCAAATCTTTTTTCTTTTGCATAGTTGAAGATTTTTTGAACTTCATCGCCAGTAGCTACACCTGGTTTAATATTATGAGCCATTTTATGTTGTTTTTTAGTTTAAGAATACAAAAATATGAATTTCTAAAATTAGAAAGGATAATTTATTCCAATATTTAAAACCGATTTGTCGAAACGCATTTCTTTTAACCAACGATTGTTTTCCTCGAGCGCTGGATTATAAGTTTTAAATCCTAAATCAAATCTAATAACAAAGAAATTAAAATCATATCTAAATCCAAATCCAGTTCCCAAAGCTGTATCTTTCAATGATTTTAATCCAGAAAATTTAGCAGTTTCTAATGTCGTATTGTCAAGAACATTCCAAATATTACCTGCATCGGCAAAAATGGCTCCGTTTAGTTTTCCAAACATTTTAAAACGCATTTCGGCACTCAAGGATATTTTCATGTTTGCTTCATTGAAATCCAAAATACTTTGGCTTCTTCCTGGTCCTAGTCCATAAGATTGCCATGCTCTAATATCATTTGAACCACCACCAAAGTAACTTCGAGAGAATGGAATACTATTTGAATTTCCATAAGGAATAGCAATTCCAAAAAATGTCCTTGTTGCAAAAACTGCGTTTTTAATTAAACTCCAATGCTTGATAAATTCGAATTCTGTTTTGATATATTGCGAATATTCAACTCCAAAAATAGTATTTGCACCACCTTGATTTTGCAATTGTTTCGAAATTCGGGCAAATAATGATAGAGCATTTCCAGCAGATTCTAATTTTCCTTTAAAACTATAAAAATCATTATCCAATAAATCTTTTTTAGATGTTTTTGTAAAGGAAATACTCGAAGCAAAAATCAAATTATTTTCTGTCAATCGAACTCGGCGCTCTAGGATGCTTAATATTGATTTCAAATCATTATCAGAAACTCCCATGTTTGTATCAGTAAAAGCATCATTCATAAAACCAAAAACACCATCTTCTATGATTAGATTTCCATCAGTATCGTAGTAAGCTGGATTGACATTGTAGTTTTGAGAAATTTCATTTACAGCATTGTATGATGATTTGTATATATTAAAATAATTGCCTGGATTTAGGTTTTTTACAAATTGAACGTTAAATAAATCAAACTTGAAAGTTGTATTTCTCTTTGGTGTCCAATTGTATGAAAATGAACTGGTAAAATTTTGTTTATCAAGACCAACGTTTCGTTGTTTAGCAAAACCTATACTGATAGTTGTAAATGGAATCATTCTTTTAGGAATAATTTTGTCTGTATTGAAAAAGAAAAATATTCTAGGAAAGTTCAACTTAGCATCTATACCAATTTCTGAGATGTTGAAAAAGGAATTACTTGGATTTGCCAAGTCTCTTGAGGAACCAATATTACCTCTAAATCCTAGGTCAAAAGTTTCAGCACCATTAAATACGTTTCTGATAAGTAAAGAAGTTGAACCTGTGATACCAAAATCTTGAATGTTTGAATGTGTAAAATCTGTATTGAAACCAAAAGTGTATTTTTTTCTTGGGGTCAAATAGATATTGGCAATCAGACTATTTTGATTTTTTGGGTCTTCAGTATATTGAATTAATGGGTAGTTAAAAACTTTCAGATTACTCAAATATCTTGATGTGATGACATTTCTAGAGTCAGAAAAATAGTTTCCTGCATTTACAAAAATACCGTCAGTTATCGCTTTGGGTTTGTATTTTAATTTGTTAATGCTATAAAGCGTAAAGTTGTTGTAATTCACACTGTCTTTTACAGGAGTGTTAGCATTATTTGCATTATGGTCAGTATAGACATTTACTTTGCTTATTTTGTAAAGTTTAAACGAAGCTGTAGTTGTACTGTCTTCTGTTCTAATAATCTGATCTTCTATGTTGAGATGTATTTTTGGATGGTGATTTTTTGCAGTTGTATCTATTTCAAAATTCACATAGTTTTGTTGGAAATAGAATGCGCCATTATCTCTAAAATCTGAAGTAATTCTTCTGCGTTCTTCATCAAAATTTTTTGTATCAAATTGTTCTCCTTTTTTTATAAACGAGGCGTTTTTTTTCAATTCATATATTGAATCCAAAGGTTTACTCGTAATGTTTCGGGTTATAGAATCAATTATATATGGTTTTCCTTTTGTGAGCGTATAGTTCAGTTTAGCTTTTTTTGAGGCAATACTATCTACTTTAAATTCACCTTTTACATCAAAATATCCTTTGTTAAAATAATATGACTTTAATCTGGTTAATGATTTTCTAGAACTGGCAGTGTCTAATATTACTGGAGCTTCACCAGTTTTTTTTAGGAAATTGTGGAAACCTGAATACCAAAAAGATTGTCCTAATCTTTTGACTTGTTTTTTTGAAAGCCATTTTGCTTTTCTGTAATATTTAGCAGGATTATTTAGATATTTAGCTTTGTAAATAGAATCTGTTTTTTCTTTTGCTAGGTTGTATAAATTCAAGCGTAGCCTGTATCCAAGAATAGAAGAGTTTTGTTTTTGATAAAGTTGATTAACAATTTCTTCGGTTTTTACTTTTTCATTATCAACAGATATGGTGTTGTTGGTTAGCAATTGCCTGCCATTTGGAACTTTTTTTGTTGTATTACAACCAATTATAATTAGTCCAAATAGGAGAATAAATGATATTTTTGCAAAAGGATGTTTCAATCTATGGCATTTATAATTCAAAAATACATTATTTTATGGTTAGTAAAAACCAAATAAAGCTTATAAATTCTTTGCATCAAAAAAAGTATCGAATAGAATATGGTCTTTTCTTAGCTGAAGGTGTAAAAGTAGTACAAGAATTGTTGCAATCAAATTTTAAGCTAAAGCAATTATATTGTTTGGAAAAAGAAGTTTTTGATGGCTTTGAAGACAAAACTATAATAGTTTCTGAAGCAGAAATGAAAAAAATAACAGCGCTAAACACACCTAGTACTTGTTTGGGGATTTTTGAAATAATTAAACCAAAAGCTATTCAGGAAAAAGGAATTGTAATTGTTTTGGATGATATTAGAGATCCTGGAAATTTTGGAACTATAATCAGACTATGTGATTGGTTTGGAGTTGAACAGATTGTTTGTTCAAACGAAACAGTTGATTTGTATAACCCAAAAGTTATCCAAGCAACAATGGGTTCAGTAACTAGAGTCAATATAAATTATTGCAATTTAAAGGATTTTATAAATCAAACAAAGTTGCCAGTTTTTGGAACATTTATGGATGGTGAAAACATCTACAAATCACAACTACCTAAAGAAGCAATACTAGTTTTTGGTAATGAAGCAAATGGAATTTCAAAAGAAATAGAATTGCTAATAAAAAATAAATTAAGCATTCCTAGATTTGGAAATATACAAAAAACAGAAAGTTTAAATGTAGCTACAGCAACGGCTATTTTCTTGAGTGAGTTTAAAAGAAATAATTAGTGGAAAGTAAAATTTATTAAAACTGCTCTAGTTTTCATCGATTTTATATTTCCCGTCCAAGGACTATTAGGGTCATTATCTCTGATAAGTTCATCGTTCAAACCAAAAACTCCTCGAATGGATGGAGAAAATTTGAAATATTCAAAATATAAATCAATTCCAAAACCCAACTCATAGTTTTGTGTCCACTGTTTTACTCTGAACTTTTGTTCGTAGTTATCATCTTTTGATTTTGAATTGCTCGAAAGATTCATTGTAGTGCTCAATCCACCAACAATATATGGTCGAACATTTCCTGTTCTTAAGGAAGAAAATTTTAACAATAGAGGAAAATGAAGATAAGTCGCTTTTACTTCGCGAAGTGCATCTCTTTGATTTGTAAATCCAGAGTAGGTCAATGTTCTACTTCCGTAGTAAAGTCCTGGCTCAAATCTGAGGTCAAGATATTCGTGAAGTCTCAAGTTACCAACTAGTCCAACATTGAAACCTGTATTGGCTTTAATATCTATTTCTTGTCCAGGAACTTTATATTCGGTTTTAAAATCGTAGGTACTAAAGCCCAAAAAATAACCCCAATGAACTCTTTGTTTGTCAAAGTTTTCTAGGTTGATAATTGGGTCTTTCGAAAAAACACTTTTTCCAAATTGAGCGTTGGCAGTTGCCACAAAAATCAGTAAAAAAAAGGAAAAGAATTTTTTCATGTTCTTCAAAAAATTATTTTTTCGTTGCTTTATAAATGGTTGCTACACCCATGGTTTGTGGTAGTGCAACACAATCTATAAACGAAACTTTTCTTAAAATAGTATTTAATTTTTCACCATATGGAAAATTTGCCGCCGAACTGGATAAATAGCCATAGGCGTTTTTATCTTTTGAAAACAATTTCCCAATCATTGGAAGTATCAATTTAGTATAACAAAAATATCCTTGTTTGAATGGAAATTTGGTTGGCACAGATGTTTCAAGAATAACAAATATTCCATTTGGTTTAAGAACTCTATATATTTCTGAAAGTCCTTTTTCAAGGTTTTCAAAATTTCTAATTCCAAAGGAAACTGTTATTGCATCAAAATGATTGTCAGGAAAAGGCATATTTTCACTATCACCAACAATTAACTCAATCTTATCGTCAAGATTTTTTTCTTTAATTTTTTTATTGCCAATTTCCAACATTCCTTTCGAAAGGTCTAATCCAATGATTTTTTCTGCGGATGTTTCTGCCATTAAAATGGCTAAATCACCAGTTCCTGTAGCAATGTCTAATATTGTTTTTGGTTTTTGGTCGGCAACTAGTTTTAGTACTTTTTTACGCCATTTTATATCAATTCCCATTGATATAACCCTGTTTAACTCATCATAATTACCAGATATGTTGTCAAACATTTGGGTTACTTGTTCCTTTTTGCCAAGCGTAGAATCTTTATATGGAGTGATGTTTTTAGACATAACAAATTTTACGCAAATATAGTTCAATCATTTCAAATTTATTGATTTATAATACTCAGTATTTTTTTGAGAAAAATTTAAAATCTTTATTTTTTTAAATACGTCAAAAAACTGAAGCTATATTTGTGTTTTTCATCCTCGGGATGAAAGACTTCTTCATGAAGTTTCCATTTGTTATCATCTATTTCGGGGAAAAATGTATCTGCATCAAATGATTGATGAACCTTTGTAATCTCTAACTTATCTGCAAAATCCATAGATTGCTTATAGATTTCTCCACCGCCAATGATGTAAATGTCCTCATTTTTTGGACACATTTCTATGGCTTTAGTTAAGCTATTTGCCACAAAACAGTTATCGGGAACAGGATATTCTTTTTGTCTAGTTATAATTATATGCGTTCTGTTTGGCAATGGTTTTGGAAAACTTTCAAATGTTTTTCTTCCCATTATAATGTAATGACCAGTTGTTAATGACTTAAATCTTTTGAAATCATCGGGTAAATGCCATAACAAGTCATTGTCTTTGCCCAAAGCATTGTTTTGAGCAACAGCCGCAATAGTAATAATCATTATTTTTTAAGGTTTAATTTTTTCAGCTTCTATGTCAGCTTTTAGTTGTTCAATTTTTTTCTCTTGGCGAATTATCAATTTGTCAATTTGTGCTCTTTCCCAGTTTTTATTCATAAAGCTATCTGTTATAAAAACTTTTATAAAATGCAGAACAAATAAAAACACCCAAAAAGTAACTGCCCAAATCCACCAATTTGTTTGAGGATAAATATTCAAAAATCTATTAGAAACAAAAAGAAGTATGCTTCCCAAAAAAAGTAAAACAAAATGATAATAAAGCAGTTTTTTTTGTTTTATTCTTTTTCGAGCATATTCATACAATTCGTGTTGTTCACTGTTCATAGTCGATGAATTTTAGGTTTAAATATAAGATTTATTTTTATAAATAAAAAAACTGTCATTAATGAATTTCTAATAAGAAATCGATTTCTTAATTTTAAATTGAAAAATAAATGGGTTTTAAATTACTAATTAGATTAAAAAAAAGATTAGTTTCTAAGAATATGTGAAAAATGCAATTGGATGTAAATTGTATTAAAAAATGAATTTACTTTGTTGCAGTAATCTATAAATGAAATAGTTATGTCTATCAAGAAACAATTCATGAAAGCTAAACCAGTATGTAAAGTGACTTTTTCTATTGAAGCAAAAGATGCAAAATTTGCAGCTGTTGTTGGCGATTTTAATAACTGGGATGTAAATTCAGGAATTTTATCAAAATTAAAAAATGGAACATTCAAAGGTTTATTTGAAGTACCTAAAGATGCAAGCTATGAGTTCAAGTACTTAGTCGATGGTGATTATGTAAATGATCCTCAAGCAGATAGTTATGTATATAATGATTACGCAGGTTCTGAGAACAGCGTAGTGACTGTATAAATTTTATTGGTTTGTTTGTTTAAAAATCCGTTATTATTTGATAACGGATTTTTTTATTTTAAACCGCTACTTCTCCTTTAATATGTGGATGTGGATCGTAATCCAATAGCGTAAAATCCTCAAATGTAAAATCAAAAATGTTTTTCACATCAGGATTCAAAACCATTTTTGGTAAAGGTCTTGGTTCTCTTGAGAGTTGTAATTCTAGCTGTTCAAAATGATTGTTGTAGATATGGGCATCACCAAAAGTGTGGATGAATTCACCTACTTGCAGTCCGCAAACTTGAGCAATCATCATTGTTAATAGAGCATAAGAAGCTATATTAAAAGGAACACCAAGGAAAATATCAGCGCTTCGTTGATATAATTGACAAGAAAGTTTACCATCAGCTACATAAAACTGAAAAAAAGCATGGCATGGAGGTAATGCCGCTTTTCCGTTGGCTACATTTTCTGAAAAAGATTTTGATGTATCAGGCAAAACCGATGGATTCCAAGCGGAAACTAACATTCGTCTGCTATTAGGATTGGTTTTTAGGGTTTCTATCAATTCAGTAATTTGGTCAATTTCCTCACTGTTCCAATTTCTCCATTGATGTCCGTAAACTGGACCTAAATCGCCGTTTTCATCAGCCCATTCATCCCAAATTTTAACACCATTTTCTTTAAGATAACCAATGTTTGTATCTCCTTTTAGAAACCAAAGCAACTCGTATATAATTGACTTTAAATGAAGCTTTTTGGTAGTAACCATAGGGAAACCTTCAGCTAAATCAAATCGCATTTGGTAGCCAAAAACACTTTTTGTTCCTGTTCCTGTTCTGTCGCCTTTTTGACAACCGTTTTCTAAAACGTGTTTTACTAAGTCGTGGTATTGTTTCATTGCAATTTATAATTGAATTAGCTTTCTCTTTTCGAAATTTCGTCTCTTATTCTAGCTGCTTTTTCATAGTCTTCATCTTGTACAGCATTTTCCAACAGAGTATGCAATTCAGATAAACTAAGTTTTGAATATCCTTCTTTTGGTTCATTTCCTTCATCATCTAACCCAAATGTTTCGGGAGTAGATAAAACGCCATCGTCTTCTTTTTCGCTCTCTATTTCAGAAGGATTGTTAAGATAAATTCCTGCTTTATCCAAAATATTTTTATATGTAAAAATAGGAGCATTGAAACGTAATGCTAGAGCAATTGCATCTGATGTTCTTGCGTCAATAATTTCTTCTATTTTATCTCGTTCACATATAATGCTAGAGTAAAAAACTCCATCAACTAGTTTGTGAATGATTACTTGTTTTACAACGATATCAAACCTATCAGCAAAACTTTTGAATAAATCATGTGTTAAAGGTCTTGGCGGTTTTATTTCTTTTTCAAGTGCTATAGCAATAGACTGAGCTTCAAATGCGCCAATAACAATTGGCAATTTTCTTTCGCCATCAACTTCATTCAATATCAATGCATAAGCACCGTTTTGTGTTTGGCTGTATGATATTCCTTTTATAGTAAGTTTTACTAAACTCATTCTTTATTTTGTGTAAAGTCAAAGCACAAATTACGAAGTTTTTTTTGGCTTTGCCAATAAATTTTACACACAAATTATAAAAACTTTTTTAACAAAAAAAAATAAGCTGCTCATTGAAGTTGAACAGCTTATTTTAGGGTTAGGGTTAGTTATTTTTAAGAATTTGCAGCTTTAAATTCTTTAAGTTTTTGTGTCAATTTTGGTACAATTTCAAAAGCATCACCAACTACACCATAATCGGCAACTTTGAAGAAAGGAGCTTCAGGATCAGAATTGATGACTACTTTTACTTTTGATGAATTGATTCCAGCAATATGTTGAATAGCTCCAGAAATTCCTATAGCTACATAAAGATTTGTTGCTACTGGCTTACCTGTTTGTCCAACGTGCTCGCTATGTGGTCTCCAGCCTAAATCTGAAACTGGTTTAGAACAAGCGGTTGCAGCGCCAAGTACAGAAGCAAGTTCTTCTAGCATTCCCCAGTTTTCAGGACCTTTTAGTCCACGACCACCAGAAACTACTACATCTGCATCGGCAATAGTTACTTTTCCAGAACCTTTCTCTACAGATTCTATTTTGATATTAAAATCTGCATCAGTAAGAGTTGGTTCAAAATTTTCTTCACTCAACGAACTTTGATTTTCAACAATGCCAAATGAATTTTTTGCTAATGCTAGAACTTTTGTGTCAGTTTCAATTTCAGTAATATTGAAAGCTTTGTTTGAAAACGCACTTCTTTTTACTTGAAAAGGTGACATATTTACTGGTAATCCTATAACATTTGAAGCAAAGCCAGCATCTAAACCTACAGCTACTAGTGGAGCAAGATATAAGCTATCAGTAGTTGAAGATAATAGAACAATTTTAGAATTTTCTTTTTGTGCTGCTTTTACAATTAAATCAGCATAGGCTTTTGCACTGAAATTAGATAATTTATCATTAGCAACTTTCAATACTTTGTCAACACCATATTTTGACAAATCAGAAACGTTGTTATTGTTTACAGTTACAGCAGTCACAGTTGTACCTAGTGATTCAGCTACTTTTTTTGCATAAGATGCTAATTCAAATGCTACTTTTTTAAATTTACCTTCAGAGGATTCTGCGTATATTAATAATGACATGATTTTTAATGTTTTAATTTGAAATTAAATTACTTTAGCTTCATTGTGAAGAAGGTTGATAAGTTCGTCTAGATTGTCTGAACTAATCAGTTTCACAGCAGATTTTGGTGCTGGTTTTTCAAATTTCACAGCTTTAGAAGCAATTGTTGCTGTTGTAGGCTCTATGTTTGTTAAAGGTTTTGTTCTAGCCGTCATGATTCCTCTCATGTTCGGAATGCGTAAATCTTTTTCTTCAACAAGTCCTTTCTGACCACCAATTACAAGAGGTAAAGAAGCCGAAACGGTTTCTTTTCCGCCATCTATTTCTCGAGTTACTTTAGCAGTGTTCCCATCAATTTTAATATCGATGCATGAATTAACAAAGTTATAGTTCAAAAGTCCAGCAAGCATTCCTGGAACCATTCCACCATTGTAATCTAGAGACTCTTTTCCGCAAATTATAAGGTCATAATTACCGTTTTTAACTACTTCTGCCAATTGTTTTGCAACATAAAAACCATCTGTAGGTGTTGCATTTACTCTAATCGCATCATTAGCACCAATAGCTAAAGCTTTTCTCAAAGTTGGTTCAGTATCTGCACCTCCAATATTTACAACTGTAACATTAGCGCCTTGTTGTTCTTGAAACCAAATCGCTCTAGTTAAACCAAATTCATCATTAGGGTTGATGACATATTGAACACCATTTGTGTCAAATTCAGTATCTCCATTGATAAAATTAATTTTGGAAGTGGTATCAGGTACATGGCTAATGCAAACTAATATTTTCATTTTATTGATAAATTTTAAAATTTTAAGACTGTAAAAGTATAAAATTAATTTCTAATTTTAATATGCATGCATAATATTTTTTCATATTTCAATCGATTTCGTGGATATTCTAAATGATGAGCAATGAAATCATGATATTTAATAGGTATAGAATTACTCAAAATCAGTTTAATTTTTTTATTTTTGCCATTCGAAAATTTATTTTGAATTATGAGAACAATACAATTTAGAGAAGCAATTGCTGAAGCGATGAGCGAAGAAATGCGTCGCGATGAGTCAATTTATCTGATGGGTGAAGAAGTAGCAGAATACAATGGTGCTTACAAAGCTTCAAAAGGCATGCTCGATGAGTTTGGTCCAAAAAGAGTAATTGATACACCTATTGCAGAATTAGGTTTTGCAGGAATTGCTGTTGGTTCAGCTATGAATGGATGCCGACCAATTGTTGAATTTATGACTTTTAATTTCTCTTTAGTTGGTATTGATCAAATAATTAACAATGCTGCAAAAATGCGTCAAATGTCTGCAGGTCAATTCCCAATGCCAATGGTCTTTAGAGGTCCAACGGCATCTGCTGGTCAGCTAGCTGCAACACATTCGCAAGCATTTGAAAATTGGTTTGCAAATACTCCTGGTTTGAAGGTAGTTGTTCCATCAACACCATATGATGCCAAAGGTCTTTTGAAATCTGCCATTCGTGATAACGATCCAGTTATCTTTATGGAAAGTGAGCAAATGTATGGAGATAAAGGCGAAGTGCCAGAAGGAGAATATACAATTCCATTAGGAGTTGCTGATGTAAAAAGAGAAGGAAACGATGTTACAATTGTTTCTTTCGGAAAAATTATCAAAGAAGCATTGATTGCTGCTGACGAACTAGCTAAAGAAAATATTTCTTGTGAAGTTATCGATTTGAGAACTGTTCGTCCTATGGATTATGATGCAATTATCAATTCTGTAAAGAAAACAAACCGATTGGTTGTGCTTGAAGAAGCTTGGCCATTTGCAAGTGTTGCTTCTGAAATTACTTATATGGTTCAAGATAAGGCTTTTGATTATCTAGATGCTCCAGTTCAAAGAATTACTACTGCTGATACACCAGCACCATATTCACCAACGTTACTAAAAGAGTGGTTGCCAAACTCAACTGATGTTATAAAAGCGGTGAAAAAAGTAATGTATAAGTAACAAAAAATTCTATTATATTTGAAACCACGCATTGCGTGGTTTTTTTATTAGCTATGAAAAAAATATTTATTCTATTATTTATACTAATACCAGTTTTTGGTATTGCTCAAACCAAAGTTAGTGGTATTGTTTTAGACAATACTAATCAGCCAATTCCGTTTGCAAATATTACTTTCAAAGGTTCCAAAATAGGAATTGTATCCAATGAAGATGGAAGGTTTTATATCGAATCGGCAGATAATTATGAAGCCATTCTAGTTTCATTTATGGGTTTCCCAACCAAAGAAGTAAAACTTCCCAACAGAGTTAACTATGACTTCAAAGTTATATTGAGCGATAGTCAAAGTTTGAAAGAAGTGGTTGTATATTCTGGAAAAACCTCCAAAAAGAATAATCCAGCTTTAGATATTTTGAAGAAAATTTGGGAAAGAAGAAGAAAGAATGGTCTCAAAATGTTCAAACAATATCAATATGATAAATATGAAAAGGTGGAATTTGACATGAACACTATTGATAGTGCCATGATGAAAAGCAAATTATTTAAAGGAATGGAATTTGTTTTCAAAAATGTTGACACTTCAAAAGTAACCGGAAAAACCTATTTGCCCATATTTATTAATGAATCCATTTCGGAGGTTTATGGGGATAATACCATTAAAAAGTCCAAAGAAATCCTCAAAGCCAACAAAAATTCTGGTCTTGGCAATGGCGATGGTGTCAATACTTTTGTGAAAGATTTATATAATGATTTTGATATTTATGACAATTACATCAACCTTTTTGATAAAAGTTTTACTAGCCCGCTTTCAAGAACTGGTATAGATGTTTACAATTATGTGTTGACTGATACAGCTTTCATTGACAACAAATGGTGTTACAACATCGTTTTTTATCCAAGAAGAAAAAATGAGTTGACATTTAAAGGAGATTTTTGGGTAAATGATTCAACTTTTGCTATAAAAAGTATCAACATGGCAGCAACAAAAAGTGCCAATATCAACTGGGTAAAAGATATTTACTTAGAGCAAGAATTTGAAGTAATGAACGATTCTGTTTTTCTTCCAACGCGTGATTATATGATGTCTGATTTTTCTTTGAATAAAAAAGAAAGTTCAAAAGGAGTTTATGGAAAAAGAACGACTATGTATCAAAACTTCAAATTCAATGAAAAGAAACCTGAGAAATTCTATAAGGAAGAAGTCAACTATATTGATAATTCAGTTTATGCAAAAACAGATGAGTTTTGGCAAGAAAACAGATTTGAAAAGCTAAACAAAGACGAATCTGGTATATACAAAATGTTAGATACCTTGAAAAATGTTAAAAAATTCAAGCGAATGTATAATCTGGTTTCGATTATTGGTAGTGGATATGTTGAATTCAAGAATTTTGATTATGGACCAATTTTTTCAACTTTTGGCTATAATGAAGTAGAAGGAGTACGTGTAAGAGTTGGTGGAAGAACTTATTTTGGACCAAATGATAAATGGAGGTTACAAGCCTATACAGCCTATGGATTTGAAGACAATAAATTCAAGTACGGTTTTTCAGGTAAATGGATGGTTGATAAAAAAAACAGGCTAATTCTTTCAGGAGGAAACCGACGCGATGTTGAGCAAATTGGAGCAAGTTTAACATCTACAAATGATGTTCTTGGAAGAAGTTACGCATCATCTGGATTGTTTACAACAAGTTCAAATGGAAAGCTAACCAATATCAATTTGAGTACTGTAGCTGCTGAAATTGAACCTGTAAAAAACCTAACGTTCCAATTAGGGTTTTCATACAGAACTCTTGAATCTGCATCATCAACATTTAGTCTTGATTATTTTACTGATGACACGTTTACCAATACAAGAAGTGATGTAAAACAATCCGAAATAACGGCGCAAATAGAATACACTCCAAAAAAGAAAACTGTTGGTTATGGTGTAGAGCGCAGAGAAGTTGACAGCAAGTATAGCAGATTTTTTCTAAGTTATAGTCAAGGTTTCAAAGGAATACTAGATAGTGATTTTGAGTACGAAAAATTACAGTTGTATTACAAACAGCCTATAGTTATTGGAGCTTTGGGTGTTTCTAACCTTACAGTTGAATTAGGAAAAACATTTGGTAAAATACCATTAGGATTAATGAGTGTTGTACCTGGAAATCAAACGTATTTTATTATTGATAACACATTCAGTAATTTGAATTTTTATGAATTTGTTACCGATGAGTATGCTACCTTCAATTGGCAACATGATTTCAATGGAAGAATATTTGCTAGAATTCCTTTTTTAAGAAAGTTAAATCTTAGAGAAATTATTGGTGCAAAAGGAGTTTATGGAACAATATCTGATGAAAATAAAGCAATCAATGCTTCAGGGTTAACCTATTTAGCTCCTGAAAAACCATATTGGGAATACAATGTAGGTGTTGGAAATATATTCAAAGTTTTTAGAATAGATTTTACTTGGCGTGGTAATTATAGAGATGTTCCTGATGCGAGTAATTTTACAATAAAAGGTTCGTTTGGTTTCTACTTTTAATGAATGTAGCTCTTTTATATTTACTTGAAAAAGAAGAAGTTTTTCAAAGAATAGTTGATAAATATGGTTTGCCTGTTGTGCCTTCTCGTCCAGAAGGATTCCAGACATTGTGTAAACTTATTTTAGAGCAACAAGTATCAATTGAATCTGCCAAAGCTTGTTTCCAAAAAATTGAAAATTCATTAAAAATAGTTTCTCCAGAAACTATATTCAAATCTTCAAATGAAGAATTAAGAAGTTGTGGTGTAAGTCGGCAAAAAATAAATTATCTCTATCATTTATCGGAAAGTATTCTGGAAAATAGAATCCAATTAGAAACTTTTTCACAAAAAACAGATAAAGAAGTCAGAGATGAACTAATTAAGATAAAAGGAATAGGTCACTGGACCATTGATGTTTATCTAATGTTTTCGCTACAATCAAAAGATGTAATTCCTCTTGGTGATATTGCTGTAATCAATACCATAAAAGAACTTTTTGATTGTCATGAAAAGGAAGAAATGGAAAGATTAACTCAAAAATGGATGCCTTATAGAAGCATGGCAACTTTTTTGCTTTGGCATCATTACTTGTCGAAAAGAAATCGAAAAGTAATTTTCTGATTTATCTAGAAAGCCCATATTTTAGTATGCAATAAATTGCTCTAAACCCATCCTTCCAGTTTATTTTTTTACCTTCTTCAAAGGTTCTTCCATAATAACTAATACCTACTTCATAAATTCTAATATTAGGAATTTTTGAAATTTTGGCAGTAACTTCGGGTTCAAATCCAAATCTTTTTTCCTTGAGTTTAATAGATTTTAAAGTTTCTGCTCTAAACATTTTGTAGCAGGTTTCCATATCTGTCAAATTCAGATTGGTCATCATATTGCTCAAAAAAGTCAAGAATTTATTACCGATGCTGTGCCAAAAGAAAAGAATTCGATGAGGTTTTCCACCCATAAATCGACTTCCATAAACTACATCAGCATGTCCATCGAGTATTGGTTTTAGTAGAATAGAATATTCATTTGGATCATATTCTAAATCAGCATCCTGAATCACTATGATGTCTCCAGACGCAATGTGTATAGCGGTGTGAAGAGCAGCGCCTTTTCCTTTATTAACGGCGTGTTTATCTAATATAATATTCAAACCGCTATTTTTTTCAATATATTTTTCAATGCTTGTACTAGTTTCATCAGTGCTGCAATCATCTACAATAACAATTTCTTTGGATAAATTATTGGGTAATTCAACAGCTGCAATTTTGTCTAATATTTTATAAATAGTAGAAGCTTCATTATAAGCAGGAATAATAATAGAGAGTTTCTCAAACATTATAGAATCATAATTTTCTCAAAAATAGCTTTTTTTAACAGAATAGCAACTTTCAAAATATTGATTTATGTATATCAAATAAGCTAATATAAATTGATTTATGTTGCAATATTTGTTAAAGATTTGTTACTTTTGCCCGATTTAAAAAAATAACGATGGATAAATTTATGATTTATTTGCCAATTGTAATGGCAGTTCTAGGACTTGTATTCATGGGAATAAAAGCCGCATGGATAAACAAACAAGATGCAGGTGATGACAAAATGCAAAACATCGCAAAGAGTATTCAAGAAGGTGCAATGGCATTCTTAAAAGCTGAATACAGAATTCTTGCTGTTTTTGTTGTAATTGCCTCTATAGCACTATTTGCTGTTTCACAAATTTCTGGTGTTTCTCACTGGATGATTGTTGTAGCATTTATTTTTGGTGCTATCTTTTCTGCTTTAGCAGGAAACATCGGTATGCGTATCGCTACCAAATCAAATGTAAGAACAACTCAAGCTGCAAAAACTAGCTTGCCTCAAGCTCTAAAAGTTTCTTTTTCTGGAGGAACAGTTATGGGATTAGGAGTTGCAGGTTTAGCGGTTTTGGGTCTAAGCATATTCTTCCTTTTATTCCTTAATCAATTTATGGGAATTGAAGGTAAATCATTCTACGAAAATATGTCAATGGTTCTAGAAACTTTGGCAGGTTTTTCACTTGGTGCAGAATCAATTGCACTTTTTGCTCGTGTTGGTGGTGGTATATATACAAAAGCTGCTGACGTTGGGGCTGATTTAGTAGGAAAAGTTGAAGCTGGTATTCCAGAAGATGATCCTCGTAATCCTGCTACTATTGCAGATAACGTTGGTGACAACGTTGGTGACGTTGCTGGTATGGGAGCTGATTTATTTGGTTCTTATGTTGCAACAGTTCTTGCTTCGATGGTATTAGGAAACTATATCATCAAGGATATGACAGAAGCAGCTGGCTCACAATTTACAGATGCTTTTGGAAATATGGGACCAATTTTATTACCACTAGCAATTGCTGGGGTAGGAATCTTGTCTTCTATTATTGGAACTTTCTTTGTAAAAATTAGCAACAACGATGCAAAAGAAGCTCAAGTACAAGGTGCTTTAAATTTAGGGAATTATATTTCTCTTGCGCTTACTGTAGTGGCTTGTTGGTTCTTGATAGGAATGATGTTGCCAGAAAAAATCAATATGAATTTCTTCGGTGAAGGTTTAAGAGAAGTACCAAGAATCAATGTATTCTTCGCTACTTTAGTAGGACTTGGAGTTGGTTTGTTGATTTCAGCAATTACTGAATATTTTACAGCTCTTGGTAAAAAACCTGTATTGAATATTGTTCAAAACTCATCAACTGGTGCTGCTACTAATATAATTGCTGGTTTGGCAACAGGTATGAAATCTACTTTTGGTTCTGTAATTCTTTTTGCTGCAGCTATTTGGGGTGCTTATGCACTAGCAGGTTTCTATGGAGTTGCAATTGCTGCTTCGGCAATGATGGCTACAACGGCTATGCAATTAGCAATTGATGCTTTTGGACCTATCGCTGACAACGCTGGTGGTGTTGCTGAAATGAGCGAATTACCTAAAGAAGTTCGTCAACGTACAGATGTTTTAGATTCAGTTGGTAACACAACAGCTGCTGTTGGTAAAGGTTTTGCTATTGCTTCTGCTGCATTAACTGCTTTAGCATTATTTGCTGCATATGTAACATTTACAGGAATTGATGGTATCAATATTTTCAAAGCTGATGTACTTGCTGCTTTATTCATAGGTGGTATGATACCAGTAATTTTCTCTGCTTTGGCAATGCAATCTGTTGGTAAAGCGGCAATGGATATGGTAAACGAAGTTCGTCGTCAGTTCCGTGAAATTCCTGGAATTATGGATGGTACAGGGAAACCTGAATATGGAAAATGTGTTGATATTTCTACAAAAGCTGCTCTTCGCGAAATGATGTTGCCAGGCGCAATTACTATAATTACTCCTATTTTAGTTGGATTAGTTATGGGTGCAGAAGCACTTGGTGGATATATGGCAGGAGTTTGTGTTTCTGGAGTGCTTTGGGCAATCTTCCAAAATAATGCTGGTGGTGCTTGGGATAATGCAAAAAAATCATTTGAGGCTGGAGTTGTAATCAATGGTGAAATGACTTATAAAGGTTCAGATGCACACAAAGCTGCTGTGACTGGAGATACTGTTGGTGATCCATTCAAAGATACTTCTGGACCATCAATGAATATTTTGATTAAATTGACTTGTCTTGTAGGTCTAGTGATTGCTCCAATTTTAGGTTCTGGTCATTCAGCTGATAAAAAAGAATCTTGTGTAAAAACAGAAGCTTGCATGAAAAAATGTTCTGCTGAAAGTGGTGAAGCAATGATGATAGGTAAATGCGATTTGAGCAAGTGTGCTACTATGACAAAAGAAGAATGTGCAAAGATGTGTGACTCTCTAGGTTGTTCTCCTGAGCAAAAAGAAAAATGTCTTTCTCATTTTGATGAAAACGGAAAATTCGTTGCTCCTAAAGAAGGTGAAAAAGCTGGATGTTGTTCAGGTAAAAAAGAATAACATTTAATACAATAATAAAAAAGCCTCATCAATTTGATGAGGCTTTTTTATATATGCTTATTTTTTAAAATAATCCATTCAACTCTGCATCAATTCTATTGATAATAGTTCCTAAATCTTCAGGATTATTTACAAAATCGATATTGTCAACATCTATAACAAGAAGTTTTCCTTTGTCATAAGTCTGTATCCATGCTTCATATCGTTCATTTAATCTGCTTAGATACTCTATCGAAATAGAGTTTTCATAATCACGACCTCTTTTGTGAATTTGTCCCACAAGATTTGGAATCGAACTTCTTAAATAAATCAACAAATCTGGTGAACCAACCAGATTTTCCATAAGTTCAAACAGTGAAGAATAGTTCAAGAAATCTCTATTGGTCATTAAGCCCATAGCATGAAGATTTGGAGCAAAAATATGTGCATCTTCATAAATGGTTCTGTCCTGAATTATATTTTTACCGCTTTCGCGAATTTGTAAAACCTGACGAAATCTACTATTAAGAAAATAGATTTGAAGATTGAAACTCCAACGCTCCATTTGGTGATAGAAATCATCTAAGTAAGGATTGTCAACCACATCTTCAAAATGTGGTTCCCATTTATAATGTTTTGCTAATAATCTCGTTAATGTTGTTTTTCCGGCTCCAATATTGCCTGCTACTGCTATGTGCATTAGTGTATTTTTATTTTGTAATTACTAATTTGTTGGAGCGTAAAAATAGCTAAAAATTGGTCTTTGTAATAAAAATTTTCAAAGGATTTCTCAACAATTTGTATTTCTGAAATTGATTTTGTGGAGGTGTTTAATAAAAATAGCTGATTTTTTTTGCTAAACAATAACGATTTTTCATCAATAATTTGAATTTTATCGAATGAAGGAAGGCTAGATAGCAATTCAATTTTTCCAAAAAAATCACATTTATAAAAGTTCTTCAAATCATCAACCCAATAGAAATTATTAAAATCAGATTGAGTATATACAATTGAGTTTTCAATAGGTATTGGCATTTCTTTATAAGTTTTATTTAGCGTGTCAAAAAGAAGTAACCTTTGATTTACCTGATTATAAACCCATAATTTATTTTGACCAGCTAAGCCAATTTTTGTTATCACTAAAGAGCTATCGATTTTAGAAAAATCAATTTTTTCTATCTCGTTTAATTGATTATCTAAAAAAACTACTGTATTAAAATCTTCATAAAACAAAACTATCATCAATGGATTAATGATGTCAATGGAGCTAATTTTTCCTAAACTTATATTTTGGTAATGATAAGTTTTTGTATCAGAAACTTTATTAAAAGTGTTGTTTGCAGTATAATAATAATTGTTGAAACTATCAAAGCCATAATAAGTTCTGCCAATATTATCCTCATTTAAAATAATAATTTGCTTTTGCGCTACACAAATTGAGGTGAATAGTGTAAAAAATAACAGATAAAGTAGTTTCGGAATCTTCATATTGCTAATTTATGTTCTAGCTTTGATACAATATTAGAAAATAATTTTTTAACAATTTGTTGGTAACACAATTAAAATTCAATCGTCATATTTGTCAAGCAATTAATAATCCTGAATTATGAAAAAAAATCTTGTTTTAATTTTTCTTTTTTTTAGTACTATAGTATTCTCACAAAAAGATTTTCAAGGCATGGCTGTCTATGAATCGAAAACCAGTATGGGCGAATTCAACGATAGAATGAAAGGTAATAAAGATATAACGCCCGAAATGCAAAAAATGATTGAAGAACGAATGAAAAAAATGTTTGAAAAAACATTTATACTCAACTTTGATAAATCGACTTCAATTTATAAAGAAGAAGAAAAACTTGATGCTCCAGGTCAAAATCAAGGAGGTTTTAGAATGATGACATCCATGATGGGCGGCGGCGGAACCTATTTTAAAAATATTAAAGAAAAAAAATACACTGTCGATAAGGAGTTTATGGGGAAAGAATTTTTGGTAAAAGATTCATTAAAAATATACAACTGGCAAATGACAGGAGAAACAAGACAAATTGGAGGATATAATTGTTTTAAAGCCATTGCCATAGTTCCTACAAGTGCTTCAGATTTCAGAAATTTTAGAATGAAAAAGACTGATGAAGAAAAAAAAGAAGAGGTAAAAGCGGAAGACAAGGAGAAAAAAACAAATTTTATGGATGGGTTTGAAATACCAAAAGAAATAACCATTACGGCTTGGTATACTCCCGAAATTCCTGTGAGTCAAGGTCCAGAAGGATATTGGGGTTTGCCTGGTTTAATTCTTGAAATAAATGATGGCAAAACAACGATACTTTGTTCAAAAATAGTGCTTAATCCTAAAGACAAAGTTGAAATTAAAGCACCAACCAATGGTAAAGAAATTTCTCAAAAAGAATATGACGAAACGGTTATGAAAAAGATGGAAGAATTAAGAGAAATGGGAGCTGGACAAGGTGGTAGAAGAATGGAATTTAGAGGAAGATAATTATTTAATCGCTTATGAAGAAATTTGCAATTCTAACTTTTTTATTTTCTTTAAATTTTGCTCTTGCTCAAGATTTTCAAGGAAAGGCCGAATATTTTTCTAAGTTTATTTTAAAAAATAAAAACGGCGACTCTGATGCTAAAATAGATAAAGATGTTGATCCTGAGTTTCAAAAAGCAATAGATGAAGCAATAAAGAAAGCTAGCGAAAAAAAATATTCGTTGATATTTAATAAAACAGAATCATTATTTGAAGAAGAAAAGGAATTAACTAAGCCACAAGCAGGTTCAATGGTTGTTACCATTGATTTTTCGGGTGGTGGAAAAAAATACCTCAATCTAAAAGAAAATATAACCAAATGTGAAGATGAAATTTTTGGCAAAGAGTTTTTGATAGAAGAACCTTTAAAAAAAATGGAGTGGAAGTTAATTGATGAAACCAAAAAAATAGGTGATTATACATGTCAAAAAGCCGAACTTATAATTCCAGTTTCTGAAAAAGATTTGAAAGAATATGAAGAATTCTTGAAACGAGATGCTGTCAAACCACAACTTTTTAAAATGGATAAACCACAAGATAAGAAAATTGTTGCATGGTACACATCTGAAATCCCAGTTGCTTTAGGACCAAATAATTACTGGGGTTTGCCAGGGCTAATATTAGAATTGAATGAAGAAAATTTAATTTTCCTTTGCTCAAAAGTAACCTTGTCAAACAAAGCAAAATATACTATAAATCCTCCAAGTAATGGTAAAAAAGTTTCTCAAAAAGAATTTGATGAAATAGAAAAAAAGAAGTTAGATAGTATGAGAGATGAGGATGGAAATATAATTTTTCAAACTACAGATTAAATCATTTAAAATTTATATGCCACAAAAAAATGAAAAAAACATTACTACTATTTTTTATCTTCATAACTAGTTTATCATTTTCGCAAAGCATTCGTTTTGAGGGTATTGTTCAAGATGCTAATAAAGCACCACTCGAAATGGCCAATGTAATGGCAACCGATGCATCGACTAAGGCAATGGATGCTTATGCTATTACAAATGATAAAGGAAAATTTGTTCTTAATTTAAAACCAAATACATCCTACATCATAAAGCTCAGTTATTTGGGAATGAAAAACAAGGAGCTAGATATTATAACAAAATCAGATAATATAGTTCAAAACATCACGATGGAAAGCGGAGGTATTGACCTTGAAGGAGTTGAAATTGTCAGAGAAATGCCGGTTTCTATAAAAGGTGATACGATTGTTTATAATGCAGATTCTTTTAAAAGCGGAACCGAAAGAAAACTTGAAGATGTTTTGAAAAAACTTCCTGGAGTTGAAGTAAACGCTGATGGCGAAGTAGAAGTAGAAGGCAAAAAAGTATCGAAACTGATGGTTGAAGGCAAAGATTTTTTTGATGGCGACACAAAACTTGGTGTAAAAAATATTCCTGCCGATGCAGTAGATAAAGTTCAAGTGCTAAGAAATTATAATGAAAATTCAATACTAAAAGGAGTCGAGAATAATCAGGATAATTTAGCAATGAATATCAAATTAAAAGATGGTAAAAAGAACTTTTGGTTTGGTGATATGACGGCAGCAATTGGAGTTGGGCATAAAGAGGAAAGATATAATATTAATCCAAAATTATTCTATTACAGTCCAAAATACAGTGTCAATGTAATTACGAATTTTAACAACATTGGCGAATTACCATTGACAATTCAAGATTATTTTAAATTCACAGGTGGTTTTAGAAGCATGATGGCAAAAGGAGGAAGTAGTTTTAATGTAAGTTCCAATGATTTGGGAATTTCTTTAATGAGGAATAATAGAGCCAAGGAAATTGAAACCAATTTTGGAGCAACAAACTTTTCATACAATCCTACAAAGAAATGGTCAATTAGCGGATTTGGAATTTTTTCGTCTTCTTTGACTGATTTAGAAACCAACTCAAAAACTACTTATTTAAAACCAAACTCATCCGAAGTTTCAGTTACTGATAATAGAAATGATTTGGCTCATCAAAAGAGTAATTTTGGACTTTTTAAACTAAGTTCTACATATAAGCCATCAACAAATTTTCAGTGGGATTATGATGTTTTAGCTAAGATTTCCAATCAAGATGAACATAATACTCTATTGAGAAACGTTGTTTATGACACAAATAATTCATCAACCGAAAACATTTATACTGCTAAGAATCAAGAGCCAAATATGGTCAACCAAAATCTTAGTTTTTATTACACGGCTGCAGAAAAACACGTTTTTGCATTTGAAACCCAACATCTTTATCAAGATGAAAATCCATTTTACAATGCTAATCTAGAAAGCGATCCATTTGTAACTGTTTTGCCTTTTTCAAATGTTTTAGGATATGATTTCACTCAAAATAGAACAGATTTAAACCAAAATCGTTTTGCCAAAACAAATAAGTTGGATTCAAAACTAGATTATTATTACATGGTAACACCAAAGAGCAATATTAATTTAACTCTTGGTAATACATATTCCTATCAATCTTTTGTGTCAAATATGTATCAAGTTTTGGATAATGGCACAGATTTTCAGCTTACTAATGATGTTACAAAAAATGATGTTCGTTATCGCTTTAATGATGCATTTCTGGGGATTCATTACAAAGTTTTGACGGGTAAATTTACGATAACCCCAGGAGTTAGTTTACATAAATATAACCTGAATAATACGCAACTTGGTTCTGATTATAAACTGAATTTTGGAAGGATATTGCCAGATTTGTTTGTTCTTTATCAAATAAAAAAGGCAGAATCACTTACTTATAACTTCTCTTTCAACAACAATTTTACTGATATAAATAGACTGGCAGAAGGCTATATTCTAAATAGTTATAGTAGTTTGTCAAAAGGAAATAGAATGTTGGAAAACTCTGTTCAACAGTCACATTCGCTAAGATATTTCAAATACAACATGTTCAATTTTGAAAATATTTTTGCAAATTTGAATTATTCAAGAACGGTTGATGGTATTAAATCTAGATTGCTTTTTGATGGTGTAAATCAAATTTCATCTCCAATCAACTTGAGCAATGCCGACGAATCACTCACTGCTAATGGTAGCTATGGAAGAACGTTTTACAAATACTACAAAGCGTCTATCAATGCAGGTATTAATTGGTCTAAATTTAACAATAAGCAAATAATTCCACTTACCGGAAACGAAGTGCTAATTACTAACGAAAGTTTTATGCAAAACTATAAACTTTCTACTTCAACAAATTTCAAAAAAATCCCAAACATTGAATTGAGTTATTCAATTACAATTAATGATTATCAAAATAATACGTTTTATAATGAAAGCCCTTCGATAAAATTAGATTATTTTTTCTTGAATAGTTTTTCTTTTGTTTCTGAATATGAGTTCAATCACTATTACAATAATGATAAATCTGTTGAAAATGAATATGATTTTCTTTCTGCTAGTTTAGTTTATCAAAAAACAAAAGATAGCCATTGGGAATACAAACTATCGGCAACAAATATTTTAAATACAACGTCGCTCAATGACGACTCATTTTCACAAAATATTATAAGAACTTCTCAATACAAAGTTCAACCACGATTTATAATGCTAAGTTTCAAGTATAATCTATAAAAAAAGCCTCGTTTTATACGAGGCTTTTTTTATTTTGTAAGCTATTTTTAAAGACTAAAAGCAGCTTTTACTTTATCTACAAAATCTAATTTTTCCCAAGTGAAAAGCTCAACACTAACTGTTTTCTCAGCACCATCAGGTGATTTGAAAGTTTTAGTTACCGTTTCTGGAGTTCTTCCCATATGTCCATAGGCAGCAGTTTCGCTATAAATTGGGTTTCTTAATTTTAAACGTTGCTCGATAAAATAAGGACGCATATCAAAAATTGTTTCTACAACTTTAGAAATCTCGCCATCAGTCATATTCACTTTTGCAGTTCCATAAGTATTTACATTGATAGATGTTGGTTTAGCCACACCAATAGCGTAAGAAACTTGAACTAAAACCTCATCACACAAACCTGCAGCAACTAGGTTTTTAGCAATATGACGTGTAGCATAAGCAGCAGAACGGTCAACTTTACTAGGATCTTTTCCTGAAAAAGCTCCACCACCATGAGCACCTTTTCCACCATAAGTATCCACAATAATTTTTCTTCCTGTTAAGCCAGTATCGCCATGTGGTCCACCAATTACAAATTTTCCAGTTGGATTAATGTGATAAGTGATATTGTCATTAAAGAAATGCGCATATTGCGGATATTTAGCTTTCATTCTTGGAATTAAAATAGATATCAAATCGCTTTTAATTTTTGCAAGCATAGCCGCTTCAGTATCAAAATCATCATGCTGAGTAGAAATCACAATAGCATCAATTCTTTGAGGTTTATTATCATCAGAGTATTCAAGTGTTACTTGCGATTTTGCATCTGGACGTAAATAAGTAATCTCAGAATTCTCTCTTCTAATATTTGCCAATTCAATCAATAATGCATGAGCAATATCAAGTGCTAATGGCATATAGTTTTCAGTTTCGTTAGTTGCATAACCAAACATCATTCCTTGGTCACCAGCACCTTGCTCTTCTTTACTTGCTCTATCAACACCTTGATTAATATCTGCCGATTGCTCGTGAATTGCCGAAAGCACACCACAAGAGTTTGCTTCAAACATATATTCACTTTTGGTATAACCAATTTTTTTGATAACATCTCTTGCAATACTTTGTACATCAAGATAAGTGTTTGATTTCACTTCACCAGCAAGAATTACTTGTCCTGTTGTTACCAATGTTTCACAAGCAACTTTTGACTCAGCGTCAAATGCTAAAAAATTATCAATCAATGCATCACTAATTTGGTCTGCAACTTTGTCTGGATGTCCTTCGCTTACAGACTCTGAAGTAAATAAATAAGCCATATTTTTATTTTTTTATTTAGTGGAAAAAAACGCTCAGATTGTAGCTAAAGAAGAATTACTGCTTTAGCATTTTTTTATGAGGTTGCAATCAGAACAAATTTCTCCTCCGAATTTTTTTCGGTTGCAAATGTATAAAATGAATTTTCAATAAAAAACGATTTGAATATTTTTTTTCGAAAACGTGATAGTAACTAATTTCAAAAATATATTTGGAATTGTCAATAATCTTGATTTAACTTTGCAATGTTCATTTATATAATGTTTGTTATCACGAAAGCTGGAGAGATTAGACTCGATGAAAGCTTAGCAACCTTCGTTTTACGAAAAGGTGCTACATTCTATCCGTTAAAAACGGAACAGATAACCAAGAAATACTTTCCAAATTTCTGATAACAAATATTATTCAAACGTTATCAGATGTCAAAAATTCAAAACGAACTAAAGACCAGAATCCTTGTTCTTGATGGTGCAATGGGTACTATGTTGCAACGCAACAAATTTGAAGAAGAAGATTTTCGTGGCAAACGTTTCAAAGATTTTCCTCATCCATTAAAAGGGAACAACGATTTACTTTCTATAACGCAACCTGAAGCCGTAAAACAAGTACATCGATTGTATTTTCAAGCTGGTGCAGATATTGTTGAAACCAATACATTTTCTGGAACAACCATTGGTATGGCTGATTATCACATGGAAGATTTAGTGTATGAATTAAATTTTCAATCGGCAAAAATTGCTTGCGAAGTTGCTAATGAATTTATAGATAAACCACGTTTTGTTGCTGGTTCAATTGGCCCAACCAATAGAACTGCATCCATGTCGCCTGATGTAAATGATCCAGGTTTTCGTGCGATAACTTTTGACGAATTAAAAATTGCTTACAAACAACAAGTGGAGGCATTAATTGATGGTGGAGTAGATATTCTTTTAGTAGAAACTATTTTTGATACGTTAAATGCAAAAGCTGCACTCTTTGCTATCGAAGAAGTAAAGGAAGAAAAAAATCTAGATATCCCAGTGATGGTTTCTGGAACAATTACTGATGCTTCTGGTAGAACGCTTTCTGGTCAAACAGTAGAAGCATTTTTAATTTCAATTGAACATTTTAATTTGCTAAGCGTTGGATTTAATTGCGCTCTTGGTGCAGACCAATTAAAACCTTATTTAAAACGTTTAGCAATGAATACACAATTAAATATTTCTGCACATCCAAATGCTGGTTTACCTAATGCTTTTGGTCAATATGATCAAACGCCTCAAGAAATGCAAGCATTAATTCGCGAATATTTACAAGATAATTTAGTAAATATCATTGGAGGATGTTGTGGCACAACTCCAGAACATATCAAAGCAATTGCTGATGTAGCAAAAGAATTTAAACCTAGAATTATTTTAGAAAACGCATAATAAAAAGCAACCACGAATTTCACAAATTTCCACTAATTAAATTTGTGATAATTAGTGTAATTCGTGGTAAAAACAAAAATGGAGAAAAATAAATATTTAAAACTTTCTGGACTTGAACCTTTAGTAGTTACACCCGAAAGTAATTTTATAAATGTTGGCGAACGAACTAATGTTACTGGTTCACGAAAATTTCTTCGATTAATTAAAGAAGATAAATATGACGAAGCCATTGAAATTGCTCGTGCTCAAGTTGATGGTGGCGCACAAATTATCGATGTGAATATGGACGAAGGAATGCTTGATGGTGTTTATGCAATGACTAAATTCCTAAATCTTATTGCTGCCGAACCAGATATTGCTCGAGTTCCAGTAATGATTGATAGTTCTAAATGGGAAATCATCGAAGCTGGATTGAAAGTCATTCAAGGAAAAGGAGTTGTGAATTCCATTTCTTTAAAAGAAGGAAAAGAGGTTTTTGTCCATCATGCCAAATTAATCAAACGATATGGTGCCGCTGTAATTGTCATGGCTTTTGACGAAGATGGTCAAGCCGATACTTATGAAAGACGTATCGAAATTTGCAAAAGAAGTTATGATATTTTAGTTAATGAAGTTCATTTTCCAGCAGAAGACATCATTTTTGATCCAAATATTTTTCCAGTTGCAACCGGAATGGAAGAGCATAAATTAAATGCTTTAGATTTCTTCCGAGCTACAAAATGGATTAGAGAAAATCTTCCTTATGCTCATGTTTCTGGTGGTGTAAGTAATGTTTCGTTTTCGTTTCGTGGAAATGATAAAGTGCGTGAAGCCATGCACTCGGCGTTTTTGTATCATGCCATCAAAAACGGAATGACCATGGGAATTGTAAATCCAGAAATGCTTGAGATTTATGATGAAATTGACCCAATTCTTTTAGAACATGTAGAAGATGTTTTATTAAACAGAAGAGAAGATGCAACCGAACGTTTGTTAGATTTAGCTGAAAGCTTTAAAGGAGAAACTAAAAACAATGAAAAAGAAATTGCTCAATGGCGAAATGGTTCGGTTCAGGAACGATTAACACATTCTCTTGTAAAAGGAATTGACGAATTTATAGAAATAGATGTTGAAGAAGCACGTTTACAAGTACAGAAACCAATCGAAGTTATCGAAAATCACTTAATGAACGGAATGAACGTAGTAGGTGACTTATTCGGTTCAGGAAAAATGTTCTTACCACAAGTGGTAAAATCAGCTCGTGTCATGAAAAAAGCAGTAGCTTATTTACTTCCGTTCATCGAAGCTTCAAAAGATGGGAAATCTTCTTCGGCTGGAAAAGTATTGATGGCAACTGTAAAAGGCGATGTACATGATATTGGTAAAAATATCGTTTCTGTAGTTTTGGCTTGTAATAATTTTGAAATCATTGATTTAGGCGTAATGGTACCGCCAGAAAAAATTATTGAAACCGCTGTAAAAGAAAATGTAGATATCATTGGTTTGAGTGGATTGATTACGCCATCGCTCGATGAAATGGTTTATTTGGCAAAAGAGTTAGATCAATTGAACATAAAAATCCCGGTAATGATTGGTGGTGCAACCACTTCTCGTGCACATACAGCGGTAAAAATTGCTCCAGAATATCAAGCAACTGTGGTTCATGTAAACGATGCTTCTCGTGCGGTAACTGTAGCGAGTAATTTGTTGCAAAATGAAACAAAAACCGAATATTCGAAAAATATAAAAAGCGAATACGACAAACTTCGTGACGATTATTTGAGTAGAAGTAGAGAAAAAAATTACCTTACAATTGAAGAAGCTCGAAAAAATAAATTCAAAATTGATTGGAATATTTACGAACCTGTTAAGCCAAATTTCATCGGAACAAAAACTATTGAAGTAGAACTTTCTGAATTAGTAAATTTTATTGATTGGACGCCATTTTTTCAATCATGGGAATTGTATGGAAAATATCCTGCAATTTTAAAAGACGAAATAGTTGGAGAACAAGCTACAAATTTGTTTGAAGATGCTCAAAAAATGCTTTCTCAAATTGTCTCAGAAAAATGGTTTATTGCCAAAGGAATTCTCGGAATTTTTCCAGCAAACACAGAAAATGACGATGATATTAAACTAACAACCAACAACCAACAACCAGCAACTTTTCTAACTCTTCGTCAGCAATCTCAAAAAACAGCTGGTGCGCCAAACCTCGCATTAGCCGATTTTATTGCTCCAAAAGATAGCGGAAAACAAGATTACATAGGTTGTTTTTGCGTAACCACTGGTTTTGGAGTAGATGAAAAAGCAAAAGCATACGAAGAACAATTAGATGATTATAATTCTATACTGGTAAAAGCACTTGGCGATAGATTAGCCGAAGCATTTGCAGAATATCTACACCTAAAAGTTCGTAAAGAAATATGGGGTTATGCTTCAGATGAGAATTTATCAAATGACGATATAATAAAAGAAGCATACAAAGGTATTCGTCCTGCACCAGGTTATCCAGCTTGTCCTGACCATTTAGAAAAACCAGCGATTTGGAAATTATTAAATGTAGAACAAGAAATTGGAGTAAAACTCACCGAAAGCATGGCAATGTGGCCAGCAGCATCAGTTTCGGGCTATTATTTTGCTAACCCAGAAAGCAAGTATTTTGGTTTAGGAAAAATAAAAGATGACCAAGTACAAGATTATGCCAAAAGAAGAAATATAAGTATAGAAGAAGCAAAAAAATGGCTTGCGCCAAATATAGCAGATTAAAAACAGTTGTCAGTTTTCAGTTTTCAGTTGCAAAATTAACAGAATAACAGATAACCGACAACAGATAACCGACAACAGAAATATGAAAGTAACACAACATATAGAAAAAGCCAATGGAAAACCATTATTTTCTTTTGAGATTTTACCACCATTAAAAGGACAAAATATTCAGTTTATTTATGATGGAATTGACCCTTTGATGGAATTCAAACCGCCATTTATTGATGTGACTTACCATCGTGAAGAATACGAATTTAAAGAGTTACCAAACGGACTTTTACAAAAGAAAATTGTAAAAAAACGTCCAGGAACAGTTGGTATTTGTGCCGGAATTCAAAATAAGTATAATGTTGATGCTATTCCACATATTTTGTGTGGTGGATTTACCAAAGAAGATACCGAGAATTTATTAATTGACTTGGATTTTCTCGGAATAGATAATGTGGTTGCACTTCGCGGAGATGCTTTGAAAAATGAAACTTATTTCAAACCCGAAAAAGAAGGAAACGAATATGCTAGCGATTTAGTGTTACAAATCAACAACTTAAATAAAGGAATTTACCTTGACGAAGATTTGCAAAATACAGCTTCTACCGATTTTTGTATAGGTGTTGCTGGTTATCCAGAAAAACATATGGAAGCGCCAAGTTTAGACAGTGATATTCATTTTTTAAAGCAAAAAATAAAAAATGGTGCCGATTATATTGTTACCCAAATGTTTTTTGACAACAAAAAATTTTTCGATTATGTGGCAAAAGTTCGCGCTGCAGGAATTACCGTTCCAATTATTCCAGGGTTGAAACCTATTGCCACTAAGAAACAATTAAATTTAATTCCGCATCGATTTTCGTTAGAGTTGCCAGATGATTTAATCATGGCAGTTGTAAAAGCAAAAGATAACGACCATGTAAAACAAATAGGAATTGAATGGTGTATAAGCCAAAGTAAAGAATTAGTAGCAGCAGGAATTCCTGTCTTGCATTATTACTCAATGGGAAAAGCCGAAAATATAAAGGCAATTGCTAAGGAGGTTTTTTAAATTTTAGGCTGACAAAAATATTCTACTATATTTGTGACTTAATTTTTAAAAATGAGGAAGTTTTACCTTCTTTTTTTCTTTTTTTCTTTTGCTGTTTTTGGACAAAACAAAAATCCATTTGCTGTTGAGGTTTCTTTTCTAAGAGGAAATGCTTTGCCACATACCGAAGATATGTATCATTTGGTAAATGGTCATCCAAATGGAGTGATGATTAATTTCTTGAAAAGAAGTGATGGCTCAAAGGAATGGCAAAGAGCTTATAATTATCCCGATTTTGGAGGATATTTTTTATATCAAGATTTTAATAGTAAACCATTAGGAGTAAACTACTCGGTTGGTGCTTTATATAATTTTTATTTTCTCAATAGAAAACTTCAATTCAAATTATCTCAGGGAATAGCTTATACTACAAATCCTTATGACAAGGAAACCAACAGCAAAAACAAAGCTTTTGGAACTAGAGTAATGGCAAATACTAATATTGGTTTGAGCTATGATAATCAAACTTTATTCAAAAATATTGGTTTCCATGCAGGTTTGCTTTTTACTCATTATTCTAATGGAAGAATAAAATCACCCAATAGCGGTATAAATACCTACTTGCTCAATCTTGGTTTCAATTATGATTTTACCAATGATTTGAAACGAAACACGGATTCAATTGCTGATACAAAAAGTTTTAAAGACAAAATTCATTACAACTTTGTCTTGAGAACAGGAATAAATGAAAGCCCAATTATTAGAAGTGGTCAATATCCATTTTACCATTTTAGTTTTTATGCTGATAAACGAATAAATAGAAAATCAGCTTTGCAACTAGGAACAGAATTGTTTTTGACGGAGTCTTTCAAAGAATATATCAAATATTTCTCAGTGGCATATCCTGAGAAAAATATTGATGCAAATACTGATTATAAAAGGATAGGATTATTTGTAGGTCATGAACTATTGATTAATAAAATATCGCTCGAGGCTCAAATAGGTTATTATGTTTATCAACCTTTCAAAAAAGATATTCCGGTTTATGATAGAGTAGGTATGAAATACTATTTCAACAAAAATATTTTTGGAGGTTTTACAATAAAAACACATTTGTTCTTGGCTGAAGCGTTGGAGTTTGGCATTGGCTATAGATTATAAGGTAAAGAGATGAAAAAAATCAGTTTGTTATTAGTGACTTTTATATTATTGTTAGCTTGTGAAAAGCCCAGCGATTGTGTGGAAAGTTCTGGAGATTATATCACAAAAGATATTAGTGTCAATGCTTTTAATAAGATTAAAGTTTACAAAGGAATAGAAGTTATTATTACTCAAGGCAACGAGTACAAAGTGCAAATACTTGCAGGCGAAAATTTTATCGATAACATTGAAGTCATTCAAAACGGAAACCAATTGATTTTTAAAGACCAAACCAGTTGTAATTGGGTTAGAGAATATGGTCAAACAAAGATTTATATAACCACACCTACACTCGAAGAGATATATTCTAAAACCGATAGAGACATCAGTACTAATGGAACGGTTACTTTTCCTAATCTTAGCATTCTATCCTTAGACAAAGACGCTGATGGTGAAGCTGGAGCAGGAACTGGAGACTTTTATTTAACCGTTAATTGCCAAAACATTTCTATACATAACAATAATGTTTCACGTTTCTTTTTGAATGGAAATACTTTCAATGCCGATTTTAATTTCTATTTTGGAGATGGTAGAATAGAAGCACAAAACCTAATTGCTCAAAACATACACGTGTATCATCGAGGTTCAAACGATATGATTGTAAAACCAATAGAAAACATTAATGGTGTTTTGAATAGTACTGGAAATTTAATTTTAAAAAACGTTCCACCTATCGTTGATGTTCAAGAGTTGTATCAAGGAAGTGTGATTTATCCTTAATTGAGTTTAAAAAAAATAGTGAATTTGCTAATCACTAATCACTACTTCTTCGTTTTCTCTCTAAAAATTTGTTCTAGATTTTTATTTTTCAAAGTCAACTGAAGTGCACGTAAACCATTTTCTTGAGCAAAATCGAATACAGAAGAACGCATATCTTTTTCGGTTTCAAAAGTCAATTCCCAAACTTTATCATGTGTATTCTTAAAAGTTTTTAAATCTAAAAGTTTAGAAAGTAAAGTTTCATCAATTTCTTTATCAAATTCAACTTCAATAACTTGTTCAACTATCTCCGAAACAAGCTTGTCTAGTTTTTTATCCGTTACAATTTTTCCATTGTTAATAATGATAACTCTATCACAAATGGCTTCCACTTCTTGCATGATGTGTGTGGAAAGAAAAACCGTTTTGTCTTTTCCAACATTCTTAATTACATTTCTAATTTCTACTAACTGATTTGGATCTAAGCCTGTTGTTGGTTCGTCCAAAATCAGCACATCTGGATTGTGTAACATGGCAGAAGCCAAACCTACTCTTTGACGATAACCTTTAGAAAGTTGTCCAATTTTTTTGTGACTTTCTGGCGATAATCCTGTGAGTTGTATAACTTCTTCAACTCTCGATTTAGCAACTTTATACACATCAGCATTGAACTCTAAATATTCACGAACATACAAATCCAAATACAGCGGATTGTGTTCTGGTAAATAGCCAACCGATTGTTGTACGGCTTTTTGATTCTCAGAAACGTCATTATCATTTACCAATGCTTTTCCTTCGTCAGCAGCTATATAGGTAGTCAAAATTTTCATCAAAGTCGATTTTCCAGCGCCATTTGGACCAAGAAAACCAACAATTTCTCCTTTTTTCACAGAAAAAGAAACGTTATCCAATGCTTTTTGAGCACCATAATTTTTTGAAATATTTTGAACTTCTATTGACATGTAACTCTATTTTAAGCAAAAATAATAAAATTTAACTATGAGACTATCTTAATTAAATTATAATAAAAGATTATTTTGTTTAATTATTTGTTACATTTGTTAAACAAAATAAATTATCATGGCAAAGAAGAAAACAATTGAGATTAATAAAGAGACTATTGTTAATTTCTATACAGATTATGTGCTAACCAATGGAAAAAGACCATATTCTATCTATGAGTTTGCAAAAAATAATAGCATAGAAGAAGTTGAGTTCTACAAGTATTTTGCCTCATTTGAAGCATTGGAAGAGCAATTCTTTTCAGATATGTTGCATTATACTCTTGAGTTATTGTCCAATACTCCTGAATATGAAAACTATGATGCTTCTCAAAAGTTATCTTGTTTTTATTTCACTTTCTTCGAAGTTGCCACAGCTAACAGAAGTTTTATAATGCATTTGTTGAAGAATGAAAAAATGCCATTCAAAAATCTAATGAAGCTAAAATCACTTCGAAAAGATTTCTTGTCTTATGTGAAAACCGTATTAGAAACTCCATATAAAATTGAAAATCAAAGGATAACAAATATTCAAAATCGTGTAGTTCATGAAGGAGCTTGGTTGCAATTCATGTCTATATTGAAATATTGGATGGAGGATACTTCTGCAAGTTTTGAAAAAACAGACGTTTTTATTGAAAAGTCGGTAAAAGCAAGTTTTGATATGGTTTATAATGTTCCGATTGAAAGCATTCTCGATTTTGGGAAATTTATATGGAAAGAAAAATTTGGAAATTTTAATACTAATAAATGAAGAAAATAGATTCAATTCCAACCAACAAAATGGAACGTGTAGCGAAATTAGTAACTACAGGTGTAAAAGTCGGTGGAAATTATTTAAAATATTACGGCGAAAAGGTTGTAAATCCTAGCTTGACCAAAGATAAACTTCATGAAAATAACGCTACCGATATCTATGATGGATTGAAAGAGTTGAAAGGCAGCGCACTGAAAGTAGCCCAAATGTTGAGCATGGAGAAAAATTTATTGCCGCAATCCTACGTGGAGAAATTTTCTTTGTCACAATTCTCTGTGCCGCCATTATCAGCTCCATTAGTTCGAAAAACTTTTAAAAATTATTTCAAAAAATATCCAGAAGAGTTGTTCGATGAATTTGCACCAGATTCTATAAATGCAGCAAGCATTGGCCAAGTCCATAAAGCAAAAAAACATGGTAAAGATTTGGCAGTAAAAATCCAATATCCAGGTGTTAGAGAGAGTATTAGTACTGATATTGCCTTGGTCAAACCTATTGCTATCAGAATGTTTAATCTTCAAGGAACATCCGACGAATATTTTCAAGAAGTAGAAGATAAATTGACTGAGGAAACAGATTATAAGCTGGAACTTCAGCAAAGTGAAGCCGTTCGTAAAGAATGTGAAATTATTGAAAACCTAAAATTTCCAAGTTATTATCCGGAGTTATCTTCCGATAAAATTATAACTATGGATTGGATGAAAGGTGTTCATTTATCAGAGTTTTGTAAAAAAGAAACTTCTCAAGAAAAAAGAAACAAAGTTGGGCAAACACTTTGGAATTTTTATATGTTTCAAATGCACCAATTAAAAAAATTTCATGCTGATCCACATCCAGGAAATTTTTTAGTAGATGATGAAGCCAATTTAATTGCTATCGATTTTGGTTGTATGAAGCAAATTCCTGATACGTTTTATAAACCTTATTTTGAAGTTTCTTCTCCAAGTTCATTGTCTGATATGGATTATTTCAAAAAGAAATTATATGAATTAGAAATATTAAAATCAACTGATAGTCCAAAAGAAATTGAGTTTTTTACAGCGATGTTTCATGAATTGCTGACCGTTTTTACCGAACCTATTCACAAACCCGAATTTGATTTTGCTAATCCAGAATTTTTCGGAAAAATAGCGGCATTAAGCGAAAAGTTTGCCAATGACAAGCAATTACGAAAAATGAATGGAAATAGAGGTTCAAAACATTTCATTTATGTAAACCGAACTTTTTTTGGCTTATACAATTTGATGTTTGATATCAAAGCAAAAATAAAAATCAACGATTTTGAAAAATATTTATCATAAAGGGAATAAATCTTACTTGCCTAGTAAAATTTGTGTCACTTGTGAAAAGCCATTTTCATGGAGAAAGAAATGGGAGAAAAATTGGGAAGAAGTAAAATATTGTAGCGATGCTTGCAGAAAAAGGAAATAAAAAAATCATTTGGTTCAGAAATAATCTTCGAACACATGATGCTGCTTTTTGGAAACATATTCAAGAAGAAGATGATGTAGTCGGGATATTTTGTATTGAACCAACATGGTTTGAAAAAACTCCTTTTGGCTGGAAAAAAATGGAATTTTTTCGGGCGCAATTTTTATTGGAAACGTTGTCAGATTTGAAACAAAAATTAGAAAAAGCGGGTATAAAATTCTATGCTTTTCAAGAAACTGCGCATCAAGTTTTTAAAAAAATCCATCAAGTTTTTCCTTTTCAAACCATCATTACACAATATGAATGGACATCTGAGGAAGTTGAAATTGAACAAAAAATTAAGACTAATTTTCCAGAAGCAGAATGGATTTACACTTTTGATCAGTTTTTAATTGAACCTTCTGATTTGCCTTTTTCAATTGAAAATCTACCAGATGTTTTTACGGTTTATCGAAAAAAAGTTGAGGAAAAATGGCTTGTAAAAGACGAAGTTTCAAAACCGGCGATAAATTTTAAAACTATAAATCTTCCATTTTCTTCAAATATTCCTTCATTAGAAGCACTTGGTTATGAGACAATTTCAATTGATGAAAGAACGGCATTTCCTTGCAAAGGTGGAGAAACACAAGCTTTACAACACTTGAAAGAATACATTTGGGAACATCAACAAATTACAACCTATAAAAAAACCAGAAATGAATTAGTTGGTGTTCAATACAGTACAAAATTTTCGCCTTGGTTAGCTAATGGTTCTTTGTCGGCCAGAAGAATATATCATGAGGTTAGAAAATTTGAACAAGAAGTTCTTGAAAATGAATCCACCTATTGGGTATTATTTGAGTTGCTTTGGCGTGATTTTTTTAAATGTGTTAGTTTAAAATATGGAAATAAATTATTCCATTTATCAGGTGTTTTGAATAAAAAATACAATTGGAATTCTAATGAAAAAATCATTAATGATTGGATAAACGGAAAAACAAAATATGATTTTGTCAACGCCAACATGTTGGAATTAAAACACACAGGTTGGATGAGTAATCGTGGCAGACAAAACGTTGCCAGTTATTTTGCCAAAGAAATGGAACAAGATTGGCGAATTGGTGCAAGTTATTTTGAAGCTTATCTTATAGATTATGATGTGCATTCCAATTATGGAAATTGGAATTATTTAGCTGGCGTTGGTAATGATCCAAGAGATAGAAAATTCAACATTGAACTACAAGCAAAAAATTACGATGAATTTTATGTTTTTAGAAATCTTTGGTTAACTAAAAAAAACGGTAGAATTATGATTTTACGTTTGATATTAGGTGACCAATTGAATAGTCAACATTCTTGGTTTCAGGAAAAAAATCAATCGCATTATTTATATGTGATGATGGAAATACAATCAGAAACAAATTATGTGTTGCATCATCATCAAAAGATAGTCGCTTTTTTTTCCGCCATGCGAAATTTTGCGGAAGAATTAAAAACCAAAGGAATGCAGGTCTTTTATTTTAAGATAAATGCGCAAGAAAATCAACAATCATTCGAGAAAAATATTGAGTATTTGCAAAATAAATTTTCGATTGAAGGGTTACACTATCAATTGCCAGATGAATTTAGATTATATCATGAATTCAAAAAATTCAAATCAATTTTTTCCTTTGAAGTAAAAGCTTTTGATACCGAACATTTTTATTGTAGTCTAAACGAAATTGCCGATTTAGGAAAGGATAAAAAATATTTTTTACTCGAAAATTTTTATCGCCACTTGAGAAAAAAGCATCAAGTTTTAGTAGTTAACGATAAACCTTTTGGTGGGAAATGGAATTTTGATGCCGAGAATAGAAACAAATGGAAAAATGAAGTTCCAATTACTGAATATTTACAATTTGGAAATGATGTTTCAGCAATAGTAAATGATTTAGAAGAAAAAAAAATCAACACTTTCGGGAAAAAAGTCAAGGTTTCAAATTATCCAAAATCAAGAGCACAAGCTTTAGCACAACTGTCTTATTTTTTTGAGAATTTATTGCCCCATTTTGGAACCTATCAAGATGCCATGCATACTGATGAAAAGATGTTGTTTCACTCCAATCTATCTTTTGCGATGAATGTGAAAATGATTTGTCCAAAAGAAGTGGTTCAAGCTACTGAAAATTATTTTTATCATAATCAAGAAAAAATTGCTGTCTCACAAGTTGAAGGTTTTATTCGTCAAATTTTAGGTTGGCGAGAATATGTTAGAATGGTGTATTGGAATACTTATAAAGAAATGAAACCCAGCAACTATTTGGAACACAAAAAATCATTACCATCCGTTTTTTGGACTGGAAATTCAAAAATGAATTGTGTTGCTCATTGTGCTCAAAATTCTTTAGACAATGCCTATGCACATCACATACAACGATTGATGGTTTTAGGAAATTATGCATTGCTCATGGAAACTCATCCAGATGAAGTTGATGCATGGTATTTGGGCGTTTATGTTGATGCTATAGAATGGGTACAATTGCCCAATACAAGAGGAATGAGCCAGTATGCCGATGGAGGAATTGCAGCAACGAAACCATACATTTCTTCAGCAAATTACATTGATAAAATGAGCGATTATTGTACGACTTGTACCTATGATAAAAAAACAAAAACCGAAGAAAACAGTTGCCCATTCAACAGTTTATACTGGCATTTTTTAGATAAAAATAGAACCAAATTTGAAAATAATCAACGGATGAAAATGATGTATGCTTTGTTGAATAAAATGGATAAAAATGAACTAGCAAAAGTCAATCAAAGAGCCAATTTTTTAATTGAAAATAGAAATTGCTAAAATTTATGAGCTTAGAAAAAATTATATCACCAAGAAGTAACAATACTTTATCGGAAGCCGAAATTGACAGAATTATTGAAATGGCTTGGGAAGACAGAACACCATTTGAAGCCATTGAATATCAATTTTGTTTACCTGAAAAAGAAGTTATTCAATTGATGAGAAAAGAATTGAAGCGTTCGTCATTTAATCTTTGGCGAAAAAGAGTAAATTCTGGTGTAAGTCAAAAGCATTTGCAAAAACGAAATCCAGAAATTAACCGATTTAAATGCGCTTTGCAAAGACAAATTACAGGGAATAAGATATCAAAAAGATAAAAAGCTATGAAGAAAATTTTAATTATTGGTGGAAGTAAAGGAATATCAAAGGAAGTTGTAAAACAACTTTCTGAAAAAGGAGATTTTTGTTATGTCATTTCAAGAACTGCTCCAGATTTTGCTTTCAATGGAACTCATTTCGCGCTAAACGCATTAACTGATGAATTGCCAGCTATAGAAAGTTTGGATGGTTTAGTATATGGAATTGGAACAATTAATTTAAAGCCTTTTAATCGTCTAAACGCAGAAGATTTTCAAAATGATTGGCAGGTGAATGTGATGGGTGCAGTGAAAATTATCCAGCATTATTTACCTCAGTTAAAAAATGCAGAACAAGCGAGTATTGTAATGTTTAGTTCTGTAGCAGCTCAAAGAGGAATGCCTTTTCATGCCAGCATTGGTGCAGCAAAAGGCGCAGTAGAAGGTTTGGTAAAAAGTTTAGCAGCAGAATTAGTTCCAAAAATTCGTGTTAATGCAATTGCACCTTCAATAGTTGATACACCACTTGCTGCTGGAATTTTAAGAAATGATACTATCAAAGAAAATATGGTAGCTAAGCATCCGCTTAAGCGAATTTTGCAACCACAAGATGTGGCAAAAACTACTGTTTTTCTTTTAGGAGAAGAATCTAATGGAATTACAGGACAAATATTTATTCAAGATAACGGTCTGATTTCTATCAGCAACTAAAAATAAAAAGCTATGACAAAAAATTTAACAATAGATAAATCCAGATTGGTTTCCTTTTCAATAGATGAAATAGGAGATAATCATTTATTTACATCAGTTGAAACCCCTATGAAAGCTGATGCTTTTGAAATGACTGATTTAGAGAAAAAAGAAAAAATAGCCTATCATTTTAGCGAAATTATGGAAACTTTGGGATTGGATTTAACTGACGATTCTCTGAAAGGAACTCCACAACGTGTAGCCAAAATGTATGTAGATGAAATTTTTTGCGGACTAAATCCAGCAAATAAGCCAAAAGTTGCATTGTTTGATAATAAATATCAATACAATCAAATGTTGGTTGAAAAAAACATTACGTTTTATTCCAATTGTGAGCATCATTTTGTGCCTATTTTTGGCAAAGTACACGTGGCTTATATTTCAAATGGGAAAGTAATTGGTTTATCAAAAATTAATAGAATTGTTCAATATTTTGCACAAAGACCACAAGTACAAGAGCGTTTGACCATGCAAATTGGTTTAGAATTACAAGAAATTTTGGAAACAGAAGATGTTGCAGTAATTGTTGATGCAAAACATTTGTGTGTGTCTTCTCGCGGAATTAAAGACGAAAGCTCTGCTACTGTAACAAGTTATTATGGTGGTGTTTTTCAAAAAGAACAAAAAATCAATGAGTTTTTAAATTTTATAAAAAATTAAAAATAATTTGTTTTTTATTGAATATTATTCTTATGTTTGCTCAAATCAATTGATTTTAATGAAATTATTTAACACATATTATAACTATTTCTTTTATTTCTTCTTTGGACAGAAAAAGGGATTAGTATTGTGTTATGTAAAAAAGTAAAAAATAAGACAAACAATATATAATCCCGATTTTATCGGGATTTTTTTTTGACTAAAATGAGAGAAAAAGTAGCCATACAAGGAATTAAAGGATCATTTCACCATCAAGTTGCCTTAGAATATTTTCAAGACAATGTTGCTATTGATGAGTGTCTGTCATTTGAAGCGCTAGCCGATAGTTTGATTAACAATCAATCGCAATTGGCAGTTATGGCGATTGAAAATTCAATTGCAGGTTCAATAATTCCAAATTATGCTTTAATTGATAAGAATAATTTCCACATTGTAGGTGAATATTATTTGGATATTGTTCAGAATTTGATGGTTTTAAACGGGCAAAAATTTGAAGAAATTCAAGAAGTTCATTCCCATCCAATGGCGCTTTTGCAGTGTATGGATTTCTTAAAAAAGCATCCAAAAATCAAATTAGTAGAAGATAAAGACACTGCCGAAACAGCCAAAAGAATTCATGAAAATCAAATAAAAGGAATTGCCGCAATCGGAAGTAAAGTTGCAGCAGAATTATACGATTTAAATATTATCGCACCAGAAATTCAAACGGTAAACAAGAACATGACGCGTTTTTTTGTCATTAGTAAAGAAAAAAGTTTTGTCAATAAAGAAGAGATTAATAAAGCTTCCGTCAAATTTGAATTGGATGACACACCTGGAAGTCTGGCAACGGTTTTAAATGTAATGACCAATTGCAAATTAAATCTAACCAAAATCCAATCAATGCCTATAATTGAAGCGCCTTTTCAATATTCTTTTTTTGTAGATGTCGTTTTTGAAAAATACAAACATTATGAAAAAGCCGTGAAAATTCTGGAAATAATGACTAATGAATTCAAAGTTTTGGGAGAATATAGAAATAAGTTGATTCGTTGATTTGGTAATTCGATTTTTCAGATAACCAAATGAACAGATAACCAAATTAAAATGATACAAACAGCAAAAAGACTAGAAGCCGTTCAAGAATACTACTTCTCAAGAAAATTGAAAGAAGTAAGACAACTTGTGCTTGAAGGAAAACCAATCATCAATATGGGAATTGGAAGTCCAGATTTGGCGCCACATTCATCGGTAATTGAAGCTATTCAAAAGGCTATGTTTGACGAAAAAGCACACGAATATCAAAGCTATCAAGGTTTGCCAGAATTGCGTCAAGGTTTTGCCGATTTTTATGCGACTAATTTCAATGTTGAATTAAATTCAGATAACGAAATTTTACCTTTAATGGGTTCCAAAGAAGGAATCATGCACATTTCATTAGCTTTTTTGAATGAAGGTGATGAAGTTTTAATTCCAAATCCGGGTTATCCAACCTATGCTTCGGTTACAGAATTGGTTCAGGCAAAAGCAGTTTTTTATGATTTAAAAGAAAAAAACAATTGGCAACCCGATTTTGAAGCTTTAGAAAAAACCGATTTATCAAAAGTAAAATTAATGTGGGTAGGTTATCCACATATGCCAACAGGAGCAAATGCCACTCTAGAATTGTATCAAAAATTAATTGATTTTGGGAAAAAGCATAATATTTTAATTGTAAATGACAATCCGTACAGTTTTGTTTTGAACGAAAATCAGCTGTCAATTTTTCAAATTAAAGGTTCAAAAGACATCGCTTTAGAATTAAATTCATTGAGTAAAACGTTCAATATGGCAGGTTGGCGTGTCGGAATGGTTTCAGGAAATGCCACTTTAATTGATGCTATTTTGAAAGTAAAAAGCAACATGGATTCGGGAATGTTTTATGGAATTCAAAAAGGTGCAATTACTGCTTTAAAATTAGGAAAAGATTGGTTCAAAAGTCAGAATGAAATCTACACAAAAAGAAGGAATTTGATTTTTGAATTAGCTCAAAAAATGAATTGTACTTTCGATAAAAACGCAGTTGGAATGTTTGTTTGGGCAAAATTACCAATCGGAATTCAATCGGAAGAATTCATAGATAATTTATTGTATGAAAAACACATTTTCCTAACACCAGGAACCATTTTTGGTAGCAATGGCGAAGGTTATATCAGGTTTTCATTGTGTGTAAAAGAAGAAAATATCATTGAAGCAATAAAAAGATTTGAATTATGAAAGTTTATATAGTAGGTATAGGATTAATCGGTGGTTCAATGGCATTAGACATCAAATCAATTTATGATGATGCTGTCGTTTTCGGAATTGACACCAACGAAAAACATCTTGATGAAGCAATAAAACTCGGAATTATTGATAAAAAAGCAACCGAAAATGATTTAATTAACGCAGATTTAGTAATAGTTGCTGTGCCAGTTGACGTTGCTTTAGTAATTTTGCCTGAGATTCTAAATAAAATTGGAGAACATACTTTGGTTTTTGATGTTGGCTCAACTAAAAATCCAATTTGTGAAGCCATCGAAAATCATCCGAAAAGAAGAAATTTTATGGCTTGCCATCCCATTGCTGGAACAGAATTTTCAGGACCAAAAGCAGCTGTTAAAGGTTTGTATGAAGGCAAAACTAACATCATTTGTGAAGTAGAAAGAACAACTTTCAAGTTACAAGAAAAAGCTATGGATTTGTTTAAAAAACTCGGAATGCGAATTCGATATATGGATCCAAAATCGCATGATAAACACATCGCTTATGTTTCACATTTGTCGCACATAAGTTCGTTTATGTTAGGAAAAACGGTTATCGAAAAAGAAAAATCGGAACAAGATATTTTTGATATGGCAGGTTCCGGATTTGAAAGTACGGTTCGTTTAGCCAAAAGTTCACCAGCCATGTGGACGCCAATTTTTAAACAAAATAAAAAGCAAGTTCTAAAATCATTAGAAGAATACATTCAGAATTTATCTAATTTCAAAGATTTATTAGAGAATGATAATTACGAAGAAGTTTATAACGAAATGCAGAATACGAATAGAATTAAAGAAATATTGAAATAGAAAATAGACACAAGAAGAAAGATGCAAGATTAATTGTTTAGTCTTTTCTCTTTATTCTTGCTTCTTTCCTCTCAAAAAGAAAAATATGGAAAACAACAAAGAAATGAGAACGTGGTTAAATAACTTTAATTTGCCACATCCGCTTGTAATTGCTGGACCTTGTAGCGCTGAAACCGAAGAGCAAGTATTGAAAATTGCCCGTGAATTGAAAGATTCAAAAGTGTCGGTTTTTAGAGCAGGTATTTGGAAACCAAGAACACGGCCAGGTGGATTTGAAGGTGTTGGCGAAATAGGATTAAAGTGGTTGCAAAAAGCTAAAGCCGAAACGGGTTTGCAAATGGCTGTTGAGGTTGCCAATGCAGCTCATGTCAAGTTAGCATTAGAATATGATATTGACGTTTTGTGGATTGGCGCACGAACTACAGTAAATCCATTTGCGGTGCAAGAAATCGCTGATGCATTGCAAAATACAGATAAAATTGTGTTGGTAAAAAATCCTGTAAATCCTGATTTGGCATTATGGATTGGCGGCGTAGAACGTTTGTATAATGCAGGAATTAAAAATTTAGGCATTATTCATAGAGGATTTTCAACCTATGAAAAAACAAAATACAGAAATAATCCAGAGTGGCAAATTGCTATTGATTTTCAAAATCGTTTTCCAGACATTCCATTGATTATCGACCCAAGTCATATTACAGGAAATCGCGACATGATTTTTCAAGTTACCCAAGAAGCACTCGATTTGAATTATGATGGAATGATTATCGAAACTCACATCGACCCAGATAATGCATGGAGTGATGCAGCGCAACAAGTTACACCTGAAAGGTTAAAGCAAATCATTTTTGATTTAACCATTCGTAAAGAAACTGATGATGCAGATGATTATCAATTACGTTTAGCCAAATTGAGAAGTAAAATAGATGAGTTTGACGCTAAATTATTAGATGTAATTGGCAAAAGAATGAAAGTTGCAGAAGATATTGGAGCTTTGAAAAAAGAAAAAAACGTAGCCGTTTTGCAAAACAAACGTTGGAACGAAATCCTAGAAAAGATGGTAAATGATGGAAGTCAAAAAGGATTAAGTGAAGAATTTATACTTCAATTCTTCAAAGCAATACATCAAGAAAGTATTTCGCATCAGGAGAAGATATTTAATTCATAAAAAAAGCGCCCCAAAATTTTCTTTTGGGGCGCAAAACTAAAGTTTATTTTTTTAGTCTTTTGAATACATAACGAGTTATAAAAATCCCGCTATTATCGTCCTTACCAGCATCACTTTCAACACCACTCGAAACAAAACAAAGTTCCCATCCTTCATTTGCCATTTCATTCAATTTTGAAGTGATAACAGCATCATTAGCTACTATATTCTGGAATCTAATTCCGCCAAGGTTAAAAAAGTTTAGGAGTTTTGTTTCATCAAAATTCTTAACTCTAATCTCACTTCGGTCAGACTTGTTTCTTTCATCATCTTCTTCGCTTCTTGTTGATGTAAAATCTTTATAATTTCTTTCTTCATTAGAAGAGATTAGCCTAGATCTTCCAAGACCGCTTGAAACAATAGACTCGACGCTGGTTATTACTTTATATTCGAATGTTTGTGCATTCAAATTTATTGAAGTAAAAAGCAAAAGGAATAAAATTTTTTTTGTCATGATTTAAAAATTAGTTTTTCTAAGCAAATATAAAATATCTTTGCTACATGACAGGACTAGTTTATAAATCTACAGGAAGTAATTACGCCGTAAAAACGGATGATAATCGTTTCTATGACTGTCGTATCAAAGGGAAGTTTAGAATTAAAGGCATAAAAAGCACTAATCCAATTGCCGTAGGTGATATAGTAGATTTTGAATTAGACGATTCGACAGATGAAGTTATTGGACAAATTCATAACATTCATGATAGAAAGAATTATATCGTTAGAAAATCTGTTAATCTTTCCAAACAGACTCATGTAATTGCCTCCAATATCGATTTGGCATTTCTTTTAGTTACCATCAATAATCCTGTAACTACAACTAGTTTTATTGATAGATTTCTTGTTACAGCCGAAGCCTACGGAATAGAAGCAGTTCTCATTTTTAATAAAATCGATACCTATGACGAAGCTATGCTCGACGAGCAACTATATTTGCAATACATCTATTCTCAAATAGGATATAAGTGCTTAAGAGTTTCGGCTACGCAAAAAAAAGGATTAGAAGATCTCAAAACATTGATGAAAGGAAAAGTATCAATGTTTACAGGTCATTCTGGAGTTGGAAAATCTACATTGATAAATGCTATTGAACCAAAATTAGATTTAAAGACAACAATAATTTCAGAACAGCATCAACAAGGACAACACACCACCACTTTTGCGGAAATGTTTGATTTAGATTTTGATGCAAAAATTATTGATACACCAGGAATTAGAGGTTTTGGAGTAGTTGATATGGAGAAAGATGAAGTTGGAGATTATTTTCCCGAATTTTTTGCTTTGAAACAAAACTGCAAATTCAATAACTGTTTGCATAAAGAAGAACCTCATTGTGCTGTAAAACAAGCTTTGGAAGAAGACAAAATTGCTTGGTCACGCTATAATAGTTATTTGAAGATTCTTGATGGAGATGAAGATGTATATAGAAATGATATCTATGCCGATGATAGAAAAGCCAGTGACGAAACTAGGAAATAATAGGATTAAATAAATTTCTTGAAATTATTAATATGAAAGCAGTCATTCAAAGGGTTTCTCAAGCTTCAGTGACAATAGATAACGAGATAGTTTCAGAAATTAAAAATGGATTGTTAATTCTTGTTGGAATTGAAGATGCTGATGCAATCGAAGATATAACTTGGTTAACTTCAAAAATTATAAACCTTAGAATTTTTGGAGACCAAAATGACGTGATGAATTTATCTGTAAAAGATATAGATGGAGACATAATTATTGTAAGCCAGTTTACGCTTCATGCATCAACCAAAAAAGGCAATAGACCAAGTTATATAAAAGCTGCCAAACCAGAAGTTGCTATCCCATTGTATGAAAAATTTATATTCCTAATGGAATTAGAATTTGGAAAAAAAATACAAACTGGAAAGTTTGGCGCCGACATGAAAGTTTCATTAATTAATGATGGACCAGTTACTATAATTATTGATACAAAAAATAAGGAATAATTTTGCTAAATAAAAGTTAAATCATATATTTGAGTATAGCTCAATAATATGAAAAAACTGATTTATTTGTTGTTCTTTTTCACAGGTTGTATTTATAGTCAAAAAATAGAATATTCTACCCTTTTAATCTCAGATAGTCTAAAGACCAATGCTAATGCTGTAGTTCGTTTCAAGCAAGTGGATATAACTATACCTGCTCAAGACAAAATGACAATCAAAACTTTCTCGGCAATTACAGTTCTGAATGAGTTGGGTTTAGATGATTTAGATTTGGCTGAAAGTTTTGATAAAAACAGAACAATCAATAGTATTGAGGCAACAGTTTATGATTCCTCAGGCAAAGAACTAAAAAAATTTAAAAGAAAAGATTTTAGAGATGTCAGTGTAGCTGATGGCTTTTCTGTTTTTAGTGATAATAGAATGTTGTTTCTAGATTATACGCCAATTACTTATCCATTCACCATGGTGTTTGAAAGCGAAATTACTACCTCAAATACTGCATTTATACCTTCATGGTCACCAATTGAAAATTATTTGGTAAGTACAGAAAAGTCAGCACTTACGATAGACTGCAATCCTGAGTTGAAGTTAAAATACAAGGAATTAAATTTCTCTGGATTTTTAATTGAAAAAATAGAATCAGAAAATAAAATAAGTTATTCAGCCAATAAATTAAAAGCTATTAAAAGACAAGAGCTTACGCCTTCTGCTTACAAAGTATTTCCAGTTGTAATGTTTTCTTTAGAAAAATTTGAGTTGGAAAATGTTAAAGGAAATGCAATTTCATGGAAAGATTTTGGAAAATGGTATTACTCTTCACTCTTATCGGATACAGAAGAAATACCTGAAGAAACTATTCAAAAAATCAAATCATTAATTGGAAATGAAAAGGATAAACTGAAAATAGCTCAAATTATTTATAAATATGTTCAAGAAAAAACACGTTATGTTAGTGTTCAAGTAGGAATTGGTGGTTGGAAACCCATGTTAGCAAAAGATGTAGATAAATTTGGATATGGAGATTGCAAAGCATTAACAAATTACACAAGATCACTTTTAAAATCCGTTGGAGTTGAGTCATATTATACAGTTGTTTTTGCTGGAAAAAATAAAAAAGATTTGCAAGAAGATTTATCTTCAATTCAGGGAAATCACGTTATTTTATCGTTGCCAATACAGGATAATTTAATTTGGTTGGAATGTACAAGCCAAATTCAACCTTTTGGTTTTCAAGGAGATTTTACAGATGACAGAAAGGTTTTAATTGTGAAACCGGATGGAGGAGAAATTGTTAATACAAAAGTCTTTACAGAAAAAGATAATCTAGAAAAAATAACAGCAAGTTATACTTTAGATTCAAACGGAAAAATAATTGGAAATGTAATTTCAAAGTTTTATGGACTTCAATATGACGATGAGTTCCATATGGAAAGAGAAAGCAGAGAAAATCAATTAAAGAGTTTAAAATCTGATTACTCCAATATTAATAATCTAAAAATCAATAACATCAGCTTTTCTAACGATAAAGATAAAATAGAATTTATCGAAAAATTTGATGTTGAAGCAGAAAATTATGGACAAGTAAGTAACGGAAAAATTATGTTTCCTCTAAATGCTTTTGACCAATATAATTATGTGCCAAAAAAATATAAAACAAGAGAATTTCCATTCGAAATTGAAAGAGGTTATACTTATGAAAGCGAAACCGAAATAACATTACCCGATGGATATTCAATAGAAGCAAAGCCGAATAGTACTGAAATCAATAATGAATTTGGAAATTATAAAATTGAGTTTTTGCAAACATCATCTTCAAAACTAATTTGTAAAAGGAAGTTTGTTCTTTTTAAAGGTTTCTATGAAAAAGAAAAATATGAAACCTTTAGAAAATTTCTTGAAACTATAGCCAAAACAGACAATTCAAAAGCAATTATTTACAAAGTATAAAAACAAAACATATGAAATTTTTTTTAACCACATTAGCATTAGTTTGCATTAGTATAACTTATTCGCAAAAAATAGAATTAGGAAAAGTAACTTTAGAAGAATTGAACGAAAAAAATCATGTATCAGACACTAGTGCTGTAGCTGCCTATTTGTTCAAAAAAGGAGAAGTTAAATTTAATTACAGCCAAAGTGAAGGGTTTATAATTTCTACAAACGTAAAACTCAAAATTAAAATTTATAAAAAAGAAGGATATGATTGGGCAAATTTTTCGGTACCATTTTCCACTGGTCAATATGGACAAACTGTAGATGTGAAAAATGCAGCAACGTATAATATAGTTGCTGGAAAAATAGAAAAAACTAAACTTAAATCCGACGGTGAGTTTGAGGAAAAGGTAAATAAATATTGGTCTAGAAAAAAAATCACGATGCCCAATGTAAAAGAAGGCTCAATTATTGAATTAGAATATGAAATAAAAGATAAAGGTATTGGTTCTATTGATGAGTGGTATTTTCAGTCATCAATCCCAATAAATTACTGCGAATATTCAACTTATATTCCAGAATATTTTGAATACAATACATATTGGAAAGGTTTTCTTGCTCCAACAGTAACAAAAGAGGTATTAAATGAATCAATAATTTCAACTTATAAGGATAGAAACTATGTTACTCCAACTCAGTTCTCAAATGAAAAAACGGAATATAGAGTAAACAAAACCAAGTATGTGTTAAAAGATGTTTCTTCGATAAAAGATGAATCATTTGTAAACAATATCAGAAACTATACATCCTCAATTTCGCAAGAATTATCACTTTTGCGTTATCCTAATTCACCAGTGAAAACATTCTCTACAGACTGGGAAACGATAGTAAAAAATATATATGAGTATGATGATTTTGGGCCAGAATTAAATAAATCGGGATACTATGATAATGATTTAAATGTGTTACTAAAAGATATAACAGCTCAACCAGAAAAAGCAGCTATAATATTCAACTATGTAAAAAGCAGAATGAATTGGAATGGAATGAATGGCTATGGTTGTGAAAATGGTGTGAGAAAAGCATATCTAGAAAAAACTGGAAATGTTGCCGATATCAATTTAATGTTGGTTTCAATGTTGCGCTACGCAGGTATTGAAGCAAACCCAATTTTGGTTAGTACAAGAAATAATGGAATATCACTTTTTCCATCAAGTTCTGCATTCAATTATGTAATCGCTGGGATAGAATTGGATAATCAGGTAGTGATGTTAGATGCAACTGATAAAAATGCTCTGCCTAACATACTTCCTATACGTGATTTAAACTGGTTTGGAAGAATAGTCAGAAAAAACGGTTCTTCTGCCGAAATCAACTTAATGCCAGCTTCAAATTCGAAAGAAAACATCAATATGCTTGCTACTATTAGTGATAGTGGAGAAGTAAGTGGAAAAATCAGAGATCAATATTTTGATTATAATGCATTCATTTTTAGAGATAATTACGGTAGTTTGAGCAAAGAAAGCATGACTGAAAAGATTGAAAAAAATCATAAAGAAATTGAAGTTTCTGAATATGATTATCAGAACCTAAAAGATCTTTCAAAACCAATTATAGAAAGTTATGCATTCAACTCAAATAACGAAGTTGAAATCATTGGAGATAAAATGTATTTCTCGCCATTTTTGTTCTTATCAATGGATGAAAATCCATTCAAACAAGAAACAAGAGAATATCCAGTAGATTTTATATTCCCACACCAGGATAAATACATGATTAGCGTTACAATTCCTGATGGTTATAACTTTGAAACACTTCCACAATCAAAAGCAATAAAATTTCCTGACAATTCAATGCAATTTAGTTATTTGATTTCAACAAGTGGAAAAACTGTTCAATTAATTTACTCTTTAGAGGTTAACCAATCCATAGTTTCACCTGAAAATTATGCTGCTTTGAAAGAACTTTTCAAGGAGATTGTAAATAAACATACTGAAAAAATTGTTTTGAAAAAGGCATAAGTTTTAATTATGCTGATGTTGTATCTTTGTTTGGATATAAATAAAAGAATTTTACAATGAACCTAAAAAACGCTCAACAAGAAGTTGACAATTGGATAAAAAACCATGGTGTTCGATATTTTAATGAATTGACCAATATGGCGCAATTAACCGAAGAAGTGGGTGAAGTTGCCCGAATCATTGCTCGTCGATATGGCGAACAATCCGAAAAAGAAAGTGATAAAAACAAAGATCTTGGTGAAGAACTAGCCGATGTGGTTTTTGTGGTTTTGTGTTTAGCTAATCAAACAGGTGTGGATTTACAAGCGGCTTTCGACAAAAAAATGGATTTGAAAACAAAGCGTGATCACGATCGTCATCATAATAATGAAAAACTAAAATAAAAATCAATTTTGTTATTCCGAAGTATGAGGAATCAAATAAAGATTATAAAGTTTAATGAGATTTCGCGTTCCTCGAAATGACAAATGCACCAATGAATCTACTTTTAAAACATTCAAAATTCAAAATTCAAAACGAAACAATTTCAATAACTGGTTCCAAGTCTGAAACCAATAGATTATTATTGCTACAAGCTTTATATCCCAAATTAGAAATAACTAATATTTCAAATTCAGATGATAGTAAAGTAATGATTGAAGCATTTAAAAAACAGACAACTGAAATAGATGTTCACCACGCAGGAACTGCTATGAGGTTTCTAACTGCTTTTTTTGCGATACAGGAAGGAAAAGAAGTTGTTCTAACAGGTTCAAGCCGAATGAAAGAAAGACCAATCAAAATTTTGGTAGAAACTTTAAATCAACTTGGAGCCGAAATAAGTTACATCGAAAATGAAGGTTTTCCTCCAATTCATATAAAAGGAAAAAAACTTTTGAAAAATAAGGTTTCGCTTCCTGCTAATGTCAGTAGCCAATATATCTCTGCTTTATTACTTATTGCACCAAAGCTAGAAAACGGATTAGAATTAACCCTTGAAGGCGAAATTACTTCAATGCCTTATATCAAAATGACATTATCATTGCTTAATGAAATAGGAGTGAAAACTTCTTTTGTTAATAATAGGATTTCTGTCACACCGAGCGCAGTCGAGGTGCCAAAAATCGTAACGATCGAAAGTGATTGGAGTTCAGCTTCCTATTGGTTTTCAATAGTTGCTTTGTCCGAAACAGGGACAAAAATAACACTATCAAGTTTCAAAAAAAACAGTTTGCAAGGTGATTCCGCTTTAGTCGAAATTTACAAAAACTTTGGCGTAGAAACAGTTTTCAATCAAAAAAATTCTATTACCATTTTTAAAAGTCAAAACTTGAAACTTGAAACTTTAAACTTAGAACTTCAAAATTCTCCCGACATAGCTCAAACTATTGCGGTAACTTGTTTCGGAATGGGAATTGGTTGCCATTTGACAGGATTGCATACGCTGAAAATTAAAGAAACAGATAGGTTAGAAGCTTTAAAAAATGAGTTGTCAAAACTAGGAGCAATCATTACCGTTACAAACGACAGCCTTACTCTGGAGCCATTTGAAAAAATCAATGAAAATATCAGCATAAAAACCTATCAAGATCACAGAATGGCAATGGCTTTTGCTCCACTTGCGCTTCGAGTTCCAATAATAATTGAAGATGCTGAGGTAGTTTCAAAATCTTATCCAACGTTTTGGGAAGATTTAAAATCAGTTGGGTTCCAAATAGGATGATTTTAAAAAATAAACTCCTTTTTACTTGACAACGCCTATTTCACAATAGTATATTTGCAACCTGAAAATTAGAGAGTAAAATCTACTCACTAGTCGCTAATCATTAATTACTTTATATGAAATTATCGCATTTTAATTTTAATCTGCCTCAAGAATTGTTAGCAGAGTTTCCAGCTGAAAACAGAGATGAATCTCGTTTAATGGTTGTAAATCGTAAAACAAAAACTATCGAACATAAATTATTCAAAGATATTATTGATTATTTCGATGATGGTGATGTTATGATTTTGAACAACACGAAGGTTTTTCCAGCTAGAATGTATGGAAACAAAGAAAAAACAGGAGCTCGAATAGAAGTATTTTTGTTAAGAGAATTAAATGCAGAGCAACGTCTTTGGGATGTTCTAGTTGATCCAGCTCGAAAAATTCGTATTGGAAACAAATTGTATTTTGGAGATGATGATTCACTAGTTGCCGAAGTAATTGATAATACCACTTCAAGAGGTAGAACGCTTCGTTTTCTTTATGATGGTTCCTATGAAGATTTTCGCCTAAAGTTATTGGAACTTGGAGAAACTCCAATTCCAAAATATATAAATCGTGAAGTGACTGATGAAGATGCAGAACGTTACCAAACTATTTATGCCAAAGAAGAAGGAGCAGTAGCAGCACCAACCGCAGGATTACACTTCTCTAAGCACTTGCTAAAAAGACTTGAAATAAAAGGTATTGATTTTGCTGAAATTACTCTTCACGTTGGATTAGGTACATTTAATCCAGTTGAAGTTGAAGATTTATCAAAGCATAAAATGGATTCTGAAGAGTTGAAAATTACTCAACAAGCATGTGATATAGTTAATAACGCTAAGGCTAATAAGAAAAAAGTTTGTTGTATTGGAACAACAACTATGAGAGCTATTGAAAGTTCTGTTTCATCCAACAAAACTTTAAATCCTTATGATGGCTGGACAAATAAATTTATTTTCCCTCCTTATGATTTTAGCATAGCAGATTGTATGGTTACCAATTTTCATACACCAAAATCAACTTTGTTGATGATGATTTCTGCATTTTGTGGACATGATTTAATGAAGAAAGCCTATGAAGAAGCAATCAAAGAAAAATATCGTTTCTATTCCTATGGTGATGCAATGCTAATTCTTTAAGAAAAGCAAAATTTATTAATATAACCTGCAAAGTATTTATCCTTGCAGGTTTTTTTATTTTTAATATTTTTACAGACCTAAACTTCAAAACATGACTTTTCAAAATACACTTGAATTTGCGCAGCAATTAGATAATCAAGATGAATTAAAATCTTGGCGTGACCAATTTATTTTTCCACAGCATAATGGCAAAAATGTAATTTATTTTACCGGAAATTCTCTTGGTTTGCAACCTAAAATTGCTAAAAACTACGTTGATGAGGTAATGAATGATTGGGCAAATCTTGCTGTTGAAGGACATTTTTTTGCTGAAAAACCATGGTGGGATTATCACGAGCGATTTGCACAACCTTTAAGTAAAATTGTTGGCGCAAAACCCATCGAAGTCACTGTTATGAACACATTAACGGTAAATCTTCATTTGTTGATGGTTTCTTTCTATAAACCTACAAAAACACGTTATAAAATTATTTGCGAAGAAAAAGCATTTCCTTCAGATCAATATATGTTTCAAACGCAAGTAAAATTTCATGGTTTCAATCCAGAAGATGCTATTGTAGAAGTTAAACGTCGTGAAGGTGAACATAATATTCGTCATGAAGATATTATTGCAAAAATTAATGAAGTAGGTGATGAGCTTGCTTTGGTGCTTTTTGGAGGTGTAAATTATTATACGGGTCAAGTTTTTAATGTGGAGCAAATCACAAAAGCAGGTCACAATGTTGGTGCAATTGTAGGTTTTGATTTAGCTCATGCAGCCGGAAATATAAAACTAGAATTACATGATTGGAATGTAGATTTCGCCGCTTGGTGTTCTTATAAATATATGAATTCTGGTCCAGGAAATGCTTCTGGATGTTTCATACATGAAAAGCATCATAATGACAAAACCTTAAATCGTTTTGCTGGTTGGTGGGCACAAAATAAAGAACGCCGTTTTAAAATGGAACCAAAATTCGATCCAATTATTGGTGCCGATGGTTGGCAAGTTTCTAATTTACCAGTGCTTTCTCTTGCTCCTTATTTAGCTTCAGTTGAACTATTTGCACAAGTAGGAATGGATAAATTAATTGCAAAAAGAAACCAATTAACAGCTTATCTCGAATTTATTTTGCACGAAATTGATAAAGAAATTCCAGGAACAGAATTTGAAATTATTACTCCTTCAAATCAAGAAGAACGTGCATGTCAATTGTCTGTCTTTCTTCATGGACAAGGCAGAAATTTATTTGATTATCTTATGGCAAAAGGTGTCATTACCGATTGGCGTGAACCAAATGTTATTCGTCTTGCACCAGCACCATTTTACTGTTCTTATGAAGATATGTATAATTTTGGGCAAATTTTAAAAGAAGGAATACAAATAGTAAATAAATAATACACAATATTGTCATTTCGACAAAGGAGAAATCTCATTAAGAAATTTAAGTTATGTGATTTCTCCTTTGTCGAAATGACAAAAATCAAACTAAAAATGACTAAAGAACAAATTATACAAAATTTTGACCCAAGCCAACCAGGATTAGCAGATGCAACCATTTTTGGGTTACCATTTTCAGAAGAACAATCAGAGATAGTTGTAATTCCTGTGCCATGGGAAGTAACAGTAAGTTATGGTTCTGGTGCTTCAGATGGTCCAGAAGCAGTGCTTGATGCATCATTTCAAGTAGATTTAAATCATCAAGATTTTCCAGAATTATGGAAATTAGGAATTTACTATGCAGAAATTCCTCAAGAATGGAAAAAAAATTCAGATAAATACAAAGATTTAGCACAACCTATTATCGAAGCACTAGAAAGTGGTGAAGATTTAGAGACCTATCCAGCTTTGATGGAAGATTTGCATAAAATCAATAAAGCTTGCCGTGAATTGCATACTGCCGTAAAAGAAAAAACGTTGCAATATATCAATCAAGGTAAAAAAGTAGTGCTACTTGGTGGCGATCATTCTACGCCTTTGGGTTACTATGAAGCATTAGCAACTCAACATGATAATTTTGGAATTCTTCATCTTGATGCACACATGGATTTACGCATTGCTTATGAAGGTTTTACTTATTCGCATGCGTCGATTATGTATAATGCATTGCAAATTCCTCAAATTTCAAAAATTGTTCAAGTAGGAATTCGTGATTTTTGTGAGCAAGAAGTTGATGTAGTTAAAAGTTCTAAAGGTCGCGTTATAGTTCACACAGACAGCGATTTAAAAAAGGAAACTTTTGAAGGCAAAACGTGGCAACAACAATGTGTCGAAATTATCAATCAATTACCTCAAAAAGTTTGTATTTCGTTTGATATTGACGGCATGTATCCTTGGTATTGTCCAAATACTGGAACGCCAGTTCCGGGTGGATTTTCATTTGAACAAGCTACTTATTTATTCAATAAATTAGCTGAAAGCGGTAAAGAAATTATTGGCTTTGATTTAGTAGAAGTTGCGCCAGGAGAAAACGATGATTGGGATGGAAATGTAGGCGCAAGAATGTTGTTTCACATGTGTGGCGTTTTGGCAAAAAATAACGGAATGAATGTTGGAAATAGAATTTGTTTCTAATAAAAAATAAAATCAAGTTAAGGGCTAACAATTCGTTAGCCTTTTTTATATTTGATATTCAATACCCAATCAATGAAAAAACTAAAAAAAATACTATTCATTTTATTTTCATTAATACTAATAATTGCATTAGGAATATATTTTTATCTCCTTTCAACAAAACCACAATATGAAGGTGAAGTTGCTATAAAAAACATCTCAAAAAATACCGAAGTTTATTTTGACGAATATGGAATTCCGCACATTTATGCTGAAAACCAAAAAGATGCACAAGTAGTTTTGGGTTATGTTCATGCGCAAGATAGATTGTGGCAAATGGAACTCATGCGACGAATTGCTGCTGGAAGATTATCAGAGCTTTTTGGGAATAAAGTTTCAAAAACAGATCAATTTTTTGTTGCGCTTGGAATTGATGAAAACTCAGAAAAAGCAGTTGCAAGCATTGATAAAAATTCTGAAAGTTATAAACTTTCAATGGCTTATCTCGACGGCATTAATCAATATCTCGAAAACGGAAAAACACCTATTGAGTTTACTCTGCTTGGCATCGAAAAAAAACCATTTACACTCAAAGATGTGTATAATATTTTTGGATTTATGTCTTTTAGCTTTGCTATGGCTCAAAAAACCGATCCATTGTTAACCGACATTCGTGATAATTTAGGTTCAGCTTATTTAAAAGATTTTGGCTTAGATGGTTCATTGGGAACACAACAATTAAAAAGTTTTAAAGGTGAAGTTTCTAACTATTCCGAAATTTCAAAACAAGTAGCTTCATTGCTTGATACTTCGCCAGTTCAACCTTTTATTGGAAGTAATTCTTGGGTAATTGGTGGTCAAAAAACAAAATCGGGAAAAGTAATTTTAGCCAATGATCCACACATTGGTTTTGCGCAACCTTGTACTTGGTATGAAGCACATATTTCTTGTCCAGATTACGAAATTTATGGCTACTATTTGGCTGGAACACCATTTCCGCTTTTAGGTCATAATCGTAACTATGCTTATGGATTAACCATGTTTGAAAACGACGATGTTGATTTTTTTAACGAAGAAATTAATCCAAAAAATGCTAATCAGTACAAGTACAAAAATGAATTTTTAGATTTTAAAAATCATTCCAAAACCATAAAAGTTAAAGATAGTGCTGCTATTGTTTTAAATTATAAAGAAAGCATTCATGGTCCAATTATAAATGAGGTTATGACGGGTTCATATTCTAAAAAACCAACGGCTCTTTCATGGATTTATACCAAAGATAAAAATCAAATTCTCGATGCAGTGTATCATTTGTCACATGCAAAAGATGTTACTGATTTTAGAAAAAATTGCGAACTCATTCATGCGCCAGGATTAAATGTGATGTATGGTGATGCAAATGGTAACATTTCTTGGACTGCAACAGGCAAGTTATATAAAATGCCAAAGAATGTTAATCCAAATTTTATTCTTGATGGAAGTAATAGCGAAGATGATAAAAAAGAATTTCTAGATTTTTCTAAAAACCCATCAGCTTTAAATCCGAGTTGGAATTATGTGTATTCCTCAAATAATCAACCCGAAGCTGTTGACGGATATTTGTATCCTGGATATTATTTGCCAAAAGATAGAGCGCAACGCATTGTAAATTTATTAGAACCAAAAAACAATTGGACTTCTACAGATGTTCAAAAAATGATTTTAGACAATACCTCTTCGAGAAGTTCATTTATTGTAGCAAAAGTTTTAGCTGAAATTTCAACCAAAAATCAATCGGAAACTTTTAAAAAAGCTTATGAAATCTTAGGAAACTGGAATGGTTCAAATAATCTAAATGATATTGCGCCAACCATTTACAACAAGTTTTTATATCGATATTTAGAAAATACTTTTGAAGACGAATTGGGTAGCGAAAAATTCTCGGCAATGCTTTCTACACATTTTGTAAAACAAATGATTGAAAATCAAATATCCAATGAAACTTCAGTTTGGTGGGATAATTTGGCTACCAAAAACAAAAAAGAAACCCGAAAAGAAATTCTAACAAAATCATTTCTAGAAACTATTTCCGAACTTGAAGAACAATTGGGTAACGACGTTTCAAAATGGACTTGGTACAAAGTGCATACTCTTGAACATCAACATCCTATAGGAAAAGTAAAGGCATTAGCACCTTTATTTAACGTAGGAAAATTTGAAGTTGCTGGTAGTAATGAAGTAATCAATAATTTAATGTTTGGATTTTCTTCAAACGGCAAATATGAAGTAAAAGCTGGACCATCAACTCGAAGAATTATTGATTTTTCTGATGTTGAAAATTCGGTTTCAATTTTGCCAACAGGAAATTCTGGAAATCCTATGAGCAAACATTACAACGACCAAGCTAAAATGTATAATGAAGGCAAGTTTCGAAAAATGAAACTCAATAAAAAGGAGATTATTGAAAGTTCAACTAAATTGGTTTTTGTAGCAAAATAAATTACCGCATCTTTGTAATCGTAAATAATGGTTAATGAAATGCGTTAATTCGTAATTGTTAATTTGTAATTCGTAATTGTTTAATGCAAACTCCCAAAAAAATAGCTGTTGTTGGTTCTGGATTAGTTGGAACTTTACTAGCAATTTACCTTAAAAAAAGAGGCCACACAGTTCATATATACGACAGAAGTCCAGATATTAGAAAAATAAATTTCTCTGGTAGATCTATAAATCTTGTTTTATCAGATAGAGGAATAAAAGCACTAAAAGATATTGGTCTAGAAGATGAAGTTCTAGGTATTGGTATTCCAGTTGAAAAACGTGCCATTCACACTGGAATTGATACTGTAAACGAACAATTTTATGGTAAAGATGGTGAAGTAATTTATTCGCTCTCGCGAAGTTTACTCAACAAAAAAATGGTTGATTTAGCTGAACAAGCAGGTGTTGAATTTTTCTTTGAACAAAAAGTTTGGGATGTTGATTTAACCACAGCAACCATTTCCATTGGTGAAACCGAAAGAGGAGAATGGTTTACTAAAGATTATGATATAACTTTTGGTGCTGATGGTGCTTTTTCTAGAATTCGCCACAGAATGCAACGTCAAAGTATGTTTAATTATTCGCAAGAATTTTTGCAAATTGGTTATAAAGAATTAAATATTCCTGCCAATGCTGATGGTACACATAAACTAGACAAAAACGCTTTACACATTTGGCCAAGAGGTAATTTCATGTTGATGGCGTTAGCAAATCCTGATGGAAGTTTTACCTGTACGCTTTTTATGCCTCATGATGGCGAAAATTCTTTTGAAGAATTAAAGACTAAGGAACAATTAGTTGAATTTTTTGCAAAGCATTTTCCTGATACTAAAGAGGTAATTCCAAATCTAGTGGAAGATTTTTTCAAAAATCCTACGAGTTATTTGGTTACTATGAAATGTTTTCCATGGACATATAGCGATAAAGTTGCCTTAATTGGCGATGCTTGTCATGCCATTGTGCCTTTTTATGGACACGGAATGAATGCCGGCTTTGAAGATATTACGGTGCTAAATCAAATGATTGAGAAATATGGTGATGATTGGGCTAATTTGCTCAACGATTATGAAAACTCAAGAAAACCAAATACTGATGCTATTGCAGAACTTTCCAGAAGGAATTTTGTAGAAATGAGTTCAAAAACTGCTGATAAAAACTTTTTATTGCAAAAGAAAATCGAAAAATGGTTCTCAGATAAACATCCAGATAAATGGTTGCCATTATATAGTAGAGTAACATTTAGTTTGCAACCATATAGTGAAGCATTAGCCATAGGTGATTTTCAAAATAAAATTATGGAAGAAATTTTGATGCTTGACAACATCGAAGAAAAATGGAATTCAGAAGAAGTGGAAAATTTAATTTTAGAAAAACTAAAAACTGACCACTGATTACTGAGATTGTTTACTAATTCTCCTCTCGATGTACTTTTGTAAAATCGAATGCAGGTTTGCAAATAGCAATATATTCACACGGTTCATCAAACGGATTGGAATATTGAACTCTAGTATTGGCTTCAATTTTAATGGATTGTCCAGCTTCTAGAATTACAATTTCGTCTTCAATTATAAATTGTTTTTTACCTGAAATTATGAAGGTATACTCTTCAAATTCTGGTGTTTGAAAAGGTTCGCTCCATTTTGGTGGCGCAATCATATGCGCAATAGAAATGTCATTGTTATTGGTTGCAACTTTTCCGTGATGTTCCTCAATTAACTTTCCATCAGTTGTTGGAACAATAAAAGGCGATTTTTGAATTAGGTATTTTTTCATATTTCAATAAGTTTTGTCACACTGAGCGCAGTCGAAGTACTATTTTCTAAAAATAAAATAAACTGCCAAAACTAAAAAACACATTCCTACAAAATGGTTCCATCTCAAGGTTTCATTTTTGAAAAATAATAATGAAAAAATCACAAAAATTATCAGTGTAATTACTTCTTGAATAACCTTCAGTTGTAGTAAAGAAAATGGTCCACCATTACCTTGATAACCTATTTTATTTGCTGGAACTTGAAAACAATATTCAAATAATGCTAAACCCCAACTAATTAAAACAATAGTAATTAGTCCTGCGTTTTCAAACCATTTTAGTTCTTTGAATTTCAAATGACCATACCAAGCCAATGTCATAAAAACATTAGATAGTATGAGCAAACCAATTGTTATGTAACTTTTCATTATTTTTTGAAGAGTTTTGTCAAAATCCCAAAAACACCTCTAATAAACGAAGCACTTGTCACCACTTTAGTCACCGATTTTCCAATGACTTCGGCAGTACTAGGTTCGTTGCTTTTTTTCTTTTCTTCTTCTTGAGTTTCTTCCTCTTGAGTTTGTTCTATTGCTTCTTCAATTTTTTTTGAAAGCATTTCATAGGCGCTTTCTCGGTCTATTTCTTCTTCGTATTTTCTAACTAGTTTAGATTTATTGTTAATTTCTTCAATTTCATTTTCAGTTAGCACATCCATTCTGCTTTCTGGTGCTCGCATCATCGTTGCCGCCAATGGGGTTGGAATACCTTTTTCGTTTAATGCTGTTACAAATGCTTCACCAATACCCAAACTGGTTAAAACTTCATCTGTCTTATAATAATCAGACAAAGGATAGTTCTCGGCGGTTTGTTTTATAGCTTGTCTATCTTTGGCAGTAAAAGCTCGCAGAGCATGTTGAATTTTTAATCCAAGTTGTGCTAGAACACTAGCAGGAACATCCATCGGGTTTTGAGTAACAAAATAAACTCCAATTCCTTTGGAACGAACTAGCTTTATAATAGTTTCAATTTGGTCAAGCAGTGTTTTACTCGCTTCATTGAAGATAAGATGAGCTTCATCTATAAAAAGCACTAATTCTGGTTGGTCAGCATCTCCTTTTTCAGGCATTTTTTGATAAATTTCTGCTAAAAGGCTCAACATAAATGTGGAAAAAAGTTTTGGTTTATCTTGAATATCAGTCAATCTTATGATATTTACATAGCCTTTTCCGTTTTCGTCTATGCGCATCAGGTCTTCTATTTCAAATGATTTTTCACCAAAGAAAATATCGCCACCTTGTTGTTCAAGTTCTATTATTTTTCTTAAAATAATTCCTGTTGTTGAGGTTGAAATTTTACCATAGCTTTCTTCTATTTCTTCTTTTCCTTCTTCGGTAATATAATTGAGTACTTTTTTGATGTCTTTTAAATCAAGCAAAGGCATTTTTTTGTCATCACAATATTTAAAAATAACCGCAACTACTCCAGCTTGAGTGTCGTTCAAATCAAGAATTCTTGAAAATAAAACTGGTCCAAATTCGGTTACCGTTGCACGAAGTCGAACGCCATTTTGTTCAGAAAGCGACATCAATTCAACAGGAAAAGACTGCGGACTGAAAGGAAGGTTAATCTTTGTGTGACGTTCTGTTATAAAAGGTTTTTCTTCTCCTTCTTTTGCAATGCCACTAAAGTCACCTTTTATATCCATCATCAGCACTGGAATTCCTTTGGCGGAAAGCTGTTCTGAAAGCACTTGAATAGTTTTGGTTTTTCCTGTTCCAGTAGCACCAGCAATCAAACCGTGTCGATTAAGTGTTTTCAGAGGTATTTTTACATGTGCTTCGCCAATTGGTTCATTATTGAGTATCGCAGCACCCAAAACAATACTGTCTCCTTTCGAAGAATATCCTTCATTTATATATGGAATAAAAGTCTCTTTAGTTTTCATGTGTATTTTTTAAAAAACGACTTGCAATTTATAATTTTTTGAAGCTATTTGCTATTTTATCATCACAAAAATTAAATTTTTTTAGCTAAAAAAATATTAAAAAAAATATACTAAAACGCAAAGTAGTTGCGTTATATTCAATATAGTTTTCAAAAAACAAAAATTGTTAGGGAAATGTATAAAAATGTTGAAAATATTTGAAAAATACCAACTATCATTTACGGTTAAGGGAATGTTATTAATATTAAAAAAAGTTTTTTTATTTGAAGTAAAAAATTAAATTTGCTCCTATTCAAGTTTTTTTAACAACTAAAACTAATAAAATTATTTAAAACAATTAAAATTTAAAAAAATGGCAAACGTAAAAAAAGAAAGCGGTTCAAATGGAGGAAATATGTTCTCTGGGATTGTGATTGTATTGTGTATTTTAGTAGGATGGATTATTTGGAACTTCGTGATGGGTGCAGGTTCAAATTTTGAAGGCGGAGTAAATACTGGTCATCCTAAACCAGGAAACTATCTAGCAATGGTTTACAAAGGTGGACCAATTGTACCGGTTTTAATGGGATTATTATTGATGGTGGTTGTGTTTTCTATAGAGCGTTTCTTTGTTATATCAAAGGCTGCCGGAAAAGGAAATTTAGATACTTTCATGAAAAATGTTCAAGGTAGCATTAAACAAGGAAATATTGATGATGCAATTTCTGTTTGTGATAAACAACAAGGTTCAGTTGCAAATGCTATTAAAGCTGCTTTAGTAAAATATCAAGAAGTGAAAAAAGAAGGTTTCACTAGCGAAGAAGCTACAGAAACTTTACATAAAGAAATTGAAGAAGCTACATCATTAGAAATGCCAATGTTAGAGAAAAACCTAACTATTCTTTCTACTCTTGTTGCTCTTGGAACACTTGCAGGATTATTAGGAACGGTAACAGGTATGATTAAAGCGTTCGCGGCTTTGGCAACTGCTGGTACTCCAGACCAAGCTCAGCTAGCAAACGGTATCTCTGAAGCGTTGATCAATACAGCTACAGGTATCTCTACTTCAGCTCTTGCAATTATTACTTACAACTTCTTTACTTCTAAAATTGATACATTAACATACTCAATTGACGAAGCTGGTTCTACAATTGTAAACACTTATAGAAAATTCAGAGGAAGTTTAAAATCATAATTAGTTAGTATTCTAATTATTTAAAAGAAATAGAATATGGCTAAAGTAAAAATGTCAAAAAAATCTACCTCCATCGACATGACTGCGATGTGTGACGTTGCGTTTCTTTTGCTTACATTCTTTATTTTGACCGCTACAGCAAAAACACCTGAGCCGTTGCCAGTGGATACTCCATCATCAACAGTTCAAACCAAGTTGCCCGATTCAGATTTGGCAACCATAGTAGTAGGAAAAAAAGAAGGTAAAGAAAAGGTATTCTTCGGTGTGAAAGGTAAAGAAGTGCGTAAAGCAGCACTAGGATATATGGCACAAAAATATAAAATGGAATTCACAGATGCAGAGTTAGATCAATTTGCTCTGATTGATGAATTTGGTGTGCCAATGGAAGGATTGAAACAATTGATTGCAATGAAAAACTCTGATAGAAACAGAGCAGGTGTGCAACCTGGTGTTCCTTGTGATTCAATCAACAATCAATTGAACGATTGGATTTTATACTCTAGAAAAGCAAATATTGATGTAAATCAAAAAGAATTACAATTTGCTATAAAAGGAGATGCTAAAGAGATGTATCCTGAGATTAAAAAAATTATGGATATGCTACAGGATCAAAAAATCAATAACTTTAACCTAGTTACTGGTTTAAGAGGAAGAAATTATTAAAAAATAATACAAAATGGCTGAATTAAATACGGGTGATTCCGGTGGCAAAGGCAAAGGTGGCAAGGTAAGAAGTAAGAAGTCTGGTGCGAAAGTTGACCTTACTGCCATGGTGGATTTGGCATTCCTTTTGATAACATTCTTTATGTTGACGACGTCATTATCTAAACCTCAATCGATGGATTTAGGTTTGCCTGATAAGAATAAAGATCCAAATCAGAAAGAAGAGAATATTAATGTTGACCAAAGAAGAACAGTGACAATTATTTTGGGTGCAAATAACCAAATTAAATGGTTTCACGGGCTTTTAGAAGCTCCAGAACCAAATGGTGCGCCACAAAATTCTACTTATGGTAAAGAAGGAATTAGAAAAGAACTTTTGAAAAGAGTTGTTTCTGTACCTCAAGTGACTGGAGATAAAGAAAAAGGATTGATTGTAATTATCAAACCTACTAAAAAAGCTACTTACAGAAATCTTGTTGATATACTAGATGAAATGGCAATTTGCAAAGTTCCTACTTATGCTATAGTAAATGATATACCTCCAGCTGAGCAAAAGCTGGTTGATGAAATGAATAAATAACCTCCATATCTTTAAAATATAAAAAAATGAAATTAGATTTATTAAAAAGACAGTGGATAGACATCGTTTTTGAAGGAAAAAACAAAGCTTATGGAGCTTATGAACTCCGTAAGGAAAATCCAAAAACTACGATGCAATCACTTTTGATTGGAGGTGCTATTTTTGCTTTGGCTGTTGCGTCACCATTAATCATAGATTTAATCCCAAGTGGAAAAGATGATGACGAATCGTTAAATCAAAAAATTGTAACTGTTAAGTTGCCTCCAAAAGAGCAAGAAAAACCAAAAGATCTTCCACCACCACCGCCACCACCTCCAAAAGTGGATCAGGTAAAATTTGTTAAACCTGTGGTTGCAAAAACTGAAGATGTGGTAGAAGAGATTGTTAAGGTTGAGGATATCAAGGATAAAAAACTTGGTAATGAAACTATAAAAGGTGATCCAGATGCACCGTTAACAGTTGAAGATGTAGGAAATGGACCAGTAAACCAAGTGGTTGAAGAGGATACACAGATTTATAATACTGCTGGTATTCAAGTGCAACCAGAGTTTCCAGGTGGAATGGACAAATTTTATAAATTTGTTGGAAAAAATTTCCAAGTACCTGAAGAAGAAGGTTTAAAAGGAAAAGTTTTCGTAACCTTTGTTGTTGAAAAAGACGGATCATTGACTGATATCAAAGTAATAAGAGATATTGGTTATGGAACAGGAAAAGAAGCTATTAGAGTTTTAAAATCTTGTCCAAAATGGAACGCTGGAGAGCAAAATGGTAAAAAAGTAAGAGTTCAATACTCATTGCCAATTACTATTCAATCTGCTGAATAAATGTTTCAACAGTTTATAGATAATTTTAAGAAGAAATCGCTTAAAGAGCGATTTCTTCTCGTTATAGGAATTTTGTTTTTTTTGATTTATTTAACATTTGGATTAATGGTTATATTTTGGAAAAAACTCCCACTAAATATGTCGGATAACTATAGAACAATACTTGGTGTAGTTATAATAGGTTATTCTTTTTTAAGGTTTATACGATTTTTTAATAAGCAATGAAAAAAAACAAAATCAATAAGAAACATTTTGTATTCCTCATGTTAGGGATGTTAGCTATTTTGTTTGCTTGTAAGCAAGATGCTAGTAATCCTGATTCTATTCTTGAAGGAAAAGCAACCGTTCATGTTGATGAATCTATTTTCCCTATAGTTGAAGATGAGCAAATGGTTTTTGAAACTCAATACAAAGCAAAGCTAACATTGGTTTCAAAATCTGAAAACGAAGTTTTGAATGATTTGTTTGACGGAAAAGCAACCATAGGAGTTTTGACCAGAAATTTAACAGAAGCCGAAAAAAGTAATATTTTAAGTAAAAGAAAAATTACTCCAAAAATTACTCCTATTGCTTTAGATGGTGTAGCTTTTATAAGCAATAAATCTATTCAAGATACATTGATAAATTTGGAAGATGTTGCCAAGTTTATGAATGGAGCCGAAGTAAAAGGGATTAAAGGATTGGTCTTTGACAACTTAAATTCAAGTGTTTATAAAACTCTTTTGAGTGTAGCTGGTCTAAAAAATGTTGCGCAAAAGAATGTTTTTTCATTCAAAACGAGCAAAGAAGTTATAAATTATGTTGCTGAAAATGATGGAATGATTGGTGTTGTAGGTATAAATTGGATGTTTCAACCTACTTTAGATTTACAAAGTAATGTAGATAAACTCAACATTATGAGTGTAAAAGGAATAGGGAAAAGCGAATATGTTTATCCTAGCCAAGACAACCTAGCAAAAGGCATTTATCCTTTGGCACGCGATTTGTATATTATCAATTGTCAAGGTTATTCAGGATTAGGAATGGGATTTGCATCCTTTGTTGCTGGTGAAAGGGGACAAAGAATAATTCTAAAATCTGGATTGGTTCCAGAAAATTTTCCTTCCAGAAAAATCGTGACAAGAACTAACATAGTAAATATTAAAAATTAATTATAGAAAAATGAGAAAGAGAACGATCTTGAGTTTTGCAATGCTAACTTCGGCGTTTTATGTTCAAGCACAAGATATTGAGCAAGCCAACAAAGCTACTGATGCAGAACAATATGAAAAAGCTAAAGGAATTTTAAAATCTATTATACAAAGCAAACCAACAAACGGGAAAGCTACTTTCTTGCTAGGAAATGTTTATCTAAAACAAAACATTGCTGATTCTGCAAAAATTTATTTCCAAAGAGGTTTGTCAACAACTGAAGGAGCAAAACTCAACAACATAGGTTTGGCTCAAATGGATTTGGATGCTGATAACAAAGCTGCTGCACAAGCAAAATTTGATTTGGTAACCAAAGACATGAAAAAGAAAGATATAGAAGAGTATGTTTACATTGCTCGTGCTTATATGAATTCTGACAAGCCAGATTATAAAAAAGCTATAGAAATTTTAACTAAAGCAAAAGCTATAAACCCAACAGACGCTCAAGTGCAATTGGCTCTTGGAGACGCTTACTATGGTGATAAAAATCAAAACGAAGCTTATGTTGCTTATAGAAATGCATATCAAGCAGATAATACTTTGTTGAGAGCAAAAATGCAATTAGGCGTTTTGTTGAAAGGTGCAAAAGCATTCAATGAAGCTGTGAAAGCTTATAATGAGGTTATAGCTATCAATCCAAACTATGGTCCAGTTTATCGTGAGTTGGCAGAAACTTATTACCTATGGGGAAATACAGATTTGAAAAACTACAACGAAAACATCCAAAAAGCTCTTGGGTTTTATGAAAAATACATGAGCCTTACAGATTATTCAATTAGTTCAAGAATGCGTCATGCTGACTTTTTGATTATTGCAAAAGATTACAAAGCATTAGAGGCTGAAGCTAATAAAATGAAAGAGTTAGATGGAATTAATCCAAGAATTTTTAGATACTTAGGATATTCTTCTTTCGAAAACGGTAATTATGATGCAGCATTGAAAGCACTTCAAGACTATATTTCTAATCCTGATACAAAAAAAATAGCGATGGATTATTTATATCTTGGAAAAACAAAATTGAAAAAAGGAGTTAGTGCTGACGGTAAAACAATTGATAATACTTTATTGACTGCTGCAACAGAAGATTTGAAAAAAGCTGCAGAAATGGATCCAGCTCTTTCTAAAGAATTTAATGAAACAGGAAAAGCATATTTTGGACAAAAATTATATGGTGTAGCAGCTAAGTTTTTTGAGTTAGCAATGGCTAATCAAGACTCAAAAACAGCAATGGAAGATAGTGTGTATTATGCAATATGTGTAATTACAGACAACCGAAACAAAGATGCAAAAACTATAGACAAAGTTTCTATGGAAAAAGCAGACAAAGCACTCGATTTTGTTATAACAAAAAATCCAGATTATTCTGAGTCATATTTCTATAAAGGTAGAATTTATAATATGCTGGAGAATGATGAGGCAATGGCAACAAATTATCAAAAATACATCGATTTAACCTTAGCAAAAGGAGAAGCAGAAGTAGCAAAAAGCAAAACGAAGCTTATAGAATCATATAACAACATGGCTTCACATTATGCAAATTTTGATAAAGCCAAAGCAAAAGAGTTACTTTCTAAAACTCTGGAATTAAATCCTGCTGATAGTTATGCTCTTGAAGCAATGAAACTTTTAAAATAAAAAAAACCGCTCAAACGAGCGGTTTTTTTTATAATACATTAAATCCCCTAAACTTATATAATCCTTATCTTTGTAATCTTGTTTTTAAAGAAATGATAGCTAAAGAAATACAAATAGCATTAGAAAATGGTGAAATGCTTCCACTCATGGAAGAGTTTTATACCATCCAAGGAGAAGGATTTCATACAGGAACAGCAGCCTATTTTATAAGAATTGGTGGTTGTGATGTAGGTTGTCACTGGTGTGATGTTAAGGAAAGCTGGAATGCTGAACTTCATCCGCCAACACATGTGGATTTAATTGTAGAAAATGCGGCAAAATATGCAGATACCGTTGTGGTAACTGGAGGTGAACCACTTACATGGGACATGACTTTGCTTACAGAAAAGTTGAAAGAAAAAAATCTTCGTGTTCATATAGAAACCTCTGGAGCATATAGAGTTTCGGGCAAATGGGATTGGTTTTGTCTTTCGCCAAAGAAAACAAAACTTCCTGTTGATGAAGCTTATCAAATTGCAGATGAGTTAAAAATCATTATTTATAACAAACACGATTTTCAATTTGCCGAAGAACAAGCAGCAAAAGTAAACGCTGATGCTATATTATTTTTGCAACCAGAATGGAGCAAAAAAGACGAAATGACACCATTAATTGTAGATTATGTTATGAATAATCCAAAATGGCGTGTATCTTTACAAACACATAAATATTTGAATATACCTTAAAATTATAAAAAATGAAAAAAATTATCCTTACGGCAGTATTTGCTTTTGCTACTTATAGTGGGTTTGCTCAAGATGAAGCATTAAAAAAAGACGTATTAAAAGTAATTGAATTGAGTGGTTCAGGTGGTCAAATGGCTGCTGCTAAAAAACAATTACTAGGAATGATACCAAAAGAAAAGCAAGCCGCTTTCATAATTGAGTTTGATGCTTTGATGCCAAAAATTTATGATGCTTCTGCAAAAGTATATATGGAAGAGTTTACTAAAGAAGATATCAAAGCTATGTTAGCTTTCTATGAAAGTCCTGTTGGTAAAAAAATGGCTGAAAAATCAGAAGTAATTGCTACTAAATCACAAGAAGGAATGGCTGCTTTGCAAGGAGAAATCCAAGCATTGATGATGAAATATATGCAGTAATTAATTGATTTATGAAAAGGCTTTTCTTTTTCTTAGCACTATTCTCATCTCAGTTGTTTTTTGGGCAAGATGTTGAAACACCTTCAATTTCAAATGAAAAAGATAATTATTTGTATGCTCTTGCTGGAATTGAGGTAAAACCTGAGTTTCCTGGCGGAATAAGTGAGTTTTACAAATATGTTGCAACTAATTACAAAAAACCTAAAAGCGACTTGCACGGAAAGGTTTTTGTTATTTTCGTAATTGAAAAAGACGGAAGTTTAACAGATATAAAAGTGTTGAGAGACATAGGTTTTGGGACAGGAGAAGAAGCAATAAGAGTTATGAAAGAATGTCCAAAATGGATTCCCGGAGAGCAAAACGGAAGAAAAGTTAGAGTGCAATACGCTTTGCCAATTTCTTTGTAATCCAACAAAAAAATACATTTCAAATCCCAAACTAATCATTTGGGATTTTTTATTTTTACAAAAAATCAACTTATGAAACAATAGGTTCACGAATTCCAAAAAACAAATAATATCTCATGAGTAAATCTCAATTTCTTTTAGATAAAAACATTACGTTTTTAAATCATGGTTCGTTTGGCGCTTGTCCAAAACCAATTTTTGATGAATTTCAACGATTTCAATTGGAACTTGAAAATGACCCAGTACATTTTATTCAAAAAAAATTACCTGTTTATCTAAAAGAAGCTAAGAAACCTTTAGCAAAATTTATAGGTTGTGAAATGGAAGATTTCTTTTTTACGCCTAATCCAACGTTTGCTATAAATACTGTAATGCGAAGTTTGAACTTGCAAAAAGATGACGAAATTCTAACGACTAATCATGAATATGGCGCTATGGATAGAACGTGGAATTTCTTTTGCAAAAAAACAGGAGCAAAATATATTCGTCAAGAAATTAAATTGCCCATTGTTTCTAAAGAACAAATTATAGAAGAATTTTGGAAAGGTTACACGAGCAAAACTAAAGTGGTATTTTTAAATCACATTTCGAGTTCGACAGCATTAATTTTTCCTGTAAAAGAAATTTGCGATAAAGCACAAGAACTCGGTTTGATAACTATTGTTGATGGTGCGCATGTTCCTGGTCATATTGACTTAAATATTACTGAACTCAATCCCGATTTCTATACTGGAACGTTGCATAAATGGATGCTTGCACCAAAAGGAAGTTCGTTTCTTTATGTAAAGGCAGCATTTCAAAACGATATTGATCCATTGGTTGTAAGTTGGGGTTATGAAAGTTTGTTTCCTAGCGAAAGTCAGTTTTTAGATTATCAAGAATATCAAGGCACACAAGATGTTTCACAATATTTGTGCACACCAAAAGTGATTGAGTTTCTTGAAACTAATAATTGGGAACAAATTTCTGATGATTGTAAAAAAATAGTTAGAGATAATTACCAGCGTTTTTGTGATTTGGTTAATACTAAACCTATTTGTCCTATTACAGATGTGTTTTTAGGACAAATGGCAAGTATTCCCATAAAAACTTCTAAACCAATGGAGTTAAAAGAGTTGTTATATACCAAATACAATATTCAAATTCCAGTAATGCCACTTAATGGTAGTGTTTATATTAGATATTCTATAAATGCGTATAATTCGCAAGAGGATTTAGAAGTTTTGTACCAAGCGATAGCAGCTATTATTAACACTACCGATTTGATTGAAGTTTAGTGATAGTTTAGCCCAGATAGTAGTGGAAATCCTTTTTTTTTTGTTGCCTGAGGTTACTCTAAGGCAACAAAAAGAAAAGATTGCAACGGATAGCTGGAAATAGCTCCAAACTTTGACAATCTCAGTGTGACAGTTTTGCTAAATAATCAAAATGTTCACCTTCCATAATCAGTTCGCAATTTAAACCATTAGCATTTGAAGCATTTTGCAAGGTGTTGTAATCGAGGTAAAGCCAAGGAAAAGGTTCTTCGGTTTGGTTTTTATAGTGAATAGTAAAAATTAATTCGCCATAATAAGTATTAGCAGGCACAAAATAGCTGCCATCTTCTTCTTGGTCATACATATAAATTATGTCTGAACTATCTATAAGAATTTGACCATTAGGTTTTAAAAGTGATTTTAGTTTTTGAAGGTGTTTTGATGTTTCTTTGAGTGTGCCAAAAATTCCTGTTCCGTTCATTAATAATAAAATGGTGTCGAATTTATCATTTTCTAAATCTAAAATATTTTTAACTTGAGCATTTTTTAAACCACGAAGTTGGCACGTTTTTATAGCATTTTTTGAAATATCTATTGCAGTAACATCAAAACCTTTTTCTTGAAGATAAAGCGAATGACTTCCAGCGCCACAACCTATATCGAGAATTTTACCTTTGCAGAGTTGTAATGCTTTTTGTTCGATTTTTGGCATGGATTTAAAATCTCTAAAGAGATAACTAACCTCCATTTCGTCTGGTTCTGAAATGTTGGTTTCGGTAATTATATTCTCTGGCGAATTATTGGTTTGAAAATCGAGTATGGCTTTTCCAAAAAGGTCATTCATTTAAAAAAGTTTAAAAGTTTTGAGGTTTAAGAGTTTAAAAGTTATGTAAATTTGCATTAGAAATGAAAAAAATGCTAAAGCCAAACTTAAACGAACTCGGAAAACTTGCCAAAGATAAGCATAACGAAAACAAAAAGTATTTTGATAAGCTGAAAAAGAAGCCACCAAAGAATTTGGATTATGTGATGCAGGATTTGCACGATACAGAATTTAAAAAAACCGATTGTTTACAATGTGCTAATTGTTGTAAAACAACAGGTCCGCTTTTTACTTTGGCAGATATTGAACGAATTTCAAAACATTTCAAACAAAAACCACAACAGTTTATCGAGCAATATCTCCGCATTGATGAAGATAATGATTATGTGTTGCAAAGTGTTCCATGTACTTTTCTTGATGCTGAAAATTATTGTATGATTTATGATGTGCGACCTAAAGCTTGTCGCGAATTTCCGCATACTGATAGAAAAAAATTTTATCAAATATCAAACTTAACTTTAAAGAATGTGGCTATTTGTCCAGCTGCATATAATATAGTGGAGGAAATGAAGAAAAAGATGGTTTTATAGAAATTTAAATTAACTAGATTTTAATCATAAATCAAATATTTCTTTCTCATTTCTTTAAATTCATTTAATCTTTTTTCCCACGATTTTCTGATTTCTGTTTCAGGAATTCCAGTTTCTATTTGTTCACGAAGTTTTTTTGTTCCAGCTAATTTGGTAAAGAATTCATTGAAAAACTTTGATTTATCTGCTGTAGAATTATATGCTTTTATAAGCCATTTTAATTCTAATTGTGTTACTTTTTTAATTTTTGATAAGTCTTCACCATAACATAATTTGCCATTATATACGGGATCTTTTGCTCCAAAATTTGGAATTGGAGTAAAACTAAAGTCGCTTTTTGGCAAAAAAGGCGAACCATAAATTTGAAATTGCATTTCTGTTCCACGACCAACACTCACGTTTGTGCCTTCAAACAAGCACAAACTTGCATATAGATTTATTGATTGATCGTTAGGTAAATTAGGTGAAGGTTTTATGGGTAAACTATAAAACATTTTTCTTTCATAGTTAAGGCATGGAATTACTTTTAAATCACATTGTATGCCATCTTTTAACCATTTTTCGCCATTAATCATTTGTGCATATTCGCCTATGGTCATACCGTGTAGTAAAGGAATAGTGTGCATTCCAACAAAACTGGTGAATTCTTTTTCCAAAATTGGCCCATCAACTATTGAACCATTAGGATTTGGTCTATCTAGAACAATTAATTGAATGTTGTTTTCTGCACAAGCTTCCATAATATAATGTAAGGAAGATATATACGTATAGAAACGTACACCTACGTCTTGTAAATCAAATACCATTATATCAATTCCTGCTAATTGATCAGGTTTAGGTTTTTTGTTGTTTCCATATAATGAAATTATTGGCAATCCAGTTTTGTTGTCTTTTCCATCTTTGATTAATTCACCTGCGTCAGCTGTTCCTCTAAATCCATGCTCTGGTGCAAAAATTGTTTGTACGTTTATTTGATTATTTATTAAGAAATCTACTATACTAATATTATTAAATATCCTTAAATATTCTTTTGTTCCGTTTGAAGTTATTTTAGTTTCTTCACTTTCAGTATTTACAATACCTGTTTGATTGGTGATTATTCCAATTTTTTTATTTTTTAATAAAGATAAATAAGCCGAAGTGTTTTCTGCGCCGGTAACTATTTCCTTACTTACTGTTTCAGGTATAACTTCTTTTTTCTTTTCTCTATTTTCCACACTCTTACCTGAACTTCCACAAGCAAGTATTAGTAAAACAAATAATAAAACTGTATTTTTGAAAACCAAATTATATTTCATTTACCTTGAATTTAGAATATTTTATAGCAACACGACTAGTTGCATCCAAAGACCATAAAAGTAATGTTTCTGCTCCAATTATAAAAATTGCAATATCGGCAGTAGCATTGGGGATAATTATGATGATAGTTTCAGTGGCAACGGGAATAGGTCTTCAAAAAAAAATTAGAGAAAAAGTTTCAGCTTTCAATGGTCATATAATAATTTCAAATTATAATGATAATCAATCTGATGTTAGTATAGAGCCGTTATCTATAAACCAAAAGTTTTATCCAAAATTCACTGAAGTTACAGGAATAAAACATGTCCAAGCTGTTGCTAGTAAGGCAGGTATTATAAGGACAGAAAAGGCATTTGAGGGAATAATCTTCAAAGGAGTTGGGAAAGATTATGCGTGGGAGAATTTAAAAGAATATCTGACTGAAGGAAGATTACCAAATAATAAGGCACAATTAAATAATGAGATACTAATATCTAAATATCTCTGCAATAGGCTTTCCTTAAAACTTGGAGATGAATTTGTTACATATTTCATGAAAGAGGAAAGTCAAGGCTATAATTTAAGAAATTTTAAAATTGTGGGTATTTATGACTCAGGCTTCCAAGAGTTTGACTCTGCTTATATAATTGGTGATATAAGACATGTTCAGAAAATTAACAAATGGAGTAAAAATCAAATAGGTTCATTTGAAGTCTTTGTCGATGATTTTGATGAAATAGAAAGTAAAGGCAGAGAAGTTTATAGTGAAACTTCCTCTACTTTAGACTCTCAGACTATAGTGGAAAAATTCTACTACATTTTTGAGTGGTTAAAACTTTTTGATTTTAATATTATAATTATAATCATGATTATGGTTACTGTTTCCACTGTCAATATGGTAGTGGCTTTACTTGTAATCATATTAGAAAGAACAAAAACAATTGGCATACTCAAAGCTTTGGGAGCAAATAATTTTTCCATAAGAAAAGTTTTTTTGTATAATGCATTTTACTTAATATCCAAAGGCTTGTTAATTGGGAATCTTATAGGAATCACACTTTTATTTCTTCAGAAGCACTTTGGGTTAATAAAATTAAATCCAGAAAATTATTATGTAAATGTGGCTCCTGTCGATATAAGTTTAACTAATATATTGTTGATTAACATCTCAACACTTTTTATCTGCTTACTGGTCTTAATTGTGCCTTCTTATTTAGTTACTAAAATTAGTCCTTCTAAAACCATAAGATTCGAATAATTATCTTTTAATGTATCCCATACTCCACAATTTTGAGGTTTAATGTTATTGATTTAGATGATTTTAAAAATTTTATATAAATAAACTAGGATTTTTTTTTGAAATTAAAATAATAGGATTAGTTTTGCACGCTCAAAAGCAAACAG
>NZ_BMIM01000004.1 GCF_014642275.1 Flavobacterium lutivivi
AGCTCTTACATCCTTCTGCACTAATTATCGCTATTCCTAATGTTTGAACGGCTGGTGGTACATTTATATAGGATGTTGGATCCAATATTTCATTTGTCCCACTGTGGGCTTCTGCCAAACTCGGATAATATTTTATAGTATATCCCGATGGTGCTATTGTTCTTACTGTTAAATCAAACGTAGTATGTTGATCGTTTGGATTGGAATCGTTATCACATTCATTGATGGGTTGTGGTGTTAACACCTGAAGTGGTATACCGATAACCAACTGGAACGTTCCTAGTTGATAACAGCCTGTGACCAGGTTTTCTACTCGTACCCAAATCGTATCGCCATTGCTACCCATATAGGCTGTTGCTGGCGTAATGGGTAATGTGCCTTGGTCTGCTAATAGCTGACTTGTGTAATATGTAACTTCATAACTCGATGGTGACAACGGTTGTTGTGCCAATACATCTGGAGTGCGTTGGGTTAAATCTACCAATCTTATTCCGTTTTGGGTATTGTTGTCTTGGTCGTCACACAAAGTAATATCATCTAAATTAATAGGTGCTACTGGACTTGGGTTTACATTCAATTCTATCATAATCACCTTCACACAACCTGTATCTGGATCTTCTGCTCGAACGTATAGGTATTGTACAAATGGATTGATGTTGATATAGTTCATCGGCAAAGCATTGTTGCCTTGTTCTGCATCGGTTTGGGTCTCGTGATAGCTGATTAAATAGTTCTCACCTTGTAGTATATCTGATGTCAAAGTACTTAAATCAAATGGTGCAAAACCATCTTGATTGTCATCACAAACTACATATGGATCCGTCGGTGGAACTGGCTCTGGCAAAGGTTCTACTCTAATATCCATCGTCGAGATGATGTAACATCCTGTCGCATCATTGGTGATACGGATGCCCATAGTTTGAACATACTGAATGCTATTTATATAATTTAAATTCGTATTCGGTATGGCATTGGTATTGTTCTGCGCATCTAGTAAACTAGGATAGAACGTTACGCTCATACCTGTTTGTCCTAATAAAATGTCATCTACTTTGCTCTCTAAATCAAAACTCTCATATCCTATACTACTTTGATCAGTATCGCATAGACTATATGCCGGATAACTCGGTTGTAAAGAATTAGGTAGTGGATCGACTATCAAATCTACATTCACTACATCATAACAGCCTGTAGCATTGTTTTCTACTCGTATCCAAATCGTTTGTTGGTCTATTACACCATTGGTATAACCTGCCGTATTGCTTATCCAATTGGTGCCTTGCTGGGCTTCTGTCTCACTCGTGTAAAAGGTAACGGTATGCTGTGTAGCATCCATGCTGCCTAAAACTTCTGGGATTAACTGCGTTAAATCAAAACTCTCATATCCTACCGCGCCATTGTAATCACATAAATGTAAATCCGCTGGCTCTACAGCTTCTGGTGTCGGATGAACTTGTAGGGTTAACTCTACATAGTTTGAGCATCCTGTTGTGGTATAAAATACTTTTACATAAATGGTTTGTGTCCATGGATCTATGTTTACATATGGGCTTGTCAAAGGGTTTGCTCCTAAAAGAGCATCTGTTGGGGTTTCATGATAGGTTACTGTAACTCCTGGAGGTAAACTTCCTCCTGCTATTTCATTGGTAGCATCTGCTAAATTAAAAATGCCAAATCCATCGTTATTTGGATCACAATATTCTAATGGCTGTGGTGTTATTGCTGTTGGTCCTTGTGTAACTCGTAACAATTGTGTCGTGATGCTGAAGCAACCTGTATTGGTGTCTTCTACTCTCACATAAACCGTTTCGTTATCATTACCTGTATAAGTGAGCGGTGTACCAATAGCATTTGTTGGTGTTTGTGCATCAACTAAAGTGTTGTAGAAAGTAACATTCATACCACTTAATCCGCCTGTAATTACGTCTTGATTGGTTGTCAAATCAAATTCTGCTGTAGTGACTGCTCCGTTACTACATTCAAATATTGGCAACGGTAAATTGGCTTGTGGTAATGGGTTGACAACCAAATTAAATGAACCTACTGAGTTACATCCTGTACCATTATCACTTATATTAATCCATACTTCTTGAGGATTACTTATATTGGTGTAATTATTTGTTAAAGCACTAACTTGGTTTTCTGCATCGGTTTGTGTTAGATAATAGGTTACAGTAACTCCTGTTTGTCCGTTTGCTATCTCAGCATCTTTGGTATTTAATACAAATACTTCTTCTTGGTCTCCAGGATTATTGTAATCACACAACTCATAATCTGTAATAACTGGATTTGGAAGTGGTCTTGGATGAACTATCAATTGTAATGTAGTGGTTGAATAACATGTTGTTGATCCTGTGTAATAGGCTCTTACATACAGTGTTTGTGTACCTGGATTGATGTTGCAATATGGACTACTCTTAGGATTACTTCCTGTTTGTGCATCGGTCAATGTTTCATGATATGTGATGACTACGGTATTATCTAAAGTGATTTCTGAATTTTTACTAGGAAGATTGAACAAACACGAGAAACCATCGTTGTTGTCATCACAAACTTCATAAGCTGTTGGTGTATTGATTACTGGAGCATCGTTTACTGTTACAGTAGCTGTTCCTGTTTGTGCTTGTGAGCAAGCTGGCGTGCTGCTGCTTTGTACATTGGTAAGGCTATAAGCAAAAGTACCTGGTGCTGATGTAGGAACATTGATAACATAACTGTTCCCTGTTGATGTTACTGTAGGTTGTGCTATACTATTGAGTGTATAACTAAATGTATATGGTGATGTTCCGCCTGAACCTGTTAAAACTACTTGTGCCAAATCGCCTACACAAACTGCTTGGGTTCCTGTTATGGTAGCGGTTGGCAATTCTAATATGGTTACGGTTGCTGTTCCCGATTGGTTTTGTGAACAAGATGGTGTTCCTCCACTTTGAACGCTTACTAAAGTATAATCAAAACTTCCTGCTGTTGCCGTTGATACGGGCAAGGTAACGCTATTACCTGCTGTTGTGCTTATCGTTTGTGTTGCTCCTGCTGGATCGGTATAGGTAAACGTATAAGGTGCTGTGCCATTGGCTCCTGTAAAGGTAATTACTGGTGATGGTGTGTTTTGACAAACGCTAACTGTACCACTTATGGTTGCTGTTGGTAATTGTCTCACCGTTACTACTGCACTTCCTGCTATGTTTTGTGAACATGTGGTGGTGGTATTGGTAACACTAGTTAATGTATAGGTGCTGGTTGCAGTTAATGCTGATGTGGTAAAACATGCATTACCCGTATTGTCCAATACTATTGTAGATGCGCCTGATGGTCCTGTGTAACTAACCGTAGCGTCTGGTGTGCCTACAAAACAGATTTGTGCCGTATCTCCGGAACATATTGTTGTCGTTCCTGTTATGGATACCGTAGGCAATGGGTTTACATGTAATGTGAATTGTGCTGTACCAAATATCGTATTATCTGCATTATCTTCTAATCGTATGTAAATTATTTGGCCGTCTGTGCCTGTAAAATTATTGATTGGTGATATCGCGCCTGTATCATTGGTCGCATCTGCTAATGTTTGATGAAACGTTAATGTGTAGTCTGCTGGATCATAAGTGCCATAGGCTATACCAACCTGTGGTGTAAAATTGAAATCTGCTGTGCCCAATCCATAACTACTCTCACATAACTCTAAATCTGGTGGCGTGGTGGGCGTAGGATTACAATTATTCAAAAATAATTGGAAAGATTTGACTACTGTACAACCAAAAGAAGGTAAATAAATAGCCATGTATATAGTTTCTCCATTAACACCTACATAGGTAGAAGGATTTGTAATTTCATCATTTAATGTTTCTGCATCAAGTTGAGAATGATGGAAAGTAATTTCATATTCACTTGGATCTAAAGAACCTAACACTTGTCCTAAATTATATGTTAAATCATAAACATTTGAACATTGGGTTAAATCAACAGGTTCTTGCGTTAAATCAGGATTTACATTTAAAGTTACAGTACTCGTTGCTGTTTGAGGAACTCCGCAAACTTGATATTGAGCTTCTAATGTGTAGGTAGTAGTTGTAGTTGGACAAACCGTTACAGTAGGTCCTGTTCCAACGACAGTTGTACCATTTAGCCAAGTTATATTAACAGGCACATTAGGTCCAGTTGGCGTAAAACGCCAAGCTTCATTTGTAGCAGACCAGTTGCCGGCATCTCTTCCTGGAGCCGCTAACGATTGTGCACCTGAATTTCCTATTACACCTATAAGCCCAGTACCAGACCATGGTGTACCAGCAACTCTTCTTTGAACAAAGACCTCAATTATATTTGAAACTTCATAAAGAACAATCTGTGAAGTTTGCAATCCAGGATTTGAAGCCGTTGAATTCCATTGACCTAAATTGTAGAAGTTTACAATTAATTTTCTACATGGGTATGTTCCTTCTAATTTCCAGTTTACTGAACCGTCAGGAGCAGTTGGAGGAACTGACATATCTGTATCTTGAAAAACTCCAAATATTGACTGTGATTGATTTATGACTGAAGACATTGCAACACTAGTATCTGGCCAGTCGCAAAAACCTCCAGCAGTTACAGGTCTAAAAGTTATTAAACCATTGGTACCAATAGTACACGAATTATAATTTTGTCCATAAAAACAGAAACTAAAAGGTAAATTCACTAGTGGTGACCAAAAATCATCCCCACTAGTAATTGGAACAACATTATAAGTTGGTCCTGTAAAAGGATAAGGACAATAAGGTATAGAAGAAACACTGTAAGTAGTTGTTGATGGAACGTCAGAAATTTCTGCCTGTAATGTTCTACACTCACCAGATGTACAAAGAGTTAAATCTAGAGGTGGAGTTCCTGGAGCAGGTTCTGTTTTTACTGTGGCACATCCATTTGGAACAACAGTTATAGTCATTATTATAGACAAGCCGGTTCTCTCACATTGAGTGAAAAAGTTCTTTATAGAAACTATTGTATAAACTCTTGTCGTTTGCAATATAGGTGTTACAAAAGTCCCTGTTCCTGCTGGCCCAATGTTAGCAACATAAGTAATTCCTAAGTCATTAACAATGGTAACATTAGAATTTGGTGTACCTGTCAAAGCAATAGATGCAGCATTTCCTGGGCAAATTGTCTGATTAGGTAGAGCAACATTTACTGTTGGAAGTGGATTTACTGTTATTACAACATTTTTAGTTATTGGAGCACATGCTCCTATTGTTGAAGAAACTGTATAAGTAGTTGTTACTGCTGGAGTAACTGTTGGATTTGCTATGTTTGGAGTTGTTAAACTTGGGTCTGCTGGCGAAGCTGTCCAAGTATAACCAGCTGAACTGCCACTAGCATTAAGATTAAAAGAATTCCCGATACAAATTGATGAATTAGGAGATGCTGTTAAAGCAGGTCCAACTACAATATTATTTAAAGTTGCTGTTTGAGCCGTTGGTAATGAACTATCTGTAACCGTTACAGTATATGTTCCTGGAGGCAAATTAGTAAAAATTCCTGTAGCATTATTTTGAGTAACAGGTCCAGTTATACTGTAATTTACATATGGCAACGTTCCTCCTATTCCAGCCACAGTCAAAGCTCCATCATTAGCAGTAACACAAGCCGCATTAACTACGTTACAAGTAGCAATCAAATCATCAGTAAGAACCAAATCATCAATGGCAAAATCATTTCCAACTGAATTAATATTTGTATTCCACATATCAATATTAACAGTAGTCGCTGTTGCTACAAAACTATACACTACATGTCTCCAACTCAAAGCTGGAAGTGGCGCTAACGTTGCTCCCGAAACTAACGTAACGCTATTACCTCCCGTAATTTGTATATCAACATTTGCTTGTGTTGTTGGATCTGTTACTAAATTTGATATAGATTTTATCCAATAACTAAATGTGTACGTTGTTCCAATCGTTAATCCAGAAATTCCAGCTCCCGATGCTCCCGCTGACCAAAATTTTGGATTTCCTGGGGTAGTATTCCCATCAATAATTAGCATTTTTCCCACTCCTGTTGTGTGATCTCCTTCAAAAATAAAGTCCGTTGTGTTAACTGAACTTGGGAAGTTAGTAACAGTGTAATTACCTGGTAGAGTTGTACCTGAATAAGGTGAAGATAAATATGAATATCCTGCTCCAGAGGTTGCATAACCAACACTAGCACCTGATTCAAAACCTGGATTGGTAAGAAGGTTTTGAGCATTAATAGCTACGGATACAAATAAAAATAATACGAGTAAAGTTTTAATTTTCATGTAATTTTATTTTTCGGGAGGCGAAATTTACATATTTTTAAACAAATATTAACGAATTTTTATTCAAATTTCAAATATTAACACTCTAGAATTAGTTGTATCTTTTTATTATTATCTTTGCAATCTTAAAAATTAATCAGTAATACCTACAATTTCTTATGATAGACACAAATGATTTTCATGACGATTTAGGAGAAAATCACATAGCTACGAGTGCTAAAAATCCAGTTCGCGATGATGCTTTTGATATTTCTGATGAAAGGAAAATAGAATTAATAAAAAAAGATGTTGAAAATATTCTTCATACATTGGGAATGGACTTGTCTGATGACAGCATAAAAGGAACTCCTAATCGAGTAGCTAAAATGTTTGTCAAAGAAATTTTTGGCGGTCTAAATCCCAGCAAAAAACCAGGCTCATCAACTTTTGTAAACAATTACAAATATGGTGAAATGCTTGTAGAAAAGAACATTACACTTTATTCTACTTGTGAACATCATTTATTACCAATTATAGGTAGAGCTCATGTAGCTTATATTTCGAATGGAACTGTAGTAGGATTGTCTAAGATGAATAGAATTGTGGATTATTTTGCTAAAAGACCACAAGTACAAGAAAGATTAACTATGCAGATCGTTCAGGAATTGCAAAAAGTTCTCAACACAGAAGATGTTGCTTGTATCATTGATGCTAAGCATTTATGCGTAAATTCTAGAGGAATCCGAGACATAGAAAGCAGCACAGTTACTGCCGAATTTGGTGGGAAATTCAAGAATGAAGAAACAAAAAGAGAGTTTTTAGATTATATTAAATTCGATACAAAGTTTTAAAATGTCACTTTATAAAAATCAACCGTTAAAAATATATAACACACTTACTTCTGAGAAAAATACCTTTGTTCCTCTGCATCAAGGTCATGTAGGAATGTATGTTTGTGGTCCAACGGTTTATAGTAATGTACATCTAGGAAATGTCAGAACTTTTATGAGTTTTGATGTAATCTATAGATATTTAATTCACCTTGGTTATAATGTTCGTTATGTTAGAAACATTACTGATGCAGGGCATTTAACTGATGATGGAGATATTGAGAACGATCGATTTGTAAAACAATCTAGACTGGAAAAACTAGAGCCAATGGAAATCGTTCAAAAATATACTGTTGATTTCCATAAAGTGCTGGAAAAATTTAACTTTTTGCCACCAAATATTGAACCAACTGCGACGGGTCATATTATTGAGCAAATAGAACTTACCCAAAAACTTATCGATGATGGATTTGCTTATGAAAGTCATGGCTCTGTTTATTTTGATGTGATGGAATACAACAAAAGAGGCTTCAACTATGGTGAACTAAGCAACAGAAATATTGAAGAATTATTTGCCAATACGCGTGACCTTGATGGGCAAAATGAGAAAAAAAATCCACAAGATTTTGCTCTTTGGAAAAATGCTTCTCCAGCTCACATCATGCGTTGGCCTTCACCTTGGGGTTATGGATTTCCAGGTTGGCATCTTGAATGTACAGCCATGAGTACAAAATACTTAGGTGAAAAATTTGATATTCACGGTGGTGGAATGGATTTAAAATTTCCACATCATGAGTGTGAAGTTGCACAAGGAAAAGCATGCAACGGAACTTCACCTGTAAATTATTGGATGCATACCAATATGCTTACTATGAATGGTCAACGAATGAGCAAATCAACTGGAAATTATATTCTACCAATGGAATTGATTGAAGGTGAAAACAATTTCTTTGAAAAAGCATTTAGCCCTAACATTGTTCGTTTTTGTTTCCTTCAAGCGCATTACAGAAGTGTTTTAGATATCTCAAATGAAGCAATGGTTGCAAGCGAAAAAGGATATAATAGATTGATGGAAGCCATTTCTCTAATCAAAGATTTAAAACCATCTAGTGATTCAAGTTTTGACGTGAATGCTTGGCAACAAAGTTGTTATGATGCAATGAATGATGATTTCAATACTCCTATCCTCATTGCGCAACTTTTTGAAATTACTCGTATTATAAACCTCGTAAACGACGGGAAAGAAACGTTGACAACTGATGATATTAATATTGTTTCCAAAACCATCAATGATTTTGCATTCAATATTTTAGGTCTAAAAAATGAAATGTCTTCAGGAAACAATGCTGAAAAGCTTTCGGGTGTAGTTCAAATGTTGATTGAAATGAGAAATGAAGCCAGAGCTAATAAAAATTGGGCATTATCGGATGAAATCAGAGATAGATTAGCAGCATTGGAAATACATCTTAAAGACGGAAAAGAAGGAACTACATTTACATTGTAATAAAATGTTTCGAAAAATTGTCATTTCACCATTTGTTCTTCTCATCCGCTTTTATCAATTGGGGATTTCTCCATTTTTTCCGGCAAGTTGTAGATTTCAGCCAACATGCTCAACCTATTTTGTTGAAGCATTAAAAAAACATGGTGTTTTTCAGGGTAGTTATCTTGGTATCAAACGAATTATGAGTTGTCATCCATGGGGAAAATCAGGATATGATCCCGTTCCTGAAAAAAAATGTTCTCACAAATAAACCTTAAAAATAGTTGCATTATAATTGATTTTTATACTTTTATAGCTAATTAAATTTTTCAAAAAAATGATTTGGAATCCATCAGAAGGAATTGATTTAGGCTTTTTTGTTATTCGTTATTATAGCTTAATGTTTGTGGTTGCATTTAGTTTAGGTTGGTTTATAATGAAAAAAATATTTGAACGTGAAGGATTACCTTTAGAAAAACTTGACACTTTATTTGTATGGACTGTTATTGCAACTTTAGTAGGTGCTCGTTTGGGACATGTTTTATTTTATCAACCTGAACTATTAAAAGATGACTTTTTAAACGTTTTCTTACCATTTAGAACTCAACCAAAATTTGAATTCACTGGATTTCAAGGATTAGCAAGCCATGGTGCCGCTATAGCCATTATAATTACAATGTATTTTTACAGCAAAAAAGTTGTTCAAAAACCAATGCTTTGGGTTCTAGACAGAGTGGTAATTCCTGTTAGTTGTGGTGCCATATTTGTTAGAATTGGTAATTTCTTTAACTCCGAAATTGTTGGAAAAGTGACTAATTCAAATTTTGGAATTAGATTTATTAGAGATTCATACAGCAATAAAGATGCAATGAGTATGACAGGTTTAAATAATGTAAATGATGCCTTTAATGCAATAATTACAGACCCAAAATATGCACGATACTTAGCTGATGTTCCTGCAAAACATCCAGCACAACTATATGAAGCTGCGGGTTATGTTTTGGTTTTTGCAATCTTATTTTTTCTATATTGGAAAACCAACACTAGAGAAAAACACGGATTACTTTTTGGTTATTTTCTTGTGTTACTATGGACAGTTCGTTTTCTTGTTGAATATGTTAAGGAAAGTCAAGGTGGTTTTGAAAATTCATTAGGGCTATTTTCAACAGGACAATGGCTAAGTATTCCGTTTATTCTAATAGGTATCTATTTCATATTTGTTGCAGAAAAACCTGTTCAAGTAGAATAACAAAAACATAAAATAAAAGCTCCAAAATTGGAGCTTTTTTTATTCTTCTTCTTCAATCATGTTGGATTTTGAATAATTCCGCCATTTCTCAATACAATCTTTCATGTCCTGAGGTAGTTCTGTATCAAACTTCATGAATTCTTTAGTAATTGGATGCTCAAAACCAAGTGTCTTGGCATGCAACGCCTGACGAGGCAAAACTTTGAAACAATTTTCTACAAACTGTTTATATTTTGTAAAAGTTGTTCCTTTTAAAATTATATTTCCACCATAGCGTTCATCATTGAACAATGGATGTCCAATGTATTTCATATGAACTCTAATTTGATGCGTTCTACCTGTTTCCAATTTACACGAAACTAGCGTTACATAACCAAATCTTTCCAATACTCTATAATGCGTTACAGCATGTTTTCCTTGACTTCCATCAGGATAAACATCCATTTGCATTCGGTCTTTGATATGTCTTGCAATATGTCCAGTGATTGTTCCTTCATCTTCCTTCACATTTCCCCAAACTAAAGCAATATATTCGCGCTCAGAAGTTTTTTCTTCAAATTGTTTGGCTAAATAATTCATTGCAAAATCTGTTTTGGCAATGACCAATAATCCAGATGTGTTTTTATCTATTCTGTGAACCAATCCAGGTCTTTCGCTAGAATTGAGTGGTAGATTTTCAAAATGATACGCTAGAGCATTCACCAATGTTCCTGTGTAGTTTCCGTGACCTGGATGAACGACTAATCCTGCTGGTTTATTTATCAGCAATAACGAGTCGTCTTCATAAACGATGTCGAGAGGAATGTTCTCTGGAATTATATGGTTTTCAAATGGCGGATGCGATAGCATAACCCTAACCACATCAAACGGTTTTACTCTGTAGTTTGATTTAACAGGAATATCATTCACCCATATATTTCCATCTTCGGCAGCTTTTTGAATTTTGTTTCGAGTTGCGTTTTCAATAAGTTGCATCAAAAACTTATCTACGCGAAGTAACGATTGACCTTTTGGAGAAACGAATCTGTGATGTTCAAAAAATTCTTCTTCAAATTCAGAAGTATCGTCAATATTACTGTTCATGAACTGGCAAAATTTCGGTTGAATCTACAGCAGTAGAATCTAGTTCTGTCTCATCAAAAACAACTTTTCCATCGCCTAATACTAAATCTATTTTTGAAGATTTAAGTACTTTTTCTCCTGCTTTTAATTTTCTACCATTCATTCTCATTTCGAGAACCATATCTTTACCTAAATAAGGTTTATATGTTATTTCTCCAGCTTTTAGACCAACAGCTTCTAATGTTGGAACAGCTTGTCTATACGTTTTTTCAACCAAATCTGGCAATGATACCATGGTAAATTTTTCGGCATTGATTTTAATGTAAATCTTTCTACCTTCTTTTACTTTAGAACCTGCTTTTGGTTCTTGATCAACTATGGTTAGTTTAGGAAACTCTGGTCTAAAATCTACAGTATCTAGAATGATATAATCTAGTTTCATTTCATCTAGTTTTTCTTCTGCTTGCTCAGCGCTGAGTTTACTCAAATCGGGAACTACTATTTCTTGTCCATGTCTTGTTATGTATGTTATCCAATGAAAAAAAACATAGGAAACAACCGCAATTACTCCTAACGCAACTAGCATTTGCGCAAAAAAGACTTTACTGGTAAGATATTTTCGTAAACCCATAAAAATTATTTTACGCAAATATATAAAAACATAAAGGTTATTAGTTTCAAAAAAAATGTAATTTTGTTTAATAATCATAATCCAAATCTTTACAAAGTATGAAAAATATAGCCATTATAATGGGTGGTTACTCTAGCGAATATCAAATTTCTCTCAAAAGTGGTAACGTGGTTTATCAATTTTTAGATAAAACAAAATATAATGGGTATCGTGTTCATATCTTCAAAGAAAAATGGGTTTATGTAGATGATGAAAATATTGAATTCCCTATTGACCGCAATGATTTTTCTGTAACTGTCAATGGCACAAAAATCACTTTTGATGGTGTTTTCAATGCCATTCACGGTACGCCTGGAGAAGACGGATTAATGCAAGCATATCTTGAATTATTAGGAATTCCTCAAAGCTCTTGCGACTATTATCAGGCAGCTTTAACTTTCAATAAAAGGGATTTGTTATCGGTTTTAAAACCCTATGGAATAAAAACAGCAACTTCTTATTACCTCAATCAAGGAGATAAAATTGATGAAGATGAAATTATCAATAAAGTAGGTTTGCCTTGTTTTGTTAAACCCAATAAATCTGGTTCAAGTTTTGGTATTTCAAAAGTTAAAACCAAAGATGAGCTAGACTATGCAATTGTCAATGCTTACAAAGAAGACAACGAAATAATTATAGAGAGTTTTCTTGATGGAACAGAAGTTTCTGTTGGTGTAATTAATTATCAAGGAGAAATAACTGTTTTGCCCATTACAGAAATAGTTTCGGAAAATGATTTCTTTGACTATGAAGCTAAATATTTAGGAAAATCACAAGAGATAACTCCTGCTCGAATTTCTGACGAAATGACTGCAAAAGTAAGTGCTGTAGCCAAAAGAGTTTATGAAGTACTGAAAATGACTGGTTTTTCTAGAAGTGAATATATAATTGTAAACGGTGAACCACATTTGTTGGAAGTAAATACAATTCCCGGATTAACCACAGAAAGCCTAATACCACAACAAGCAAAAGCAGCAGGTATTTCATTGACAGATTTATTTTCAAATGCTATTGAATTAGCTCTAAGCAAAAAATAATGAATAGAAAAGCAATATTTCCAGGTTCATTTGATCCCATAACTCTTGGGCATTATGATATTATAAAAAGAGGTATTTCATTGTTTGACGAAGTGATTGTTGCTATCGGTATCAACGCTGATAAGAAATATATGTTTTCATTAGAACAAAGAAAAAAATTTATTGAAGAAGCTTTCAAAGACGAGCCAAAAGTTAAAGTGATTACCTATCAAGGATTAACAATTGATTTGTGTAAAAAAGAAAATGCCGATTTTATACTAAGAGGTTTGCGTAACCCAGCTGATTTCGAATTTGAAAAAGCAATTGCTCACACGAATAGAAAATTATCAAAAATAGAAACCGTCTTTTTGTTGACTGCTTCAAAAACATCCTACATTAGCTCAAGCATCGTTAGAGATGTGCTTCGCAACGGTGGTGATATTTCTGAACTTGTCCCCGATTCTGTTATGAAATTGAAATAATCAATCTTTCAACATTTTTTCTTCCTCAAAAAGCAACTTGATATTTTCATAAGAGTTTTTCAAAGCAACTGGAATTTCTTCTGGCTTGAGCCATACCGCTTTTTCAATTCCTTCTTTTTCCTGAGGTGTTAATGTTCCTTCATAGGATGAAGTCATCTCGAACCAATGTGTAATTTTCAATTTAAACTTTCCGTTTCTTCTAAAAACGTGGTAGGTTTTTTGTAGTTTTCTTACAATTTTAAGTTCGCTAACTCCTGTTTCTTCTTCGACTTCTCTAATTGCAGTATGCTCTATATCTTCATTTTTTTCAATTCCACCTTTTGGCAAATCCCATTTTCCGTTTCTAAAAATAAAAAGTACTTCTCCTTTTTTGTTATAAACCAATCCGCCACCAGCTTTTGCTACCGGAATTTTCTCTTTCAGCTTTTTTAAAATAACTTTTTCATCAGGATAGTAAAGAGATGCTTTTTGAATTTTATTCTTAAACATTTTTACAATGAGTTGCTCAATGTCAATACTTTCCAATAAAAACAATTGAAAATCGGTTTCCTTTTCAATGGCATTGGTCAAAAAAAGTGGTTTTTCGTTGACAAAAACTTTATACATTTGCAATATGATTTTTAATAAAGACACAGCCGAAAAAACAGCCGAATTGCTTTTACAAATAAACGCAATAAAATTAAATCCAAAAAATCCTTTTTCTTGGGCTTCTGGATGGAAATCTCCAATTTATTGCGACAATAGACTAACACTCTCATTTCCAGCGATTAGAAATTACATTAGAGAGGAATTTTCAAGAAATATTGAGAAAAAATTCGGTAAACCAGATGTTATTGCAGGTGTAGCAACAGGAGCAATTGGCATCGGAATTCTAGTGGCAGAGTATATGGGTTTGCCTTTTGTATATGTACGTCCAGAGCCAAAAAAACATGGAAGACAAAACCAAATTGAAGGTTTTATACAAAAAGGTCAAAACGTAGTAGTTGTCGAAGACTTGATAAGCACAGGAAATAGCAGTTTGATGGCTGTTGAAGCTTTGAAAGAAGCCGAAGTACATGTAAAAGGAATGGTTGCTATTTTTTCTTATGGATTTCAAGTAGCCGAAGAAAATTTTAAAAATGCAAATGTTGAGCTTTTCACATTATCAAATTATGAAAACCTACTTCATCTAGCTGTTAGCAAAAATTATATTAACGAAGAAGAATTACAAACCCTTCAAGAATGGCGATTAAACCCAAGTGAATGGAATGCTAAATAAAAAAACAATTTATGAAATTAGAAAGCCCAAAAGTTTTAGTAAACAATAGTCAAGAATATATTTTCAATGCCTTGTCTGACGTTAAAAATTTTGAAAAATTAATGCCTGATACCATTGCAAAATTTGAAGTATTAGGTGATGATATTTTCAATTTTGGATTAAAAGGCATGCCCGAAATAAAACTAAGATTAAAAGAAGGTGTTCCTCATTCTAGAGTAAACCTTGCTGCAGCTAGTGATAAACTGCCATTTACTCTAGTTGCTGATTTAAACAAGGTTTCTGATAACTCAACAGAAGTTCAACTTTTTTTTGATGGTGAATTCAACCCGATGATGGCAATGATGATTAAAGGTCCAATATCAAAATTTATTGAAACCTTAGCCGAGAATATGAATAAGTTATAAAATAAAAAAGCCGTTTTAAAACGGCTTTTTTTTATTTAATAGTTGTCAATCTTTTATCGATAATCCGTTCCATGTAATCTTGAACAAAAGCTTTGCAGCGTTTTTCCAAAACATTCATTTCGGTATTTCTATGATTGATGAGATTGTGTTCCATTGCTTTGTCATTTTTATCATAGAACCCAACAGCTTTTGTTCCATCAAAAGTACAAATGTAATTTCCACTCATAAATTGATAAACGTTAGCTGAATATTTTACCACAAATGGTGCAACTGTATCATCACCTATCAAACTCCTACCCCAACTCCTAAAAGGTTTTTTGTAGCCAATCATATCGAGTAATGTTGGGTAAATATCTATTTGTTGAGCCCAATCAGTATTTACTCCTTTATATTTTTCGTTTGGAGTGTAAAACAATATAGGCACAGTATGTTTGTTGAATTCTTTCTTATACTCATCATAGGCAATCGTATTACAATGGTCAGCCACAAAAACAAAAATAGTATTGTTGTACCAAGGTTGTTTTTTTGCAGTTGCAAAAAATTGTTTCAGAGCATAATCAGTATATCCTATCGATTCATGAATATTCACTGTTCCTTTTGGAAATTTGTTTTTATATTTCTCAGGAACTTTATAAGGTTCATGTGATGAAACAGAGAATAAAGTTGCCATAAAAGGTTGCTTCTTTGTTGTTAGTGTTTTACTAAAAAACTGAAAGAAAGGTTCATCCCATATTCCCCATACGCCATCAAAATCCTCATCATTATTATATTCTGTTTTCCCATAATAATGATTGTAACCCAATATATTCCCAAAACCTAAAAACCCCATTGAGCCATTTGGTGCGCCATGAAAAAAAGAAGTATCATATCCTTCACTTTGCAAAGTAGAAACAAGCGATTCTATTTTTTGTTTAGGATAAGGCGACGAAGTAAACGCATCTTTAAACGAAGGTATTCCAGAGATTACTGATGACATACCGTGAATAGATTTCCAACCATTAGCATAAGCATTTGTGAAAATCAAACTATGATTGGCCAACGAGTCTACAAATGGAGTATAGCTAGTAAAGTTGGGAATCTTTGTGCCTTTGTTGAAAGCGCCACTATATTCTCTACCAAAACTTTCTAAAATAAAAATTACAATATTAGGTTTTGTCGAGGGATTATTAGAATACTGTTTTATTGGATGTAGCAAAGCATCAACTTCTTCCTTTGGTAAAAGATGTACTTTTTTGAACGAATTAGTATTCCATGTTCTTATAATGGCAAATGGCGTGTTGAGAACTACATCTGCTTGTCCAGAGTTTTTCACATATCTGCTGGCATCAAGAATGTTTATTGGTCGAGTACTTTTCTTAAAATCGCCTCTAATTCCTCCTATGCACAATACAGCTATTAGCAAAAAACCAACAATAGATGTACCATAATATTTTGCAGAACTTTTTTCGTGAACAGTATGTATTTTATAGGATTTATAAAGTTTTATCCAAATGTAACTTGCCACAAAAAAAAGTAAAAACACATGCCAATAATTGGTCAGAAAGTTCCAAAGCAACAACCCTTTATTCGACTCGTTTTCAAGTGTATCGAGCGAAGCGCGTGTGCTTCGGCTAAAAGTATATCGATAATATATAAAGTCAATAAAATTGGTGGCATACATCAACAAATTAGTAGCAAAATAAAGGTAGAAAAGGAATTTTTGATAGCCTTTGTTTGTGTTCTTTAAAACAGGAATTATAGAAAAAACTATAAACAATGCATTGGTGTATAAAATTGTAGTAGTATCAAAAGCCAATCCGTGAAACGACAACGATATAAACTCCCAAATACCATCAATTTTTATCAATCCGCTGTTATAGCTATAAAAAAGTATTCGAGCAATCATATAGAAAAAATATGCCAACAATATTCTATAGAATAATGCTTTGTATTCTTTGTATCGCGGAAACTTGTGCATAAATTTATTTTTGTGCAAAACTACATATTTAAGCCTCAAATTTTATAATATCAAAAATAATATTGTGTTTATTTGCAATATTGATTAATTTGCAAAAAAAACGAATACCAATGTTATCTATCACTAGACTTTTTGATTTTCCTTATTACCAACTTGAAAAAAATAATATTCAAGATTGCTTGGTCACAAAATATCAAGGTGAATGGATAAAAACGTCCACTCAGGAATACATTGATAAAGCCAATGCAATATCGAGAGCTTTGCTACGATTGGGTGTTGAAAAAAATGATAAAATCGCTATCATTTCTTCCAACAATAGAACCGAATGGAACATCATGGACATAGGTGTTTTGCAAACTGGTGCACAAACAGTTCCTATCTATCCTACTATTTCTGAAAAAGAATATGAATATATTTTTAATCACAGCGAATCTAAATACTGCTTTGTTTCTGATGAAGAAGTTCTGAGAAAAGTACTTGCCATTAGAGCTAATGTTCCAAAACTAGTAGAAGTATATTCATTTAACGAAATACCTGGTTGCAAAAACTGGAAAGAACTATTAGAACTTGGTAGTGATACTTCTAACCAAGATGTGGTAGAAGACAGAAAGAATCATGTAAAAACTGATGAACTTGCTACCATCATTTACACATCTGGTACAACAGGAACACCAAAAGGTGTAATGCTATCACACAAAAACATAGTTTCAAATGTATTAGATAGTGCTCCAAGAATTCCTTTTAAAGAAAGTTCGAGCAAAGCATTGAGTTTCCTTCCTGTTTGTCACATTTTTGAACGAATGATACTCTACATCTATCAATATTATTCAGTTTCAATATATTTTGCCGAAAGTATTGATAAACTTTCCGATAATATAAAAGAAGTAAAACCAACAGTTTTCACAGTAGTTCCAAGACTTCTTGAAAAAGTGTATGACAAAATAGTTACCAAAGGTGAAGAGCTAACAGGATTTAAAAAGAAATTGTTCTTTTGGGCTTTAGATTTAGGTTTAAAATATGAACCTTATGGCAAAAATGGTTTTTGGTATGAAACCAAATTAAGTCTTGCTCGAAAATTAATTTTCAGTAAATGGAAAGATGGATTAGGTGGTAATTTAACTTTGATGGTATCAGGAAGTGCGCCACTTCAACACAGATTGATAAGAGTTTTTGCAGCTGCTGGAATGCCTGTTATGGAAGGTTACGGATTAACCGAAACATCACCTGTAATTTCTGTTAACGATGTTAGAAACTTTGGTTTCAGAATAGGAACTGTTGGAAAACCAATTCAAAATTTAGAAGTAAAAATTGCCGAAGACGGCGAAATCTTGTGTAAAGGTCCAAATGTAATGATGGGTTATTACAAAAATGAAGAACTGACAAATGAAGTACTGAAAGACAACTATTTTTATACAGGTGATATTGGTGAAATTGACCAAGATGGTTTCTTGAGAATTACCGATAGAAAAAAAGAAATGTTCAAAACCTCTGGAGGAAAATATGTTGCTCCACAGATGATTGAAAACACCATGAAACAATCATTGTTTATTGAGCAAATGATGGTTATAGGCGAAGGCGAAAAAATGCCAGCTGCTTTCATTCAACCCAATTATGATTACCTTAAAGATTGGGCTGCCAAAGAAGGTGTAGATATTGGAGATTTGCATGAGGAAATTTGCGTCAATCCACTTGTAATCAATTTATTCCAAAAAGAAATAGATCGCTACAACGAACAATTTGGTCATTGGGAACAAGTCAAAAAATTTGAATTAACACCCGATGTTTGGAGCATTGATGGTGGCGAGCTTACACCTACATTAAAGTTGAAAAGAAAGGTTATCAAGGAAAAGTATAAAAAACTTTATGATAAGATTTATTCGTAACTATTATTTTGAATATTCTTTAAAATAAAAACCACGATTACATCTCGTGGTTTTTATTTAATTAAACTAATATTTGACTAATCTATATGTTCCTACATTTTCTTTGGAAAATATTTTCAAAAAATAAATTCCACTCGAACACTCACTTAAATCCAATTGAAGATTGCTACTATCAGCTAAGAAGACTTTTACTAGCTGACCAATACTATTAATGATTTCTACTTTATCAATTTCTTTATCACCAGTAATAGATAATCTATCGTTGAAAGGATTAGGGGAAACTAACCATTTAAAATTATCTTGTTCATCTATTTGCAAAGAGTTAGTACAAGAAACATATCGAATTCTATTAACATTTTGTTCTGAGCATGCAGAATTTGCATGGATATAATATCGTATATCTCCTGAGTATGAACCCGAGTTCCATATTAAAGGAGTAGTTCCAGAAGTCAAAACGCTTGTTCCTGCTGAATTAGTTATGGTGATGAAATCTGTATTTTTTGAACTAGAAAAAGTATACTGTTTATTGGTAACAGTTGCCACTTTTGAAAACTCTCCAGCATAAGCATCTGTTACAATTGTTTCACTTGATCCTGAACATGAAGGTGTAAATATAGTTGATGGATATAAATTATAACTTGCACCATTACAACTCAATAATGAGTTTGTGGTAAATGAACCTCCAGAAACCCATGAGCTATTAGAATTTCCACAATTACTTCTTACCCAAAAATAGTAGGTTGTTGAGCTAGTTAATGAAGTAAGTGTTGCTAACGTTGTACTAATATTTCCAGAAGGTGTAGTAATAGCCGTTGGCGCTGTACTACTAGTAGCAAAATACACATCATAAGTTGCACCTGAAGTTGTTGATGGAGTAAATGATATTTGTGCAGAGTTTGAGGTAATATTTTGTGAAACTAATAAAGTTGGTGCGGAACAAGCTGTGGAAGTATTACATGTAATGTAACGAATTCTATTTGATCCTTGACTACCACAAGCTGAATCTGTGTGTAAATAATATCTAATTATTCCAGTCGTACTGCCAGAATTCCAGTTTAAAGGTGTTAGTCCATTTGCTAGTAAAACACCTCCATCTTGGTTAGTGATTGTGATATAGTCAGTTGGTATTGAACTAGAGAAAGTGTATGTTGTATTTGCATTTATGATTACATTAGTATATTCTCCTGCATAAGCATTTGTAACTATGCTTTCGGCAGATCCAGTACATGCAGGTGTATAGTCATTCAAAGGAAATTGTCCATAAGTAGCAGTATTACAGAAAGTAGTCGAAACCTGTGTTGTAAAACTTCCTCCAGAAACCCAACCGCTTTGAGATGTCCCACAATCAGAGCGAAGCCAAAAATAATAAACCGTATTAGGTTGTAAATTATTTAAAAAAACAGTATTTGAAACACTATTACCCGATGGCACAGTTGAACCATTTGGTGTTGTATTATTTGTACTGAAATAATATTGATAACCTCCAGAAGGCGATGGTGATGGTTCTGTCCAGCTAATTGTAGCTGCAGTACTTGTAATATTTAACACTGTAATTGTTGTTGGCGAACCACATGACACCGAAGATTGACAAGCGATATATTTTGTTCTATTTGTACCTTGAGAAGCACAAGCAGAATTAGCATGTATGTAATATCTAATTGAGCCTGTATTCACTCCAGAAGACCATTGTAGAGGAGTTGTTCCTGCAATATAGGTAATACTAGCATCAGTATTTGTTATTGTAATATAATCACTCGCAACCGAACTTGTGAAAGTATAACTTGTATTTGCACTAATATTTATAACACTATATTCACCAGCAAAAGCATCAGTTACAATTACTTCGTTGTTTCCAAAACATGTTGGAGTGAATGTAGTCGTTGGGTATTGTCCATAGGTTGCAGTAGTACATCCAGCTCCTGCACCTACTGTACTAAAACTGTTCCCAAAAACCCAATTACTCTGCGTGGTTCCGCAGTTAGAACGAACCCAAAAATAGTATGTAGTATTAGCCAATAGTCCAGAGAGATTAAGCGTCGTAGCGCTTGTAGATCCTGATGGCGTTGCACTTGCAGAAGGTGTAGCTGATGATGTACTATAATAATATTGATAGCCATTTGATGGCGATGGATTGGCTGCAACCCAGCTGATAATTGCAGATGAACTTGTGACAGATGAAAATGAGACTGAGCCTGGAGCTGAACATGACACCGCATTTTGACATGTAATTTTTGTAGTTCTGTTAACATTTTGACTTCCACAAGTAGAATTTAAATGAAGAAAAAACTTTATAGTAGTTGTATTAGCTCCTGATGACCAAACCAAAGGAGTTGTTCCACTTGCATAAGCTACAGAAGTATTGTTATCTCTAATAGTAATAAAGTCAGTTCCTACAGTACTAGTAAAAGTATATACCTTATTAGGTAAAACATTAACTAAACTATATTCTCCTGCCCACATATTTGTTGATATAATTTCTGGACTTCCTGAACAAGCTGGTGTAAAAACCGTTGAAGGATTTTGACCATACAAAGCACTTACACAACCAGTTACTACTGTAGATTGAGTTGTAAAACTTCCACCAAAGACCCAATCACTTAAATCAGGATTACAATATGAACGAATCCAATAGTAGTAAGTTGTATTGGGAGACAAGCTAGACAAAGTAACTTTATTATCACTTGCAACTGTTCCACTTGGTGTTGCATTAATATTTGGAGTAATATTATTAGTACTATAATAATATTGGCACTGATTGAAAGAGCCAGAAAAGTTCCAATTTAAAACTGCTCCAGTTGAAGTAATTGATGATGTTGTTAAATTTATTGGAGGCAAACAGCTTGATGGGATTAATTTTGCAGTTATGTATCTAATACGTTCCGTTTGTTGAACTCCACATGAACTATTCGTGTTAATATAATACCTTATTGTTCCTGTGGTTATTGAATTCCATGTCAAAGGAGATGAACCATGAGCAATAACTGAAGTTGAATTTATATCAGTAATTGTAATATAATCAGAACTAACAGATGTTTCAAAAATATATTGTCTGTTTGGCATCACTTCTACTTTTGAAAACTCTCCAGCATATGAATTCGATGAAATTACTTCTGGTAATTGGGTATATTGTGGTGTAAAGGTTTCTGTTGGTGATAATCCGTATGGTGCTACAGGACAACCTGAACCAGCTGGTATAGTAGTGAACTTTATTGGTCCACGCCAAGGTCCAGGAGTAACACCAGTTTCACTACCACATCTAGAACGAATAAATACATAAATTGTTGCACCAGTTACATAACCAGATAAAGTAACATTATTCGATGAAGTGTTACCAGATGGTGTTGTACTTGAAGTAGGTGCATATCCTTGTATCGATGTATACCAATAATCATAACCATACCACGGCGATGGATTTGGATGTTCCCAACTTATTGTTCCGCTGTTATCATCAACTGCAATGAGCGTTGGATTAATGGGATCATTACATGGCGATTGTCCAATAGCAAGATTTGACAAAAGAGTGAAAAATACCATAACCAAAGTTTTCAAAGTGTTTTTTACACTAAGATTTCTTAAGTAAAAATCATTCATTTTCATTTTTTTTAAAAGTTTTACAAAAACTGAATTCTAAAATTCAGAAGTAGAATTATTAATGGATAATAACCAAATGTAAAACCTTTAAATAGTCTTATTTTAGCAAATGAATAAGTGTAGGTATTTAATGAAAGTTAGTGGTTTGTAATCGAAAATTCGTTTTTCAAGAGAAATAGAAAACTACAAAGTATCAATTAAGGCTAAAAATTCTTCTTTTTTCCTGATTGCCAAAGGAATATTTTTTTTATTTTTCATTACAATGGTATTACCACCATCTCCTTTAATAAAATGATCGAAATAGAGCATATTAATGAGATGAGATTGATGTGCTCTAAAAAAATTGAAGGGTTTTAAAAGCGTTTCATACTCTTTGAGTGTGGTAGAAACAACCAATTTTGGTGCGTTTATAAAATAAAAAGTAGTGTAATTTTTATCGGCTTCACAATTCACTATATCCTGAATATTAACAGAATAAATTTTTTCAGCGGTTTTCAATACAAGCTTCTGCAGGTTTTTTTGCCGCTCAAGATTAGAAAATAATGTGTTCAGCTTAATTTCAAGTGCTTCTTTACTTAATGACTCTTCGGCTTTATTCACTGCATCTATTAGGTCATTACTATCCAAAGGTTTAAGCAAATAATCTATAGCACTAAACCGAAAAGCCCTAATTGCAAAATCCTCAAAACCTGTGATAAAAATAACTTTAAATTGAATAGGTTTTAATCTATGCAGCAAATCAAACCCTGTACCATCAGCCATTTCAACATCAAGAAAAACTAAATCTGGAACAATTTGCCTAATAAGATTGATGCCACTTTCCACACTATTTGCCTGTCCAATTATAGCCACATTAGGGCAATGCAACTTGATTACATCGATGTTTTTTTTTCGGATAGCGTCTATATCATCAATAACAACAGCTCTTAGCATAGTGATAATTAGTTTTCGTAAATGTATGGAATTTCAAAATAAACTTTTGCTCCCATTATTTTATTATTCTCACCAATAATATTGACATGATGCACTACAACATTTTCATTTTTAAGAAGTACACCCAATCGTTCTTTGGTAATTTTCATTGCGAGAGACTTTTTAGTTCCCAATTGTTTCTCTTCTCTAAATCCTTCACCATTATCAATAATTTCTACATATAGTAGCCCTTTTCTTTTTTCAAACGATATATTTATTTTTCCTTGTGATGCTTTGCCTTTGAGTCCATGTTTTATAGCATTTTCTACAAAAGGTTGTATCAACATTGGTGGCAACAAAATAGCTTCTGGTTCAATTGTCTCATCAACCGAAATTTGAAAATCAAATTTATTATTATACAAAAGTTGCTGTATGCTAAGATAGTTTTCAATTAGAGTTATTTCTTCCTCAAGAGTGATATAATTTTCTGTTGAATGTTCCAAAATTTGTCTGGTTAGTTTAGAAAATTTACCCAAATAATTTATAGCATCTTTATCCTGCTTATTATAAATCAAACTTTGAATATTATCTATCGAATTAAATATAAAATGTGGGTTCATTTGTGTTAGCAATAATTTTTGCTTCAATTCATTCTTTTCTAATTGGTTAATAGCTTGTTTTTGTTTGTAGTTTTTATACAAAAAATAAGTCCCAACAATAATTAAAACAATCAAGAAAAGTAAACCTACTAGCAAAACATTCTTTCTAAAATTCTTTCTTTCATTTTCCAACTTGTATTTTAATTCTCTTTTTTCAAAAGCAAATTTCAACTGTTGCTCTTTGAGTGTGCTTCTGTTTTCCATGACTTTGGAAGAATCTTTATATTGATGGAATAACTCAAGCATAGATAATGATTTTTGATACTGCCCACTTTCTTTTGTTACCTGATAAAGTATTTGATAAATTCGCTCAATCAAATCTATATTCCCTATTGTTTTAGCTATCAGCAATCCGTTATTCAGAGTTGTTTCGGCTTTTTTATAATTTTTTTTCTTAAAATATACTTCACCAAGATTAGTTAAAGTTAATCCTTTTGAAAAATCATTTTCCGATAAAACTTCTGCTTCTTCTAATAGTTTTTGGGCTTCATCATAATTGTTTTTTTTCATTTCAATCATCCCTAATCTACCTAGTGCTAAACCCATTAGAGAATTATCTTTATGCTTTCTAGAAAGCAATAATGAAGCATTTAGGTTTCTAGCAGCTTCGTCATATTGGTTCAGCGTTAAATTGCAAAATCCTTCATTCAAATACATGGTGCATTTTTGCAATTCATCCTCAACCGAAAGTGGCTGTGGTTTTTGATTTATATAAAAAATTGCTTTTTTATGAAAACCAACTGCTTGTTTATTATATCCTTGTTCAGAGTAGACTACACCAAGATTCAAATAGATGTACCAAAGATTGTCTTCATTTCCTTTTTTGTGTTGATCAAAATATTTCAAAGCAGCATAGAAATTACTTATTGCTTTTTTATATTCCTTTTTTCTATAATAAATCAATCCTTTGCTTATCAAAGCCGCATGGTGTTCATTATCTGCTAAAGCTTCTTTATAAGTTTTGATTGCTTTATCTATGAACAGCATCGATTTTGGATTACCTTCTTCCTCTTGTCGAACACTAACATTACTGTAGTAATTGCCTAAATACTTTAGATATTTCTTTTTTAACGAAGTATTTTGCAGGCTATTTTTATAGGCTATTTTACCCATCAAGGCATTGTATCGATCAAAATCAGCATTATCATATACATTGTCCAATAATAGCTTAATAGATGTAAGCTTTGTCGTATCGTGAATTTTTGGTGCAACAATAACTTTTTTTAAGGAATCAATGTTATACTGAGCAAGAGCTCTATAAATTCCAAAAAAACAAAACAACAAGAATAGATAAAATACTTTTGAGTGGCGATTCATAAATAGCTTTTTTTGATGATTGATGTAAACAAAAGTACAATTAAATAAAATAACATTCTTTGATTAACAAAAATGAAAAGTCTATCTAAAGCCATATATTAGCTTCATTTTGTTGTAAAATACTCATCTGCCAGCAACGAAAAAAAGACAGAGTCTACATACGTATCTTCTAGCAAATAATGTTTTCTTAAAACACCTTCTTTTGTAAAATGATTTTTGGCAATGATGTTCAGAGAAGGAACATTATCAACACCAACCAAAGCCTCTATCCTATTTAATTTTAGCTCATTGAACCCAAACCTGATGATAGCTTCTACTGCTTCACTCATTAATCCTTTGTTTTTAAAAAACTCATCTTCCATAGAATATCCTATCTCAGCTCTGAAATGCTCTTTGTTCCAGTTGTGCAAACCACATCGACCGATAATCTTGTTTGTTTCTTTATCGATTAGTAGAAACAAAACGAAACTTCTGTTGTAGCTAGAATAACCTTGCTTCTGTTTGAGTGCTTCTTTTTGATAAGCATCATCCGAAGTATGACCAAGCAAGGTTTTTATTTCTGAAATTGGCAAATTCTCAAAAATATAGTTCATGTCTTCGGGAGTAAAACCCTTTAGCAATAATCTGTTTGTTTCAATGATTTTAAGGTTCATTGCACTATTTTTTTTAATAAAGATAATAAAATACTAAACGCTATTCGTTTTCTTATTCATTTAGAATAATGATTTATTTCATACTTTCGTAACAAGCAAATTCTTTAGAAAGAAATCGAAAAATAGCTTTCAAGGTTTTTTTAACCAAGAAATTTTCTAAATAATGAAAGTAATAAACATTCATAAAAGAATAATTCAACAGCCTAAATCTGAAATCGTCAAACTATTTAACACTTTGGCATCAGATGATGATAGAATGCTTGCGATTACCAAATGGTCGCCAATGAAACTCGACAAAGGGTTACAAGTTGGTTCAAAAGGTGGTCATGGACCAATAAAATATTTTGTCACTGACTATCATCCCGAAAAATCTATAACTTTTCAGTTTGACATGACAGGTTTTGATGGTTATCATAGGTTTGACATTGAAAAACTAGAGGAAAGCAAGACTTTGCTTACTCACACGATAGACATGACAACAACTGGAAAGGCTACTCTCAAATGGGTATTTGCTATTCGCTGGCTACACGATGCTTATATAGAAGATGCTTTAGACAATGTAGAAAATCAATTTACCGAAAACAAAAAACGCACCGAATGGAGCTATTGGGTAAAAACGTTGAGAAAAGTTATGAAACCCAAACAAAAGGACTAAAGCCTTAGAAATCTGCTTTGAGCAAATTTTCAAAATTATTTAACTTCCTAGCAAATATTTTTTCTGCATGCATCATCTAGTCTTTGAAATATTGGATTTGATATTGTAATATAATATTGTATTTTTACTAAAATGAAGTAGCTATTATAAACTATTTCGAAAGTTTGTGTTGTAAACACTAGCTAAGAAACTCACAATTATGGTATTGAAAGAAGATTTAGAAAAAAGATATTCAAAGTTGTCAAATCAAGAATTGATGGAGATCATTGAAAATAAATTCAGTTATACTGAGTTAGCCGTTAGTGTTGCGTTTGCTGAGATTTCAAAAAGAAAAATAACCGAAGAAGATATAAAGACTTATAAGGATTTCCAGATTATTGAAGCTGAAAAACTTATTAAGAAAAATATTGTTGAAGATTTAACACTAGTTCAAAAAATTCTTTTTTTCATTTTTTGGATTCCTTTTATAGGTTTTCTTTTGAAGCGAAATTTTATTGAAGATGAATATATATTAAAACTTATGCAAGCCAACTATTACGCTTGGTTTGGTTTTATTTCTTGTGTTTTGTGTATTCAGATTGATTCAAACCTAACCTTTTCTTTTTGGTTTTGGTGGATAGTTTGTTTTCTTTTAGCACTTTTATTTGATGAGAAATTCAATCGTCAAAACCAGATAAAAAAATTGCAACGAATTATAGATAGAGAATAACTAATCCAGATGTTCCGGCTATTTTAGGGATTTTGAGTTTTTTTTAATCTAGCTTTTTATATTCCTGAATATGACCTAAATTCTTTAAAGTCAACATTTTTTTGAATTCTGTTTTTGATAATTCAATTACATTTCTTGTTGAATCAATTTTTTGCACTTTAATTTTTGACAAAGAATCTATTCTTGTTAAATCATCATCAGAAACCAGTGTCATTAGTTTTAAATTCTTTTCATCTAATGACAAAATTTTTATCTTCCAGTAAATCGAGTCTTTAGCATTTAAAACAATTGCTCCTTTAATTCTATTGACTTTATTAAAATCTGAAATTGAAAATATAGTATCATAGTAAGTACCTATAATTTCAATTGAATCTTTTACTTTTCTGAAGTCAAAAAACTTTTTACTGTCAAACAAATACATTCTATTGCCAATAATTTTAACACTATCCTTTACCGATTCAAATTTCGATAGACTAATATTATTTCTCGTTATCCATTTATTACATATTACTTTATCTGTAATGATTAGATATGTAGAGTCTTGATTAATGTAACTTCCAACAAACCTATTTGGGAAATGTTTTAATTCTTTATCGTTTATTGGCTGAGATTCTTTAAACAAAAAATCAATTCCAAAATACTCTGCTTCAGCTTGTTTACAACTGAAAAAAGACACGAAAACAAGAATTAAAAGAAAAAATTTAGTTGGTTTCATAAAGTTAGTTTAAGATACTCTTAACTAAATTCATGCCAAAAATTTTAACTCGATAGCTCCCAAATACCACAGATTTATAATCCTTGCAAATCATAATTTAAATTTAAAATATCAACCAGATATCTTGGATTTCTATTTAAATTTTGATTATTTGTTCATTTACAATAGCTTAAATACTAAAAATTACTTCATCACTAGATTTGAAACATTACTCTATTATTTTACATAAATTTTAAATGAAATTGTGTCTATTAAGGCCGGCATTTCTTTATCATCAAAATCATATTTAACAATTGCTCTGATTGTATTTTCACCTCTTTTTCTTACAACCTCTTTAATTTCAAAAAGTGTTGAAACTTTATTAGTTATTTTTCTTGTATAATTACCGTTTTCCGCACCAACATTCTCAACTTTAAAAGTTCGTTTTGCCATTGGAATGTTAGCAATCAAGTATTTATATTTTAATGTATCTCCTACATTGAGGAATTCTTTTTTTTGCACTGATTTTAATGGTTCTCCGTTGTAAATTTCTAACAAAGAATATCCCTTATATTTTTCTACACCATTTTGATCAAAAATTATTTTAAAAACAGGCCTTCCTTTATTGTCATACATAATATATGATTCTATTTTTCCGTTTTTATAATACCAAGTTGCCTCAGAATTTTGGTTATTACCAAGCCTAAATTGAACAGATTCAATAGCCCCATCATCATAATAATATACGCATTTCCCATACGGACTATTATTTATATAATTTCCTTCACTAATCTTAACTCCTCTACTATTAATCTTACTGAATTTTCCATGAAAAATTGTATCTCCATTTTTAATAACATACTCGAAAGTTTTTGTAACCTTTTTAATTGTGTCATATTCTTTCAATACATGAGTTTTATTGTCATTGTGAAAATGAAATACAAGGGCAATAATTATAACAGAAATGAAAATTATAATAAATACATTTTTATTTAATTTATTCATTTTTATTGTTTTTTAAAGCTTCTTTTTGCTCCTCAGATAGCACAGATTTATAATCCGAGCAAATCATAATAAATTTTAAAACATCAATCCTCCAAATCAATCATAAAACTGTCCAAAAACGCTACCGATTTTTCTATATCATAATGTAGAATTCTATCTTCTTTTACCAATGGAACTTCTTCGCGATAAGATTTTATAAATTGCTCCAAGAAATCACTTGTTTTCAAAGGTTTTCTATATTCAATAGCTTGCGAAGCATTCATTAGTTCAATTGCCAAAATACGTTCCAAGTTTTCCATGATTTTCAACGCTTTTGTGGCAGCATTTGCACCCATAGAAACATGATCTTCTTGCCCGTTACTCGATACAATACTATCAATACTTGCTGGCGTTGCGAGTTGTTTGTTTTGGCTCACAATACTTGCTGCGGTATATTGTGGTATCATAAAACCTGAGTTCAAACCTGGATTATCTACTAAAAATGCAGGCAAACCTCTTAATCCTGAAATCAATTGATAGGTTCTTCTTTCAGAGATATTTCCTAATTCTGCCAAAGCAATTCCCAGAAAATCCAAAGCCAAAGCCAATGGTTGTCCGTGAAAATTTCCACCAGAAATAATCAAATCGTCTTCTATAAAAATATTAGGATTATCCGTCACCGAATTAATCTCGGTCGTAAATACTTTTTTTACATATTCAATAGCGTCTTTGCTTGCACCATGCACTTGCGGAATACATCTAAACGAATATGGATCTTGAACATGTTGCTTGGGTTGCGCAATAATTTCGCTGTCTTCGAGCAATTCTTTCATGCGTTGCGCCGTGAGGATTTGTCCTTTATGTGGTCGTACAAAATGAATTAATTCATTAAAAGGTTCAATTCTTCCGTCAAATCCTTCTAAAGAAACAGCCGAAATAACATCTGCTAAATAACTATATTTCAACGCTTTTAACAAAACATAACAACCGTAAGAACTCATAAATTGCGTTCCGTTGAGCAATGCTAAACCTTCTTTGGATTGTAGAACAATTGGTTTCCAATTAAACTTTTGCAAAACCTTCATCGCTGGTTGACGAAAACCATCATGATACACTTCACCTTCACCAAGCAAAGGCAAACTTAAATGTGCCAATGGTGCTAAATCGCCACTTGCTCCTAGCGAACCTTGACTAAAAATTACAGGTAAAATATCGTTGTTATAAAAATCTACTAATCGTTCCACAGTTTCTAGTTGCACACCAGAATTGCCATAACTCAAACTTTGAATTTTAAGCAATAACATGATTTTCACAATATCGTGTGGCACTTCTTCTCCAGTTCCACAAGCATGAGATTTTACCAAGTTTTCCTGTAGTTGTGATAAATTTTCGTTGGATATTTTTACATTACACAACGAGCCAAAACCCGTATTAATGCCATAAATAGGTTCACTATGTGTTGCCATTTTCTTATCGAGATATTCACGGCATTTGGCAATATTTATTTTGGCTTCTTCAGATAATGCTAATTTGAAATTTTGAGAAATGATTTCTTGAAGTTGCTCCAAAGTCAACACTTCTGAGCTTATGTAATGAAAGTTATCCATTTTGTTGTTATTTGAGTTCAAATTTGAGGAAACTAATGCGAATAAACAATTTTTGGAGAAGTAATTTTATTAAGATATTGATAATTTTTTAGCAAATAAATTATTTAAACAAAGTATTATTCATCACTATATCGATTGATGATTGATATATTCATAAAAATTTAGTTAATGTTTTTGTAATAAGTTAAAAATACTATTTTTGAAAACGATGTTAAACAGTTCAAACATATCATTTTCATTTATAACCAATTCTATGGTTGCAACAACTGTTTCTACAACATCAACTACAACTACAACCCCATTTGGGGTATAATTTCAACATATAGACCATTTTTTTGGCTTTCTTTTTAGAAAGTGCAAAGTTTTTATAAAAACTTACAACTTATAACTTACAACTTATAACTAAAACATGATCACATTAAAATTCGGTGGCACATCAGTAGCCAATGCTCAAAATATAAAATTAGTACTAGATATTGTTCAAAAGAAATCTAAAGAAGATAAACTAGCTGTTGTAGTTTCGGCATTTAGTGGTGTAACCGATTTGTTATTGGATGCATCCAAAAAAGCAGCACAAAAAGACAAAAGCTATCGCGAAATCATCCATATAATTGAAAAAAAACACAAAGATGCCATTGATGAACTCATTCCGTTGAGCGAACAAAACGAATTATTATCAGTAATTAACAATGCTGTGTTAGAGCTAAAAACATTGCTTGATGGTTGTTTTCTATTAGGCGAATTGTCTCCAAGAACTGCTGATGCTGTGGCAAGTTTTGGCGAATTATTATCAGCACAAATTATTGCTCAATCGTTAAAAGCAAAATACAAAGACAGTCGAGAATTGATAAAAACCAATTCCGATTTTGGCAAAGCCAATGTTGATTTTGCTAAAACCAATCAATTAATAAATGAGTTTTTTAAATTTGATAACCAACAAGTTATCATATTGCCAGGTTTTATTGCAAGCGATGAATTGGGAAATACAACTACGCTTGGTCGTGGCGGAAGTGATTACACAGCAGCCATAATTGCAAGTGCTACAAATTCTGAAAGTTTAGAGATTTGGACAGATGTAAACGGCATGTTTACGGCTAATCCAAAACTGGTAAAACAAGCGATTGCCATTGAAAATATTTCCTATCAAGAAGCTATGGAATTATCGCATTTTGGTGCTAAAGTGCTTTATCCGCCAACCATTCAACCAGTTTTGAATGCTAATATTCCTATTTGGATAAAAAACACTTTTGAACCCGATAATTTTGGAACTTATATTTCCAATGAAAATCAAGCTTCTGGCAATCCAATAAAAGGAATTTCGCATATTGATAAAATTGCGTTGCTAACACTTGAAGGTTCAGGAATGATTGGTGTTGCAGGTTCATCTAAACGATTATTTGAAACACTTTCGCAACATAATATCAACGTAATTTTCATTACACAAGCATCCAGTGAACATTCTATTTGCATCGGAATTCAAAATCAAGATGCCGACAAAGCAAAAATTGCCATTGACAAAACATTTGAACTAGAAATTGCACAACATAAAATCGAACCTTGCATCGTTGAAAAAGATTTGTGCATCGTGGCATTGGTTGGCGAAAACATGAAAAACCATCAAGGAATTTCAGGTAAAATGTTTAGCACTTTAGGTAAAAATAACGTCAACATTCGCGCCATTGCACAAGGCGCAAGCGAAAGAAATATTTCGGTAGTAATCAATGAAAAAGATGTTACCAAAGCTTTGAATACGCTACACGAACGCTTTTTTGAAGACAACACCAAGCAACTGAATTTATTTGTCATGGGAATTGGAAATGTGGGCGAAAAGTTTATCGAACAAATCAATAATCAAAAGAAATTTTTAAAGGAGAATTTGAAAATAAATGTGCGAGTTATTGCCTTAGCAAATTCTCGAAAAATGGTTTTCAACGAAGATGGCATTGATTTAAAAAACTGGAAACAAGAAGTTGATAATGGAGAAAAATCGAATATTGATGCGTTTATTTCAAAAGTAAAAGAACTCAATTTGCGTAACAGTATTTTTGTGGACATTACTGCCAATTATGAAGTTTCAAGTATTTATGAGCAATTCCTCAAAATGAGTGTTGGCGTAGTTACTTGCAACAAAATTGCTTGTTCGTCTGAATATGAAAATTATAAAAAACTAAAAGAATTATCAAGAAAATACAATGCACCATTTTTATTTGAAACCAATGTTGGTGCAGGTTTACCAATTATCGATACGTTAAAAAACTTAATTGCTTCTGGCGATAAAGTGACCAAAATTGATGCCGTTTTATCGGGTAGTTTGAATTTTATTTTTAATAACTTTAGCGAAAGTTACAATTTTCATGATGTGGTAAAACAAGCTGGAGCTGAAGGTTACACTGAACCTGATCCAAAAATTGACTTAAGCGGTGTTGATGTAGCTCGAAAAATTTTAATTCTCATTCGTGAAAGTGGCTATAAAATGGAAATGGAAGATATTGAAAATAATTGTTTTTTGCCCGATGAATGTATGAAAACGACAAATAATGAAGACTTTTTTAAATCGTTAATCAAACACGAAAGTCATTTTAATAATTTGTTGAAAGATGCCAAAGAAAAGGAAAGTCGTATTAAGTTTGTAGCACAATTTAACAATGGAAAAGCAAGTGTAGGTTTGCAATTTATTCCGAAAGAAAGTCCGTTTTATAATCTAGAAGGAAAAGATAATATCGTGCAATTTTTCACCGAAAGATATGTTGATCAACCGTTGATTATAAAAGGTGCTGGTGCTGGCGCAGCAGTTACCGCTTCTGGAATTTTTGCTGATGTAATTAGAATTGGGAATGTGTAAACCGTTGTCTGTTGTCCGTTATCAGTTCAATATTAACTTTGAAATAACAAACAACAGATAACTGATAACTGAAAACTGTCAACCAACAACCAAACAATGAACGAAATAAAAATATTTGCTCCAGCAACCATTGCTAATCTCAACTGCGGATTTGATATTCTCGGTTGTTGCATTGATGGTATTGGAGACGAAATGATTTTTAGAAAATCAACAGAAAAAGGTATCAGAATTACCAAAATTACTGATGCAGATTTGCCTTATGAAACGAGCAAAAATGTTGCTGGTGTTGCGGCTTTGGCAATTTATGAAACCCAAAACGTTAATTTCGGTATTGAGATTGAAATTCATAAAAAAATTAAAGCAGGAAGCGGAATTGGAAGCAGTTCAGCAAGTGCTGCTGGAGCAGTTTTTGGTGTGAATGAATTGTTAGGCAAACCATTTTCTAAAAAAGAATTGGTGGCGTTTGCTATGAAAGGCGAAGTTATCGCTAGCGGAAGCGAACATGCCGATAATGTTGCGCCGTGTTTATTGGGGAATTTTACTTTAATTCGCGGGTATAATCCTTTGGATATTATTGAAATCAAAAGTCCCGATGATTTATTTGCAGTAGTTTTACATCCACATATTGAAGTAAAAACCGCTGATGCAAGAGCCGTTTTATCAAAAGAAATTCCTCTGAAAGATGCTATCACTCAAACCGGAAATCTCGGCGGATTTATAGCTGGTTTATATACTAATGATTATTATTTAATGGGTCGATCGTTGCAAGATGTCATTGTAGAACCCAAACGCAAACATTTAATTCCACATTTTGATAAAGTAAAAGCCGCTGCATTAGAGCATGATGCTTTAGGTTGCGGAATTTCTGGTGCTGGGCCGAGTATTTTTGCCTTATGTAAAAGCAAATCAACTGCCGAAATTGTAGCAGAAAACATGAAAAATGCTTATGAAAATAGTGGGATTTCGTTTGATACATATGTATCGAAGATTAATCCAGATGGATGTAAATTAATTTGAAGATACGAAGTTAGAAGTACGAAACACGAAATTTTCTTAAATAACCAATTTCACTTCGCACTTCGTACTTTGTACTTCGTAAATCGTACTTTTTTATGAATTACTTCAGCTTAAATAATAAAAACCACAAAGTAACCTTTCAACAAGCCGTTATTAATGGACTTGCGCCAGATAAAGGTTTGTATTTTCCTGAAAGCATTACTCCTCTACCCGATTTGTTTTTCCAAGAAATTGAAAAATATTCTAATGAAGAAATTGCCTTTGAAGCTATCAAACAATTTGTTGGTGATGAAATTCCGCAAGATGTTTTAGAACTAATCATTAGTGAAATAATAAACTTTGATTTTCCATGCGTTGAAGTGGAAGAAAGTGTATTTTCACTCGAACTCTTTCATGGTCCAACAATGGCTTTCAAAGATGTTGGCGCACGATTTATGTCACGCTGTCTAGGTTATTTTAATAGAAATTCAGATGCTAAAAATACCGTTCTTGTGGCTACTTCTGGTGATACTGGCGGTGCAGTGGCAAGTGGTTTTTTGGGTGTAAAAGGCGTTGAAGTGGTTATTTTGTATCCATCGGGAAAAGTAAGTGATATTCAAGAACGACAACTCACAACGTTGGGACAAAACATTACTGCTCTTGAAGTTGATGGCGTCTTTGATGATTGTCAAGATATGGTAAAAAAAGCATTTCTCGATGACGATTTAAAACATAAAAATTTAACTTCGGCAAACTCGATAAATATTGCACGATGGTTACCACAAATGTTTTATATATTCTTTGCTTACAAGCAATTAAAAAAGTACAACAAAGAAATCATCCTGTCATGTCCGAGTGGAAATTTTGGCAATATTTGCGCTGGAATTATGGCAAAAAAACTAGGTTTACCTATTGCTCATTTTGTTGCTTCAACCAATGCTAATGATACGGTTCCGAGATTTTTAATAAACGGAAATTATAACCCAAAATCGACTATTGCTACTATTTCCAACGCAATGGATGTCAGCAATCCGAGCAATTTTGTACGCATCCAAGAATTGTATAATAATGATTTAGGACAGTTTAAAAAAGATTTTTCTTCTTATTCATTTACAGATATTGAGACTGAAGAAATCATAAAAAAAGTATATTCAAATACCAATTATATCCTTGAACAGCATGGTGCTGTTGGATATTTGGGTTTGAAAAAAGAAATGGAAAAACATCCTAACTCAATTGGAGTTTTATTAGAAACCGCACATCCAATAAAGTTTTTAGATACTGTAGAACCTTTACTAAATGTAAAACTTCCAATACCAAAACAAATAGAAAGTGTTTTGGATAAAGAAAAGAAAAGCATAAAAATTAAATCATATAATGATTTAAAATCATTTTTGAGCGATTGATAAAAATGCTTTTCCTAAATATTCAATACAATCTGAAGCAATAAACGAATGATAACCAATGGATTTCACAGCAATATCTGCGGTTAATCCATGCAAGTAAACACCCATTATTGCAGCATTTATTGGAGAATAATTTTGAGCCAAAAAACCAGTAATAATACCTGAAAGTACATCACCACTTCCAGCTGTTGCCAACGCTTGATTGCCAGTAGTATTTTCGTAAATTTCTTCTGCTGAGACAATAAATGTTGGCGAACCTTTTACAACAACTATAACATCATACTTTTTACAAAATTCTTGAACTCTAGACAACTTATTTTCTGCTCCAATCTCTATACCTGTAAGCCTTTGAAGTTCTTTTGCATGTGGCGTCAAAATAGTTTTTGAAGGTAAATAATCAAGAAATTTTTTATTGATAGAAAGTATATTCAGTCCATCAGCATCTATCAAAAGTTTTTCGGGTTTTGTTTTAAGAAACTTTTCAAAAGCATTTTGAGTTTCTTTTTCTACACCAATTCCCATACCTATACCAATAGCCATTGGCGTAAAACCATAGTCAATTTCTGTTAGATGATTGTCATTAATATCCGTGATTACCATTGCTTCTGGCACAACAGATTGAACTATTGAATAACCACATTTTGGAGTAAAAACTGTTACTAATCCTGCGCCAGTTCTTAATGATGCTTTTGAAGAAAGACAAACTGAACCAATTTTTCCATAGCTTCCGCCAATCAATAACGCATGTCCTTGAATGCCTTTATGACTATCAACCGGTATTGGTTTAAAAATAGATTTTATAAATGGTTTATCAACTCTCAAAGCATTCTTTTTAGTTACACAAATTTAGTCAATATTTTTGTTAGCTATTGTTTTAGGCACGCAGTTTGTATTACATTTGCTATAAAATCAATCATCATGAAAAAAATTACTTCATTACTTACATTATTTATTTTAATTACTTCTTGTGGTGTTCGTCAAACAAGAGAAATGATGACCTCTGGCGATTATGATGGTGCTATCAATAATGCTGTTGAAGGATTGAGAAGTAATAAAAATGCAAAAGGAAAACAAGACTACGTTTACATGCTTGAAGAATCATTTGCAAAAGCCAAAGAAAGAGATTTAAGAAACATAAATGCTTGGTTCAAAGATGCAAATCCTCAAAATCTTGAAAAAATATACAACACTTATGTTCAACTCAATTATCGTCAGGAATTGATAAGACCATTATTGCCGTTAAAACTAATAAAAGAAGGTCGTGATGCTATTTTTCCATTTGATGACTACAGCGACCAAATTGTTAGCAGTAAAAATTCATTATCCAAATATCTATATGACAATTCAAAAGCACTTTTAATCAATAAAGACAAACTGGTTATTCGCCGTGCTTATGATGATTTGGTTTACCTTGAAAGCCTAAGTCCAGGATACAAAGATGTCAATAAATTGATTGATGAAGCTCAATTCAAAGGAACTGATTTTGTAAACGTATATACAAAAAACGAAACCAATATGGTTATTCCGAAAAGATTGGAAGATGATTTATTGGACTTCAGCACCTATGGTTTGAACGATAAATGGACTGTTTATCACAGTAATCGTCAAAAAGGAATTGATTATGATTATGGATTAGTTGTTAACTTTCGTCAAATAAACATTTCACCAGAACAGGTTAAAGAAAAGCAGTTCCAAAAAGAGAAATTGATAAAAGTTGGAGTAAAAAATCTTGTAAATTCTAACGGACAAGTTGTTAAAGATTCGCTTGGAAATCCAATAAAGGTTGATGATATGCGAACTGTTAAAATCAGTATTTATGAATTTTCGCAGTCAAAAGCTTGTCAAGTAACCGCAAAGATTGATTACATAAATCTAAAAACCAATCAGTTAATCGAAACATTCCCTTTGTCTAGTGAATTCATTTTTTCAAATGTTTATGCAACCTACAAAGGAGATAAAAGAGCTTGTGAACAAGATTATTACAACACTTTTGATAAAAAAGCAGTTCCATTCCCATCAAATGAACAAATGGTTTTTGATGCTGGTCAAGACTTAAAAAATCAATTGAAAAGCTTAATTGCTAAAAATAAGTTTAGAAGATAAAAAAGTGGCGATTGCCACTTTTTTTATACAAATTTCTCTAAATCCTTAGCTTGAATATTCTCATGCGAAGCATGATAAACACAAACTCCATTTTTAATTACAAGAATTTGTGGTGATTGGTGAGTTACAACAAATGTTTCCGCTACTTCATTTGAAATACTTCTATATTGTAGTAAATCCAAATAGTAAGCATCCATCTTGTCGCTTGAAATATTATATTTAGCTTCAAAACTTCTCAACGCAGATTTACTAATAAAGCATCGTGTACTATGCTTGAAAATTACTATTGATTTTTGTTTGGATATTTCGATAATCTCTTCCAATTGATTTATTGATTCCAATGGCAACCAATTCAATTTAGAAATCTCGCCTTGCTTTTCATTTGCGCCAAACATGCTATTAAATAAACTCATAATTGTCTTGTTTTAAGTCATTTTGACTGATATTAATCACAAAAGTAATGAAAAATCAGCCATTTTGACTTGATTTCAATATTGGAACACAAATTGTCCTTTGCCATTTGACGTTTTCAAAACGTATATCAAAACAACACAAAGGAGATAAAATAAATGAACTTAAAAAATTTAACCATCAAATCGCAAGAAGCTTTGCAACAAGCACAGCAAATTGCACAAGAAAATAACAATCCACAGCTTGAAAACGAACACATTTTTAAAGGTATTCTTGCTGTAGATGAAAATGTTACACCTTTTTTACTTAAAAAACTTAATGTAAATATTGAACTTTTTCAAAAAGTATTAGATAGCACTATTCAAAGTTTTTCTAAAGTTCAAGGTAGCGAAATTATGCTTTCTCGTGATTCTGCAAATGCAGTAAACGAAGCAAATATCATCGCTAAAAAAATGAACGATGAATATACATCAATCGAACATTTAATCTTAGCTATTTTCAAATCAAAGAGTAAAGTTGCACAGATTTTAAAAGATCAAGGTGTAACCGTAAAAGCTTTAGAAAGTGCAATTGCCGAACTTAGAAAAGGAGAAAGAGTAACTTCTGCATCAGCGGAAGAAACTTATAATTCACTTAATAAATATGCTAAAAACCTAAACGAGTTAGCGCGCACAGGAAAGCTTGATCCAGTTATTGGTCGTGATGAAGAAATTCGAAGAGTGCTACAAATTCTTACTCGTAGAACAAAAAATAATCCGATGCTTATTGGTGAACCAGGTGTTGGTAAAACTGCCATTGCCGAAGGTTTAGCACACCGAATTGTAGATGGTGATGTTCCAGAAAATTTAAAAGATAAAATTGTCTATTCACTCGATATGGGTGCATTGATTGCTGGTGCAAAATATAAAGGTGAATTTGAAGAACGATTGAAAGCCGTAGTAAAAGAAGTAACTTCTGCCGATGGTGATATTGTACTTTTTATTGATGAAATTCACACATTAGTTGGCGCTGGCGGTGGAGAAGGCGCAATGGATGCAGCAAATATTTTAAAACCTGCTTTGGCTCGTGGTGAGTTGAGAGCAATTGGTGCAACAACTTTGGACGAATATCAAAAATATTTTGAAAAAGATAAAGCATTAGAACGTCGTTTTCAAAAAGTAAATATTGATGAACCCGATACAGAAAGTGCCATTTCAATCTTGCGTGGTATCAAAGAAAAGTATGAAACACATCACAAAGTGCGCATTAAAGACGATGCCATAATTGCTGCTGTTGAACTTTCGCAGCGTTATATCACTAATCGTTTTTTACCAGATAAAGCCATTGATTTAATGGACGAAGCAGCTTCAAAATTGCGCATGGAAATTAATTCAAAACCAGAAGAGCTCGATGTTTTGGATAGAAAAATTATGCAACTAGAAATTGAAATTGAAGCCATTAAACGTGAGCAAGATGAAACCAAATTAAAATCACTTGGATTAGATTTAGCAAACTTAAAAGAAGAACGCAACGAGATTTTTGCAAAATGGAAATCGGAAAAAGAAGTTGTTGAAAACATTCAAAGTGCAAAACAACTAATTGAAGATTTTAAACTAGAAGCAGAACGTGCAGAACGTGATGGTGATTATGGAAAAGTAGCCGAAATTCGTTACGGAAAAATTAAAGAAGCTCAAGAAAAATTAGACGAATTTCAAAATCAATTAATTGAAAATCAAAAAGGACAATCACTTATAAAAGAAGAAGTTACACATGACGATATTGCAGAAGTTGTAGCAAAATGGACTGGAATTCCAGTAACGAAAATGCTTCAAAGTGAACGTGAAAAATTACTAAAATTGGAAGATGAATTACACAAACGCGTTGTTGGTCAAGAAGAAGCTATTCAAGCTATTAGTGATGCTGTTCGTCGTAGTCGAGCTGGTTTACAAGATGCAAAAAAACCTATAGGTTCATTTTTATTCTTAGGAACTACTGGAGTTGGAAAAACCGAATTGGCAAAAGCACTTGCCGAATATCTCTTTGATGATGAAAATGCTATTACTCGAATTGATATGAGCGAATATCAAGAACGTCATAGTGTGAGTAGATTAGTTGGTGCACCTCCAGGATATGTGGGTTATGACGAAGGTGGACAACTTACTGAAGCTGTTCGTAGAAAACCATATTCTGTAGTTTTATTAGACGAAATTGAAAAAGCGCATCCAGATACTTTTAATATTTTATTGCAAGTTCTTGATGAAGGTAGATTGACAGATAATAAAGGTCGTGTTGCCGATTTTAAAAATACTATTATCATTATGACTTCGAATATGGGAAGTCATATTATTCAAGAAAAATTTGAAAACACAAAAAATATTGAAGCAGCATCAGAGTTGGCAAAAGTTGAAGTTCTTGGTTTATTAAAACAAACCGTTCGACCAGAGTTTTTAAACCGAATTGACGAAATCGTAATGTTTACTCCATTGAGCAATGAAAACATCAAACAAATTGTAGCTATACAACTTAAAAGTGTTACAAAAATGCTTGCTCAACAACACGTTACTATGGATGCAACTCCAGAAGCAATAGATTATCTGGCTACAAAAGGTTTCGAACCAGAATTTGGAGCAAGACCAGTTAAACGTTTAATACAACGTGAAGTGTTGAACCAGTTGAGTAAAGAAATTTTAGCTGGAACTATAAAAACTGATAGTATTATTCTTTTAGACAGTTTCGACGGAAAACTGGTATTTAGAAATCAGTAATAAACTTAGATTTTAAAACCTCAGAAAAATTTCTGAGGTTTTATTTTTAATCCAATTGTTAATAACTTTAAACTTTTTGAAATAAAAAAAGACTAAATTTGTAATCAGTATGCGATGTTAAGCGCATAAAAGTTATTAACAAAATTTTTTTAGTATGCAACAAATTCCAAGTGTTGACTTACGTGATTTCCTGTCGGATGATCCGGCACGTAAACAAAAATTTGTAAATGAAATCGGAAAAGCCTACGAAGAAATCGGCTTCGTAGCATTAAAAGGTCATTTTCTTGATGACAAATTAGTTGAAGATCTTTATGGTGAAGTTAGAAACTTCTTCAATCTTCCATTAGAAACAAAATCAAAGTATGAAATTCCAGGTATTGGAGGACAACGTGGTTATGTTTCATTTGGTAAAGAACATGCCAAAGGTCGTTCTGCTGGAGATTTAAAGGAGTTTTGGCATTTTGGTCAATATGTATCTGAAGGTTCAAAATGGGCTGGAGAGTATCCTGATAATGTTGAAGTTACAGAATTACCAAAATTCAACGAAGTAGGTAAAGAAGCCTATAAGATGTTAGAAAAAACAGGTATTTATGTTCTAAGAGCTTTGGCAATACACATTGGTTTAGATGAGTTTTATTTTGATAATTACATCAAAGATGGAAATTCAATTTTGAGACCTATACATTACCCACCAATTACAGATGAACCAAAAGATGGAGCTGTTCGTGCTGCTGCTCATGGCGATATCAACTTGATTACACTTTTGATGGGTGCACAAGGTAAAGGTTTACAAGTGCAAAACCATGATGGCGAATGGATTGATGCAATGGCTCAGCCAGATGAATTGATGATTAATGTTGGTGATATGTTATCGCGTCACACCAATAACAAATTGAAATCAACTATCCATCAAGTGGTTAATCCGCCAAGAGAATTATGGGGAACTTCAAGATATTCTATTCCATTCTTCATGCATCCTGTGAGTGATATGAAATTAAATTGCCTAGAACAATGTATTGATGCAAACAATCCAAAACTATATGATGATATTACAGCTGGTGAGTTTTTGGATGAGCGTTTAGTTGAGCTAGGTTTGAAAAAAAAATAAATATATACTAACTCATATTTCATAATTCCAAATTCCGCTTTAATTTCAGTTGGAATTTGGAATTTGATTTTTGAGTTTTTCAAAGAATTATGGATTTACAAGAACAACTTAAAAAACTTTTTCCAGACCATCAGGTTTCAAACGAACCTGAAGAAACAAACGAAGTTGAACACGAATTGTATGTTCAAAAAGAACCTATGATTTGTAAATTTGAAAAAAGAAACGGGAAACCTACAACAATAATTGCTGGTTATGAAGGCGATGATGAAGATTTCAAGATTTTAGCAAAAGAAATAAAAGGTAAATTTGCTGTTGGGGGAAGTTTTAAAGATGGAGAAATTATTATTCAAGGAAACTATCGCGACAAAATAATGGAATTTTTGCAGAAAAAAGGATTTAAAACAAAGCGAGTTGGTGGATAATTACTTCATTATCTCATCTTAAACCCAACTGGAGCTTTAAGTTTCGATTTCTCATACATGTTTAAATACAGCACAACTGTATCTTTACTTCCTTCGTAAACAACACTATAAATATCTAGCATTCCAAAGCCGAATTCACTGCTTTTCGACTGAAACTCGCAACAACTCCCGTTTCTTTTGAACCATACTTTTTCTCCATTTGGACCTGTCAATGAGTTCAAATATTCCTTTTCATAAATTGGTCCATTGAGCACACCACCAACTTTTATTGGATTATCTTTTGAATAGCCATAAGTTGCATCAGCTACTGGTTCCTTTGAAACAGTAGATGAACTAGAACATGAAACCAAAAAAATAATTATCAACGATAAAAGAATTTTTTTCATGGAATTGATATTTATGGATTATTTCTTTTTTCAAAGTTACAAAATATAAAATTTTGAACCGTGTTAAACGGCGTTATATGATCTTCAAAAATACACTCCTTCATTTGAAAGTTCTCTTTGAATAATTCATCCATTTTTTCTGATGAATATTGTGTGATGTTCAAACCACTGCATTTCAATGGTCCATTAGTTGAAAATGTTGATAAAATCAATTGTTTTTCTACGAATTCATTAACTAGAGAAACGTAGTTTTCAATCTGATTTTCCTCTGTTAAAAAATGAAAAGCTGCTCTGTCATGCCAAATATCATATTTATGTTTTGGTTTAAAATCATTGATGTCACAAACAATCCATGTTACATTGTTTGATAAATCTCCCAGTCTTTTTTGAGCTCTTATTATAGCTAAACTAGAAATATCTAGAACGGTAATATTTGTATAACCTTCGGCGAGAAGAAAATCGACCAACAAACTATCGCCACCACCAACATCAATGATATTCAATGATTTATCAGTCGAATTGTTAAGTATTAATTCGAGTGAAGTTTTGGGAACTTCTTGTGTCCAACTTACTTCGCTAGGTGTTTTATTTGCATAAACATTTTCCCAATGTTCTTTAAAACTTGTAGTCATACATAATTAAGATTTATTTAATTTTTAAAATTACCAAATAATCTAAACATAACACATTTGTCAGTTGATTATTCTTTAAAATGATTTATCTTTGTTGTTTGCACTTTTTTAAAATAAACCATTATGATTGCATCATCAGAATTAATATTAAACCCAGATGGAAGTGTTTATCACTTAAATCTAAAACCAGAACATATTGCTAAAGACATCATCTTTGTTGGTGATCAAAATAGAGTTGAAAAAATTACCAAACATTTTGAAAAGATTGAGTTTTCTCAACAAAAACGTGAGTTCAAAACACAAACAGGAATTTATAAAGGAAAACGAATTACTGTGATGTCATCGGGAATTGGTCCAGATAATATTGACATAGTAATGAATGAATTGGATGCTTTGGTAAACATTGATTTGAAAACGCGAGAAGTTAAAGAAGAATTGACTTCGTTAAACATCGTTCGCATTGGAACTTCGGGTTCGCTACAAGCTGATATTCCATGCGATAGTTTTGTTATGAGCCAATACGGGCTTGGTTTAGACAACATGCTTCGCTCCTATTTAATTGATGAAATCTCAGAAACCGCAATGGAAGAAGCCTTCATTAAACAAACCAATTGGGACATGAAAAAAGGTCGACCATATGTAATAAAAGGAAGTGAAGTTCTCGAAAAACGTCTAGAAAGCAATAGAATTTTCAAAGGATTTACTGGTACAGCTGGTGGATTTTATGGTCCACAAGGACGAGTTCTACGTTTGGCTATTCAAGATCCTGAATTGAATAGTAAAATGGATAGTTTTGAATTTGAAGGTGTCAGAATGACCAATCTTGAAATGGAAACTGGAGCTATTTATGGTCTTGGAAAACTACTTGGTCACGAATGTTTATCATTGAACGCAATCATTGCCAATCGTGCTACAGGAACTTTTAGCGATGATCCATACAAAGCGGTTGATGCCTTGATTGAATATACTTTGGATAAATTGTCTGAGTAAATTAATTAGGATTTACGAATTTTTAAAGCATTATAAATGACTTTTAGATTTGCAAGACATACCAATAATTTAGAGCAACTTAAAGTATTTTATATTGATGTCTTAGGTTTTGAATTGCTCGGTAGTTTTGAAAATCACGAAGGTTATGATGGCATATTTGTTGGTAAAGCAAATGAAAATTGGCATTTAGAATTTACACAAACATCTGAAAAAGTCAATCATTCTTTTGATGATGATGACATTTTAGTTTTTTATCCTAATACAAAGATTGAGTTTGATTTTATTATTGAAAAATTAAAAACAAACAAAATTGAATTTATCGAAGCAAAAAATCCATACTGGAAAATAAATGGTAAAACGATTTTGGATCCTGATGGTTTTCACATAATTATCTCTGATTTAAAAACAAAATGGACATAATACTAGAAACAAAACGACTACTTCTTCGTCCGCTAGAATTATCGGATGCCGAAGCGATGTTTGCAATGGATAACAATCCAAATGTGCACAAATACCTGTGGCAACAACCAACTCAAGATATTAGTGAAACCATTAAGATTATCGAGTACATTCACAAACAGTATGATGAAAATAAGATTGGACGTTTTGCTACTATTCTTAAAGAAACTGAAGAATTTATTGGCTGGACAGGAATAAAATACATCAACGATCATGTAGAAAACGGAAATACCAATTTCTATGACTATGGTTATCGACTTGCTGAAAAATTTTGGAACAAAGGTTATGCAACTGAGGCAACTGAATTTTGGTTAGATTATGGTTTTAATCAAATGAAAATTGAAATTATAAATGCTTATACTCATGCAGAAAATGGTGCTTCGAATAGAGTTTTAAGCAAATGTGGAATGCAATTCATGGAAGATTATCCAGATAAAGATGGTGTAATTTGGAAATGGTGGCAATTGGAAAGTACGAAATACGAGGGAAGAAATACGAAGTAAAAATCTTGATACGAAAAATGAAAACAGTAAAAATAGCTGGCGTTCCAGAACATTTTAATTTGCCTTGGCATTTGTGTATTGAAAATGGGGAATTTGAAGCTGTTGGCATAGATTTGCAATGGACAGATGTTCCTGAAGGCACAGGAAAAATGTGTCAAATGCTTCGCGATGGCGAAACCGATATTGCAGTTATTTTATCAGAAGGAATTGTAAAAGACATCAATGCAGGAAATCCATCTAAAATTGTACAAGTTTATGTAGAAAGTCCATTGATTTGGGGAATTCATGTAGCAGCCAATTCAAATTTTAAAATACTTTCAGATTTAGAGAATAAAAAAGTTGCCATTTCAAGACTTGGTTCAGGTTCACAATTAATGGCTTACGTCAATGCCAATAATCAAGGTTGGAATACAGAAAAACTGCAATTTGAAATAGTAAATACTATTGATGGTGCTGTAGAAAGTTTAACAAAAGGCGAATCAGATTATTTTATGTGGGAACGTTTTATGACCAAACCACTTGTGGACAAAGGTGTTTTTAGAAAAATTGCCGATTGTCCTACTCCATGGCCATGTTTTGTTATCGCCGTTAGAAATGAATTTCTCGAAAAAAATGAAGGCAGTATAGAGTTGATACTTGAAATAATTAATAACACTACTCAAGAATTCAAAGAAATCCCTAGTATTGACAGAACATTAGCTTCAAAATATCACCAAAAAATTGAAGATATTCGCGAGTGGTTACGTTTAACAAAATGGTCGCAGAAACCATTGGAAGAAAAAATGTTAAACAAAATTCAAAATCAGCTATTTGAATTAAAAATTATTGATAAAAAAGGTACTTTTGCTGAACTAGTAAAAAACATATAGTTTTTAGCAACTTCCCTGTTATGGTGAAAATTGGCAATCTGACGTATGAACAGGTTCGGAGTAAACTTAGCGTAAAAAGTCCGTGGGACAGTATAATTATATTTATACTAAGTTTTCTACTAACAATTCCTGTTTTTCTAATTGCTCATCAAAATTTGGTTGACTTTGAGTGGCCAATTCACTTGGATAGAATTATCCTTTTTTTGATAATAATCGCCATTTTTCATTTCATATTCAGATTTTTTAGAAAAATAACTTTAGTTGGAATATTTGTTTATTTAGTCATCTTACTCTACGGAACAATTTTTGGTGGTTATGGTTTTGTTAGTGTTTTTGAGGATTATAAATACATGATGTATTCAATGGAAGAAAATCCATACCCGCAAGACATTATTATTTCAAAACTTTTGCCATTCCCAAATAAGTACAAAATCCTGAAAGCCATTGAATATGACAATCCCAAGGTGAGAAATTTTTCATTGATGGCAACGTCAAAATATTTCAAAAAAACCAAAGAATACAATCAATACTACACTCTTATTCAATGCTTTGCTATTTTTAAAGAAATCAACACAAATTGGAATTATGTTAGCGACCCAAAAGGAAAAGATTATATTGCGACTGCATCAGAGTCATTACAATATCTTTCTGGTGACTGCGATGACCATTCTATTTTGATGGCAGCATGCATTCGCTCAATTGGTGGTGTTCCAAGACTAATTCACACAAAAGGTCACATCTATCCAGAAATTTTGATAGGGAACCGAAAAGACCTAGAAGCAGCTAACTATTTAATAAAAAAAGTACTTTTCCCAAAAGAAAGTAAAAATCAAAATTTGCATTATCATGTAGATGAACGAGGGCAAATTTGGTTGAATATGGATTATACAGCAAAATATCCTGGTGGACCATTTATGCACGAGGAAATTCTGGGTGCATTGACACTTGAATAATTTAGAGATTATCATTTTATCAAAACAAATTTTAGTATATTCGCTCAAAAGAATAGAAAACCATGAAGAAAGTACTTATTGTCGCTTTGTTGATTTCGGGTATTATAAATGCTCAAGAAAGCGGAATTTCAAGTAAGAAAAATGAGTTCAGAGTTGATGTTTTTGAGGCTATAATGTCAAAAAAAATCAGCGTAAGCTATGAACGCTTTTTAGGAAATAATTTTTCTACAGGAATTAATATTGGCTACACTAATAGTGATAAAGTAAAACAAGATTTTGAAGAAGGATACATCAACAATATGCCTAAATATGAGTTTAATCCTTATGTTAGATATGCTTTATCCAAAAGTGCTTCGAGATATTATTTTGCTGAATTTTTTGCATCTTATAATGGTGGCGATTTCAAGGAAATTATTCGATTGATAGATGAAAACAATAATGGTTATTATGCTACCAAAGTTAGCAACTATACTGACATTGCTTTGGGTGCATGTGTAGGTTATAAAATGTATTTTAGCGAAAGTATTGCTATGGAAGTATTAGTAGGTTATGGGTATAATTTGACCAATACTGAAAAAAGCCCTGATAAAATTTCGAGAGTAGGAATTAATTTTGGTTACCGTTTTTAAAAGAAAAGTTATGAAAAAATCAGCATATTTATTTTTATTATTTGCAATCTCAATATTTACGAGTTGTGATACAAACGATGATGGATTTTATAATACAGTTTATATTGATGCATCAAATTTGGTTACATTTTCTAACCAAACAAATTATTCTACTGGTGATTATTTTTATGTTCAAGGTGTCATACCTCGTCTTCTTCCAGAAGCAGGACAAACAACACCTGTAGATATTTATAAAACGACAAATGGAGCTACCAAAATAGCTTTTTCATACGTTATTGAAAGAAGAATAAATGCAACGGACTGGGAAGTTGTGTCGGTGAATGACAATCAATTGGATATAGAAGAAGGTTCAGCTCAAAATGGTGCTTATGTCTATGGTTTGTGTCTTTACAACAGCACTAATCAAGTTTATAATTACAGAGTTGGATTTCCGCTTACAGCCGTTGGTAATTATAGGGTAAGTTTTGGTTACAACAGTTCATCAACAAATTCTGTTGAACTTCGCTCACTTAGTGAACCAAAAAATCTTGTAGCCTATATTGATTCTTCAATCAATAATTTGGATAGTTCAGGTTATTTTTATTTCAATGTAAACTAAAAGTTACCAGTTTATTGGTTTTAAATTTTTCTGAATTAGATATTCATTTGTTTTACTAAAATGTTTGTTTCCAAACCATAAACCTCTATTGGCGCTCAATGGAGATGGATGTCCTGTTTCTAAAACAAAATGTTTTGATCTATCAATTTTGGAGCCTTTTTGTTTGGCAAAGCTTCCCCAAAGTAGAAAAACTACATTTTCTTTTTCAGAAGAAATTTTTTGTATCACTGCATCAGTAAATTGTTCCCAGCCTTTACCTTGATGACTTCCTGCTTCACCTTCTCTAACAGTTAATGTAGCATTGAGTAATAAAACACCTTGTTTTGCCCATCGTTCAAGGTTACCTGTTAAGGGAATAGCAATATTCAAATCGGCTTCGATTTCTTTAAAAATGTTTATCAAAGATGGCGGAAACGAAATACCATCATTTACTGAAAAACACAATCCGTTAGCTTGACCGACTCCATGATATGGATCTTGACCAATAATGACAACCTTTAAATTATCAAAAGGACAATGGTCGAATGCTGAAAAAATTTGACTTCCTTTTGGAAAACACTTATTTGATGAATACTCATTCTTTACAAATGAAATCAATGAACGAAAATAATCCTTATCAAATTCTTCTACCAAAACATTTTGCCAAGACTCATGTATTTTAACTTGCATATCAAATCAATTTTTACGCAAATATATTATATTGTAACTTTGTAAATTCTATTATAAAGCAATGATTTCAATAAACGATAAAACACTCAAGGATTTAGAATTTAATACCATTCTCGAAACTATTGAGGCATTTTGTATAACCGAATTGGGAAAGAATAAAGCCAATGCTATTTCTCCTTTCAAAGAAAAGGATTCGTTAATGAATTCTTTGCTTCAAACTTCAGAATATGTTTCTTCCTATTTTAATAACAACGCCATCCCAAATCATGGTTTTGAAACTATTACAAATGATTTAAAATTATTGGCAATAGAAGGAAGTCTGTTGGATATTAGTAGTTTTAGAAAATTCATTTCAATATCAGAAACTTCAAATACATTAATACAATTTTTGAAAAAATTTGATGACTATTATCCAAAGCTTAACGAAAGAGCATCTAGCGTTGAATATACTAAAACAATAATTCAAAAAATTGAAACCGTACTCGACAAATATGGTGAAATAAAAGACAATGCATCACCAGACTTAGTAGCAATTAGAGCAAAAATAAACGTTGTAAGAGGTAAAATTAATCAAAGTTTCGGAATGGCTTTGAGCCAATATAATTCATTAGGTTATCTTGATGACATTAGAGAAACAATTGTAGAAAACAGAAGAGTTCTTGCTGTTTTAGCCATGTATAGAAGAAAAGTAAAAGGCTCGATATTAGGCAATTCAAAAACAGGAAGTATCGCCTATATTGAACCCGAAGCTACATTGAGATACTCAAGAGAATTGAATAATCTTGAATTTGAAGAAAGAGAAGAAATCGCTAGAATTTTAAGAAAATTAACCTCCGAGATTAGACCTTTTTCAGAGTTATTAAATCAGTATCAAGAGATATTGAGTGATATTGATTTGATTGCCGCAAAAGCTAGATATGCAAAGAATATTAATGCAATTTTACCCAATATTACAGAAGAAAAAAGATTGTTTTTCAAAGATGCATACCATCCTATTCTTTACTTGACAAACAAGGAAAAAAAACAACAAACTTTCCCTCAAACTATTGAATTAAAAAATGAAAGCAGAATAATTGTTATTTCTGGTCCAAACGCTGGAGGAAAAACAATTTCCCTAAAAACCATAGGTTTATTGCAATTAATGCTACAATCAGGAATATTAATTCCCGTTCACGAAAGAAGTGAAACCTTCCTTTTTGATAGAATTTTAACGGACATTGGCGACAATCAATCCATTGAAAACCATCTGAGCACCTATAGTTATCGATTGAAAAACATGAATTACTTTTTAAAAAAATGCAATTCAAAAACGTTGTTCTTAATCGATGAATTTGGAACTGGTAGTGATCCTGAACTTGGTGGTGCATTGGCAGAAGTTTTTCTCGAAGAATTCTATCACAGAGAAGCATTTGGAATTATAACAACTCATTATGCAAATCTAAAAATATTGGCAAACGAATTGCCTTTTGCTTCTAATGCAAATATGCTTTTCGATGAAAAGTCATTAGAACCCATGTATAAATTGATACTTGGTCAAGCCGGAAGTTCATTTACATTTGAAGTAGCACAAAAAAATGGAATTCCATTTGGGTTAATAAACAGAGCAAAGAAAAAAATCGAAGGAGGAAAAGTCCGCTTTGATAAAACAATAGCTACTCTTCAAAAAGAGCGTTCAAAACTCGAAAAAACATCGCTTACTCTTAAAGAAGAAGAGATAAAAGCTCGTGAAGAAAGCAGAAAAATGGAAACTATCAATGCAAAAATTCAAGAAAAGCTAGAGCGATATCAGGAATTATATGATGAAAACCAACGCTTGATTTATATAGGACAAAAAATAGACAATATTTCGGAAAGTTACTTCAACAACAAAGATAAAAAAGCTCTTATTGGTGAGTTTCTCAAAATGGTTGAGATTGAAAATTCTAAGAGAAAAAAAATTAATCAAAAAGAGAAAAAGGAAAAAGAAATCATTCAAAAACAAGTTGTTGAAGAAGTAAAAGTTAAAGTTGAAGAAATACGAAAAACTAAAAAAGAGAAAAAAATAAAAGCAAGAATAGAGGAAGAGAATAAACCAAAAGTGATTTTAAAGGTTGGTGACAGAGTGCGAATGAAAGATGGAAAATCAATTGGCACAATTGATAAAATTGAAAAAAACAAAGCTCTAGTAAACTATGGAATATTCACTTCTAAAATCAGTATTGATGAATTAGAATTTGTCCAAGCTGTTTAAAAATGGAAATTAAAGATTTACCAAAAGATAAAAAAATTATCCTTTTTGATGGAATTTGTAACCTATGCGATAACGCTGTCCAATTTATTATTAAACATGATAAAAATGATATTTTTCGCTTTGTTTCTCTTCAATCAGAATTAGGAAAAAATATTTTGAAACATATTGGTTTAAACAACAGCCAAATTGATAGTATAGTTCTTTATCAACCTGGAATAGCTTATTTTATTAAAGCAGATGCAGCATTCAAGATATTGAAAGAATTGAATAGTCGTTATAGATTTCTGTTACTATTTTCTTTTACACCTTCTTTAATAAAAAACTCAATTTACGATTATATTGCTGCCAATAGATATAAATGGTATGGTAAAAAAGAAAGTTGTCTTATCCCATCACGAGAACTAGAATCAAAGTTTTTATCATGATAAATATCATGCATATTAGAAAAAATCTTTTATAGATTTGACAGACTAATTCTTAGAACTTATGATAGCAACAAACATTGTACTTTACTCTTGGGGTAACGGAGCATTTATTATGATTGGGGTTTTTGCTTTGGTTATTTTAGGACTGGTTGGTGCCGTTATGATGATGGCAGGCAGTAGCAAAAACAAAGACCAAAAGAAAAACGACTAAGCTTAGCTTAGTCGTTTTTTTTATTATGAAGGTATTTTACAAACTATTGTTTAACCACTTTTTTAGTAGCAACTCCTTTGTCTGTAGAAACTTTCATCATGTAAACACCAGCTGATAAGTCACTAATTGAAACTTGACCTTCAGTAGCATTGATAGCTTGAGTTTTAACAACTCTTCCATTCAAATCAGTTAATTCAACAGATTCAATAACAGCATTCAAACCATTAGAAATGTTGATAACATTTTTAGCAGGGTTTGGATATGTTGAAATATTAGAAGCAAGATACTCATTAGTTCCCAAAACAGAAGTAAAGTTAACAGTATCAAGTCTCATTGTTACTGCTGATGCAGTAGCAGCTGAAATATCATTAAATGCAAAATAATAAATACCTGTAGATGGAGCAGTATATGCTGGAGCAGTTATTTGAGCATAAGAAGCATTTGTAAGAGCTGTATTTGACCATATAACTGTAGTTTGTGCAGCAGAAGTATTATTAGTTCCAACTGTCAAACGTAAGCTTCTTGCCGTTGCTGATCTTTCATAAAAAGAAACAGTAACTTGTTCACCAGCTTGTAAATAAAATGCAGGTGAAAATAACCAGTTGTTAGACACAGCAGTACTAGTATTAAATATCCAATATTGACCAACACCACCTTGAGCATTTGCTGCTGTAGTACCAACACCATAAGCTCCATTTCCAGCAGTAGTCCAACCAGCTAGTTGAGCATTGTTATCAAAGCCTCCAAAATAAGGACAAGTTTTAGCTAAAGCTACTGTGTTTCCTGTTGACCAGTCGCTGAAATTTCCACTACCACAGTTAGCTCTAATGTAGTAATCATAAACACCACTTGCAGTTAAACCTGATAAATCTAAAGAGTTTGTAGCTGTAGCAACAACAGTACCAGTACCTTGAGTAAATCCAGTTAAACCATATTCTACTTCATATCCATCAGGTAAACTAACTGAAGCATCCCAGTTTAAAGTAACAGAAGTTGTTCCTAGGTTTGTTGGTGTGTTTACATAAAATACTGGAACACAAGTTTGAGGAGTGAAAGTAAAATCAAAATCAAAACCTGCTCCATTCCAATAGTTATCCCATTGAATATAATATGTTACGCCTGCAGCTACTGGAAATGAAATTGTTGAAAGGTAGTTTGATGCACTTGTATCATCATTAAAATCATAACAAACTAATGCATCACAAGCTCCAGTGAAAATAGAAATTTTAGTATCATCACTAAATGGTGCTGCATTTTGAGGTAAATCTGAAGTAATGTCAACTACACCAGCTTCAGTAGGTGTAAATGAATACCAAAGACCAAACATGTCGCCAGTTCCAGTGTTATCAAAAGCATGTGTATAGCAAACACCGCTAACAAAGGTACCTGCTACATCTGGAGCAGTTATCGTTCCTGTGCCTGTTATAGCTACTGCTTCAGCACAATCATACTGAGCGTTTGCCGCAAAAGAACCTGCTACCAATAAAGAAAATAGTAATAGTTTTTTCATATTGATTAATTAATTATTAGTTTAACAGACAAAATTAAAAAAGAAATTCATATTTCATAATTATTTAACTATCTTTTTCCCATTTACCAACTACTGAAGTAGCTAATGCATTGCCTAAAACATTAGTTGCACTTCTAAACATATCACAAAAATGGTCTATTGGTAAGATTAAGGCTATACCTTCTACGGGAATTTTAAACATTCCGCAGGTTGCTGCTACAACTACTAGGCTTGCTCTTGGAACCCCAGCAATACCTTTACTAGTCAACATTAAAACAAACAACATTGTAAATTGTGTTCCTGTATCGAGTGGAACATCATAGGCTTGAGCAATAAAAATACTGGCAAATGTCATATACATCATACTTCCATCAAGATTAAAAGAATAACCAAGCGGCAACATGAATGATACAATTCTATCTTTTATTCCAAATCGTTCTAGTTCTTCTGTCAGTTTAGGAAAAACAGCTTCGCTACTAGTTGTTCCAAAAGCTATTATCAATGGACTGATTATATGACTTAATAATGTTTTCATTTTTGATTTTAAGAAAACAAAACCAAATAATAATAATACAATCCACAATGTCGAAATTCCTACCATAAATGAACCAAAGAATTTAGCATAAGTAAGTAATAACTCTCCTAAATCTCTTACTGCAAATACTCCTGCTATGGCTCCAAAAACACCAATTGGAGCAAAATTCATCACGTAGTTTACCATTTTGAGGATGATATGCGAAGTCTTATCTAGAGCTTTTACTACTGGTTTTGAATAATCACCAATAGACGCTGCAGCTAACCCGAAGAAGATTGAAAAAATTACAATTTGCAATATTTCATTGGTTGCCATTGCTTCAACTATACTTTTCGGTATAATGTGTTCGATAAAATTTTGAGCAGAAAAATTTTGCGTTTTTTCTGTTACTTCTGAGGCAGTGGAAATATCAACTCCTGTCAAACTTAATCCCACACCAGGTTGCAATACATTTACCCAAAACATTCCTATCAATAAAGAAATAAATGATGCGGTAAAAAACCAACCCAACGCCTTTCCTCCTATTCTTCCAACAGATTTTATATCACCAAGTTTGGCAATTCCTACAACCAATGTTGTAAATACTAATGGTGCAATAATCATTTGAACTAAACGAATAAATATAGTAGCTAATAATTTAATATAAGTACTGAATTCTTTAGCTGTATCTTCTGAATAGTTATTATGAACAAAAATTCCAATAACCATTCCTATTAACATAGCAACAAGAATTTGAAAAGTTAGATTTTTAAAAATTGATTTTTTTGGAGTTGTTTCGGTATTCATTATTGGTATAATTTGTTTAGTAAATAATAATCGGCAATTACTAATGCTGCCATAGCTTCAACTATTGGCACAGCTCTTGGAACAACACAAGCATCGTGCCTTCCTTTACCTTGCTGAATAATTAGTTTATTTTCATTAGTTAATACTTCTTGTTGTTGTAATAATGTAGCAACTGGTTTAAAAGTTACTCTAAAATAAATATCCATACCGTTAGAAATTCCTCCTTGAATTCCACCAGAAAGATTAGTTTTTGTAGTTCCGTCTTCATTAAATAAATCATTATGTTCACTGCCTTTCATTCTTGCACCACAAAACCCACTTCCATATTCAAAACCGTGAACTGCATTAATTGATAACATTGCTTTACCAAGTTCTGCGTGAAGTTTATCAAAAACTGGTTCGCCAAGACCAATAGGAACATTTTGAATAACACAAGTAATTGTTCCACCAATTGTATCGCCTTGTTTCTTTATTTCTTTAATGTGTTCTTCCATTTTTTGAGCGGTAACCACATCAGGACAGCGAACCGCATTGGTTTCTGTCAATGAAAAATCTAATTCTTGATAGGGTTTATCTATAAATATTTCTCCAACAGACGAAACAAATGCATTGATTTTAACATCAGGAATTACTTGCTTTGCAATTGCTCCAGCAACTACTCTACTAACGGTTTCTCGTGCAGAACTTCTTCCTCCACCACGATAGTCACGAATGCCATATTTTTTTTCATAAACATAATCGGCATGACTTGGTCTATAGGTATATTTTATATGTGAATAATCATCTGATTTTTGATTGGTATTTTCAATAATGAATCCAATAGGTGTTCCTGTAGTTTTACCTTCAAAAATTCCCGAGAGAAACTTCACCTCATCTTCTTCTTTGCGCTGTGTTACAATAGCAGACTGACCAGGTTTTCTTCGTTGCATTTCATTTTGAATAGCATCAAAATCTAACTCAATTCCCGCAGGACAACCATCGATAATTCCGCCAAGTGCTTCACCGTGCGATTCACCAAAAGTGGTTAACTTAAATATTGTGCCTATACTATTTCCTGCCATAATATTGTTTTCAACAAATATAAAGGATTGTTTTCAGTAATAAAAAAATGATTACTTCATACTGCATTTAAAAACATATTCATTTACAATAAACTAATAATTTGTTGTTCTACATTTAATATTACATTTTTATTTGATTAACATGACATTTCTTTATTTGTAAAACACTAATCTTATGAAGAAAAGAAAATTAGATTTGGCCATTATTTCAGATGTTCATCTAGGAACTTATGGCTCACATGCTGTAGAACTTTACAACTACCTAAACTCAATAAAACCAAAAATATTAGTCCTCAATGGTGATATTATTGATATATGGCAATTTAGAAAATCCTATTTCCCAAAAGCACATTTAAAAGTAATTAAAAAAATAATTGACCTAGCTTCCAAAGGAACAAAAGTTTATTACATAACAGGTAATCATGATGAGTTATTGAGAAAATTTAGCGATTCATTTATGGGAAATTTTTGTGTTGTGGACAAATTGGTTTTAGATCTCGATGGAAACAAAGCATGGATATTTCATGGAGATGTATTTGATGCCTCTGTTCAACATTCAAAATGGATTGCCAAGTTGGGCGGGTTAGGATATGATTATCTAATATTGTTCAATCGTTTTGTAAATTGGATTTTGAAAAAACTAGGAAAAGAACCCTATTCATTTTCGAGAAAAATTAAAGCAAGTGTCAAAAAAGCTGTAAAACATATTTCTGATTTTGAAAATACTGCTACAGAACTTGCCATAGAAAAAGGCTACCAATATGTGATATGTGGTCATATTCATGAGCCAAAAATCATAAGAAAGGAAAATAAAAATGGAACTATTCTATACTTGAATTCTGGTGATTGGGTAGAGAATTTAACAGCTTTAGAATACAAAAAAAAGCGCTGGAAATTATATCGTTACGAAGATTTTACAGAAAAAGAAGAAGATTTATTTGAAATGGATAATTTGATTAACCAACAACTTGTAGCGTCTATTATTTATAAAAAGTAAGAAAATTTTAAGATTATTCAATAATTTTTGCATGATATTTGCGTTATATAAATTGTATAATCTTAATACTAGTTTTTATGAAGAAAATAATTTTATCTGCGTTTATGCTTGCAGGATTTGCTTTTAATGCACAGGCACAAGACATTTCAAAAAATGCTCTAGGTCTTAGACTTGGTGACAATGATGGTTTTGGTGGAGAAATCTCTTATCAAAGAGGATTGGGAGATAACAACCGATTAGAAGTTGATCTTGGTTGGAGAAACAGTAATGATGTTGACGCATTTAAACTTGCTGGTCTTTATCATTGGGTATGGAATATTGATGGCGGTTTTAACTGGTATGCTGGTGCTGGTGGAGGATTAGGTTCATGGAAATATGACAAATATGGAGTTAGCGATAGCGGAACATTCCTTTTTGCCGCTGGAAACATCGGTATTGAATATAATTTCGATATTCCACTTCAAATTTCTCTAGACATGAGACCTGAGTTATACTTTAATTCAGATGACTGGCGCGATGACAACTTTGGACCAGATATTGCTTTAGGAATTCGTTACAAATTCGACTAATAAAAAAATCCCGAACTATTCGGGATTTTTTTTATTTTATTATTATTGGTTTTTTTGAATTAATTTTTACTACTGTATAAGGATATGTAATAACTGTAGTTGCCATTCCTTGAGGTTTTACCTCTTTGGTATAAACAATTATATTTTCGGGAGTTTCTTCAACTTTTTCAACGGTGATTGTAAATCCACCATAGTTTTTTTCACCCAAATTCAACAAAATAAAATTGCTTGTTTTAATATCATCAGCTTTAATTTTGTGTTTCAAATTCTCGTCGCCAATCAACATAGGTATCTCACTTGGCTCACTAATAATTTCATAAAAATTGATGTTTGCACCACCGTTTTCTTGAACTGTTAAAACTTCGAAAAGAGGTTTATTCGCCGAATTTTTATTGGTCGAACAGGAAAGTAAAAAAGCCAAAGATACAACTGAAAGAACTTTTTTCATGTATAACTAATTAATTAATGATTTTGAATTTTCTAAAGCTTTCCTATATAATTCCTCATACAAAGGAAGAATATTTTTAATATCAAACTTTTCTGCCTGAAATAATGCTTGCTTTCTAAATTGCTTTAAAACAGTATCGTCTTTTAATATACTAATGGCATTTTGAGCCATTTCCTCAATATTACCTACATCACTAAGATAACCCGAAAATCCATTCAAATTTACTTCCGGAAGTCCACCTGTATTCGTAGAAATTACGGGAACGCTCCATGCCATTGCTTCAAGTGCAGCAAGACCAAAACTTTCTGTTTCAGAGGGAAGCAAAAACAAATCAGAATAGGAAAGAATTTGATCAATTTCATTACTATTTCCAAAGAAAATTACTTTGTCATCTATTCCTAAATCGGTAACTAATCTTTCAGCATTGTCGCGTTCAGGACCATCGCCAACAAGCATCAACTTTGATGGAATTTGTTTTTGAATATTATAAAAAACTTTGATTACATCAGGAATTCTTTTAACTCTTCTAAAATTACTGATGTGAGTTATTATTTTTTCATCTTTATTAGCCATTACTGAACGCTGACAAGAAATATGTTTTTCGTTTCTAATTTTGTCCAATTCAATAAAATTTGGAATAACATGTATTTCATTTTTTATATTGAAATGTTTCAAAGTATCTTCTTTTAAATTTTCTGATACAGATGTTACTACATCGGATTTATTGATACTAAATGTTACTGCAGTTTTATAAAAAGGATGTTTTCCAACAAGAGTTATATCTGTTCCATGAAGAGTTGTCACCATCGGAATAACTATTCCTTCATCTTTGAGCATTTGTTTTGCCATGTAACCTGCGTAAGCATGAGGTATCGCATAATGCACATGTAGAAGTTCGATGCCATGCAGTTTGACCATATCTACAAGTTTACTAGATAGAGCCAATTCATAGGGTTGATAATGAAATAATGGATATTCGGGAACATTCACTTCATGATAATGCACATTGCTGTTGAGCAACGCTAGTCTAACAGGTTGCTTATAGGTAATAAAATGGATTTCATGACCACGCAAAGCCAATTCGAGACCTAATTCTGTAGCGACAACGCCACTTCCACCAAATGTTGGATAACATACAATTGCAATTTTCATTTATTCAATTTTACCTTACGAAGATAAGTATAAAACATTAAAACTTTTGTTAATAAATATCAATCATTTATTCTAATAAAAAAAGAAAATCAAACTATAGTAGTATTACATATTCTAATTATCTTTATCAAACAAAAACTCAATTCTATATGCTTACAATAGACAATTATTTAGACAGCCATTATATAAACAGAAGCAACTGGCTTCGTGCAGCAGTTCTAGGAGCAAACGATGGAATAATTTCGATATCGAGTCTTGCTATAGGTGTTGCAACAGCAGGAACTGCAAGAGAACCAATCCTTTTGGCAACAATTGCCGGACTAGTTGCTGGTTCATTATCAATGGCAGCTGGAGAATATGTTTCGGTAAGTTCACAAACTGATATTGAAAAAGCAGACATAGAACGAGAAAAAATAGAACTACAAATGATGCCAGATGAAGAGTTGAAAATTTTGGCAGAAATCTATGAAAAAAGAGGATTGAAAAAAGAAACTGCTCTTCAGGTAGCGAAAGAATTAACCGAGCATGATGCCTTGGCTGCTCACGTGAGAGATGAACTTGGAATTACTGAAATGAGCCAAGCAAATCCTCTACAAGCGGCATTGGCTTCTGGAGCATCATTTACTGTTGGAGGAATATTTCCACTTCTTGTTACTTTATTAGCTCCAATGGATTACATGGAGTATTCACTGTATATTTTTACAATAATTTCATTAATTACTCTTGGTGCAGTTTCGGCTAGAACTGGAGGTTCAAGTATTAGTAAAGCTGTAATTAGAATTGTAATTTGGGGAACAATAGCAATGGGATTATCTTCGCTAGTGGGTTATATTTTTGGTGTAAGCGTTTAAAACTATTTGATTATTGCTTCTTGAATAATTTTTTGAATATCTTCTCTAATATTTTCTTTAGAAAGTTTATTTGGAAGATTACTATCTGGATAAGTTCTATTGGATAAAAAGACATAAACTATTCCTGTCTCAGGATCAGCCCATGCCATAGTTCCAGTAAAGCCTGTGTGTCCAAAACTTTTTGGTGAAACACAACCACAGGTTGGACCTTCTTTGCCTAATTGTGGCTTGTCAAACCCTAAACCTCTTCTATTACCTTCTGGGCAATACCAGCATGTATTGAATGTTTCAAATGTTTCTTCAGAAAAATATTGTCTTCCACCATAATTACCATTTTGCAAATACATTTGCATCATCTTGGCAACATCCATAGCATTCGAAAAAATTCCAGCATGTCCAGCAACACCACCTTCCATTGCTGCTTCCATGTCGTGAACATATCCTTGTATCAAAGCATATCGAAAATAGGTGTCAACTTCGGTTGGAGCAATTCTATTTATGTCAACTTTTCGCAAAGGGTTAAACATAGTGTTGTTCATTCCCATGGTTTTGTAAAAATTGCTATAAGCTAATTCGTCTAACTTTTTGCCAGTTGTTTTTTCGAGATATTCTTTTAGAATAATAAATGTAAAATCGCTGTATTTGTATTCTTTTTTGTCAATCAAAGGACTATTAATAATTTTTTTCATGATAGTATCATGATAATCATCTCTTAGAAAAAGGTTTTCAGTAACTTGATGAGTAAAACCTTCGGTATATGTTTTTCTATAATACTTTTCAGATGGCTGATTGACAGAATCTAAAGTTGCTTTGTAAAATGGTTGCCATGCTTGTAATCTTCCATAATGCGACAAAAGTTCCTTGAAGGTAATTTCAGATTTATTAGAATTTCTGAAACTATGCAACATATCTCCTAATTTGGTATCTAACGTTACCTTTTTTCTATCATATAACTGCATCACATTGGGCAATGTAGCTACCATTTTTGTCAATGAAGCAACGTCATAAAGGTCACTATTTTGAACTTTAACTGTTTTGTCATAGGTTTGATATCCAAAGCTTTTTTGATAAATGACTTTTCCATCGCGCGCAACAAGAATTTGCATCCCTGGAGTTAGTTTTCCATCAATAGCCTTTTGAGCAATTTTATCAATTTCTGCGAGTTTCTTTGCACTCATACCAACATTTTCAGGAGTAGAAAACCCGAGTCTATTGAGTTTTGAAGTGGCTAATCCATCACCTGTTTTAAAAGCTTCATTTATAGATACAGACAGTTGTCCTTTTGCATCTACAGTTCCAAAAATAATTTGGGCAGAAACTTCTTGAGCAATAGCATTATTTTGATAAGAAACAATCAATCCTTTTATATTGCTGAAATCATCAATTTGCATCAGCGAATAAGGCTTCGTAAAAACATCTAATATGACATTTTTTGTAGCAGCAATTTCATTTATCAACTTTATTTCAGAATCGCTGAAATCGTGTTTTTTCCATGCTTTGTCTGATTTATGAAAACCAATAATAACCTTATCAAATTCATTCAAAACCGTTTTTAGCGTATCAATGTTTGTCACTTTAACTTCTACAACATCTGTGTACTTTTGTAGAGTAGATAAAAAAGTTTCATTGGCGTCATCGCCTAGTTTTATATAAGCTATTTTTTGATTAAGCTCTTTTATTGGCAAAATCTCGTCTTCATTTTTTAGAACCGTAATTGCATTTTCATATAATTTATACTGCAAATCATCTTTACTAGGTTCATTTAGCTGGCTAGACAAACTTTTTAAATCTATAGGCTTGTAATTATTTAAACCCGATTTGAATTTGTATCGCAATATTTTTTTAACCGATTGAGAAAGGCGTTCTTCAGAGATTTGACCTTCTTGATAGGCCATACAAATTTTTTCGCTTGCCAAAGGCACATTTTCTGCAAATAACAAAATATCATTTCCTGCCAAAAAAGCCTCCAAATCTACTTCGCCTGGTTTTCTAGAATTGCTTGCTCCTTTCATATTGAGAGCATCTGTGAATATTAAGCCTTCAAAACCAAGTTCGTCTTTGAGCAAGTTTGTTACCACTTTATATGACAATGATGAAGGTGTATTTTCTTTTGTTTCGATGCTAGGCACATTCAAATGAGCAACCATAACAGAAACCAATCCTTCGTCAAACATTCTTTTATAAGGATATAACTCCACTTTGTCCAAATGCTCTCGACTAGCAGTAACCAATGGCAATGTACTATGAGAATCTGTTGCAGTATCGCCATGTCCAGGAAAATGCTTTCCTGTAGAAAAAATGCCTTCGCCTTGTGCTCCTTTCATTAATGCAATAGCGTGCTCGGTAACATTTACTTTATTTTCTCCAAAGGAGCGAAATCCGATAATTGGATTTTTGGGATTTGTATTTATATCTAAAACAGGAGCAAAATTGAATTGAATTCCCAATCGCTTAGATTCTTGAGCCATATTTGCACCAACTTTTTCAATCAGCTTTAAATCTCTAATTGCTCCAAGCGTCATATTCCATGGGTAACGATAGGTAGAATCCAATCGCATGGACAAACCCCATTCTGCATCAATACCAATAAATAAAGGTGTTTTTGAAATTGATTGATATTTGTTGGTTAATTTTGCTTGACGATTTGGTCCGCCTTGAAAAAATATCAATCCACCAATTTTATTATTTTTTATGAGTTTTTCAATAGAATTTGTGTGAATTGTATCTTTATTAGAATAAGCCGCAACCATGAACAATTGTCCAATTTTTTCATCGAGCGACATGCTATTATAGATACTATCAACCCATTTGGTCTCAGAATCTGTATCTGGGAAAAAGTTCTTACGTTCAGATTTTAAATGTGGAATATAGATTTCATCATCTTCATATATTCCTGCTTTTGCCAATGAAAAGTGGTTTTTTGAAGAGGTTTTTTTGGATGTAGAACAACTAGTCACTAGCGAAAGCAACGAAACACACACAATTATTCTGCAAAAAAATCTTCTCATCAATCTTGATTAAAAAAAGCGACTATGCCAACTATCTGAAGCAGGAACTTCCCAACTATAATTAAACTCTTCAATAGTATTAACGAGATTATTAAATACAATAGTATTTGAAGTTACAGCTTTTTCTTTAGCCATTTTTTTAAATTCAATCAAAGATTTATGTGCTATATGTTCGCCAGTCTTGAAAGTGACATTCATTTTATCCAACAAATCTACTTGATACTTTTGCTCTAGACTTTGAATAAATGAAACAGATGCATCAATAGAACAACCCGAAGCAGATTGTACATCCTGATTTACAGCCAATATTATAAAACGATTGTACTTGGTAATAAATGAAGCTTCTAAAGGCGTGCCATGTGCAGACCAGTTTTCTAGAAACACTTTTACATCATTTTCAATTTCAACTATTTCAGCATCAGAAAACTTACGACTGGATTGGTAAATCCAAATTCTAGATTCTTCAGGTAAATTATCAAATGGAACGTACATGTTATTTAAAATTTTGCCCTTCGACTGCGCTCAGGGAGACAATTATTGATTATTACAAATCTTGAGCATTTGCTATTAGTTCAGCAACATCCATAACCTTGATGTCGCTTTCTTTTTCTTTGGTTTTTACACCATCTGTCATCATCGTGTTACAGAATGGACAACCAGCAGCAATGATTTGCGGATTAGTTTCTAGAGCATCTTCTGTTCGTTCTACATTTACATCTTTGGTTCCATTTTCTGGCTCTTTAAACATTTGCGCTCCACCAGCACCACAACACAATCCATTGGCACGAGAACGCTTCATTTCAACTAATTCAGCATCTAGCTTTTGGATTAATTCTCTTGGCGCTTCATAGATATTATTGGCTCTACCAAGATAGCATGGATCATGAAAAGTTATTCTTTTTCCTTTGAATTGTCCGCCTTCAATAGATAATCTGCCTGAATCTAATAATTGCTTCAAAAACTCAGTATGATGTAAAACTTCATAGTTTCCACCCAATTCTGGGTATTCATTTTTTAAAGTATTAAAACAATGTGGACAAGCAGTTACAATTTTTTTTGCTTCATAAGCATTGAGAACTTCAATATTCATCATGGCTTGCATTTGAAACAAAAACTCGTTACCAGCACGTTTTGCTGGATCTCCTGTACAACTTTCTTCTGTTCCAAGAACAGCAAAATCAACATTTGCTCTGTTTAAAATTCTAACAAATGCTTTTGTGATTTTTTTTGCTCTGTCATCAAAACTACCTGCACAACCTACCCAAAACAATACTTCTGGTTGTTTGCCTTGTGCCATCATTTCTGCCATTGTTGGCACGTTTATTACTTCAGACATAATCGTTTAATTTGTTTATCTGGTTATTTGGTCATTCGGTTTGATAGTACCAAATCAACAAATAACCGAATTTACTATTCATGATGTTCGTCATCAAAGACTTGTATCGTAACTTCTTTTTCTACTAAATCTGTAAATTTTCCTCTGTATCTAGTTGCTTTAACTAGATGGTTATCAATCCAATGATAATTTCCTCCACGTGGTTTTCCAAAAAGAATTCCATGATATTTAAAACCATGTTGCTTTAACCAACGTTCGGTATATTCTCTATGCGCTTCTGTTCTTGAAGTGAAAAAGAAAATAATGTGTCCTTCGTCATACCATTTGTTTAGAGTTACCAACGCATCAGGATAAACTTCAGCTGTAAGCATTCTCTCTGGCTCTTCATTTGGGATATCATCGCAAATGGTTCCGTCGATATCTATCAAATAGTTTTTAATTCCTTCAGGCAAAATTGGACTTAAATGCTGTCCGTTTTCTGTTACTGATTGTAAGTTTTTTTCAATGTCTTCCGCTTTCATTTTTTACATTATGTCATTTGACAAATCCTCAAGCCTCACAATTATGAGAATTTATCTGGTTTATATTAATTTTCGTCTTTCCAGTTTAATCTATCCATTTGATTGTATTGCCATGGCGCACCATTGTTTTCTATATTGGTCATCATAGCATTTAACGATTGTGGAGCAGCACTTTGTTCCATTACTAAATATCTACGCATATCAATAATTATTGATAGTGGGCTAATATTCACAGGACATTCTTCTACACATGCATTACAAGATGTACATGCCCAAAGTTCTTCAGTTGTAATATAATCATTGAGTAATGATTTGTTATCTGGAACAAATACTCCTTTGTTTGCATCAATATTGCGACCTACTTCTTCTAACCTATCGCGAGTATCCATCATGATTTTTCGCGGAGACAATTTTTTCCCTGTTTGATTGGCTGGACAAGATGATGTACAACGACCACATTCTGTACAAGTATAAGCATTGAGTAACTGTACCCAATTCAAATCCTGAACATCAGAAGCACCAAATTTTGAAGGAACTGCATTTTCATCAACGGGTTGAGCTGCAAATGGATCAGCATTTGGATCCATCATTAGTTTTACTTCTTTTGTAACACTTTCAAGATTATCAAATTTTCCTTTTGCATTCAAATCAGCATAATACGTATTTGGAAATGCTAATAGTATGTGTAAATGCTTAGAATAATATAAATAGTTCAAGAAAACCAAAATACCTGCTATGTGCAACCACCAACAAACTCTTTCAATCACTTCAACCTGAGCAATATCTAAACCTGAAAATAAAGCATTAAGATGTTGTGATATAATGTTTCCATTATTCATGGCTTGAAATTGTAAATCAGTTGCATTCATTATTAGAAACAAAGACATCAAAACTATTTCAAAATAAAGAATTGCATTAGCATCTTTTCTTGGTGAACCATTCAAATCGTTGCTAGCAAAACGCTTTAACTTGATTACATTTCTTCTAATCCAAAAAACGATAACAGATATTAGAACAAGTACTGCTAATATTTCGAATGAACCAATCAAGAAACCATAAAATCCTCCTAGAAAAGAAAATGCTCTGTGTGTTCCAAATAATCCGTCGATAATAATTTCTAGAACTTCTATATTTATAATGATAAACCCAGCATAAACTATCAAGTGTAGAAAAGCTGCCACAGGTCTTTTTACCATCTTTGATTGCCCCAATGCAACCATTGCCATGTTTCTCCATCTTGCAGAAGAATTATCGCTTCTATCTACATCTTTACCTAGATTAATGTTGCGGATTAGTTTTTTTACATTTATAGTAAAAAATCCAATTCCTATACTAAGTAAAATGGCAAAAAATAGGTTGTCAATATACATCATGATTTGTTCTATTTACTTTATGGTATCGTTTACAGGTGCTTTGTAGGGTTTATTCTTTTTCCCAAATAATGACACATTAATATATCGTGTTGGATTCAGTCGTAAATCCTGTAGCAATAATTCGAGCTCTTTTGATGTTTTCGTGAAATTGGTATAAAGCTTATCATCTTTTGCCAACTTGCCCAAAGTTCCTTTACCCGATTGTACATCAGCCATCAATTTATCGACACTTGCCAGCGTGTTTTCTAAGTTTTTGACTGTTTGTCCTATGTTGGCTTTTGCTAATGAATCAGACATTTTTGCAAAATTTGCCGAAGCCTTGTCCACATTAGTCATTGTAGAATTTAGCTTTGATTTATTTTCGGCAATCATGTCGTTAGTGTTTTTTGAAATAGCTTTAAACTCTGCCAAAGTAGCATCAAGGTTAGCAATACTGCTTTTTAAGTTTTCTTTGGTTTTTGCATCGAGAATAGCATTTACATTTTCAAGCATTACGTTTGCATTGTCGAGCAACTTATTTATTTTTTCTTTCAAAGGTTCTATTTGCTTAGCCACTTCATCGGTCAATCCTAATTTATTTGATGCCACCAAAAAAGTTTTATCTTCTGCTATAGTAGTATCTTTTGAATTTGGAATAATCGAAATTTCTTTACCTCCAATAGGTGAAGGTGCAAATATTTCGGCAATACTTCCTTTTGTTAGTTGAAAATCTCCTTTAATCTGTAGTTCAACTGTAGAAGTCCAGTCTTTGTTAAGTTTGATAGAACTTACTTTCCCTACAACTAAACCGTTTATTGAAACTGGAGCTGAGTTTGGAAGTCCTAAAACATTATCATACTTTACGTAGTAGGTTTTATAGTCAACAAACAAATCTCTTCCTTTCAGGAAACTATAACCCCAAATAAATAATAAAATGGAGGCAATAACTAATATAGCTGTCTTTATTTCTCTTGAAACTTTCAATGTAAAAAGTATTTTTTATTTCATAAAATTTGACCTCAAGGTCTTATGCGGCAAAGTTAGAACAAATAATTAAAAAAGCTAAATTATTGTTTTAATGCTTCTTGCACCGAGACTTTTTTTCCGTCTTTATAAGCAATCAAAAAAGCGGTAGAATAACCTTTTGCTTTTGCATCTTGAAGCAATTTTTTGGCATCGTTATAATTTGATGTATTTCCATACATATAGCGATAAACAGCTCCATCAGACGACATTGAAATATTACTCAAACCGTTGAAATTACTTGGCGTTAAGTCAAGTTTTTTGCTACTTGCCGAAAGCTGAACTTTGAAAACAACTCCCGATGATGCTGGTGTATCTTCTTTTGGCTCTGGTTTAACTTCTGGTTTTTTAATTTCAGGAGTTTTAACAACTGGTTTCGTTGTCGGCGTTGAATCAATCACTTTTACTGGCTCCATTTTTTGTGAAGGTTTAGTGATTACATCATCGTTTCCAGCACCAAAATATTCTTTTTTATAAGCAATTATAGCATTTGCAATAGATTCCGCAATTTCTTCTTGACCACTTTCAGAATCGAGTTTTGCGCCTTCAACTGGATTAGATATAAAACCCATTTCTATAAGAACTCTAGGCATATAGGCTTTGTGCAAAACCATGAATGGTGCTTGTTTTACACCACGACTTTTTTTGCCCATTTCTATAAAGTTTCTTTGAATACTACCTGCCAAAGCGATACTGTTATCCAAATATTCTTCCTGTAATATTTGGATACCAATCATCGTTTCGGGTTTATTAGGATCGAAACCATTATATTTTTGTTTATAATCTTTTTCTAAAGTAACCACCGAGTTTTCATTTTTTGCCGCTTGAAGATTGGAAGCGTTTTTCGACATACCCATTACATAAGTTTCACAACCGTCTGCAGCTGTATTGGGGTTTGCGTTGCAGTGAATTGAAACAAATATGTTTGCATCTGCTCTGTTGGCAATATTGGCTCTTTCGATCAAATCGATGAACGTATCTGTTTTTCGAGTGTAAATAACATCGATACCAGAATTTTTTTCAAGGATTTTACCCACTTTTAGCACAACTGCCAACGCAATATTTTTTTCGATATGACCATGATAAACAGCTCCATAATCGTGATCACCATGACCAGCATCGAGCGCAACCTTGAATTTTGACTGCGAAAAAACATTTACAGTCAGAAACAGTAAGGAAAAGAATAGCGTTTTTTTTGTGTTTATTATTGTAATCATAATTGTTGAAAATGTTAATTTTATTAAAAACGAAACAAATACAATTTTATTATTTGTTTACTTTTGACCGAAATTATTCATTAAGTTTGCCACGTCAAAAATCGAGCCATATATCTACAAAAATAGTATTAAACCTTTGCAAAGAAACTTAATTTATATCGTTTTTTTAACAATTTTCCTAACATTTGGAACTGGTAGTTCTTTTGCACAAGAGTTGAAAAAGAAAGGAAAAAGTTTTCCTGCTAAAAATCAAACCAATACAACACCAAAAGATACAACTTCTACAAATATTCTACCTGTTGCAACCGATACCATAAAGCTTGATAGCATCAAGAAAAAACCACTTCTTGAATCAAAAGTGAAATACAAAGCGAAGAAATATGCCAAGATGGATCACAAAAAAAAGTTGATTACTTTGTATGATGGTGCCGAATTATATTATCAAGACATTGAATTAAAATCAGGGATTATTGTTTTTGATTATCAAAAAAACGAAGTGTATGCAGGAAGAATAAAAGATTCTACTGGCAAATACACTCAACTTCCCGTTTTTAAACAAGGAAGTAATGTGGTTGAACCCGATTCTATTCGCTTTAATTACAAAACTAAAAAAGCTTTGGTGTGGAATTCTAGAACTGACCAAGGTGAATTTAAAGTAAAAGCAGCTGTGACCAAAAAAGAAAACGACTCTGTTTATTTCATGAAAGGTGCTCGATTTACTACTTCAAAAGACATTGAAAACCCTGAATATTATTTCCAAACCAATAGAGTGAAGCTCGTTCCCGGAAAAAAAGTTGTTGTAGGATTAACCAATATGGTAATTGCTGATGTTCCTACGCCACTTGCTTTGCCATTTGCTTTTTTCCCTATAACAGACAAAAGCAAATCGGGTATTATTATTCCTTCCTATAACGATAGTAATCTAAGAGGTTTTTCGTTGCAAAATGGCGGTTATTATTTTGCCTTGAGCGATTACTATGACTTAGCTATTTTGGGTGATTATTACACCAACGGAAGTTATGCCTACAGGTTTCAATCATCATATGGCAAAAGGTACCGTTTTAATGGAAATGTAAATGTGCGTTTCGAAAATCTTATCAATAGCGAAAGAGGTTATCCTGATTATACACGCCAAAAAATTTACAATATTCAATGGTCGCATTCTCAAGATTCAAAAGCAAATCCAAATTCAAGATTTTCTGCATCTGTGAACCTTGGTAGTAGTCAATATTTTAGACAATCGCTCAATCAAATCAATGCGGGTTCAGAGTTGAATAATACATTGAGTTCATCTATTTCATATTCAAAAACTTTTAACTCCATTCCGCAAGTCAATTTGTCGTTGACGGCAACACATTCGCAAAACACGAATACACAACAAATCAATATGACGTTGCCAACGCTTCAAGCTAGTGTTGACAGAATATATCCATTTGCTCCAAAAGATGGAACAAAAAAAGGAATTATCAAGAACATTAACCTTCAATACAACCTGAGAGCAGAAAATAGAATTTCTACTTATGATTCGCTGTTCTTTAAACCTCAAATGTTTAGAGATGCCAAACTCGGGTTTCAACACACCATTCCACTTAGCACGAATTTCAAAGTGTTTAAATATTTCAGTGCTTCATCTGCTATAAATTATAATGAAGTTTGGTATTTTAAAACGATTAGAAAAGCTTATAGCGACACTCAAAACAAAGTGGTAAGCACAGAAGTACAAGGATTTGACGCTTTTAGAACATATAGTTTTTCATCGAGTTTAGGAACAACAATTTATGGAACATTCAATTTTGGCGAAAAGAAAAAAATTCAAGCCATAAGACACGTCATGAGACCAAGTGTTTCCTATAGTTACACGCCTAGTTTTTCTAAATATTATGACACTTATGATCCCGATGGAAGCGGAACAATACTAAAAGATTACACGCGATTTGAAGGAGGAATGTTTGGCTCACCTGGCAAAACCATGTCAAACAATATTGGTTTTACGCTCAACAATACTTTTGAAGCCAAAGTAACCGATAAAGATTCGACAAAGACAGAGCCAAAGAAAATAATGCTTTTGAACAACTTGAATTTTTCAACAAGCTATGACATGACAGCTGATTCGCTACGATTGGCACCTTTGAGAGTTAGTGGTGGAACACAACTTTTCAAACAAAAAATGAACATCAACTTTGCTACTACTCTTGATCCTTATGCCATCAACAACTCTGGAAGAAGAATTGAAAAATGGAATATAGACAATGGCGGAAGTTTGTTTAGAATGACAAGTGCCAACATGACTTTGAATTACTCTTTTTCAAGTAGCGAATTGGGCAAAGAAGACAACCAAGCAGGCAAGCGCAATGGCGGAAGAAGCGATGATTTGTTTGGCAGAAACGCCGATTTAGGCGACAGAAGAGAAAGCCAATTTGACGATAAAGCCGAAAGCAAAGAAGTCGCCACAGGTCAATTTTACAACTATAAATTACCTTGGGATTTGAACCTTGCCTATTCCCTAACCTATTCCAATTCGGCTAGAGAAAATAGAATTACAGGCAACTCATTGATGGTTTCTATGAACACCGATTTAACGCCAAAATGGAAGATTGGAGTTTCTACAGGTTATGATTTTGCCAACAAAGGTGTTACCTATACACAACTCCGTTTTGAGCGAGATTTATTGAGTTGGCGCATGAGTTTCAATTGGGTTCCATTTGGTACAAATGCCAATTGGGGATTCTTTATTGGTATAAAATCTGGTGTGTTGAGCGATATTAAATGGGATAAGAGAAGTTTGCCTGATAGAACTTTGAGGTAGTTTTTAGTTATGAGTTATGAGTTATGAGTTAATAATATTAGTAGTTAGTTAAAATAGCTCACGTTTAAAATTTAAAATTTCGAATTTAAAATATAAACATAATGGCAAAAAAAATCATTTTTACCGAAAAAGCACCAGCACCAATTGGGCCATATAACCAAGCTGTACTTGTTAACGGCATGCTTTATACTTCTGGGCAGATTGCCATAAACCCAACAACTGGAGAGTTGGTTACTACTGATATTGAAACCGAAACCGAACTGGTGATGCAAAACCTAAAAGCGGTACTCGAAGCGGCAGACATGACTTTTGACAACGTAATAAAAACAACCATTTTCATTATGAACATGGGCGATTTTGCAAAAATCAATGCGGTGTATGGAAAATACTTTGACGAAAAAACTGCTCCAGCACGCGAAACCGTGCAAGTGGCATGCTTACCAAAAAATGTTAATGTAGAAATTTCGATGATTGCCGTAGCGCAAATTTAAGATTTGATAGGTAGCACTACTCTATTGGGCTTTGCCAAGAGTAAAAACTAAAACTTATATATCCTTGAAAGTGAAAACTTTTGGGGATATTTTTTTTATACAACTCCACTTACAAATAAAAATAATTGATATATTTACGTTTGCAAACATTTATAAACGTTTGTTTTCGTTTGTAATTATTTGAAAACGAAATAGATTAAATTTGAATGTTAGCAGTAATTTTAGTCATAATATAAAAATCATGTCATCTAAAATAATCGAATATGTCATTAATAAAATTTGAAGGTAAGCCAATTGAGAAACTAATCGAAACTGTTAGTGCTGGTATAGGAGTTTTATATAAACCTAGAGCAATCAGAAAAGAAGCTGATGCCGAAGCGTATAGAATTGAAAAACTAGAAGAGGCTAAAGGAAAAGGAATGATTATCCAAGCAGAAGTTGAAAATGAAATTCTTGAGAGAGTAAAGCAACGCTTGGTGCATCAAGAAGTAAATAGGCAAATAAACATTGATAATGTTGTTGAAAAATCAACTTTATACTTAAAAGACAATGTTTCGGAACAACCTGTAGATGATGACTGGAGAACAAGATTTTTTCTAAAAATTCAAGACATAACAAGTGCAGACATGCAAGTAATTTGGGCTAAAATTCTAGCTAACGAAGTTTCATCTCCAGGTGGTATATCAATAAGAACTTTGGAAATTCTCAACAACATGAGTAAAAGCGAAGCTGAAATATTCGAAAGAGCTGCTAGTTTAGCTTTTAAAGGTGGACATATATTAAAAATCGGAAATAGTGATGCATTTGATGAATTTGATGTACGGTATAATGATTTACTCACTCTTAGAGCAGCTGGCTTGTTGTTTGAAAGTGATAATTTAAGCATTACTGTAAAGCATATGGAAAAAGAAGACTGTTCTTTTTTAAATTTTGGAGACAAAACTGTAAAAATATTTAAGCCAAATACCGAAAAATATACTTTTGCTCAAATAGGTTTTACTCCTGCTGGTACAGAACTTATTGAGGCTTTACAAATAAAACCAAATTATGAATATTTGGATAAATTTGTAGACGAAGGTAATAAAAAAGGTTACAATTTAGAAATAATAGAATTTGTAGATATTCAATTTGAAAAAAATTAATAAAAACGGCTGGTAAAAACGGTTTCGCGAAATTGCTAGTTTACATTTTTATGTGTTCACGAAAAACATTTATCTTTAACAGAAAATAATCCGTTCGCTTGCATTGCAACTGACGCAAAGTGGCAAAAAATTAGCGGTATTCAAAACAAATATCATTTTAATATGAACTTCAAAGATTCATTTAGAACATTCAAAGAACTTAACGATATTGAATCACTTATCGAGAATAATTTTAATCGACAATCTGGTATCTATACATATATTTTGAGAACAGAGTATAAGGTCAAACTCAATAATCACACGCTATTTCTCCCAGAGAAAATAATTTTTAAAGATGATTATCAAAGATTTCGAAGAAAATTTGAAACAATACATTCAATAGAGTTTAAAAGCAATAAATTAGAAATAATTGAAAAGAACACTGTTATTCCTTTTGGTAATTATGAAAGAAAATTTAAGTTTTCTGGTAAAACATCTGAAATTCTCGACGATTTAATCAACTTTAAATCAAACAATATTTTTTCATTTTCAGATGATTTATTAGATAATCGTAACTTCCCAATTTATGGAATCGATTCAAAACTTGATTATCCGACTTACCTTTTAAAATGTGAGAACAATAATAAATCTAAAAATAGATTCCATAATCATGATGTTCTTTACAAATACGATGAAGACATTATAAACTTTATAAAAGATGCTTTGTCAATTATTGGAATTCATTACGATATTTCTCAAATTGGTGATTGTGATACATTCATTATGTTTCCTTTACCATACATTCAAATTATTCAAAATAGATTGGATACCGAAAGTTTAAAAGAGAAAATTATCATCACAATTAAGAAAAACAATAACCTTTTTAATGTCTTTAGACATAATAGCCTCAAACTTAAATATAATATAAATGAATTAAATTCAGACTTTACCGAAGAAAATTTCTTAGAGATTCCGTATACCAGAAAAGAGATTCAAACTATAGAAATTGAACCAAACAATGTGAAAAAAATCGGAAAATGTAAGATAGAAATTTTTCTAAATAATGTTACTGTAAATAAGTTTTATGGAACATACTTAAGAGATATAAAAATTGAAACAATACTGAAGAAATATGAGTAAGTTAGTATATCAACCTGAAAGTGATTTCTTTGTTAATGTAAATCTCATTAATTTTGAAAAATGTATAGACGAAGAAACATTTACGATAAATATAGGTGCAGAAAAATTAGCAAGAATTAAACAATATCTTACCAATTCTTTAGATTGTAATATAATATGTTTCCCAGAATTTTCTTATAACGATTCCTTGTTTCAGATGTATAAAGAATATTCTGATTTAAATGGGGTAATCGTAATTGCAGGAAGTGGTATAGAAACTGTTGGAAACAATCAATTTTATGCTTATTGTCCAGTATTTTTACCTAATGAGGAAACTGTAAAAGTATACAAAAAATTTATTACTGTTGATGAAAAAGCATATAGCAAGGGTAGATTGATTGAATATCCTAATTCAACACAAAGAAATTTTAAAATTATCACTGAGGATTTAGAATATGTCTTTTCAATTTACATATGTTACGATTTTCTTCAATGCGATTATAAAGTTCGAACAGACATGGTTTTTATACCTCAATTAGAAGGTTCTCCAAGGCATTTTATAAATAAAGGCAATGAAGTTGTTCAAGGTTATGATAATTTCGTATTTGGAGTTAACAATTGTTGTGACAATTTTAGAAGTTTGGGATTTGCTAACCTAAACAGTTCTATAATTAAAGCATTCTCTAAATTCAAAATTAGAGCCAATTCTTACTCAGACGCAAATGAAGATAAGTTAAATGAACATCATACAATTATTTATGATATCTCAACTGAACAAGCATTAAAATTTAGGTTGAATCTCGCAAAACCAGTTGCGAAACCTTATAATTTTTCTTATCAAAACTATGAGCCTAATATTATAATGCTCTAATTACGACTGCTGCTAATAGCCGTAATCCGCTATAGCTGGTTTTTCTTGAGTTGTGCTTCTTTCTTCACGAAAATATTTTATCTTAGCTAGAAATACCTAGTTCATTGGCTTTGCAAAAAGTCACTAACCGTAAAAAGTTAGCTTTCAGTTTCGGAAACCTAAATTTTAAAACAGAAAATATGCTAATAAATACTTTTTGGAAAATCATTATTAAAATTATAGGACTTTGGTTGGTGTTTGGCTGTATTTCACTTATTCCACAGTTTTTTTCTACTTTATCTTTCACAAATGGAAACATAAACTTTGATAGTTTATTATTGGTTTGGATAGCAGTTTTTGGAGTAATAATACTTTATATCTTCATCATTCGTTTATTTCTTTTTAAGACAGAATGGATAATCGAAAAGTTAAAACTTGAAAAGAACTTCAATGAAGAAAGAATTAACATTGACTTCAAAGGTTTAGAGCTATTGACTATAGTGACCTCTATTATCGGAGCTTTAATTATTATAGAAAGTCTTCCAGACTTTTGCTCTGGCATATTCAATTTCTTTCAGCAAAAAATGCTGTTTAGAGATTATCCAGACTCTCATTGGTTAGTTTATCATTTTATCAAATTAATAATTGGATATCTTTTATTGACAAAAGGAAAAAGTATTGCTAAATACATTGGAAAAGAAATCGTAGAAGAAAAACCGAAAGGTTAATAGTCGTTATCCTCAATAGCTGGTTTTTCTTGGCTTCTACTCTATTTCTTCATGAAAAAATTTTATCTTAGCTAGAAATAGGTTGTTAGCTGACTTAGCTAGTTAAAGATAGTGTCGGAAGGTTACTGTTGATTTTATCAGAATTTCTTAGAACCACTTGCTTAATTACCAAATTTTGGTAACTTTACAAAAAAGTGAAGTAATCATGGGAAAAAACACATCAATATCTTTAGGCAATCATTTTGAAAGTTTTATTGAATCATCGGTTTCAAATGGTCGTTTCAGTAACGCAAGTGAAGTAGTACGAGCTGGTCTTAGACTTTTGGAAGAAGAAGAAAACCGCATAATCATTTTGCGTAATGCAATCCGAGAAGGAATTGAAAGTGGTCGAGCTGTTGACTTTGATCCTAAAAAGCATTTAGAATCGCTAAAATCAAGAAAAAAGTAATGGCTAAGTTTTACTTCACTAACAAAGCCGTTGAAGATTTAAGTGAAATTTGGAATTATACTGTTGAAACTTGGTCAGAAAGCCAAGCTGAAATCTATTATTCTTTACTAATCGATTCTTGCCAAGAATTAGCCAATAAACCAAGCCAAGGTAAATCATACGAAGTGGTTGAAAGAAATATTTTAGGATTCAAAACTGGACAACATGTAATATTTTACAGAATGGTAACGGAAACAGAAATTGAAGTTGTTAGAATTTTGCATGGTATGATGGATATGAAAAACCATCTATAACAAAGGTTTCGCGCTATTACTGGTTTTTCTTATCTTCTACTCTATTTCTTCATGAAAAAATTTTATCTTAGCTAGAAATACATAGTTCGTTGTTCCGTAACGCGCTTATCAAGAAAACGTTAGCAGTAATGTTAAAAAAACGAAACGTATAAAAGTAATATTGTGAATCAAAAATTTTTATTTGTTTGCTCTGCCAATAAACAAAGATCAAAAACTGCTGAAGATTATTTTAGCTCAATTCATAACGAATTGAGTTTTAATTCGGCTGGAACAAATTTAAAAATTTGCCAAAAAGAAGGAACAAATCCTTTGGATACAGACATGCTAGAATGGGCTGATGTAGTTTTGGTTATGGAAAAAAAACATCTTGAAATTATTAATAAAAATACAGAATCTAAATACTCAAAAAAAATAATTGTCTTAAATATTGATGATATTTACAAATATTATCAAAAGGAACTTATTGAAATTTTAGAACAGAAAGCCCATAAATATTTTATTTAAAAAAACACTAATGCTAACAGGCTTTGTGCGAGATTTGTAAACAACTAGAAGTGAAATCAGATATAATATACATTGAAAAATCAAATGGTTCAAGCCACGATGGTGAAGCTTGGATTGGAAAATGTTTTTATTCAAAATCAGGTGCTTCTGTTTACTTCAATGGAAAAGTGTTCAAGAAAGGACAAAGTTTTTCCGGAAACCACTTTGACATTGAAACTGGAGAAAATTATTGGATTTCAAAAGTCAAAAAAAATGGAGAAGACAGACATCGATTTGGAAAAGGGAAAATCAACATAGACCAATCAATCGTCAATGAATATTTAGCGATTATCGGTGAAGAAAAGTTACAGAAGAACAAATTTATACTCGTTCAGCTCGATAATCAACCAGCCAAACAGAAAGCAACAGAGATTGAAAACGAAAAATTCGAAATGGAATTTAACTCAGATTTGAGGCTTAAAAATCTGAAAGACTTAACAAATAACGAATTGAAAAGCTTGATTGAATATTATGAAGGTTTTGATTTTCCAAGTATGTATAAAAAATCAAGAAAAGAAGTTATAGAAGCATTAAAAAATGCAAAAATTGAGTTAGAAGAAAGACAATCAAACATCGCTTAACATGTTTATCTGCTACAGCTAGTTTTTCTTGACTTTCTTCACAAAAATATTTTATCTTAGCTAGAAATACGCTGTTCGTTGGCTTAGCTAATAATAAGAACATGCGGAACGTTATACCACATTTACCAAAAAGTTATGAAGAAGTTTATCTTTCTAATCTTAAATCTTTTGACAATTATTAACTTAAATGCTCAAGTCAAACTAGAAGGTAAAATAATTTCTGCTAAAACAAAATTAAATCCAAGTGAAGAAATAGTGATTACTGTAAAAGAAACCAAAGAAATAGTTTTTACAGATTCCTTGGGGAATTTTACTCTATCAAAGCTTGACAAAAACAGACGTTATTCAATTGAATTAACGTCATTTCTTTATGGAAAGGTTAATATAGAATTTGAAACTCAAAGCAATAATCAAATACAAAAGACTTTTGAGGTTGATGCTAATTGTGATTTTGACAGTGAAACCGCTAGAAGCGAATGGAAAAACAAAACTGCCAAGCTTTATTTAATTGGTTCAATTGCTCCAATTGCAAATTCTAAGAATGACAAAAAGTTTGAAAAAAAGTATAACTTAAAATACTTTGATTTTGGATGTACACCAGCTCCATTAGAATGCATAATTGAATACAACAAACAGATTTTAAGATTGATGGAAATGGAATACGGAGAAAAATGGAAAAAAGAAATCCGAAAAGATGTCGTATTAAACTAAAAGCGGTACAACAGCTGTTATCCGCTATTCCTTCGGCAGTCGCTGCGCTCGTGTGCTCGTTTTTCTTGGCTTCTACTCTATTTCATCACAAAAAAAATTTTATCTTAGCTAGAAATACGTAGTTCGCTGGCTTTACAACTGACAGGAAGTGGCGAAAACGCTACAAGCAATGCGTGACCAACAATATCTTAGAGCAGACAACAGATGATAAAATCTCAACTTATTTTAGATGTTTTTGATTTAATATTTGATGACTTTGAACACGAAGAGAAACTTCGTAATCAAATTCCGTTTCTGAGTGAAAACGAAATAGAACATACTGGTATTGGACTCTTCATCAACTTCAAAAAAGAAAATGGAATTGAAGACTTTAAAATTCCAATTGAAAATGCCGAGAAAAAAGATGTTAATGGAAAAGCTATTGAGAGAATAAACGGAGTTGAAATGAAAAATAATAAGTTGAAAATATTGGCAAACATTGATGTTCAAATAACTGACGGAATAATTGATTACATAGAAATATGGAATAAAATAGGTGAAGATTATCCTATTCATGAGCCGACAAAATACGAACTAGAACAAGTTTGGGTAAACTCAAAAAACAGAAAGATTATCAGACGCTAATCGCACAGCTTGTAACAGTTATCATCCATTATTACTCTATTTCCAATACTTCAAAACAACTACAAAAGTTACTTCATTTCATCGATTGCTAATAAAAGCAATTGTGCTGTAGCTTCGTTTGTGGCAAGTGGAACATTGTGAACATCACATATTCTTATCAGCATATTAATATCGGGTTCGTGTGGATGTGAAGAATTTGGATCCTTGAAGAACAAAACCATTTTGCACTTTCCTTCGGCAACGCGAGCCGCAATTTGAGCATCGCCACCAAGCGGACCAGAAAGCATTTTCTTTACTTTTATTCCCACAGCTTCTACTTTGCTTCCTGTAGTTCCTGTAGCAATAAGTTTGATGTTTTCTTTTTGCAAAATATGTTTGTTTTTATTGATAAACTGAACCATATCTGCTTTTTTACCATCGTGTGCTATTATTGCTATTTCCATATGTCATTGCGAGGCATGAAGCCATCTCGCTTATTAATTATGATGTAAAAATAAAAAAACCATCCTTAAATTGGATGGCTTTTCTTCTATTTATTTAGCGCATGATAGGCAATTAATCCATCTATTGGTCTTCGGAGAACATTACCTATTTTTATTCCGTATTTGCTCAAAACATCTGTTAATTCGTCTTTCAAATAGAACGCTATTGAACCTACAAAATGAACAGGAACTTCTTTATGATTTTCATATTGCATAATGTAGTTTTCAACGAAATCTTCCATTTCGGCATAAATATATTTTTTACAAAACGCTGTGTCTTTGTGTTTTATCAAAAACTTAGCAAAAGTGGCTAAATATGCATTTGGATTGGGTTCTTTGTAAAGATTATTTTTAATATAATCAGCATCAACGTTATACTCTTCTTCAAATTCTTGAGCCAATTCTTTGGGCATTTTGTTGAAGTAATAACCTCTTAGAAGATGACGTCCAAAACGATTACCAGAGCAATCATCCATGGCGATATAACCAAGCGATTGTACTTTTTGATGCAATACTGTTCCGTCAAAAAAACTACAATTAGAACCAGTGCCAAGGATGCATACTATTGCTTCTTCATTTTTTGGAGTGGTTGCATAAACGGCTGCATAAGTATCTTCGTGAACAGAGACAACAGCTTTGGTGAAATAACCTTTGAAAACTTCGGTTAGAAAATTTTTCATTCTATCGGTTCCACAACCTGCACCGTAAAAATAAAGATGCGTTGCCTTGTCTTTGTTATGTTCTATATCAAATTTGTCATCAAGTCTATTGATAACTTCATCTTTGTCTAATACCTCAGGATTTAAACCAAGCGTTTGAGTGGTAAACAAAACCTTTCCTGATTCATCTATAGCTATCCAGTCGGCTTTTGTAGAACCACTGTCAACAAGTAATTTCATAATTTTTGGTTTAGTTAGTTTGTATAAAAAAATCCTGCAATCAATGACTGATTACAGGATTTTAAAAGTAATTATATTTTTGAAATGTGAACAGCTAAATCAATTAATTTGCTTGAATAACCATACTCATTATCATACCAAGAAACTAATTTGAAAAATGTTGAATTCAACCCAATTCCAGCTTTAGCATCAACTACAGAAGTTCTTGAATCGCCTACAAAATCTTGTGAAACTACATCATCTTCTGTAAAGCCAAGAATTCCTTTCATTTCGTTTTCAGATGCTTTTTTCAATACAGACATGATTTCATCATAGGTAGTTTCTTTTGCTAACTTCACTGTTAAATCAACTACAGACACATCAACCGTAGGAACACGGAAAGACATTCCTGTTAATTTACCATTCAATGATGGAATTACTTTTCCCACTGCTTTTGCAGCTCCAGTTGATGAAGGAATAATATTTACGCTAGCTGCACGACCACCACGCCAATCTTTTCTCGATGGACCATCGGCAGTAAGTTGTGTTGCAGTAGTAGCATGAACAGTAGTCATCAAGCCTTCTACAATTCCAAAATTGTCGTGTATCACTTTTGCCAAAGGTGCTAAACAGTTTGTAGTACATGAAGCATTGGAAACGATAGTATCTGCAGCAGTAACTTTATCGTGATTTACACCCATTACAAACATTGGCGCATCAGCACTTGGCGCAGAAATCACCACTTTTTTTGCTCCACCTTCGATGTGCGCTTTTGCAGTTTCTAGCGTTGTGAAAATACCTGTACATTCTGCAACAATATCTACATCAACGGCTGCATCATCCCATTTGATAAGTTTTGGGTCTTTTTCAGCAGTAACTCTGATGAATTTATCGTTTACATATAATTTTCCTTCTTTTACTTCAACTTTTCCATTGAAACGACCATGAACTGAGTCGTATTTTAATAAATAAGCAAGATGTTCAACATCTAATAAATCATTGATAGCAACTACTTCTACATTATCTCTATTGAAAGTTTCTCTAAAAACAATTCTTCCAATTCTACCAAATCCGTTAATTCCTAATTTTACTTTAGACATTTTATTTTTTTTAAAAATTTATTATTAATTATATCGACATAATATCAGACACTCGAAGTAACTCTCTGTCTATTTCGTAATGTCCTTTTATGGCTTGTTCTAATGGGGTTAATTCTACTTTGTCTGCAATAAGTCCAACCATGTAATTGGATTTTCCTTCGAGCAATGATTCTACTGCTTTTACGCCCAATCTAGAGGCTAAAACTCTGTCGAAACATGATGGCGCACCACCACGCTGCATGTGCCCAAGAACAGAAACTCTAACATCGTATTCTGGCATATTTGCATCGAAATAGTCTTTTAGTTCAAATACATTTTTCCCAATTTTATCACCTTCAGCAATCACCACTATACTCGATGATTTTCCAGAAGATTTACTCTTTTGAAGTGATTCTATAAGTCTTTCAAGTCCTAAATCCTCTTCGGGAATAAGGATTTCTTCTGCTCCAGCACCAATTCCTGCATTCAACGCTATATGACCAGCATCTCTTCCCATAACCTCAACAAAGAATAATCTGTTGTGTGAACTAGCTGTATCTCTAATTTTATCAATAGCTTCAACCACAGTGTTAAGTGCTGTATCGTATCCTAATGTGTGACTTGTTCCGAAAATATCATTATCGATTGTTCCCGGAATTCCCATTACTGGAAAGCCAAATTCTTCATTGAAAACCTCTGCACCAGTAAAAGAACCATCTCCACCAATGACAACTAGCGCATCAACGCCAGCAGCTGAAAGGTTTTCATAAGCTTTTTTTCTTCCTTCTTTTGTCATGAACTCTTTTGATCTAGCAGACTTCAAGATTGTACCACCTTTGTTGACAATGTTGTTTACACTTCTTGGTCCCATTTCTTTGAAATCGCCTTCAATCATACCTTGATAACCACGGTAAATTCCAAGACATTCAATGTTGTAGAAAGCACAAGTTCTAACTACTGAACGAATTGCTGCATTCATTCCTGGAGAATCTCCTCCAGATGTTAGCACGCCTATTTTTTTTATTGTTTTTGACATTTTTTTCACTCTTAAAATGTAAAATTAGCAAAGAGAAAGCATAATATTGGCACTAAAATTATTAAATTAATAATCGTAGCGAAATTCAATCGTTTTCGTTGATAAGTTTTTGATTTACTGAAAATCAGAAGTAGGAATTAATCTTGTTCAGGAACTGCTTCGCTGTTTGGATTAGTGTTATCGGAAGTCTTTTTTTGTTTTTTATTCTTTTTGGTAGGATTCGTGAATTTCATGTTTTCGGGTAACATTGAATCATCAACATCTGCTTTTGATGGAATTACTTCATCGAGCTTTTTATTATTGAATACTTTTTTGATTAATTCTCTAAATGTATCAAAGTCAACTTCATATGAAATACCCAAACCTTGTGTATATCCAACGCCTTGACCGATGTAGGTTAAATCATTTTCTTTATTAAAAACTCTCAACCGCAAACTTCCATCATCATTTACTCTGTATTGCAATTCTACATCGCCAACAATAGCCGATTCGTTTACTCCACCAACAGGAACACCAACTTTACCATTTATGGTAATTCTTTCGTTAATAGTTGAGGAAACAGTTAAACCAAAACGACCAGCAGTTTCCAGCCCAGCAGTTCTGTCTGCCATAACAAAATCTGGCGAAATGGATACTTTATCATTTTCTCCGTGGAATATTTCATTAAAAACATCTGATGCTTTCTCGAATAAATTATTCGATAACTGACTTTGATTTACACCTTCTTGGCTAAGGAAACCACCTGTAGAAAGCAAGTATAATGCTTGGGTTTGTCTTGCATCTCTATCATCTAATTTATATTGCAATTCAGATTTTAATGCGCTTCCAATATTAGGGAAATTTATACTGAAATCGGGTTCTGGATTCATTAAGTTTCCTTTGATGCCAATAACTACTTCAACATCAACTTTTTTGTTAAATGAAGGATTTTCCAAAAGCACTGCTGGGTTAGCACCACCAACTACTTTATAAACTGCTTCAAGATTGAGAACCGCTGCCATTGGATCACCTGTCCAAACGATTGTTCCTCCTTTTTTTACATCAAACTTTTTGTCAAGAACACCACCGTATTTAAAATTATAGGTACCAGAATGGGCTATAAAATCTCCCCACATTTCAAACTTGCCCAAAGTGTTTATTCTAAATAACAATGTTCCGTAACCTCTTCCACGCATTCCATGACCAGAATCTCTGTTGAGGATTACTTCGATATCGGCATTATCATTGATTTCAAAGTTGAAATCGAGTTCTAAGCCATTGTATTTCTTTTCATTTTTATTTTTATCGTTTTGCTTGTCATTGCCATTTACAAAAGTGATAAATCCGTTTTCCTCTGCTCCTTCTGTATCACTGATTGGGATTTTTATATCGGTTCCTTTTTCAGATTCTGCATTGACTTTAATCAGCAAGCTTTCGGTTGGACCTTTTATAGAAGCTGAACCTTTCATAAAAGCTTTTCCATAGTAAGCTGCATCTTCATGATCTTGAGTGTTTAGCGCTAATAATCTATCTGCTTCAACATTCAAATCTAATTGCCAATCGCCAAATTGCTTGTGCTTGATATAACCACTTAAAATCCCAGTAGTATTGAATTTTGTATCTTTTATGGTTGACTCTCTAATGATAAATTTATTTTCGGTGACGTCAACAATAGAACGTTCATCAAACTGATAGTCAACGCCAAGATATGGAATTGTCATTCCTGCATCGGTTACAAAAAGACGACCGTTGTAATCTAATTGATTTACATTTCCGTTGACACGAGCTGTACCAGAAGCAAAACCTCTAATATTTTTTATAACATCTCCTCCTATTTTTCCTAAAACTCCTAAATTGAATTTATCAAAGCTCAAATCAACATCTAAATATGTTTGATTATCCACTACTTCCAAGAAACCGTCTGCGTCAAATGATTTTACATTTTCGTTGTCTAATCTGGATTTTAAGTAAAATCGTTGCAGGTTTTCATCTCCATTAATATCCAAATTGAGTTTGCCAAGGGCAATATCATTCACTTTCAAACTATCGATAGAAACCGTTGAAACAGGTTTATAAACTTGACCTTCTTGTTTAAAGTCAATTACCCCATTGAGTTTTCCATCGAACTTGAATTTTTCCACATCGGGTGTCACTTTGTTTAGATTGACATTTTCAAAATTCAATTTTAAATCCTTATTCGTTTTGCCCGATAAAATTCCGTTGAGTTGTATTACCTCATTGCCATGCGTAACTTTGATATTATCAAAAGAGAACGATTTTAATTTCTTATCAAAAACAATTCTGTTTGTTTCTTCGTCTTTTTCATTCAAGTACCATAAATAGTCTTTGAACATCATTTCTGACTTATCAAAACCTACCACATTATTATTGTTCTTATCGATAGTGTGGTATAAATTTAGGTTGTAAAAATCATTTCCGTTTTTACCACCTTTGAACTCAGTTCTAAATTGAAGTGTATCGTTTACAATTGTATTGATTAAGCTGAAATCCCTTATTTTATAGTACTTTGTTTTTATACTATCGAGCTGAACATAGGATTTATAAAGTGGATTTCTATTGTCAACTTGCAATAATATATTGTCAAAAGTATTTTCGAAAGCAACAATTTGTGGAGATGTAAAATCGAGTTTAAAATCTTGCGAATCTGAACTGATGTTTCCTTTCAAATTTGTATTTGGCGAAAGCGTAATATCTGGGAAAAATATTTCGACAAACTTACTTTTTATTGCAAAATCAAAATTCAAATGTTGTCCTTTGATTACTTTGTTGGGTTTATAGTTTGCATAAAGACTTCCTAATGAATTTTCGACCATTTTTTGAAGTTGGGCAAACTTGAATTTTCCTGTTATCTTTCCGTCAATAATGTCTGGAGAAGTAATTGTTAAATTTCTTTCGCCTTGTTCATCAAAACTTGAGTTAAGATGAAGAATATCAATAAAATAAATATCTTTTCTGTTTTGATAGGATGCATCGCTAATCGTGACATCACCTTTGAAATTATCTAAATCATTTCCAGTAGTTTTTATCGAGATATTTCCTTTGAACACCGAAATAGAATCATTGACAAAATTTAACTTCTTTAAGTTGGCATAATCGATTTGCGCATTGAAATCGATATTTTTTTCTTTTTTCCCTAAGTCTATTAATCCATCAAAATCCATGTATAAATTAGGATCATTGACAAACACTTTTCCTTTGAAGAATGGCTGCTTGAATTTACCATCAACTATAATTTTTGAATAGGTATATCCATTATATTTTATCTTATAAATATCGCCAACAAAGGTTGTATTCAAATATTTCTGTTTAAAACCTTCACCTTCTACATCGATGTTCAGTGATACTAACCCAATATCATTTTGATTGGTAATTGCTCCTACATTGAAGTTATCTAAAATTACGTTTCCTTTATATTTCGCTTTGTCAATATCATCAATATCATTAATGTACAAATTAGATTCAACCAATCCTAGATCAGAATTCATAACAAAATCGGCATCAATATATTTCTGAGTTACTTCGGTTTTTCCGGTGAAATGAAATTGTCCTAATTTTTGCAGTGATGTTGGCAATTTTTTCCCTAAAACATTTGGAAGCAATTTTACAAGGTTGTTGTAATTTGAAGAAATTTTATCAAAATCACCTTTCATAAAAAATTTACCAGGACTTCGTGGAAAAAGGTTTTTGAAATTTACATCGCCTACTATTACAGAATTATTGCTGTCGACTAGATACAAATCGGTTGCATAAAAATCATTGAGAGTTCCTTTGAGTTTTGATTTTAGGTTAAACTTTTGATTTTTACCCATTTCAGCATAAAAGTGTCTGATATCATTGGTTGCGACAACTCCGCTATCAATTTTTATATCAAACATGACTTTATTATTGAAATTGCTGAAATCTTTTCTCTGATAATTCAAGGCTACTTCTCCATTAAGGAAAGACTCCTTTGTTTTAAGATTCAGTTTTTTAAGCTGGATACTTTTTTTGGTATAACTAAAATCGGCTTGAAGATTTTCAACAAAAACGCCTCTGTAATCTTTAAAAGACATTTCGTCTATAAATGTGGTCACATTTGGTCCTTTGATTTTAAAGTTTTTCAAATGCGTATTCAACTTGGTGAAATCAGCTTCTTTTGGCGATGGTTTGTTTTGGTCAATCATCAACAATCGACCATTGGTGATATAAACGTTTTTTGAAGTTAATAGAAACTTTCCGGAGCTTGGTTTTCCATCATCAAAAGCCGCTACAAACTTATCTAGATTGGTTTCTGTTTCGTTTTTGTAATGCACAATATTCAAGTTCAAATCATCTAACCTCAAATCGCCAAACAAAAGCCTTCCGTCAATTAATTTTTTAAAATCAAGAATGTTGGTTTTAATCCTGCTAGAATAAATCAGCGTGTCTTTGTGATGATCAAGCACAAGAACTTTTTTGAGTTTAACACCTCCAAAAACCGTTACTGCAACTTCATCAATTTGAATATTTGTTCCATACTCTTTATTGAGTTTTTCGGTTGCATATCGAGCTATTTTTGTTTGAACAACTGGTAAAGTAAGCGCTATAGAAAGGGATATCAATAAAACAAAAAGCACCAAAAGCACTCGCAATGTGTACTTTATAACTTTTTTTCTGGTGCTATGTTTTTTATTTTTTTCCAAACAAAATTATGAATCGGGAAGATAATTTCCTTTACAAAAAGCGTATTTTTGCCCCAATGTAAATATCGTCAAATATAAATCAAAATTTGTGCCTTTTATGCAACAAAATGAAGTTTTTATACTAGCCATCGAAAGTTCGTGTGATGATACTGCTGCTGCTGTTTTGAGAAATGACAAAGTTTTATCAAACATAGTAGCTAGACAAAGTATTCACGAAGAATATGGAGGAGTTGTTCCAGAGTTGGCATCGAGAGCACATCAGCAAAATATAGTTCCCGTGATTGATGTAGCTTTGAAAAAAGCTAGCGTTACAAGAGAACAACTTTCAGCTATTGCTTTTACTCAAGGTCCAGGATTGATGGGTTCACTTCTTGTGGGAACTTCATTTGCAAAATCGCTATCAATGGCATTGAATATTCCTTTGATTGCAGTAAACCACATGCATGCACACATTTTGGCTCATTTTATTGATGAAGAAGGATTTGACAAACCGACGTTTCCATTTTTGGCGTTGACCATTTCTGGTGGACATACGCAGATAGTGAAAGTAAATAACTTTTTTGATATGGAAATTATTGGCGAAACTACCGACGATGCTGTAGGTGAAGCTTTTGACAAAACTGCCAAAATACTCAATCTACCCTATCCTGGTGGACCATTGATTGACCAATTTGCAAAAGAAGGAAATCCTAAAAAATATCCTTTTACCAAACCAAAAGTTGATGGTTTGAACTTTAGTTTTTCGGGGTTAAAAACACAAATTTTATATTTTATTCAAAAAAACACCGCCGAAAATCCAAATTTTGTGGAAGAAAACAAAGCTGATATTTGTGCTTCGGTACAGCAAATTATCATTGATATTTTGATGGATAAACTGAAACTTGCCGTTGCCGAAACGGGTATTACTCAAATAGCAATTGGTGGTGGAGTTTCAGCCAATTCAGGTATTAGAACAACGCTAAAAAATGCCGAAGGAAAATACGGTTGGAAAACTTTTATCCCTAAATTTGAATATACAACCGATAATGCAGCGATGATTGGAATTGTAGGTTATCAAAAGTTTTTACATGATAAATTTGTTGACCAATCAACGGTTTCTAAAGCGAGAATTGAGTTTTGATGCTACCACGAATTCACGAATTCTTTTAAATAAGATTTTCAACCGATAACAGAAAACCGACAACAGATAAATGCAACTATTCTACAATCCAAATATCACCGAAACCGCAACTTCATTTGTTTTTGACAAGGAAGAAAGTAAACACATTGTTAAAGTTTTACGCAAAAAAGAAGGCGATATACTTCATGTTACCAATGGTTTTGGTTATTTGTTTACTACTGAAATCACTATAGCTTCGGATAATAAATGTACCGTAAAAATCAATTCGTTTGAAAAACAAGAAAAATCAAAATTTCATTTGCATCTTGCTGTTGCTCCAACCAAAATGAACGAACGCTACGAATGGTTTCTGGAAAAAGCAACTGAAATTGGCATTCAAGAAATTACTCCAATTATCTGCGAACATTCCGAACGAAAAGTGATTAAAACCGACAGATTTCAGAAGATTTTGGAAAGTGCTATGAAACAATCTTTACATTATTATTTGCCAAAACTAAACGAACCGATTGCTTATAAAGACTTTATTAAAAAAGAAATTAGTGGCCAAAAATTCATTGCGCATTGTGAAGAAACCGATAAAAAATCATTGAAAAAAGAATTAGAAACCGCAAAAGATGTAACAATTCTAATTGGTCCCGAAGGCGATTTTTCTGTTAAGGAAATTCAACAAGCTATTGATTGTAATTTTATTCCTGTATCTTTGGGAAACACAAGACTACGAACCGAAACTGCTGCTGTGGTTGCTTGCCATTCGGTAGTTTTTGTGAATGAAGATTGATGATTAACGATTTTTGAATTTTGATTTATGAAGAAAATACAATTTCTTTTTTTGCTAATAACTACGTTTGGGTTTTCTCAAGAAATAGCATTACTAAAATACAATGGTGGTGGCGATTGGTATGCAAACCCTACATCATTGCCAAATCTTATCAAGTATTCTAATCAAACTATCAACACCAAGATTAAAGCAAAACCAGCAACTGTAGAACCTGGAAGTCCAGAAATTTTCAGTTATCCATTTGTTCACATGACTGGTCATGGAAATGTTGTTTTTAGTGATGCTGAAATTATCAACCTCAGAAATTATCTTTTATCTGGAGGTTTTTTACATGTGGATGATAATTATGGAATGGATGAATATATTCGTAGAGAAATAAAGCGAATTTTTCCTAGCAATGATTTAATCGAAATTCCGGCAAATCATCCTATTTTTCAAAAACCAAACGTTTTTTCTGGCGGTTTACCCAAAATTCACCAACACGATGGAAAAAGACCACAAGCATTTGGAATTTTCGAAGGAAATCGTTTGGTCTTGCTTTATACTTATGAATGTGACCTTGGCGATGGTTGGGAAGATACCGAAGTTCACAATGACCCAAAAGAAGTTCGAGAAAAAGCACTGAAAATGGGTGCAAATATTCTTAATTACGTTTTTAGCTTTTAATTTATTATCTTTAAATAAAAAACATGAATTCTAGAGAAATAAGCAATGGCATATTGAGAGCAATTTTTACAATTGTTTTGTGCTGTTTGTTTATTTATTTTCTCTATAAAATTCAGACGGTAATTGTCTATTTAATTGTTTCGCTAATCTTAACACTCATTGCTAATCCTATTATACGTTTTTTACAACGAAGGCTAAAGTTTGGATACAATTTTGCTATTATAGTGACTTTGGTGTTTTTTGTAGCTTTGATTTTGGGGTTATTTGCCACTCTTATTCCGCTAATCAGCTCACAAACAGACAATTTATCATCTTTAAACACTAAAGAAATAGAAAAAAACTTTGTTCTATTATCTGATAAGATTGAATTGTTTTTAAAATCTCATGGTATTAAAAACAATCTTATGTCGAATCCAGAGAAACTACTTTCTAAAATTGATTTTACATCAATTACCGATTTGTTGAATTCAATAATAAGTTTTGTTAGCAATTTTAGCGTTGGTTTAGTTTCTGTGATTTTCATAACATTTTTTATGTTGAGAGATAAAGATGTTTTTATAAAAGCTGCCAAATGGCTGATGCCAGATGCTCATGAAGACAAAATCCTGAATTCTGTTGGAAAAATAAACGAATTGCTTTCTCGCTATTTCATTGGATTAATTCTACAAACGGTGATTATTTTTGTTCTATACCTTATTGTTCTTCTCATCTTTGGAATTGATAATGCCATCACCATAGCGCTGCTTTGTGCCGTATTGAACATCATTCCATATCTTGGACCAATAATAAGTACAGCTTTGATAATTATAATTTCATTGTTATCAAATATCAATCAAGACTTTCAAACTGTTGCATTGCCAACAACCATTTACATAGTAATTGGTTTTTCGATTGTTCAGTTTATTGACAATAACATTACACAACCCATTATAGCTTCTAATAGCGTAAAATCGCATCCGCTTGAAATATTTTTAACTATATTGATTGGTGGGTTTCTTTTTGGAATTGTAGGTATGATAATAGCTGTTCCGTTATTAACTATCCTAAAAGTGATAGGAAAAGAGTTTTTTCCTGACAATAAATTTATTAGAATATTCACAAAAGGCATTTAATGTTTTCTAAAATCCTTTCGGACGAAATACAACAATACATCAACGATAATCTTGATGCTGATGTAAGCAAATTGGCTCTTACAAAAAATCCATTCCCTGAAATTGAATGGAGCGAAATATTATCTCAAATTGCCACGAAGCAAAAAGCAAAATCTAAACTCCCAACTTGGTTTAACACTGAAAAAATAGTTTACCCAAGTAGAATTTCTATTGAACAAACATCCTCCGAAAAAACGGCTGAACACAAAGCTACGTTAGTTGATGGAAAATCACTGATCGATTTAACTGGAGGTTTTGGTGTTGACGATTATTATTTTTCAAAAAAGATTGAAACCATAGTTCACTGCGAAATGAACGAAGATTTAAGCAAGATAGTTTCGCATAACTACAATCAATTGAAGTCAAAAAATATTGAATGCTACGTTGGTGATAGCACTGAAACATTAAAAAAATTAAACAAAAAATTCGACTGGATTTATATTGATCCATCTAGAAGAAATGATGCAAAAGGCAAAGTTTTCATGCTAAAAGATTGCTTGCCAAATGTTCCTGAATTATTGGATTTTTATTTTGAGTTTACTGAGAACATCTTGATAAAAACAGCGCCAATTCTTGATATTTCTGCTGCAATTTTAGAATTAAAAAACATCTCGGCAATTCATGTTGTTGCGCTAGAAAACGAAGTGAAAGAATTACTTTTTATCTTAAAAAAACAACAAGAATCAAAAATTGAGATAATCACTACTAACCTACTGAAAAACAAAAAAGAAGAATTTAATTTTGTCTTAAAAAACCACACTCAAACACCTGTTTTTTCATCTCCAAAAAAATACATTTTTGAATCCAATGCTGCCATCATGAAATCGGGCGGATTTGACGAAGTTGCTATTCAATTTGGAATAGAAAAACTACATCAACATTCACATCTTTATACGTCAAGCAACCTAATTGATTTTCCTGGTCGAGTTTTTGAAATTCAAAAATCATTTGAATACAACAAAGCCAACATGAAGAGTTTTCTTGAAAATAAGAAATCAAACATCACCACTAGAAACTTTCCAGAAACCGTTGAAAGCATCAGAAAAAAATGGAAAATAAAAGATGGCGGAGATTTATATACTTTTTTTACAACAGATGTAAATAATTCTAAAATAGTTTTACTTTGCACAAAAATTTAAACGAAGATGAAAAAGATATTTTCTATTGCTATTCTACTAACAACGATATTGAGTTTTGGACAAAAACCTTGTGTATTGGACACTGATGTTACTGATAGTTTAGGAACTTATAAATCAACCAAATCATATCAAATATTTGAACGCAGTTTTGCTGGAAACAGCACAAGAATTTTCTTTTCGCTGGCTAGCGACAATGGAATTATAGCTTTGGATTTTCAATTAATTCAACAAAGTGAAGATTTTATTAAAGCCTTTTGCATTGACAAAAACACAAAATTATATCTTCAGCTCAATAACGGAAAAATAGTTACACTACTTCATGCGGGCAAAGACACGTGCGGAACATTGGTTAGAAATGAAAAAGGAAACAACAGGTTAACGCATGGAACATTTGTATTTGCTAAGGAAAATTATGAAGATTTAAAAACGTCAAAAGTTACATTCATGCGTGTTTCTGCCAACGGCGAAACTATTGATTATCCTTTTAAAACAGAATTTACATCAGAGTTAGACAATATAAAATATGAACCTGAAAACTACTTTATTGATTACTTAAAATGTGTCGATAATTAATGACAATTCCATTTTAGGTTGTAAATCTTATCCTTGTTACTACCAGCAAGATTATAATGCCACCATTCTGAATCGAACGATTTGAAATTGTTTTTGAGCATTATCTCTTTTAAAAACATTCTGTTTTTCAAAATATTTTCGGGAAAGTTTTGATAATTATGCGAAGCTTCTTCACCAAAAAAATCAAATTTTGTTCCCATATCAAGCTCTACACCAAGCGAATCTACTAGAGTTATATCGACTGCTCCACCACGATTATGAATAGAACCTTTTTTTGGATTAGCAACATAATTTGCATCTGGAACTATCTTCCACATTTTCTTTTGGATGGATTTTGGCCTATAGCAATCATAAATTTTAATTCTATAGCCCAACGCCAAGAACTGTTTATTAGCTTCTAACAAATGCTTAACCGTTTTTGCCTGAAGAAAACACTCTGCGCAAGGATAAACACTTTCTTTTAAGAAATTATCACTTGTTGCATATTTCATTTCAAAAACAAAGTCGGAACTGTAATTTTTCAAATTTACAAAGGCAGTAGAATCAGTTTGCTTTTCAATATCTTTCTTTTCTAAAGAAATAGTCGAATCGAGATAAGCAGTCTTACATGAAAACAGTAGCAACGCAATTCCTATCAGAAAAAAACCTTTACTCTTCATAAATTATTCTTCGGGAAAAACAACTTCACCTTGCCATTGCGAAAAACCACCAAGTAAATTGTAGGTGTTTTGAAACCCTAACTGATTCATAATATGGCAAGCTTGAGCACTTCTTCCGCCAGATTTACAGTAAACGTAATAATTTTTTGTTTTGTCCAATTCCTCTACTCTATAAACAAAACCTTGTCCTTTGTATATATCAATATTTATAGAATTAGGAATAATTCCATCGGCACATTCATCATCAGTTCTAACATCTAGAATTATTGCATTTGAATCGTTATTTAGTTTTTCAATCCAATCTTTTTGTGATAAATCCATATTGTTGTTTTTACAACAAATATAACATCTCCTCTTTAATCATCCACTCTTTCATAGGAAGAATTAAATTTTAACAAAAAAATAACACCACATTTGTATATACAAATTAAAAACTTACTACATTTGTGCCTACAAATATCAACGATAACAAAATGAAAATTGAGGATATTATAAAAACTAAAGTTGAATTAGACGATAGCAAAAAAGTTATCCTAAACATACTTTATACCCAAAGCATTGTCACAGAAAAAATGAATGAAGTTTTAAAACCTTATGATTTATCTGGAGAACAATACAATGTTTTGAGAGTTTTGCGTGGTCAAAAAGGAAATCCTGCAAACATGTGCGATATTCAAGAAAGAATGATTACAAAAAACAGCAACACTACCCGATTGATTGATAAACTTCTTTTGAAAGAATTGGTTACAAGGGAAATTTGTCCTAATAACAGACGAAAAATGGAGATAACAATCACCAATAAAGGGCTAGAATTATTATCAGAACTTGATCCTAAAGTTATAGAACACGAACATTTTTTTTCGAAAAATTTGGAAGAAAATGAATTAAAACAGTTAAACATTTTATTAGAAAAATATAGAACATTAGACAATTAATTATGAGCAATTTTATAGAAAACGCAAACTGGCGTTATGCAACAAAAAAGTTTGACACTACAAAAAAAGTTAGTGAAAAAGATTTAGCAACATTAAAAGAAGCAATAAGACTTTCGGCTTCATCATTTGGCTTACAACCTTACAAAGTAATACTAGTTGAAAACCCAGAATTGAGAGCAAAACTTCAATCGGCATCATGGGGACAAGCTCAAATTGTAGAAGCTTCGCACTTGGTTGTTTTTGCTAATATTACAAATTTTAGCGAACAACATGTTGATGAATACTTTGATAATTTAACGACTACTCGTGAAATTCAAATGGAAGCTGTACAAGGGTATAAAGATTTTGTAAAAAACTTTATAAACACATTACCAGTTGATGTAAAAAATATTTGGACTTCAAAACAAACCTATATCGCACTAAGCAATCTGTTGAATGCTGCTGCTGAATTAAAAATAGATGTTACACCTATGGAAGGTTTTGAACCACAAAAATACAATGAAATATTAGGTTTAAATGAACTTGGATTGAATGCTTCCCTCGTAGCAACCATAGGTTACAGACACGAAGAAGATGGCCTTCAACACCTGAAAAAAGTCAGAAAATCGGAAAAAGAATTATTTTTAACTTTATAAAAACAAATTATGAAAACAATTAAATCATTAGCATTAGCATTATTAGTAATTGCTGGAACAGCTGTATCACAAGCGCAAAACAAGAAAATAAATGTTGAAAAAAGCAACATTACTTGGGTAGGAAAAAAAGTAACTGGTGAGCATACTGGAACTGTAAAATTTAAAGAAGGTATTTTGGTATTCCAAAAAGGCGCTTTAAAAGGTGGTAATTTTACTGTAGATATGACTACTATTGGAGCTACAGACTTAACTGGTGATTGGAAACAAAAACTTGATGGGCATTTGAAAGCTGACGATTTTTTTGGTACTGCTAAATTCCCAACAGCTACTTTAGTGTTTAAAAAAATAGGTTCAAAAGGAAATGGTGTTTATACAGTAACTGCTGATTTAACTATCAAAGGAATTACAAAACCTGTTACTTTTGACATAACTGTTAGTGGAAATACTGCAACTTCAAACTTTAAAATTGACAGAACTAAGTATGATATTAAATATGGCTCAGGAAGTTTCTTCAGTGACTTGGGTGACAAAACTATTAACGATGATTTTGAAGTAAGTGTTAAATTAGAGTTCTAATTAAATATTTTAATTTTTAAAAGCCTTTCATTATGAAAGGCTTTTTTTTATTGTTAACCAATAAGTTAATTCGTTTTATATAAACTAAAAAAACAATATTAAAACAAACTGAAGGTTTGATTATATTTACAGTCCAAAAATCCATTGAATGAAGATAGCAGTCATTGATAATTACGATAGCTTTACTTTTAATCTGGTTCATTATCTAGAGAAACACGACGCATTGGTTACTGTTTTTAGAAACGATGAGCTAGAAATAGATGAATTACTGGATTACGACAAAATCCTTCTTTCTCCAGGTCCAGGATTGCCAAATGAAGCTGGGATTTTATTAAAAATTATTGAAACGTATCACAAAAAAAAACCTATACTAGGAATATGTCTTGGCCATCAAGCCATTGCGGAATTTTTTGGCGCTAAACTAGAGAATCAACAATCAGTAACACACGGAGAAGCTGATGAAATTTTCAAGACAGGTGAAAACGAAGATTTATTCAAAGATATTTCAAACCCAATAACCGTTGGAAGATACCATTCGTGGATAGTTTCCAATGATAATTTTCCTTATGATTTAGAAATCACTTCTGTCAATAATGACAATCAAATAATGTCGCTAAGACACAAAAACTACAATGTAAAAGGAATACAGTTTCATCCGGAAAGCATTTTAACTCCTAACGGAGAAACAATTATTAAAAATTGGCTTTTGTAAAATTCACCTTTTTTTAATTCAAAATTATACTTTATATAAATGTATTCAGATGATTGATTTACATTTATTTAAAACATTAAGATAGATTTTATCTATTGATGTTTTGATGAAAAAACAATGTTAAAATAAATTTAAACAAACGTTTAATTTAAACAATTGTTTAACTTTGCGCTGTTTTTAATTATAATCATTTATGTCGTTATTCAACGAAAAACAAATCGAAATAATAATTGCTGCCGAAAGGCTTTTTGCAGAAGAAGGTTTTGACGGAACATCTGTTCGAGATATTGCAAAAGCTGCCAATGTTAACATAGCAATGATATCATACTATTTTGGCTCAAAAGAGAAATTGCTAGAAGCTCTTCTACTCTATCGTGTCAGCAGTATGAAACTGACTCTAGAAAGTGTTTCGCAAGAAAACATTTCTCCTGTAGAAAAAATGAACAAACTCATTTATACTTACGTCAATAGAATTCACTCTAATAGGTGTATTTATCAAATTCTTCATTTTGAACTGAGCAATAAAAAAAGAGAACTGAATTTTAAAGAATTCATTCAACTAAAAAAGGAAAATCTAAAATTTATTGAAGCAATTGTAAAAGAAGGTCAAGAAAAAGGTTTTTATTCCAATGACATCAACATTGCCCTTCTTCCAACGATCATTATTGGTAGCTACATTCATTTTCACATGAATAAAGTTTACTATATAGATTTGCTGCTCCTTGATACAGAAGAAAAATATGAAAAATATATTCAAGAAACTCTTACTCCATACATTCAAAAAACCATAAACGCCTTACTTACTCATGAAAAATAATTTAAGAATTGTTCTGATTTTGTTTTTGTATGCAAATTTGATTGCAGCACAAGAACACAAACTTCTTTCACTCAAAGAAGCTATTTCGATTGCCGTAACTAACAGTAACGAAGCATTACTTTCTAACACGAAAGTTTCTACAGCCAAACTTGAAATGGAAACTATGAAAAACAATCAATATCCAAACATCAAAGCTTCTGGACAATGGTTACAACTTACTCAAGCTGATGTGAACTCAAAATTAAATAATTCTGGTAGTTCTGCTGGAAGTAGTTCTTTTCCTGAAGTAGAGCAACTAATTTTAGGTCAAATCAGTGCAAATATGCCCGTTTTTAATGGTTTCAAACTCAAAAATAGTATTGCTGCTTCAGAAAAACTTTATGAAGCTGCAAAATTCAATAATAAACATTCTAATGAGCAAATTGGATTGCGTATTGTAGAACTTTTTTCAAATCTTTATAAATCACAACAATTACAGAAGTTATTAGAAGATAACCTAAAAAGTGCTCAGCAAAGAGTTAAGGATTTTCAAGCTATGGAAGATAATGGATTATTGGCACATAATGATTTGCTGAAAGCACAGCTTCAAGAATCAAATACACAATTAGCACTTGAAACCGCAAAAAAGAACATCACTGTAATTAATTATGAATTGACAACAATTCTAAAATTTCCAGAAAATACTATAATCGATATTGATATTGAGAATGTAAAAAAAGAAATGAGTGCCAATCAAAACACAGCTTTTTCAGGTAATAGAAACGATTTGGCTGCATTACAACTTCAACAAGAAGCATCTGAAAAAGCTATAAAAGTTGCACAATCAAATTACTATCCTTCTGTATCATTAATTGGAGGTTATATTGCTTTCAATTTGAAGAATGTTTTAGAGGTTTCCAATGCTATGAATATTGGCGTTGGGTTGAGTTATGACCTTTCAAATATTTTCAAAAACAAAAAAGAAGTTAAACTTGCCGAGAGTAAATATCAAGAAATAAAGCAATCAACATCTATACTAAATGATAGGATTAAAGAAGAAAATCACGAAGCAGAAGAAAACTACAAACTTTCATTGAGACAATCATTGGTCTATGATAAAGCAGTCGAACAAGCCTCAGAAAATTATAGAATTCTAAAAGATAAGTTTGACAATGGTCTGGCTACTACCAATGATTTACTTGAAGGAGATGTAGAAGAGTTGAAAGCCAAAATAAATCAAGCCCTTTCAAAAGCAGACATAGCGCAAAAATACTACGAACTACAATATGCCTCAGGAAAATTATTATCATCATTAAATATCGTTCAAAACTAAAAATCTAATCATGGAAAATACTAAGAAAAAAAATAAAAAATTTCAATTTTTACTCATAATAATAGTAGTTATCGGTCTTTTGTTTGGTGCATATAAATACATTCACAGCCAAGCACACGAAACTACTGATGATGCTCAAATAGAACGAAATATGAGTCCTATCATTCCAAGAGTAGGCGGTTTTGTGAAGAAAGTTTATGTTAATGATAATGATTTTGTAAAAAAAGGAGATACGCTTTTCACTATTGACAACAGAGATTACCTTGTAAAATTTGAAGATGCAAACGCAGCTCTTTTGGCAGCAGAAAACTCATTTGAAGCAGCAAAAGCGGATATTGGAAGCTCAACAGCTAGCGTTTCTGTTTCTGATGCCAATGTGCAATCGGCTAACAACTCGATAGAAAACGCTAAAGTAAAATTATGGCGAGCTACAAATGATTTTAATCGTTTTGAAAACCTCTACAAAAACAAATCAATCACAAAACAGCAATATGAACAGGCTTTGGCAACAAAACAAGAAGCTGAAAATCAATTGAAAATCCTTCAACAACAAAAAGCAGCATCTTCTTATCAAAAGAAAGTGGTAGAATCAAAATCAATAGTATCAAGTAAGCAAACCGAAGTTGCCGCTGCGAATATCAAAAGAGCAAAAACAGCATTAGAAGCTGCGAAATTGAATCTAGAATATACAGTAATTCTTGCGCCTATCGATGGACAAGTTTCGACAATAGATATTCAACCTGGACAAATGGTACAATCGGGTCAATCATTATTCTATATCATCAACAGCGAACAATCATGGGTTGTTGCTAACTTTAAAGAAACCCAATTGAACAAAATGAGAGTTGGACAAAAAGTAACTTTAAAAGTTGATGCATATCCCGATGATGAATTTGAAGGCGAAATCACTTCATTTTCTCCAGCAACTGGCGCACGATTTTCACTATTGCCTCCAGATAATGCCACAGGAAACTTTGTAAAAACGATACAACGACTTCCTGTAAAAATTAGTCTAACAGCAAACAATGATAAAGAAAAAATAAAATTGTTGAGACCAGGAATGAATGTTGAAGTAGATGTGCATCTAAAATAATTATGAAACAACCAGTTGTTCAAGAAGATTTAGTTGAATATGGTTTTCGAAGAGTTATTATCACAATAACAGCTGTTTTGTGTGCTCTTCTAGAAATCGTTGATACTACAATAGTAAATGTTGCGCTCAACGACATGCGAGGCAGTCTTGGAGCTTCTCTAACAGATATTGCTTGGGTAATTACTGCTTATGCCATTGCAAATGTTATTGTAATACCCATGACAAGCTGGCTTTCACAACAATTTGGAAGAAGAAATTACTTTGCTGCATCGATAATCATATTCACTGTTTCATCTTTTCTTTGCGGAAACGCTACTGATATTTGGGAACTTATCATTTTTAGATTTATTCAAGGACTTGGTGGTGGAGCTTTGCTAGTAACAGCCCAAACTATAATTACTGAGAGTTATCCCGTTGAAAAAAGAGGAATGGCGCAAGCAATTTATGGAATGGGAGTAATAGTTGGTCCTACTCTTGGTCCACCATTGGGTGGTTATCTGGTTGATAATTATTCATGGCCTTATATATTTTACATTAATATTCCTATTGGAATTGCAGCAACTATCTTAACGCTATCTTATGTTAGAAGTCCAAAATACAGTGAAAAATTAAAAGCAAACCAAGTAGATTGGTGGGGAATTGTTTTTCTTTCAGCATTCATCGGTTCGCTACAATATGTCTTAGAACACGGACAACAAGATGATTGGTTCAATGATTCCATCATTACTACTTTGAGCATCATTAGTTTTTTGGGATTGTTCTTCTTCATTTGGCGGGAAACGGTTTATAAATATCCCATAGTAAACTTAAAAGTACTTAGTGATCAAAATCTAAAAATAGGAACTATCATGTGTTTTATATTAGGTTTCGGGTTATATGGTTCAACATTTATTATTCCTATATATACACAAGCAATATTGGGTTGGACAGCTACAGATGCAGGTTTGTTGCTAATTCCAAGCTCATTGACAACAGCTTTTATGATGCCAATCATTGGTAAATTAATACAAAAAGGTGTGCCTCAAAACTACATGGTAGCTGTTGGATTTTTTATATTCTTCATTTTTACTTTTTGGATGCACAACGTCATGACGCCAGACACAGGAAGCGAACATCTTTTTTGGCCATTAATCTTTAGAGGAATAGGTTTAGGATTGTTATTTGTTCCAATAACAACTTTATCGCTTTCTTCATTAAAAGGGAAAAATATTGGCGAAGGTGCTGCATTTACTGGCATGATGCGCCAATTGGGTGGTTCATTTGGTATCGCAATCATCACTACTTATATCGCAAGATTTAGTCAACAACACAGAGTGGATTTAATAGCGAATATTGATGCTACAAAAGCGAACGTACAAAATAGAATAAATATGCTACAACAGGGCTTTATGTCAAAAGGATTTAGCCCAAATGAAGCTTTGGACAAAGCCAATAAAATCATTGACTTATCGGTTACAAAACAAAGTACAGTAATGTCATATATGGATGTGTTTTTATACTTAGGGATATTATTTCTGCTCTGTATTCCAATAATAATCATGGTGAAAAAAGGAAAAAACAAAGCAGACTTGAGCGAAGCAATGCACTAACATAAAATACTATAAAACAACTTATTAACAAAATTTTAAATTTTGAAATTGTTTTAGTAACTTTGATTTTAGTCATTTTAAAAAATCTGTAATCATGGGACTATTTTTAAACAGAGAAAGCAAAATTTTACATGACATTTGCAAAAAGAGTGAGTATCACAACAACGACATTGCAAAAGAAATTAATGAATTACATGATGATTTAAGGGATGAATATGAGCAAAACAGAATAATCCTGAAAGAGTTCAAATCATTCGTAAAAGAACTAAAAGGAAAACTCAATCCAGAAGATGAAAACAAACTTGTTGATTTTACTGTAAAGCTCGAAAAAGTAAAAAGATGTGCAAAAAAAGGTGTTGATGCCATGAGAGAACTAGCTCGTGACCAGCGAAAAGTCAGTAAAGAAATTATACAAGACTACGAAGAATATTTTACAACATAAATAAAAAAGCTCCAGATTTGGAGCTTTTTTTATCGTGTAAAAACAAGTTTGTTATGAGTACTTAAGTTCGCATCAAAAGCATAACCTTCATAATTAAAACCTTTCAAATCATCTATGGTTTGCGCATTGGTATCAATGATATAACGCACCATCAAACCTCTCGCCTTTTTGGCAAAAAAACTAATCATTTTTAGTTTGCCATCTTTGTAATCCTTGAATTCTGGAGTTATCACAGGAACTTTCAAAGACTTCACATCAACGGAACTAAAATATTCATTACTAGCAAGATTGATCAACAATTCGCCTTTTGTTAATTCGTCGTTCAACGATTTGGCAATTGTTTTTTTCCAAAACTCATACAGGTTTTTATTCTTGCCAATAGCCATGTTTGTCCCCATTTCTAGTCTGTAGGGCTGAATTAAATCTAGCGGTTTCAGTAAACCATATAATCCCGAAAGTATGCGTAATCTATCTTGCAAATCGTCTAGTTTTTCGGTTGACAAAGTATAGACATCCAATCCTTGATATACATCGCCATCAAAAGCAAAAACAGCTTGTCTAGCATTCTCTTTAGTAAAAGGCAAAGCCCAATCTTGATTGCGTTGCCAGTTGAGTTCTGCAAGTTTGGGCGAAATATCCATCAACTCCATCAATTGTTTTGGTTTCTTTTTCTTAAGAGTTTTTTGGATAGTTGTGGCTTGTTTCAAAAATATTCCTTCCGAAAATTTATCAGTAGGAATTGGTTTTTCAAAGTCAAGCGATTTTGCTGGAGAAATAACTATTTTCATGGTATCAATAATGAATTTCAAAAATACTTATTCAAGGTTAAAATTCAAAATTGAATTGCAATTGTGAAAAATGAGTGGGTTGTGGTTTTTACTTCATACTTTTCTTAAAATATTTTGTATTTTAGCTTAAAGAGCAAACTTTAAGAGCTTCTTGTTGTGAGCTATATTAAAATACAAATCTTGAAAACATGACAAATTGTTGGATATGTGGAAATATTGCCGACTCAGCGGAGCATAAATTTAAAGCATCGGATTTAAAAAAATCTCTTGGAAAAAAAATAAATGGTTTTTACATAAGTAGAAATATCATTGAAATCAATTCTTACAAAGACAAAGTTTTAAAATTCCCTAAAGTTATATGCATAAACTGCAATAATAATTTAACTCGTTCACATGACGACGCTTATGATAAATTCGTAGAATTTTGTTTAGAAAACCATGAAGAAATCTTAATATCTCGAAATATAAATTTTGAAAAAATATATGGTGAAAATTGGGAATTAGAAAAGTTAAATTTGTACAGATACTATGCAAAACATGCAGGATGTAAAATTATAACTGCTAATCCAAAAACAGACTTAAAGAATTTATCTGAATTTATAAAAGGTAATACTCAAGTGTTTGATTTTATTTTACAGTTTGAGTTAAAAGCTGGAGTAAAATCTATTATGAATGCTTTTAATTTATCAATTAAGTATAATCACTTATACAATTCTTAAACATGCAGATGGAATGTTAATTCATTTCCAAAATTTGGTGGTTGGTTAACAAACAATTACACAACAACAAATTGGGTTTATGGAAAAAACATTAACAAAAATTCAATTAAAATATTTAAAACTAAAAATGAAAGAGTGCTAATTACTGATAGCGTATTTTTTGAGATAAATGAAGAAGATAAAAATGAAGAATTTTCAAAAGTAAAATTCATAGACCAATACGTTGTAGGATTTGAAAACGGCCATAATAAATCATTCGATTTGAAAGTAGATTATTATGAGAGACTAATAGAATTAAATAATGAAAAGTAACGTACTTCCTAACCTTTTTCTCGTCACAACTTCTTTATTTTTTTAATATCAACCCTATTTTAATGAAGAAGTTCTATTTCCACTGAGAGAAAACGAATTCATGAAACCGCAACTCAAAACCAAAAATCATTGAAATATAGTTTTGCCTTAAGTCTTAATAACTTCATTTTTATTAATTTTCAAGCTGTCAAAACAATAGAAAAACCCTAACTCCAAATAAAAAACTAAATCCCTATATTTGCTCAACTCAATCGATTTAGTTTATGGAAGAATGCATTTCGGTATTTGATATGTTAAAAATTGGCGTTGGTCCATCAAGTTCACATACGCTTGGTCCATGGCGTGCTGCCGAAAGGTTTTTGCAGGAGTTAAAAGAAAACCAAACACTAGAATTAGTCAATTACATCAAAGTAAATCTTTATGGTTCTTTATCGTTAACGGGTAAAGGTCATGCTACTGATTTGGCTGTTATGCTTGGATTATCGGGTCAAGATCCTGAGTATATTCCTGTTGAAAATATTGACAAAATAATTAATGACATCAATACTCAAAAGGTTCTTCATCTTGGAAAACAAACAACCGTTCCATTCTTTCCAGAAGAAGATATTATTTTCAATAGAAATTTTCTACCCTTTCATGCCAATGGATTGACGTTTACAGTTTTTCTTCTTGACGATACAGAGTATTCCTCTACTTTCTACTCTATTGGTGGTGGTTTTGTGGTGAAAGAAGAACGAAATAATGCCAAGAAAAAACACAAAATAAAATGTGCTTTTCCTTACCCAATACAAAATGCAGAAGAGTTACTAAATTATTGTAACACACTGAATAAATCAATTTCTGAAGTCGTTTTTGAAAACGAAAAAGCCATGCGTACAGAAGAGGAAATCCATAACGAATTGATGCGTATTTGGAACACGATGCTTGAGTGTATGTACATTGGCTGTCACAGCGAAGGTATTCTTCCTGGCGGATTGAACGTGAGAAGAAGAGCTTTTGATATGCATCAAAACCTTATTGGCGAACTACCTTATAATTCTCCTCAAGAATGGCTAGAAGTAATAAGAAAAACCGAAGTTAAGTTCAGACAAATCTTGAAATGGGTTTCTTGTTTTGCCTTGGCTGTCAACGAAGTAAATGCTTCATTAGGAAGAGTTGTAACTGCACCAACAAACGGTAGTGCTGGTGTAATTCCTGCTGTTTTGATGTATTATATGGTTATAGAAAATCATCAAGCTGGCGAAAAAGAAATCAAACAATTCTTGATGGTTGCTGGCGAAATAGGTTCCATATTCAAAAAAGGCGCAACCATTTCGGCTGCAATGGGTGGTTGTCAGGCAGAAATTGGCGTTTCATCGGCAATGGCAGCAGCAGCTTTGTGTGAAGTTATGGGTGGAACACCAGATCAAGTACAAATGGCAGCAGAAATAGCTATGGAACATCATCTTGGTCTAACTTGTGATCCTATTGGTGGATTGGTTCAAATACCTTGTATAGAACGCAATACTATGGGAGCAATAAAAGCAATAAACGCCGCAGAATTGGCACTAGAAACCGATGCAAAAAATGCAAAAGTTCCCTTGGACAAAGTGGTCAATACTATGTGGAAAACCGCTCAGGACATGAATTCAAAATACAAAGAAACTTCTGAAGGTGGATTAGCCGTAACTGTTAATATGGCGGATTGTTAGACACAACCTTTTATTTATGATGATGAAAAAAAAATTACTATTACTACTTTTCTTTTACAACTTCTGTTTATCTCAAACTTTCAACGGAACTGGTGGTATTATTACAGATAATCAACATGTAATTGAATTTTCTATAAATGTTAATGGGTTATCACAAAACACATTGAACTCAAGCTTTGGATTAACGCAAGTTTGCCTTAATATTACTCATACTTGGAATTCAGATTTAAATATTTGGTTGGTTTCTCCAGATGGAACATTATCCAATCTTTTTTCGGGAATTGGTGGCGATAGCGATAATTTTACGAATACTTGTTTTTCGCAATCGGCTGCTACATCTATTGTTAGTGGAGTTGCTCCATATACTGGCACATACAAACCTCAAGAGACAATTGGTAATGTAAACAATAATCAAAATGGTAATGGAATTTGGAAGTTACGCATACTAGATACTTATCCGCAAGACGAAGGAACATTGATAAACTGGAGTATAACTTTTGGTTCCAATGCTCCTACTCCATTTGTTTTTACTTCTTCAAATCTTCCTATTGTCATTATAAATACTACTCAACAAATTGTAGATGAACCATCAATAATTGGCACCATGAAAATTATTGATAATGGTGTTGGAAACATGAATTCAGTAACCGATGTTCCTAATAATTATAACGGAAAAATTAGTATAGAAATAAGAGGTAATTATTCGCAAATATTACCCCAAAAACCATATAAAATTGAAACACTTGACGAAGCTGAACAAGAGTTGAATGTTTCATTACTAGGAATGCCTCAAGAAAATGATTGGGCATTATTGGCTAATTACAATGACAAAGTTTTTATGCGAAATCAACTGGCGTATAATCTTTTTTCAGAAATGGGACATTATGGTTGTAGAACCAAGCATTGTGAAGTGGTTATTAATGGCGTCTATCAAGGTGTTTATCTGTTGAGCGAAACTATCAAAAGAGATAATGATAGAGTGGATATTGCAAAGCTAAATCCTGATGAAAACACAGGTATTGATTTAACTGGAGGTTATATCATCAAAAATGATTATTGGGACAACAATACTGGTTGGGAACTTTCACATAGCCCGATAGATTATCCCGGAATGCAAGTTGGATTGGCTTATAGTTACCCTAAGTATGATGTAATTACACCTCAGCAAAAAGTATATATTGCTAACTTCATCAATGATTTTGAGAACGCATTATACAGTCAAAATTTTACTAATCCAGATACTGGATACAAGAAATACATCGATGTTGAATCCTTTATCGATTACTTTATCATCAATGAATTGTCTAGAAATAACGATGGTTTTAGAAAAAGTAGTTATTTTCACAAAGATAAGGATAGCCAAACATCGTTAGCAAAGTTAAAAGCTGGTCCTGTTTGGGATTTTGATTGGGCTTGGAAAAACATCAATGAATGTCCATCATTATCGGTTACAGATGGTTCTGGTTGGGCATATCTTATCAATGACTGCAACCCAGATGTTAACTCAACTGGTTGGTATATTCGACTATTGCAAGATGTTAATTTTCAAAATCAATTAAAATGCAGATGGGTAGAATTGAGAAATTCTGCCTTGAGTATTCCGAACCTATTTGCCTATATTGATAATACTGCTACCTACTTGAACGCTGCACAAAACAGACATTTTGAAAAATGGGGCAATCTAGGAGTTTCCACTGGAACTCCCGAATTGGATAATGATCCTGCTACATTTGCTGGACAAATCACAAAGTTTAAAAACTGGATTACAACGCGAATTAACTGGCTTGATAATCATTTGCCTGGAAATGCTACAAATTGCAATTTAAGCAACAACCTAGTTGATTTTGATACAGTATCAATTTATCCAAACCCAGCCAAGAATATTGTTACTATTGACTTATTAAAAAACAATTTGAAATCAATAGAGTTGATTGATTTTACTGGTAAAATAGTTCTTAATCAAAACTCATTCAATAACAATAAAAACTACACAATTGATGTTTCTAATTTAGCAAATGGTATTTATTTCATCAAAATAAAATCGGAAACAAATGCTATTACTACCAAGAAAATTATGGTATTGCATTAAAATGAAAGTGTAATTGAAGTTGTAAAAAATGTGTTGTAGTTTACAGGTTTTTCATAGTGCTGAAATATTTTATCTCTACTACTTAAACTTCGAGCTTCTATCCTAAACATTGCATTTTCAGAAATTAGATAATCAAAGTTTATTGAACCACCAAAGACATCAAAACCTTTATCAGTTCCTGTATTGACAATAACTTCGTTTTTATCCTGATAATATTCACCTCTAAATCCTAACTGTATTTTTGCTGTTGGTTTATATTGTGCAATAAGTATTGGTGAAAACCAACAATCAAAACTTTTGTCATCTAGTTCAGATTCCTGAAAACCTAAGTCAAATCCTGCTGTAAAACTCGTTTTATCGTTTAATTTATATTGTGCATAAAGATTATTAAAATAACGAAACTTTCTGACTATATCTGGTTGTTCATTACCTATGTATGTACTAAAATTATAAGTCGTTTTGATATTTGGTTTATAGGTTATTTGAGTTCCAAATGCAGGCGTTTGATTACCATCAATTTTCTTTATACGCTGCCATCCATTAAGATACATTAGAGCCAAATACCATTTTTCTGAAGGTGATGTATAGCCAAGTTTTACGCCAGTTTCATAATATGGGGAATTATCAGCTAGCAAACTTCTTGTTAGATTAACACAATCTTTACCTATGGCACTTTCAAAACCAATATGCGATGGCATTATTCCTGCATCTATCCATAGGTTATGTTTTGAAGAAATTTTTACTCCAACATTTGCTTCAAAAATGTTTTTTAAGCCATCTTCTTCACTCGCCAAATTATATTCTGGATATGTTCCAGCCATTAAAGCAAGGTTTCCCCGAAGGTTGTCTTTTGTATAACTAACTTTTACAAAACCTAAATTAAGATTCAATTCATTATGCTTATTGTGGCTGTAGGCATAACTTGGTCTAAGGTGATTATCTGGATTACCAATATCATAGCTATAATACGTTTCTATATAACCAGAATAACTAAATGGATTTTTATTTTCTTGTGAATAGGTTACAAAATAAAATAGTGTTGCTAACAAATGTATTTTTTTCATCTTACTTTCTTTTCAATGATACATTTTGTGTTGGTACATATACCATTGGATATTCTTCAATTTCGACATCACTTTTGTCTAAACCAAAAGCTTTCTCATCAGACAAAGATAATTTTTTCAACCAAAAATAAGATGTCAATAACCAATCATCTTTTACTCCAAATTCATTTTCAACTGAAATAAATTTTTCAAGAATTACGAATTTAAAATCAGGCTCGTGATTGTATTTTGTAGAACCATCTGGACGGATGTGAAGATTTAATTCTTTTTTGCTTACTAAATCTTGAACTATTTTTTTGAAATATAATTCTACTTTTGGTTGCACTCTAAAACCTACATTCAGTACAACTTTTATTACCTTATCATCCAATAATTCCACTACATCATAATCCAAAGTAAAAGGCTCATTGGTTCTATTGATATGCAAAAACCAATAAACATCTGCTCTTTTGGGCTTTTTAGCAAAAATAGATTTAATGATTTTTTCTTCTATTTCATATACTTTATCAGCTTTTGAAAGATAAATTAAGTGAGTGGCATATTTTGGAATAACATCATCAGAACTTAATTCGTTCAACAAAGTAGTTTGCTCTTTCAAATTCACAAATTTTAAAAACTTATTATTAATCTTTCTCGAAAAATACCAAACATACATAACCATAAAAATGAATAATTCGAAGAACAAAAACATCCATCTTTCTTTGATTTTAACAACATTGGCTATAAAAAATGAAACCTCTATAACAGAAAAGATAAACAAGATAACAAACACCCATATTTTATTAACTTTCTTTATGAATACTAAATAATAAGTTAATAGTATAGATGTCATCAACATAGCTATTGTTATAGAAAAACCATAGGCTGCTTCCATATGAGCCGAATTTTTGAAATATAAAATCATCATAACACAACCAATCCAAAGAATGGTATTAACCGATGGAATATAAATTTGTCCTTTTAGATTGGTAGGATTTTTCAAAGATACTCTTGGCCAAAAGTTTAATGAAATTGCTTCATTAATTAGTGTAAAAGAACCACTTATCAAAGCTTGAGAAGCAATAATAGCTGCTAATGTTGCAATTATAATTCCAATAATCAAAAACCATTCAGGCATAATTGCGTAAAATGGATTTTGACCATTCAACAAATCATTTCCTTGATGCATTAACCAAGCACCTTGACCAAGGTAATTAGTCAACAAAGCAATTTTGACAAAAATCCAAGTAATGCGGATATTTTCTTTTCCACAATGCCCTAAATCTGAATATAATGCTTCAGCACCAGTTGTACAAAGAAAGACTGCGCCCAAAAGCCAAAAACCATTTGGATATTCAACAAGCAGTCTGTAGGCATAGATTGGATTGAGTGCTTTCAAAATATCTGGATGATGAAAAATTTGTAAAAGTCCTAAAATCAAAAGCATCGCAAACCAAACAACCATTGCTGGACCAAACATGATTCCAACTTTTTGGGTTCCAAAACGTTGAAATATAAACAAACCCGATAATATCGCTATGACTATTGGTATTGTAGGCAGATTGGGAACAATGGCTTCCAAACCTTCAACAGCAGATGCAACTGAAATTGGTGGAGTAATTATTCCGTCGGCTAATAAACATGTTGCTCCAAGAATTGTAGGGATTACTAATTTTCCTTTCCCAAAACGTTTTACAAGAGCATATAATGAAAATACACCACCTTCGCCATGGTTATCAGCAGAAAGTGTTAGAAAAACATATTTAAAAGTTGTCTGAAAAGTTAATGTCCAAAACACACACGATATACCACCGTAAACTAATGCTTCGGTAATCTGCTTGTCGCCAATAATAGATTTCATTACATATAGCGGACTTGTTCCTATATCTCCATAAATTATTCCTAGAGCAACAAGTAATGAGGCTGCAGTTATTTTTTGTTTTGTAGATGTGTTCATTATATAATTTTTTTAGTGTTATTTTTAGGCAAAAGCATCCCTTTTGCATTGTTTATACAAGCAATTCTTTAATAAAACGATATTTTTTCTAGTGAATTAAGAAGTATTAAAGCGGTAACCAACTCCCGATTCTGTTACGATATATCTAGGACGATTGGGGTCATCTTCTATTTTTTTTCGGAGTTGCGCAATGAATACTCTAAGATATTGTGTTTGTTCTGAATAACTTTGACCCCATATCTCTTTTAGAATGAGTTGATGTGTCAAAACCCTACCATCATTTTTAATCAACAATGCTAATAAGTTGTATTCTGTAGCTGTTAGCTTCACAATTTCATCTTCTTTTTTTACAGTTCTAGAAATAAAATCTATACTATTGTTTCCGAAACTAATAGTACTTTCGTTGTTGCTAGTCATTTTACTTCTTAGAGCAGTTCTAATTCTTGCCAAAAGTTCTTGAGTTCTAAAAGGCTTTGTCAAATAATCATTGGCGCCATTGTCTAGAGCTTTTACAATTTCTTCTTCAGAGTTTTTGACAGAAAGAATAATAATTGGGTTACTAAACCATTCTCGAAGTTTTTTTAGAATTATTTGTCCATCTTCATCTGGTAATCCTAAGTCAAGTAAAATTAAATCTGGCTGATGGCTTGCAGCCAAAGAAATTCCATCTTTCCCGTTTACAGCCAAACTAACTTTGTAATTGTTTGTCTCCAATGAAATTTCTAATAACTTTCTTATTTGGATTTCATCATCTATAATCAATATGGAAAAATTATTACTCATTTTTCAAAGAATTAATTGATAAACAATCTACATTAAACACGAGCTCAAAAGTTGCTCCACCTTCATCATTATTCTTCAAACTTATTGTTCCATTTTGTGCTTCAACGAATCCTTTCACAATCGATAGACCTAATCCTGTTCCACCAGTTTTTGAGCTTTTAAATCTATGAAATTTATCAAAAGCTTTGTCAATTTCATCAGCAGGGAAACCATAACCATTGTCTGAGATTGTGATGACACATTTTTTTATTAAATCTATATGATAATCATAATCAACATCTACATCATGCTTCACCTTTATTTCAATTGTTGCTCCTTTTGGTGTATGCTGAGAACCATTATAAATCAAATTATAAATTATTTGTTCCATTAAACCATAATCAAGTTTAAAAAGTGGTAAGTTATCATTAATGTTTATAACGACATTATGGTGTTTTGTTTCTTCAGAAAGCCTATCGCAAACAGTATATACAATTTCTTTAATATCACACCAATCTAGTTTAGGTTGAATGTAGCCCGATTCTAATCGAGACATATTGAGCAAATTTTCAACTTGATAATTTAATTTAATTGACGCTTTTTCAATTTCTTTATGAAGCTTCTGCTTTGTTTCTTCTGTCAATTTTAAATCATCTTGTTGCAACGTATCAATGGAACCAATAATTGCCGATATAGGTGTTCGTAATTCATGTGATAATGAATCGAGTAATGTGTTGTATAACTTTAATGTGTTTGCTCTAGTTTGTTTTACTTGAATTGCTCTCTGCATTCTTTTAAATTTGTTTGTCAAAACAGCATTTATCAACACAATTATAAAGAACATAACCAGCAAAAAGGCATCATCGACACTATCAACATGTAAAGTATAATATGGTTTAATGAAGAAAAAATTAAATGCTAAAGCACTTAAAATTGCCCCTAATAATACAGGTTTTAATTCAAGAAATATGGCTAATAGAGATACAATTACGAGTAATAAATAACCTATTATTCTGTAATCAATTAAGTTCCTTATCAATAATCCAAATATTGAAATCAGTAGTACTGAAATAAAACTTATAGCATACTGATTTTTATTTGTTTTATTAAATAGTTTCTCCATTTCTATTTTTTTTACAAAGCTACGGTGATTGTAGTAAGTAAAAAATAAAGATATCTATAATAAGTATAAAGATTTTATAAAGTTCGTTTTAATACTTCATCCATTTAATCATTTCTTTCCAAGTAGGTTTTTTACCATACATTAATATACCTACTCTGTATATTTTTGATGCAAACCAAACCACTAAAAAGAAAGTAGCAAAAAGCAAAATCATTGAAACAATAATTTGCCAAGCAGGAACACCAAAAGGAATTCGCATTAGCATAACTATTGGCGAAGTCAACGGTATCATTGAAAAAACTGTAGCGATAGTTCCATGCGGATTATTGATAACAGTAAAGAAACCTATATAAACGCCAAGAATTAAAGGCATAATTATTGGCAACAAAAACTGCTGAGAGTCTGTTTCGTTGTCAACAGCTGCTCCAATTGCCGCATAAAAAGAACTGTAAAGAAAATATCCACCAATAAAATAGATGATAAACGATATGATTATTGTAGCAATAGGTAAATTCCAAAGTTCCTTAATATACATCTGCATATTACTATTCATGGTATCTTTTGCAACTTCAATAGCTTGTTGAGATTGAACTCCAGATGTTGAACCCATTTGAACACCAAAGACCGAAGAAAGTATAAACATGGCTGTAATTCCTAAAAAAGCCCAAATCAAAAACTGCAAAATTCCTGCTAGAGAAGTTCCAATTATTTTTCCCATCATCAATTGGAAAGGCTTTACTGATGATATAATCACTTCTATAATTCGGGAAACCTTTTCTTCAATAACGCTTCGCATGACCATATTTCCATAGATAACGATAAACATCATTATCAAATATCCGAATGCTCCACCAATAGCAATTTTTATTTCATTCAATCCTTTTAGCGCTTCTTCACCAGTTGCTTTTTGCAAATGAATTGACACATCCGATTTTGATTTTGTTATTGCCAAAGTATCCAAGTGGTTTTGAATATAGTTTTGAGCTGTGAGTTTTTGGTTTATAATATCCTCTATATCTTCTATAAAAGTAACGCTTGGACTATCATTTGAAATATATTCGATTTTGCTTTGCCACTTTTCTGAGCCATCATTTTTTGGGATTGCTAAAAGGCCTTCATAACTTTCCTTGATAATACTATCTTTTAGAACTGATAAATCAATTTTTGAAGCATCGAGATAATGGTATTCGTCAGTATTTTTAAATTCATTAAAAAAAAAGCCTGATTCATCATGAACAGCAATTGTTTTTTTCTCAGCTTTCATAGTGCTGAGATAACCCACAAAAACGGCTATACCCACAAACAATAACGGACTTAAAAAAGTCATCACTATAAAAGATTTATTGCGCACTTTGGCAAAAAACTCTCTTTTTATAATTAATGTAGTTTTACTCATTATTTCTCGCTTACTGTTTTTATAAAAATATCGTTAACACTAGGAATTTTTTCAACAAAATGAGTTACTTGTCCTCGTTGAGTTAGCACATTCAGCAATTCATTTGGCGTAGCATCTCCAAGATTTATATCCAATTTTAATTCATCATTAAGGGATTTAAAATCGGTTTGAGAAAGTGTAAATTTTTGTGTCAAATCATACATTAAACCTTCAACATTACTAGAAAGAACTCCAACCTCATAAGTATTTGTTCTATATTGTTTCTTTACATCTGTAAGTTTGCCTTCGATGAGTTTATTCGATTTGTGTATTAGAGCAATATAATCACACATTTCTTCAACACTTTCCATTCTGTGAGTTGAAAAAATTATAGATGTACCTTGCTTGTTGAGTTCCATAATTTCATCTTTGATAAGATTAGCATTTACAGGATCAAAACCAGAAAAAGGTTCATCTAGTATCAATAATTTTGGTTTATGAAGCACCGTAACAATAAACTGTACTTTTTGTGCCATTCCTTTTGAAAGTTCTTGAATTTTCTTGTTCCACCAACCTTCAATCTCTAGTTTTTCAAACCAATATTTCAATTGATTTTTTGCCTCTTGCTTAGATAATCCTTTCAGTTGTGCTAGATATAAACATTGTTCACCTACTTTCATGGTTTTATACAAACCTCTTTCTTCGGGCATGTAACCAATCATTTGAATATGAGTTGGATTTAGCTTTTCACCATCGAGAATCACTTCACCACTATCGGGCATTGTAATTTGATTTATAATTCTAATTAGAGAAGTTTTTCCAGCTCCATTTGGACCAAGTAATCCATAAATACTGCCTTTAGGAACAGAAAGTGAAACATGATTTAGAGCTGTGTAATCGCCATATTGCTTTACAACCTGATTTACCTCAAGTATATTGTTCATACCAGAAAAGTTTTTTCAAAGATAGCTATTAGTAACTCTTCTTTACTATTTGTTACAAAAAAAACCCACCCTGATTTTGCAAAAAGGATGGGAAAAATTGCTATGAAAAAGAAATTACTAGTTTCCTAGTAATATTCAAATGTAAAACTATTTTTTAAATTATGAAAACATATCTTTTACTTTTTCAAAAAAAGATTTATCTGTTTTTTCTGGATGTGGAATGAAGTTTTCGTCGTTCAGATTGTTTTCAAAAAACTGACGTTGCTCTTTTGAAAGTTTTTTAGGTGTCCACACATTAATATGAACCAATAAATCCCCATTGCCATAACTATTCAAACTTGGAATTCCTTTTCCTTTCAGCCTCAAAATTTTTCCTGATTGAATTCCTTCGTCCAATTTTATTCTTACTTTTCCGTTAACTGTTTCAATTTCTTTGGAAACACCCAATGCTGCTTCTGCTACACTGATGTATAAATCATAATGCAGATTTTCGCCTTCGCGTTTTAAAAACTCATGTTCTTGCTCTTCAATAGCAACTATTAAATCTCCTGGAATGCTATTTCCTGGCGCATCATTTCCTTTTCCTGAAACTTTTAGTTGCATTCCATCTACAACACCAGCAGGTATTTTTATTGAAACTGTCTCATCTTCAAGCACCATTCCATAAGCGTCAGCATTGTTTGGTTTGCTTTCTATTATTTGTCCTGAACCTCCACAAACATGACAAGTAGTAGCTGTTTGCATTCTTCCAAGAATAGTATTGGTCACTTTTAGTACTTGTCCTTGTCCATTACATGTTGGGCAAGTTCTATACTTTACACCAGCTGCTTGAACTTTTCTCTTAACTTTTACTTTCTTTTCAACCCCATTAGCAATTTCATCTAAAGTAAGTTTTACTTTAATTCTCAAATTGCTTCCTTTTGCTCTTCTTGGACCACCAGAATTTCCACCAAAACCGCCAAAACTACCGCCAAAAGCACTACCAAAAATATCTCCAAATTGACTGAAGATATCATCCATGTTCATGTGACCATGTCCACCAAAACCTCCAGCTCCATCAAATGCCGCATGACCATATTGATCATATCGTGCTTTTTTATCAGCATCACTGAGGATTTCATATGCTTCAGCTGCTTCTTTAAATTTCTCTTCAGCTGACTTATCTCCAGGATTTTTATCAGGATGAAATTCTATAGCTTTTTTTCGATAAGCTTTTTTTATTTCATCTGCGCTGGCTGATTTACTAACTCCTAATATTTCGTAATAGTCTTTTTTGCTCATAGTCTTTCTTAATTTCCGATGACAACTTTTGGAAACCTAATTATTTTATCTCCTAGTTTATATCCTTTTTCAATTACATCAACAATTTTTCCTTTTAAATCTTCTGTTGGAGAAGGAATTTGAGTAATTGCTTCTGCAAAATCAGCGTTAAAATCATCGCCTACTTTTAAATCTACCAATTCTAAACCTTTTGAAACCAATGTTGATTTTAGTTTTTCATGGATTAGTTCAACACCTTTTTTCAAACCTTCGTCTTCACTTTTCGAAATTTGTGTCCAAGCTCTATCAAAATCATCCAAAACTGGCAACATTGCCTGTAAAACTTCCTGATTGGCAGTTTTATACAAATCTATTCTTTCTTTGGTTGTTCTTTTTTTATAGTTTTCGAATTCGGCAAAAAGACGTAAAAACTTGTCTTTTTCTTTTGCTAAATCTTCTTGCAACTGTTCTTCTACGGTTAATTCAGCAGCCGATTCTACTTCATTAATATTGTTTTCAGTTGTATTTTCAACTGTGTTTTCTTCTTTTGTTTCAAATTCTTTTTCAGTACTCATTTCTATGAAAAGTTTATTTTCTGATATTTTAAAAAATTGAATGCAAAAGTACTGCCATTTCTTTTAAAATGTCAAATTGTCAGCAGAAAAAAGTTCTTAATTGATGCCTTTTTGAAGAAAGATTAGAATTTAATAATTAAAATTTAATATAATTTTAAGACTAAATCGCTTTCGGTAAGTTATTTTTGTTGATGTTAAAAGGTCAGAATTATTTAATTCATCAATATTTAAGCACCAAATTTTGGTGCTTTTTTTATAGCAAATCTTCAAGAGCTGAATTAATATCTGGAAATTGAAATGTAAACCCTTGATTTATTATTTTGCTACTATCCACATAATTTGAATTGAGCAATAAAGAACTCATTTCTCCGAGAAGAACTTTGAAAACAAATTCAGGAATTGCTGGAAGCCATATTTTTTTATTTAAAGTTTTGGCAATTGCAAATGTTATTTTTTTGTTGGTAACAGGTTCAGGTGAAACTGCATTGATAACTCCGTCAATATTGTTTTCTATCACAAAGGTATAAAGTCTAACCAAGTCGTGTAAGTGTATCCAAGACATTACTTGGTTTCCACTTCCTATTACAGCACCAAAACCTAATTTTATTGGCTTAACAATTTCGGTCAAAGCTCCATTATTTTTTGCAAAAACAACTCCTGTTCTAACTTTTGTTACTTTAATGTTTAAGTTTTTAAACAAATCTGCGCATTTTTCCCACTCTTTCACTACGTCCGACAAAAACCCTTCGCTATATTCATTATTATCTTCACTTAGAGCGTGGTCAAATGTTCGCTTATAACTTGCTGTTCCTGAAGCAGATATAAAGTGTTTTACATTGTGTTTGTTACTTTTTAGTGCGTTGTATAATATTTTGGCTGAAGATATTCTGCTTTCAAGAATTTCCTTTTTGTATTTATAAGTCCAACGTTTTGCAATAGTAGCGCCAGCCAAATGAATAATTACTTCTACATCCTCAAATGCTTTGCTATCAATTTCACCTTTGGAAGGATTCCAATAAAAACCTTTACAATTATTTTTGTCAACTAATTTATTTTTATTGGTTGACAAAAAATGTACAGTATAATTTTTGGATAACAAATGAGCCATTAATTCGGTTCCAATTAGACCAGTTGCACCAGTAATTAAAACTTTCATGATACTTATGATTTAGTTTTTAATTTCATTGTCCATTCAAAGTCAAACTCAGAAACCTTATCCCCTTTTTCATCTATTCCAATAGATTTCATCCAAAAAGTTTGCCCTTCACCTGTTTCTATTGTCTTCTTGATGGCATCGTCTATCATATTGCCATCAACACATCTAAAAGTAATGACACCTGTTGCTTTTTTTGTGAAATTAGCTTTGTTCTTAGCAACGAGCATTGATATGTTTTTTCCGCTTTTTCTAATTTTTAGTAAAACCATAGCTCCATTTGTCAATTCTGCCGCCATAGCTTGAACAGCAAAGTACATGGAATTAAAAGGATTTTGATTAAACCATTTGTGTTTTACAGTTACTGTACATTCGTTGTCTGTAATTCTTTGAACCCTAACACCTGACCAATAAGCTGATGGAAGTTTAAAAAAAAGAAACCGATTGAGTTTTGATACCGAAACGCTCATTATTACTGATGTTTCTGTAAATATATCAAAAAAATATTATTACTTCAATTTTCTACAAATGTTAATTTTTTGTTAATTTTAAGTACTTTGTATTGCATAATACTAGTTTTTGGTTGTATCTTTGTATAAGAAATTAATAGCTTATAGAAAGTATTATATAAAAAGTTTCAATCATCAAAAAAACATATCATGACAACAAACGAAAAAAATCTAGCAACATTTACACATTTAAGTCAATTGACACAATATTTTATCCCTTTTGGTAATTATATATTTCCAATAATCATTTGGAGTTCAAAGAAGAACGAATCTGAATTTGTTGATGCAAACGGTAAAAATGTGTTGAACTTTCAATTGAGCATGTTTTTGTACACTATGATAACACTTGTTATTGCAGTTCCTGTTTTTATTTATTCGATTTTCAAAAACGTTTCTTTCAATGATTTTAGAAGTGGAAAGGATTTTGTTATAGATAGTTTCAGCGCTGGAAATATTACTGGTATTGTCATTTTAGCTCTAGTTGTTGTACTTCTATTTGGCTTTTTGAAAGTTATTGAATTCATATTGATAATATATGGTTCAGTAAAATCATCAAGTGGAGAAGTTTATAAATATCCAATGACAATAAATTTTATAAAATAATCATCAATCATCAATCAAAAAATGAACAGTTTAATCAAATCTGAAAATAAACAGATTACAAATCAAGAAAAGCATTATGAATATTGAAAACACAAAAGCACAGATGCGCAAAGGAATTTTAGAATTCTGCATTCTTTCAGTTTTGAAAGAAAAAGATGCCTACACCTCTGAAATTCTAGACACATTGAAAGAGGCAAAAATGCTCGTAGTAGAAGGAACCGTTTATCCTTTACTAACTAGACTAAAAAACGATGGTCTATTGAACTATCGATGGGAAGAATCAACTTCGGGTCCACCAAGAAAATATTATGGTTTAACCGAATTAGGAAAAACATTTTTAACCGAACTTAACTCAACCTGGACAGAATTGGCAGATGCCGTTAACATTATTACCAACAAAAAATAACTAATCATGAACAAGACAGTAAATATAAATATAGGTGGTTTATTTTTTCATATTGATGAAGATGCATACCAAAAATTATCAAAATACTTTGATTCTATAAAACGTTCACTTTCAAACTCTTCTGGTAAAGACGAAATCATGAAAGATATTGAAATGCGCGTAGCAGAATTATTGTCAGATAAACAAAAATCAGACAAACACGTTATTAATAATAAAGATGTAGAAGAAGTAATTGCTGTAATGGGACAACCAGAAGATTACAGAATTGATACTGATGATACTGATTACTCAGCTCAAGAAAACTTTTATTATCCAAGAACAAAAAAACTATATCGCGATAAAGACAGAGGAACAATTGCTGGTGTTTGTACTGGATTAAGTCACTACTTTGGTATAGAAGCTGTGTGGATTAAAATTATCTTTATTCTTTTAATTTGGGCTGGTGGAACAGGAATATTGGCTTATCTAATTTTATGGATAGTTACTCCAAAAGCAATTACAACTTCAGAAAAGTTGGAAATGACTGGTGAACCAGTAACGATTTCAAATATAGAAAAAAAAGTAAAGGAAGAATTTGACAACGTTTCTAACAAATTTAAAAACGCCGATTATACACAAGTAAAAACTGGAGCAGAAAGAGTAGCATCGGGAATTGGAGATGTTTTAATAAAAATCTTTGGAGCTTTTGCAAAAGTATTAGGAGCAATTATTTTAATATTTTCATCATTCTCTATAGCTGGTTTGTTTATTGCGCTATTGACATTGGGTTCTACATCATTTATTGATACTCCTTGGGTTCAATATGCAAACTCAGTAAATTATACTGATATTCCTTTGTGGGTTTTTGGTCTATTAGCTTTTCTAGCTATAGGAATTCCATTGTTTTTCTTCTTATTACTTGGGTTGAAATTATTAGTAACCAATTTAAAACCTGTTGGCAATATCTTAAAATACAGCCTTTTAGCATTATGGATATTATCATTTTCGATTTTAGTAGTTTTAGGCATTCAACAATCAACACAAATAGCTTATGATGGAAAAGTGGTTGCCAAAGAAACCATAAACTTGAATGTAAACGATACTTTGAAGATTAAATTTGTGAATAATGAATTTTACAAGAAAAATGATTACTATAATGATGATTTTGAATTTACTCAAGACTCATTAAAAAATGAAGTAATTTATTCTAACAATGTTCGCTTTTTTATCAAACAAACCGATAAAAACACTGCTTACCTTCAAGTAGAAAAATTATCAAACGGAAAATCTTATCGCGAAGCAAATGAAAGAGCCGAAAAAATTAAATATAATTTTAAATTAGTTGGAAATCAATTACTTTTAGATAATTATTGGATTTCTGAAATTAAAAGTAAATACAGAGGACAACGTGTTGAACTTTATTTATACTTACCAAAAGGAACTCTATTTAAAGTTGATAAATCGGTTCAAGACTTTGACGAATCTGATAATGATTATTTCAATCTACACTATAGCTCAGACAATTACACCTACAAAGTAGATAGTAATGATGTAAAATGTTTAGATTGTCCTGCAGATGAAAATGAATATAATGATGTGGAAATCAAAACAGAAGATGTCAATGAAGAAAACATCAATGACAGTACTAAAGTTGTAACTGTTAAAATAAACGGTAAAGAAACAACTGTTGATAAAAAAGGAAAAACTTCAACATTAACAATAAGTTCTGACGGAACAATAACTAAAACAACAAAATAATGGTAAAAGCAGTCATCTATCTAGTAAAAATAGTAACTACTGCAGTAGTAGCTATTACTTTGGTTTCCTGCAACTATAAAATAGATTTAGGAAAAAATATCAAAGGAAGTGGTAATATAATCAGTGAACACAGACAACTTAGCGGTTTCAAAAATGTAACTGTATGTTGTGGATTGGATTGCGAAATTATTCAAGGAAATAATTTTGATGTAAATGTAATTGCAGATGATAACTTGATAAAAGGAATTAAAACAACTGTTGAAAATGGAACACTTGTCATTTCATCAGAATACAATAATTACATCAATATCAAATCAAAAAAAGTAATTGTAACTCTTCCCGAAATAAATTCTCTTGAAACAACAAGCGGATCAAATCTAACTACCAAAGGAGTTATTGTTGGCAACGATATTAAGATTAAATCAAGTAGTGGTAGTCAATTAGAGGCAAATGTAGAATCAGATATTATTGATTTAGAAACCTCGAGCGGTAGCGAAATGAACGTTGAAGGAAAAGCTCTAAAATTATACACAGACTCATCTAGCGGAAGTAGTATTGATGCAAATAACCTTTTGGCAAATGAAGTAAATTCACAGTCCTCGAGTGGTAGTTCAACAAATGTACATCCAATTACAAGTTTGAACGCAAAAGCCTCAAGCGGAAGTTCAATCAATTACAACACTAATCCAAAAAATGTGAAAGTTGACGAATCATCTGGAGGAAGTATTTCAAAAGATTAAAAGAATAAACATCTCAATGAAAATTGGGATGTTTTTTTTTCTATTTTTGGAAAAAGAATATTTCCCAATGAAGAAAGTTTACCTATTACTATTCATATTAATTTCAATAAATACTTTTTCGCAAAACAAAGAAAAAGTAAAAGGTTCCAAAATTGTAACGATGGAACAAAAACCCATCGAAAATTTTAAAACCCTAGAAGTTGAAGATAACCTTGAAGTCTTTCTGGTTAAAGGAAAAGAATGCGCCTTGGAGATAGAAGCTGATGACAATTTGCATGAATATATAGATTTCAAAATTGCGGGAAGCAACCTCAGAATTACCACTACAAAAAGTATTAATAACTTCAAAAAACTTAGCGTTAGAGTTACATATACTGATGATTTCAATATGGTAATTGCAAAAAATGAAACAAATGTAACTGCTCTTTCAGATGTTGATTTAACGGATATTACTTTCAAAAGTTACGATTTTGCAAAGCTTTACCTCAATGCAAAGACCAAAAACTTTACATTGATGGCAAATGATAAATCAAAAATTGAATTAAACCTAAAATCAGAAAAAGCAGCAATAGATATTAGTAAAAATGCCAATGTAAAAGCGCTTATTGCTTCTACTGAACTCAAGGTTGATATGTTCCAAAAATCTTCAGCAACCATCGAAGGTGATGTAAATATTTTAAAACTAAGACTTGACAATAACTCAGATTTTATTGGAAATAAACTTACCGCAAATAGCCTTCAAATTTTTTCTGACGGATATTCAAATGCAAAAGTTTTAGTCAAAAACACTATAGCTATAGATGCGGCAGGAAAATCGGAGATAGAAATATCTGGCGAACCCAAAATAGACATCAAACGATTTACCGATAATGCCACATTGAAGAAAAAAGCACTTAAATAAAAAACGCCTCAGAAATGAGGCGTTTTGCTTTTATAAAATCTAAATAATTAATCTAGTGAAGCTAAATATCTCTCAGCATCAAGAGCTGCCATACAACCAGTTCCAGCAGCAGTAATGGCTTGTCTATAAACATGATCAGCAGCATCTCCAGCTACAAAAACACCTGCAACATTTGTTTTTGAACTTCCCGCAACATTAACAATATATCCAGTTTCATCAAGGGTAATATAGTCTTTGAAAATATCCGTATTTGGTTTATGACCAATAGCAACAAAAAAACCAGTAGCAGCTATTTCTTTTTCTTCACCAGTTGCATTATTTTTAACTTTTACAGCATTAACAACTTGTCCATCACCCATTACTTCAACAGTAGAAGTATTTAAAAGAATTTCTATGTTTTCTGTTTTACGAACTCTTTCTTCCATTATTCTAGAAGCTCTGAATTTATCAGTTCTAACAAGCATAGTGACTTTTTTACAAAGTTTTGACAAATAGTGCGCTTCTTCACAAGCCGAGTCTCCAGCTCCAACAATCACAACTTCTTGATTTCTATAAAAGAAACCATCGCATACAGCACAAGCCGAAACTCCTCCGCCCATTTGAAGATAATGTTGCTCTGAAGGTAATCCTAAATATTTAGCAGATGCTCCTGTAGATATGATAACTGTTTTGGCATGAATTTCTTTTGTATCATTTACCCATACTTTGTGAATTGGTCCGCTAAAATCAACTTTTGTAACCCAACCATCACGAACATCAGTACCAAATCGTTGTGCTTGAGCTTGCAACTGAACCATCATTTCTGGACCAGTAACACCATCTGGATATCCTGGGAAATTTTCAACTTCGTTAGTCGTTGTTAATTGTCCTCCTGGTTGATTTCCTTGATATAATATGGGATTCATGTTAGCTCTAGCGGCATAAATTGCAGCAGTATAACCCGCTGGACCAGAACCTATAATTAAACATTTTACGTTTTCTATTGTATCTGACATAATATTTTATTTTTTTCAGATGCAAATGTAAACTATTAAACAGGAAAAATAGTTGTCAAAATCATTGCTTGTTGTAATTTGTGAATAAGATATTATTATTGTTGAAAACGTAAATAAATTATACAAAAAAAGGGATTTCTTTTTCAAGAAATCCCTTTTTGTCGGGGTGGCAGGATTCGAACCTGCGACCTCCTGGTCCCAAACCAGGCGCGATGACCGGGCTACGCTACACCCCGAATTTGTGGGTGCAAATATAGAATTATTAATTGGTAAACAAAATCTTTTCTCTAATATTTTCAGCTATATTTAGTTTGCATTTATTTTTTAGCAAATAAAATTTACATCGAATTAAATTTCTATTTTTGTAAAAATGTAAATAACACAACCTAATTTTATGTTAATTATTGGAATTGCTGGTGGAACAGGTAGCGGAAAAACAACCGTAGTACATCAAATCATGAATGAACTACCTCAAACTGAAGTAGGTATTATTTCTCAAGATTCATATTATAAAGAGAATAAAGGGCTTAGTTTTGAAGAACGAGCGCTCATCAATTTTGATCATCCAAGAGCTATTGATTTTGATTTATTAGTCAGTCATTTAAAAGATTTGAAAGAAGGTAAAACTGTTGAACAGCCTGTATATTCATTCGTTACTCACAACAGAACTGATGATACGGTTATTACTCATCCAAGAAAAGTGATGATTGTAGAAGGAATTCTAATACTTGCAAATCCTGAGCTTCGTGAAATGTTCGATGTAAAAATATTTGTGCATGCTGACTCTGATGAACGATTGATTAGAAGGCTAAAAAGAGATATTGCAGAACGTGGACGTGATATGGAAGAAGTTTTAAACCGTTATCAAAATACACTCAAACCAATGCATCAACAATTTATAGAGCCTACAAAAGCTTTTGCAGATATTATTATTCCAAATGATAAATACAATACTGTGGCAATAGACGTGGTTCGTGCTGTAATCAATCAAAGAATTAGCTAAAAATGGGACTTTATAAAGATTTAACCGATAAATATCCTGTACTCAAAATATTGAGCAACAGATATGTTATAGTTACGGTTTTCTTTATAGTTTGGATGTTGTTTTTAGATAATACTTCCTATATGGATCATCGGGTTTTGAATAATCAAATTGATGAACTAGAAAGCAACAAAAAATATTATCAGGATGAGATAAAAAAAGATGAAGAAAACATCAAACTACTCAAAAATCCTGACCAAATTGAAAAATATGCTCGCGAAAAATACTATATGAAACGCGACAGCGAAGATATTTACATCATCGAATTTGAAGAAGACTCGCTTCCTGATGAAGTATCAAAATCAAAATCTCTTTAAAGTATTTAGTATGGCCGATAAATTATTCAACGAATTTGAACACATTTCTTCCAAACAATGGAAACAACAAATTCAGTATGAACTAAAAGGTGCTGATTATAACGAAACACTTGTTTGGGAAAGTTTAGAAGGAATAAAAGTTAAACCTTTTTATCATAATGATGAATTTGAAAAAAAATATACTTCAAATTCAACTTCTAATAACTACCATATTTTGCAAAACATCTTTGTTCACGATGTTTTAAAGTCTAACAAAAGAGCTCTAGAAGTCCTCAATCGTGGAGCAGAAAGCATACGTTTTACAATTGAAAACGAAACTATTTCCGTTGAGGAATTAATGCAAAATCTTCCTCTAGAAAAAGTTAGCTACTTTTTTTATTTACCTTTTCTATCAATCGATTTCGTAAAAAAAATCAATGATTTTGCTACGAAAAACAAGGCAAATTTTATCATTCAACTAGACCCAATTGGACAACTTTGCAAAGATGGAAACTGGTTTGAAAACCTAGATAAAGATTTTGAAAAACTTAATAAAATTACAAGCTCTTCAAATATTTCTTTCTTGAATATCAGTTCAGGAATATTTCAAAATGCTGGTGCGAATATGGTACAGCAACTTGCCTATACGTTGGCTCAAGTAAATGAATATTTCAACAGAATAACAACTATAAATCAACCTGTTACGATAGAAGTTTCCATTGGAACAAATTACTTTTTTGAAATTGCCAAACTTCGTGCGTTGCGTTTATTATTCAATACTCTAGCAACAGAATACAATCATAACGTTGAATGCAATATTATCGCAACACCAACTCGAAGGGACAAAACGCTTTACGATTACAACGTAAATATGCTTCGCACTACTACCGAATGCATGAGCGCAATATTGGGTAATGCAGATTATGTAGCCAACTTGCCTTATGACTCATTGTATCATAAAGACAATGAATTTGGCGATAGAATTGCTCGCAATCAATTGTTGGTCTTAAAACACGAAAGCTATTTTGACAAAGTTCAAAATCCTGCCGATGGAGCATATTACATCGAAACGTTAACCCAACAATTGGCTGAAAAAGCATTGGAATTATTCAAAGATATTGAAGCAAATGGTGGATTAATCACTCAACTTATCGAAGGAACTATTCAACGAAAAATAAGCGAAAGTGCAACCAAAGAACAAGAACTATTTGATAACGGAAAAGAAATTCTATTGGGAACAAACAAATATCCAAACAAGAACGATAGAATGAAGGATGATTTGGAACTGTATCCATTTGTAAAGCAAAATCCTAGAAAGACTTTGATTGTACCAATCATAGAAAAACGATTAGCCGAAAAATTGGAACAAGAACGATTGGCTTCGGAATAATTCTTAACTTTAACAAAAAGAAACTATGGAAGCAATAAGACAAACTGTAAAAGTTAAAAATCATCAAATAAATATTGTTTTGCCTGATGAATTCGATGCTGATTTTGTAGATGTTATTATTTTACCATCTCAAAACAATGAGTATTCAATTCCCCAATGGCAAATTGATGAAGTTAGAGAAAGAACTGAAAAATATCTAAAAAATCCTGAAAACGTAACTGATATTGAAGATTTTTTAAAAGAAATTGATAATGATTTATAAAATCGTAATTATTGATGAAGCTAAAATTGATTATAAAGAATCATTAAATTGGTATAAAGATATTAATCCAAAATTAGCACAACGATTCAATTTATCATTTAAAGAATGTCTAACATTAATAAAAAGAAATCCAAATCATTTTCAAGTACGTTATGACGATGTTAGGTTAATCATGTTTACTAATTTTCCATATCTTATACATTTCACAGTTTCTGACAACTTAATAGTTATCAAAGCAATTTATCATTCATCAAGAGATAGCAAACTAAACATCTTTTAATTTTGAGAAAAAATATACAACACATAAAATTAAACGAACAAGTTTCAAAAGCTGAAACCTTAAACCTGGAACCAACTTTCCACACAGCCGAAGGCATTGAGGTAAAAAATTCTTATTCAGAAAAAGATATTGAAAACCTAGAACATATAGGTTTTGGAGCTGGTTTTGCGCCTAATCTTCGTGGTCCATATGCAACAATGTATGTTCGCAGACCTTGGACAATTCGTCAATATGCAGGATTTTCAACTGCCGAAGAAAGTAACGCTTTCTACAGACGAAATCTTGCTGCTGGTCAAAAAGGTCTTTCGGTAGCTTTTGATTTAGCGACACATCGTGGTTATGATAGTGACCATGAACGCGTAGTTGGCGATGTGGGAAAAGCAGGCGTAGCGATTGATAGCGTTGAAGACATGAAAATTCTTTTCGACCAAATTCCATTAGGCGAAATGTCTGTTTCCATGACTATGAATGGTGCTGTTTTACCTATTATGGCATTTTATATTGTTGCTGCCGAAGAACAAGGCGTTACTCCTAACCTACTTTCGGGAACGATACAGAATGATATTTTGAAAGAGTTCATGGTGCGAAACACCTACATTTATCCGCCAACGCCATCGATGAAAATCATTGCCGATATTTTTGAATATACCAGCAAAAAAATGCCAAAATTCAACTCGATTTCTATTTCGGGTTACCACATGCAAGAAGCTGGAGCAACTGCAGATATTGAGTTAGCATACACTCTTGCCGATGGTTTAGAATACATTCGAACAGGTTTGGCAGCAGGAATGAAAATTGATGAGTTTGCTCCTCGCCTTTCGTTCTTTTGGGCTATTGGAATGAACCATTTTATGGAAATTGCCAAAATGCGTGCGGGTAGAATGTTGTGGGCAAAATTGCTAAAACAATTCAATCCGCAGGATGAAAAATCATTAGCACTGAGAACACATTGCCAAACATCGGGTTGGAGTTTAACCGAGCAAGATCCATTTAACAATGTGGCACGAACTGCCATTGAAGCAGCAGCAGCAGCTTTTGGTGGAACACAATCGTTGCATACCAATGCTTTGGATGAAGCGATTGCTTTGCCAACCGATTTCTCGGCTCGAATTGCTCGTAATACCCAAATATTTCTACAAGAAGAAACCAAAATTTGCAAAACCGTTGATCCTTGGGCAGGAAGTTATTATGTAGAAAGTCTTACGGCTGAAATTGCCGAAAAAGCTTGGGCACTAATTCAAGAAGTAGAAGAACTCGGCGGAATGACTAAAGCCATCGAAGCTGGAATTCCAAAACTGCGCATTGAAGAAGCCGCAGCACGCAAACAAGCACGTATTGACAGTGGACAAGATATTATTGTTGGTGTCAACAAATACCGTTTGGAAAAAGAAGATCCATTACATATTTTAGAAGTTGATAATCAAACTGTTCGTAAACAGCAAATAGAACGCTTAGAGCAAATAAAAGCAACGAGAGATAACGCAAAAGTAGCCGAATGTTTAGCCAAATTAACAGATTGTGCAGATTCCCATATGCATGGGAATGGAAACGGCGAAAATTTACTATCTTTAGCAGTTGATGCCGCTAGAAATAGAGCCACTTTGGGCGAAATTAGCGATGCATTAGAAACTGTTTTTGGTAGATATAAAGCACAAATTAGAAGTTTTAGCGGCGTGTATAGTAAAGAAATTAAAAACGACGAAAGTTTTGAAAAAGCAAAACAACTAGCCGATGCTTTCGCGAAGAAAGAAGGCAGAAGACCGCGAATTATGATTGCCAAAATGGGACAAGATGGTCATGATCGTGGCGCAAAAGTAGTAGCAACAGGTTATGCCGATGTAGGTTTTGATGTAGATATTGGACCATTGTTCCAAACGCCACAAGAAGCAGCCAAACAAGCGGTAGAAAACGACGTACACATTTTGGGTGTTTCTTCGTTAGCAGCAGGACACAAAACCTTGGTACCACAAGTGATTGAAGAACTAAAAAAATATGGTCGTGAGGATATTATGGTGATTGTTGGTGGCGTAATACCAGCGCAAGATTACCAGTTTTTGTTTGATGCTGGCGCAGTAGCCGTTTTTGGCCCAGGAACAAAAATTAGCGATGCTGCGATTAGTATTTTGGAAGTGCTACTGGAAGAATAACTCCAATTTTGTCATTCCGAGGCACGAGGAATCTCACATAATTATAGAAACACCGACAGCAATGTTGGTGTTTTTTTTGTTTTTAAGATTGTTTATAAAATTAAGTAAAGGCTATTTTTTCTTCATTTTGTTTTTAATTATTTTTACAAAAAACAAATAATACATGCAGGCAAAACCATTTTTGAAACTGATAAGCATAACACTTGTTTGATAAGAATAAATGAAGACGATAACATCACCATGGAAATCAGATTTTTTAGAATTAGTTTCAAATTCAAAAAAATCAATAAAAATAACATCACCTTTTGTCAAAGAAAATATTTGTGATGAAATGTTATCAGCTAAACAAACTAATGCAAAATTAGAGCTTATTACTTCATTTAAAGTTGGGAATATTTATTCAGGTTCTTTAGATATAGCTGCAATTGAGAAAATAATCAATCAAAAAGGAATTGTAAAAAATTATTCAAAACTTCACTCTAAAATTTATTTATTTGATGATAAGGAAGTTATAATAAGTTCAGGTAATTTAACATATGGTGGTTTAGTTAATAACTATGAATATGGTATTTATTCAAATGATAAAGATTTGGTTTCAAAAATATCAAGTGATTTTAATTTATTGTCTAAAAATTCACGAACTGGAAAATTAGATATTTCACATTTAGAAAAAGTAAAAGAAATTATTTCAAAAATTCCATCAACTGAAACTATAAAATTTCCAGATTTTAACATTGAATCTCCAGAAAATAATTATGATACAATTGAAATTCCAGATAATACAATATCATCTTCTTTAAGAGGATGGAAATTAGAAGTTTTTAAATGCATTAACCTAATACCTAATCAGATTTTTACTTTAAATGAGATTAATAAATTTGAAAATCATTTAAAAATAGTATATCCAAATAATGACCACATAACAGATAAAATAAGACAGCAACTTCAATATTTGAGAGATTTAGGATTAATTGAATTTTTAGGTAACGGTCATTACAGAAAACTATGGAAATGAAAAAATACATATTTATAACTCCTGAAGGAAGCACATTTTCACCAAATGGAAATGAAATTGAAAACATGCAAGTGATTGGTATTGTTGAAGATGTTATGGATGAAAATGAAGCTTATAAAAAATTATTGATGGAAAATGATTGGATTATTGATTCTGAATTTAATGTCGCAGAATTTATTTGTTATGAAATAAACTAATTATTTCAATTTTAAAAATCTTCCATCAATACCTGAATTTTTAAGTATTTCTGCATTTTCTTTTCCATAAGCTATAAATACACTTGGCGCTCCAGGAGTTCCTGCTTGAATTCCAGTAACATGATAAAATCTAATTCTGCCTTTCACAAATAAAATAGCATCTGCATCATTCCAAACATGTTCAAAAAAGCACTTTGTTTCAGTTCTAGCAAAAATTAATGCAATACCATTTCCATGATACTTTAATTTTTCCAACCACAACTCCATTCCTCTTCCATATGGTGGATTTAAATAAACTCTTCCAAACCATTGCTTTTTTAAACCATCATCTATAATAGTATAATTTTTAACTGCGTGATAAAAAGGTGCATTAATTGGACAACAAGGATCTAAATCAAAATGTCCAAGTTGCTTGACTAAATCAGGTGGAGTTAACCATTCTATTTTTGTATTTTCACAACGCTCAAAAGAAGTGTTCATCAGAAATTATTTCTTGCAAATATTAGATCATTTTTTTTAACTCACAAGATTAAATTGATCATAATCAACACATTACACACAATAAGTGTTAATTATAAAAATAGAGTTTTTACAATATGTTAATTATCAGCTAGATAATGTTTCGACATTTTTTATTCCAGTATTTTGTAAACTTATAATAGATTTCAAACAACCATTCTCACCCATAGAAAAATACCTTACTTAGAATAAATTTAAAATATAGTTCTTTGTCGAACCAAATAAATAACTCACTACATTTGCGATAGCAATGTAATTTTGTTTTCATGCGCAAATACTTAGCCATAACTTTTTTAGCACTGTATGTGTTTACCTCAACGGAGTTTCACGAAATAATGAAACTGCCCAACTTGGTTTCGCATTACAACGAGCATAAAGGTGAAAACAAAAACATGACGCTTTGGAAATTCCTTTGTATTCATTATGCACACGGCGAAGTTTATGACGACGATCGCGACAAAGACATGAAATTGCCTTATAAAAGCATCGATTGTCACGCCAGTTCATTAGTGATTACACTTCCGCCAACGCATCATTATGACTTGCAGTTCAACCATTCTTTTGACGAAGAAAAAAAACAAACCAGCTATTATCACAACACTTTTTGTTCTGATAATTTTCAATCCATTTGGCAACCGCCTAAAATAGCTTAATAATTATTGTTCCCTGCTTCAGTACTGGTTTGCGGGATGATTTATAACACAATATTAATTAAGTAAATTTTATCATGTTAAATAAAATAATTGAGTTTTCCGTTAGGAATAAACTCATCATTGGGCTGTTTACCATTGCATTGGTTTTGTATGGCATCTACGAAACCACAAAACTGCCTATAGATGCTGTTCCAGATATTACAAATAATCAGGTTCAGGTAATAACCATTGCACCATCATTTGGCGCAACCGATATTGAACGATTGGTCACTTTTCCAGTAGAACAAGCCAATAGTAACATTCATGGTCTAAAAGAAATTAGAAGTTTTTCACGTTTTGGATTGTCATTGGTAACCATAGTTTTTGATGACGAAACCGATATTTATTGGGCACGTCAGCAAGTAGCCGAACGATTGCAACAAGTGCAAACGCAAATTCCAGCAGGAATTGGCACACCAGAGTTAGGTCCAGTTTCTACAGGTTTAGGCGAAATCTATCAATATGTAGTGCGACCAAAAAAAGGCTATGAAAAAGAATACAACGAAACCGATTTGAGAACCATTCAAGATTGGATTGTTCGCCGACAATTACTTGGTGTAAAAGGTGTTGCCGAAGTAAGTAGTTTTGGTGGAAAGCTGAAGCAATATGAAATTGCTGTTGACCCAAACAAACTTCACTCCTATGGTCTTACTATCGAAGATGTTTTTACAGCTTTGGAAAACAACAATCAAAATACCGGTGGTTCCTATATTGAAAAAGGTGCTACAACTCTTTTTATAAGAAGCGAAGGTTTGATTGGCAAAAAAGAAGATATTGAAAACATAGCGGTTAAACCTGCTGTAAATGGAACTCCTCTTTTTATCAGAGATATTGCCAATATCAATATTGGATATGCCACTCGATATGGTGCTATGACCTATAATGACGAAGGCGAAGTTTCGGGTGCTGTGGTAATGATGCTCAAAGGTGCCAACAGCAGCGAAGTAATCGACAATGTAAAAGAACGCATCGAACAGATTAAAAAAACATTGCCCAAAGGTGTAACCATAGAACCTTTCCTCGATAGAACAAAAATGGTGAACAACGCCATTGGTACAGTAGAAAAAAACCTACTCGAAGGTGCTTTGATAGTCGTATTTGTGTTGGTGTTGTTCTTGGGGAATTTCCGTGCTGGACTAATTGTAGCTTCAGTAATTCCGTTAGCGATGCTGTTTGCAATAATCCTAATGAACACCTTTGGCGTAAGCGGAAACCTAATGAGTTTAGGCGCACTAGATTTCGGGTTGATTGTAGATGGTGCAGTAATTATTGTGGAAGCCGTTATGCATCAACTCACGCATAGTAAAAAGTTCAACAAAGTTGACACGCTTACTCAAAACAAAATGGACAAAGAAGTAGAAAAATCGGCTGGAAAAATGATGAACAGTGCAGTATTTGGCCAAATCATCATCTTGATAGTCTATCTACCTATTTTCACTTTAGAAGACATCGAAGGAAAAATGTTTAAACCAATGGCGCAAACGGTTGCTTTTGCTCTTGTTGGTGCTTTTTTGCTTTCGCTTACCTATATTCCTATGATGAGTTCTTTGTTTTTGAGCAAAAAAATAAGCCATGAACCTAATTTTTCTGACCGATGGATGTTCAAACTAGAAAGAAAATACCAACATTGGCTCGAAAAAGCGCTCAACTTCCCGAAAGCAATCATTGGTTCGATAGTACTACTTTTTGTTGTAGCCGTAACTATTTTGACACAATTGGGAGGTGAATTTATTCCAGCGCTAGAAGAAGGAGATTTTGCCGTTGATACTCGTGTGCTCACAGGAAGTAATCTCAACACTACGGTAGAAAGTGTGCAAAAAGCTGCTGGAATTCTAAAAAAACGTTTCCCAGAAGTAGAAAAAGTGGTTTCAAAAATTGGTAGTGGCGAAGTACCAACTGATCCTATGCCGATGGAAGCCAGCGACATGATGGTTATTCTAAAAGATAAATCAGAATGGACATCTGCAAAAACCTTTGACGAATTGGCAGAAAAAATGAGTAAAGCGCTCCAAGAAGTTCCCGGAATTACTGCTGGTTTTCAATACCCAGTGCAGATGCGTTTCAACGAGTTGATGACTGGCGCACGACAAGATGTAGTATGCAAAATATTTGGTGAAAACCTTGATACACTTGCCGTTTATGCAGACAAATTGGGTAAAATTGTAAATACTGTTGATGGCGCTCAAAACCTTTATATTGAACCCGTAACAGGTATGCCTCAAATTATTATTGAGTACAATCGTCCTGCAATTGCGCAATATCATTTGAACATTGCCGATATCAACCGTGTGATAAATACTGCCTTTGCAGGACAAGCAACCGGATTGGTATTTGAAGAAGAAAAACGATTTGATTTGGTTGTTAGATTAGACAAAACACGTAGAAGTAACCTGAGTGATGTGGAGAATTTGTTAATTCAAACGCCACAAGGAATTCAAGTTCCGTTGTATCAATTGGCAACTGTGACGATAAAAAATGGACCCAATCAAATTCAAAGAGAAGATGCTAAACGCAGAATTGTAGTAGGTTTTAATGTAAATGGTCGTGATGTTGAAAGCATCGTAAACGAGTTAAAAACAAAAGTTGATAAACAAATAAAACTCCCAACGGGTTATTATACAACTTATGGTGGCGCATTTGAAAACCTCAATAAAGCAAAAGATAGATTGATGATAGCTGTTCCTATTTCGCTATTAATGATTTTTATCTTGCTTTTCTTTGCGTTCCGGTCTGCAAAACATGGTTTATTGATTTACTCTGCAATTCCGTTATCAGCCATTGGAGGTATATTTTTCTTAGCGCTGAGAGGAATGCCATTTAGCATTAGTGCTGGTATTGGTTTTATTGCGCTTTTTGGAGTTGCTGTTCTAAACGGTATTGTACTCGTATCAGAATTCAACCGATTGAAAGCAGAAGGAATGGATGATTTGCATCGAATAGTGCTCATGGGAACAAAAGTTCGATTACGACCAGTATTGATGACCGCTTTTGTAGCTTCGTTAGGTTTCTTACCAATGGCAGTGAGTAATGGTTCTGGTGCTGAAGTTCAAAGACCATTGGCAACTGTAGTTATTGGCGGATTAATGATTGCAACACTACTAACGCTATTTGTTCTGCCCATACTTTATGTAACTTTTGAAAAAGGATTTAAAATGAAAATATCAGGAAAAACAATGTCATTGTTTGCAATATTATTTTTCGTAATTCCATCGCAAGCACAAACAAAAATATCGCTCGAGCAAGCACTAAAAATAGCTTCTGAAAACAATCATTCGGTAAAAATTGAACGTTTAAGAGCGGAATATCATCAAAAACTAATTAGTACAGGAACCAATTTACCCAATACCAACATTTCTTCGGAATATGGACAAATAAACAGTTACTACAACGACACAAAATTTGGCGTGTCACAAACGTTTGATTTTCCAACTGTTTACAGCAAACAGAAAAAAATGCTTACCGAAGAATGGAAAACGGCTTCGGCTTTAGCCTCATTAAAGGAAGCTGAACTAAAAAAAGAAGTGACGTCAACATTTTACGCCATTCTGACTTTGGAAGCCAAAGAAAAATTGTTGCAAAAAAGCGATACTTTACTCACTGAATTCATGCGAAAAGCAACTTTACGATTGAAAAAAGGAGAAAGTAATATTCTTGAAAAAACCACGGCAGAAACGCAACTTGGTCAACTGAAAATGCAACTACTCATGCTAGAGCAAGAGAAAGAGTTGCAAGCAAGTCGTTTTCGTTTCTTGCTCAATTCGGATACCATTTATCAACCTTTTGAAAATACTTTCAAGATAAATGCTTCGCAAAATAGTGTTGAAGATAGCATTGCGCAACATCCTTTGCTGGCAAGTTTAGAGCAAAAAAAGAAAACGGCTCAAGCTCAAACGCAACTCGAAAAAGCAAAAAAACTGCCAACACTAACTTTGGGTTACAATAACACATCTATCACTGGAACTGGAGCAGATAATATTAGTTATGATAAATCTGCACGGTTTCATTCCGCTCAATTAGGAATAGGTATTCCTCTTTTTGGTGGTTCGCAAAGTGCTAGAGTTAAAGCTTCAAAAATTCAAGAAACCATTGCGGCTAATGAACTAGAAAAAGAAAGATTATCACTAGAAAATCAATTAAAAAATGTTCTGTTGGCTTTCCAAAAAAACAAAGAGCGTCTTGCCTATTTTGAGAAAACAGCTTTGCCTAATGCAACAATTATTACTGAAACTGCTAATAGACAATTTATTGGTGGAGAAATCAATTACCTAGATTGGGTTATGCTTGTCAATCAATCTATTAGCATAAATAATCAATACATTGATACAGTAAATATGCTCAATGAAAGTATTATAGAACTAAATTATCTGACTTCAAAAAATTAAAAATGAAACGTTATATTGTCCTTTTTACAACCATATTATTAATGAGTTGTAATGCTAAAAAAAATGAAACTTCCACTGAAGAAACACCCGTTTCAGAAAAAGAAGTTGTATTAACACAAGCACAACTAAAAAATGCTGCTCTTGTTTCTAGTCCAATGCAGGAAAAAGAACTTTCTGCAACAATAAATGTAAATGGTGTTATTGATGTTCCGCCTCAAAACTTAGTATCGATAAGCATGCCGCTTGGTGGTTATTTGAAAAACACGAAACTTCTACCGGGAATGTTTGTGAAAAAAAATGAAATTATAGCTGTAATGGAAGATCAACAATATATTCAGCTACAACAAGAATATTTAACTGCCAAATCAAAATTGTTTTTTGCAGAAAAAGAATACGAACGCCAACGTGATTTAAATCAAGATAAAGCAAGTAGTGATAAGGTGTATCAACTTGCTGACGCTGAATACAAAAGTTTAAAAATCACCGTAAATGCATTGGGCGAAAAACTTAGATTGATACACATAAATCCTGCATCTCTTTCGGAAAGAAACATTTCAAAAAGTGTAAACATCTACTCGCCTATTGATGGATTTGTTTCCAAAGTAAATGTGAATATCGGAAAATATGTTAATCCCGCAGATATTCTTTTTGAATTAATCAATCCAGATGACATTCATTTGAATTTAAAAGTTTTTGAAAAAGATATTAACGGACTTTTCATTGGGCAAAAGCTTTATGCTTACACCAATAGCCAACCTAATAAAAAACATGCTTGCGAAGTAATTCTCATCAGCAAAGACATTTCATCTGATGAGCACAACGCTGAAGTGCATTGTCATTTCGAAAAATATGACAAAACTTTATTACCAGGAATGTATATGAATGCTACTGTTGAGTTAAAAAGTGCTTCACTACCAGCAATACCAACTGATGCGATAGTATTGTTTGAAGGAAAGGATTATGTTTTTGTTAAAAAGAACGAAACTACATTTTCAATGGAAATGGTTACTACCGGAATTTCTGAAAATGGCTTTACACAAATTGTCAATAGCAAAGACTTTGAAGGAAAAGAAATTGTTACAAAAGGTGCTTATACCTTGTTGATGGTTTCCAAAAACAAATCGGAAGAATAAAGTTTTAAACTAAAAAAGCACTTCAATTTGAAGTGCTTTTTTATTCTAATATTGTGTAATTAATTCATTGAACCCGATTTTTTATTAGGTCTAATAATCATTCGAAGCGGTTGATCTTTTGCAAAATAGGCAACCATCCAATTATAGAATGTTTGCAATCTATTTCTATAGGTTATCAATGAAAATAGATGCACAAACAACCATACAAACCAAGCAAAAAATCCTTTGAAATGGTACTTTGGTAAATCGACAACTGCCTTGTTTTTTCCAATGATAGCCATAGAACCTTTGTCATTATATGAAAAAGCTTTCATGGGTTTTTTATTAAATAATTGGATAAAATTTTGAGCTAAATTTTTACTTTGTTGGATAGCAACTTGTGCAACCTGTGGATGACCATTAGGAAAATTTGCATCAGTTGTCATCAATGAAGTATCTCCAATTGCAAATATATTTTCAGTTGAAATAACTTTATTAAATTCATTGGTTAACAATCTGTTACCTCTTCCATAAGACTCGTCGGGAATTCCTTTAAAACGAGAAGCTGTAACTCCTGCAGCCCAAATCAGATTGCTACTTTCTATTTCATTCCCATCAACAAAATATACTTTTTCGCCATCATAATCTTTTACTCTTGTATTCAATTTTACCACAACACCCATTTTTGTTAAAGCTTCTAAAGTATCTTGTTGCGAAGCTTTTGTCATTGGTGATAAAAGTGCATCACCACCATCTACAAGATAAATATTACTTGCAGTAGTGCTCAATTCCGGATATTCTTTTCTTATAATTTCTTTACGCATTTCTGCGAACATACCAGAAACCTCAACACCTGTTGGTCCGCCACCGGCAACTACAACCGTCAACAATTTTCTTCGCTCCTTTTTATCTTTTGCAATAGCTGCTTTCTCTAGATTTTGAAGAATTTTGTTTCGCATTTCAATAGCGTCATTAAGCGTTTTCATTGGAATAGCATGTTTCTTAACATTTTCCATTCCAAAATAATTGGTTTCGGCTCCTGTTGCAAAAACCAAATAATCATAGAACAACTCACCGTTATCAAGAATAATTTTGTTTTCATTTTGAACAACTTCGAGAAATTCTCCTAGTCTAAAATTTAGGTTTTTCTTTCCTTTAAAAAACTTTCTGAACGGATAGCTTATACTCGAAGGTTCCAAAAAACCAGTTGCCACTTGATAAATTAGAGGTGGAAAAAAATTATAATTATTTCTGTCAACCAAAATTATTTCTGCTTGAGGAATATCGACTAAATCTTTAGCTAAATTAATTCCTGCAAAACCTCCACCGATAATGACTATTTTCATAGCTTTTATTTTTTATAAAGATACTTCAATTTGATTTATCTTCAGACTATTCATTATAGTTTTAGCAAATATTCATTTTTGTTAACTTACTTTAAATAACCATTCAAAAAAACACCATTTTATTTATAAAATTAAATTCTTTTTAATTAATTTATTACAAGGTTAATCACTTCTTTTCTATATTTACAAAAAACAAATTACAATGGATTTTACAGCAAAAATGCTTCGCGATGATGCCCTAAAGGGAAAAACAATAGTAGTTACTGGTGGTGGAAGTGGTCTTGGAAAAGCAATGACAAAATATTTTCTAGAATTAGGTGCAAATGTTGTCATCACATCAAGAGATTTAGAAAAACTAAAAACAACAGCATCTGAATTAGAAAACGTAACTAAAGGAAATTGTCTAGCGGTTCAATGCGATGTTAGACATTATGAACAAGTTGAAAATTTATTGTCTGAAACGTTAAAAACTTTTGGAAAAGTTGATGTATTGTTGAACAATGCTGCTGGAAATTTTATTTCTCCTACCGAAAGATTATCCGCAAATGCATTTGATACCATCATAGATATTGTATTAAAAGGTTCCAAAAACTGTACATTAGCATTTGGAAAACATTGGATTAAGGAAAAACAAACCAATTGTAATGTTTTAAATATTGTAACTACTTATGCTTGGACAGGTTCTGGTTATGTAGTTCCGAGTGCAACAGCAAAAGCTGGAGTTCTTGCTATGACCAGAAGTTTAGCCGTAGAATGGGCAAAATATGGAATAAGAATGAACGCAATTGCTCCTGGACCTTTCCCTACGAAAGGCGCTTGGGACAGATTATTGCCAGGTGATTTAGCCGAAAAGTTCGACATGTCAAAAAAAGTTCCGCTACGAAGAGTTGGTGATCATCAAGAATTGGCAAACTTAGCAGCATATTTAGTTTCTGATTTTTCTGCCTATATCAATGGAGAAGTCATAACAATAGATGGTGGAGAATGGTTACAAGGTGCTGGCCAATTCAATCTTCTTGAAAAAATTCCTCAAGAAATGTGGGATATGCTTGAGCAAATGATTAAAAACAAAGGAAGTAAATAAGTTATCAGTGTTCAGAATTTAGTTGGTAGTTGAATAGTTTAAAAAAAATTATAAAACTACTGAACACTAAAAACTGAATACTTAACACTTTTACAAGAATGTTAACAAATTTACGTTGTTAAACCCACAAATAATTGTATTTTTACCGCTCAAAATCTACATAATATAAATGGGTAAAATCATTGCTATTGCTAATCAAAAAGGTGGCGTTGGTAAAACAACGACATCGGTTAATCTTGCAGCCTCACTTGGTGTTTTAGAAAAAAAAGTGCTTCTAATTGATGCCGATCCACAAGCTAATGCTAGTTCTGGATTGGGTATTGATGTAGAGTCTGTAGAAATAGGAACTTATCAATTACTTGAACATAGCAACACTGCCGAAGAAGCAACTGTTGCATCATCATCTCCAAATGTATCGCTTATTCCTGCTCATATAGACTTGGTCGCAATTGAAATAGAATTGGTTGACAAAGACAACAGAGAATACATGCTCAAAGAAGCGCTAAAAGACATCAAAGACCAATATGATTACATATTGATTGATTGTGCACCATCATTGGGCTTATTGACATTGAACGCACTTACTGCTGCGGATAGCGTTGTGATTCCTATTCAATGCGAGTACTTTGCCCTCGAAGGATTAGGAAAATTGTTGAACACCATAAAAAGCGTTCAAAAAATACACAACCCCGAACTAGATATAGAAGGATTATTATTGACCATGTATGACTCAAGATTACGCCTTTCTAATCAAGTGGTTGAAGAAGTTCAAAAACATTTTAATGATATGGTATTCAAAACCATAATCCAACGAAATGTAAAGCTAAGCGAAGCGCCAAGTTTTGGTGAAAGTATCATCAACTTTGACGCAACTAGCAAAGGAGCAAGTAATTATCTAAGCTTGGCTCATGAAATTATTAAAAAAAATAGTATTTAAGATTTATGGCAAAAGCTGTTAAAAAACAAGCATTAGGAAGAGGATTGTCTGCGCTTTTAAAAGATCCAGAAAATGATATAAAATCAATTGCTGATAAAAACGCTGATAAATTGATAGGAAATATTATTGAACTCGATATAGACGCTATCGAAATCAATCCGTTTCAGCCTAGAACAAATTTTAATGAAGAAACTATTCAAGAATTAGCAAGTTCTATTAGAGAACTTGGTGTTATTCAGCCCATAACGGTTAGAAAATTAGATTTCAATAAATACCAACTAATTTCAGGAGAACGTCGTTTGCGTGCTTCAAAAGTTGTTGGACTAACAACAATTCCTGCTTTCATTAGAATTGCAAATGATAATGAATCGCTTGTGATGGCATTGGTTGAAAATATTCAGCGTCACGATTTAGACCCAATAGAAATTGCGCTATCCTATCAACGACTTATTGATGAAATTCAATTGACCCAAGAGCAAATGAGTGAACGTGTTGGAAAAAAACGTTCTACCATTGCCAATTATATGAGGTTATTAAAACTTGACCCTATTATTCAAACGGGAATACGCGATGGTTTTATATCAATGGGACATGGACGTGCTATTATAAACATTGATAATCACGATGTTCAAACAGATATTTACCACCGAATTGTTAGCGAAAATCTTTCTGTTAGAGAAACAGAAACATTAGTAAAAAACTATCAAGAAGGAAAAGCTTCTGGAACAAAGAAAACATCAAAATCTTCAACATTTGTTGTGGACAAAGAACATAAAAAATTGTTTAACGATTTCTTTGGAAGTAAAACATCGGTGAAGGTTAGTGAAAACGGAAAAGGAAAAATTACAATTCCTTTCAATTCCGAAGATGATTTTAAAAGAATTATCAAACTTTTAAAGAATTAATGCGTTTTCGATTATACATAATCCTAATAGTTTTCTTTTGTCAAAGCAATAAAATGTTTTCACAAGGTTTGACTGATGTTATTGTTGCTAAAGACACTATTAAGAAAACCATTGATCCGCTAGCTCCATCAAAAGCAGCATTCTACTCGGCAATTTTACCTGGTTTAGGACAAGCATATAATAAAAAGTATTGGAAAATTCCAATTGTATATGGCGCAATGGCTACAAGTATGTATTTCTATGCTTTGAACAATACTAAATATCATGATTATCGTGATGCTTACAAAAGAAGACTTGCAGGATATACAGATGACCAATTTCAATATCTTGATGATACTCGTTTAGTTCAGGCACAGCGATTCTATCAACGAAACAGAGATTTATCATTACTAGTAACCCTTGGGTTCTATATTTTGAATATTGTGGATGCAAATGTCGATGCACATTTGATTCAGTTCAACGTAAACGATAATCTATCACTAGCTCCAGAAATCTACCAAACAGATTTTACTACTAAACCAAATCTTGGCTTAACATTAAATTTTAAATTCTAAATGAAAATAGCGCTTCTAGGATACGGAAAAATGGGTAAGGTTATTGAGCGCATTGCACTCGAAAGAGGTCATGAAATTGTATTAAAAAAATCGAGCGCTACAACATTTGAAGGAATTGAAAACGCAGATGTTGCTATAGATTTTAGCATTCCTGATGTAGCAGTAGAAAACATTACCACTTGTTTAGAAAAAGGAATACCCGTTGTTTCTGGAACAACCGGATGGCTTGATGAATATCAAAAAATGGTTGATTTGTGTCGAGAAAAAAATGGAGCATTTCTATATGGTTCAAATTTTAGTCTTGGTGTTAACCTGTTTTTTGAACTAAACAATTATTTGGCACAAATGATGTCAAAGTTCAAAGAATACAATGTTTCGATGGAAGAAATCCATCATACTCAAAAACTAGATAAACCCAGCGGAACAGCTATTTCATTAGCAAAAGACATCTTAAAAAATTATCCAGAAAAAAAAGACTGGACAATTGAAAATCCATCAAAAGATGAAATTTTTATAGATGTAAAAAGAATAGAAAATGTTCCCGGAACTCACAGTGTATTTTATAACTCCGATGTAGATTTTATTGAGATAAAACACGTTGCTCACAACAGAGAAGGTTTTGCACTTGGAGCAGTTATAGCAGCAGAATGGTTGCATAACAAAACTGGCATATTCTCTATGAAAGATGTTTTGAACCTAAACAAATAAAGTTTCAAAGTGTAACAAAACTAAAAACTCACTAACATATTATCATTAAAACTTTAAAACAATAAATTATGTCACTATATCAATGGTTTGTTTTTTTTCTAATTGTACAGGTCGTTCACGGACTAGGAACATGGAAACTTTATCAAAAGGCAGGAAGAAAGTCATGGGAAGCATTCATTCCTGTTTATAATTCTATTGTTTTAATGAAAATTATAAATAGACCAACTTGGTGGACATTATTACTTTTCATCCCTATTGTAAACCTCATAATGTTTCCTGTAGTATGGGTTGAAACTCTTAGAAGTTTTGGAAAAAACTCAACTGCTGACACTTGGCTTGGTTTTTTAACACTTGGTTTTTATATCTATTATATCAACTATACACAAGACGTAACCTATATTAGCGACAGAAGTTTACAAGCAAAAACAAAAACAGGTGATACTATTAGCTCAATTCTTTTTGCAGTAGTTGTTGCAACCATTGTTCACACCTATTTTATACAACCCTTTACAATTCCAACGTCATCATTGGAGAAAACTTTACTAATTGGTGACTTTCTATTTGTTAGTAAATATAATTATGGAGCAAGAACACCGATGACCGCAGTTGCAGCTCCAATGGTTCATGATACTATACCAGTCATAAAAACAAAATCATATTTAAGTTGGCCTCAATTACCGTATTTCAGATTCCCTGGATATGAAAAAATAGAAAGAAACGATATAGTTGTTTTTAACTGGCCAGCAGATACTGTATATAAGTTTTTTGATACTTCGGGCAGAAGTGTTGTAAAACCTATTGATAAAAAATCAAATTATGTAAAAAGATGTATTGGTGTTCCTGGAGATGTTATTCAGATAAAAAACGCTGAGCTATTTGTAAACAACAAAGTTCTTCAACTTCCAGAAAGAGCTAAACCTCAACACGCTTATTTTTTGACTTATGATGCAAACACTTCTATTGACTTTGAGTATTTATTGAAACAAGTAAATTCAACAGAAGGAGCTGGTTTTATCAATGAAAGTAAAGATACTATATATATTAAAGGTTTAACTGAAGAAGGTGCTAATACTCTAAGAAGTATTTCTGGTATAAAATCAGTAACAAAAGCGGTGTTCAAAAAAGCTGAACCAAATATTTTTTCTGGTAACCCAACTTGGAATTCTGATAACATAGGTCCAATAAGCATTCCTAAAGCAGGTGAAACTGTAACTTTAACAAAAGATAATTTCTCCATTTATAAGCGTTTAATCAATGTTTATGAAAAAGGAAATGATGCTAAAGTTGTTGGAAACGACGTTTACAATAATGGAAAAAAAATAAATTCTTATACGTTTCAACAAAACTACTATTGGATGATGGGAGATAACAGAAGTAACTCTGAAGATAGTCGTTACTGGGGATTTGTTCCCGAAGATCACGTTGTAGGAAAACCAATATTTATCTGGATGAGTTGGGATAGCAACGCAAGCGGTTTGAATAAAATTCGTTGGGATAGATTATTTACAACCGTTAGTGGTGAAGGTCAACCTCAATCTTACTTTAAATATTTCTTAGGACTTTTGGCTCTATATTTTGTTGGAGAACATTTCTGGAAAAAACGCAAAGCAAAACAAGAATAATTTGTCAATTTGTTTAATGTGTTGATTTGATAATTGCTGGATATGTATGTTTATTCATTTGAAAAATTAGATGTTTGGATTGAAGCAAAAAATTTTGCAAAACAAATCTATACTTTAACTTCAAAATTTCCTGAATCTGAAAAATTTGGATTAACAGTTCAATTGCGTCGAGCAGCAATATCGATTGCTTCAAATATTGCTGAAGGTTCAGCCAGAAATAGCAACAAAGATAAAGCACACTTTACAACAATAGCCTTTGGTTCTGCCGTTGAAGTCTTAAATCAACTGATAATTTCATGTGAGTTAGGTTTCATCACAGAAGCTGAATATATTGAGCTAAGAACACAAATTGAAAGTATCACAAACAAGCTCAATGCCCTAAGAAACTACCAATTTCAAAAAACAAACTAATTAACCAAATCCACAAATTAACAAATGAACCTTATTATTCATCCAAGTTATTTTCCTTCTATAAGTCATTTTGTTGCTATCGCAAAGGCGGATTTGGTTACTTTTGAAATGGATGATAATTTTCAAAAGCAAACCAATAGAAATCGAATGTATATTTACAGTCCAAACGGAATTCAACTTTTGAATATTCCTATAAAACATTCTAAAGATGCGCATCAAAAAACTCGAGATGTAAAACTAGAAACAGCTTTTGACTGGCAAAAACAACATTTCAAATCTCTAGAAGCTGCTTATAGAACTTCGCCTTTTTTTGAATATTTTGAAGATGACATTTTGCCCATTTTTGAAAAGAAACATACTTTTTTGATGGACTTAAATTTCCAAACAATGGAAATTGTTTCAAAATGCTTAGGGCTTACTTTTGATTATAACGAAACAACGGAATACTTTCGTCAAGTTGATGATAAAACCGATTTACGCCATTTGATAAACGGGAAAAAAGACACTTCAGTCTTTGAACCTTACACACAAGTTTTTGGAGAAAAACACGGTTTTTTAAACAATCTTAGCATTTTGGACGTATTGTTCAACGAAGGTCGTTATGCGCTAGATTATTTGAAAAATCAAACGCTTTAATTATCCTTAAAAGCCAATCTTGTAATTATAGGATAATGATCGGAATAATTGAGTTTTGAAAAGTTTTTGAAACTTTTGACAATCATTCTCTTATCAGCAAAAATATAATCGATTCTTGCAGGATAATATTTGAACTTATAGGTTTCACCAAAACCATTTCCAGCTTCTTCAAAGCAGTCATTCAAATTTCCTTTGATACTTCTATAAACATATGAAAACGGACTGTTATTCATATCTCCACAGATGATTAATGGATAGTGACAATCTTGCTTATGGTTTACAAGAACTTCTGTTTGTTGCTCTTGAAGCTTAAATGCCTCTCTAATTCGGGTGAAAACCATCACCGATTTTTCTTGATTTATTTTATCCACATGCTCAGAAATTTCATTTACATCTGGTGAAATTTTTATTGATTGCAAATGCATGTTATAAACCCTAATAGTATCTTTTCCTTTTTTAATATCTGCAAAAATAATGTTATTACCTGCTTGCGGAAGATGAAGATTTCCTTGATTAAAAATAGGGTATTTTGAAAAAATAGCTTGACCCGTTTTTATTTTGTTCCCTTCAATAAAAACAGCTTTGTACTTGTAAACTCGCAAATCTATATGCGCATTTTCTGAATACTCCTGAACGCAAAGTATATCGGGATTTTGTTCATTTATAAAAGACAATATATTATTTCCAACCTCATCATTTTCTATCCATTTAAAAAGATTAAACAATCGAACATTATAGCTCATAACGGTAAAATCTTTTTCTTCATGCTCAATTTCATTAGAAGAAAATTTATAAAATTTGTTGACAAATGTTATTCCCAACAAAAGTATTATTCCCGAAAAAAAGAGCTGTCGTTTTAACTGTATTAACCAATAAATAAAAAATAGTGCATTCAAAACCAAGAACATTGGTAAAAACAATGTTAAGACAGATAGTAATGGAAAAAGTTTTGGAGCAAGAAAAGGAAGAATATAAGCAACAAATGACAAGATTACCAATGTAATATTGAGCACAAAAATAATTTTATTAAACCACGAAAGTTTCTTCATACACTATTTGCCGGCTTTGAATAAAAATTCTTTTTCTTCTTTGGTTAAACTGTCATAACCTGATTGACTGATTTTATCCAAAATTTCATCGATTTGTTGTTGTGTTTTATCTTTTATAACAATCCTACTCGATGCAGATTTTGAAACTTTTGATTTATTAACGTGCACCTTTTTGAAAGGTGTAGTCTTTTTTTTGTTGAACAAATTATAAAAAAATTCAATAACTCTCGACACAATTTTACTCAAATCAGTTCCACCTTGAAGTAATTTTATATAAATAAATCCAAAAAAAGCTCCGCTCAAGTGCGCAATATGACCACCAGTATTATCCAATTGAATTTGCATTAAATCGAGTAATAGTATAACAGCAGTAATATGCCATAATTTTACATTACCAATCAATAATAATCTAATATTCATCAAAGGTTGATAGGTTGTTGTGGCAACAAGCAAAGCCATTATTGCCCCAGAAGCTCCAACCATGAAAGAAACTTTATCGAGAAAATAAAAACTCAAAACAAAAACAACTCCCGAAAAAATTGCACTCAATATATACAATCCCAAATACTGTTTTTGAGTAAAAAAAGTCAAGAACAATCGGCTAGTAAAATTCAAAACCATCATATTGAAAAAAAGATGCAAAAATCCTTGATGAAAAAAAGCATAGGTCAATATTGTCCATGGATAGTGTAATACAATATTAGGTTGAGAAGAAATGGCTAACCAATCTGGAAAGTTGAAAAAACCTGATTTGAAATCATAAAACACAAAAGACAACAAAAAGACAGCAACGTTCCAATAAATTACTTTATTAGAAATGCCTCCAGTTCTGTATTGCAGTTTTATGTCTTCGATTATATTCATTTTTAATCCCAACGCTTATTATTAAAAGAGTTTTTCTTCCAATACCACATCATAATAAAACCTGTTATTGCTCCGCCAACATGAGCGAAATGGGCAATTCCAGTTCCTCCACTTCCAAAAATTGAGCTTCCTTTGAAACCTAAAAATAAATCTAGAAAAATTAATCCTGGAACAAAATATCTCGCTTTGATGGGTACGGGAATAAACAACAAAGCCAATTCTGCATTTGGAAACATAAAAGCAAAAGCTGTTAATAATCCATAAATTGCTCCAGATGCACCAACTGATGGTGTATTATATGAAAAATATAACTGCTCTAAAGTTGATAATGGCACCAAATCAGTAATTGTTTGGTTATATTTTCCTTCTTTAGCAATCATATTTATAACATCTGATGGAATTTTTGCCTCTTGCAATGCTGTTAAAGCTGAGTTATATTCATAATAACTAAAGCCCAAATGCAACAATGCTGCTCCAAGTCCGCATGAAATATAGAAAAACAAAAACTTTTTTGGTCCCCAAAAATGCTCCAAAGCCGAACCAAAAGAAACCAAAGCAAACATATTGAAAGCAATGTGCATAATGTTTGGCATTGGCGCATGCATGAACATGCTTGTCAATGGTTGCCAAAATCTAAAACTTTCATTCTCTGGAAAGTATAATGAAAATAGTGGATAAGCAGCTGGCACTAATTGCGAGCCTATGAAAAAAATAATATTTATTATTAGTAACTGTTTTACAGTTTCGGTCATTCGCATCATAAGGCAAATTTTTTATCTAAATCATCAACACTTAGCGTGATGAAAGTAGGTTTATTAAAAGGTGTAATATTGGGTTCTTTACAAGCAAAAAGGTTATTTACCAAGCTTTCCTGTTCTTTTTCAGTCAAGTATGTTCCTGTTTTTATTGCTAAACATTTTGACAACGATTTTGCAATACTGTCATTCAACGAATAACTGTCAGTAGAAATCCCTTGATATAAATCGTTTAACAAATCATCAATTACTATTGAAACTTGGCTTTCTGTAGCTCTAACAGGAATGCCCGAAATAATTAAACTGTCATCATTTATCGTTTCAAAGATAAATCCTAAAGCTTCGAGCGAAACCTGCAATTCTTTGATCATTTCGATTTCATTTACAGAATAAAACAACTCCAATGGAAACAACAACTGCTGGCTTGGTGCTTTGTTTACTGTTATGTTGGTCAAAAATTCTTCATACAGAATTCGCTGATGTGCTCTACCTTGATTGATGACCAACATTCCCGATTTTATCGTGCTAAAAATATATTTTTTGTGAATTTGAAACGTTCTACCTGCTTCATGTTCTGTTTCAACATCATCAAAAAGTGATGAACTTACTGCTTCCGTTTCAAATGAACTTGTTCCAAATTCTTCTCCTTGAATTTGTTCCAAACCAACGTATAAACTTTCCCAACTCGGTTGAACTTCGCTTTTCTTATAACTAGAACCAGAAGAAAATGAACTTGAAGATTTTACAGGCTTTTCATCAGCAAATGGATTAAACGAACTATCCACCTGTATTGTTGGATATTCTGCTTCTTTATTTTTGTATTGATATGGTGTATCCAAATTTGGATCTCTATCAAAATCTAATATTGGTGCAACGTTAAATTGACCTAAACTATGTTTTATTGTAGAGCGTAAAATGGCATAAAGCGAATGCTCATCATCAAATTTTATTTCAGTCTTCGTTGGATGAATATTGATATCAATTGTATTTGGAGGAACATTTAGATAAAGAAAATAACTTGGTTGTGCTCCATCTTTTAGCAAACCTTCAAATGCAGCCATAACAGCATGATGCAGATAACCACTTTTTATAAAACGATTGTTTACAAAAAAGAATTGTTCGCCTCTATTCTTTTTAGAAAATTCAGGTTTTCCCACAAATCCTTCGATAGTAACTATTTCTGTTTCCTCTTTTACGGGAACTAATTTTTCATTTGTCTTGCCAGAAAAGGTATTAACAATGCGTTGTCTATAGTTTGAACTTGGCAAATTATAAATTTCACTTCCATTGTGGTACATCGTAAATTGAATATTTGGATGTGCCAAAGCGACTCTTTGAAATTCATCAATGATGTGACGAAGTTCAACCGTATCCGATTTGAGAAAATTACGTCTTGCAGGAATATTGAAAAACAAATTTTTAACAGAAAAAGATGTTCCTTTTGGTAAAACACATGGCTCTTGTGTTATGAATTTACTGCCTTCGATAACAATATTAGTACCCAATTCATCTTGCTCCATTTTTGTTTTTAGTTCTACATGAGCTATAGCGGCAATAGATGCTAGAGCTTCGCCTCTAAAACCTTTAGTACTAAGAGCAAACAAATCTTCGGCATAACGGATTTTTGAAGTAGCATGTCTTTCAAAACAAAGTCTAGCATCAGTAACACTCATTCCCACTCCATTGTCGATGACCTGAACTAGCGATTTTCCAGCATCTTTTAGTATCAATTTAATGTCTGTAGCTTTTGCATCTACAGCGTTTTCAAGTAATTCTTTTACCACAGATGCTGGTCGTTGAACTACTTCTCCAGCCGCAATTTGATTAGCAACATGATCAGGTAAAAGTTGAATTATACTAGACATTAATTAAATAAAATACTGTGATTGAAAGAATTATAAAATTTTAGATTATATAAAAACTAAGTAAGCAAATTTAAACAAAAACAATTTGTTTTTCTAGTTAAAACAGTGCTAAAAATAAAAAAGTCCAACCCATTTTAGAGTTAGACTATATCATAAAGAAAATACAATTTTAAAAACCTATTGTCTTGTTTTTGTTTTCTGCATTCTTTTTCAAAGCAACCATTTTTATCCCAGCAATAGCAGCTTCTGTTCCTTTATTTCCATGTTTTCCTCCACTTCTATCTATAGATTGCTGTTCATTATTATCTGTTAATAAACAAAATATAACAGGAACATCATATTCAATATTCAAATCTTTAACACCTTGAGTAACACCATCACAAACAAATTCAAAATGCATTGTTTCTCCTTTGATGACACAACCAATAGTAATGATACAATCTACATTTTGAGTTTCAATCATTTTTTTTGCACCATAAATGAGTTCAAAACTTCCAGGTACATCCCATTTAATAATATTCTCAGGTTTTACTCCACAATCTAGCAAGGCAGTTTGTGCTCCAGTAAACAAACCATTTGTTATTTTATCATTCCATTCTGAAACAACAACTCCAAATCGATATTCAGAAGCATCTGGAAGTTTGGTTTTATCATACTCTGAAAGGTTTTTATTAGCAGTAGCCATAAATTTTAATATTGATTAGTTGTTTATTTTTAAATAAAAAAGGATTAAAGATACATCTTTAACCCTTTTCAAAAATACTATTTTTTATCTAATTATTGAGCAAGTCCTATAAGTCCATCAACCGATTGAGCTTCTGGAGTATTGTCATAATTATCTTTGATTTCTGTGAAATATTTTAAAGCATCTGCTTTTTGTCCAAGAGCAAGAGCAGTTTTACCAGCTTTCAACAAATATCTAGGAGTAGTAAACTCATTTTTATTAGCTTCAGCAGCTTTAACGTAGTATTCCAAAGCTTCTTTTGGTTGATTTTTTTGAGCAAAAGCATCGCCGATAGCACCTTTTGCAATAGTACTCAACATTACATCATCAGATTTGAATTTTTCTAAACTAGAAATAGCTTCTGCATATTTCCCTGTATTAAGATAAGCTATACCTGCATAATAGTTAGCAAGATTTCCTGCATCTGTTCCTGAATATTCTTCAGCAATTTTCAAAACTCCAAATTTACCCTCAGAACCATTCAAAACTAATTTGAACAAAGAATCTGCTTTTACATCACCGTCAACTGCTTTTTGGAAATTTTGCTGAGCAACGAATAATTCATCAGCTGCTTCATCTTGTTTAGGTTCAGCAACAAATTTTTGATAACCTAAATATCCAATAGTAACCAAAGCTACTGCTCCAAGAAAACCAAGAATATATTTTTGATTTTTAGCTACAAAATCTTCCGTTCTAGAAGCCGTTTGATCTAAAGCATCAAAAGCTTTTGCTGTTGTGCTATCTTTTTCACTTACATTAACATCTTCTTCAATATAGTTGTTATCTAACTTTTCTTCTTTTGGTTTTGGTGCTTTGTATCCTCTTTTGTTAAACGTTGCCATTTATTTTCAATTTAGTGAGCCGCAAAAATAAAATTTTTATTGAAATTTAAAAGCGATTTTTATCGATATTTTTCAATATTTTGCATGCAGAAAAAAAATACGTTAGTTTACAGCGTAATTTACAGTAGTTGAGAAACTTTGACAATGCATTTAAAACGATTATCTCTTTTTAATTATAAGAATTTTTCCGAAATCGAATTTGACTTTGATGCAAAAATCAATTGTTTTGTAGGGAAAAACGGAATTGGGAAAACTAATATTCTAGATTCGATACATCATTTAGCATTGGGCAAAAGTTATTTCAACCCATTATCAATACAAAACATCAAGCATGGTGAAGATTTTTTTGTGATTGATGGAGAATTTGAAAAACAAAACCGTACCGAAAGTATTATTTGCAGTCTGAAAAAAGGGCAGAAAAAAATATTGAAACGAAACGGTAAAATTTATGATAAATTCTCCGAACACATTGGTTTTATTCCTATGGTGATTATTTCGCCTGCTGATACTGACCTCATAACAGAAGGAAGCGAAACCAGAAGAAAATTTATAGATGGTGTAATCTCTCAACTGGATAGCAGTTATCTTCAAAAAATAATTCAATATCAAAAAACAGTTAGTCAACGTAATGCACTGTTAAAATATTTTGCCTTAAATCATGTGTTTGAAACTGAAACATTAAGCATTTACAACACACAACTTGATGAACTTGGTAATGAGATTTTTGAAAAAAGAAAAAAATTTCTCGAAGAGTTTTCGCCAATATTCAACCATTACCACCAAATAATAACAAATGCCGCTGAAAATGTTCAATTGGTTTATCAAAGTGATTTGTTCAATGCTGATTTAAAATCATTGCTGGAACAAAGTATTACTAGAGATAGAGCTTTACAATATACATCGGTTGGTGTTCACAAAGATGATTTATCATTTGAAATCGAGAATTATTCTATCAAAAAATTTGGTTCACAAGGTCAACAAAAATCATTTTTAATTGCACTAAAATTAGCACAGTTTGAATTTGTAAAAAAACAAAGTGGTGAGAAACCTATTTTGCTATTCGATGATATTTTTGACAAACTTGATGAAACTCGTGTGGCAAAGATTATTGAAATGGTCAACAACAATGAATTTGGCCAACTTTTCATTTCGGATACACATCCCGAAAGGACCGAAAACATAGTAAAATCAACCCATCAATCTTATAAATTGTTTAATTTGTAATTCTACATTTTATACCTACATTTACTCAAAATTTCTATCATAAAAAGCTAATGAAAAACAAATTATTTCTTTTAGTGTTTTTTGCCGTATTACTATCGAATTGCAAGAAAGAAGAAAATCAAAATGGAGACAAAACCGTATTCGAATCTATTGAGCCAAAGGCTTTTTCTGAAGGTTTAAAATCAACTCCTGATGCCCAACTTATTGATGTTCGAACTCCTGAAGAATACAATTCGAAACACATTGATAATGCTGTGAATATTGATATCAATAATTCCAATTTTGATACTGAAATAGCTAAACTTGATAAATCAAAACCCGTTTTTGTTTACTGCCTAAGTGGTGGAAGAAGCAAAGCTGCTGCAAGCAAAATGCAAGCGCTTGGTTTTTCAAAAATTTATGAACTCGATGGCGGAATGATGAAATGGAATGCCAGTGGAATAGAAACTGGAAACGTTTCAAAAGAAGGAATGACAAAAGCTGATTTTGACAAATTGGTAAATTCTGACCAAAAAGTTTTAGTCGATTTTTATGCAGAATGGTGCGGACCATGCAAAAAAATGGCTCCATATATTGAAAAAATTTCAAATGAAGGAAAGATAAAAGTAATTAGAATTGATGTTGATCAAAACGAAACACTTGCTACAGAAATGAAAGTTGATGCCTTGCCTACTCTAGTTGTTTTTGAAAAGGGAAAGAAAATATGGGAAAATGTGGGTTATCTATCAGAGGAAGATTTGAGAAAAAATTTATAGTTAACCATTGTAGATTGGTAGTTTTTGAACTTAGAAAAAAAATAAAATGATTACTAAAGAAGCACTGAAATTTTTAGAAGATTTGATTGCAAACAACAACACAGATTGGATGCATGCAAATAAAAAACGCTATGACGTTTACAAAAAAGACTATCATAACTTTATTGGTGGAATTCTCTCTGAAATGAAAAATTTGGATCCAAAACTGGAACCTCTTGAAATAAAAAATTGCACTTTTAGAATCAACCGCGATATTCGATTTAGTAAGGACAAATCGCCATATAAAACCAACATGGGTGTTTGGTTTACGCAAAACAAGTTCAGAAAAAATTCTCCTGGCTATTATATCCATTACGAAAAAGGGAATTCTTTCATTGCTGGTGGAGTTTGGTGTCCTGAGCCTAATGAACTAAAACTTATCCGCAAGGAAATTGAATTTTTCTACGATGATTTGAATAACATATTATCTGACAAAGATTTCAAAAAAGAGTTTGGTGATTTGACAAGAAATGAAAATGAAATGCTCAAAAAAGCACCAAAAGATATTGAACCCAATCATCCAGCTATTGAAAATTTGAAACTTAAAAGTTTTACGGCTTCACAAAAAATAGATGATAATCTCTTTACAGATATTAATTTCAATAAAGTTGTTGCAAAAAAACTTCTTGCATTAAAACCCTTGAACGACTTCCTTTGTCGTGCTCTTGAAACCGAAGAATAATTGTATGCCGAACAGAAAAATCCTTTTTTTGGGAGAAACATATCGAGCCGACGCCATTACTTGGATGAACGGATTAAAAGAATTTGGAGATTTTGAAATAGTAACTTGGGAATTAAATCAAAACAATCTAGGACTTAATAGAATAAAAAGAATAATTGAATGGTTATTGGCAGTTATTAGAATTAAAAAAATTGTAAAAGCCCATAAACCCGATATGATTATTGCGGAACGAACAACAAGTTATGGCTTTTTGGCAACATTTTCTGGAATGAAACCATCCGCAGTTGCTCAACAAGGTATGACTGATATTTGGCCTCCAAATTCAAGAACTAAATTTTTTAAAAAGAAACTTCAGGATTACACTTTTAAACACGCTGATTTGCTTCATGCATGGGGAAAATTAATGGCTGAACACATGAAAAAATCTGGTGTGGACATGAATAAGGTAATGATTTTACCAAAAGGAATAAACCTTGAGCAGTTTGTTTTTGAAAACAACAATACTGCAACAAAAATCAATGCTGTTGTTACCCGAACTCTGGAACCAGAATATTGTCATGATGTAATCCTGAAAGCTTTTCAATTGGTTAATCAATTTGGAGTAGATTTTTCATTAACAATTATTGGTGATGGAAGTTTGATGAACTATCTAAAAAATTTATCCAAAGAATATAATATATCCGACAAAATAACTTTCACAGGTAGATTGGACAGCAATAAAGTCTCGCAAATTTTACAAGAATCAAATTTTTACATCAGTATGCCAGTAACAGAAGGCGTTTCGGCTTCTTTATTCGAAGCTATGGCTTCTGGTTGCTTCCCAGTTGTTACAGATTTGCCTGGAAACAGAAATTATATTAATAATTATGAAAATGGGATACTGATACCTAAAGGAAATTATATACTTTTGGCGGAAGAAATTGCTTCTGCTTGGAATAGACCAGTTTGGAGGAATGAAGTTTTGAAAAATAATCGTGTATTTGTTGAAAAATATGCCAATTATAGTGTCAACATGAAAATAATTGCCGACAAATACCATGAAATGATTGATAAGAGCGTTACAAGTAACTGATGTGTGGCATTAACGGTATTCTCTATTTTGATAATAAACAAGTCAACAGAGAAGAATTAATAATAATGAGAGATATACTTGAACATCGTGGACCCGATGATTCAGGTGTGTTTGTCGAAGAAAATATCGGATTAGGCCACAGAAGATTATCAATACTTGATACTTCATCTGCAGGACATCAACCTTTTTTATCAGAAAACAAACGTTATGTTATTGTTTTAAATGGAGAGATTTATAACTATAAATCATTCTATAACGAAATAAAATCCAAAGGCTATCAACTAAAAACTGGCACTGATACTGAAGTCTTACTTATTCTTTTTGAACTTTATGGATTAGAAATTCTACCTCGACTGAAAGGGATGTTTTCTTTTGCAATTTGGGACAAATCAGAAAAAAAACTATTTCTAGTTAGAGATAGAATGGGTGTAAAACCTTTGTACTACGCTTTTCACAAAAACGGAATTTATTTTACATCAGAAACAAAAGCATTATTCAAAGTAGGTGTTGAAATAGAATTATCTGAAAATGGATTGGATGAATATTTTTTCAATCGATTTGTTTCAGGAGAAAACACATTATTCAGAAATGTAAAGAAATTACTTCCAGGACATTATATGGTTTTGGATAGCAAAGGAAGTGTTCAATATAGAAAATGGTGGGATTTAAAACATGAAATCCAAAATCAATCGAAAATCATTAACCCAAAAAAATGGTTTGAAGAAGTATTTTTTGAATCAGTAAATCTCAGAATGGTAAGCGATGTTCCTGTTGGTGTGCTTTTGAGTGGCGGATTAGACTCTAGCTCAATATTATCTTCTCTTTATCATCAAAACTATAAGGATATCAATACTTTTTCGGTTGAGTTTAATGAAACTGAACACAATGAAGCTTTTTTAGCAAAAAAACTTTCAGAAGATTATAACTATAATTTTCATAGCATTAACCTTGATGATGAGCTGTTACTAGAAAATCTTATTCAGTCCACTTACTATAATGACAAACCATTGATGCATTTCAATGAACCACATTTATTAGGTGTTTCAAAATTGGCTAAGGATAAAGTAAAAGTATTGCTTTCTGGCGAAGGCGCAGATGAGCTTATGGGTGGATATGTTCGTTATAAAGCATTGAAAAATCCTTCGTTATTAAAAGTAGTTTCTGTTTTGAGTGGAATTGAAAACCTCAATAAAAAGCCAAGACTGAACAAACTATTTAGGTATTCAAAAATTGAAACCTCAGATGATTTAGTAATCTATAATGGCTCAAATATTTTTCCCGAAGACATAGAAAAATTTTATGGAATAAAGCAACATCCATTCAATAGCTATAGGTATAGCGTGATGAATGATGCCAAAGAACTTTATCCAAACAACCCACAGAGACAAGCTCTTTATTTTGATCAACACACCTATCTTTGTTCATTATTAGACAGAAATGACCGTTGTACTATGGGAACATCTATCGAATGCCGAGAACCTTTTTTGGATGAACGCTTGATAGCTGGATTAGGAACACTTGATGATAAATGGTTTTTTACTGGTAAAAAAGGGAAATTTATTCTAAAATCAGCGATGGAAAATAAACTTCCAAGCGAAATTTTAAACTTTAGAAAAATTGGCCTTAGCGCACCTTGGAAAGATTATCTTCTAAGTTATCCTTCAATAAAAAACGAGTTAGAAGATATGATAAACAGTCCAATATTCGAAATTAAATATTTGGACAATGTCAATCCTAAAAAGCTTATTCAAGAACTTCAAAATGGCGACGACAAACTCGTTCCTTTTATTATGCCCATCTTTATGTTTCACATTTGGCATAAATATTATTTTCAAAAATTATCCAAACTTTGATTTACATTTGTATTCTGAAAATACAGAGTAAAAATGCAAATCCATCAAAACTTCTCTTTAAAAAATTACAACACTTTTGGTATTGAAGCAAAAGCAAAACAATTTGTAGCTGTTCATACTCTTGACCAATTAAAATCTGTTTTAGAACATCATAAAAATGATAAAAAATTCATTCTTGGTGGTGGAAGTAACATGTTGCTAACACAAGATATAGATGCTTTAGTAATTCATGTGGATTTAAAAGGTAAAAAAGTTTTAAAAGAAGATGAGAATTTTGTTTGGGTAGAAAGTAATGCAGGCGAAAATTGGCACGAATTTGTGCTTTGGACAATTGAACAAGATTTTGGTGGATTAGAGAATATGTCTCTTATTCCAGGAAATGTAGGCACAACACCAGTACAAAATATTGGCGCTTATGGTGCAGAAATCAAAGATACATTTGTGAGTTGCGATGCCATGAATATTGAAACTCAAGAAATGAAAAAGTTCACAAAAAGTGAATGTAATTTTGGTTACAGAGAAAGTATTTTTAAGCATGAAGCCAAAGACAAATTTATTATTACTTCGGTTGTTTTTAAACTTACAAAATGCAACCATAAAATAAGTGTGGAATATGGTGATATCAAAGCGGAATTAGCAAAAAACAATATTAAAAACCCAACGATAAAAGATGTTTCCAATGCTGTAATTGCTATTCGTCAAAGCAAGTTACCAAACCCAAAAGAATTAGGAAATAGCGGAAGTTTCTTTAAAAATCCTGTTATTTCTAGAGAGGAATTTTTAAAAGTCAAAGAAAAATTTCCTGATGTAAAATACTTTGAAATTTCGGAAACCGAAGTAAAAGTTCCTGCTGGTTGGCTAATAGAACATGCTGGTTTAAAAGGTTATAGAAATGGCGATGCTGGTGTTCACAAAAATCAAGCGTTGGTTTTAGTAAATTATGGAAATGCAACCGGTCAAGATATTTTAAACCTATCAAAATATGTTCAAAAAACCGTTTTTGATAAATATGGAATTGCCATCGAAGCGGAAGTTAATGTGATTTAAGTCAGTTAGCAGTTTTCAGTTATTAGTGTTCAGTTTAACATTTAATAGTAATATTATCATTCTGAACGAAGTGAAGAGTGATAAAATATCAAAAATTCTATAATTAAAATGTACATCCCAGAAATCTATAAAAACGAAAATCAAGAAGAAATCAATCAATTTCTAAAGGAAAATGGTTTTGCAATTTTGGTCAATCAAACCAATGGAAAACTTTGGGCAACACATATTCCGCTTTATTTTGAACCAGAAAACAACCTGCTTCACGGACATTTATCTATCGAAAATCCACAAGCAACAGCTTTTAAAAACAACGACGAAGTTTTAGCAATCTTTCAAGGAAATCATACTTACATTTCTTCTTCGTGGTATGATCATGAAAATGTGCCAACATGGAATTACATTGCTGTTCATGTATATGGAAAAATTAAAGTTTTGTCTCAGGATGAAACAGTTTTGCATTTAAAAAAGCTAGTGGATAAGTATGAAGCAAATCAAGAAAATCCTCTAAAAATTGAAAATCTTTCCAGAAAAACCATGATGCAATCACGAGGAATAATTGGAATAGAAATTCAAATCTCTTCAATTGAAGCAAAGAAAAAACTTTCGCAAAACCGTGATGACAAAAACTATACTGCAATCATTTCAAAACTAGATAACTCAAAGGATTTTCAAGCAAAAGCTATTGCTGAGCAAATGCGAAAAAATCGCTCTTAATTTGTTGAAATTAACTTGACTATTGGATTAAGAATAACTACATTTGCACACCTTTTTAAAAGACAAAAAAAGCGTTTATGTTGGTATCATTTTTTAGTTTATTCGTTGCAGTAGTTTTTATCCAATTTATATATTATGTAATTATTTTTGGTAAATTTTCTTTTGCAAAACCTCAAAGTTCAACACCAAAAAGAATACCTATATCAGTAATTGTTTGCGCAAAAAATGAAGAAGAAAATGTAAAAAACTTCATTCCACTACTTGCAGATCAAGATTATCCGCAATTTGAAATTGTTCTTATAGATGATGCCTCAAGCGATGGAACATTGGATGTTTTGGAGGAATATGAAAAAAAATATCCAAACATTAAATTAGTCAAAGTAGAAAACAACGAAGCGTTTTGGGGAAACAAAAAATTCGCGCTAACGCTTGGTATCAAAGCAGCAAAATATGAGTATTTACTTTTTACAGATGCCGACTGCTACCCAGTTTCAAAAGATTGGATAACAAAAATGAGCTCACAGTTTACTCAACAAAAAAATATTGTTTTAGGTTATGGTGCTTATGAAAAAATTGCAGGAACATTTTTGAATAAATTAATACGATTTGAAACTCTTTTGGCCGCAACACAAATGTTTTCTTGGGCAAAAATTGGAAAACCATATACTGGTGTTGGACGAAATATGGCATACAAACGCGAGGAGTTTTTCAAGGTTCGAGGTTTTATGGACCATATGAAAATCCGTTCTGGTGATGATGATTTATTTATCAATCAAGCGGCAAATGGTACCAATACTACTATTTGTTTTGTGCAAGATAGTTTTACTTATTCAAAACCAAAAACGACATTCAAAGAATGGTTTACCCAAAAAAGAAGACACGTTTCCACTGCTGGACATTATAAATTTTTCGACAAATTACAGTTAGGAATATTTTTCATATCACAATTTTTCTTTTTCATTTTAGCTATCATATTGTTAGCCTTTCAATATCAGTGGATTATAGTTGTTTCACTCATTGGGTTTAGATATCTTTTTACATGGTTAACGCTTGGTTTTGCCGCAGGAAAACTAAAAGAAAAAGATGTGATGTATTGGTATCCATTTATAGAAATTGTGCTTATATTTACTCAACTTAACGTGTTTATATCCAACACATTTTCAAAACCAGTACATTGGAAATAATAAAACATATAGAAAAAGCCAAAAAAGGTGATCAGGTTGCTTTTACCTTTTTACTTGATTATTACTGGAATGAAGTTTATGGTTTTATGCTCAAAAGAACCGAAAACGAAACCGATGCTGAAGATATCACGATAGAAACTTTTTCTAAAGCTTTCGACAAAATATCAACATATAATCCTGAATATCAATTTAATACTTGGCTCATTGCGATTGCAAAAAATGTTCATATTGATATGCTTCGCAAAAAAAAATCGGCACTATTCATTGAAATTACTGATGAAGAAGATCAACAAGCCTATAATATTGCCGATAGTTCACCATCAGCTGAAGATGAATTGATTACAGAGCAAAATCTCTCTCAATTACTTTTGTACATAAAAGAACTAAAACCTCATTATCAAGAAGTAATTCAACTTCGCTATTTCCAAGAAATGAGTTATCAAGAAATAGCCGAACATCTTGATGAACCGCTTAGCAATGTTAAAATAAAATTGTTAAGAGCAAAAAAACTACTTGCCGAAATAATTAGCGGAAAATAAAATTTTTAGGTTTTTTATATACTATTTTACATATTTCTTACGTTATATGTTAAAATAATGTTGCCTATGTGATATCGATACTAAACCAATAAATTTTATTAATTATGTTTAATGTTAGTATCTATGAAAAAAACTGGACTGATTTAGTCTTTGAAGGAAAAAATCAACAGTATGGCGCTTATGTTTTGCGTCGAGAAAACCAAAGAACCACTTTACTTTCTTTGTTTTTAGGCTTGTTATTATTTACATCTGTTATTGCTCTCCTTAGCTTTGTAAATTCTTTATCTAATGATAATACAATCATTATTCCAGATGAAATTCCGAATGTGATACATGTTTCAAACTGGACACAACCAGTTGAACAAAAGAAAAATGATTTGCCAAACATTCAAAAAAAGCAACAAGAAACTTCATTGACAGACAAAAAGGTCATCAAAGACCCAGTAATTGTGAAAACTATAGATAATCCTGATAATGTTGCTACAAATAAAGAAGCAAAAAATATTTCTACAGATAACACAAATACTACTGGAACAGGAATTACAGGAATAAATGCTGGAGGCGGAAATGGAACTAACACCAACGGCAATAATGCTATCATTGATAATCCTGAAAATGGTGATAGCACTGTAAATAAAACTTTTGAATTGGATAAAATTCCATCATTTCCAAATGGAATGGATAAATTCTATCAATATGTGGCAAAAAACTTCAAAACTCCTGAGCTTGATGAAGGACAAGTTTTGACTGTGCTTGTTTCATTTATTGTTGAAAAAGATGGTTCGATGAGTAATATCAAAGTTTTAAGAAATCCAGGTTACGGCATGGACAAAGAAGCTATTCGAGTGCTTCAATCATTAAAAGTGAAATGGGAACCAGGAATTATAAAAGGTAAACCTGTTCGAACAGAATATTCGCTTCCTATAAAAGTTAAAGTTAATTAAAATTCGAAATCCGCAGTAGCGGATTTTTTTATTAGTAAAATTAAAATTGTAACATTGCAAAAAAAGTAAAAATCAAAATTGATTTTTTGATAGATTATCGTTTATGAAGGTTTTATTTGCAACTGCAATTACATATATATTAGTTTTATTTTCATTGCCATCATTAGAGTTAAAAAACTTAAATAACTCCATTGATACTACATTAATCAATGTTCCGTTTCCATTAAAAATGCCAATGGTTACAGAAGAATATATCTCTGAAAAGAAAGCAAAAATAGATAGTTTCTATCAGAAGAATATTGGAACTTGGGGTTTTAGCGGAAGTTTTTTAGTTTGCAAAAACGGAAAAATTATTTCAGAGAAATATCAAGGTTTCACCAATTTAAAAACACAAAAACCCATTACTTCTACTACTCCACTTCATCTTGCATCGGTTAGTAAAGTGCTAACAGCAACTGCAATTTTAAAACTTGTAGAAAATGACAATATTTCTTTGGACCAAAAAGTTACAGATTGGTTACCAAAATTTCCGTATAAAAATACTACCATAAGAACTTTACTAAATCACCGAAGTGGATTGCAACACTATTCAAGATTTCCTGAGTTATTAGGTAAAAGTTGGAACCGAAAAAAGATATTATCAAACCAAGATATACTCGATTTGATTGTACAACACAAATTCAGATTATTATCAACAGACAACACAAAGTTTGATTACTGCAACACAAACTATGTAATTCTATCTTTGATTATCGAAAAAGCTACTGGATTGACCTATGAAAAGGCGATGAAAGAACTTATTTTCAAACCTTTAAAAATGAATAGCTCTTTTGTTTTTAATTATTTCCGTGATAAAGACACTGTGTCACTTTCTTATAGAAACAGAACCCAAATTAATCCTTGGGATCAATTTGACAACCTCAATGGAGACAAAAATATATATTCTACCACAAGAGATTTAGCTAAATTTGATTTGGCTACCTACTCACCTGATTTTATAAAACCTTCTACATTAAATGAAGTTTACAAAGGCTATAGTCCAAATCCTAAACTGAAAAAAAATTATGGTTTAGGTATGCGAATGAAAGAACTCGCTAATGGTAAAGAGCTCTGGTATCATAACGGTTGGTGGCATGGAAACACCTCTTCTTTTATCCCTATGAAAAAAGATACTGTTACAATAATTTGTCTATCAAACATTTATACTAATAGAACTTATGAAACGATAAAATTGGCAGAAATTTATTAATTACAACAAATAAATTCCGTCTTCTTTTATCTCAATAACTCTTTCCTTATAAAGATTACCTATAGCTTTTTTGAAGTTCTTTTTAGACATTTTCAAAACTGTTTTAATGTCTTCAGGATGACTGTTATCATTAAGCCTCAAAAAACCTTTGTTTGCTTTGAGTTCGCTCAATATAATTTCTGTGAATGATGCAATGTTTTCGAAACCTTGCTTTTGAAGCACAACGTCAATTTTATTGTCTTCTCTAATCGTTTTTATAAAGCCTTTTATCTTCTGTCCCGTTTTTAATTCTTCATAAACATCAGATTTATAAATCAATCCGCTATGCTTGTTGTTTATAATTACATTGATTCCCAGTTCTGTAATGTGAGAAACTATTAAATCAACTTCTTCTCCTATTTCAATCTCTAAATTTTCATTATCCAAAAACCTACTAATTCTACTAGAAGCAACAATTCTATTGGTCTTTTCATCGATATATGCAAAAACCAAATAGCGTTTTTTCTCTTCCATAGGTCTAGCTTGTTCTTTGAAAGGAACAAACAAATCTTTCTCTAAACCCCAGTTTAGAAATGCACCAAATTTATTGATATAATTTACACTCAAATATGCAAAATTTCCAACAGTAATGTACGGTTTTAGAGTTGTAGCAACTGGTCGTTCTTCATGATCCAAATAAACAAAAACATTGATTTCATCTCCAATTTCATATTTTTTTGGAACGTATTTTAATGGTAACAACACATCGTTTTTACCATCTGTTAGGAACAAACCAACTTTTGTCAATCGGTCTATAGTGAGCTTATTATTAAAACCTATTTTCATCAAATCTTATTTGTGCAAAGATAGTCCATAATCTTAGTAAATAAATAATCGTTTCGTTACTATATTTTTTTGCTTATTATTGTAACTTTTGGTAAAAAAAAGACACTAACACGAGTATGAGTGAATCATTAGAACAATCCTTTGTAAAACAACTCAAAGAAAACCAGAATATAGTCCACAAAATATGTAGATTATATACTGTAGATAGTGATTCTCACAACGATTTGTTTCAGGAAATTACTATCCAATTATGGAAAGCGTTTCCAAAATTTAGAGGCGAAGCAAAGTTTTCAACTTGGGCATATCGTGTCGCTCTTAACACCGCAATTACTTTATATAGAAAGAATACTCGATCAATAAGCACTAGTAGTTTTGAAAATCATAAGTTTTTCATAGCGCAAGAAGATTATAACCCTGAAGAAGAAGAAAAACTAAAATTAATGTACAAAGCAATACATCAATTAAATGATATTGATAAGGCGTTGGTTTTCATGTATTTGGAAGATAAAGATTATCAAGAAATTGCGGAAACGCTTGGTATTTCTGAAGTAAATGCTAGAGTAAAAATGAATAGAATAAAAACTAAACTTATAAAAATATTAAATCCCTGAAGAATTATGGAAGAGTTGGATTTATTAAAAAAATCTTGGAAAAAAGACAATCAAAAATTTGAACAAGTTTCTGAAAGTCAGATTTATAAAATGATACACAGAATATCATCATCCAATGTTAAATGGATTTTGATTATTAGCATTTTAGAGTTTGTAGCTTGGACTTCGATTAGTCTTTGCTTCAACACAGATGATTATTTCAAAAAGCTTCATGCTGAATCATTTCTCACTTTTTTCAAAATTTTGAATGTGATTAATTATGCTGTCATTTTTTGGTTCATATACAAGTTTTACAAAAATTATGTCAAAATATCGACAACGACATCTACAAAACAGCTGATGACTGATATCTTAAACACCAGAAAAACGGTTCAATATTATGTTGTCTATAACCTTTCTATGATTACGGTGAGTATGATTCTTGGTTTTATTTTGGCATATCTATATAATCCAAAATTTGATACTATAAAATTTCAAATAGCACACGATAATTATGCAATGTTATTTAAAATGATTGGAATTTTTGGTGGTATTCTATTTGTTTTCGTCTTTGGGTTCTGGCTTTTCTACAAGCTTCTGTATGGTATTTTATTGAGAAAGCTTAGAGGAAATTATAATGAACTTAAAAAAATAGAATAACTACAATTGCCATTGTCTTAGCTTATTAAGTCGTTCTTGCTCTTCTATTTCTTCGGCAGGAATTACTTTTAAAAATGATGGATGTTGCTCAATAGCATATTCTATTTTTTCAACAATTTCATCAATCGATTCATTTTCATAATCAATAGTCAAAGGCTCTTTGATAATAAAAGATTGTAGAATATTTTTCTTCTTTATTCTTAATCCTTTTTTGTCAAAAGAACGACGGAAACCGTCTATAACTATAGGAACAACTATAGGTTTATGTTGCTTAATAATATGCGCAGTTCCTTTTCTTACAGGTTTAAAAGATTTGGTTGTTCCTTGCGGAAAAGTAATTACCCAACCATCAGATAGTGCAAGTTTGATATTTTCTGTGTCATTTGGATTAACTTCCTTTTTTTCAGAAATATCTTTTCCGCCAGCACGCCAAGTTCTTTCTACTGTAATTGCTCCAACATAGGCAAGAATTCTAGGCAAAATACCCGATCTCATTGTTTCACTTGCTGCTACGTAGTAGATATTTAATTTTGGATGCCATAAATAACCAACATTTTTTATGTTATCTTCTCTACCAGATAGACTCGCATTGAAAACATGAAACATGGCAACCACATCAGCAAAATAGGTTTGATGATTGGATATAAATAGTACATTTCTATCAGGTAGAGTTCTTATTATTTCTGAACCTTCAATGTGTAATTCATTGAATCCTCGATATCTTCTATGAGTCAGAATACCGAAAATTCTAATTAACCAACGTTTTAAAAAAAGTATGTGACCAAAAGGATTTCTTTTGAATAATCCCATTTTAAATTTAGATTTTAACAATTTACAAATCTACAAAAATGTTTTAAAAAACCTTTTTTATTGTGTCTTTAAGTTCACTTAACATCATGGCAGTTGCTCCCCAAATAAAGTTGTTATCAACTAAAAAACCAGGAACCAAAATATCATTTGCATAGGAAGTAGTCATCGTTTTGTGTGCGATGATATTATCATCTAAAAAAACATTCAAAGGAAGTTCAACAACAGATTCAACTTCTTCTTCTTGAATTCTAAAATCCAACTCAACTTTTGAAATTCCCATAAACGGAAAAACCATATAATTACTTGGCGGAATATAAACCTCAGAAAAAGATCGTATGATTTCAATTTTGTTTGGGTGAACACCTATTTCTTCATGAGTTTCTCTAAGAGCTGTTTGCATTAAATCAACATCTTCAAGCTCTGGTTTTCCTCCGGGAAAAGCAATTTGCGAGGAATGAACTCCGTTATATGATGCTCTTTTAATCAATATCAAATGGGTATTATTATTTTTGGGATAAAACAGCATCAATACAGCAGCCTTATTAGGAGATATCGATTTATAGTCCATTTTTTTCAATAATTCCACTCTATTTGATGGCATCATTTTTATATGAGATTCCTCAAAAGAAGTGACTTCTTTTGCTATTTTTGGAGCAATATTTTGAAACTCATCAAAAAGCATTGTAAAAAATTTATTTATAAAAATACCTCATTTTTTTTATTAATCAACCAAAACAATAAAAATGTACAGTAAAGAAGAAGCTCAAGCAATAAAAAAAGAATTTTGGATAGCGTTTGCTGAGGCATATCCTCGAAAGTGGATGCTTTATGATACAAAAATAAAAGATGTTGCTTTTAAATTTTTTGTGGATAATAAAAAGGCGCAAATAATTCTGGAAATTGAGCCAAAAGATGATGAAAAAAGAAAAATTTATTACGAAAAAATTGAATCGCTAAAAACCATCTTGCTTGATGAATATTTACCCGAAGCAATTTTTGAAAGGAACTTTTATCTTGATAATGGAAAAGTTGTGAGCAGAATTTGGGTTGAAAAAAATAATGTGAGTATCAACAACAAATCAACATGGAATGCTATTTTCGATTTTTTCAATACCGAAATGAGCAATTTTGAATACTTTTTCTACGAATATGAAGATTACATAAAAGATTTAGAAACAAACACTTAATTACCTTAAAATTAATTCTTTAACGACATCTTTTTTTAGTTCTTCATTAATCATATCGATAATTTTTTGTTTTCCGTGACTAAGTTCTTCCCGCAAAACAGCCGAAGAAAGCTTAACATAAAGCGTAGAACCTTTGAGTAAAATTTCCTGAGTATAACTGTTCACTCCATTTCCCATAAGCTCTTTCCATGCATGCTCAACGTCAATTTTATCCATGCCAGTTTGGAGTTTATTTGCCTCAATAAACTCTTTTAAAACATCAGAAATTGAATTTTCATTACTAGCTTTTTTTGCCATCATTTTAAAGAAAAAGGAACAAATCTTTTATAATTATAAACGGTATTATCTACATTCTTCAACTCCATAGTTGAATCACTAATAGTGATTAAGGTTTCTCGCCATTTGCCGTATTTTGTTTTGTATTCCAAATAAAATTCATTATTCTTTTCGATTATAGTTACCTCTTCTTGAACTCCATTTGTCAAAAACTTTCCATCAAACTGGGGCATAACTTTTTGTCTAAAACCTTTATTTTTTTTTATTTCAAAATAATCAATTGTCTCATTAACTTTATATTGCTTAGAAGCGCCATCAGAGGTTTTTACTGATTTTATCTCCCAATATCCATTAATGTTTTTCAACTCGTCTTTCTCAATTTTTTTTGAACATGAGAAACATATTAAAACGAAAAGCAAACTGATTTTATTCATTATCTTTATTTCAAATATTTTTTTGCATACAACTCTCTTAACTCATCAATAGAAATAAGTTTTTTGTTATCATCAACATACCAAAAACTCCATCCGTTGTTTGTTTCTTTGTTCAGCAAGTGAGCACTAACTTTATGTATTGACCCAACAAAATCATTACATTCTATCGTAGAATCTGCATTGATAACAGCCTTAAACTTTCTGTCTTTTGAATAAAGAGTTTCACCAACAGAAACATATTTTTTATCAATAAGGTTAATGAAAGGAACTTTTGGTTTCTTTACTTCAACTTTGTATGTCAGCAGATTCTGTTCTATTTCATTAATTTTCTCTAATCTTTTGTTGGCTACATCTACATATTTTTTTTCTCTTTCGAATGCTATAAAATTTCTTCCAAGTCTTTTTGCAACAGCAGCAGTAGTTCCACTTCCAGAAAATGGATCAAGAACAATATCGTTTACATTTGAAGTTGAAATAATTATTCGATACAACAATTCTTCAGGCTTTTGAGTAGAATGCGCTTTTTGTCCATCAACTTTTATGCGTTCATCTCCTTGACAAATTGGAATATTCCAGTCACTTCGCATCTGCACATCATCATTCATTGCTTTCATCGAATGGTAATGAAAGGTAAATTTTGATTTTTCAGATTTTGTTGCCCATATCATTGTTTCATGTGCGTTGTTGAATCTTGTTCCTTTAAAATTTGGCATTGGATTATTTTTTATCCAAACTATATCATTCAAAATCCAAAACCCTAAATCTTGCAGTGTAACTCCAATTCTAAAAATATTGTGATATGTTCCAATAATCCATAAACTTCCAGTATCCTTCAGTACTCTTTTGCATTCTTTTATCCAAGATTTAGAAAACTTATCGTAAGCAGAATAATCATCAAATTTATCCCATTCATCATTTACAGCATTCACCTTAGATTGATCTGGTCTTGTCAATTCACCGCCTAATTGAAGAAAGTATGGAGGATCAGCAAAAATTAAATCTACTGACGAATCAGGTATTTTTTTTAACAAAGAAATACAATCACCTATGTGAATGGTATTTATGTCTAATGTTCCCAGTTTTGACATGTGCTTTAGTTGACAGACAAATTTAATTTTAAATTTATTAATTGCCTCCTTTAGAGATTAATATTTTTAGCATTAAACTATTTTATATTTTTATAGTCCAATAAGAAAAGAAAAACGATGAGAAAATACATTTTATTTATTTTTACAGCTACCCTATTTTTAGGATGTAGCTCAGATAGCTCAACAACCAGTGAACAAATGTATTTTCCACCAAGCGATGGAAATGTCACTTGGGAAACCAAATCAATTTCTGAATTAGGTTGGAATCAAAGTGCTGTTCAACCTCTACTTACCTATTTAGAAGAAAAACATACTAAATCATTCATTATTTTAGTGAATGGTCGAATAGTTATGGAAAATTACTTTAATGGACATTCATCTACATTACCTTGGTATTGGGCAAGCGCAGGAAAAACCCTAACAGCAACAGTAACTGGAATTGCTCAACAAGAAGGCTTATTAAATATTAATAATAAAGTTTCAGATTACCTTGGAACTGGCTGGACAAGTGCGCCATTGACAAAGGAAAATTTAATCACTTGCAAAAATCTATTATGCATGAATTCTGGGTTAAATGATGCTTTAGGTGACGATGTTTCTCCTTCCAATTTACAATATGTTGCTGATGCTGGCACTCGATGGGCATACCATAATGTTTATGTTAAACTACAAGATGTAGTGGCACAAGCTAGTGGACAAAGTTGGTCAACCTATTTCAACAGCAAATTGAGAGATAAAATAGGAATGACTGGTGGAAGTTGGATTGAATCAGACGGGTTGAGTGTTTATTGGAGTACTGCCAGAAACATGGCCCGATTTGGATTACTTTCATTAAATAAAGGAAAATGGAACGGAAATCAAATCGTTGACGAGTCTTATTATACTGAAGCAACCAATACTTCGCAAAATTTGAACCAAGCTTATGGCTATCTATGGTGGCTCAATGGTAAAACATCTTATCGATTGCCTGGATTACAACTTCAATTTACTGGAACACTAATACCAAATGCTCCGAGTGATATGTATGCTGCTTTAGGAAAAAACGACCAGAAAATATATGTTATTCCTAGCAAAAAAATGGTAATTATCAGAATGGGAGAAGTTGCCAATCCTGAGAATCCAACGTTCGCTTTATCAGGTTTTGATAATGAACTTTGGGATAAGATTAATGATCTTTATCAGTAAAAAAATTATTTTCTATTTAGATTTGAAAAATTTTACTACTGAATAGATAAATAAAATAAAAACAAATAATCTTAATAATAAAAAAATATTTGGAAATGGTTTTTCCAAAAAAATAGAACCTAACCCAATTAATAAACAAAGTATTATCAATTTTACTGGAGAAGCATTTCTAAAAAAAGTAATTATTCCCATTGAAATTATTTGAAAAAAGAATCAACAAATTCATATTTATTAAACACTTGTAAATCTTCAATTCCTTCTCCAACACCAATATATTTGACAGGAATTTGGAATTGGTCAGAAATACCAATTACGACACCACCTTTTGCAGTTCCATCTAGTTTTGTAACAGCTAGACATGAAACTTCAGTAGCAGCAGTAAATTGCTTGGCTTGTTCAAAAGCATTCTGCCCCGTTGAACCATCTAATACAAGAAGAACGTCATGTGGAGCATCTGCAATGACCTTTTGCATTACTTTTTTCACTTTGGACAATTCATTCATCAAACCAATTTTGTTGTGCAAACGACCAGCTGTATCAATTATTACCACGTCGGCATTTTGTGCTACAGCGCTTTGCAAAGTATCAAATGCAACCGATGCAGGATCACTTCCCATTTGCTGCTTAACAATTGGTACTCCTACTCTATCAGCCCAGATTTGCAACTGATCTATTGCTGCAGCTCTGAATGTATCGGCAGCACCAAGTACAACATTATGTCCAGATTTCTTAAATTGATATGCCAATTTACCAATAGTAGTTGTTTTCCCTACACCATTTACACCCACAACCATAATTACATATGGTTTTTTGTTTGAAGGAATAAGAAATTCTGTTTCTTCACCAGATTTAGTTTCTGATAGTAACCCTGCAATTTCTTCCCTCAAAATTGAGTTCAATTCATCTGTTCCAAGATACTTGTCATTCGAAACACGTTGTTCAATTCGTTCAATAATTTTTAAAGTAGTAGAAACACCTACATCAGAAGAAACCAACACTTCTTCCAAATTATCTAGAACTTCATCATCTACTTTTGACTTTCCTGCAATAGCTTTGGTCAATTTTGAGAAAAATGAAGTTTTTGTTTGTTCTAAACCTTTATCTAATGTTTCTTTTTTTTCTGAAGAAAATAATCTTTTAAAAAAACTCATCTTAACAATTTATTTTTCTTTGAGCAAATATAAAATAAAAAAGCTACTTCCAACTGAAAGTAGCTTAGTTATGTATTTATAATTACAAATTATTTTTTTTGTAAAAACTGGTCAACTTCTTCTGGAGACATGATTGATTCAACAAATGTATAAGCTCCTGTTTTTGGAGATTTAACCATCTTGATAGCTTTTGTCAATCTTTTTGAAGCTGTTTGTAACGTTGCAACGGTTTTCTTTGCCATGACTTAATATTTTTATGAAAAACTTATAAAGTTCCTTAATTATTTAATTTCTTTGTGAACAGTCATTCTCTTCAAGATTGGATTAAATTTTTTAATCTCTAATCTATCTGGAGTATTTTTTTTGTTTTTCTTTGTGATGTAACGAGAAGTTCCTGGTAAACCAGTAGCTTTATGCTCAGTACACTCTAAAATTACTTGAATTCTATTACCTTTCTTTGCCATCTTACTTAAAATTTTATTGGTCTAAGGATTAACCTATAAATCCGTTAGCTTTTGCATCTTTTAACACAGCTGCTAAACCTTTTTTGTTTATCGTTTTAATTGTAGAAGCTGCTACTCTAAGAGTAACCCATCTATCTTCTTCTGCAAGATAAAAACGTTTTTTAACTAAGTTAACCGAAAATTTTCTCTTAGTTTTGTTCATAGCGTGAGAAACGTTATTTCCTACCATCGCTCTTTTACCTGTAAGGTCACAAACTCTTGACATTATGCTTTACTTTTATCGTTATTCAAAATCAGGGTGCAAACTTACACAAAATAAATCATTGTAACAAATAAAGTTTATACATTTTTTAAAATTTCTTTTCGAGCTATTTCAAGTGCCTTGTTTACTGCTCTATCAATTACTTTTTCTCTCGGTTGACCAAAGTTAAATTCTTCAACAATAACAGAATTTGGAGTTGCCAAAGCAATAAAAACGGTTCCTAAATCAGCATCAGAATCTCCTTTACTTGGTCCAGCATTCCCGGTTGTTGCTAGCGCATAATCCGATTGAAAAATAAATTTTACTTGTTTTGCCATTTCAATGGCGACTTCTGCACTTACTACAGAATGTTCATTGATAATTTGTGGTGAAACTTTTAAAACATCTATTTTTGATTGTGTTGAATAGGTAACCACACTTCCTTTGAAATAACTTGATGCACCAGCAACTGAACTTATTACTTGTGCAATTTTTCCACCTGTACAACTTTCAGCAGTTGCAATAGTTTTATTTTTTTCTTTTAAATGTTTTCCTAATATAACTTCCAGAGTTTCCTCTTCTTCAAAACCTACTATTACATCTCCAATGAGAGAAGAGAGCTTAATAGTTTCCTCATCCAGTGTTTTCCTGAGCAGGATTTCGTCATCACCTTTTGCTGTCAATCTTAAACGAACTCTTTCTGGGCTTGGCAAATAGGCTAACTTTATAAAACTAGGTAGGCTATTTTCCCAATTTTCGATTTGTTCTGCTAAAAGACTTTCGCCAACACCATACGTTAAAATAGTTTTATGAACAATATAAGGACGCTTAAATCTTTCAACAATTCTAGGGATAACTTCGCTCTCTATCAAGTTTTTCATTTCAAAAGGAACTCCGGGAAGTGAAATAAAAATTGTATTTCCCTTCTGCATCCACATGCCAGGTGCGGTTCCGTATTTATTGAATAAAACCTCGCATTTAGATGGAATAAGTGCTTGGTCTTTGTTTAGTTGGGTTATTGGACGCTTAAAATAATTTTCAATTAATTGGGTTACATGATTTAGAACTTCTTTATTTTCAACCAATTTATCATCAAAATACTCACAAAATGTTTTCTTAGTAATATCGTCTTTGGTTGGTCCTAAACCACCAGTAATTATAACCAAATCTACTTTATCTTGTAAATTTGAAAATGTATCTAAAATGTGTTGTTTATCGTCAGATATCGAAATCATTTCATGTATTTGAACACCAATTTTATCTAAAGATTTTGCTATGAAACCTGAATTTGTGTCAACTATTTGACCTATAAGTATTTCGTCTCCTATTGTTACAATGTTTGCTTTCATGATTTGTGATATTATTAAATCGATTGTCATTAAATGAAAGCGGGAATTACCATTTTGGCAATTCCCGAATCATTCAATTGTATTATTAAAAATTAAATTTCGAAATCCTTTTTAATTTCTTTTACAGCTTTATCCACTTGGTCTTTTATGCTTTCAAAAGTATCGATAATTTCTTTGCGTTTACCTTCTCTTTTTGTCCAAGCTTCAACTTCTAGAATCTCTTGATGAGCCATTGTCATTCCTAGCAAATCTAGAGTTGGTTTTATTTTGTGTGCGTAGCTATAGGCTAGTTTGTGATCTTTCGTTTTTATTCCCAAATCAATTTGTTGCATATCTTGGGGAACTTCAGTAACAAAAAGTGTAATAATCTGCATGACAAATTCCGGATCATTATCGGACAACTCATGCACTTTAGCGAGGTTGTAATTAATTGCCATTATTTAATATCTAGTGTAAATAGTTTTTCGTTTTCAACAAAACCTTCAACTTTGTCATTCTGTTTAACTTTCCCCACACCAGAAGGTGTTCCTGTAAAAATGATGTCTCCGGTTTTTAGTGTAAAAAATTGTGATACGTGCTCAATTATCTCATCGATTTTCCAAATCATTTGATTTGTATTTCCTTTTTGAACGATGTTTTCATTGATTATTAATCCAAAATTAATATTTTCTAATGAACTAAATTTTTTTTTCGATATAAAGTTACCTATTACCGCTGAACCGTCAAAAGATTTAGATTTTTCCCACGGCAAACCTTTTTCTTTGAGCTTAGATTGTAAATCTCGTGCGGTAAAATCTATACCAAGTCCAATTTCGTCATAATACTTACTCGCAAATCTCTTATCGATATACTTCCCTACTTTATTAATTTTTACCAATATCTCAACTTCATAATGTATATCATTGCTAAAATCGGGGATGTAAAACGGAGAATCTTTGGGTAAAATTGCCGTATCAGGTTTAAGAAAAATTACAGGTTCATCAGGACGCTGATTGTTTAATTCATTTATGTGTTCAACATAATTTCTACCAATGCAAATTATTTTCATTTCTCTAAAATAATTTATTGTTCATTTTTCTTAATTTGATTCCTGTAAGAACCTTTTTGGTATATAAAGGGAAATCCGCATTTTGAATCCATCCAAAATATCCTGGTTCTTTCTCGAAAACATCTTCAACCAAAGCTCCTTTATGTTTACCGAATGTGAAAATCTCTTGTCCTTTATCATTCAACGCAATAAAACCCGCAAAATCAACTGCTTTTTTTCTGGTTGTAAATTCAGAAAGCAACTTAACATCATTATCCAAGTCTTCATATCTATCTAGCTGAGCTTTCAAGATTTCATAGGTAGCGTTAGTATCAGCTTCTGCGCTATGAGCATTTTCTAATGATTGATTGCAATAAAATTTATAAGCTGCGCTGAGAGTTCTTTCTTCTTTTTTATGAAAAATTGTTTGAACATCAACAGATACTCTATTTTTCATATCAAAATCTACTTCAGCACGTAGTAATTCCTCTGCAAGAAGCGGAATATCAAATCTGTCAGAATTATAACCTGCCAAATCAGAGTCTTTAATCATCGTATAAATTTGCCCAGATAATTCCTTAAAAGTAGGTTCATTAGCCACTTTTTCATCAGTTATTCCATGAACTTGCGATGCTTGAAAAGGAATGGGAATAGTGGGATTTACAAGCCAAGTTTTACTTTCTCTATTTCCGTTGGGAAAGATTTTTAAAATTGATATTTCAACTATTCTATCTTTAGCAACATCAATTCCTGTAGTCTCTAAATCAAAAAAGCAAATTGGTCTGTTTAGTTTTAATTCCATTATAATTTGTTAAGCCGACAAATATAAAATTTTGTCATTACCGTTTATCGATTAATCGTTATTTGTGAATAAAAAAAACCGACTTCAAATAGTCGGTTTTATAATTATATTTCTCTGTTTACATCCCAAGCTTCAAGGTAATCTGCAACACGTTTTACAAAACTTCCTCCAAGCGCACCATCAACAACTCTGTGGTCATAACTGTGCGACAAGAACATTTTTTGACGAATTCCGATAAAATCTCCTTCTGGGGTTTCTATAACCGCAGGAACTTTTCTAATAGCACCTAGAGCTAGAATTCCAACTTGCGGTTGATTAATGATTGGTGTTCCAAAAACAGAACCAAATGTTCCAACATTGGTTACTGTATAAGTTCCACCTTGTGTGTCATCTGGTTTTAATTTTCCTGCTTTTGCACGGTTTCCTAAATCGTTAACCGCTTTTGCCATTCCAACCAAATTCAGTTGGTCAGCATTTTTAATTACAGGAACAATCAAGTTTCCATTTGGTAAAGCCGCAGCCATTCCAAGGTTGATTGCTTTTTTCTTAATGATATAATCTCCTTCAACAGAAATATTCATTCCAGGAAAATCTTTCAATGCTTTGGCAACAGCTTCCATGAAAATTGGTGTGAAAGTTAATTTTTCGCCTTCGCGTTTCTCAAAAGCATTTTTAACTTTATCTCTCCATTTTACAATATTGGTTACATCAACTTCAATAAACGACTGCACATGAGCGGAAGTTTGAACAGACTCAACCATATATTTAGAAATCAACTTACGCATTCTGTCCATTTCAATAATTTCATCTCCACCATTTACTGAAACAGGAACTGCTTGAGTTGATGGTTGTTGATTTTCTGTTATTGGTTGAGCAACTGGAGTTTGAACTGGTTCTTGTTTTGGGCTTGCAACTTGCGTCTTGCGACTTTCTACAAATTTTAAAATATCTTCTTTCGTTACACGACCATCTTTTCCTGAGCCAGAAATACTGTTCAATTCGGCTAGAGAAACACCTTCTTGTTGCGCAATATTTTTTACCAGTGGAGAAAAGAATTTATCTGAACCTGAAAAATCAACTGAAGCAACACTTTCCTTTGCTACTTCTACTGTTTTTTGTACTTCTGCAACAATTGGTGCAGCAACGTCTGCTGTTTTTGGCGCTTCAATACTTCCACCTTCTGTTTCGATAATTGCAATAGTTTGACCAACTTTTACGACATCGTCTTTACCAAAAAGTTGCTCTACCAAAACTCCCGAAACTTCACTTGGAACTTCGCTATCTACTTTATCCGTAGCGATTTCAAGTACTGCTTCATCCATTTCGATTTTATCGCCAACGTTTTTTAGCCAATTCGTAATTGTTGCCTCAGCAACGCTTTCACCCATTTTAGGTAATTTCAATTCAAACTTTGCCATATCTATAAACTAAAGTTGTGTGTTTTAAATTTCGATGCAAAAATACTAATTGTTTTGAGCAAACACTACGAATTATGCAATTTTTGATAAATTTATAATTTCTCCTATATCGTTTGCGTGATTACTGCCAATAATTACTTTTGACTGTGGCAAATACATTTTATAAGTGATAGTTGCAGCTTTATGTTTTTGCATAAAATCAATGATTTCTTTGAACGAAAACGACTGAATATCAAAGATAATTTCGATTTGTTGCTTTCGATTTGAGGAAAAATCAAGAAGATTGGATTGATAACTAATTGGTTTTTCTAATGGTAATTGCAATTCGCTTTTTGTGAAGAAAAAATAGTTATCTATTATTTTACTTCTATTTTTTTGTTGTGATTTTTTAATTTTAGAAAAAACAAAAGCACCAATTTTCATAAATCCACTAAAGAAAAGCGATTTTTTGAAGTGTTTATTATAGAAAAAATTCATCGCTTCTTGAAAACGCTTCATGTACTTTTCATCGCGAACAGTGCTTTCTCCTTTATAATGTATGACCGAAGTTTCGGCAAAATAGTAATTTTCTCTACCCGACTTTTTGACCATATAGCTCAAATCGATATCATCCGAATACATAAAACAGTTTTCATCAAATCCGCCAACTTCAAGGTACAAACTTCGTTTCATTACCATAAAAGCACCAACGAGAATATCAACCTTTCCCGATTGATTTTCAGATAAATTTTGCGCATAATATTTACCAAAAAGATTTGAAATTTTATACAATCCGAAGATTTTGGTAAAAGCTACCCAAGGTGTTGGAACGCCACGCTTACTTTCGGACAAAAAGTTTCCTGTTCCGTCGATGAGCTTGCAACCAATAATTCCAGTGTTCAGTTGCCAGTTTTTAGTATTCAGTATTTTTTCAAATGTATCTTCGGCGACAACAGTATCTGGGTTTAAAATACAAATGTATTCGCCTTTGGCTTGGTCAACGCCAATATTATTTCCTTTTGGAAAACCAAAATTAGTTTTATTTTCTATGAGTTTGACGTTAGGAAAGCGTTCTTTCATCATCGCACAACTATCATCAGACGAATTATTATCAACCACAATTATCTCGGCATCGATATTTTGAATGGCTTTTTGCACACTCAAAACACAGAGTTCAAGAAAATAACGTACGTTATAATTGAGAATAATTACAGATAGTTGCATTGGACAAATTTAAAGCAACTTTTCTAAATCTTCAGGATTTTTTAAATTGTTCCAAAAAACATATAGTTCAATTACTTTTAAAAGAGAAACTCATTTCAAAAAAGGAAACTTTGATTTAATCATTTGTCTTGCTTCTTCATGAGAAAAAACCTTTCCTTCTTCATGTTCTTTTATTGATTTCTCTAAGAGTTTTACTAAAACTGGATGCAATTCCTCGGAAGTTGTTTCAACTTTTGAAGTTGTTTCATACACTTCTGATGGTTCGTTTATTGTATTTTTCTTTTTGGAAGTCATGCTTAAATTAATATTGCTTATCAAAAATAAGTAAAATTTATATCTAGAAAAAGTATAATTTTAAATTTCAATAATTCATACTATTTTTGTACTGAAATAATAACTTATGCTAAGAATTGTAATTCTTTTTTTTGCTATAAATCTCACTTTTTCACAAGAAAAACTGACATTAAAAGACAATTATCTTCAAACTGGTATTGATTTTAAAAATAGAAAATATTTAATTTTTATTAATCCCGAATTTTACTATTCAAAAAAGTTTGAATCAAAAACTTGGAGTAAAAATACCTTAAAATTTAATGCAATTCCAAAAGAAGACAATTTCCCTTATAATTTCTTCCACATAAAAGGAAAAAATTATTTAGTTCATAATGGATGCGGAACAGTTTATGAATTTAAAAATGATTCCATAATTCGAATTGATAATTCATTTGAACACAAGAATCAATTCATGGCTTCGACTTTTGTTTACAAAGATGAAATTTATTATTTTGGTGGTTATGGTTTATTTACATTTAAAAACATTTTAACAAAGTTTGATTTTAAAACCAAAGAATGGGAATTAGTAAAATATTCCAATTATAAAAAATTACCTGAACCAAGAGCAAATTCACTAATCTTTCAAAAGAATGAAAAACTATACTTAATTGGTGGATTGACTGATAATTTTGAAACTAATTTAACTACTACAAAAAATATCAAATTAAATGATATTTGGGAATTGAATCTTAACACAAAAGAATGGATTAATATAGGGGAACTAAAAGACAAACAATCAATCAATTTTGAATATTACAACAGTTTCATAAATGACAAAAACATTTATGATTATGGAAAATTATTCGAATTTGACTTTGATAATAATGCTCTAAAATCTACCGAACCAAGAGATAAATATTCGTTTTCATATTTTGAAAAATTTAATCCTATAACAAACGAAATATTTTATGCCTTAGGAAATTCAAATGATGGAAATAGAAAATTAGAAATTATTGTTGAAGATTATGAAAGTTATAAAAGTGAATTTACAAATGAAGAAGAATTATTTGAAACTCAAAATTCACCGCTTTTATACACTACAATTGCATTTCTATTTTTAACATTTGGATTTCTATTTTTCTATTTAAAAAGAAAAGCAAAACCAACTTATGAAAGTAAAATAATTTTAAAAGATTCTAATTTTTACTTTAAAGATAAATTAATCAACAATTTATTGAATGAAGAAAAAGATTTATTACTCTTTTTATTTAAAAGCAAGAACACTCCTTTAGCTATGAATGAAGTTGTTGATTTCTTCTCAAAAAATGACAACACTCCATATAATACTTTAACCAAGAAAAAGGATCTGGTTTTAAATGGATTAAAACAAAAACTAGCTTTCATTTTAGAAATAGATGAAAACAATTTATTTATAACACAAAAAAATACCGAAGACAAACGTATTAAAGAAATACAATTAAATCCTCGGTATTTTTAAGCAGTAAGACAAACTATTTTTTCAAAACCAAATTAATCAAACCTTGAACAACAGAATAATTACAAGGTCTTGATTTATATTCATGTTTTAAAATTTCATGAACTTCGTACCAATCTCTAGGTGGAAATTTTTTTTTATTGTTAATATAATACTCATAAGTTAAATCAATAAAAAGCGCTGTAATTTTCTTGCTATTAAAATTGCTTATCCTGTAATGAATTGCCCTGTCATAGAAAATTTTATTAACAATAGTTGTTGTCGTTTCAATGAAAGTATAATATTTTCCTTTTCTTATTAAAGGAATTTCCATTCCTTGCTTAAGTTTTTGAATTATTAAATCGTAAATCTTTTCCATAATTTAATTTTTTACAAATTTAAAAACTCTATTAATTTCTCCTTTAATTGAAAGGATATAAACTCCTTTAGACAAAGAACTAACATTAATTATTGAAGTTTCCTTATCTAATTTCCCATTCATTATTTCTTTACCAATTAAATCAACAATTACAAATTCATCATCAAAGCTAAAATGTAAATTTTCAACAATAAGCTTATCAATAGTTGGATTTGGGTAAATTTTAAAATTAATTAATTTTTGTTCATATAAACTTAATGAACCTTGTTGATAGATGAATGAAACTTCAGCTTCTGTCAAAACTCTATCCCATACACCTATATCATCTATACTTCCTACAATCGTATTATTGCCACCTGATTGCAAACCACCAACTCTCCAATATCCTATATAATTTTGAGCACTTATAACTGAGTTGTTTTGAGCTGACAAAATACCATCAATATAAACTTTCATACCATCAGGAGATAATACAGAAACAACATTATGCCAATTATTATCTTTATAATTGCCAGTTGCAGTACAAAATTGTTCACTACCATTAAACGAATAAAAGACAATATTCCCAGTTGTATTAATAAATGTATATCTATCCCATTGCCCTCCGTGAATACATTGCCCACTATTCAATCCAAAAAGAAAACCTTCATTTTGAGTTTTGAACCAAATAGAAGTAGAAAAAACTTGAATATTATTAAAGCTATTAGTAGTACAAACAATGTCCGAACCTGACACAAATGAATATGAATTACCAACATTCCCAAATCTATCAACTACATAATTACTTGAACCAACAACAGTACCATCGTTATTATTACTTGTATAATCATTTGTTGTGTTTTCAAATCCCCAATAACTAACCAAACCATTAGTTGGCAAATATGATGGAACTGTTTGAGCAAATGAATAAAAGAATGGAAACACAAAGACAAAAAGGAGTAACTTGTTTTTCATATTAATTATTTTAAAAATTTAATAATCCAAACTTAAAATCATTACAACTTTTATAAGAAAAATATATAAGAAACAATATTTTCACATATATTTAACCCTGAATATCAATAAAATACAAAAATTAAAACTTTTCAAAAAAATTAATTTTCAAATATTTTCTAACACAAAAACACCTAAAAATCCTAACTAACCCCGATTGAAATGAAAATCCTGTCATTGCTCAACCAAAAGTTTGATGAGATTGCTTCGTTCCTCGCAATGACAGATTGTAATGAAAAGCGGGAAAATGGAATACCGATAAATCCCGAACGATTCGTTCCAGAAGAAAAGATTGCTTCTTGCTTTGTAATGAACTACTTTTGCAATCGTAAAAAATAATATTGTGAATTATCTTTCTGTAGAAAATATATCGAAATCGTTTGGCGAACGAACGTTGTTTAAGGACATTTCGTTTGGGATTAATAAAGACCAAAAAATTGCTTTTATTGCCAAAAATGGTTCGGGAAAAACCCAAATTATGCGCATGATTAATGGTGATGATGAACCTGATACCGGGCAAATTATCATTAGAAAAGGCATTAAAATGGCGTTTTTGTCACAAAACAATAATTTGCAAGACGAACTGACGATTGAGGAAAGTATTTTTGCTAGTGATAACGATGTTTTAAAGGTGATTGAACGCTATGAAAAAGCGTTGGAAAACCCAGAAGATGAAGAAAAATACCAATTGGCTTTTGATGAAATGGATCGCCATAATGCTTGGGATTTTGAGACGCAGTTCAAGCAAATTTTGTCCAAACTGAAATTGGAAGATTTGAAACTGAAAGTGAAATCGCTTTCGGGTGGACAAAAAAAGCGTTTGTCGTTGGCTATTATTTTGATTAATCGTCCGGATTTATTGATTTTGGATGAACCAACGAACCATTTGGATTTGGAAATGATTGAATGGTTGGAAAGTTATTTTGCAAAGGAAAACATCACGTTGTTTATGGTAACGCACGATCGATTTTTCTTGGAACGTGTTTGTAACGAAATTATCGAACTTGACAACGGAAAATTATACTCGTACAAAGGCAATTACTCTTACTATTTGCAGAAAAAAGAAGAGCGAATTGCGATGGAAAATTCATCGATAGACAAAGCGCAAAACTTGTTTGTGAAAGAATTGGCTTGGATGCGAAGACAACCTAAGGCTAGAACAACCAAATCGAAATCGCGTCAGGATGATTTTTATAAAATTAAAGAAGTTGCCGAAAGCCGCAGAAAGGAAAATGTGGTGGAATTGGAAATAAATATGGAACGAATGGGAAGCAAAATTATTGAGCTTCACAAATTGTTTAAAAAATTCAAGGACAAAGTTATTCTTGACAATTTTACGTATGATTTTCAACGTGGTGAACGCATTGGAATTATTGGTAAAAACGGAACAGGAAAATCGACGTTTCTTAATATTTTAACCAAAACTATGGTTCCAGATAGTGGAAAAGTTGTTATTGGTGAAACGATTAAAGTAGGTTATTATACCCAAAGCGGCATTAACCCTAAACCTGGACAAAAAGTAATTGACATTATCAAAGAATATGGCGAATACATTCCGCTGACGAAAGGGAAAATTATTTCGGCTTCGCAGTTATTAGAACGTTTTCTTTTTGATGCCAAAAAGCAATATGATTTTGTAGAAAAATTAAGCGGTGGCGAATTGAAACGATTGTATTTGTGTACGGTTTTAATTCAAAATCCAAACTTCCTTATTCTCGATGAACCAACGAATGATTTGGATATTGTTACACTAAATGTTTTGGAAAGTTTCCTTTTGGATTATCCTGGATGTTTGCTTGTCGTTTCTCACGACCGATATTTTATGGATAAAATTGTGGATCATTTATTCATTTTCCGTGGCGAAGGACAAATTGAAGATTTCCCGGGAAATTATTCTGATTTTAGAGCGTATGAAGATAGTGTTGAACCAACCAAAAAAGAATTAAACTCGGTTACTACGGAGAAAAATAGTTGGAAACAAAATAATTCAACGGCAACTGGTTTAAATTTTAACGAGCAAAAGGAATTCAACAAACTGGAACGCGAAATCAAAGATTTAGAATACGAAAAGAAACAAATCGAAAATCTTTTTTCTGAAGGAAAAGTTGCTGATACTGATATTGAAACCAAAGCAAACGAACTTCAAAAAGTAATTCAAAAACTGGAAGAAAAAGAAGAACGATGGTTTGAGCTTTCTTCAAAAATGGAATAATAAAAGTTCTCAGTCGCAGTCGCAGTAAGCAAACTGAAAACTGCGACTGAAAACTGCGACTGAAAAACTGTGCTACAACAAATAAAATCATACCTAAAATTCCTCTACAACTCCAAAAACGAACACGGAGTTCATTCGCCGTTTGTGTTTGATTTGGTGACGAAATGTTTTTATGATAAAAAGAAATATCAAGATTATCAGGCTTTAAGTGAATACCGAAAATTTCTTTTAAAGAGCAAAACAACTATTGAAGTAACTGATTTTGGTGCAGGTTCAAGGGTTTTTAAATCCAATAAAAGGCAAATCTCCAAGATTGCCAAAACCGCTGGAATTTCTCCAAAAAGAGCCGAATTGCTTTTCAGAATAACAAAATATTTTCAACCTGATACTATTCTGGAAATTGGAACTTCATTAGGATTGGCAACTTCTGCTCTTTCGTTAGGTAACTCAAATGCAAAAATTACTTCACTTGAAGGTTGTCCACAAACAATGACAGTTGCTAAAAATTTGTTTCAAGTTTCAGGTTTCAAGTTGCAAAATATTGAGTTTATAAATACTGAATTTTCAAGCTATCTGAAAACCCAACAACTGACAACCAACAACCGGCAACTGATTTACTTCGACGGTAATCACTCAAAACAAGCAACATTAGAATATTTTGAATTGCTTTTGCCTACAATTACCAACGAAACTGTTTGGATTTTTGATGATATTCATTGGAGTTCAGATATGGAAGAAGCATGGGAAATTATCAAAAATCATCCAAAAGTTACTGTGACTATCGATACTTTTCAATGGGGAATTGTATTTTTTAGAACCGAGCAAGAAAAAGAACATTTCACAATTAGAGTTTAGATTGTAACAATTAATCATTCAAGGCTACAAATAGTTTAGACATAAATTTAATAGCTATGAAAGTTTCAGAATTTTTAAAATCGAAGTCAGGTAAAATACTTTTATCGTTAGCAATTGTTTTAGGAATAATAACTATATTCAAGTATGGTTATAAATTTGGTCAATGGTTGTATATTGCAATCAATTAATTTAGTTTTTAGTTAGCAATGGCAAATCCATTAATCGATATAACGCAAATCAAAAGAGATTTTCAACTAGGTAGTGAAATTATCAATGTGTTGAAAGGTATAGATTTACAAATCAACAAAGGCGAATATGTAGCGCTGATGGGACCAAGTGGTTCTGGAAAATCTACACTGATGAACCTTTTGGGTTGTTTAGATACACCTACATCTGGGACATATATTCTCAACGGAAACGATGTTTCAAAAATGCACGATGATGATTTAGCCGAAATTAGAAACAAAGAAATTGGTTTTGTTTTCCAAACGTTTAATCTTTTACCTCGAACAACGGCACTGGACAACGTGGCATTACCTATGATTTATGCAGGTTACTCAAAACCTGAACGAATAGAAAGAGCCAAAGAAGTGCTCACACAAGTTGGTCTTTCAGACAGAATGGATCATCAACCTAATCAACTTTCTGGAGGTCAACGCCAGCGTGTAGCAGTAGCAAGAGCTTTGGTAAACAAGCCATCGATAATACTTGCAGACGAACCAACAGGAAACCTTGATAGTAAAACATCTGTAGAAATCATGAAACTTTTTGGCGATATTCATGCGGCAGGAAATACTGTTATTTTGGTAACACACGAAGAAGATATTGCTGCCTATGCTCATAGAATTATTCGTCTTCGCGATGGGTTGATAGAAAGTGACAATGCAAATCCAAAGCATTTGTAGAAATAAATTGTTCTCACAATTATAAAATATTTGCAAAGCGATTTTTAATTATTTCTTTTCCGCTGGGTTATAGAATGTAATGCTTTCATCAAGGCTAATTGGTAATCCATTTTTATTTTTTCTACCTTTGAAAAACTAATTACTAATTACTTTTCACTAATTACTCAACATGAAAGTATATACAAAAACTGGCGATACAGGCACAACCTCTTTATTTGGTGGCACACGTGTACCCAAACATCACATTCGAATAGAAAGCTACGGAACAGTAGATGAACTCAATTCGCATATTGGCTTAATTCGTGACCAAGAAATAAATCAGCTTTATAAAAAAGTATTGATTGAAGTACAAGATAGATTGTTTACCGTTGGTGCAATATTAGCAACGCCTCCAGAAAAAGAAGTTTTAAAAAATGGAGAAAAACGACTTCAAAATCTTGGTATTCGTGAAACTGACATCGAATTTTTAGAAAAAGAAATCGACAACATGGAAGCAAGTCTGCCTCCAATGACACATTTTGTACTTCCTGGCGGACATACAACTGTGTCATATTGTCATATAGCGCGCTGTGTATGCCGTCGTGCTGAGCGTTTAGCCGTTCATTTGAATGACATAGAACCAACCGATGAACTCGTTATAAAGTACTTAAACCGACTTTCTGACTATCTTTTTGTATTGGCACGAAAGTTGTCTTTCGATTTGAACGCCGATGAAGTACAGTGGATTCCAAGAAAATAAATTGGATAAAATTCAATCTTTTATCGCTTAAAAAAACGTTCTTAATTATAATTGTAAAATAAATTAAATTTTACTTGACTTTTTCAGTTAAAAATTTATTTTTGCATAAACTAAAATCGATAGAAGATGTATTGGACATTAGAATTAGCATCCTATTTAAGTGATGCGCCGTGGCCTGCTACTAAAGACGAGCTTATCGACTATGCTATTAGAACTGGAGCACCGCTTGAAGTAGTTGAAAATCTTCAATCCATTGAAGACGAAGGAGAAATCTACGAATCAATGGAAGAAATTTGGCCAGATTATCCAACGGACGAAGACTATCTTTGGAACGAGGATGAATATTAAAAAAAATAAAAAACACACAACCAAAAAAGTCCGTTTAGGGCTTTTTTTTTGTTTAAATTTGCACACCTATAAATAAAAAACAATTATGAGTTTCATAAACAGTATTCTGAAAGTTTTTGTGGGAGATAAATCACAAAAAGATGTAAAGGCAATACAACCATTGGTTACCAAAATAAAATCATTCGAAAGCGCACTTTCTGCTCTTAGCCATGATGAACTTCGCCATAAAACCGAAGAATTTAAAAGTAAAATAAAATCGGCTCGTGCTGAAAAAGACCAAAAAATAGCTCAACTTAAGGCTGAAGCCGAAGCAACTTCGGATATAGACAAAAGAGAAGATATTTATAACGAGATTGATGCGCTTGAAAAAGAAGCTTATGAAATTTCAGAAAAAACTTTGAACGAAATTCTTCCTGAAGCATTTGCTGTAGTCAAAGAAACGGCAAGACGTTTTAAAGAAAATACTTCTATCACAGTTAATGCAACGGCTCGTGATAGAGAACTTTCTTCTACAAAATCCTACATTACTCTCGAAGGTGATAAAGCTATTTGGGCAAACTCATGGAATGCTGCTGGAAAAGAAATCACTTGGGATATGATACACTATGATGTTCAGTTGATAGGTGGTATTGTACTTCATCAAGGGAAAATTTCAGAGATGCAAACAGGAGAAGGAAAAACGCTAGTAGCTACTCTTCCACTCTATCTTAATGCATTGACTGGTAACGGAGTACATCTTGTTACCGTTAATGATTATTTGGCTCGTCGTGATAGTACTTGGAAAGCGCCATTGTTTGAATTTCATGGTTTGACTGTTGACTGTATTGACAATCACTCGCCAAATACCGAAGCCAGACGCAAAGCGTATGAAGCTGATATTACTTATGGTACCAATAATGAATTTGGTTTTGACTATTTGCGCGATAACATGGCGCATACTCCAGAAGAATTGGTGCAAAGAAAACACAACTTTGCTATCGTCGATGAGGTCGATTCAGTTTTGATTGATGATGCAAGAACACCTTTAATTATTTCTGGTCCAGTTCCTGATGGTGATAGACACGAGTTTAACGAACTAAAACCAAAAGTTGAAAATCTATTCAACCTACAAAGACAATTGGCCAACGGATTTTTAGCAGAAGCAAAAAAACTAATCAAAGAAGGCAATACCAAAGATGGTGGTTTCCAATTGTTGAGAGCTTACCGTTCATTACCAAAAAATAAAGCATTAATCAAGTTCCTTTCGGAAGAAGGTGTAAAACAAATTCTTCAAAAAACAGAAAATGAGTACATGCAAGACAACAACAGAAAAATGCCTCTTGTTGACGAAGCTTTGTATTTTGTAATCGAAGAAAAAAACAATCAGGTTGAACTTACTGATAATGGTATAAAGTTCCTTTCTAACGATACTTCTGAAGATTTCTTTGTTCTTCCAGACATTGGAACTGAAATTGCGAACATTGAAAATCAAAATCTAGAAAAAGACAAAGAAGCTGAAGCAAAAGAAAGATTGTTTCAAGATTTTAGTGTAAAAAGCGAAAGAATTCACACGCTAACTCAGTTATTGAAAGCCTATACTCTATTCGAAAAAGATATTGAGTATGTGATTATGGATAATAAAATCCTGATTGTAGATGAACAAACAGGACGTATCATGGATGGTCGTCGTTATTCTGATGGTTTGCACCAAGCTATTGAGGCAAAAGAAAATGTAAAAATTGAAGCTGCCACACAAACATTTGCTACCATTACATTACAGAATTATTTCCGTATGTATAACAAATTGGCCGGAATGACTGGTACAGCGGTTACAGAAGCTGGAGAGTTTTGGGAAATTTATAAATTAGATGTTGTTGAAATCCCAACCAATAGATCAATCGCTCGTAAAGACAAAGAAGATTTAATCTATCGTTCGGTTCGTGAAAAATTCAATGCGGTGATAGAAGATGTTACACAATTGTCGCAATCTGGAAGACCCGTTTTGATAGGAACAACTTCTGTTGAAATTTCAGAATTATTGAGTAGAATGCTCAAAATGAGAAATGTTCCTCACAACGTATTGAATGCTAAACTTCATAAAAAAGAAGCTGAAATTGTTGCCGAAGCAGGAAAACCTGGCGTAGTTACTATTGCTACAAACATGGCTGGTCGTGGAACCGATATCAAACTTACACCAGAAGTAAAAGCTGCTGGCGGTTTGGCAATCATTGGTACCGAAAGACACGATTCTCGTCGTGTAGATAGACAGTTGCGTGGTCGTGCTGGTCGTCAAGGTGATCCAGGAAGTTCGCAATTCTATGTTTCGCTAGAAGATAATTTGATGCGTCTTTTTGGTTCAGAAAGAGTAGCAAAAATCATGGATAGAATGGGATTGAAAGAAGGTGAAGTTATCCAACATTCTATGATGACAAAATCTATCGAAAGAGCACAGAAAAAAGTAGAAGAAAACAACTTTGGCGTTCGTAAAAGATTATTAGAATATGATGATGTCATGAACGCTCAAAGAGAAGTGGTTTACAAACGTCGTCGTCATGCGCTACATGGCGAACGATTGAAACTAGATATTGCCAACATGCTTTATGATACTTGCGAACTTATCGTAGAAGAGAACAAAGCAAGAAATGATTTCAAAAACTTTGAGTTTGAACTTATCAGGTATTTTTCTATAACTTCTCCTGTTTCGAGTAGTGAGTTTGATAAGCTAAGCGAAATAGAAATTGCTGGCAAAATATACAAAGCTGCTATTGCTTTTTATACCGAAAAAAATGCCCGAAGCGCAAGAGAAGCTTACCCAATTATTGCCAATGTGTATGAACAAGAAGGCAATAAATTTGAGCGAATTGTAGTTCCTTTTTCAGATGGAATAAAATCACTCAATGTGGTAACCGATTTGAAAAAAGCCTATGAAACTCATGGAGAACAACTAGTTGCTGATTTCGAAAAGAACATCACTTTGGCGATATTAGATGAAGCTTGGAAAAAACATTTACGTCAAATGGATGAGTTGAAACAATCAGTTCAATTGGCAGTTCATGAGCAAAAAGATCCATTGTTGATATACAAACAAGAAGCGTTTAACTTGTTTAGAAAAATGATTTATACGGTAAATAAAGATATTATTTCGTTCCTATTTAAAGGTGATTTACCTCAACAAAATCAAAACATTCAAGAAGCTAGAGAAGTTAAACGAAAAGACAATTACACCGAATCTCGTGACGAAATTGAAAGCAGCGAAAAGGCCAACAGAGAAGCGAGCCAAGCTAGTCATCGTCCGCAAGTTACAGAAACAATAGTTCGTGAGCAGCCAAAAATTAACCGTAATGATAACGTTACTATCAAACACGTAATGAGTGGCAAAACCGAAACGATGAAATACAAAAAAGCCGAAAGCATGATTGCTAGTGGCGAATGGGTTTTGGTATCTGAGTAGTTTTCAGTTGTTGGTTCACAGTTATTGGTGGTCAGTTTACAACTTGTACTACTGAACGAAGCAAAAAATCTTATCCTCAACGGTTATACTGTTGAGGATTTTTTTATATTTTTATATTCTGTAAATACTTACAATTCTAAAAGATTTGTAAGTTGCGTGAATCTAAAGTTAGCAGTAACCAATAAAGACGACAATTATGGCTAAGGAAAATACCAAGAAAGAAATATCAACAAGTAATGACTGCTTTGTAATTATGCCAATAGCAGACCCAGACGGTTATGACAAAGGTCATTTCAAAAAAGTCTATGAAGACCTTTTCAAAGTTGCTTGTGACAAATCGGGATTTCACGCTATAAGAGCGGACGAAGTTCAACAAACGAATTTAATTCATTTGGACATTCTTCAAAAACTTATTGATTCTCCAATAGCTATATGTGATTTAAGTAATCGTAATCCAAATGTATTATTTGAGTTGGGTCTTAGACAAGCCTTTGACAAGCCGACTGTTTTAGTTCAAGAATGTGGAACTCCAAAAATATTTGATATTTCTCCCTTAAGATATACAGAATATCGCAAGGAGCTTAAATATAGAGAGGTATTAGAAGACCAAGAATCAATTGCTGAAGCTCTAAAAGCTACAAAAAAAGCTACAGATAATGGAGAAGGAATAAATTCAATAATTAATTTACTTTCATTATCTAGTCCTGCATCATTAAAAGATGTAACTGAAAATGATAGTGCTAAGATGTTGCAAATTGTAATGTCAGAAATGAATGAATTAAGAACCGACTTCAGACGCACATTAAGACGAATAGATGAGAGAGAAGCACACAGCAACGAAAATATGCACAGATTTGAAATTGAATTTGAAAAATCGCGAATGGATTTAAGAAAACTCCATGAATATGTTATGAATGGTGCGCCAATAGAAATAGTCAAAGAACTTTATGACAGATTGCAAAACAGACTTATTCGCCTTATTGACAGATCAATTTCAGTATCTAGACGAGAACAAGTAAAAGACATGTTAATGGAGGCTGAACATATTTTAGCTATGCAAGCTTCTAAGAAAGGTTAAATTGGCTACTGGTAATAAGGGTTTTACATAATAGTTAGTTTCATTTTACACGTTCACAAAAAAACGTTTATCTTTAACTGTGAATAATCGGTTTGCTGGCATCGTAACTTGTCGAGAAAAGGCGGAACGTTAGCAGAGATTTTAAAAATCAGGTATAATAAATGAAAGTTTATTGGGCAAGTGTAGAATATAAATATGAAAATAATGCCGAAAATTTGGTAGGAGGTTTTGTTTATGCATTTATAAATTCATACGACGAAAAATCAGCTATGAATAAAATTGAAACTAAACTTAACTCTGAAAACTTAATTGCAATAAACTTTGAGTTCATAGAATGTTATGATGAATTAACTGAGTGGGAAAATAAAAAAACAACAAAGCATTTTTTAAAGTTATACGAAAAAGCAAAATTGACTAGCGAAGTTATATTTGATGATTTTTATGCTTATAAAAATGATGAATAAAAATCTCTGCCAACAAAGGATTAACTAAATGGCTAGTTTTCATTTCACAAGTACTCAAAAAACGTTTATCTTTAACTGTGAATAATCGGTTACGAATTTTACAACCCAACCAAGTGCTAAATTGTTGTAAAAAAATATATCAGGACTTACCTAGAAATATAGCTATGAAAAATAAATTAATGTATTGGGCTTTTTTATTGATTAGCAATCTTTCCTTTTCTCAAACAGATATGTTTTACAAAATCATATTTGAAAATGAAGACAATTTCAAAATTCTAAAAATTTTTAATGGAAAAATCCCTAAAAAATTTATAATACTTGATTCAACAATTACATTTTATCCCAAAAGTTTTTGGTTAGAAAATATAGACCTCAATGACAAAAAAGTTATAAAAGAAATTGAAGATGATGAACATCATCCGTTCAATAATGTTTACATATTTTCTATAACAGAATACAATAACTTATTTGATGATAATGAAAAAGAGTATTTGAGCAAAGCTTGTCAAAAAGTAAAATCAAAAAAAATTAAAATAGCTGAAAAGAAATTTTATACCGTTGATAACACAAATAGAATAAAAGGTTTTTATTTTTTAGTTAGTGAACCAGTTTATACTTCAGACAATAGATTTGCGTTTATAGAAGTAGACATAAAGCAGAAAAGCACTTTCTTGGGAGAAAAAACAGATGATTATTTTGGTGTGTTAAAAATAATCTTTGAAAAAGATGATAATGGAGTTTGGAAACAAATTGGGAATTATGACCATATAATATTGTAGCGTCGTGTAACAACCATTATCAACAAGCTCTGAACTAATCTTTTACATAATCAAAACTTCCTATAAATTTCAATTTACTAGAGTCTTTATTTTCTCCAACATAATCAAAATCATAAAGAAGCTTAAAACAATTTTGGCTAGTAACGTTATTCAAAACATGTTTTATAAAAGAAACAGCATATGAAAAGTCATTGATTTGTGATAAATCATCATGTTCAATAAAACAAGATTCAGATAAATCTTGGTCATAAAAGTCTATATCAAAATCTTTCATAAAGTTTGAAATCATTTCACCGTCATCGTTATAGCTTTCTCTGACATAGTTTTCAAAACTGGCTTTATCGGTAAATTTCCCAATCCAAACCGAAACTTTATTTTGCTTTTCCATAAAACAAATTTAGACATTTAGGCCAAATAAACACCTTTTACTATCAGTGGTTTTTTTCTTGAATTCAACTCCGTTTTCAACTAAAAACATTTATCTTAGCATAAGTATGCCATTTAGTAGTCAGCAGCTACATCAACGCAAAACATTAGCCATAATTATAAAAAAATGCAACTGAAACAAATAGATATCGAAAGATGGAAATTCATACTTTATAAATCTGAAAACGACGATTTCTATTGTGATTTCAGCTATAGTCCTGTCAGCTATTGTGATATGCTACTATTGATTAAATTGACAGAAGAAGAAAAAAATGAAACGAAGCTAAATCGGGATTACTTGGTCAAACTTTCAGAAAAAGTGAGTTATTATTTTAGGGATTATCTTCCAAGAGCTCTCAACAGAAAAGACTTTGAGTTTGTAGATTAAATTGTGTTTCCAATAGTTTTGAAAAAACGAATTAAAGAAATAGGAAAATGAAAAAAATATTATTGATTGCTCTAGTCATAACTGCAAACATTATATCAATATCTTGCTCAAATAACAATGACGAACCAAATCCTTATCAAGGGAATTGGAGCGGAAATATAAATGGTGATATTGCTGGAACTTGGAGTGGAAATGTATCATCGAGTGGAAACTTTAATGGAACTGTTATCCCATATTCAACAACTCCAGATCATAATTTTGTTTTGTCTGGTCATGTCAATGGAAACGGTAGTTTAGTTGCAACCATGAAAAACACAACATATAACATTACAATAGACTTTGTTGGAACTTTCCAAAACAATCAATCTAACGGAACTTGGATTTTTAATGGTGCTGGAATGCAAGGAACTTGGAATGGTACAAAAGAATAACAAATAAGTTCAAGTACAGTTTGCATCAATTACTGACTTATAACTTTATCTTTCTTAGAAATTTAGTAGATTTGTTTAGATAAGTGATTGGATTATCAACTGACATAATTGGTTATGATTGTTACCAAAATAAACGTAAAACAATCAAAAAAAAACATGAAAAAAATATTGCTTTTACTTGTCATATTTTCGGTATGTAAAACTGTTTATTCACAAGAAGACAAAGTCGATCTTGTGGTAAAAGAACTTATTAAAAAACATAAAATTGTAGGTTTGCAATTATCCGTAATTAAAGATAATGTAATTGTAAAAACTGGTCATTATGGATTTGCTAATATTCAAGATTCTATTGCAGTCAATAGCCAAACTGTCTTTAGTATTAATTCGATTACCAAAGCATTCACAGGAGTTGCAATCATGCAATTAGTCGAAAACGGAAAACTAAACCTCAGCGAACCTATTTCAAACTATTTGGATAATTTACCCAATACTTGGCAAAAAATTACTGTAGAACAACTGGCAACTCATAAATCAGGACTTCCTGATGTTTGGGACTCTAAAGGCAACATGCTATCTGAGGATGCTAATATTTTGTTTGAAGAAGTCAAAAAACTACCCATTGCTTTCGAACCTGGAAAACAAGTAAGTGTTTGCTTGACAAATTATATACTACTCGGAATGATCATTGAAAAAATTAACGGTCAGTCGTTTGAAGAATTTATTATTGAAAACCAATTCAAAAAAGCTGGAATGAAAAACGCCATAAAAGCAGGAATTGGGGATTTTTACAACATTATTAGTCACTCTGCAAGACCATATACTTATTATAGAAATAATGTCCTGACTAATGTTTATCAACCAATGCCTTCAAATTTATTGCCCGCAGGTGGAATATATGCTACAGCCACAGAAATGGCGCAATGGATAATTGCATTGCAAACTTATCAATTAATTAATTCTGAAAATCTTAAAACTCTTTTAAAACCTATTGAATTAGAAAACGGAAAACAATATGAGGAGAATGGTTTGCTCAACAGAAGTTCAATTGGTTTTTCATTAAGTTCAAACGCTCAAAATCCAATAATTGCTTCAATGGGTGGTGCAAGAAATGCATTGTTCATTTATCCCAAGAAAAATATTTCAATCGTAATTTTGACAAATTTAATGGGTTCACATCCTCAAGATTTTATAGACGAGATTGTCAAATTATACATTAACTAAAACTACCAACAACAGTTTGCATCAATTGCTGGCTTGCTGTTTTTATCTTTCTTAGGAATAATCAGTTTATTCCAATTTTCTTTACATTTGGGTAAATAAATTACAGATGAAGTCATTATCATTTTTACTATTGTTTTTTTCCTTATCCGCTTTCTCACAATCGCTAGAAAGTCTAAAACCCATTGCAAAAAAACTATATGATGCTAATTATTTAATGTCCTTTGACGATGTCGTAACCTATACTTATCCAAAGTATGTAGAAAATCAAACTAAAGAAGCTTTGCTTGAAAAACTAGATTTAGATTATCAAAACGATGAGTTTAGAATGCGTTTACAGCTTGTTACACCAGTTTTTACCTATGGTGAAATAAAACAAATTGGTGGTGTTTCCTTTTGTGTAATTACTTTTAAAAACCCTGTTCGTTATTTTTATGAAAACAAAGTTACAGGAGAAAAAATAGCCGAAGCTACTGATTTCTTAAAAAGAAAAGATAAAACACAAGATGTAACATTTGAACCCAAACGCAATAGTTTTAATGTGCGAAAAACATCAACTTATCTTGCCATTGCTGATGCTTCAACCGATAATAAATGGAAAATATTGAATTTTGATGATGCAACACAATATGAATTCTTCGAGAAAAATTTCGACGAAAAAATTAAATCTGAATTGAATTTAAAATAGAAAATCTTACCATTTACATCATTTTCAAAGATTATCAGGGAAAATTTTACCAGGATTAAGTACATTATTTGGGTCAAAAACACGCTTTATACTTTCCATTAATTCTAAATGAACTTTTGAAAAAGCAATATCCATAAAGTTTTTTTGAACCAATCCTATTCCGTGTTCACCTGATAAAGTTCCTTTTAATGCAACTGTAAGTTCAAAAATTTCTCTAATTCCCAACGGAACTTGGGTTTGCCAATTGTCATCAGTCATATCGCCTTTTATGATGTTTACATGCAAATTCCCGTCACCAGCATGTCCGTAACAAACGGATTTAAAACCATACTTATTCCCTATTCTTTTTATGCCTTCAAGAAGTTTTGGCAATTCAAATCTAGGAACTACAGTGTCTTCTTCTTTGTAAATAGAATTGCCTTTCACTGCTTCTGCTACGCTTCTTCGCATTTTCCATAAGGCATTTTTTTGATCTTCGGTATCAGCAAAAAGAATTTCATCTATTTCAAATTGTTCAACAACAGTAAGTATTTTTTCAGCTTCTTGCATTAATATGTCTGGATAATTTCCGTCAACTTCTATCAGAAGATGAGCTTTAATTCCCTCTTTAACTTGAACGCTGATTCCATCAACAAATTTTAGTGTCCAATCAATAGCATCTCTTTCCATAAACTCCAAAGCACTCGGCATAATTCCAGCTCTAAAAATAGCCGAAACCGCTTCACAAGCTTCAGTAGCACTATAAAACGGAACTAACATCAATACATTATAATTATTTTTTGGAAGAAGTTTTAAAACAATTTTAGTAATAACTCCAAGTGTTCCTTCGCTTCCCACCATGAGTTGGGTTAAATTATAACCTGTAGAATTTTTTAATGTATTAGCACCTGTCCAAATAATATTTCCATCTGGTAAAACGACTTCAAGGTTTAGAACATAATCTTTTGTAACACCATATTTTACAGCTCTTGCACCACCAGAGTTTTCGGCAATATTTCCTCCAATAAAACAACTGCCCATACTACTTGGATCTACTGGATAGAAAAGTCCTTTTTCTGCCACGGCTTCCTTCAAAACCTGAGTTATCACAGCTGGTTCAACAACAACTTGCAAGTTTTTTTCATCAATTTCAATAATTCTATTCAATCGTTCGGTCGAAAGTCCAATTCCTTGATAAATACACAATGCGCCACCGCTTAAACCTGTTCTTCCTCCTATTGGAACAACGGGAATTTTATATTCATTGGCCAACACTAATATTTGAGATATTTCACTGGCATTTGCTGGTTTCAAGACAACGCTCGGCGGAAAAACAAAATCTTCTGTTTCGTCATGACCATAACTGTTTCTAGTTTCATCATCTATAAAAACATATTCTTTGCCAAGAATTGTAACTAGTTTATTTAAAATTTCTGAATTGATTGACATTTGCTTAAAATTGAAATGTAAAAATAATGTAATTTAAATACATTTAAAAATGTGATTGATACGAAGATGTCCATTTCGATAAATTATTTTAAGAAAGTAACAGCAAAAAAATAAATCGAAATATTTAGACAAACATTATTTTAGTAATTTTACCCAAATTCATTTCTTTTGGCTCAGAAACAAAATAAATCCAGCGCATTAAACGAAGTTGATGGAATACCTCAACCAGAGGTTTTGAGTTTGCATTCCATTGGAAAAGTTCTTGACAAAAGAAAAAAACAACCTACAACTAGTGAGTTGGTTTCTGGAATTTTAAATCACGATGTTGCTATGCTCAGCAGAGCAATTACGCTTATTGAGAGTACAAATACTGAACATCTAAACCGAGCAAATGAAGTAATTAAAGAATGTCTTCCGTTTGCCAATAAATCTGTCAGAATTGGTATTACTGGCGTTCCTGGAGTTGGGAAAAGTACTTTTATTGAAGCTTTTGGAAAACTGCTGACTTCTATGGGTAAAAAAGTTGCCGTATTGGCCGTTGATCCTAGCAGCAGCATAAGTCACGGTAGTATTCTTGGCGATAAAACTAGAATGGAAGAATTGGTCAAGGATGAAAATGCCTACATTCGTCCGAGTGCTTCAGGTGAAACTCTTGGTGGTGTTGCTAGAAAAACTCGCGAAACAATAATTCTTTGCGAAGCTGCCGGATTTGATACTATAATCATAGAAACGGTTGGTGTTGGGCAAAGTGAAACTGCTGTTCACAGTATGGTTGATTTTTTTTTATTGCTAAAAATATCTGGTGCTGGCGATGAACTTCAAGGCATTAAACGTGGTATTATGGAAATGGCAGATTTGATAGTCATAAACAAAGCCGACGGCGATAATATAGCTAAAGCCAAATTAGCCAAAACCGAGTTCAACAGAGCGCTTCATTTGTTTCCGGCAAAAAGTAGTGGTTGGTCTCCAAAAGTTACTACTTGCAGTGCTTTTGAAAAAACTGGAATTGATGATGTTTGGAAAACAATTTCAGAATACTTTGAATTGGTTAAATCCAATGGTTATTTCGAAGAAAAGCGTAAAGACCAGAACCAGTTTTGGATGATTGAAACCATTAATGAACATTTGAAAAATAAATTTTATCATCATCCAGAGATTATGGATTTACTTGAAAAAAATAAAAAAGCCGTGCAAAACAATGAAGTATCACCTTTTGCAGCGGCTATGGATTTATTAAATTTTTATTTCAAAGATTAATCCTCAAACTCTTCCATTTCTTTATCATAGAATTCTCCAGCTAGCGTTATTAGGTTCTCCATTTCTGCCTCGAGTTCTTTTTCATCTTCATCGTCGATTTCCTCAAGAAACTCAACTTCATCGTCTTTCAAATTGATTATAAACCTAGGATAATCAAGGTGAATAACAAATATATCATCAGGAAAATCAGAGTTATCGGCTAGAACAAATTTTGGTAATTGCATTTTTTTGTATTTAGTGAAAAGTGATTAGTAAATGGTTATAAAACATTGCAAATCTAACTTGAAAAATTAAATATCTAAAATTACTTGTCATTTAAAATCACTGGAGCACTTCCTTTTCCCATAAAAATAATTTTTGCATTGCTTGATGTTGCTATTTCTTTTTGAGCTTTTATCTGTTCATATTGCAATTGTTTATCGGTCAATCCAGATGATATGATTCTTTGATAATCAGCTATACCTTGTGCTTCTACTCTTTTTCTTTCTGCTTCTTGTTTTTCTTTTTGAAGTACAAACGTCATTTTTTGAGCTTCTTGTTCGGCATTTATTTTACTTTCTATTGTTGTTTTTACTGATGCAGGAAGGTTAATATTTCTAATTAATAATTGCTCCAAAACCAAGCCCCTTTTTTTGAAATCATCTTCAATAGATTTAAAAATTCTTTGTTGGAATTCGTTTCTTTTTGTTGAATATAAAGCGACAGCATCATAATAAACTGCATTGTCTCTAATCCGTGTTCTTGTAACTGGTCTTACTATTTTATCAGTATAATTTTGACCAATTCCTTTAAATATTTTTGGAGCTTCGGTTGGAATTACTCTATATAAAACCGTTAAATCTATAACCACTTCAAGTCCATCATTTGATAAAACTCTAATCGCATCATCTCCTTCTTGTGCGCCTTCATTATGAATGGCAGACATGGTGTAGTTTTGTGTTTGAACATCAAATAATGTAATATCTAACAATGGGTTTACAATATGTAATCCACTTTCTAAAATATCGGGTTGAACATTTCCATAAAGAGATTTTACACCTACTTTTCCCGCATCTATTTGTTTAAAAGCAGAAGATAATAAACCTATTGCTATCACAACAAAACCGGCTATCTTAAATAAATGAGAAAACTTAGAAACTTGACTTTCGCTACTTTTTACCACGAAACTAACGAGGAATAGTATAGAACCAATAATAATTGATAATATCATTTCAATTTGTTTTAAATTATACGCTTATTATACGTAAGCAATGATACTATGTTACAAATTATTGTGAAGTATTCTCGGAAAGTAATTTTCTTGTCAGATAATGAAATCGAATATATAAAAATAAAGCTGCTGCAGTCAAACCAGCCAATAATCCAATCCATACGCCGACTGCTTTTAAATCTGTATATTCTCCCAAGTAATAGGATATTGGAAAACCTATAACCCAATAGGCAACAAATGTCAAATACATCGGAATTTTTACATCCTGTAATCCTCTTAATGCGCCAAGTACAACCACTTGTATTCCATCAGAAATTTGAAAAATGGCGGCTACAATTAGTAATTTTGACGCAATTGCTATCACTTCGGTATTGTCTAAAAGTTGGTTGACATTTTCCATATTTAAAAATAAATAGGGTAAAATTTTATGGAAAACGATGAATAATGTGGCGAAAATAATTTCAATGATTATAGCTAATAAAAATACCGAACGAGAAACGATTATCAATTGTTTAAAATCATTTAATCCTTTATAATTCCCTACTCTAATCATAGAAACCACACTCAATCCCATTGCAAACATAAACGTTAATGATGCTAGACTTAAAGCTATTTGATTTGCCGCTTGACTAGTTTTTCCAATGTTCCCACAAAGCCAAATTGCCGCTGTAAAAAGTACAACTTCAAAAAGCATTTGCATAGCAGAAGGCAATCCTAGGTTTACAATTTTTCTAATGGTTTCTTTGCTCAATTCATTGAAACTAAATCCGTGAAAATATTGTTTTAACTTCTCTTTTCTCGATAGAATAATATGCATAAAAACTACCATAGCAATTCTAGAAATAACTGTTCCTAGTGCTGCACCTAGAATTCCTAATTTTGGAAAAAACCAAACTCCATATATCAAACAATAATTAATGATAACATGCAGAATATTTGCCATGATGATGGCATACATAGAGTATTTTGTCATCGATAATCCATCTGCAAATTGCTTGTATCCTTGATATATTATCAGCGGAATAAGTGAAAAAGCAACCCAATCTAGAAATGGTTTTGCGAGCTCAATTACTTCTTTTGGTTGTTGCAAAAGTTCCATTATTGGCTTTGCCAAAACCACTAATCCAAATAGCAAAACTCCCAATAGTGTACATAAAAACAACCCATTGTGAAAAGCCGAACGAATTTTTGAAGGTTTTTTTTCAGCATCTGCTTCAGCAATAATTGGAGTAATAGCTGTAGAAAATCCAATACCAAGTGACATGGCAACAAATATCATACTGTTTCCCAAAGAAACTGCTGCAAGTTCTGTTGAACCCAGTTTGCCTACCATAATATTATCAACAATACTAATTAGCGTATGTCCAACCATACCCAATACTACTGGATAGGCAAGTTTAATATTGTAGCGAAACTCTTTAGTATATACTGATAAATTCACTTTGCTCATTTTGGTTGGCAAAGATAGTAGGTTTTATTCTTTTAGTTGTTGTTTATAGAACTCAATATTTTCGGCAACTTTTGGGTCAAGTTCTGGTTCGGTTATATCAGTCAGAGATTGTAATTTTTCCCAAATGGTTTTAGCAACAATATATCGAGCAACGCCTTTATCATCAGCAGGAACAATATACCAAGGTGCATAATCTGTAGAAGTTTTATTGATGGCTTCTTCATAATAGTTCATATAATCATCCCATCGCTCGCGTTCTTTTAAATCTCCTGTCGAAAATTTCCAATTATCTTCAGGTTGCTCCAATCTTTTTAGTAATCGAAGCCTTTGCTCTTCTTTACTCATGTGGAAATAAAACTTCAAAATGGTAGTTCCATTTTGAGCAATATGCTTCTCAAAATTATTGATTTGTTCCATTCTATTTTCCCAAAACTGTGGTGTGATGTCTTCTACTTTTTCTATTCCAGGCAAGTTTTCAAAAAGTATATACTCTGGATGAACTCTTGTTACCAGAACGTTTTCATAATGTGTTCTATTAAAAACAGCAAACTTTCCTTTTTCGGGCAAAGCCAAATAATGTCTCCACAAATAATCATGCTCTAACTCGGTAGAATTTGGTGTTTTAAAACTATGAACCACAACTCCACGCGGATTAAATTCTTTAAAAACTTCTCTAATCAAACTATCTTTTCCACTTGTATCCATACCTTGCAAACAAATTAGAAATGCATGTCGATTGTGTGCATACATCGCATCTTGTTTTTTGCTAAGTTTTATTTGAATTTTATTTAAAGCTGTTTCCTCTTCGTCTTTGTCAGTGTCAATATGGAGTTTTGTGGGTATTTTTGATAATTCAATTTTAGATTTTACTCTAAAATCTTCTGGATTGATATTTTGCATAATCTAAGTATTTATATTTGTAAACATATGGAAAAATTTCAACTTGCGCTACTGCTAAAAATTGCTGGAATTGGTTCGGCATCAGGATTATTGTATCAAAACAATAAACTTTACATTATATCGGATAACAGCAATTATCTTTACGAATATAAAATTAGTGAAGAAAAACTCAACAAAATAGCTCTTACCGAAAATCCGCAGGAAAATATTCCTAAAAAAGAAAAACCAGATTTTGAAGCTATCAGTAATAAAGATAATGAGATAGTTATTCTTGGTTCAGGTTCTACTGAAAACCGAAATAAGATAATTCAATACAAACCTTCTTCAAAAAAGATAAAGACAAAAGATTTTACAGAAATGTATAAGTTGATAAAATCACAATTATCAATTGCTGATGAAGAACTCAATATTGAAGGATTAATAATCACAGATAAAACGATTTACTTTTTTCAACGAGGAAATGGCGAAAGTGGAAAAAATGGAATTATCTACGCCGATGATGATGCTACAACTTTTAATTTCAAATTCATTCCTTTTGATTTACCTAAAATAAAAAACGTTGCTCCAATTTTTACCGATGCTATTTTGGTTGACGATAAAATTTATTTTCTAGCAGCTGCCGAAAATACTACTTCAACTTATCTTGATGGTGAAGTTCTTGGAACAATAATTGGTAGAATAGATTTAAAAACTCTTGCTTTAGAAAAAACAATTCAAATCGCTGATAATCATAAATTTGAAGGTTTAACATTGTATAAAAAAACTGAAACAAATTTAGAGTTTTTATTATGCGAAGATAATGATACTGAAGTTTTAGAATCAGACATTTATAGGTTAGTGATTAGTAAAGAATAAATCGTCTACTTAATACCGAAAACTGAATACTTTTAATTTTTTTAAAAAAAATTTAAAACTGTCCCAACCTTTTTGATAAAATAGTTCTCTTTAGTATTAAAGACATCAATTGTGATAAATGAAACTTTAATAATAGCTTGTAAAAAAATGCAGCGAGATGCGCAAAGGCAAGTGTATGAACAATTGTCACCCAAGTTGTATCACACCTGTAAAAGGTATCTAAAAAAGGAAGAAGAGATAGAAGAAGTATTAGCCGATGCGTTCTACACCATTTTTACAAAGCTTGATCAACTAAAAGAAATTGGCGCTTTCGAAGCTTGGGCTCGAAAAATAACCGTGAATCAATGTTTACATCAGTTGAAGAAAAAAATCAATTTTAGTTTGTATCTCGAAGATACTAAAGTTCATGTTTTAGCCGAAAATTCAAATGAAACTTCACTAGAGGAGGAAGATTTGTTGAATCTTTTAAATCATATTCCCGAAGGTTGTAAAACCATTTTTAATCTTTTTGCAATTGAAGGTTTTGGTCATAAAGAAATCGCTCAAATGCTAAATATTTCAGAAGGAACATCCAAATCACAGTTGAATGTAGCCAAAGCAAAATTGCAAGTTTTGGTAAACAATCTTTATTATCAAAAAGCGAAGTAAAAAATCATGGAAAATCAAGATAAATTATATAATCAGTTCAAATCGGCAGCAGAAAATGCTGAGAAAAAAGACTTTCCTGCAATGGAAAGCGTCTGGAACCGAGTAGAACAAAAATTAGACACCAAAGTCCTGAAAAAAGAAACCAAACTTTGGAAAAAATTAGCGGTTGCTGCTTCAGTTTTGTTAGTTGCAACATTGGGATATCATTTTTGGCAAGAAGAAAAAGTTATAATAGACAATTCTAAAATTGTAAATCAGGATAGTATTGTAAAACCAAATATAGTTGAAGAAAATAATCAAACTATTGTAACATCTGAAACCCAACATCCTGCAATAAAAGAAAATGCTGAAGAAATTCTGAAAGAACAAACAAAAACTGCCGATGTAGTAGTTATGAACGATAGTGTAAAACCAAAAAAAATGGTAATCTCAATGCCAGCAGCAGTTTCGGAAGTTAGAATTGAAAAAGATGAAATTAAAGAAGAGAAACAACCCAATTCATATAATGGATATTTAGACAACGAAGTTTATAAAGCAAGAAGTGTTCAAAATAATGGTTATAGAACCATGCTCAATTCAAGCGGTAGAAATGCTGAAGCAAAGAAAAAATCCATAAAAAAAGATGATCCTTTGCTGGTAATAGACGATAAAGCTGAAGATTTGCAGAACATTGGAAAATTAAACCCCGAAGATGTAGAATCGATAGTAGTATTAGCTGAACCATTATATATCATTAATGGTGTTGAATATTCAGAGAAAGAAGTTTTTGGTCCAAATCCGACCAGTCCATATTCACCTTTAAACGAACAAGATATAGAAACAATTTCCATACTGCAGAAGGAAAAAGCAACAGAAATCTACGGCAAAAAAGGAGAAAAAGGTCTAGTAATCATTACCACTAAAAACGGAAAACCTAAGACGAAAACTAGGTAAAATCAAGTCTAACATTCAAAAAAAATTAAGTCATGAAAAATTTAAAAATCTTTTCATCAGCCATTGCTATGCTTTTTTGTATCGTAGCTTTAGGGCAAGAAAAAAACTTTATAGATAAACCATATTTAGAAGTACAAGGAAAAGCAGATACATTGGTAACACCAAACAGAATTTATATTGATGTTTTAATTTCTGAAAAAGATGTAAAAAATAAAAAGTCAGTTGAGGAACTTGAAAGCGATATGCTAAGTAAACTTAAAACACTAGGCATTGAAGAAAAAAATATAACCATGCAAGACATGATGAGTAATTTTAAAAAATTCTTTTTAAAGCAGACCGAAATACAAAAAGCTAAGTCCTACTCTATTTTAGTTTATGATGCAAAAACAACAGCCAAAGTTTTTATTGGTTTAGAAGAAGTTGGAATTTCAAATATCAGAATTGATAAATTAGAGCATTCTGATGAAAAGAAATTAGAACTTTTAATGAACAGTAAAGCGATTGAAAATGCTAAAGCGAATGCTATTAGTTTTACAAAACCATTAGGGCAAACAATTGGAAAAGCAATTTTTATTGGAGATGTTTCAAAAGGAGTCCTTAAAAGAAATCTTGCAGGTTCAGTAGCTGGAGTAACAATTAGAGGAAATGCAAGTCTCTATGGTAGTAGAGCAATGAATTATGACACAAATATTGAATTTGAAAAAATTAATATTTCTAGTGAAATTGATGTGCGATTTGCTTTAGAATAAAGTCAATTTTAATTACCTTTATGGCTAAATCATTTGATTATGAAAAAAATATTTATTGCACTTTTAATAGTGTTAGTCATTATCCAATTTTTCCAAATTGACAAAACCAATCCTCCTATCGACAAGAGTAAAGATTTCCTAAAAATTAACAATACTCCGCCAGAAATTGCCTCGGTAATCAAAGCTTCTTGTTATGATTGTCATTCTCATGAAACAAAATATCCTTGGTATTCGAGTATTCAACCCGCAGCATGGTTTCTAAAAAGTCATATCGATGAAGGTCGTGAGGAATTCAATTTCTCAACTTACGGTGAGTATAATGCAAAAAGAAAAGATCATAAACTCGAGGAAGTTATTGAGCTAATTGAAAGAAATGAAATGCCTTTATCTAGTTACACCATTATCCATAAAGAGGCATCATTATCTGAAGCAAATAAAAAAATACTCATAGAATATTTTAAAAAAGTTAGAGGCAATTCCAATTTTAATGAAAATGAAAATGAAGAATAATTAAATAAAAAAAGCTCCAATTGGAGCTTTTTTTATTTCTCTATTTCTTTCAAACTTTCCATTTTTTTGTGTGCCAAGAAACCTTTAATGTCTTCAAAGTGCTCTTTAACACGTTTGTGTCCAAATTCAAAAACTTTTTCGGCCAAACCATCCAAGAAATCTCTGTCGTGAGAAACCAAAATCAATGTTCCGTCAAAATCACGGAGTGCATCTTTGATAATATCTTTGGTTTTCATATCCAAGTGATTGGTTGGCTCATCCAAAATCAACAAATTAACAGGCTCTAACAATAGTTTGATCATGGCCAAACGCGTTTTTTCTCCACCCGAAAGCACTTTTACTTTCTTTTGAATGTCATCGCCACTAAACATAAATGCGCCTAAAATATTTTTTATTTGAGTACGAATATCGCCTACCGCAATATGATCAATCGTTTCAAAAACAGTTGCTTCTCCATCTAAAAGTGACGCTTGATTTTGCGCAAAATAGCCAATCTGAGCATTGTGACCAATGAGTACTTTTCCGCCTTCATACTCAATTTCTCCCATAATAGCTTTAACCATGGTCGATTTTCCTTCTCCATTTTTACCCACAAAAGCAACTTTTTGTCCGCGTTCAATCACCAAATTGGCATCATTAAAAACCACATGCTCATCGTATTTCTTGGTCAGATGTTCCACTATAACAGGATATTGACCGCTTCGTGGCGAAGGTGGAAATTTCAATCGCAATGCAGACGTATCCACTTCGTCAACCTCAACCAATTCTAATTTCTCTAACATTCGTACACGCGATTGCACTTGCTCGGTTTTAGAAAAAGTACCACGAAAACGCTCAATAAAAGCTTGGTTTTCTGCAATAAATTTTTGTTGTTCTTCGTATGCTTTTTGTTGGTGAATTCTTCGGTCTTTTCGTAACTCTAAATAATGAGTATATTTAGCTTTATAATCATAAATTCTTCCCATCGTCACTTCGATAGTTCGATTGGTAATATTATCAACAAATGCTCTATCGTGCGAAATTACCATAACGGCTTTTGCCTGATTGATTAAAAACTCCTCTAACCACTGAATACTTTCCATATCCAAATGGTTAGTTGGCTCATCAAGCAAAATTAAATCGGGTTTTTTAAGAAGAATTTTAGCCAATTCAATGCGCATTCTCCAACCACCAGAAAATTCAGAAGTATTTCTAGTAAAATCTTCGCGTTCAAAACCTAAACCTTTTAAAACTTTTTCAACTTCGGCTTCATAATTTACTTCTTCAATTGAATAATATTTTTCAGAAAGTTCCGAAACACGTTCAATCAACTTCATATATTCATCACTTTCATAATCTGTTCTAACGGTTAATTGCTCATTAATTTCGTCAATCTCTTTCTTCATGTTTAAAACATCAGCAAAAGCTTTAGATGTTTCTTCCATAACAGAACAATTGTCAGAATGCAATAAATGCTGTGGTAAATAAGCAATTACGGCATCACTTGGCGCAGAAATTCCGCCACGAGAAGGTTTATTTTGACCAGCGACAATTTTTAAAAGCGTAGATTTTCCAGCGCCATTTTTACCCATTAAGGCAATTTTATCAGTTTCATTGATAGCAAAAGTAACATCACTAAACAATGTTGTTCCACCAAATTCTACAGCAATATCGTTTACAGTAATCATTTTAAGATTGAAAGATTTTAAGATTTTTTAAAGGTGCAAAGATAGGTTAATGTAGGAGTTTTGCAATGAGAAAATGTGTCATTTTAAAATGATATAATTTGAAAAAAAATACCACGAATTCACGAATTAAAATCATAAAAAATTAATTATTCGAGTATTCGTGGTTAAAAATATAAGAAAAAACTACTCATAACCGAGTAGTCTTTTTCGTTTTCTGTTATCAATATAATCTTGAATGGCTTTTTTTGAAGAGTACCAATTTTTGCCTTCTTTATAAGCATCAATTTTTCCTTGTCGAGCTAATAAACTCACATATTCTTGTGAAAAACCATAAACTTCTTGTGGTTCACTTACAATATTTGAAATGGTATCATACACGTTTTCATTATTGGGTAAAATACTCAAATAAATATTTAACGTTCTTTCTATAGCTTGACACATTAACAACATCAATTTTTGATAGTTTCCATTATTTGCTTGGTTTAATGCCTCGTAATATTTTTTTCTATCCGCTTTTAAAATAATTGCCGGTGGAAAACCTTTTCGCATTAATAACAAATTCATTGCTAATCGAACAGTTCTTCCATTTCCATCAAAAAAAGGATGTATCCAAACAAATTTATGATGAAAAATTGTTGCTAATTCAATATCGTTTAAACCCAAAGGATTTTTATTAATAAATGAAACTAATTCATCAATTAAATCTGAAACTTTATTAGCATTAGGCGGAATAAAATTTGCTCCAGAAATACGAACACCACCATTTCTTAATCTTCCGGCAAAATCTTCCTCAATAGAACGCATTACATAATTATGTAAAGAAAGCACATCAATACCTCTTAAAATATAATTATCATTAACAATTTTATATAGATAATCAATGGCTAATTCATGATTTTTTGCTTCAAAATGTTCTCGTAATGATTTTCCTTTTACAGTAATTCCTTCTTGAATTACCATTTGCGTTTCTTGAAGTGTTAATGTATTTCCTTCTATACTATTGCTATTATAAGTCCATTCTACAGTTAATGCTTCTCTTATTTTTGCCAATGCAGAGCTAGGTAATGGTCTAGCTTTTACTAGCATTTCCTTTTTATCAAAAAGTCGTTCAAAAGTTGTTTGAAATTCTTCTCTATAGGTTAAATCTACTTTCCACATGATTCAAAAATTTCAACAAATTTACAATTTAATTTTTAATATCGGTAAATCTATAATAATTTTTTATCCGATATTAATATTTTTAAAATAAAAAAACTCAAAGATTAATTTGAGTTTTCAATATAATAAGATTGCTTCGTTCCTCGCAATGAATAAAACTAATTTTCCATTTCAAAGAATAGTGGTTCAATCATAATTTTATCTGCTAGAACTTCAACTCTTTCGGTAATTTGAGAACAAAAAAACAGTCGTTGTGTTTTTTCAACACTCATAGAAAGCCGCTGAATTATTGCATCTTGTCGTAATCTAAAAATTTCATCAGCATCATCAACAACTAAAATCTTAATTGTATTTATATTAAATCCAGCAGAAGAAAACATATCATTTATGCGATTTGGTGTTCCAATTATGACATCCATACCAGCAGAAATAACATTTTTATCATCATCGATATCACTTTTATCGTGGCAAGCAATAACTCTTAAATTTGTATATTTATTAAGATTTTCAAAAATAGTTAATGTTTCTAGAGCTTTTTCTTTGTTAAGCACAACTATTAAACCTCTTGTGCTTTCGCCAATAGGTTTTTCAAGTTTTTGAATTACATTTAAAACCAAAGCCGTTGTTTTTCCTTTACCTTTATCAGATTGAATTACTGCATCAGCACCACTTTTTATTGTAGAAAATGTTTCATGCTGAAGTTCATTTGCATCAGTTAAACTATTTTCAACAAGTGCTTTTTGAAGGTTAGGATTTATTTTTTTTAAATTCATATTTTTAGTGAATAGTAATTAGTAAATAATGATTAGGTTCATAAAAAATAAAAATACTCTTCACTATTTACTAATCACTTTTTACTTTATTTAGAAGCAAACAATTTTACATCAGTTTCAGAAATTTCATTTCCACCAAGAATAATAAGTCGTTCCACAACATTTCGAAGTTCACGTATATTACCTGTCCAATCGTATTCTTGCAAAAGTTTGATAGCGTCTTTAGAAAAAGACTTTTGTGCATTTCCTTGTTCTTCAGCAATTTTTGAAGAAAAATGTTCAACAAGCAAAGGAATATCATCTCTCCTATCATTCAATGCTGGAACTTTAATTAAAATCACTGCTAAACGATGGTATAAATCTTCACGAAAACGACCTTCTGCAATTTCCTTTTTCAAATCTTTATTAGTAGCAGCAATAACTCTTACATTTACTTTTATGTCTTTGTCTGTACCAACACGCTGAATTAAATTTTCTTGTAAAGCACGCAAGACCTTGGCTTGAGCTGGCAAACTCATATCACCAATTTCATCAAGAAAAATAGTTCCGCCATCGGCAGCTTCAAACTTTCCTGCTCTATCTTTTACCGCCGATGTAAAAGCACCTTTAACATGGCCAAATAACTCACTTTCTATTAATTCCGAAGGAATTGCCGCGCAGTTTACTTCAATAATTGGTGCGTTTGCTCTTTCACTTTGTTGATGTAATTGATGCGCTACAAGTTCTTTTCCTGTTCCATTTGGACCAGTAATTAAAACTCTTGCATCAGTTTGAGCTACTTTTTCAATCATTTGTTTTATTTGATTGATGGCTTCACTCTGACCAATTATTTCATAGTTTTTAGAAACTTTTTTCTTTAAAATTTTATTCTCAACAACAAGTTGTTTTCTATCTAGAGCGTTTCTAACCGTATTGAGTAATCTATTCAAATCTGGTGGTTTTGAAATATAATCGAATGCACCAAGACGCATTGTGTTTACTGCGGTTTCTAAATCGCCATGACCCGAAATCATAACCATAGGGATTTCTGGTTTTATTTTTTTTACAGCTTCAAGAAGTTCTTCACCATCCATTTTTGGCATTTTGATATCACAAAGCACCAAATCGTAATCTTCGTTTTTAATTTTTTCAAAACCTTGAATTCCGTCTTCAGCTTCGTCAACTTTATAAGTATCGTTTTCCTCAGAAAGTATTTTGGTCAATACTCTTCTAATTGCCGCTTCATCTTCTATGATTAATATTTTACTCATTATATTTCAATTTCTGAATTGATAATTGCAAAAGTAGTATAAAGTAGTCGATGTTTGTTGTAAGACAAATAGATTTTATACTTTTACAATTCCAAATTTTAATAAATATGTCAACTGCAAAAAAAGATTACAAAAGAGTAACTACAAAATCGCTAATAGATATGAAAGCCAATGGAGAGAAAATCTCAATGCTAACGGCTTATGACTATACTATGGCAAAAATAGTTGATAGTTCTGGAGTTGATGTCATTTTGGTTGGTGACTCTGCTAGTAATGTAATGGCTGGTCATGAAACTACTTTGCCAATTACATTAGACCAAATGATTTATCATGCATCATCAGTTGTTCGTGCTGCTGAAAGAGCTTTAATTGTGGTTGATTTACCTTTTGGAAGTTATCAATCTGATCCAAAAGAAGCCTTGCGTTCTGCCATTAGAATTATGAAAGAAAGTGGTGGACATGCAGTGAAACTTGAAGGCGGAAGCGAAATAAAAGAAAGTATTCGTAGAATTCTAAATGCAGGAATTCCAGTAATGGGACATCTTGGTTTAACGCCACAATCTATTTACAAATTTGGAACTTATACCGTTCGTGCAAAGGAGGAAGCCGAAGCAGAAAAACTTTTAGAAGATGCAAAAATGCTTGAGCGCGAAGGTTGTTTTGCATTGGTTTTAGAAAAAATTCCGGCTAAATTAGCTCAAAAAGTTGCCGAGAGTATTTCAATTCCTGTGATTGGAATTGGTGCTGGTGGTGGAGTTGATGGTCAAGTTCTAGTTCTACATGACATGATAGGAATGACACACGAATTCAGCCCAAGGTTTTTACGAAGATATATGAATTTGTACGAAGAAATGACTAAGGCTATAGGACAATATGTTGATGATGTTAAATCAAAAGATTTCCCAAATGCTAATGAGCAGTATTAAAAAAGTCTATAGTTTTCAGTTTTTAGTATTCAGTTTTTAGTTTAAAAATTAAAAATAAATGGCTGAAAAGATAGTCACAAATAAAGTTAATCTTCAAATTCTTCATGAAGACAATCATATAATTGTTGTAAATAAACGCGTCGGCGATATTGTACAAGGCGATAAAACAGGTGATAAACCGCTATCGGAAGTTGTAAAAGAATACATCAAAGAAAAATACAATAAATCTGGAGATGTTTTTTTGGGAGTTGTACATCGATTGGATAGACCAACAACTGGAATTGTGGTTTTTGCCAAAACTAGCAAGGCGTTAGAACGTTTGAACACAATGTTCAGCACTCGTGAAACGAAGAAGACTTATTGGGCAATTGTTAAAAATCAGCCTCCAAAAACAGAAGACACACTAACTCACTTCTTGAAAAGAAACCCAAAAAACAATACTTCAAAAGCACATCTAAAAGAAGTTCCTGAAAGCAAAAAAGCAATTTTAGACTATAAAATTATTCAAAAACTTGACAATTACTATGTTCTTGAAATCAATTTACACACAGGAAGACATCATCAAATAAGAGCACAACTAACAGCAATAGGTTGCCCAATAAAAGGAGATTTGAAATATGGATTTGATAGAAGCAATCAAGATGGAGGAATACATTTGCATGCAAGAAAACTAGCTTTCATTCATCCAGTAAGTAAAGAAAATATTGAAATTATTGCTCCTACTCCACATGAAGTTTTATGGAAATCTGTTAAACAATAAATTTGTATTTTTACGTTTATTATATATACTTCAAATCTAAATACTATGAAAAAACTAATTTTAATATTCCTATTATTCAGCACTTTTCTTGTTACTTCTCAAGAACATTATTCAGGAATAAGCACATCAAACAGAGTAGGAATTTTAAACTCAACCATAAACCCAGCAGAACTTCCAAATCTTTCAAAAAAGTTTGAAGTGAATATTTATGGGATGAGTTTTAATGTTGCCAATAATAAAATTGGCTTTAGTGATTTTTCCTCTGATACCGATTTTGAAACACTACTTTTCACAGGTACTGAACCAGTAAATGCGAGGATTAATACCGAAATATTAGGTCCAGGATTTGCAATGAAATGGAACAAATGGGGATTTGCTTTTACAACAAAAGCCTATGCGAGTTTTGATATGGTTGATATTGACCCAACAATAGGAAATGCTATTACAAATGATAATTTGGTTTTAAACACAACTTTGATAAACAACCAAAGTAATCAAAAATTGAGTGGAACTTCTTATGGCGAAATTGGACTTTCTGCAGGAAGAACTATTTTGGACAAAGACAATCATAAATTTAGTGTTGGTGTTACTTTAAAAATACTTTTTCCAGGTTCATATTCAAATTTTGGATTGAGCAAATTAGATGGAACAATTATTCAATCTGCTGGAAATGCTTATCTAACAACCAATAGCCCAGCGAGTTTAAATATTGCTTATTCTGGAAATTTGGCTGAAAGTTTTACAAATTTTGACGATTATAGTAAATCAATTTTTGGAGGTTTAAATGGTTTTTCAGGCGATATTGGAATGAATTATCAATACAAAAGTATTTTGAACTTTGGATTATCTTTAAGAAACTTGGGCAGTATGACATTCAAAGATGACAATAACTACAGCACAAATTATGTTTTTACAACTCAAGGGAATAATCCTTTGGATTTAAGTTTATTTAATAATATTGATAATTTGAGCGATGTAGAACAAATATTGATTGATGGTGGTTATTTATCTAAAAATCCAGAGAAAAAAGATTTTAGTGTAAAACTACCAACAACAATCAATGCCTATGCAGATGTTAAAGTTATTTCAAAACTTCATGTGACAGCTTTTTTACAACAAAAAACCAATAAAGATGAAGCTAACGAACAAATTACGGCTTCAAACATTTTCAGTGTTACACCTCGAATAAATCTTGGTTTTTTTGAAGGCTATATTCCAGTAACTTTTCATGAAATTTCTGGAACAAATGTTGGAATTGGGTTTAGACTTGGCGGGTTTTATCTTGGAACAAGTTCTATGATTACTGCATTGATAAATGATAATAAACAAGGTGATTTATATTTTGGTTTCCGTTGGGGATTTTTATAATTAAGACATGTTCAGAACTGATATAAATTACAGAAAACAATGCCTAATAAAATTGCTTCATGCTATTGAAGAAAATGAAAATGAGATTGCAAACGCGTTGTATAAAGACTTCAAAAAATCAGAATTTGAAGCCTATCTTACAGAAACTTTTATTGTGATTTCTGAACTCAAACACATCATTAAAAATATTAATAAATGGGCAAAACCAAAAATGGTTTTGCCTTCTATTTTGAATTTTCCTTCATTAGATTATGTCTATAAAGAACCTTATGGTAAGGTTCTAATTATTTCTCCGTGGAATTATCCTTTTCAGCTTGCAGTTTCACCTGCAATTGCTGCGATTGCTGCTGGAAATTCGGTAACAATAAAACCTTCAGAACTAACGCCGAACACTTCAGCACTGATTGCAAAAATATTTTCTAACTTGTTTGAAAAAAGTCATGTAGAAGTCATACAAGGCGGAATAGAAACCTCTCAAGCTTTATTAGCAAAAAGATGGGATTATATTTTTTTCACAGGAAGTGTGAACGTGGGCAAAATAGTTGCAAAAGCCGCTGCCAATAATTTAACACCAGTAACGTTAGAATTAGGAGGCAAAAATCCATGCATAATTGACAAAAATTGTGATTTAGATATTGCTGCAAAACGCTTAGTTTGGGGTAAGTTTGTTAATGCTGGACAAACTTGTATTGCTCCTGATTACTTGATTGTTGAAAAATCAATCAAAGAAAATTTAATTCAAAAATTAATTAACGAAATTGAAATTTCTTATTCTATTAATCAGCAACAATCGGCAGATTATCCCAGAATAATCAGCAAGAAAAACTGGGAACGATTAGTTAATTTCACAAAACAACAAAATATAGTTTATGGAGGTAAACATGATGAAAATGAATTGTTTTTATCTCCTACATTAATTGATGAGCCAAGTCTAGAAAGTCCTGTAATGCATGAAGAAATCTTTGGGCCAATTCTTCCTATTCTAACCTACGAACACAAAAATGATATAGAACAGATTGTTCAAAAATTTGAAAAACCGCTGGCCTTGTATGTCTTTTCTAATGACAAAAAGTTTTCAGAAGAACTTATCAGTAAATTCAGTTTTGGTGGCGGATGTGTTAACGATACGCTGATTCATTTTGCCAACAACAGGTTACCTTTTGGAGGTGTTGGTTTTAGTGGAATTGGAGCTTATCATGGTAAACTTAGTTTTGACATTTTTAGTCATCAAAAAGCTATTGTAAAAAAAGCAACTTGGCTCGATATCAAGTTGAGATATGCTCCGTATAAAAATAAAATTGAAACAATAAAAAAATTCGTAAATTGGTTGTAATTTTAACAAGGATTTATACATTTGGAAAACCCAAATTTTTATTTAAAACCTAATAATTTTGAGCGAATATTTTACTTTTTCAAATATTAACTTACTAGTCATTATCACTTTGCTGATATTGCTTTACGCTTCTTTTTTCTTTACAAGCAAAACATTAACAAAATCATTGAATTTGAATAACTACAATGATTTTGAACCAAGGGAAAGGCAATACAGTTTTTTTCTATTGTTTTTCGGCATTTCAATTCCGCTCATAGAAGTAATTCTAAACTATTTTGACGTAAGAAATAAAAATTACCTTTTTGTAAATGTTACTGTTGGGATAATTCTCATTAGCTTCTACAATTTGTGTACAAAAACAGTTTTTTTTCAAAAAAGAATTAATCAAGTTTTTGTTCTCTGCTATTTTAGCTATTTAACTTTTATTATATATAACGTTTATTTCAAAGAATTTGAACTAATATCATTTGTTAGCCTAATAGTTGCATTGTTCTTATCCTATTTTATTTTTAAAAATATTCTTCATTATTGGGTTTTTATCATAACCCTTTTTTTATTACTAGTTGCATCATACAATTATGAATTAATACCCAAAGCTAATACAATTGTACTGGTTTGTTCTTTAATATTAACCGTTGCAATTCACACTTCTCGCCATTTAGCATTAATTGAAAATAGAAATAAGTTCCTTTTTGCCAACATGGTTGTTAATAGCGGAAGTTCTATTATTTTAATTACAAATAAAAAAGGTGAAGTATCTTTTTGTAGTGAATCTATAACGGAAATTTTAGGTTATAAAGCTGACGAAGTACTTGGCATGGAGTATTGGAAACTTACTGAAGATCCAGAGTTTGTTGGTGAAGAATATCACAACACATATATAGATGATCGCTTATATGTTAGGAAATTAAAGTGTAAAAATGGTGATTATAAATATATTCAGTGGAAAGACAAAAAATTTTCTGAAGATGTAATCATTGGAATTGGACAAGATATCACAGAAGAGATAAATATCAAAAATCACTACAGAGATCTCATAGAAACAGCAAAAGACTTGATTTATGAAATAGATGAAAACGGTAATGTTTTCTATGTCAATGCTTTCACAATTAAAACGCTTGGATACTCAAAAGAAGAAATTTTCAGTAATTCATATGAAGTTTTCATAAGACCTGATTATTTAGATAGAGTTAAAGAATTCTATTTAGAAAAACCCGAAAAAACAACAGATTTCCAAGAATTTGTATTTCCTCTTGTAAAAAAAGACGGCGAAACAGTTTGGGTATCGCAAAAAGTAACTATTAAAAATAATGAAGCAGAAAACAAAATAAGTTATTATGCTTATGCGCGCGATATAACTCTTATAAAAAGCTTAGAAATAGAACACTTTGAAAGAGCTTCAAAAATCAGAATTCACAATCAAATCATTAAACAATTAACTTCTCGTAGTTACTCTAATGATGAGAATTTCAACACAATATTAAAAAACATTATCCAAACAGTGGCTAACAATTGTAATATTGATAGAATAAGCTATTGGTCAAATATTGATGAAGGAATTAAATGTGAAAGCATCTATTATCTAAAATCTAAAAGATTTGAGAAAAACTTTGTTTTAAACAAAAATGATTACAATAAATATTTTGAAGGAATTGAAACCGGCTTACAAATAGTTGCGTCTAATGTGTATGAAAACAAAATACTAGAAGAACTCTGTTATGAATATTTTCCAAAAAACAATGTAAAATCGCTCTTAGATACACCTATATTTATTAATAACAAAGTAGTAGGAATTCTTTGTTTTGAAATAATTGACAATCCAAAAGAATGGGACAATGAAGACATCAATTTTGCTCGCTCTATAGCTGATTTAATAGGGATTTCTATAGAAACCCAAATGCGAATTGATGCAGAAAAAAAATTAGCATACAAAAGTGGTATTCAAGAAGAAATCATCAGGAATACTGAAAAATTCCTTTTCTCAAAAACAAATAAAGAAATTCTAGAAGGTATAATTCTCACTATTGGAAATGTTACAAATGTTGACAAATTATCATTCTTCGAATATAACCCAGATAAAAAAATATATTCTCAACGCTATAGATGGACAGCTAGTGCAAAATCACTAACTCAGCCCAACCCTAATTTAACCAATGTTGATATAAATGTAATTCCTGATGTCACTGAAAAACTTCAGAAAAAAGAAATTTATTTCTCAATAGTCAGAAAAATAAAAAACGAAATCACAAAGGAATATCTCAACAATCTAAACACTAAATCAATATTATTTTTACCAATATTCATAAAATCAGATTTTCATGGTTTTATCGTTTTTGACGACTCCACAAATGAAAGAGATTGGTCTAAAGATGAATTGAGTACACTCGAAACCCTTTCAAAAAATATTTCATTTGCGCTAGAAAGAAACCTCAACGAAACAATCATTCAAGAAAGTGAGGAAAAATTTAGGCTATTAGCAGATAATATACCAGGAGTTGTTTATCTATCTAATAATGATGAAAATTTCACAAAAATCTATCTCAACGAACAAATAGAAAAATTAACAGGATATGAAAAGTCAATTTTCCTAGAAGGAAAAATGAACTTTATAGACTTGGTTCATCCCGATGAGAAAAAGAAAATATTAGAAGAACAACACAACGCCATAAACGAAGGTAAACCATTTCACTTTATCTATAGAATTATCAAGAAAGATAAATCGATTGCTTGGATAGAAGAATTTGGCGATGCTATTCACAAAGACGGAAAAATATCATCTATCGAAGGAATTTTTCTTGATGTCACCGAAAGAAAAAATGCCGAAAACGCAATAAAAGACAAAGAATACGCCGAGGCTGCAAACAAAGCAAAATCAGAGTTCTTAGCACACATGAGCCACGAAATCAGAACGCCATTAAATGGTATAATTGGTTTCACTCAGCTATTAATGAACACCAATCTTGAGAATATCCAGCAAAAATACATGTCAACCATAAACGAGTCTGCCATATCGTTGATGGAAGTTATCAATAATATACTCGACTTTTCTAAACTTGAATCAGGAAAAATTGAATTATCTGTTGATAAAAATAAAGTTTATGATATTGCTAATCAAGTAATTGATTTGGTGCAATATGAAACCAATCAAAAGAACATTGACCTAATTCTCGACATTGATTCAAATGTTCCAAAATATATTTGGGTAGATTACGTTCGATTAAAACAAGTTTTAATCAATCTTTTGAGTAATGCGGTAAAATTTACTGAAAAAGGAAAAATAATTTTCCGCATTAGTGTTGATGAATTTATTGGTGAAAATAACGTAAAAATCAAATTCTCAATAAAAGATACTGGCATTGGAATAAAACAAAAAAATAAGAATAAAATTTTCGAAGCTTTCGCTCAAGAAGATGCAACAACCAACAAGCGATTTGGCGGAACTGGACTTGGGCTTTCAATATCAAATCAGCTATTAGGACTAATGGATAGCAAGCTCGAACTCGAAAGTGAATTTGGAAAAGGAAGTGACTTTTATTTTAGCATTGTTGTTAAATATTCTGATATCGAAAAAGATAAAACATCACAAAATAAAACACTTTCAGAAAAAAATAATGCTTATGAAATAGTTTCTCAAAAGGCGCTAAATATATTTGTCCTGGAAGACAACAAAATAAACATGTTATTAGCCAAAACACTAGTAAAACAATATTTACCAAATGCAAATCTATTCGAATTTGAAAACGGAAAATCGTTGATAGATACTATTGATGAAATAGAAACTCCCGATTTAATTTTGATGGATATTCAAATGCCTGAAATGAATGGCTACGAAACAACTGTTGAGCTCAAAAAGAAACCCGAATTCAGTAATATTCCAATTATTGCTCTAACTGCTGGCACAACTGATGGTGAAAAAGAAAAATGCCTAGAAACCGGTATGAATGATTACATTTCAAAACCAATAGACAAAGAGCAACTCAAAAATGTTCTGAACAAATGGATAAATTTGGTCTAATCTTTGTTAAATTTACAATAACAATAAAATATTATTAATAATGAAATGGGATAAAAAAGACAGTGGAAACTTTGAAGATAGACGTGGAATTTCTGGTGGTGGAAAAGCATTAATTGGTGGTGGCGCAATAGGTATCATCATTTTATTGCTCAACATGTTTGGTGGTGAAACTGGTCAAACAATAGGCAACATACTTCAACAAACGCAAGGAAATCAAACTCAAACAGAAACAGAAGGAACAAAAACTCGTGAACTTTCTGAAGAAGAAAAACAACTTGGCGATTTTGCAGAAGCATGTTTTGTTTACAATAATGAAACTTGGCAAAAAATATTTTCTGAAAACGGAATGCAATATGAAGAACCAGGAATGGTACTTTTTGATGATGGTGTAAACACCGCTTGCGGAAGTGCAACATCAGCTGCTGGACCTTTTTATTGTCCTGGAGATAGAAAAGTTTACATGGACTTGCGTTTTTTTGAAGAGCTAAAAAGTCGTTTTGGTGCCGAAGGTGGTGATTTTGCCATTGCTTATGTGATAGCTCATGAAATGGGACATCATTTGCAAACATTACTCGGAACATCTTCTAAAGTCCGTCAGTTACAACAAGGAAAAAGCGAAGCAGACGCCAATAAACTCTCTGTTTGTCAAGAACTTCAAGCCGATTTCTATGCAGGAGTTTGGGCACATTATAACAAGAATTTGCTAGAAGCAGGAGATATCGAAGAAGCATTGAGCGCTGCAAATGCAGTTGGTGATGATGCTATACAAAGCAAAATGCAAGGACACGTAGTTCCTGATAGTTTCACACATGGAACATCTGAACAACGCATGGAATGGTTTATGAAAGGATATAAAACAGGTGATATCAAGCAAGGTGATACTTTTTCAGCACTTTTGGATTAAAAATTCTCAAAATATTTAGTCAAAATTTATAATTCAAAAATTAAAAATAAGATTTATTACATAAATCATAAATCGTATTTAAAACCCTAATTTTAAAGGTAATTTCAAGTCAAATTGAGATTACCTTTTTTAATTTTGTTCTTCAAAAAAAATTGAAAATGAAAGTTGGCATCGATAGCATATCTTTTGATATTCCAAAGATTTATCTACCTATAACAACATTGGCGGAAAACCGAAACATAGAAGCCGATAAACTAATGAAAGGTTTAGGTTTACACAAAATGAGTTTCCTCGATGTGCATCAAGATGTGGTTACTCTAGCATCAAATGCCACACTGAAACTAATGCAACAAGAAAATCTTGAACCAAAGGAAATCAGTAGAATTTATGTTGGTACAGAAAGCGGTGTTGATAGTTCTAAACCAGTTGGTTCCTATGTTTTGTCAAATTTGGAGCAAATATTTGGAGCAAGAAGTTTTAAAAATTGTGATGTAGTCGATTTGACATTTGCCTGTATAGGTGCAGTTGATGCATTGCAAAACTGTTTGGATTACATTCGTCTAAATCCTGAAAAGAAAGCGATTGTGGTTGCTACTGATAATGCCAAATATGATTTGAATTCAACTGGCGAATATACACAAGGCGCTGGCTCAATTGCCATGTTAATCACTGCTAATCCTAGAGTTTTAAGTTTTTCCAAAGAAGTTGGCGTTGCAACCGAAGGTGTTTTTGATTTTTTTAAACCTAGAAGAAATTTTACTAAAGAAGATATTCTTCAATCTGATGATAATCCAAGTTGGAATGATGTTTTGGAAAATGAAATTAATATCTACAAAGAACAACCTGTTTTTGATGGTCAATATTCCAATCAATGTTACATCAGTAGAATTACTGAAGCTTATGAACATTATAAATCAGAAAGTCATCAAAAAGGAAAACTTTATGAAAAATGGTCAGCAATATTGATGCATCTACCCTATTGTTTTCAAGGAAGAAGAACCTTTATTGAAATTTTTGCCAATGAAAATCCTGAATTGCTAGAAAATCAATTAGGTGAAAACAACAAAGAAAAAATCAAAGCCTTAGCCAAAAGCTCAGAATATTTAGATATAGTCAATCAATATATTTTTCCATCTGAAATAGCTTCGGGACAAATTGGAAATATTTATACTGGTTCAATTTTCCTTGGCTTACTTTCTACTCTTTGTTATCATTTTAAAAACGAAACTAATATTACCAATACAACTTTTGGATTTATCGCTTATGGAAGTGGTTCAAAAGCTAAAGTTTTTGAAGCCGTTGTAGAAGAAAATTGGAAATCAGTTATTGAAAATGTAACTCTTTTTGAAACCATAGAACAAGCAATACCTATTAATTTTTTTACTTATGAAAAATTACATAAAAAGGAATTGAAACAATCTGTGATTACAGCAAAAAATGAATTTTATTTGGAGAAAATAGAAAAAGGGAATCCAGTTTTGGTTGGCGCAAGGTTTTATAGTTTTCAGCAATAGAAATCAGTTGTCCGTTTGAAAACTGTAAACTGTGACTGTAAACTGAACTAACCCAACCAACCATCACGATCCAAACTTCTATATTGTATAGCTTCAGCAATGTGGTTAGAATTAACTCTTTCGCTTTCTTCCAAATCGGCAATTGTTCTAGATACTTTCAAAATTCTATCATAAGCACGAGCAGAAAGATTTAATCGTTCCATTGCGGTTTTCAACAATTGCAACGATGTTGCATCGAGTGCACAATATTCTCTAATCTGTTTAGTTCCCATCTGGGCATTGTAATGAATGCCATCAAAATTTTCAAAACGCTTTGACTGAATTTCTCTTGCTTTGGTAACACGTTTGCGTATTTCTACACTACTTTCTGCTGGACGAGTTTCAGTTAATTTTTCAAAAGGAACTGGTGTAACTTCAATATGAATATCAATTCTATCCAACAATGGTCCCGAAATTTTACTCAAATAGCGTTGCATTTCGGCAGGCGATGTTTGCACTGGCGCATCTGGATCATTAAAATAACCTCCAGGACTTGGGTTCATGCTAGCAACCAACATAAACGATGACGGGTAAGTTATAGTAAATTTTGCTCTGGAAATAGTCACTTCCCTATCTTCCAATGGTTGGCGCATTACTTCGAGAACTTCGCGTTTAAATTCGGGCAATTCATCAAGAAATAAAACACCATTGTGTGCTAATGATATTTCCCCAGGTTGAGGATAACTTCCGCCACCAACAAGCGAAACCGAACTCGCTGTATGATGTGGCGATCGAAATGGTCGTTGGTTCATCAATCCAGCATCTTTGATTTTTCCCGCTACACTATGAATTTTAGTGGTTTCGAGTGCTTCTTTTAGAGTCATTGGTGGTAAAATACTAGGTAATCTTTTGGCTAACATGGTTTTTCCTGCTCCAGGTGGACCAATAAGAATGATATTGTGACCGCCAGCTGCGGCAATTTCCATGCATCGTTTAATGCTTTCTTGCCCTTTAACATCGGCAAAATCAAACTCAGGGAAATCGAGTGTTTTATAAAATTCTTCTCGAGTATTAATAACAGTTGGCTCAAGCGTTCCTTTTCCTTCAAAAAAATCAATAACCTGTAAAACATTTTCTACGCCATAAACATCCAATCCAGCTACGATTGCAGCTTCTTTTACATTTTGAATAGGCAGAAAAAAGCCTTTGAAACCTTCTTCTTTGGCTTTAATAGCAATAGACAATGCGCCTTTTATCGGTTGTAAACTTCCATCGAGCGATAGTTCGCCCATGATTAAATATTTATCAACCTCATCGGCTTTTATTTGTCCAGAAGCGGCAAGAATTCCAATAGCAAGCGTTAAATCATAGGCTGAACCTTCTTTGCGCAAATCGGCTGGCGCCATATTTATCGTAATCTTTTTTCCAGGAAGTGAATAACCGTTATTCTTTAATGCTGCTGCAATTCGATAACTACTTTCTTTAATAGCATTATCGGGTAAACCCACAAGGTGATAACCTATCCCTTTATCAATATTTACTTCCACAGTTATTGTGGTTGCTTCAACACCAAAAACAGCACTTCCAAAGACTTTTACGAGCATATAGTTATTTTATAAAATTCAAATATAAGAAATTACACGATTTCAATAAGCAATATGAAGTTTTAAAAATAACGTCAGTTGAAGTATTTTTTGAAGAAAAAATGTATCGATAACAACAAACAAAAACTTCCAGATACATTTTCGATTTAACAATCGAAAAATATTCGGAATGACGAAAAAATATATTATTAATTTACTTTTAGACCAATTTATGTAAAATAAAATAAACTTTTTGTAAATTTTATTTGTCTATTTGTAAAACAAACTATACATTCGTAGTATAATTTAATAGCACATTAAAAATGAAAACAAAATTTTTATTCCCAAACAAATTTAAAACACTAGGTTGGTTACTGTTTATACCTAGTATAATCATTACAGTGATTATCAGCTTGTTCAATATTAACACTGACGACTACCTTAATGTAACAGTTTTTGCAATTTTGAGTGATTTTCCTTTATCAAAACCTGAACATTTTCTTTTTATAAAGAACAGTATCGTTGATGAATTACTGCTTATTGGTTTAGTATGCGGTGGAATTCTAGTAGGCTTTTCAAAATTGAAAATAGAAGATGAGTTTACTACCAAAATAAGATACGAAAGTTTAGTTTGGGCAATTTATCTAAACTATGCATTAATATTGTTATTTACTATTTTTGTCTATGGTATGGGATATATGCAAGTGCTTATACATAATGTGTTTACGACGCTTTTGTTCTTTATACTTCGATTTCACTACATGATATACAAACAAAATAAATCATTGCAAGATGACTAATAATTTAAAAGTTTTGAGAGCTATTAAAAATATCTCTCAAGAAGATTTGGCTAAACAAATACAAGTTAGTCGGCAAACAATCAATGCAATGGAAAAAGGAAAGTATGTACCATCAACAGTATTGGCGTTGAAACTTTCTCGGTTTTTTGAAAAACCAGTTGAAGAAATTTTTTCGCTCGAAAGCGAAGATTAATTATTTCTCGTTTAACAATTTCTGTAACTGATTTTTCTCATTTTCGGGCAAATCATGTATCAGACTTTCAAATTTTTCTTTGTATGCTGGTACTTTCAATAAATCTCTGATATAATCACGAGCAAATTTTGATAGTTGCCATTTGTGGTGTGAAGTTGCATTTACAAGGTTTTTTAAAACCCGATTGTCAATAGGTTGTTTTGCCTGAAATGCTGCGCCAAAAGCGTTTTGCCTAATAGAACTTTCATACTTCGGTGAAGTGTAATCAACCAATTCATCGAAGTATTTTTGTTTTTGGTTTTCATCCAAAACATTAGACATTTGCGTTAATAGCAAAAATGTAGTTCGCAAACCTAAATCATTATTTCCAAACCAATCTTTGGCTTTTTCAATATAAATCGCCTGACTTTCGGGAAATGCATTGAATAATTTTATTAAAGCAATTTCTTTCGTATCATAGGATCTATCATCCAACAAGGTTTCATAATTCGGCTTGAATTCAGCAGGAATTTCATCTGTAAATTCGGCAACAGCTTGACGAACTTTTATATCATTGGTTTGTAATGCCAATTCAAGTATTTCTTTTTTATTCTCTAATGGAATTTCCTTTATCTGATAGATAATTTCAGTTTTTACAGGATAAAAAAGGTTAGATTGCATTAATTCTTTGAACTTTTCTTTGTTTTCATTGAATGATTTTTTTCGCATTTGTTGCACTTCAAAAAGTGTTTGCATAAAAGTATTTTTCTTCAATAAATCATTGGCTATTTCAGTTGGAAAATGATAATCTTCAAGCCATAATTTTTTAAAAGCATTGGTATCGAAATCAGGTGCTATTTTTTTTACTTCTGCCAAAAAATCACTGGTTTCAACGTTTTTGAATTGGTATTTCTTTAAATAATTTTTCACCGCTTTTTGAAACAACTTCGCTCCTATTTTTTCTCTCATGTAATGCAAAGCCCAAGCGCCTTTTTGGTAAAAAGATAATGAACTTGCTTTTTCATTCATCACAGGAATAGTGTCGGTTTTGGCAGCATTGCGCAACTGCAATGAATTTCGATACAATTGATGATAAAAATAATCATCACCAAAAACTTCTTTCTCGGCAAGCAAAGCATAATAGGTTGCAAAACCTTCTTGCAACCAATGATGTTTCCCTGATTTGGCAGTTACCAAATCGCCAAACCATTGATGCGCCAATTCGTGTGCATTTACGTTAATGTAATTTCTATCATTAAAACCAATATCATCCACAACAAAATCCTGTGCAAAAATGGTACACGATGTGTTTTCCATTCCAGCATAGAGAAAATCTTCCACTGGAACTTGTTTGTATAATTTCCATGGATACTTAAAACCAATTTCTTTCTCCAAATAATCGAATATTTGTTTGGAATGACGATAGGTTGGTTCAAATTTCGCAGTGTCTTTTGGTTGAATAAAAAACTGCAACGGAATTCCTGATTTGGATGCAACTACTTTATTTCTGAAATCGCCAATAACCAACGCCAAAAGATAGGAACTCATTGGTTTTTTCATTTCGTAATACCATTTTTTCTGATTGTCTTTTACATAGCTATTTTTCAGAAAACCATTAGCAATGACATTATATTTTTCATCAAAAGTGATGTTCATGTTGAAAATTACTTTTTCATTTACATCATCAAAACTCGGGAACCAATGACTTGTATATTTCCCTTGACCTTGTGTCCAAATTTGTCGTTTATCAATAAAATACATTGTTTGTTTAGGTTGAGCATTATAACTTAAACTCAATTTATTTTTTCCTTTTTTAAAACCTTCAAAAAGCAATAATTCTTTTTTATTGTTCTCGAATTTTACCTTTTTTTCATTGATTTTAACTTCATAAAAATTCATGTTTTTTGCGTCAATCCTTATTGTATCTATATCTGATTTAACTATAAATGTATAAATACATCCACCAGCGATTGAGTTCGTTTCAAATTCAAGTCCAATGGTGGCTTTGCATTTGATAAAATCAACTTTGGCAGTTTGCTGAGCAAAAGAAATGAAGGAAAGGAAAAGAAAAAGCAAATATTTCATCTGTGCAAATTATAAGTTACGAATATACTCATTTTCAAATTTTGAAATTAAAAACTTATCTTCGCTTTAACAATTTCTGATAATGTCAAGTCAACTTCTTCAAACACCTATCGAATACCTAAAAGGCGTTGGTCCACAACGTGGCGAATTGTTGCGCAAAGAATTGGGCATTCATCGTTATGAAGATTTGATAAATTTTTATCCCAATCGCTACATTGATAGAACTCGTTATTACAAAATCAATGAACTAAACAATAATCCTGCGGAAGTACAGATTATTGGAAAAATAATTCATGTCAAAACTGTTGAATTTGGTAAAGCCAAAAAAAGATTAGTGGCAACTTTTGTAGATGAAACTGGCGAAATGGAACTCGTTTGGTTTCAAGGTCATAAATGGATTAGAGAAAGTTTGAAACTCAATATTCCGTATGTGATTTTTGGGAAAGTCACTTCATTCAACGGACAATACAATATGGCGCATCCTGAAATGGAATTGCTCAACGAACACGAACAAAATTTACGTTCAGCTTTGCAACCCGTTTATCCATCGACTGAAACTTTGACCAATCGTGGAATTTCCAATCGTGTGGTGAATAAAATGATGCAACAATTATTCCTTGAAACTCAGGCAAAATTCACGGAAACGTTGCCGCAATATCTGTTGGATGAATTAAAATTAATACCGAAAAATGCAGCACTTTTTAACATTCATTTTCCAAAAAGTCCCGAACTTTTAGCGAAAGCGCGATTTCGATTGAAATTTGAAGAGCTGTTTTTTATTCAACTGCAATTAATTACGAAAAACTTAGTCCGAAAAAATAAAATCAAAGGTCATCCGTTTACCATCATTGGAGAAAATTTTAATAATTTCTATCAAAATCATTTGCCTTTTGAATTGACGAATGCGCAGAAAAAAGTATTGAAAGAAATCCGAAATGATTTAGGAAGCAATGCACAAATGAACCGATTATTACAAGGCGATGTTGGTTCGGGAAAAACCATTGTGGCTTTGATGGCAATGCTAATTGCTTTGGACAATGGATTTCAAAGTTGTTTGATGGCACCAACCGAAATTTTGGCCAATCAACATTTTAACGGATTGACAGAATTAGCAAAAGATTTAAACATAAATATTAAAATTCTAACGGGTTCAACGAAAACTTCGGAACGAAAAATCATTCACGAAGAATTGGAAAATGGAAGTTTGCATATTCTTATTGGAACGCATGCTTTATTGGAAGACAAAGTACAATTCAATAATTTAGGATTAGCAATTATTGACGAACAACATCGTTTTGGTGTAGAACAACGAAGTAAACTTTGGAAAAAGAATGAAATCCCACCACATATTTTGGTCATGACGGCAACACCTATTCCGCGAACACTAGCTATGAGTTTATATGGTGATTTAGATGTTTCGGTTATTGATGAATTGCCACCAGGAAGAAAACCTATACAAACTGTTCATCGGTATGATAGCAATCGCTTGAAAGTTTGGAAATTTATTAAAGATGAAATTACCAAAGGCAGACAAATCTATATTGTTTATCCGCTGATTCAAGAAAGCGAAACAATGGATTACAAAGATTTAATGGATGGATATGAAAGTATTTCAAGAGATTTTCCGTTGCCAAATTATAGTATTTCAATTGTTCACGGTAAAATGAAACCAGCTGATAAAGATGCTGAAATGAAACGTTTTGCCGAAGGAAAAACCAATATTATGGTTGCCACAACCGTGATTGAAGTTGGAGTAAATGTTCCTAATGCCAGCGTGATGATTATTGAAAGTGCTGAACGTTTTGGTTTGTCACAGTTACACCAGTTGCGAGGTCGAGTTGGTCGTGGTGCAGAACAGAGTTATTGCATTTTGATGACTTCGCATAAGCTTTCTAATGATAGCAAGATAAGATTGGAAACGATGTGTAAAACTAATGACGGTTTTGAAATTGCCGAAGTCGATTTGAAACTTCGTGGTCCAGGAGATATTATGGGAAAACAACAAAGCGGTGTGCTCAATCTTCAAATTGCCGATTTGGTAAAAGATAAAGATATTTTGATTTTAGCCAGAAATAAAGCAATTGAATTACTGAAAAAAGATGCTTCGCTATCATTACCAGAACATCAAACTTTGAAACAGATTTTTATTGAAATGACCAAGAAGAAAAATATTTGGAACTATATTAGTTAGTTTTTTTTAAATAAACAGATTCTGATTTAAACTTTTAACTATCTTTATATCAACAAACTGAAATCAAATATGAAAAAAATATTACTTGCCTTAATTATACTTTTAGTATCCTATAACTCCATAGGACAATGTCATACTCAAGTTAACACAGTTACATTAAATCCTATTGTCGGAACTAGTGATATTGAAATGTCAATAAATTCTTCATGTTGTGAAGTTCATCACCTTGGCAATTATGAATATCTTCCCCTAGATAATATAGTTAACATCTGTTTTGTTGATACTGGTTTATTATTGCCTACAACCTTAACCAATTCAATTGTAATACCAAATGCAAATGCAAACGGTCCACAAACAATTGTTTTAAACTCATATTTTTCATTTAATACTAGTGATTCTGAATGTTTTTTAAATACAGATTCAACTTATAATCAAACTATTTACCTATCATTTGATGGTCCATTAGTTCAACCAAGAGTATTTACTTTAGAAAATATTTCTTTTCAAAAAGATAAAATAACATTATTTCCAAATCCAAATAAGGGAATCTTTAGCTTAAACATCCCTAATAATTTAAGTCAAGTTTCTATTAATGTTTTTGATGTTTCAGGTAAAATGATTTATTCCTTAGAAAACTATAACTCGGGTGAAGTTATTTCGATTAATAATATTGAAAAAGGAATTTATCTTTTAAAAGTTGAACAAAACAAATCAATTGAAACCATAAAGTTTGTCATTAATTAAAATATAAATTTTACAATTATATTATTTAGAAGGTTTCGGATTTCAAGTTTCAGGTTGAGAAAAAAGTTTATATTTATCGCCAGTTCAGGACTAATCACTAATCACTAATTACTATTCACCAAAATGGTTCAATATAACCCAAAAGACTGGCTAATTTTCATTTTTAGATTTCATAAATCAGATACATTTCGAAAATTAATTCCTTTAATGATCGTTATTGGTTTATATACATTTATTGTTTGTTACCTTGAAATTGAATACTGGAAACTATCGGAAGATAGTCATGTAAAAAACATTTCTATCATGCATAGTATGCTTGGTTTTGTTATCTCATTATTATTAGCCTATAGAACTAACACTGCTTATGATCGTTGGTGGGAAGGAAGAAAACTATGGGGAAGTTTGGTAAACAGTAGTAGAAACTTAGCCATAAAATTGTCTGCCATTTTGAAAAACCAAAATGATAAAGACTATTTCAAAAAAGTAATTTCGGGTTATGCTTCCATTTTATCCAAACATCTAGCAAATGAAGATGTTGGTAAAATGCTTTTTGAAGGATTGAATTTAGAAATTGATCATTCAAAACATAAGCCTAATCAAATTGCAAAGATGCTTTTTCAAAAGGTAAATGATTTGTATAAACAAAACGAAATTACAGGAGATCAACTTATAATATTAAACAACGAAATTCAAACTTTTACCGATGTTTGTGGCGCATGTGAACGAATAAAAAACACTCCTATTCCCTATTCTTATAGTGCTTTCATAAAGAAATTTATTTTCTTCTATGTAATGACATTGCCATTTGGATATGCATTTAGTTTAGGCTTTTATAGCATTCCAGTAGTAATTTTTATTTTTTATGTATTAGCAAGTTTAGAGTTAATTGCAGAAGAGATTGAAGATCCTTTTGGTGGAGATGCCAATGATTTACCTACTCAAAAAATAGCTTCAAATATTAAAAAACACATTGAAGAAATATTGTAAAAACTATTTTATTATATTTACAATAAACATTTTACAAAATGCCAATCAAAGCATTACTAAATAAACCAGCATTAACTCATGAGAAGTCTTTGAAAACTTTGGTTGAGAACCGAACCATTTTTTCACTAGACCATTGCGAGTTGAATATTTTTGAAACTTATCAAACAACCGAATTAGTTCCTTTGAAATTCAATGATTTGGTGGTTACAAGCATGCTTAGAGGTAAAAAAGTAATGCACCTTTTTGATGATCCTAGTTTTGAATATTTACCAGGTGAAACTGTCATTGTTCCTTCTAATGTTGAAATGAAAATTGATTTCCCCGAAGCTACTAATCAAAACCCAACACAGTGCATTGCTCTAGCCATCGACAATCAAATAATAACTGAAACACTCGATTTCCTGAACGAAAAATATCCAAAAGAAGGCAAAAACAACGTTTGGAAGTTAGATCACGAAAATTATTTTTTCTACAACAATGTCGAATTAGCTTCAACCATCAATAAATTGATAAAGGAATGCATGGGAAATTCTTTGACAAAAGATGCCATTGCCGACTTAACGCTTCAAGAATTAATTATCAGAATTATTCAAACGCAAACAGTCAAAAAGTTTGACAATGTATTGCCGTTAGAATCAAACAATCCACTTTTACCAACCATAGAATATATTAGAAGCAATATTAGAGAAACCATACATTTAAAGGATTTGAGTGACAAAGCATGTATGAGTACGACATCTTTTTATCGATATTTCAAGCGTGAACTAGGCATGAGTCCAATAGAATACATTCTCAATGAAAAAATAAAATATGCAAAAAAACTCTTGAGTAATCCCAATGTACAGGTAAATGAAGTTTCCTATGCAACTGGTTTTGAGGACTGTAATTATTTTATTCGATTATTTAAAAAGTACGAAGGTATTACACCAAAACAATATCAGTTGTTGAATTTTAACGGTTGATAGGTTTATTTATTCATTAAGTTTTACCTCTTCCAGATTAGCGCTTTCTTCTTCTGTAAATAATCTATAATTTACTTTAAATGTTTTGCCAAAAGGAGTTTCTAGAGAAAAACCACCTGGACCAAAGCCGTCGAGAACATCAAGTGTAAAATGAGCATGTTTCCAATATTCAAATAAATCTTTATCTACCCAAAAATCGAAACCCATAATTGAACCGATACAAACATCTCCATATCTTAAATAAAAACCTCCTTTTTCAAAACATTGCGGTTGAGTTCCTTCACAACAACCACCAGCTTGATAAAACATTAATTCTCCAAACTTTTCGTGAAGTTTTTTAATCAATTCCAATGCTTTGGGTGTTGCTTCAAGTCTTTTTATTTTTTTCATATTCAAAAAATAAATAACCGCAAGCTACTAAAACCTGCGGTTATATTAATTACTAACTTTCACTATTAAAAGAACCCTAATTTGTTTTTATTGTAAGAAATGAGCATGTTCTTCGTTTGACGATAATGACCTAGCATCATTTTGTGATTTTCTCTACCAATACCAGATTGTTTATATCCTCCAAATGGAGCTCCAGCTGGATATGCGTGATATTGATTTACCCAAACTCTACCAGCTTTAATAGCTCTTGGAACTTGGTATAATTCGTGTGCATCGCGTGTCCAAACACCAGCTCCAAGACCATACATAGTATCATTGGCAATCTCGATGGCTTCTTCGGTAGTTTTAAAAGTTGTTACAGCCAAAACAGGCCCAAAAATTTCCTCTTGGAAAATTCTCATTTTGTTATGACCTTTAAAAACAGTAGGTTGAATATAATATCCACCTTCTAAATCACCTCCAAGATGATTTACATTTCCACCACAAAGCAATTCAGCACCTTCTTCTTTTCCTAATTTAATGTAAGAAAGAATTTTATCTTTTTGAATTTGAGAAGCTTGTGCACCCATCATTACTGTTGGGTCAAATGGATTACCCGTTTTAATTGCTTGAATTCTCGCAATAACTTTATCAATAAATTGATCATAAATAGATTCATGGATTAGTAATCTAGAAGGACAAGTACAAACCTCACCTTGATTTAGGGCAAAAAGAGCAACACCTTCAAGAGCTTTATCCAAAAACTCATCATCAGCATCCATCACAGAAGGAAAGAAAATATTTGGTGATTTACCACCTAATTCTAAGGTTACAGGAATAATATTCTCTGTAGCATATTGCATTACCATTCTACCTGTAGCTGTTGAACCTGTAAATGCTGCTTTAGCCACTTTTGGGTTAGTAACCAATGTTCTACCAAGTTCAGCACCAAAACCATTTACTACATTAACAACTCCTGCCGGAAGTAAATCACCAATTAATTCCATCAAAACCATAATAGATATTGGTGTGCTTTCGGCTGGTTTTAAAACCACACAATTCCCTGCCGCTAGAGCTGGAGCTAATTTCCACACAGCCATCAATATAGGGAAATTCCACGGAATAATTTGCGCAACAACACCTATTGGCTCATGAACGATAATAGAAACGGTATCTTTGTCAAGCTCAGAAATAGAACCTTCTTCAGCACGAATTACGCCAGCAAAATATCGAAAATGGTCTATTGCAAGAGGCAAATCGGCTGCCATTGTTTCACGAATTGCTTTGCCATTATCTAATGTTTCCACTGCTGCAAGATGTTGCAGATTGGCTTCCATTCTATCAGCGATTTTATTTAGAATTATGCTTCTTTCAGTAGAAGATGTTTGTCCCCAAGTTTTGAAAGCTTCATCAGCAGCATTGACTGCCAATTCTATGTCCATTTTTGCAGAATGTGCAGCTTTTGCCATTGGTTTTCCATCAACTGGAGAAAGTACTTCGAAGTATTGACCTGTTGAAGGTGCAGTCCATTTTCCGTTAATGTAGTTATCATACTTTTCTTTTAATTGTGGTCTTTGAATTAAATTACTCATAATTTTATTTTTTTGATTTACCCAAAAGTAATTTGAATTGATTTCCGCGAATAGCACATTTTTTTCAAATTATAGCACAAAATTGTTATTAACACATTTTTAGTGACTTTTTTTTGAATATTTATAATTTTTGATGCTGTTTTTTTGATAAATAAAATATCAACAATTAAGCCTTTTGATTGAATAATTATTTTTTATCTAAACTCTACAATGAGTATATTTGCACACTTGAAAAAAATTAAAAATGAAGATTTCATACAACTGGTTAAAACAATTCATTAAAATAGATTTAAAATCAGAAGAAACAGCAGCTATACTTACCGATTTGGGGCTAGAAGTAGAAGTTGTTGAAAAATATCAATCGGTTCGAGGAGGATTAGAAGGTGTTGTTGTTGGACATGTTTTGTCATGCGAAAAACACCCAGATGCTGATAGATTGAGTATTACCAAAGTTGATTTGGGTGACGGAAATCCTGTTCAAATAGTTTGTGGAGCAAGCAATGTAGCTGCTGGGCAAAAAGTTCCTGTTGCAACAATCGGAACTAAATTATTTGATAAAGAAGGTAATGAATTTGAAATCAAAAAAGGAAAAATTCGTGGTCAAGAAAGTCATGGAATGATTTGTGCCGAAGACGAATTAGGTCTAGGGACAAGCCATGATGGAATTATGATTTTGGACGAAAAATTAAAACCTGGAACACCATGTGCAAAGGTTTTTAATATTGAAAACGATGAAATTTTCGAAATTGGACTAACGCCTAATCGTGCTGATGCAATGTCTCACATGGGAGTTGCTCGTGATTTGCGCGCAAGTTTACTTCAAAAAAACAGCAACATTGAGTTGATTACTCCTTCAGTAAGCACATTTAGAATTGACAAGAGAATTCTAAAAATTGATGTTGATGTAAAAGATAGCAAATTGGCTCCACGTTATTGTGGTGTAACTATTTCTGGAATTACTGTAAAAGAGTCTCCAGAGTGGTTAAAAAACAGATTAAAGGCAATTGGACTAACACCAAAAAACAATATTGTAGACGTTACAAACTATATTTTACATGATTTAGGCCAACCATTACATGCTTTTGATGCTTCAAAAATAAATGGTAAAATTATTGTGAAAACCGCAACAGCAGGAACAAAATTTGTTACACTAGACGATGTTGAAAGAACGCTTCATGAAGAGGATTTGATGATTTGTGATGAAAAAGGTCCATTATGTATGGCAGGTGTTTTTGGAGGAAAAAACTCTGGAGTAACAGATACAACCAATTCAATATTTTTAGAAAGCGCCTATTTCAATCCAGTTTCTATTAGAAAAACAGCCAAAAGACACAGTTTGAGTACTGATGCTTCTTTCCGTTTTGAAAGAGGAATTGATCCAAACATTACTGAATTTGCTTTGAAAAGAGCAGCATTGTTAATCAAAGAAGTTGCTGGTGGCGAAATCACTTCTGATATCATTGATATCTATCCAAAAAAGATTGAAGATTTTCCTGTTTTCTTGAGTTTTGAAAAAACTACAAAGCTAATTGGACAAGAATTACCAAAAGAAACCATCAAAAAAATTCTAGCATCTTTGGATATTAAAGTAACAACAGTTTCTGATGCAGGTTTGGGCTTAATAATTCCTTCCTATCGTGTTGATGTACAAAGAGAAATTGATGTTATTGAAGAAATTCTTAGAGTTTATGGCTACAACAATATCAATTTCACAAAAAAACTGAATGCAACAGTTTCTAATTCTGCTAGAACCGAAGATTACAAAGTTCAAAATATTGTAGCCTCACTTTTGAATGCAAATGGCTTTCATGAAATGATGGCCAATTCTTTGACAACTCCAGAATACATTGGATTATCGGAAATGCTGAAAGAAGAATACAACGTATCGATGCTAAATCCTTTGAGCAATGATTTGTCATCCATGCGTCAATCTTTGTTATTCTCTGGTTTGGAAGCTGTTTCCTATAATATTAATCGCAAAAATGGTGATTTAAAATTATTTGAGTTTGGAAAAACCTACCATAAGTTACCTTCGGGATATGACGAACCAAAACACCTAACTTTATTTACATCTGGAAACAGAAGTGAAGAAAATTGGAGAAATGCCCAAAAACCAAGTGATTTCTTTTTGTTTAAAGGTTATGTTAATGCAATTCTGGAAAGATTAGGTGTTCAAAAAATTCAAAACAAACCTGTTTCATCTGATATTTTTGCGGAAGGAATTGCTATTGCAAGTGGCAACGATACATTGGTTGAATTTGGAACTGTTAAAAAATCAATTCTAAAACATTTTGATATTAAGCAAGAGGTTTTTTATGCTGATTTTAATTGGAACCTAATTTTAAAATTGATTGGTAGCAAAATAAAATTCACCGACATTCCAAAATATCCAGAAGTAAGAAGAGATTTAGCTCTGTTAGTAGATGAGAATGTTACCTTTGATGCTATTTATACTATTGCACGTCAAACAGAAAAATCGTTACTGAAAGAAGTAAACTTATTTGATGTTTATCAAGGGAAAAATCTTCCTGAAGGTAAAAAATCTTATGCCGTAAGTTTCATTTTGCAAGACAATTCAAAAACTTTGACAGATGAACAAATTGATAAAATTGTCAGCAAACTTCAAAAGAATTTAGAAAATGAAGTTGGTGCAAGTTTGAGATAAAAAAGTAAATGCCTTACAATTTGTGAGGCATTTTTTTTGAACAAATGTTAAACATTATTAACGAACAAATTACATCAAAATATTTCTTTAATTTAGTAATTCAAATTTTTAAATTCATTTTGTTATGAATACAATAAATTTAGAAAAAGAATTACTAACAGTCCGAAATAAGGAAAAAAATCTTGACTTCATACTAGAAGAAGTTGCAGAAATTTTAGTTGAAAACACCAAGTCTAGAGAACAAATTGAAGAGAAACTCAAATCCAATTCTTCATCAAAAGAAAATGATTTCAATTTTGACTTATTAGAAACCGACAAGATATTCCATATCAATCACATCAAAAAAATATGTATTGATTACAGATTGCGATTTTTAGATAGTAAGTTATTTAAAAATAAAATTCCTGAAGAGGCAATTTCTAAAATTCATGCATTAGAAAAAGCTCATCAAACTGAATTACAAGGATTTAAAGTTATAGCACCGAGTAAAGCATTTCATTTAGAAAATTATGACGACCCAATTCTTTTTGTTCCAATTGGAAATAACTACTACTATTTAATCCACAAATGGGGAACAGAGTTTACAACATTCAGGAAAACATTAGTAAGACCTTTCAAAGACATGGGAAGCTTTGTTGCCTTTTCATTGATAATAAGTTTATTTATAACTTGGATATTGCCAACCTCAAGATGGAGTAACACCATTCCAATGGCTAGTATAATTGTCTTTTTATTTATTTTTAAATCTATTATTGCTGTAACAGCTTATTATTTTTTTATGCTTGGAAAAAATTTCAATAGTGAAATTTGGCAACGAAAGTATTATAATAATTAAAAACAAAAAACTCCGCAAGTTGCGGAGTTTTTTCTATATCAAACATTCAAGAAATTATTTTTTCTTTTCTGTTTTTTCCATTTTTGCTTTTAAATCAGCAAGAATATCATTGTTATCACCTAAAGTTGAAGCTTGGTTGTTACTGTTTGATGCAGCAACCGTTTCAGAAGCAGCTTTTACAGCTTTTTCTTCTTCTTCTCTGAAGATAGCAGTATGAGATGCAACTACTCTTTTGAATTCTTTGTTGAACTCAATTACTTTGAATTCAGCTTCTTCACCTTTTTTCAATTTTTTACCATCTTCTTTTTCTAAATGACGCGTTGGAATGAATGCAACTACATCATCTCCAAAATCAACAGTAGCACCTTTGTCAACGATTTCAGCGATTGTTCCTTTGTGGATTGTTCCAACAGCAAAAGCATCTTCGTGTTTGTCCCAAGGATTAGCAGTTGTTTGTTTGTGACCTAAAGAAAGTTTTCTTCCTTCAACGTCTAATTCTAAAACAACAACTTCTAATTTATCACCTACGTTAACAAATTCTGATGGATGTTTGATTTTTTTAGTCCAAGACAAATCAGAAATGTAAACTAAACCATCAATACCTTCTTCTAATTCAACGAAGATACCAAAGTTTGTAAAGTTTCTAACGATACCTGTATGTTTTGAACCAACTGGATATTTTGCAGTGATATCAGTCCATGGATCTTGTGTCATTTGTTTTATACCAAGTGACATTTTTCTTTCGTCACGGTCTAAAGTTAAAACAACTGCTTCAACCTCATCACCTACTTTTACGAAATCTTGAGCACTTCTTAAGTGAGTTGACCAAGACATTTCAGAAACGTGGATTAAACCTTCAACACCTTCAGCTACTTCAATGAAAGCACCATAATCAGCTAGAACAACTACTTTACCTTTTACTTTATCACCAACTTTTAGGTCAGCAGCTAAAGCATCCCAAGGATGAGCATGTAATTGTTTTAAACCTAGTTGAATTCTTGTTTTCTCATCATCAAAATCAAGGATAACAACGTTTAATTTTTGGTCTAATTCAAGTACTTCGCTTGGATGATTGATTCTTGACCAAGAAAGGTCTGTAATGTGGATTAATCCATCTACACCACCTAAATCAATAAACACACCATAAGAAGTGATGTTTTTAACAACACCTTCTAATACTTGTCCTTTTTCTAATTGACCTATGATTTCTTTTTTCTGAACTTCGATATCTGCTTCGATAAGTGCTTTGTGAGATACAACTACGTTTTTGAATTCATGGTTAATTTTTACCACTTTGAATTCCATCATTTTATTAACGTACACATCGTAATCACGGATTGGTTTCACATCAATTTGTGAACCTGGTAAGAACGCTTCAATTCCAAAAACGTCAACAATCATACCACCTTTAGTTCTACATTTAACGAAACCGTTAACGATTTCTCCACTTTCGTGAGCTGCAATAACTCTATCCCAAGATTTGATAGTTCTTGCTTTTTTGTGAGATAATACTAATTGTCCTGTTTTGTCTTCACGAACATCGATTAATACTTCTACTTTGTCACCAACTTTTAAGTTTGGATTATAACGGAATTCATTAAGAGAAATAACTCCTTCCGATTTTGCATTGATGTCAACAATTGCATCACGGTCTGTGATTCTAACAACTACACCTTCTACAACTTCTTCATGATCTGTAGAAATAAATGTTTTTGCTACTAAATCCTCAAACTCTCTTAGGTTTTTTTCATCTACTTCATCGATGCCTTCTGCATAGTTATGCCAGTTAAAACCATTTAAAAACTCTTGTTGATCTTTGTTTAATTCAGCCATGCTGATAATTTAATTTTGTATGTTGCTATTTTTGAGTTTCTGAAAGCGAATAAAACAACAACAGTGTTTTACATAAAATGTTGATACCTAAAGGAAACTCTACTTCGCCAAAAGGTGTGCAAAATTAATCATAATTATTTAATTACAAAACATTTAGAACAGAAAAAAGATAAAAGAAGATAGATAATCGACGGCTTAATTTTTTGGAGCGAAAAACTTAGGCTTATATGTCAGCCGTTTTCCTGCTTTTCGTTTCAATCTCTGCGAGGATTTCCACTGCAATAAGGGCTAATTTGGATTAGTCTTGAATTTTTAGAAACAAAAAAAAACCTGACAGGTTTTAAAAACCAGTCAGGTCTAAAAGTTCAAAAACTATCTTTTTTTAATGACTTACATTTTCAACGTCATTTGGATTGTGATTATGCTTAAATAAAACTGCAAATGCTATCGCAATAACTAAAGCATAGCCAGCAAAAGCGAGCCATATTCCATGCCAATCTCTTGCACCATCGTGCGTATAATAGTTATCTATAACAATACCGCTTATTTGTGCACCAAAAAAGGCTCCAAAGCCATTACTCATCATCATAAACAATCCTTGAGCAGAAGAACGGATTTTAGAATCAGTTGTGGTTTCAACAAACAATGAACCAGAAATATTGAAAAAATCAAATGCCATTCCATATACTATACATGACAATATAATCATCCATAAACCATCGGCTGGGTTACCATAAGCAAATAACCCAAAACGTAATACCCAAGCCAACATAGAAATAAGCATTACTTGTTTTATACCAAATCGTTTTAAGAAAAAAGGAATTGCCAAAATAAATAAAGTTTCAGATATTTGAGATATTGACATTATTATGGTAGAATATTTTACTACGAATGACTCCTTGTAAACTGGATTATTTGCAAATTCTGAAAGAAATGTATCGCCATACATATTCGTTAATTGCAATGCACCACCAAGAAACATTGAGAACAAAAAGAATAATGCCATTTTATAGGTTCCAAAAAGCTTAAACGCATTTAAGCCTATTTTCTCAGTAAAGGATGCATTTTCAGAAATTAATCGTTGTGGTGGACATTTTGGCAACATAAATGAATATATACCTAGAACTATTGCTGAAAATCCAGCTATATAAAACATATTTGCCGATGCTTTGTTGCCAGAAAGATTGGTTAACCACATAGCTGCGATAAAACCTATTGTTCCCCAAACTCTAATAGGTGGAAATACTTTTACAACGTCATAATTATTATTCTTTAGTATTGTATAAGCAACTGAGTTTGACAAAGATATAGTAGGCATGTAACATAACATTGCCGCAAAAATTACCCAATAAAATGTTGTAGGATTATCTACTTGAGGTATATAAAACAATGCTATCCCGCCAAGTATGTGTAAAATTCCATATAATTTTTCTGCGTTAATAAATTTATCAGCAATAATCCCCGTAATGGCTGGCATTATAATGGAAGAAATTCCAAGTGTAGAAAAAATTGCTCCAAACTCTGCTCCACTCCATTGCTTAGTACCAAACCAATAATTGCCTACAGTAATCAACCATGAACCCCAAACAAAGAATTGGAAAAAACTCATGATGGTTAATCTAAATTTTATACTCATAATAAATAGTTTTTGGTTGTAAAAAATAACTCGTAAATCTACTATTTAAAATGAGAATTGCAAATGATTTGTGAAGATTTTGTCATTTTAATAAAAGATGAATCACATAAAATGATTGAAATTTTATAATGAGATTTCTCCTTTGTCAAAATGACAACTTTGCGGATAACAATTATTGATTAATTACTTCTTCAACTAACTCTAAAACTTTTTGAAATTGCTCTTCTCGAGTTAATGAAGAATTGTCTAATTCGATAGCATCTGTGGCTTTTACAAGAGGCGAGTCTTCTCTATGAGTATCTATGTAATCTCGTTCTTGTACATTTTTTAAAACCTCTTCAAAAGTGACGCTTTGTCCTTTTTCAGCTAGTTCGTCAAATCTTCTTCTTGCTCTAACTTCTGGACTTGCCGTCATAAAAATTTTCAACTCAGCATCAGGAAAAACAACGGTTCCAATATCTCTTCCATCCATCACAATGCCTTTGTGAATTCCCATAGATTTTTGTTGTTCTACTAGTTTTGCTCTTACTTGTGAAACCTCAGCTATTTTGCTAACAAAATTTGAAACTTCAATAGTTCTTATTTCTTTTTCTACATTAATATCATTGAGATACATTTCACCAAAACCCAAATCAGGATTAAACTTGAATTGGAGTTCAACAAAGGGTAAACTATTTACTAGGGTTTCTTTGTCAAAATAATCTTTGCTTATATAACCGTTTTGCATTGCAAAAAAAGTTACCGCACGATACATAGCACCAGTATCTACATATACATAACTAAGTTCTTTTGCAACTTGTTTGGCCAATGTACTCTTTCCTGTCGATGAAAATCCATCAATTGCAATGGTAATTTTTTTACTCACAATCTTTTAATATTTTTAATAACTATTATCTGCAAAATCTATCGTTAGCCCAAAAAGACTTGTGTTTCCTGCCAATGTATATCTTGAATAAGAATAATTGAATTTTAGCTTTCTAATTTTTAATCCAAATCCAACCGAAAGACCTGAAAAATTTCTTTGCTCAAGTATTCTAAGTTCTTCAGCTCTTCTAAAATTATAGCCTAGTCTGATATTAAATCCTTTGTCAGGGAATAACTCAGCTCCAACAATCACATGTCGAAGTACATTATTGAAAACGGATACTTTCTCTGGTGTTGAACTTCCGTCGAGTGAACCTTGAGCACGATTAGGATTGGAAAAGGCTATATTCCACTGTTGCATATTTTCTAATGTTAAATGCCATCTGATAGGGACATTTTCCATCAATTGTGAAACGCCAACAAGTACTTCGAGTGGTAATTTTTCTTGTGTTCCAGAATATGTGGTAATCTGTGTTCCTAAATTCCTGATTACAAGCGACCAATTCACATCGTTTCTTTCATCAATAAATAATCCACCAATATCAACTGCTGCACCAAAAGAACTATAGTTTTCGAGAGTTGACGAAATTAATTTTCCATTGGCACCAACATAAAAACTAGTAAAAGGAATATTATAGGCATATCCAAATGACAATGCAATTTCGCTACCTGTGAAGCTTGAAGTGGCTTGACCGTTTTCGTCATATCCATCAAACTTACCATAATTAACATAATTTATTCCCGCATGAAAAGTCTGTACATGTCTATCATAAGTGTAAGCATAAGCAGCTGTTCCATAGGTCACTTCGCCATAATAACTCCCATAATTCAGAGCTAGTTTGTTATCCATTTCAGGATTTATAGTTGCTGGATTAAATTGTGCTTGATTTACATCGTTATCATATAGTGTGATAACTTTTCCACCGAGAGCAGCTTGTCTTGGCGATGTCACTAAATTTAAAAACTGATAAGTTGATTTTCCTCCTATCTGACTGTATAAAAGCAGATTAGAAAAAACAAATAAACAACTTAAAAATTTTTTGTGCATAATTTTGGTGCTATCAATATAGCTATAACGAAAATGCGAAGATATTATTTTAAATTGGAAGCCAAAAGGAATAAAAAAAAGGATGAAAATTTCATCCTTTTTTTATGAGTTAATATTGTTTATAAAGTTTTTGCATTTTTAACTTTTTGGTTAGTAACTGCAAAATCAATTACTTCGCTCATTTCTTTTACATAATGAAAAGTTAAGCCATCGATATATTCTTTTTTTATTTCATCAATATCTCTTTTATTTTCATGGCAAAGAATTATTTCTTTGATGTTAGCTCTTTTAGCCGCTAAAATTTTTTCTTTGATTCCGCCAACTGGTAAAACTTTTCCTCTTAGAGTTATTTCGCCTGTCATGGCTATACTTTTCTTTACTTTTCTTTGAGTTAGCAATGATACCAAAGATGTTAACATTGCAACACCGGCACTTGGACCATCTTTTGGTGTTGCTCCTTCTGGAACGTGAAGATGGATATTGTACTTAGCAATAGTTTCAGCATTTAGACCAAATTGATCCGCATTTGCTTTGATATATTCCAAAGCTATCGTAGCAGATTCTTTCATAACAGTTCCAAGGTTTCCTGTCATTGCCAGATTTCCTTTTCCTGGAGAAAGTAAAGATTCAATAAACAAAATATCTCCACCTACAGAAGTCCAAGCTAATCCAGTTACAACACCTGCAACATCATTTCCTTCTGATTTATCTCTTTCAAGCCTTGGAGCACCAAGAACATTTATAATATCTTCATCGGTAACTTTTTTGTTATACTCTTCTTCCATTGCTACAGATTTTGCAGCAGAGCGAATAACTTGAGCTATTTTTTGTTCTAAATTTCTAACCCCAGACTCTCGAGTATAACCTTCTACAATTTTTTCAATTTGTTTTTTCCCAATGGATAAATCTTTTGAAGTTAATCCATGTTCTTTAAGCTGCTTAGGTAATAAATGATTTCTAGCAATTTCCACTTTTTCTTCAATAGTATAGCCAGACATTTTTATCACTTCCATTCTATCTTTCAAAGCGGGTTGAATGGTTGACATATTATTTGAAGTAGCAATAAACATAACTTTCGACAAGTCATATCCCATTTCCAAAAAGTTATCATAAAACTCTTTGTTTTGCTCAGGATCTAAAACTTCTAGAAGAGCCGAAGATGGATCGCCATGATTACTGCTCGACAGTTTATCGATTTCATCCAAAATAAATACAGGATTTGATGTTCCCGCTTTTTTAATACTTTGAATTATTCTTCCTGGCATTGCGCCAATATAGGTTTTTCTGTGACCTCTAATTTCAGCTTCATCTCGCAGACCACCAAGCGAAATTCGAACATATTCTCTTCCTAAAGCTTCTGCTATAGATTTTCCAATTGAAGTTTTACCAACACCTGGAGGACCAGTTAAGCAAATAATTGGAGATTTCATGTCATTTCGAAGTTTCAAAACTGCTAAATGTTCAATTATTCTTTTCTTAACATCTTCTAATCCAAAATGGTCTCTATCTAATATTTTTTGAGCTCTTTTTAAATCAAAATTATCTGTAGAAAATTCGTTCCAAGGCAATTCAAGGAAAAGTTCTAGATAATTTCTAAGAATACCAAAATCTGGCGATTGTGGATTTGTTCTTTGAAGTTTAGAAAGTTCCTTCTCAAAATGTTTGCTCGTTTTTGCATCCCATTTTTTCAAATTCCCTTTTTGACGCATTTCTTCAATTTCCTGTTCATAAGAAACTCCGCCCAATTCTTCTTGGATGGTTTTCATTTGTTGATGAAGAAAGAACTCTCTTTGTTGTTGGTCTAAATCGAAACGTACTTTGGATTGAATATCATTTTTCAATTCAAGCTTTTGCATTTCGATATTCATGAATTTCAATGTTTCTAATGCTCTTTCTTTTAAAACATTAGTCATCAATAAATCTTGTTTTTCCTTAACGGAAAGATTCATATTAGACGAAACAAAATTTATTAAAAACGATTGACTTTCGATATTTTTTATTGCAAAAGTTGCTTCAGTTGGAATATTTGGACTTTCTTTAATGATTTGAATGGCCAACTCACGAATTGAATCAACAATTGCTGAAAACTCAGTATCATGAACTCCAGGACGAATCTCATCTACTTCTTTAACCATTGCTTTTAGATACGGTTTCTCCGAAGTAACAGCATCAATGGCAAAACGTTTCTTTCCTTGAAGTATAACAGTGATATTACCATCTGGCATTTTCAAAACTCTAAGGATTTTTGCTACCGTTCCTACTGGATAAATATCATTTTTTGTAGGATCTTCATCTGCTTCATTTTTTTGAGCAACAACTCCTATAATCTTATTACCAGCATTGGCCTCATTTATCAGCTTAATAGATTTATCTCTTCCAGCAGAAATAGGGATAACCACTCCAGGAAAAAGCACAGTATTTCGTAACGGAAGTATCGGTAATGAATTGGGTAATTCCTCGTTTATCATTTCCTCTTCGTCCTCTGGGGTTAAAAGAGGAATTAAGTCAGACTCGTGGTCCAGCTCTTGTAATGACAAACTGTCAAAAGACAAAATATTATTTATTGGCATGTGTGGTTTTTTTATGTATCAAATTGTGATTAAACTCACATTCGATAAACAAATGTAGAGTATCTTTTTTAACAAATAAATTAAAATCGTTGTATGACACCTGATTTTGAATAAAATCGATATACAATATATTTTAATCGACTATTTTACTACTAGACAATCACTGTGCCATAAAAAAAATCCGCCAAATTGGCGGATTTTAACTTGTTAAATATTGATTATGACATCAATTAATATGCAACATCAAAAGTTCCTTGAGTTACATTATATGTTGTACTTCCACCAGTTGCAAAACTGAAAGTTCCTTTAATTCTATCAGCTGTTTTTGATGTAATAGTAACGCTTCCAGAAGTAGCTAGATTATCTTGATTATCAAAGTCATAGATAGCTTGAACTAAATCTGTACCAACATTTCCTGTAATATTATATGTTCCTGTTGAAAGATTACTTCTAACTGAAACTGTAATAGCATTCAAATTAGCGTCTTGAGCAGCTATACTTATAAAATCTTGGCTTTCGATTTGAATTTCTGCAGTCAAAATATCCACATCAACGAATTCTGTCCCATCAACTTTTGCATAAAAGCTATCGCCAGTTTCTGATTGGTCAACATAAGGAATGTTGTTAAAAACTCCATTTGTAAACTGAACAGGTAATATAGATGTTTGATCCATATCTGACCAATAACCTTTGAAAGAGAATGTTCCAGAAATAGTTTTATTGGCTGTATTTATCTCTGTAATAGTTATAGAACCTGTATTTTCAGTTTCATTATCTGGATTAACGGACCAATAACCAAACTCAGAACCTGCTGGTGTAAAAGCCAGTAGATTTTCATTAGCTGGATATGTTCCAACATTGCTTGCGTTAATTAAAAATCCAAAACTCTCTCCATTAGATTTTGCTCCTACAATTTGAATTAAATTTCCAGAAACTACTGCTGTAGATTGTGTTGCAGTCCATGTTGAACCGCTAAAATCAGCTTTAAAAACAGCTGTTGGATTATTATTGTTAAAATCATCCAAATTTAGTGCTGGATCTAATGGTTCGTTATCACAAGAAGCAAAAAAAATCGTTGCAAAAACTAATAACAAACTTCTTATGTTTTTGATATTCTTCATAACTTTAAAATAATTTTGTTCAAATATAATTTTTTTTAAATTAATTCAATGCTTTTTTTGGTACTCTAAGTAAAAGTATAAATCCAATTATGAAAAAAGCGCCTAAAAAAACAATAGCGTTTCGCATACTTCCTGTTACTTGATCGATGATGCCATAGATTGACATACCTATTACAATCCCTATTTTTTCGGTGACATCATAAAAACTAAAAAATGAAGTTGTATCTTCTGTTTCAGGCAGAAGTTTTGAATAGGTAGAACGTGCAAGCGATTGTATTCCACCCATAACAAGCCCAACAAAACCTGCTGAAATGTAAAAACCAATTGGAGTATGAACAAAATATTCAACCGCACAAAGTATTGCCCAAACTGCGTTAAGAAAAAGTAGTGTTTTTATATTTCCAAACTTCCCAGAAGCTCTAGAAGTCAAAAAAGCACCTATAACAGCTACAAGTTGAATTACTAAAATACAAATTATTAAACCTGTAGTTTTTTGACTTGGTGTTTCCCATTCTATTTCAGTTGCGCCAAAATAAGTTGCTACTAGCATAACAGTCTGAACAGCCATTATAAAGACAAAATAACTGTATAAATAACGTTTCAACGCAAGGTTTTGTTGTAACTGCTGCCAAACTTTTTTTAACTCATGAAATCCATCAAGAATAACAGCTTTTGTAATTGGTTGTTTGTTATGATTTCCTTTTGGTAAATAATAGTACGTTATATGACTAAAAGCAATCCACCATAAACCTACTGTGATAAAAGATATTCGCATGGCTTTCATGCTAGCTTCTGCATCTGAACCAGTTATACCAAATTTATGTGGAAACATAACCATAGCTAGATTAAAAATTAATAGAATTGTGCTACCTATATATCCCATAGAAAATCCACGAGCACTCACTCTATCTTGTTGTTCTGGAAAAGCAATATCTGGAAGATATGAATTGTAAAAAACTAAACTTGACCAAAAACCTATTAATCCAAAAAAATAGAACGTATAACTAAGAAACAATTGATTTAAATCGAACCAATATAGGCAAATACACGAGATTGCACCTAGGTAACAGAAAAAGCGTAAAAAGTTCTTTTTATTTCCAATATAATCTGCAACACCCGATAATATAGGTGAAAAAATGGCCACGCATAAAAAGGCAAATGCAGTTACAAAACTAATCATAGCGGTATCTTTGCATTGTAGTCCAAAGACTGTAACATAATTTTTTCCATTTTCTTTAAAAATCATTTCATAGAAAATAGGAAAAACAGCAGAGGCAATAACAAGACTGTAAACAGAATTTGCCCAATCATAAAACGCCCAAGCGTTGAGCAGTTTTGGATGTCCTTTTGGTAAGTTTGGCATAAATATTTTATAAAATAAAAAAATCCCGATTAATCGGGATTCAAATATACTTTTTTTAGAATACTTATTTAAAAATCACTCCAAATTTTAAGGCTTCTGCTTTTGCTACAGGAACTAATTTTTTCAAATTTGCTATTCTTGTTTCGTCAGATGGATGTGTGCTCATAAATTCTGGTGGTTTGTTTCCTCCTGAATTTGCAGACATTCTTTGCCAAAACACTATTGCTTCTTCTGGATTATAACCTGCGATAGCCATAAGGGTTAACCCAATTTTATCAGCTTCAGATTCATGAGCTCTACTAAATGGAAGCATTCCTCCAAGAGTTGTTGCTGCACCATATGCCGTCATTGCCATTTGTTGAGTTTCTTCACTTTTATTTCCAACAGCTACAGCTGTACCAACAGCACCAAGCTGTTGAAGCAAACCAGCACTCATTCTTTGTTGTCCATGATTTGCTAATGCATGCGAAACTTCGTGACCAAGGACAGTAGCTAATCCTGCATCGTCTTTTGTTATGGGTAGAATTCCTGTATAAACTACTATTTTTCCTCCAGGCATACACCAAGCATTAACGTCTTTACTATCAACTAATTTGTATTCCCATTGATAGTCTTTTAGATAACCTTGATATCCGTTTGCATTGAGCCATTTTTCGGCTGCATTTTTAATTTTTACCCCAATAAGTTCCACTTTTTTAGCATCGCTAGTTCCAGAGATTACTTTATTTTCCTTTAAAAACTGACCATATTGCTGAAATGCCGATGGAAGAATTTCACTATTAGGAACTAATGCTAATGTATTTTTGCCTGTGAAAGGATTTTTTGCACAAGAAAAAATCAACCCAGCTAAAAAAGCGCTAAAAAAAATTGTTCTGTTTTTCATGGTAAACAAATTAGTAATACAAATTTAGCAATATACTAGCTACCTTTTATACATAATTCCGTAAATTCTTTATATACTTCAAATGTGTTTTCAGATGAAATCGTTTCTTTATCGAAAACTATTTTTTCACCATCAACCTCTATTTTCTTTATTTTGAAAGGAAACCCTTTAAGATTTATTTTGAATGTATTGTATTTTGTTTCAAAAGTTCCTTCCTTGTGCAGGAATATAGAAACTTCTTTCTCTTTACCTACAAAACTGAAAGTTTTGAAAGAGTATCTGCCTTTGTTATAATCATAACCATCCATTGCATCTTCATATACAAAAGATTTCTCTTTACCTAATTTATAATATACGTCCAATTCTAATTGTTCTATTTCTTTTTCGCCAACATATTGTTGAACTGGATATTTTGGAATTATTGAACCTTCAAGAACAAAAATTGGTATTTCATCAAAAGCAGTATTTATCCAAAGTTCTTTTTTCCCATCAACAACTTCATTTGTCCAAAAATTGTACCATTTCCCTTTGGGAAGATACATTCTTCTTCCTTGAGCATTTGGTTCTAAAATAGGGCAAACTAATATTTGATTTCCAAAGATAAATTCGTCTGTTCTATAATGTGTTTGCGTATCATTTTGGTCAAAATATACTAATGGTTTCAACATTGGAACTCCATCATTGACATATTGCCAAAACATTGTATATAAATAAGGTAACAATTGATAACGTAATTCAACGAATTTTCTAGTAATATCAATTACTTCGTCGCCAAAACTCCAAGGTTCTTGTTCTCCATGATGCCCAGATGAGTGTGTTCTACAAAATGGATGAAAAACTCCTAATTGAATCCAACGTGCATATAATTCAGCTGTAGGTTGTTCTGCAAATCCACCAATATCTGAACCTGTGAATCCCATTCCTGAAATTGACATTCGTTGCATTTGAATATTGGCAATCCATAAATGTTCCCAAGTAGCTACATTGTCACCTGTCCAAGAAGAAGTATATCGTTGTGCTCCAGAATAAGCCGAACGAGTAATTACAAATGGACGTTTAGGATAAGCAAATCGTTTTACGCCTTCATAAGTAGCACGTGCCATTTGAGTTCCATAAACATTGTGTGCTTTTCTGTGACTGCAATTATTTCCATCATAATTATGACGAACATCAAGTGGAAAAGTTTTTGTTGGAACTTCCATTACTGCTGGTTCGTTCATATCATTCCAAACACCTTTTACACCTATTTCTGCAACTAATTCTTTAAACAATCCTGCCCACCATTCGCGAACTTCTGGATTAGTAAAATCAGGAAAATTACATTCTCCTGGCCAAACTTTTCCTTTCATGTAAGGTCCGTCAGCTCTTTTGCAGAAATAATCTTTTTCTAAAGCTTCTTTATAAACTGAATAATCTTTATCTATTTTAATTCCTGGATCAATGATTACAACCGTTTTGAATCCGTCTTTGGCTAAATCGGCAACCATTTGTTTTGGATTTGGAAAATAGTCTTTATTCCAAGTAAAACATCGGAAGCCATCCATGTAATCAATATCTAAATAAATAGCATCGCAAGGAATTTTTAGTTCTCTAAATTTACCTGTGATTTCTTTTACTTTTGACTCGGGATAATAACTCCATTTGCATTGTTGATAACCCAATGTCCAAAGTGGTGGCAATTCTGGTTTTCCTGTAAGATGCGTATAAGTAGTTACTACATCGCTCATCATTGGACCATAGATGAAATAATAATTCATTTCACCACCATCTGCCCAAAAACTAGTTACACCTTTGCGTTCGTGACTAAAATCGAAGAATGAACGAAAGGTATTATCAAAGAAAATTCCGTAAGCTTTATTGTGATGAAGACCTATGTAGAAAGGAACTACCTTGTATAGTGGTTCTTGGTCTTTTGCAAAAGCATATTGGTCTGTAGCCCAATTTTCTACACGCTTCCCTTTTAAGTTAAAATTAGTTGGCTTGTCGCCTAATCCATAAAAACTTTCTCCATCGTGTGATGCTTTACTCATTTTTACAATGTTTCCACCATATTCATAACATTCTTCCCAATGAAAACCAATTTCATCTTCAAGAATTGCAGTTCCATCTAATTCGTAGATTCCAACACGGCAATCGTGTTTTTGAACTACTACATAAACTTTTGATGTTTTTATTCTATAATGGTCAGTTTCTTCAGTAACTTCCAAAACATTATAACCATGAGACTGCGTTTTATCAATAGCATATGAAAAATCATTACTGAAATATCCTTTTGCAGTAAAACGAAAACGTATCAAACTATCGCGAAGAACTGTTACTCGAAGAATAACATTATTATCAGTATGGAAATCAATTGAATCTACTTCGTGTTTGTAGGATATAATTTTTGACGGAAATAAATCGCCTTTGTACTCAAGTTCGGTATTAATTATCATAGGTTATTTTTAGACAAAGTGCCAAATTTACAAAGTTGAAAAAGAAAATGTTCGTTAGTTATTAACTAGTTTTCAACTCCAACGTTTTCGTTTAGTGATAAATTAAAAAAAGTTGGATAATTCCAACTTTTATTTCTTAAAAATACATATTGATAATGGTGGCAAAGTAACTTCTGCTGAATAATCTTTACCATTCCATGGTGTGTTTTCAATCTTAATTGATTTTGGATTTGAAACTCCACTTCCACCATACTGATTATCATCGGAATTGAAAATTTGTATCAGCTTTCCTTTTTCTGGCAAACCAATTCGGTAATTATTATGAACATTTGGTGTCATGTTGCATACAATTACTAAATCATCTTTGGTATTATTTCCTTTTCTAATATATGATAAAACAGCATTTTCGTTATCTCCATAATTTATCCATTCAAAGCCTTCGGCAGAGAACTGTTTTTCATACATTGCCGGATAGGTTTTGTAGAGTTTATTCAAATCGGTAATGCATTGTTTTATTCCTTTGTGATAATCATATTGAAGCAAATGCCATTCGAGACTTTGTTCAAAATTCCATTCGCCACTTTGCCCGAATTCGCTTCCCATAAACAAAAGTTTTGAACCTGGATGAGTAAACATATAACCATAAAGCAAACGTAAATTGGCAAATCGTTGCCATTCATCACCTGTCATTCTGCCTAGAATGGAATGCTTTCCATATACAACTTCGTCATGAGAAAGTGGTAACATAAAATTTTCTGTAAAAGCATAGGTCATCGAAAATGTGATATCATTTTGATGATATTTTCTATATATACTATCTTTTTTGAAGTATTGTAATGTGTCGTGCATCCAACCCATCATCCATTTCATCCCAAAACCTAATCCGCCAAGATAAATTGGTCTTGAAACCATTGGGAAACTTGTACTTTCTTCGGCTATAGTTTGCACATCTGGAAAAGCAGAATAAACAGCTTCATTAAAATCTTTTAGGAAACTAATTGCATCAAGATTTTCTCTTCCACCATAGATATTTGGTTCCCATTCGCCATCTTTTCTTGAATAATCTAGATAGAGCATTGAAGCAACTGCATCAACTCGTAGTCCATCGGCGTGATAATTTTGTAACCAAAAAATAGCATTACTAATAAGGAATGAACGTACTTCGTTTCTACCATAATTAAATATCAAACTTTTCCAATCGGGATGATAACCTTTTCTTGTATCTGGATGTTCATATAAGTGTGAACCATCAAAAAAACCAAGTCCATGAGCATCGCTAGGAAAATGAGATGGAACCCAATCGAGTATTACACCTATTCCTTCTTGGTGAAGTTTATCTACCAAGACCATAAAATCTTGTGGTTTTCCAAATCGAGAAGTTGGTGCAAAATACCCAATCAATTGATAGCCCCAAGATGGATCAAATGGATATTCCATTATTGGCATAAACTCTACATGAGTAAAACCAGTTTCTTTCACGTAATTTACCAGCTCATCGGCAAGTTCAAGATAGGTTAATGAGCGATTTTCTTCAAGGTTTCTTTTCCATGAACCTAGATGAACTTCGTAAACAGAAAATGGTTTATTTAGACTGTTGTTTTCTTTTCTAGTCTGCATCCACTTACTGTCTTTCCATTTATAGTCTAAATCCCAAACGACAGAAGCTGTTTGTGGTGGTTTTTCGCAATAGAGTGCAAATGGATCAGCTTTTTCGGTAGAAATATCGCTGTGATGTGATTGAATTTTAAATTTATATTTGGTCCCTTTATCTACTCCTGGAATAAATCCTTCCCAGATTCCTGAACTGTCCCAACGAACATTGAGATGATGTTGTCCTTCTACCCAATAATTGAAATCTCCAATAACAGAAACGGCTTTTGCAGATGGTGCCCAAACGGCAAAGTAAACTCCTTTTTGCCCGTTGACTTCTATGAGATGAGCACCAAGTTTTTCATAAAGTCTAAAATGTTTTCCTGCTTTGAATAAATCGATGTCGAAATCGGTGAATAAAGAATGTGGTTGTACTTGGTTCATTTTTAATTTGTTGTTTTTGGTTTTTGGTTTTTTGTTACCACGAATAGACTAATTATTTTTTGTTCCCTCGACTGCGCTCGGGAAGATCGTTTAATAAGCAAATAAATAATTGCAAAATTTAGTCATCCCGAGCGCAGTCGAGGGAACTCAATCTTTATTATTTATAGTTATGATGTGTTGCGTTTCTACATTCTGCAAGCGTTTCTATCATATCAAAATCTCCTTTAATTAATGCTTCCTTCTTTGTTTTTGACCAACGTTTTAATTTTTTCTCAAAATATATGGCTTGATTTGGTTCAGTGAAATCCTGATACCAAACTAATTGAACTGGTCGCTTTCTAAAAGTATATGCATTTGGTAATTTTCCTTCGTTATGTTCATTTATTCTTCGTTCTAAATCATTTGTAATTCCTGTATATAAAGAATTATCATTGCAACGAAGTATGTAAACATAATAGAGTTTCATTTTATTTTCTACATTTTTATATCGAGCAAAGTCGAAGTGGTTTTTATTTTTTTACTTAGTTTGTGTTCCCTCGACTGCGCTCGGGATGACAATCATATGATATTTTTAATCCATTCAATTTTTCATTAGCCCCGATTGAAGCAAACTACCTTGTAGTGCGAAAAGCGGGAAAATGGTTTTTATTTTTGCCCAAATGTTTTTCTCCTAATAATCCATTATACTTTGAATGCCTCGCAACGGAATTACTGCCCATCGTGGTCTTGAGTTGAGTTCGTAGCCCAATTCATAAACTGCTTTTTCTAAAAGACAATATTTTAGTAAAAATTCAATTTCGTGACTGTATCCAATATTGAGGTTTCCTTCTTGAACATTTTCTATATAGGTTTCGAGAAATGCTCCTACAAAATATTTGAATAATAGTTCTGCTGCTTTGAACAATTCTTCTTGTTCATAAGGATATTTGTCTTTGTTGTTGAAAATGGTAGCATAGATGGCATAATGGAATGAGCGAAACATTCCAGCAACGTCTTTTAATGGTGGTTGTTTAACTTTTCTATCTCTAATAGTGCTTTCTGGTTCGCCTTCGAAATCGAGAATATAAAAATCGTCACCATTTACTAGCACTTGACCAAGATGATAATCACCATGAATTCTTATTCGTTCGGACTTCATTTTGGTCCAATCAAAGTCAACGAAATGCTTTCTAATCAGTTTTTTATTGTCTAAAAATTGATGCGCTAATTCTAATGCATATCCGTCTAGTTTGTGCAAACTGTTTTCGATAATATTCAGTCTATTTTGAAACTGATAGAGTAATCTATTCTTGAGCCAAACTGTGTAATCGCCATTATAGGTTGTTGGGGTAAATGCTGTATCGTGAATATCGCTTCCCAACGCTACGTGCATTTCGGCTGTTCGTTGAGCCAATGTTTGAATTCTTAGAAACAGACTAAGTCCAACCCAATCAATAATTTCGGGTGGTATTTCGTTAATCTTTAATCTTTTGAATAATTTGATTTCTGGAAGTTTATTGATTTTTATTTTTTTTCTATTTAGGTTATCAAAAACACCATCAATTTGTTCTAGCATAAACTTCCAAGCATCACCTTGATTTGGCACTAATTCCTGCATCAAACCCAATGTAATATTACCTTCTGTCATGGCTATATTGATACTTCCTGTATAGGCTGGAGTATTTTTGTAATCCATTCTTTCGGTAAGAAATCTGCTTATTTCATAATCAGGATTGGTGCTTACATATATTCTTCTGAAAATTTTTAAAACAAAACTATCATTATAAATTATGGATGTATTGCTCTGCTCTACTCCCATAAACTTGGAGGTTTTGTACTCTTTATCAATTAAATGGGCGCCTTTGTGAAAAACAAGTTTGAATTCTTTGTTATGAGTAGATTGTACAATATTATCAAACAATAATTTTCTAAAATCTTCTTGATGCAATGCATCGACCAAATAACCTTCAATGGGACCAAACTTTGCTGGAGAAATTATAGTATTTGTATCCAATTCATCGTTAGTCATAAATGCTATTGGCATGAAATAATGCTGAAAGAAAGCTTCTTTAAAATTTACTTCTAATAAAACGCCGTAATAGGTGTTCTTTTTGGAAGTAATTTTAAAATAATCTACAATTTCTATATACTTCAAAGTACTGGCTTTACCTCCATACCAACGCTTATTTATAATATAACTTTCAAGAATATCAGAAGAGAAAGTCTTAATAAAATCTTGGTCTAAAAAAGCATCTTTCCATTCATTCTTAAAGTTGAATGGAGAAATAAATGTATCTTGATTATTGTTTTTCATAACCTAAATATTTGTGGTCATATCATTTTTGAATTTTGAAAAGGTGGAACGGTAAGGCTGGATGTAATTCGACAAAATTCCATTCTTTATCCCAATGATAACTGTTACCAGTTATTTGATCAATTACGGTAATACTTTTTCCTTCATTTATTCCTAAAGAACTAAGTGGCAATTTTACCCATGCTTGTTTTGAATAATAGGCATCCAAACTTACAATCATGAGTGTTTCGTTTTGTTTTTTATCGTCATACTTGTAGTATGCTATTATTTGCTCATTATCTGTATCACAAAATTCAATGTTATTTGTTTGCTGTAACGACTCTTGTTCATTCCTAATTTGATTAATTTTAGAAATAAGCATCGTTATCTTATTTTCCTTATTCCAATCCCAATGTCTAATCTGATATTTTTCACTGTCCATATATTCTTCTTTCCCAGGAATTGCATCAGAAACCATATATTCGAATACTGGTCCATAAATCCCAACAGATGAACTCAAAGTTGCTGCCAAAAAATACTTTTGAAGATGAGTGCTTTCATTAGCTCCTTGTAGTGGAAATGGGTTTATATCGGGTGTATTTGGCCAAAAATTTGGTCTAAAAAATTCTTTTTGATTTGTTCTTGTCAACTCTGTTAAATACTCTTGCAGTTCAGCCTTTGTATTTCGCCAAGTAAAATATGTATATGATTGAGAGAAACCTTGTTTAGCAAGCTCATGCATGATTTTTGGTCTAGTAAATGCTTCTGCGAGAAACAATACATCTGGATGTTTTTTCTTAACTTCTGATATCAACCAACCCCAAAAATAGAATGGTTTAGTATGTGGATTATCTACTCTAAAAACGCTTATTCCGCATTCTTCAACCCAATATAAAGCACAACTCAAAAGCTCTTTCCAAAGATTTTTCCAATCTGGAGTTTCAAAATAAATTGGGAGAATATCTTGATATTTTTTTGGAGGATTTTCTGCATATTGAACAGTTCCATCTGGTCTCCATTTAAACCATTGTGGATTTTCTTTTACCCAAGGATGATCTGGCGCAGCTTGAAGAGCAAAATCCATCGCAATTTCAATCCCAAGTTCTTTAGCGGTTTTTACTAATGATTTAAAATCATCTAAAGTACCAAGTTGTGGATGCAAATCTTTGTGACCTCCAAAATGAGAGCCAATTCCCCAAGGCGAACCAACATCATCTTTTTGAGCATTAGTAGCATTATTTTTCCCTTTTCTATTTATTTCACCTATTGGATGTACAGGAGGAAAATAGAGCGTGTCAAATCCCATTTGAGCTACTTTTGGTAATATTTTTTCACAATCTTTAAAAGTTCCATGTTTATCCTCATTCTGTGATGATGAACGAGGAAAAAATTCATACCAAGTGCTGAAAAGCGCTTTTTTTCTATCAACATAAACCCTTAATTCATTTGATGTATTAGCAAGTATTTTTGATGGATAATGTATAAAAATATTTCTCAATTCATCAGAAACTGCCTCTTGTATTGCTTCATTATAAAACTTCTCTTCCGAAAAAAAGCCCATAATCTTTTCAAGATATTTTTTTTCAGAAGCATTAACTTTTTTCAATAAAGGCTTTATGTATTCTACTCCTTCAAGCAGTTCAGATTTTACAATTTGGTTATCTTTTATTTTTTTTCCTATACCATATTGCCAATTCAATTCATAATCTATCCAAGCTTCAACAAAATAGCTATAAAAACCTTGCTTTTCGACAGAAAAACTAGTCTCAAAAGTATCATTGGGTAACTCGTTCATCCTTTTCTGCGTCCATTTTTTCTCTTTTTCATATTTGTAATGAACCTCTGCTTGCATAACATCATGTCCATCAGAAATTATATCAGCTGAAACAATAATATTTTGCCCAATAATTCTTTTAATAAAAAAAGCCCCATTGTCTAATTGAGGCATTACATTTTCAATGATAACACGTTTTTGATTTAACATTTTAGGAGTATAATTTATATTGCTTAAATTTAACAAAAAATACCATTCGTTATAAAGGCAGTTAAAAAATTTTTGAAATGTCAAAAAAAAATCAATTATCAAACCAATCTTTAAAAATTCCGAAAGGAATTATCGTTACAGCTGTTTTTTTGCAATCAATTTCATCAAAATTGGCAACATTATTTGCAGCAAAATTGTTTACCACACCTATAAAATTTAAAGCCCCAAAGCGTGAATGGCACATGGATGAAAAAAGCATTCAATCAAAACTATTCATCAATAGCATAAATAAAAGAATACACATTTATCAATATGGAAGTGGTGAAAAAAAAGTTATATTAGTACATGGATGGTCTGGTCGAGGAACTCAATTAGTAAAAATTGCTGATGCATTAGTAGATAATGGATATATGATAATAAGTTTTGATGCGCCTGCGCACGGAAAATCTCCAACAAAATCATCTTTAATGCCAGAGTTTATAGCTTCAATACATGAAATAGATAAAACTTTTGGTCCATTTGAATTTGCCATAGGTCATTCTCTTGGAGGCATGTCAATTGTAAATGCAGTTAAACAAGGCTTTAAAATCAAGAAAGGGGTAATTATTGGAAGTGGAGATATTATCCAAGACATAATTGATGATTTTATTAAAAAAATAAACTTGAAACAAAAAATAGGGTTAATGATGAAAGAGTATTTCGAAAAAAAGTTTAATGAGCCCATGGAAAATTATGCTACATCAAATGCTGCTTTGCATGTGAAAACTCCATTCTTAATAATTCATGATGAGAATGATGAAGATGTTCCTTTGAAAGCAGCGATCAACATTCACAAAAAACTTTTAGAGAGCAAACTTATCATTACAAGTGGTCTTGGGCATCGAAAAATATTAGGCGATAAATCTATTATAGATAATATTGTTAAATTTATAAAGGAATAAAAATGGTGGCTAAAATTATTTCAAAAAACATTTTTGACTGCTCTTCGTGTGTATCAAGGTGCGACGGTATTTCAAAAGGAGTTTATGATTTTGAAAAAGATGCTAATTTTTCTGAGAAAATTGAAAATGAAGTAATTCGTTTAATTAATGATAATTATCCAGATTTATTTGCCTTTAAAAGTAAAAGAAATGGTTATCCAGATATTGAAATTATTTCAAAAAAATCAATTACAAAAGCAATAGCGTTTATTGAAATTAAAGTTCAATCAAGAACTTTTATGTCTGTTGAAAAAATTTTACCAAAAAGCAACTTAAAACCCTCAGAAACTATTGCGTTGAATTTAAGCGATTTAGAGCGATATTTTGAAATCCACAATAAGGGAAAAGTTCCTCTCTTTATTGTTTGGTGTCTTAAAAACAGAAATTGCATTAACAAACAAAATCAAGATGTTTTCTTTTTTCAAGACGTGTCAATTTTAGAAACAATTAGAAAAAAGGATGTAGAAAACTATAGAAAATTTAAACGTGCTGCAGGAATTGGAGATGTTGTAAATGGAATTCATAAAGGCGTTTTGGTAAATTATCATTTTAGCTTAAATGAGCTTCAAGAAGGTATCCCAAACTTACAGTTATAGACATATGAATTTATTTGAAGAAAACAATTGGGAAGAAAAATTAATCCCAGTGATAGAAAAATATAAAGGAAGAAAATATCCACTTGAATATCAAAATAATTATCAGCTAATAGTTATGGTAATACTTTCTGCAAGAGATTCAGATGCAAATATTAACAAACTAGCACCAAGTCTTTTTAATAAATTTCCAGATTTTGAATCTATTAGCAAAAGTTCTCTAGAAGAATTCACTTCTTATTTAACTAAAGTAACAAACTATCATTCAAAAGCAAAATGGATATATGACATTTCTAATGTTCTAAAAAAAAGTGATTTACCAAAAAACCTAGATGAGTTTACAAAATTTAAGGGGATTGGAAGAAAATCTGCAAATGTTATTTTAAAAGAAATAAACTTACCAGCAGAAGGCATAATATGTGATTTACATGTCATTAGAGTTGTCCCAAGAATTGGCATCACATCTGAAATAAATGATGGAAATAAATTAGAAAAAGAACTAATAGAAAAACTTCCAAAAAAAATATGGAGTGAAATAGGCATGTCATTATCGTTTTTAGGTAGAGAAATTTGCAGACCAAAAAATCCTAAATGCACAGAATGTATTTTGAAAAATATATGCTCACATTATTCTATAAATTATACAACTTAAAATCAACAATAAAAAAAGAGCCTATCTAATTAGATAGGCTCTTTATAAAAAAGGCGGCGACATACTCTCCCACAAAATGCAGTACCATCTGCGCAGTCGGGCTTAACTTCTCTGTTCGGAATGGGAAGAGGTGAGCC